>JBJEGC010000016.1:0-9299 GCA_051874695.1 Candidatus Bruticola sp.
TCGCCAAACATTTCTTTGGCGATCATTAATATACTTTTTTTATGGTATGGTATATATGTTATGTTAGTACTTTTGAATAAGTGATTTTTAAGTGCTTACTGTATAAAAATTTTAAGTTTTCTCCAAGTGCTTTTCCTATCTAATTTATACTGTTAACTGACACTGCAAAAATAGTTCTGTCCATAAAAAAGATTAAACTTGTTATACATACATTATTTTTTGGGAGGCTTGAGTTATGGGAATTTTAGAATCTTTAGCTAAGCGGCGCAGTTATTATATGCTCAACAAAAATCTGCCTGTTGAAAAAGAGCTGATTATAAAAACAATTGAACAGGCTGTCGAATTAGTACCTGATGCTTTCAATATGAAAAGTGCTCGGGTTGCTGTACTTTTTGACTCTCAACATGATCGACTTTGGGATACTATTTATGAGTCATTCGGCGGTAAAGTTTCACTGGAGAAAATCTCCGGATTTAAAGCTGCTGCCGGAACGGTACTCTATTTTTACGATTTTAATGTTGTAAGCACTCTGCAGAAAAAATTCCCTCTTTATGCCGATAACTTCCCTATTTGGGCCAATCAGTCTAACGGTATGCTGCAGTTAGCTGTGTGGAGTGCTTTGCGCGAACTGCAGATTGGCGCTTCATTACAGCACTACAATCCAGTTATTGACCTCCCTGTCAAATCTAGTTTGAATCTGCCCGAATCATATATCTTATTAGCTCAAATGCCCTTCGGAGGTATTGCAGCTGAACCAGAGAGCAAACCAATAGAAATAGATATTAGTAGCCGAGTAATGATTGTTGATTAAACGTAATTTATTTGCTGCTCATTACGTTTGCTGACCAGTTACTAACACGACTAAAATAAAAAAGGCATAATATCACCAGATATATGCCTTTTTTATTTTGTTGATTATACAATATTATATAACAACTTTTTATATTAATTTAGAAAGATAAAGAATCGAAAAATGTTTGACTGTAGCCGTCGTCCGCTTCGTATGGCATGGAGCATACCGACAAGGTATATACAGTATCTCCGTCGAGACGAATCATATATTCCCATTCTGCGTCGTTAGTAGTGATTCTGAAGAAGCATCCTGGATAGCGTTCGTTTTGGATGCGTCTTTTTTTAGAGACTTGGCCATTTATCTCTTTGCATTTGCTTTGAATGGCTCCAAAGAGGAATTCATCCGGATCATTGCCGCTTATGACACCGTTAGAAAATTGAGTTTGGTCAAGTTTAAACATATGTAGGGGCTCGTCAGTTTCTGCTTCCCAGGTTTGTACCCAAACACCGCTGTAATTGCGTCTTTTGTATTGGGTATCGTTAGGAAACAGCACTTTAAATCCGCTTCCGCTGATTGTTTTCCATGTAGATGTATCGATACTTGTTCCTTCGGAAGTTTCCTGGGCTAGGAGCTGAACCTTAGGCTGAGCAATCGACTGAGTTGTTTGCGCAGCTGGTTGGTACATAGCAGATATTTCTGTAGATAAACAGGGTGTACTTAAAGCTGTACCGGAATAGTACAAACACAGAGCTCCTGCTGCTAAAGCAGCTTTGCAGATAATCGATTTCACAGAACTTTATGCTCCAACTTTTCATAAAATAGCTTAACAGCGCACTTTTTACCAGTTTACCGAATAGCCTACTCTTCTCATCTTCTATAAAAGCTAGGGCAAAGCCTTGACAATATAGAAAAAAACGTGAACTCAGCAAAGCTAAACGAGAGTATTGGCGCATGAATGGCAACTCTTTTATTAAAGAAAATAAAACACTAGTTATATGTTGGCTGCTTCTATTTATTCTCAGTGCAGCCGGCTGGCTAATGCATCCTAAATTTATACTTTTTCTACAAAGTCCAGCTGAAAATGGTGGAGGTTATGACTTCTTCCACTACTATGCTTCCGTACAAGCTTTAAAAAGCGGCTTAGCCAATATATATGATCCTGTGGCTATGAGGCGTTTTTCTGTTTCTCTATCCGAAGGACGATGGGCTGTTTTTGACAACCATCCCCTGCCTTTTTATTTGTTTTATCTACCTTTCAGCCAGGGTAGCTTAGCTCAAGGTTATCTCTGTCACGCTTTTTGGCAGTACTTTCTTTACGCGGCCGGTTTACTGTTACTCTGTCGGAATTTAATTGCAGATTCGTTAAAGTCGTGGATTACATGGGCCTTACTAGCAGCTGGAAGTTTTAGTTGGGGGTTGTGGATAGATAATTTGCTTTTGGGGCAAGTGGGCGGATTTTTTGTCTTTTGCTTAGCTATTGTAGTTGTGAGTGCTTGGAAAAAACAAGACTTTTGGTGCGGTTTAGCTTTGGCGGTTGCCGTTCTTTTAAAACTTTACCCAGCTTTACTCCTAATTTGGCTTATAAGCAAGCGAAGATACCAAGCAGTTGCGTATACTATTTTATCCTTATTCCTGTTGTCTCTTTCAGCCGGCCTGCAATGGGGATTTTTTCGCTTCAGTCAGTATTGCCGATTCCTTTTTACTGAACAAAAGTATCCGGAGGCAATCTCCAATCAATCAGTTATGAGCATTATCAACAATTGCTTATACGACATGCCTCCTATTGTTATTAAGTTTATAAATATTTTTATAATTGCATTTGTAGTATATGCACTATGGAAAAGTAGCTGCAATTCCAGACAGGCTGCGGTATTAACTTTTGCCGATTCGGAAGCAGCTCAGGCTCTTGATTCGGTTGCTGAGAATCATGACAAATGTGATACAGCTAATACAATAAGCGGTAATTTTTCTCTGTTTACTGCTGAATATGGGGTTTGGATTTTGGCTACGCTGATAATTAGCCCTCTTTCTTGGAGCCACCATCATATTGTTACTGTAATTCCTCTACTCGCTGTTATAAGCTTGCTTGCTCAAGGTAATATAAAATGTTCGACTAAACTTCTTTGGAGCTGTGTAATAGTTGCTTGTCTGTTAATATTGACAGACAGCGAGACCATGCACAATGCCGCAGTTATGCCGCTTTTTTACACTATTTTTCAATACAAGCTTATTCTGGGATTACTTATAGTTTGGGAAATACTATTGTACCTACTAATGAGCAATTGCCGTTCCACCGCCTCCGCCTGTAATCTGGTTAAACATAATTGAGCTTATCAGGCTTCTGATCAGAGATAATATACTTACGCCCCCGTTTAAAAAGTTATGTAGTATCAGTATTTGCTGGCTAAATTTATAACGATTATATTGATCTAAAGTTAGCTTTATGTTTTATACTAGCGACTGTGGCGGGAATTAAAAAAACGCTAAAAGATATATTATTACTCAAGGGAGTTAACAGTAAAATGGGCCCAAAGAATCGTTTAGCAGCAGGCATATTGTGCAGCACTTTGGCTGCTACCGGCATGATCGGCTTACTAGGAAGTCCTTCTCAAGCTGACGATAACATTAAGTTATGGGGCAATCGGACTTCTGAAGCCAGAAGTAAAGTTTTCCAAGAAGAGAAGCTGCAGTTGACCGATGAATGGGATAAAATTTTTCCTCAAAGTAATAAAGTAGACCATCGCAAAGTTACTTTTCACAATCGCTTTGGTATTACTTTAGCTGCAGATTTGTATGTGCCTAAAAATTCGTCGGGCAAGAAGCTACCGGCTATTGCTGTTTCTGGTCCTTTTGGAGCCGTCAAAGAACAAGCCTCAGGTCTTTACGCTCAGTCTATGGCCGAAAGAGGCTTTTTAACTATAGCATTTGATCCTTCTTTCACAGGAGAAAGCGGCGGACAGCCCAGATATATGGCTTCTCCTGATATAAATACAGAAGACTTTCAAGCTGCTGTAGACTTCCTGTCAGTACAAGATAATGTAGATCCTGAGAAAATAGCTATTATTGGTATATGCGGTTGGGGCGGTATGGCTATAAACGCAGCAGCTATCGATACCCGTATAAAAGCCACTATAGCTTCTACTATGTACAATATTTCCAGAGTTAGATCTAATGGTTACTTTGACAAAGAAGACAATGAAGAAGCCCGCCACAAAAAGCGTCTGACTATGAATGCGCAAAGAATTGCCGATTATAAAAGTGGCACCTACACCAGAGGTGGCGGTGTAGTTGATCCTCTGCCGGATAACGCTCCTTTCTTTGTGAAAGATTACCACAGCTATTATAAAACCAAACGCGGATATCACCCTCGTTCTCTTAATTCTACCGATGGATGGAACATTACTTCGTCCTTATCGTTTGTTAATGCTCCCATCTTGCAGTACAGTTCGGAGATTCGCAGTGCCGTACTTTTGGTTCACGGAGAAAAGGCCCATTCTCTGTATTTCAGCAAAGACGCTTTCTCCAAACTTAAGGGAAATAATAAAGAGTTGATGATTATTCCCGGAGCGGTTCACACCGATCTGTATGATAAGTTAGACGTCATTCCTTTTGATAAGATGGCTGATTTTATTAATAAATCTTTTGAGAGCTGATCTTAGTTAGGCTGTCTCGATTAAAGCTAGAAACGGTTGCATAATCATAAAATCCTGCAGTCATTCGAACTGCAGGATTTTATGATTTGATATGGTTGACTATTCGGCTCTTACTTTTGAAATTGCTTCTTTAGATCAGTTTTAACACTGTTATACAACTTATCTCTCATTGTCTTATCTCTAAAAATATTGATTTTCCAAACTCCATCTTCCTTACAAAAATAAAGATTGTTTATATGAGCCGTTTTGCCAGATTTATCTATTTTTAGATTTATTTCTCTGGCTGTTGTTGTTTTCAGACGTTTTATTAACTCTTCTTCTGAAATTTTCTTCGAGTTAGCCACGTCTTTGAGCATTTGTTGGGATTTCAGCTTACTACTCATGTTTATTGATGAATTAGGATTTTTGCTTTCTGTTTCCCATCTTTTTACTATTGCTTGGTGCAAAGATTGTTGAGCTTTTTTATTGAGAGGCGTACCGCGTTCTTTCATAACATCTGAGCTGGCCTTGACTATTGCTTTAATCATTTCATTCTGATCTTTTTTGCTGTAATACTGGGCCGGCATGCTTCCTTCGTCGTAGCAGCTTAATAAGAAGTTTCTACAAACTTGAAGAATGGCTTTTTCTTCTTCAGTATCTTCTTGGGCACATCCGGCAACTAACAGTAAGGCTACTGCCATTGTCATAAGTATAATAGTTCTGATACTTTTTCTAATCATTATGAACTGTTCTGCTCTCCTATTTCTATACAAACACCAGGTATGATACTACAAAAAATATCAAGAGTATTGTAGTCAATTTAATTTATAAAGAAAGGCTTTATTTTTATATATTCTGTTATTATCGTAATTAATAATTTTTGAAAAGTTATCAGTCGGCAGTAAAGCAGGCTGAACAAGAAATGGTGATAAATAGCCAGAGATGCTCAAGCGTATTCTGCGTAATAAGTTCATAAACAATGTGCTGACAACTTACTTGACCAGATTTTCTGGCGTAATGCTCGGCTCGCTGACAATTATTTTGTCTTCTCGAGCCTTAGGTCCGGAAGGGCGCGGTTTAATGGCTTATGCTTTTAATATTGCCAATTTAGGATGTGCTTTCGGCTGCTTTGGCTTAAATATTTCAAATTTAGTATTGGGAGCTAAATGGATTGAGTACCGCTCTCAACTTATAGGCAATTCTTTCAGTATCTCCTTTTTCTCTGCCCTGTTGTTAGCTTTAATACTTTTTACAGTTAAAGCTGTCAGTGCAGATTGGATGCCGCTCAATAATATTTTCATTATTTCTGCGGTACTTTATACTTTTTTTCTGTTAGTTTATACAGCGGTCCAGTCGCTACTCTATTCTTTTGAGATGGTAAAAGAATGTAACTGGCAAGAGTTTTCTTCTAAACTAATTATTTTTTTACTAACGCTGGGACTGTTTGGAGCAGGTATCAATTCTCCTTATATTTTCTTTGCAGCTTTTGTAATTGGCATGGGAGCTGCTGCTCTGTGGCGTTTGTACAGTGCTTTTAAATTTGCAGGCAGTTTGTCTTTATTTTCTTGGCCAGTTTTTTGCCTGTCGGCCGGATACAATTTTAAATCTTTTCTCTTCTCAGCTTTATATAGCGCCATTCAAATGGCAGATCTGATTATTATACAGTATTACGCCGGTTCAGAGCAGTCCGGCTATTACAATATCGTCTGTTCTATTCGCAGTTTAACTTTAGTTTTTACACTTATTGTCAATCAAATGCTGCTGCCCAGGTTATCTGCCAACTGCCGCACTATAAAAGACTGCTTGCCTATGGTTTGGAAAGTTAATTTAATATTTTTAGTTTTTAATGTTGTTATGGCAGCTCTTATGGCAGTTCTTATGCCTTGGTGTATCAATTTACTTTTAGGTTCCGACTTTGCTCCCAGTGTCAATATGCTGATGTGGATGCTACCCGGTATTATCTTTTTTAACAGCTACAACGTTATGGCAGCTATTTTTAATATTGCCGGCCAGCCTCTGAGTGCTACTATGTGGCTGGCTGCGTGTACCCTACTGGATTTAATTCTCTGCTTCTATTGGCGTGAAAGCGGAGGCTTGGGAGCAGCCCAGGCCTTTTCCTGCGCTTCCTTCTTTCTAGCAGCAGGTTCTTGGATTCATAGTCTTATCTATAAATACACCGATCTGGGAAGCCGCAGCTTGAATTTTAACTGCCGATAAACGGCATAGACATAGTGTACGTTTCTTTTTAACGCATATCTTAACAGCATAAGCTCAGCTAAGGCGGCCGAGCTTATGCCATTACAGATTACAGCTCCAGATAAGGTTCAAATTTTGAGTAACTAGAGTCACCCACTCCTATTACATCTTTCAGCTGAGCTTTGTTGGTAAATTTACCTTCCGGTAGGCTGTTGCGCTTATCAATAATAGATTTAGATATAGAAGGGCCAATACCGGGAATTTTTTGCAGCTCTTCTTCTGTGGCACTATTTAAGTTTACCGTAAACTCTGCGCTTTCTTCCTTAACCTTCTCGTTGGCTTTATTGCTGCCCTCATTGGAGTTTTCAGCTGAAGAGGCGGCTACTTTATTGGAAGGAGAGTTTTTAGTTTTATCAGCTATGATGCCGGAAGTATCTGACTTTTGCTCTACAACCCCGGTATCGCCTAAAGTGTTGTCTTCCTCACCTTTAACCGCTACATAAATTTTGTCTTCATCTTTTATGCGCTTGGCTAAATTTACACTTAAAGGTTCCGCATTGTCGGTCATGCCGCCGGCAGCTTTAATAGCATCATCTACACGAGAATCGAAGGGAAGAGTTACTATACCTGGATGTTTTACTGCACCTACAACATAAACTTTTATGCCGTCAAGTTTAATTTTACCGGCAACCGGCAAAGTTTTTTTATCAATTTGTAATTCCCCTCCGCTTAGAGCATTGCTGTCTACTTCTAAAATAATGGAATCGTCGTTATTATTGTTGTCAGCATCTGCGACCTTAGAGATAGTGCTATTGTCATTTGCGTTAGAAGTTGAATTTGAGCCACCGGTCTCTGTTGGTGAAGCTACTACCGTACCGTCTAAAACGCGCTCGGCGCCACGTTCATTTAAGGGTGAGTATAAGAAAGTAATAAGAATTGCTCCAATAATAAAACAGAGCAATCCTAAACCTACTACAAAACGTTTAGTTTCTTTTGTGAGAGTAGAATTATCCGGATCGGGATAATTTTTCTTACTATAACCGGAAGAGGAACTTCCTGATGAAGAGCGGCTACTTGAACTATAAGAACCAGAAGAACTCTTAGAATGTGAGGAGCTAATAGACTTAATAAGATCTTGCTGACTAGGAACAAAACGATCTTTGCCGGAGAAACCAGCCAGTGCATCTGTTGCAGTACTATTGGAAGAGCTGCGCTTCCGGGAAGACGAAGAGGCCAAATTATCTTCGCTCCAGGAGTGAGTGTGAATTTCGCGATCTGAATCCATCTGCTGCAGTAACTTTTGCACGTTAGGATTGCCAAACTTGGCATTAGCTCCGCTATTTTGACCGAAATTATCTTCTAAAGCCTGTTTGTATCTGTCATTTTCACTCATATAGTACTTTTAGCCCTCCCCATTGTTTTTATATAAGACACAACAAGAGGCTGAAAACATTGATAACAAAATATTTACTGTTTCCAGCCTCTCTTTCTGCCTTCAGATTAACATAATATTGTCTTACTTATTGTTCTCAATAACTCTTAAGCCTTCTGTATCGATGGAAACTTCCAATATATCGGCTCCCTTCGATTGCAAAGCTTCAATAACGCGGTTGCGGTTTTCCGGCTTACATAAGGTAAGCATGCAACCACCTCCACCGGCTCCGCATATTTTTGAAGCTAAAGCTCCAGCATTTTTAGCCGCTAAAACCATAGAGTCGATTCGGTCGTTAGTAACTCCTTCGGCTAATCCGCGTCTATTTTGCCACTCTCTGTCCAGAGCTAGAGCTACTTTATCTATGTCTTCGCAAATTAAAGCATCCCACATTTGATGAGCGGTATCTTCAATTGCCTCCATGCGCTTAACAGTATCACCTTCATTATCGACATAACGCTTGAGCATATTCCAATTGCTAGTGCCAGAAAAATGGCTTATGCCGGTAAAAGAAACAATCATCGATTTGTTGAGCTTGTCAAAAAATTTGTCTGAAGAGTAGAGAGAACGAATATTATGACCTTCTACTTTGAACTCTAATCCATTTATGCCGCCTAAGCAGGCTCCGTAGTAATCTTGGTATCCGGTAGGAATACGCAAATTCTGAGCTTCCAGACCGGCTCCGTACATAATCATGTCTTTAACGGAATCGTTGCGCTCTGAAAAAAGGCTCAAGGCTTTAGACATAGACATTAGTAAACTAGATGAAGCACCTAAACCGGAGCCTTTCGGAGCTGCACTTTTGGTACGCAGTTCCAGTCCACCTTGAGGAGCGTAAAACTTTACCGCTCTGGCCAACAGGTCTAGTTTTCCTCCTAGAGGAAGCTCAGCCGTATTTTCCATTTCTATGGAATGGCCTAAATCTTCAGAAATAAGGCGTACCCTATTGCCTTCAATAGGAGTGACTACTGCTACCGAATAAAGGTTAATAGAAGCAGTAACGGTTAACGGATTGGATAAAAAGAGATAAAGAGGATGAAGGTCGAGAGTTCCGCCAGCTAAGTCAATACGCATAGGCGCAGTTACGGTAATGCTCATTGAATTCTTTCCTTTACGAAAAGCCACCTAATTAAGTTCTAACTGTATGGCTCAAAATTGAACCTCTCCCGCTTCTATAAGCGGGAGATTCTCGAGAAGTTTGATACACGGACTAACGCCTGACAACATATCCCGAAGGAGTTAGCTG
>JBJEGC010000017.1:0-24378 GCA_051874695.1 Candidatus Bruticola sp.
TTTCCCAGTACCGCTCCTGCGCTTCCTTAGGCAAGGATTCAAGGGCGATCTCGTACTTAGCTCTAGCACCAGAACCTATTCTTTGGGCAATATACTTCCCAGATTTCGCATTCAACTGGATTCTTCTAACAGATACGCCGAGTAATTCAGATGCTTCAGCGGTACTAATCAGCACTATGAGCCTCTGGTTCCGGGAAAAGCAATTCTCGTTCTGATATGCCAAGATAATCAGCTATCTTTTCCACCATACTTAACCTAGGATCAGCGGCTCCACATTCATAACGGCAAATCGTAATTGGACTAACTCCAAGTGCTTTGGCGAGCGCTTGCTGAGAAAGATTTTTCTTCTGACGATATTGCCGTAATCCAGGTAAGCCTTTCATGTGAACTCCTCTGCTAGATTAACATTAAATGTTTACTTTCATATTAAAACACATCGAATAATGTTAAGTCAATAGGGAATATTAACAGCAAATGTTAATAACGCCCCATGAAAGATTCAAA
The DNA here is from genome assembly GCA_051874695.1 of Candidatus Bruticola sp. GTDB lineage: Bacteria > Vulcanimicrobiota > Xenobia > Xenobiales > Xenobiaceae > Bruticola. The sequence continues at coordinate 505 of JBJEGC010000017.1, forward strand.
AATTTTGGCTTATAAGATAGAACTATTTCGTTCTCAGAAAAAAATAACGCAAGCGCAACTCGCTGATATGATGGATGTAACTGAAATCACAGTAAATAGATGGGAGAATGGCGCGTCTTTACCTAGGTTGCAACAGATTTTTAAGCTATCGGAATTATCAGGGCACCCTGTGAGTTGGTTTTTTGATGAACGAGATCAAGCAACAAGCGATATCGAGAAATCGATGGACGAGCTAAATGCTCTTGGTCGCAGTAAAGTCGTAGATTATCTTAATGACTTAAAAGAAATTCCTAAATACAAGAAAAAAAAATAGGATCGTATTGATCGCTTGGATCGTTTGCTAAATCAAGAAAAACGCCGAAAATTCGGGATTTTATTAAAATGAATTTTTGGAATTTTGGATCGGATAAAAAATTGGGAGTTTAAAAAATACAAAAATCCGCACGGATCCGCTTTTTTCAGGCTTTTTAAGCCCCTAAACGACAATAAAAAACGCCCCTTCAGCTCCTATTTAATAGGTTTTGAAAAGGCGTTAAATTGTAAAAAAGCGGATCTGATGGAAAAAATTCTTGCAAACCATCTAGGAAGCCAATGAAGGAAAAAGCCCGAAATTACGGAATTTTAAGGAGATCTAAAAAATGGGCTTTCTCTTAAAACATCCGATCCCTTATACCAGTTCCGCGTTCATTTTGTATAGGCGAGATATTAAAGAAAAGCAGGTATAAAATTAGGGAGGGGTGTATCCCATGGCGGTTTATGCCGAAAAAACAGCTGGAGAAAATAGCCTATATGTATAGCAACAATATAGAAATGATGCCCGTTTGTGCGGCGGATATGAAAAAATTAGGCTGGAGTGAATTAGATGTTCTTTTGGTCTCCGGAGATGCTTACATAGATCATCCGTCTTTTGCCTGTGCCCTTTTAGGTCGGTTTTTATTATCTAAAGGGTATCGCGTTGGCTTGGTTTGTCAGCCGCGCTGGGATAGAACTGACGACTTTTTAGTGATGGGACGGCCTCGTTTAGCTGTCGGTATAAGTGCAGGTGCTCTCGATTCTATGTTAGCTCATTATACGGCCTTCAGAAAAAAGCGTCACGACGACGCTTTTACTCCGGGGGGCCAGGCTGGGGCCAGGCCTAATCGGGCGGTTATTGTTTATACAAATTTAGTACGCCAGGCTTTTCCTGGATTGCCCGTAATTATTGGCGGCATTGAGGCTTCATTGCGTCGTTATGTACATTACGATTTCTGGTCAGACAGTTTGCGCCGCTCGATACTGCTAGACTCCAAAGCTGATGCTTTAATTTACGGTATGGGCGAATATTCACTGTGGCAGACTCTGAAACGCATTGAAGAGGCTATAGAACGCAATCGCCCCGTTTCTTTCTTTGGCATAAATGGTGTTTGTTGTATGATTAAGTCTGAGGAGGCGGAGCCTCTTCTGGAACGGGCCATTGTTATGCCCAGCTATGAAGAAATAGAAGCCGATTCGGAATTATTAATAAAGTCTGCTCTATTGGCTGAGCGTCACATTCAAGAAGGTACGAGAATTTGCTTACAAAAAATCGGTAGTCGCTATGTAGCTGTTGCTCCTCCTGTGCCTACTCTTAGTCAGGAAGAAATGGACAAAATTTATGACCTTCCTTTTACCAGAAAGGCACATCCTAGTTATAAAGAGGCTGTCCCTGCTTTAGAAATGATTAAAAACAGTATTAACAGCCACAGAGGGTGCGGAGGTGGATGCTCTTTTTGTTCTTTAGCTCTGCATCAGGGGCGGCGAATTGCTTCTCGGAGCGAAAAGTCTATATTGGCTGAGTTAGAGAGGATTACCGCTGATCCTAGTTTTAAAGGATCAATTTCCGATGTTGGCGGTCCGACAGCTAATATGTGGCAGGCTGTTTGCGGAGCCGATCCCGCCAAATGTAAGCGGGCCAGTTGCATGTTCCCCAAAGTTTGTCCCAATTTTAAAGACCGTCAAGATGATTATGTGTCTCTTTTAAGAAAAGTTTTATCTCATCCTAAAGTTAAGCATGTACGCATTGCCAGCGGAGTGCGCTTCGATTTAGCTTTGAAAAATAAAAATGCCTGTCGTGCCTATGCCTCTGAGTTTACCGGTGGCCAATTAAAGATAGCCCCTGAGCATTCTTGTCTAAAAGTACTTAACTATATGCGCAAGCCTAGTACCAAGCTTATGGATGAGTTTGTCGATTATTTTTTCCAATATTCCCGAGAGGCTAAAAAAGAACAGTATGTTATTCCTTACTTAATGAGCGCTTTTCCCGGATGTACTGAAGATGATATGCGAGAGACTGCTCAATGGTTGCAAGAGCGTCATTGGTCGCCTCAGCAAGTTCAGTGTTTTATTCCTACTCCGGGTACGGTAGCTTCTGCTATGTATTATGCCGAAAGAGATACTGAGGGACGTCCTATTTACGTTGCTAAAACTGATGCCGAGCGCATGAGGCAGCACTATTTACTTTTGGGAAGTCAGCGAGGACGATCTGAGAAAAGGTTCGGGCCGGAAACAGACAAATTAGGGAAAAAGCCAGGAGCTCAGTCCAAAAGCGAGCGGCTGCGCCAAGCTGAATCTGTAGGGACGGGCAGACGCCGTTATGATGGCGGCCGCCGTCAAGAATCTAGAAATAGGTTATCTGAAAACGTCCGCTCGCTTGGGAGTGAAAAGAGGCCGCAAACAGCCGAGAGCAGCCGCAGTGGACGTGATAGCTCCAGCCGTACTAGGTTTAATGAACAAAAGAAAAACCGCCGCAGTTAAGCGGCGGTTCGGACTAATTTATTTCAACAGCTGAGCGCCTTGTGTCTCTTGTTGAGCTTGGCGCACAGCGCGGGCCAGCTGATCCGGACATGAGGTCGGCTTGGGACCGCAAGTAATGCCTTTTAGAAGTGATTCTATTTCATCAACGGTGTGGCCATCAGTAAGTTTGGCAATGCCTTTTAAATTGCCGTTGCATCCTCCATCGAAGCGGATGTTGCGAATAATATCGCCTTCTATATCGAAATGGATGGCGCGGGAGCAAGTTCCTTTAGTGATATAAGTGTATTTCACGCTGTTTCCTCGTTATTTCGCCCGCTTACTTATTCTCTTTTTGGAAAAAAGCATCGGGGAGATCTTTATTAAACACGTAATTTGAGTATTTGGCAGAAGCGTTGGCATTTACAGCCACTTTGGGGAATACAAACTGGGCAGTCATGGAATCAAAGACTTTGTAATTGTCTTTGGTTATGTAGTTTACATCAACACTCAGTTTGCCATCGTTCTTATAATTGGTAACTTGACGCGGCACCGTGTAATCGTTGCAGTTAACCCACATTTCTACACTGATAATATCACCCATACCTTGCTTGGGAAGAAGCATGAGATGCCAAACTTTTTGATTGTTTAAAGTAACAACCTCTTTAACTCTGCTGTTAAATTTTTCTAATTTGGGTAAGTTCCAACCAAAAATGTTGGGATATTTCTTTACATAGCTGGGAGCTTTTTCTAAAACGAGTTTGTGTTTATCGGGGGCTTTGTAGTAGTACTTGCCGCTCATAGTTGGATTGTAAGGAATGAAGGCTACCTTAGCTCGCAAAGATATGTCGATATTGGCTTGATAGTCTTTGAGCCCTTGGTTGAGCGATTTTATTTGAGCGAATATTTTGTCTACTTCTTCATCGGCTTGGGCGGGCAAGGCCAAGTGTAAGGCCATGATGGCAACGGCCATGAATACAATGAAATTTTTTATATATATTCTCATATTTTTCTCCTTTGCTTTGAAAAAAGGAATCAGTCCAAAAACATGATACTTTCGGAAATCTTCTTGTTATATATTTAAAGTTAACTCCTGCCCAATAGTTTCTTAAAGCGGGCCTAAACAAGTCCGTCAAAATTTTTATTTTTTTAGAAACTAAATGTTTTTTCTAGTTTACGGGCAATTTATCCGATATTTTGGGCGCAGATATAATACTGATCCGATAAGCACTTATTTGGGCCGCTCTTTCTACATATACAAAGCGGTTGTCTAATTTTGTGCTCCGAGGCAATCCCTCTATAATTAAAGGTAAAGAGGAAATGCGTTGCGGTAATTCCGGTACAGTTTGAATTTGAGCGTATCCTAGCCAAACCACTTGGTATCTTTCAGCTAAAACTTTTATTTTTTGCCAATTCAGAGGAGGCTGCTCCTGATTGGGCATTTGGGTTAAGGGATCGAGCCACTGGTAAGTTTTATCTTCGTTGATTAATAATACTGACCTTTGGGGGCTGCATCCGTATAGTTCAGTTAGGAACGGATCGAAATCTTCTCGGTTATTTAGCTTTACGGCTAACCAACCGTCTGCCGCTTCTTCGGTTAAAAATGTACATAATTTTTCTAAAGGACTTCGTTGAGGGGAAGTTAGGCAGCCGAGTGGATCACTGAAAGCTTTTAATTGACTGTTAGGCAGGCTGGGCCCCAGCAGAATGTGACCGCGCCACCGGCTATCTGTGGGAATAGCCCAATGAAAAAGGGCAGCGATACTTAAAATGAGGCAGGGAATAACTAGACAAACGCTTTTTCCTTTCAATTTGGGCAGCCAGAAAAAAGCTAGGGAAAGGGCCGAAGGAGCTAGGGGAGCTAAATGGCGCAGTGATTTTTCCGGTACAAATAGATCGGGAGTAGGGTAGAGAGAGTAAAAGCAGCAAGCAAAAATTAAAGACAGACTGACAGCAGAGGGCATGTCGCTGAACAGTTTTACATACGGAGAATCGGGAGATTGAGCAGATGAGGAACTGCCTAAATGTCTAAATTTTTTTACTCCGTGGGCGGCAGCTATCAGCAGGCCGATCAGTATCATCATTGTTAAATGGGGCGGTATAGTGTGAACTGATGCGTATAAGCAAAAATTGATCGGCCCAAACTTACTGAAACCGTGGCTGTGAGCTCGAAATCCGTGGAAAAAAATGGGATCGCCGCTTTGAATAACTTTTTCACTACTTTGACTGCGCGTAAAGTGGGCGATTAATTCTCCCAAGTTAGTGCTATCGCCATGTCTGGCTCCGTACCATAACCATGCTAAGAAAGCTGTCAGCAGCATACAGATTGCAGCCGATGTAAGTTTCTTGACAATTGTCTTGACGGTAAAATGTCTAGTTAGCAAATTAAGAAAAAAATCTAAAATTAAGCAAGCTAGCAGGGGCAGCAGGTAACTGATAAAAGTCCACTTAGTTAATAGCCCTAAAGAGAGCACCGCCGTTAAAAGCAGTATCTGCAAAGGAGAACTCAGACTGCGCCGCTGAGTTAGTAAGCAAAAAGCTGCGCTGACCCAGGCTGTTAGAGCATATTCTATCAAGTATCCTTCAATAAGCAACGAGGAAGTCATCATTGCTAGACAAGTTAAAGCACCACAAAAACTTGCTGCTGCAGATTTCTGACCGTAATTGAGCTGCTCGGCGCCTTCGCTTATCATATTGTAAACTGCCGTCGCGCTTATCAAAAGAAAAGGAATTACTGAAAAAATAGCTACCGCTTCACTTTGCTGCTGCCAAATTTTGAACCAACATACTGTTTGTAAATAGAAGCAGGGAGGGTAAGTAATAGTGTTTAGAATTGAGCTCCAAGGGCAATGGCTGGCAATTTGCCAGTTCATTTGGTAGGCTTTGGAAAGGTGCTTAGCACTTTCTGAACTGAGCGGACTAAGCTGAGCCCACCCTAAGGCTCCCCAGAGTGAAACGAAGCCGAGCAAAATTAGGAGTATGATGGGTAGCTGGCCAGAACAGATAAAGAGTTTGAGTTTATTCCTCAGGAAAACTTTATTCACTTCTTTTTTCAGGTAATAAAGAAATTGGCTGTGAGTGGTAGTCAGTCGTCTGTACAGGGGTGGCTGTCTATAAAAGGAGTCGATTTTAAAGTTTGTGCAGGTTCGGCAGATGACGGAACCCGTACATAGTGTTTTTTACTTAGCATGGTTTGTATATGAGTGTATCCCGATTTAGGGAAGAGAGAGTAAACTAATCCGCAAGCAGCTCCGGTTGCCAGTCTAATGATATGGAAGGCCATAGAGAGAGCTAAGGCTGCTTCCGAGTTCATCTGTCCCTTAAGGGTGTAAACCATACAATAATCCTGCAAGCCAAAGCCGTTTATAGTAATAGGCATTTGCGCAAATACTGACACTGCCGGTATATAGTAGAAGAGGGCAGATAAAGAAACATTTATACTCAGCCCTTTAGCCAGGGCAAAGTGCGAAGCTACCAGTAGAGCAGGTGAAATAAGGCTGAAAAATAAGCAGGTACACAACAGTTTCGTGTTGTCTTTATATAGCGAGAAAGAACGCTGAATACGCCAGCAGGCCAGCCGCCATTTTTGTCCTTGGGGGCGTTCACCCAAAGGCAGTAGAGAAAAAATATAAAAAGCGGCCAGTAACACTATAATGCCCAGCATACAGAGCCAGCTTAAGAAAGAAAGGGCAGCGTCAAGTCGAGCGGCCGCTTGCAAACTGATAAAAGCTAGGGTTAGCTGGCCAATTATACCTGACCAGCGATCGAGCATAACGGAAGCCCAGGCTTGTGAAAAGCGCCCGCTATCGTGTCCGGAATCGAGGGCTCGTTTTATATCGCCGCTACCCGTAATAAAGGAGTTGAAAAAGTAGCCGGCACAGTAACAGCAGAAAGCTCTGAAAAAGGAAATGCGTATTTTTTGGGCCCGCATAGCCAGCAGCCATTTATAGCTGTTGAGCACTACCGTAGCCATTAAAATAATAAAGGCGGCTGCCAGCCAGCTTATAGATAAATGCATTGACTCAATTAAAGACGGCCACTCGGTTAAGGGACGTCCGATAAGCTTTAAAGTAAAGCCTATCAGAGCCAAAGTGGCCGTCAGACGCAAAGCTGAGGCCGCCCAGTTGCTGTTTTTCGATTTTTTGCCCGTGCTCATAGAACTGACTAAAGTGTCTATTTAGAGTTGTGACGACAGAATAGGCGCTTTAGGCAATTAGGAATGAGCATAGGTGTACGCTCTTTGTAGCGCAGATATTCGTCACCGAAAGCCAAAATAAGCCCTTCATCTTGACGGTTTCTATTCCAAAATACGGACCATACCATGAGCAGAGGAATAACAATAGCCAGGAAGGAGGGAGAATTAAAAGCTATGCCCAGTCCGCACACTCCTATAAGTTTTGCCCATATAGAAGGGTGACGTATGTAGGTGTAGGGGCCGGTTGTTACCAAGCGGCGGGTTTGCGAAGACCAAGGAGGCACTGGTCCACCTTCTCCTTCTAAAATTAGGTACGAGTAGCTGTAAACTAAAATCAGACCACCTACAAGTAGGCAGACAGCGAAGACCAGCCAATTCCACGGGGGGCTGATCAGGTTAACTTTGTCTAACCCCAGCCAAGGATCGAGGCGTGTTTTGGCCAGATAGGCCAAATAAGAGGCAAAAGGAATAAGAAAACCACAGTATATGGGGTAAACTACCATTTGTTCGAATCGGAAGAAGCAGCGCAGACGATCTTGCATGGTAAAGGGGCCAGGTACAAAAGGCTGGGGATCTGCTACTGCAGCCTTATAAAGGGCGACTGGACTATCAATATTCAACTTGGCTGTTTCTAGCGGATCAAGCTGCGTAAAGCCTTGACTCTGTAAAATATTTTCGTTGACGCCGCCTAAGTTTGGCAGATAAATCTCTTTTTTGTTTCGGGAAGCCAGAAAATTGACGGCCAGCCCCAGCATTTCTTTTAAGTTATTTTCATTGCCGGTAAAATCGCAAAGCATGGCTACTTCTGCCTGATGAGGAGCCGAGCCTAAAGATAGGCCCAAGAGCTTAAGAAGCTGAGTAGATTTAGTGCGGTTTTGGGCCAAACAGACGGCTACATCGAGAGGAATGTAAGAGAAAAGCTCCGAGACTGCTCTGTTGCGATCGGCTATGGCTAAGCAAAAACCTTCAATTTGATTTTGCTCATTTTCAGCCGTAAAAACTTGCATACTGGGGCAGGTAAAAATAGCCTGATAAATTTTTACAGCCGTATTGAGCAACTCTGCAGGCAGGTCGCAGAGGCGGCAGTGATAAGCTGCCAATACTGCAGCGTCTGTTTTCCGCATTTTTCTAATCATAAGTGTCTAACCTCTCTTAATGGTTAAGGTTGGAAGTTTCGCCTACCGGTGTAGACAGCTGCTTTTCTGCTGCGGGTTGGCGGCTGGGACGTTTAAATACATCCAGAGTAAGATAAAGAATCAGATCGAGGCAGCGCAGATAGTTCATTAAAGTAGCAAAGTGAGCTACTTTTTTTAACTGTCTTTTTATAGTGGGTATACGCCAGAAGAAGCGGCGGTAAAACTCTTTGTGATAGTAGGCTAAGTCCTCCTTGGTTAGACCATGCGGTATAAAGACAGGAGAGAAAAAGGAGTACTTAGAGTAGTCAACAGAGGGAATAGTACCGTAATCTTTGGCTATAGAATATTGGTGCGTATTAGGCAGCGGTGTATTGATCTGCACGGTTATATCTGTTAAGGGCAAAGAACAGGCAAAATCGATAGTTTCTTCCATAGTTTGGATCGTTTCGCCGGGATGACCTACCATAAAGAAGGCTTTGGTGCAAATGCCTACTTTTTCGCACAAGTTAACTGCTTTGGTAACCTGCTCTTTGATAATACCTTTGTGAATAAGATTGAGAATTTTTTGATTGCCACTCTCTACTCCGAAACGAATTGACCAACAGCCGGCGCGTTTCATCAAACGCAGCAATTCTTCGTTGACGACATCGACACGGGTGGAGCAAGTCCATTTCAGTTTTAAACCGCGCTCTAAAATAAGATTGCACAGTTCTATGGCTTTCTCTCGTTTGGCTGTGAAAGTGCTGCCGACAAAGGCTACCTCGCGGGCTCCATACTGCTTTTCTAGCATTTCCAGTTCGTTGACCATGTAAGTTGGAGAAGCTGTGCGGTACTTTTCACCTTCGGAAGCATGGTCGCAGAATGTACAGCGGAAAGGGCAGCCTCGAGTAGCTAAAACGGTAAATTTGGGCAGAAAACGGACGTCTGTAGGCAGAGATGTGTAAAGTTTGCTGTTGAGCAGATGGCGGGCCGGGAACGGCAGAATGTCAAGATTCATGAGCGGAGCCCGCGGAGGAGTAAAGCGAATGAGGCCGGAGGAGTGACGGAAAATTAAGCCGTGAATATGTTCCGGCGATTTGCCTTGACCTAACGTGGTAACCAGCTCGTAAAAAGTTTCTTCACCTTCACCTATGCATCCTATATCGAAACAATCGTGCAGCATGGAAGTTATAGGGGCAGCGTTTATATGAGGGCCGCCTACCACTATAGGAAGCTTAGGGGCCCAGGCCTTTAAAGCTCTGGCTAAGGCTATAGCGCGATGAAAAACTGGTGTGGTTGTGGTTATGCCTATGACGTCGGGACTAAACTTGCGGATTCTGGCCATAGTATCATCGAGACTCAAGCGCTCAGCCGGGGCGTCGATGGCTTGGACGTTTAGGCCACGCTCTATTGAGTAAGAGGCTATGTAAAGTATTCCCAAAGGCATGGCGTTGGAAAAGAGATTGGCTACTACCGGGTTATGCTGCTCTTCTGCCGATAGAGGGGGGTTTATAAGGAGAATTTTCACTATGCAATTGGTCCTTGTCTGAGCTGAGGGTGTACCTGACAGAAAAAGCTCGGCTGAGCGGCCTTGGCTGTCTATTTCGGAAGAGTGGTTAAAACTTACAATTTCTAACAAGACAAGCGACTCATCCGTGTTTGGATGAATCGCTTGCAGTTCAGTGAATCCGGGACATTTTACCTATAAGTAGCGGCATCCAGGGCGTTTTTTGACGGAGGTTTAGCTCTAAGGACGTCGGCATTCGGATCGGTAATGGCATCCAAGGGATCGCCGCTAGAGTTAGTAGCAGCGTTTTCGTAGTCGTTGCGCGGATACATAAAGCCGTTCTGATCCAGCATCATTTCGGGGGGATCTTTCTTTGCCTGTTGTCCGCCTTGCTCGGAGTTTCCGCCTTGTCTGCGCTGGCTCGAATCGGAATTTTCGACTGGAGCGAACTCTGCTGTTTGGTTGCCGCCATACTGAGGAGCGCTGGGCACTGCCGGGGGAGGAGCAACCATGGTCGGAGCGTTATTGCGATTGTTCGAACGGCGACTTTGCTCCTCACGGGATGAAGTAGCGTTTAACTCTGCATGAGGAACTCTCGGAGGTGACTGTCTACTGGATGAAGACAGACCAGTGTAACCTTCGTCGCCGCGCCGAGTCGGCGGGGCGTAACTATCTCCGCCGTATACGGGTTTAAAGTTTTCGTTGTGAGAATTGATGTTTTTAAGGCGGTTCTCTTTCTTGGGAGGAGAAGGTGGAGAGTTCGGAGCGGGCACCGTCTTAGGAGGTTCGTAAGACTGAACCGTATTAGGAGCAGGAGCGGGCATCGGCGAATTCTGGATCGTTCCCGAGGTGACACCATTGCCCCGATTGTTGGGTACTGCTTTCTGATCGACACGATGTTGATAATCGGTCGGGTCGGAGGAAGGGAAATTCTCTGTGGGAGTTGGCATCACGTTCGTCTGGTTAATTTGGGTACCTAATTTTTCGTTCAGTACATTGCGACTAATTCTGACGCCTTTGCCGTTTTTAATTTCACTGAGGCTCTTCCATTTTTTGTTCCAGTTGGCCCAGTTGTCTTTGGTAATGGCGTATGGCTCTTTGACAGTCATGTCGGTAATGTCAATTTGTTGATTGGCATTGACCACAAATTTCATTTTTTCGTCGTCGGCATGAACGGCTTCTACACTGCCCTCATAGACACGAACTTCGGTCTTTTCCGTAAGATCGGTAGCCTCAACCTGCTTTACGCCATATTTTGTAGCTAAAGGATTGAGGTGACAGAATTTTGTAGATACCGCTACTTTGGTGCGCATGCTGTCAGAGACAAAAAGACTGCCCTTAAACAGAGTAACATAGATAACGGTGTTCAGACCTATCTTTTTTACACTGTTAAATTTAAAGCTGGTGTAGGCATCAGCCCGCAGAGAAGCGTTGTCCGGCAGTTCAAAAAAGTAAATTCTGTCCGCACCAGTGCTGATAATTTGATCTTGCTCAACGGTACTCGGCACCGAGAGGGTGACCCATTGCGAAGGGCTTATATTGGCCTTGACGTCTTTTCCCTGAGTTAAAGTGGCACTCAAAGGAATTGTGGTTTCTTGTACGCCACCGCCTTTAAAAAACGTTCCGTAAATTATCAGCGCAACACATACACAGATAGCAATTCCGAGCACGGTCAGAACTGTACCGGGACTGGTTATGACATAATCTTCGCTGAGCTCCTGAGAAGGCGGCTGGTAATCTAGGCTGTCATAATCTGTCTTATCTTGTTCTCTCCTGCGCTGCGGCAGTGAACCGACCACATGGGGTGGCAATTTGTTATCACTCATACGTACTCCCACAACTTTTCTATATTTGAAGCGGCGCGGCTCAATACTGAATGCTGGTGCTGAGTGCGAGCGCCCAGAAAGCGCGTCTCCTCTTCTCTAGCCTGTCTGCTTTGCCCTTTTTAGTATATCAATTAAACAGCGTTTACTAACGCCATTTTTTGCTTTTTTGTTTTATACTGTTTGCTCGGTAAAAGGGGTTAGAATACGGCGTAGTATTTTACTTAGTTAAGATAGCGAAACTTTAAATAGGGCAAATAGGTGGGTCGATAATGGGCGTTTCACAGTGGTTGATTGAAGGTGGATACATTTGTATATTTTCGGTTCATTTTCTTATGCTGCTTATTACATCGTTGGCCGCTCTGCTGATTATTGTGAAACGCTGGGAAGTTTTTGACTGGCTGGCTCTGTCATCATTATTTATGGCATTTGGCTTTTTGCTGAGCACTCAGACTTTTTTTCAAGCTCACGTTTACAATGATGAATTTTATTATGCTGCCATAGCCCAAAATATTGCGGATCGGGGAGTTGTTTGTCCCCTTGTGTATGAGAGCACAGCCGAGCAGCCGAAAAGTTACACCTATTTTCAACCGCCTTATCCGCAAGGGTGGCCTTGTCTGATCGGTATTTTTAGTAAATTTATGGGTTATTGGCAGTTCAGAGCGGCCTCTATGCCCATGTGGTACTGTGGCACTTTATTGAATAAACTGCTTCTGATGGGCAGTTTGGCCGGCCTTTTCGTAGCGTTGCGCTGTTTAGGAACGCGGATCGGCGCTTGGTTCGTTTGTATGTCTTTAGTGTTTCTGCCTTTAGTAGGTGGATTGGCTCAAGGAGCATCAGCTGAGCCTGCTTCTTTGAGTGCTCTGGTAATTACTTTTTTAGCGTGTGCTGCTCTAAAACTGCTGCCCCGAAAGTTGGGCTACCTGTGGTTGACTCTCAGCGCCGCTTTTTTAGTGCAGATGAGGCCGGAAGGAGCAGTGGCTCTAGTTCTGGCCCTAGTTGTAGGAGCCGCTGTTCTGATAAAAAGTAAGGAATATCGGCAGTTGCCTTGGTTAACTTTGGGAGGTTGCGCCGCTGTTTGGACTCTTTTCAGTTGGCCGGCCATTTGGGCTGTTTTCGATCATCCTCCTCAGTTGAACCATCATTTTGAGGCTTTAGCCAGGCCCGGACTGACTATATGGCAGAACAGAGCTTTTAATGTAATTAATAACTTATACTTCTTTATTAAAAATCAGGGGTGGCCGGTTGCGCTAACTGTGTCAGCCGTTGTATTTTTTTGCTTGAAGCCGACTGCCGAAGAAGCTGAAAATAACTTCAGTCAAAAGAGCCTTACCGGTTGGGCCGCCGTGCTGTGGCTAAGCTTGTTTACCTTGTTTTTAGCCTGGTACCCCTTTGGCGACTATGCCAGCGTTTATTCTTACGATTCGTGGCGCTTCGCCTATGTAGTCGTGGTGCCTATGTCTTTTTTAGCGTCGGCTGGTTTTGGTCGGCTCTGCTCACGGGGAGGTGCGTTTAGATGGGCCGCCGGGTTGTTATTGCTTGCCTCGTTTACTCCCTACTTGTGGCGCGCTTCGGTTGTTAAACTCAACCCTATGCAGAACGATTACGATCGATTTATGTTTCAGGCCGTGCAAACTGCTGCTAGCAGTAACGTGCCTTTAGTAGTGCCCGATACCCATCTGTTTTGTGATGCCGCCTATCGTTGGGGTGGGCGGGTATATACGGAAGAAAGGCTGCTGGCTTTGGCCGGCTTGCCGACTGCTATTGCCCTAAAATCTGATGAGCTGTTGGCTGCCCCTTTCTGGCCGAAAAATACTGAAATTATGGTCGCTTGTCTTTATAAAAGCTCTGACAATATGTATAATTTAGAACTTTGGGAAGGTTGGGACATAACTCTTTTAGCTGAAGAAGCTCATATTAAAGCTGGTCTTTTCCTCTTCAAGAAAAACAATTAGTTTGCATAGAGAAAAGGGTAAAAGGTAGAAATGTTCGGAAGAGGAAGATTTTTTTGCTTGGAACGGGCAGTTTTACTTTTGCTGTTAGGTTGAAAATTGTATGGATTTTATAAGTAATTTTGTGGCCCATTGGTGGGATCTGTGTCTGAATTATTACAAGGTTAATCCTTTTATTTTTATCACTATGTACTCTATCAAAAGCGTAATCTTTTGGTGGACTATTATCTATATTGTTAAATTGGCCATTGCTCGTCGCTGGAATGCTATTCCCGGTTGGGTTTTTCTCAATGTAAGTACAAATGTTTCTCCTTGGGTCTATATTTGGATTTTTGGTGAAAATTTGCCTTTCTGGTATTCGTATATGGTCTATTTTATAGGCGGCTGGGCCATATGTTATCTAATTTGGGATGTTCATAGACGACTTAAGGAGCATGAACAGACTACGACTAATCAGAGCAATTCTGCGACCGCAGCAGAGTTGGAAGCACCACAGCAGGAAAAAGCTTAGAACTGCTGCTTAAGTTAATTATGCGGAAAAATATTCTCAGCTCTTGACTGGTCCGCTCAAATATGCTATAAACTTGGGCGTGAGCGGTGAGTCCGCTGAGCAATATAAAATGTACCCGTGGCTTAACGGATAGAGCGATTGGCTACGGACCAATAGGCTGGGGGTTCGAGTCCCTCCGGGTATACCACAAAAGAGTTGAGTTTCTCAGCTCTTTTTTTTATTTGAACGGATACCTTTTAACAGCTTGTCTGAGGAATATTTCTTTACATTGTGGATGCGTAGCTTGTTTAAGTAAGTTGCGCCTCTAGAATAGTTATTCTTAAACTGCTCAGCTTTGTTTGGCCTTCAGCCAACAGAATATAGCCGAACAATTTGGGTAGTGGAAGGCTGAACAAGAATGATCTTAGCAGTTTTAAGTAAAAAAAGCGGAAATAAAAGTTTAAGCTCTTGACGGCTGCTGAACATTATGGTATAAAGGTTCCGTTGAGTTGAGCTGCTCGGATGATTGGGGCGGTGATTCTCACGTTATACATGTACCCGTGGCTTAACGGATAGAGCGATTGGCTACGGACCAATAGGCTGGGGGTTCGAGTCCCTCCGGGTATACCACAAAAGAGTTGAGTTTCTCAGCTCTTTTTTTTGTTCAAGCGGCTATTTTAAGCAACCGGCCCACGCTACTTATATAAGCAGAGCGTGGGCCGGTTGCGTGTTTTACATAAGCTCAGTTCGGCGGCTGCAAGGTTTGGGCCAACTTATAAAAGAAGTTGGGCGGGCCGCTTGGATCTGACTGCAGAAAAGAGATTTTTTTTCATGAAAAGTGCGCTTAAACGGCTTCTTATTTGGCGAAAGGTCGGAAATCGAAGTTCTGCAGCTCGTGGCCACCTAAATAATGCACCATGTCGGGGTGCTCGTACAGGCGCCACATGAGTCCTTCAAATACTTTTTGATAGTAGCCGCACATAGGCGACTCCCGTTTAAAAGTACCGAAGAAGGCTAAGGCTTTGGAGGTACAGCCTCCGGTGCAGAAACGCCGGTAAGGGCAGCGGCTGCATTTAGGAATATTTTTAACGTTTCTGTCATTGAGCTCTTTAACTAGAGGGCTGGTGTCTATCAGTTCTTTTAAGTTTAAGCCTGGATCAAAAATATTGCCCAATCGGCAGGCACCGCTGGAAGCCATTTCTTCGCAGGCGTGTATGCCGCCATCGATAGCGAAGCCAAAGACAGAATTACCGGCTCCGCATGGCGAGCGATAGCACATAAAGTTGCGCTCTTTGCGGATCAGATTGTTAATTTGGTTGTTTACATCGCTTATAGTGAAGCAAATATCGTGTTCTTTGGCGTAGGCGTAGGCGTGGTCGATCATGTCCAGCCAGCACTCGGCGAATTCTTCGGCTCGGTCTAGAGGAAAATCGAGCAGTTTGGCACTTCGTCCTATGTAGGATGAATAGTTAAGTCGAAAATCGCGTATTTGCAAAGTATCGGCAAAAAAATTAAACGATTTGAGATAATCGTGCGGGTTGTGAATTACGCCCAGCACCCCCATAAAAAGGCCCATTTCTCTGGCCAACTGGAAATTATCGACAACCTTTTGAAAGCTGCCTTTCTTAGGGTCGGGACCAGCAAAGACACGGTTTCGGTCCTGTACTTCTCGAGGGCCATCCAAGCTGACTCCTATGCGTAAATTAGGCAGTTGGAGAAGGCGCTTAATATTTTCTCTGGTAAGCAGCGTGCCATTAGTTTGGAAAGAATAATAAAGTTTTTTGTCCAGCTTAGCTTCCCGATTAAATTCCTCGGTGCTTTTGATAGCCTCTTCGATTTTATCGAAGGCCAGCATGGGCTCGCCGCCGTGAAAGTCAATAGTAAAGGAATTATTGGGCAGTTCGCTGAGCACTTTGCGGATAATAAATTTGAAAGTGTCTATGGGCATGGAGGCCTTACCGGGCAGGGAATCGGCCATGCAGTAGCGGCAAGCTAAATTACAAGCTTCGGTTATGTGAAAGCATATAAAATGGGGATAAGTGCAGGCGCGGTGAAAGATACGCTCTGCATTAAGATAGTAGCGCCCGTTGGCACTTATGAAGTTGCGTCTGTAGAATTCCAGCAGCACTTGGCTGCGTTTGGCTTCTGGAAAAGGATGGTCTAAAGCCAGGGCCTGATTCCAGGTACAGACCGGCGGCAAAGTGCTCCAAAAACTCTGATAATCTGGAGGAAGCACCGCCCAAGAAGCACTTTCCGGTTCAATTAGCAAACAGAGCTCGAGGCGCCGTTTGCTGCGCACTGCTTTATTTTTAGAGATCAAGGTTTGAGGACTGAGCCAGCTAGAGCTACTTTCTTGGTCTTTATGCATAATGGAACGCTTTCTTAATTAGTTCGCCGGGCTTGGCTGTCTGTTGGAGACATAGCCTAGCTTTTGCTTAAAGGCTAAAATCCACATTAAATCGGGATATACCTTTTTATAAAACGGACAGAGAGGATCCAGGCCCAAAATTTGTCCCGTCTGAGCCAGAGCCCGGTGGGTGCATCCGCCGCCGCATTGGGCTCGCAGCCAACAGCGTTGGCAGTTGGGAATGTTGTTCACGGTACGGCGGCGCAGAAAGCTGAGTTGACTGTTGGTAGAGGGCAGTTCCGCCAAATTGCTAAAGCTGTCGAGATGGCCCAGACACATTTTCTCTTTAGTGGCTGCTTCGTACTCTTCACAGGCATAAACTAGTCCTTGTCCATCTAGAGCTAAAATACTGGTTCCTAAGCCACAAGGAGAGCGCAGACACATGTGCTCATGACGGAAATTTACTAACCCGTAGAGCCGGTTCTGAAAATCGGATACGGTAACCGCCCGACCGCATTTTTGTGATAGGCGGTCTGTTTCTAAAACGCCGTCAATGTAGGCGCGGTGTAAATTGTTCAAATAGTCGGAATTTATGGCAAAAGATTCGCGGCCTCTACCTATGGGACAACAAAAGTTGAAGCTTATATTGAAAGCTTGCAGTTGATGGACAAAATAGTGCAGCGCTGCGGATATTTGTTCCGGCGCACTGATGACGGCTAGGGGAGAAACTGCTACTCCGTGACGGCGGGCTGCCAAGAAATTTTTTTCTACTAAACTGTGTACCGTCTGACCGTTGGGGCGGAGTCGGTATTTGTTGTGCCATTGAGCGGGTCCGTCTATGGAAATGCCGGTGCCTATGCGGTAATCACGCAGAAAGTCGAGAATAGGTTCATTAAAATGGAGTCCGTTGGTCTGTAGAGAAAAATGAAGTTCTTTGCCGAAGCTGCTGGCCAGGGGCAGAGCTTTTTCGACAATCTCTTTCATTTCTTTAAAAGCCAAAAGGGGTTCTCCGCCCATAAAGCCGATTTGTAGCACGGGGGAATCGAAGCTGCGGCAAGATTTTTCAATAAAGCGGCAGGCTAAAGAAGCACTTAGGGCAGGGAAGGTTTGAGTATCTGGATTCGCACTGTTGGAGGAATTGTAACAGTAGGTACAGCGCAAGCTGCATCGGCTGGTCATATGCAGGGCCAGAAAGCGGGCCCCCAGGCGATTGGGATCGGGACGGTTTACGGCATCGGGGCAGGGACGTCCGTTTAAGTTGATAAAACCTAAATTGTACCAATTTTGCAGTCTGCTGCTGAGCTGGTCAGTCGTGGCTCTTGGGTAAGCCGAAGCGAGCTTGGCAAAGCTCAGAGGTTCGCCAAGCTGGCGGAACAGCAGCACTTCTTCCGGAATGGCCGCTTTCCAAGAACCGAGTTCGGCATTGACCAGCCAGCCGATGGCTCCGTGAGGATGGAGGCAGCCGTTTTGTCGGGCTAAACTGCTCAGTTTAAAGCTCTTCAGCTGCACAGAGCGCGCTAAACTGATGGTAGTGGCAGAATTTATCATAACCGGAAATTGCATCGGGCCTGCCGAACAGGCCGCAGCAAAACAAAAAAGTATTCCGCAAAAAAGAGGCCGGAAAGTGCGGTCTGATTTGCCCGCAATATGGGCGAAGACTGACTCGCTGGTTTCCGGCTAAACGGAAGATGGCCTCTTTCAGTTCGTTTACTATTGCAGAATTGAAAGGAAACGTTGTGTGTGCTTATCGTCGGGCTTAAGCTTCAGACAGGTATTTAAAGCTTGTTTTGCCTCATCGAAGCGGCCAAGTTTATAGCACATAACGGCCAAATCGTATTGGATTTCCAGGATAGAAGGATCGGCTTCGATAGCTTTTTGCAACTGTAAGCGGCACTCCTCGCGCAGCTCCGGCTGATTGGCCATGCCCATAACTACCGACAGTATGCCTCTAGCTCTGGCTCCATCGTGTTTTACTTCCGGCTTGTAGCCGAAAAGCGATTTTATTTTGTCCCAGAGTCCAGGCTTTTTACTGTGTTTATTTAAATCGGAGGAACTCATGACCATCGATTCTATATCGACGGGGTTGTTGTTGAAGCCTTTGGGCACACGCATGCGAAATATGCCCGCATTGTCGTATTCACGCCTCTGTTCAATGTTGGACAGTACTTCATAAGCTCTGGTTAAAGCGCTCATCATATCTTGAGCTTCTTTTTGATCGCCTTTGTAGACATCTGGATGGTAAGTTTTTGAGAGCTTGCGGTAAGCGCTCTTTATCATATCAGAATTAGCGCTGGGACTTACGCCTAAAACTAAGTAATGGTCGCGCATAAAAACTCTCCTCAACATTGATTTTGCGTACAAACGGCTTTCCCCGTTCAATACGCAACTATGTGTTCCCTTTCTGCGTATGCTTTTACTTTGCATGTGTAGTATATATTTATAATTTTACAGCTTTATATTTGAATGATAAATAGATTGTTGAACAGGCAATACGGAGGCAAGCCTAAGTGGCCGATTCAGTTAGGGGTGAAAACTTAAGCCAGGAATTTTATCCGGCGGCGGCGTAAGCTTGGGCGGCAGATTTGCAGAACTGCATTTCTGCGGCGGGGGAGTTTTCCGGACGAGCTGGCCTCCGGCAGCGAAAAGCTTCGGCTGAACAAGATCGGTAATATCTTCTTCGGTTTAGCCGTTCAGAGAATGCGTCCCTTTGGTTGTGTCAGGAATAGTCTCCATCAAAATGGAGAAAAATACAGTTTCTAAAACAGTGTTAGTTGGTATTGGAGTTTTTTATGTCTACTCTTGAACAGTTAACTCAGCTTAAGATTTCAGCTGAACAGAAGATTGCCGAGGCTTCTACTCAGCAGGCTGTCGATGAACTTTGGACTAAAATATTTGGCCGCAAGGGCGGTGAGCTTACCGCTATTTTGCGCGGCGTTAAAGATGTGCCTGCTGAGGAACGTCCCGAATTCGGCCGTGCCGCCAACGAAGTTAAGGCTGCTATTGAGCAGTTCTTTGCTCAGCGTCGCGAAAGCCTCTACCAGGAAGAATTAAAGAAAAAATTAGATTCAGAGCGCCTCGATGTAACTCTGCCCGGCCGCTGGGCTGAACCCGGACGCGTTCATTTGCTTAGCCAAACTTTGCGCCGTATTAAAGATATTTTTAAAGGTTTAGGTTACAGCGTTATGTCCGGCCCCGAGGTTGAAACGGACTATTACAATTTTGAGGCTTTGAATATTCCGGCCAATCACCCCAGTCGGGAAATGTGGGATTCGTTCTTCCTGCGTGAAGGGCTGCTCATGCGCAGTCACACTTCTCCCAATCAAGTAAGGGTTATGGAAAAGCAGGAGCCGCCGGTTCGTGTCATCTGTCCTGGTAAGTGCTACCGTCGCGATGCTGTAGACGCCACCCATTTTTGGGAATTCCACCAGGTTGAAGGTCTGCTGGTCGACGAAAAAGTTACCTTCTCCGATTTGAAAGGCACTTTGGAACTGTTTGCTAAGGGTATGTTCGGCTCCCGTCGTCGGGCGCGATTCAATCCTTCTTATTTCCCCTTTACCGAGCCTTCTGCAGAAGTTATGGTCGACTGTTTCGTTTGCGACGGAAAAGGTTGCCGGGTTTGCAAAAACAGCGGTTGGATTGAAATTATGGGTGCCGGTATGGTTCATCCCCGTGTGCTCAAGGGTGTAGGCTACGACCCCGAGTGTTTTACCGGATTCGCTTTCGGCATGGGGGTCGAGCGTATTGCCATGCTCAGTTGCGCTATCGATGACATCCGTCAGTTCTACGAAGACGACGTGCGCTTCTTGCGTCAATTTTAGTCGGCTTCCATTCTGCAAGCAGCGGGGGGAGAGGTTTGAAAGAGGAAAAAAATGAGAGTTCCTTTTTGTTGGTTGAAAGATTACGTTGAATTACATGAGTCTGCCGAGGAAGCGGCCGAAATTTTGCAGTCTGTAGGCGTTCCGGTAGAAAATATTGAGTACGAAGGCGCCCAAGTTAGCAATGTCGTTACCTGTCGCATTTCCGAAGTAAAGCAGCATCCCGATGCCGAGCGTCTGCGCATTTGCACTGCCGATACCGGCAGCAGCAAATTACAGATCGTCACTGCGGCTCCCAATGTTCGCGAGGGCATGATCAGCGCTGTCGCTTTGCATGGAGCAGTATTGGCTGACGGCACCAAAATTAAAAAAGGCAAATTGCGCGGAGCCGTTTCTGAGGGGATGTTCTGCGGCGCAGATGAGGTAGGCTTAAATATAGAGTTTCTGCCTGAAGATAAGCGCGTTGACGGCATTCTCGATCTCGATGAGAATACGGCTGTAGGTTTGCCCATCCAGCAGGCTGTGCCCATTATAGAAGCGGTGCTGATAGTTGAATCTTTTGCCAACCGCGCTGATCAGCTCAGCATTTTAGGCGTAGCCCGTGAATTGGCCGCCAAGCTGGGCCGTCCTTTGCGCCTGCCGGCAACTATGTCCGACTTTAAAGATGAGTTTATTAACGCCGAAGGTGAAAACTTAGTCACCATTCAAGATTATCAGGCCTGTCCCCGCTTTATGGCCCGTTTAATAGACAACGTAAAAATAGCTCCTTCGCCCATGTGGATGGCGCACCGTTTGGAGTTGGCTGGCATGCGTCCTATCAACAACGTGGTTGATATTACCAACTACGTTATGTTGGAAACCGGTCAGCCGCTTCATGCTTACGATCGACGCCATTTAGCCGGTGAGCGCATTGTGGTGCGCCGTGCCAAGACCGACGAAGTGCTGACCACTTTAGACGGTGCGGAACAGAAATTGCCTTCCACCGCTATCGTCATCGCCGATGCCGAAAAAGGCATCGGTATAGCCGGTGTTATGGGCGGCTTAAATACTGAAGTAGAAGATGATACTACTGCTTTGCTCTTGGAGTCGGCTGCTTTTGATAACGGTGATGTGCGTCGCACGTCTTTGCGTTTAGGGTTGCGCACTGAGGCCTCCAAGCGCTTCGAAAAGGGTCTCGATATTGAGCGTGTGATTTTTGGTGCTCAGCGCGCCGCCTACCTTTTAGGTGAGTTGGCTGGAAACGTTCAGCCTCATATTGTAGTTAAGAGCATTGAAGCTCCTCAGGCCAAAGTAATTAATTTGCGCTTGAGTTATATTAAGCGCGTTTTGGGTGTTGAGTTAACGGCGGAAAAAGTTAAATCAATCCTTACTGCTCTGGAATTTGGCGTTGTCGATATGGGCGACGGTGTTTTGCAAGTGTCCGTTCCTTCGTTCCGCATCGATATTCCTGAAGAAATCGATTTGGTGGAAGAAGTGGCTCGCCATTCCGGTTACGATAATTTGCCCAATACCGTTCCTGAAGTCAGTCAGGGCAGCGTAGTTTTCCATAACGATGCCGCCGAAGAGTTCTTCCGTGATATGGCTGTGCGCTTGGGTCTGAGCGAAATTATTACTCCTTCTCTGTACAGTTTAGATATGATGAAGAAGTATCGCATCGAGGACGACGCGCCCCAAATTATGAATCCTCTCAGTGAGGATCAACGCGTTTTGCGCACTCGTCTCTTCCCCTTCATGACTAACGTAGTGTTGCGCAATTTGCGTCTGCGCAATACCGATCTGCGTCTTTTCGAAATAAGTCATGTTTACGAAAAAGAGGGTGACGGTGTCAGGGAACCTCTGCGTTTGGGGTTGGCTTTAAGTTTTGCCGGAGCCGATTTCTTCAATATGAAAGGCATAGTAGAGTCTTTGGCTGCTTCGGCCGGCTTGGAATTCTGCTACAAGAGTGCAGATATGCCTTGGGTTCATTCTGGCTGTTGCGCTGCCGTCTATCTGGACAAGAAGCAAATTGGCTGGATTGGGGCTATTCATCCTGTTTTGGCCAAGGAACTTGATATTGAGCAGCCTCTTATTTTAGCTGAGCTCGACATTGACGCCATGGCTGCGGCCAAGAAGATGCCTCAATACGTTAAAGCTTCCCGCTATCCGGCCGTGGAACGCGATTTGGCTTTGATTATGGCTGACAGTGTAACCGCCGGCGAGGTGTGCGCTCGATTCAAGCAAATTGGCGGTTCTTTGGTCTCTAAAGTAGAATGCTTCGATGTTTACACCGGCGCTCCGATAGAAGCCGGTTTTAAGAGCATGGCTTTCCGCTTTACCATGCAGTCGATGGAAAAAACGCTCACCGATGAAGATATATCTAAACTTATGACTAAAATGCAGAAGTTGGCTGAGCGTGAGTTTAAAGCTGCCATTCGCGAATAGTTTCTGTGTTTAGTGTGTGCCGTTGCTTACCTTGTAGGTAAGAACTGCCGGAGGTTTGTGGCCGGATGGGGTCTGTCTGAATTGCAGGAGGCCTCTTCCGGCTGTTTTTCTAGTTAAGACTGAGGCACTGGCTGCGGCATAGCTGGGGTTTATTCTGAGGCTCTTACTAGGCGAGTGTGGAATAAGTCATAATAAATTCAAGGAGCGTTGGCGGCGCAAATGATCAAAAAGTCAGTTTATTTGGGTGTATGGCTGTTGCTTAGTTTTATATGTTTGTGCAGTGCGGTTCAGGCTTTGCCTTCGGCTCAGGGGTGGCAATCTTGGTCTAATTCCGATTTAGAATTGCTCTCTTTGCTTAATAAACAGCGCACTTGTATGACTCAAAGCGGAATTGTAGTCAAAGAATTTTCTCAGGGTCGTCTAAGTCAGAAAGACGCTTCCCAAAAGTTAAATGCTCTAAGTAGTCAGGCCGTTTTAAATTTTAATAACGGTGTGAACATGGAATTTGCTTCCGATCAATATCTTAAATCGTGCGGTGTAGATCTGCTGCGCTCTCAGCTCAAGCAAATAAAAGCGGCTGCAAATTTGCTGAAGAAGAGTGATATTGAACGATCCGATTTGCTCAAGCTTCAGGCCGACGAAGAGGGAATTTACCGTTCGCAGAGTCGTTATTTTCGCTCCCGGCTGAGCTCGATAAATTTATTTTTAAAAAATTCTCGTGTTTTCAAGTGGCAGGAGCCTGCTAAGTTGGGGGCTCCAAAAAGTTCATTACCTGCTCCCGCCCTTTTGGAATACTATAATTACCAGGCAGCCGTGTTGAATTGGCAGATTGAAGAATTAGGTTTTGCGGAAAAGCTTACGGTTGCCCTTAAAGAGTTGGCTAAAGGAGATAAGCATCGTCAGCAGTCGGTTCTGCCTAAAATTAAAGCTTTAACACAAAAATGTCGTCAGCAGGCCGCTCCTGCAGTCGTGTCCGATTTAAAAGAGGCTTATACTCAAGAATTGAACAGCTTTTATCGCTTTGCTGAAGCTGTTTATCTCTTGCAGGGAGATAACAGCCAAGATGCGCTCGGTCGGCTGTACCGATGGAGTGACAAACTGCAAAAAGACAGTCAAAAAACAGATGATGTCAACGCGAACTTGCTTAAAAGAATTTTGCATTCAGACAGCAAATAGATAGGCCTTTCATCGTACAGTCAAGTTGATAATGACAGTATAGATAATAAAATTAACTTCGGCTTTTTGAGGCAGGCAGGGCAAAGGTGAATAGAGAGCAGAGCAATTATCCTCCATATAGCGATAGTAGAGGCAGAGAACGCGCCGGAACCGATTATAGTGAACAAATTCCTGTAGGTTTCGACCTTAATAAAACTCAATTTATGCCTGCTGACAGCAGCCTTCCCGGTCCTGGTTACGGTCAGCCTGCACCTGGTTACGGTCAGCCTGCACCTGGTTACGGTC
>JBJEGC010000017.1:24478-35367 GCA_051874695.1 Candidatus Bruticola sp.
ACGGTCAGCCTGCACCTGGTTACGGTCAGCCTGCACCTGGTTACGGTCAGCCTGCGCCTGGTTACGGTCAGCCTGCACCTGGTTACGGTCAGCCTGCACCTGGTTACGGTCAGCCTGCACCCGGCTACGGTCAGCCTGCGCCCGGTTACGGTCAGCCGTATCAGCCTCGCCCGCGGGCGGCAGCCGGTCAGGGGCCGCTCGATTTAAGTTTTAAACAGGCCGGTCCTAAATTCGGTCAAGATTTAATTTCTTCTCAGGTCGGCCTGAAAAATGCGGCCCAAATAGCCGCTGTGGCTGACGGCTTGATAGGTAGTGCTTCGCGCTCTGATACTTCGGGAACAGGCGGCCAGGCCGGGACCGGTGGAGGAGCTGCCCGCCTTGCTAAGCCTACTGCCGCTCCGGCGGCATCCCCTCGTCCGCGTGAGGTTCCAGCTCCTTCGCCGCTTCCTCAGGCCGCCGAACAGGAGACAATGTTTGGCCAGTTGCCGCCCGACGGCCGCGCTCCTGTTGGTTCTCCTGCCGGTGTTCCTGGAGCTCGTCCACTGTCGTCTGTGCCTACGCCCGACGGCCGCACTCCTGTTGGTGCTCCTGCCGGTGCTCCTGGAGCTCGTCCGCTGTCGTCTGTGCCTACGCCCGACGGCCGCACTCATGTTGGTTCTCCTGCCGGTGCTCCTGGAGCTCGTCCGCTGTCGTCTGTGTCTACGCCCGACGGCCGCGCTCCCGTTGGTGCTCCTAACTCTAACGATATACCTACGCCTCGTCCGCTGTCGGCTGCTCCCATTCCTGTGCCTCCTGGTTCTGAGGGGCCCTTCTCTATTGAAATAGGCGACGGCTCCGACTCCGTAAATAGTTCTTCAAGTGGTGTCTCGTCTGCCGGGCGCGGAGGTTCTGCCACTGTGGAGCGTTCAATTCGCAAAGCTCCTGTTTTTGAAGGCGGCAGCTCCGGTTTACCTCCGGAGAATAAAGATAAACGGCGCGGCGGAGAAGCTGCTATTCCCAGAGTTACCTGGGTTTTGGTGGCTGGTATTTTGTTCTTGGCTGGAGCTGTGTTTTTGCTTATGCAGAACCATAATGCCATTGTTGACGAAAACATGCCGCAAACTAAAGAACGTCAACAGTATGAAATTCCGCCTGCTTTAGTAGAAGAATACTCCTCTAAAGATCCCGTCAGCAAAAAGCCGGTACCCAATAATTCACCTTACAGACTCGATGTCTACGGTACCACTTTTGTTTTTGAAAGCGAAGACACTATGAGGGCTTTTGCTGACAATCCCACCAAATATGTTAAGCCCCGCATAAAAATTAGAGTAAGTAAAGAAGCCGCTCCTACCGGACAAACACAAATCAATATTGTGGGGCCTGACGGTCGGGCTCTAGTTGAGGGTGTAACTGACGGTCGCGCCTTGCCTCAAGGACAGCTTGACAATGATGAAGGTGAATCGGTCAATACTATGCCTGAAACACCGCCCGAATCAGAGGGAAGTAGCGATTTTAATATTCCTCTTAGCCCTAAGAGCGAAAGTGGCGCGGCTGCGCCTCCTTCAGCAGCGGCTCCGGCCGAACCAGGGCCCGACTCGCAGACTGCACCTTCGGCCGATGGCGGCGGTCTGTCGACTGCGCCAAATACTCAATCGATAACGCCAACTGAGCCGACTTCGGAAAATACGGCGGTACCGCCTGCAGGCGGATCTTTATATGAGTCTGTACCGCCGCCCGAAAGTAGTGCTGTTCCCCCTGCAGCAGGAAATTCAGGAGCCGCTGAGGGATCGGTAACCGATGAAGAAGTGGTGCCGCCCGGTTACTAAAACGCAAGTATCGGCAGGCGGCAACGTAAGGACGTTGCCGCCTGCCACATAAAAGAGCCGCAGCCAAACTTTTCGGCTGCGGCTCTTTTACATTAGGCTATAAAGGTTAAATTAGAGGCATAGGCGTTTTACCTATAATGTCGATCATGTCTTGGCGGACATAGCCTATAAAGTATACGTAGTTGGTCGTTTCCGGATAAGGAGGCACTACGCCGTGTCGTTCTTTCAATAGAGTAGGGCCGGCATTGTAAGAAGCCAAAACTGAGGCATACGGATTTTGACCGTTTTTCCAAGTTTCAAGTAGGTTAGCCGTCATTTTGGTGCAGCCTTCCAAATTTTGAATCGGGTCAAAAGGATCGGTTATATTTAATCCGGCGGCAGTTTTAGGCATAAGCTGTCCTAGCCCCCGAGCTCCCGATGGAGAAACGGCGTCCGTATCCCAAGCCGATTCTATCTGGATAAGAGCAGCCATTAAACTGGGGTCGATGCGTCGCTGACCACATTTAGAGGCAAACGCTGCGGCAATTTGTTTTATTTGTTGGTAATCCATATCGGGATTATGGAAAAGAATACGCCAGGAAATAAACTCCTCCCAACTGTGAGGGCGTCCGTTGAGCCAGCGCTGGTAGCTGAATTCTAAGGGAGGATCGAGCAGAATGCAGCTCTGGCCGGCCAAGCCTTTAAATTTTCCATTTTTAAAGTGGAGGTTGCCCTTAATAGCTACCCTGTAGCCCGTGCGGTCAAACTCTAAATTGCGGGCTTTTCTGACAAAACTTACAGAAATGTTGCCCGCAGGCGTGCCCAGCACAAGCTGACTTTTGCCTTTATAAGAGCTTTGTTTAAGAATGCGTCCTTCCCATAGAACTATTTGGCCTTCATGC
The DNA here is from genome assembly GCA_051874695.1 of Candidatus Bruticola sp. Lineage (GTDB taxonomy): Bacteria > Vulcanimicrobiota > Xenobia > Xenobiales > Xenobiaceae > Bruticola. Next base: position 27,165 of record JBJEGC010000017.1, read on the forward strand.
TCAGGCTGAGGATGATTCAGCACACGGGCAGGGGTTAGGTAGGTGTTCACAATGGCCGAAGCGCTGTGGATAGGATAATACCAGCGTTCGGGCTGTTCGGTTATACTTAAACACTGAGCAGGGGGCGCAGAAGGCAGGGCTGCAGGGCTTTGAGCCTCGGCAGGGCCGGACTGCAGGAGTAACAGTGAAGTTCCACAGAGCAGACTGGCACAAACAACAGAAAATAGAGGAGAATAGAAGCGTTTCACGGCCGCATTTTTCGCTTTAGAAAGAGTTCGGCCCTGCTTTATCTGCTATTAACCTTGACTGGGGCGGGGAGTTATTTCCTAAGTGGCGAATGACAACGGGCTGTGTCCGTATTCGTTAATCGTCGGAGCAGCTGAAAAGGAGGCTTAACCTTATGAGTGAGCTGAGCCGTATTGAAACTGCTCGCAAAGTGGCCTGTCCGCACTGCCGTGCTCTGCTGGACGACGAACATATAATAAGGGCTTTAGAAAACGATTCTATCAGCTGCCCCTATTGCGGTGGTTCTATTAAGTTGCCCGACGAAATGAAAGCACGTTATCTGCGCAGTAAATATGTGGGGCGCAATCTCGATATTACCTGTTAGGAAGTTTAACTATGCACAGTCTATTAAAAGCCTTCTCCAGTAAATTTGTTCTTTTAGTCAGTCTTACCCAGAACGATCCCAATTTGGCCCGCATTGCCTTAGAAAATGGGGCCGATGCCGTGAAAGTGCACTTAAATTGCGCTCACTTCGCCAGCGGCACCAATTTCGGAAGTTGGGAAGCAGAAGAAGAGAAAATAGCCAAAGTGGCTGAAGTTGTGCGTCCGCACATTCCTCTGGGGATTGTCACTGGCGCCGAGGTTGTACCTGAAGCTAAAGAACTTTCCGCTATTCGCCAATTCGGTTTCGATTTTTGGGATCTCTTCGCTCATCATATTCCTCCGGAATATTTGAAGTGGAAAGAATTGGCTCATATGTCGGCTGTTGGCCCCGATTGGACACCGGAATTTGTGCAAGATCTGGTCAGTTTAGGCGTCGACGTTATAGAGTCTTCAATTATTCCGCGCGATCAGTATCGCACCAGACTTACTGCTGCCGACTTGTGCCGCTACAAGCGCTTGGTACGCAGTGCTGGCGTGCCAGTTATTGTACCTACTCAAAAGAAAGTGCGTCCCGATGAAGTTAAATATTTGCAGGAAGTGGGCGTTTCTGGCATAGCCATAGGCGCAGTAGTTACAGGTTTGGGTTCCGCCTATTTGGGCGAGCGGGTCGCCGCTTTCCGCAAGGCCATCGACGAAATTTATCGTTAAATTAACTGATAATGTCCTCTCTGCTCCTGCTTCCTCTGGATGATCGTCCCTGCTGCTGGCAGTTTCCGCAGCGTTTGGCCGAAATTGTCGGCTGCAGTTTGCTACTGCCTCCCGATTCGTACTGGCGCGGAGAGGATAAGCGTTGTCCCGAAAGAGCTAACCATTACGCTTTGGCCTTGGTAAATTGGTTGTCTACGGCAGCAGCTTCGGTCGGCGCCGATTTGGCTGGCTGCATAGTATCAGCCGACGCTTTGTTTTATGGCGGTTTGGTTAGTTCTCGCTGTCCAGTTGAGTTGGCCGGATTGGAACCGATTGCCCAACGGTTTTGGCACGAGTCGCGGTTGTGGCCGTTGCTTCTTTTCTCTTCTGTAATGCGGGCAGCTCCCACTCAATACACGGCTTCCGAGGTTAGCGCCGCCTTGCGTCTTACCGAACTTTCCCGGCAGGTTGCTATTCAGTTCGCGGAGCTGAGTCGGCGCTGTCCGGCCAAGACCAGATCAGAAATAGAACAAGAAGTGTTAAGCCGCTGTAGTTGGGCGGAAGCATATCAACTTGAGCCTGCGTTTTTGAGCAAATATTTAGAATTGCGTCGTCGCAAAGATCTGGCCAACCGCAGTCTATTGGCCAGTTGGTTGAAAGCTGCAGACAGGTTAAGTGAGCACGAAGCGGCGGCCAGTTTTAGCAAACAAAGAGTTTTGAGCAACTTGCGCTACTTGGTGTTTGGCTTCGACGACAGCAAAACGGCTGGTTTTAACTTGTGGGAAGCCAAATTTTTGCGCGAACATGCCAACGGTGTTCCTTCCGTATCTTTTGGAGCCGGTACCGATGAAACGGCCATGCTGCTCTTGGCCCGGGCTTTAAGTCCAGGCTGTCGGTTAGAAATAGTTTGGTCGCATAATGAAGGCTCGGCTCAGATAGGGCTGTATGAGGGGCAGAACTTAGCTGCAGTTTTGGCTGCGCAGGCGCAATGGCTGGGGGCTGAATTGTTGTCGGCAGGGCAAGGCGATAGCCGGACGGCTCAAGTTTTTATTTATGCGCCTTGGCAGCAGCAGTTTGAGGCCGCTGAGCAAGATGACCGTTCCGCCGATTTGCCGGAGCCTCTGTGGAGCAAGTGGAAAGCGTCTTTGCGCCAATCTTTAGAGGAGGGGCGGGCCGTTTTTGTGGCCGATTTGGCCTACGCTAACGGTGGTTCTTTGCAGCTAGTCAATTGGCTTATGGAAAGCGGCTGTCTGGCTAAATTGTGCGGTTACAGCGGCTGGAATACTTTGGGCAATAGTTTGGGCACCGTTTTAGCTTGGGCTGCCGCTGTTTCGTCGCAGCAGCAACCTTTTGTAGCTCCTTCGGAGCCAATCGCTGCTGCGCCGCTCCGTTGCCGCCGCTTCCTGCTGGAACGTTTGCTAGACGACTGCTTCTATCAGGTTCTAATTCGTCCTCGGCTGAGTGTTAAGGCAGGCGGAACTTTTGTTATTATGTCTGAAGTGTCAGCCCGCCGCTACGAAGTTGAAATAGAAGCTGAACTGACTGTTTACTTGCAAAAGTTGCTTAACTGTCTGCACGAAGAGGCGGCGGCCTGGCATTTGCGGGTTTCTTTACCTTGGCGTCGTCTTTTTGAAATCGAAATAGAGCTTACGAAAGCGGCTGGCAGTTAAACTTTTCGCCTGTTTTTTCATAGCGTAGTCGCTGACAGCCGCCTGCGAGTTTTTAGTCAAAGCGGGTTATTGGGAGCGCTTACAGAAGCTCCTGAGAGTGAACCAAGGCGGCATACGTTCCGCCGCGCTGCAGCAGTTCCTGATGAGAGCCCATTTCAAGGATGCGTCCTCCGTCTATTACTACAATTCGATCGGCATTTTTGACCGTAGACAGACGGTGAGCTATAACAATTGTAGTGCGTCCTACGGAGAGTTTATCGAAAGTTTTTTGAATTTTAGCTTCGGTGACGCTGTCCAGGGCCGAAGTAGCTTCGTCCAGAATGAGAATGGGCGGATTCTTTAAAAATATTCTGGCTATAGATATACGCTGCTTTTGACCGCCGGAAAGTAGAGTTCCGCGCTCTCCAGCATTGGTATGCAGTCCTTCGGGCATAGCGGCAATATCTTCATAAATTTCGGCCAGTTTAGCCGCTTCAATAACTTCTTCTTCGGAAGCGTCTAAGCGTCCGTAGCGGATATTTTCTAGAATACTGTCGGCAAATAAAAATATATCTTGCGAAACTACGCCGATATTTTGGCGCAGCGATTCCTGAGTAACGTTGCGGACATCGAGGCCGTCAATGCGCACGCTGCCTTGCCGAACATCGTAAAAGCGCGGGATCAGTCGGCTTAAAGTAGTTTTGCCGCTGCCGGACGAGCCTACAAAAGCGACAGTTTCGCCTGGCTTAATATTTAACGATATATTGTCGAGTACTTCAATTCCGTCTTTGTAAGCAAAAGACACATTGTCAATATCTATCTGTCCTTTGACATTTTGCAATACTTGAGCCTTAGGGTCATCTTTCAGAGTCGGTTCGGTGCGCATAAGTTCCGCAAAGCGGTGCAGACCGGCCGTTCCGTTGGCCAGCAGCTCTGTGGCGGTAAAGGCTAAACGGCGTATGGGTACAATAAAGGTGCTTACATACAGGGTAAAAGTAATTAAATCGATAATGTTGAGCTTGTTGGCCATAATTAAGGCTCCGCCGGCAGCAATTACAACTACAGAGAGCATGCAGACGCAGAAATCCATGACGGCGTTAAAACGGCCCATAGCTTTGTGAAATTGATATTTGGAGCGCCGGTAGTTGCGGTTGGCGCTGTCAAATTTGAGCAGCTCCACGTTTTCATTGGCAAAAGCTTTAGCCGTTTTTATACCGGAAAGTCCCGATTCAAAGTCGGCATTTATGGTAGCGGTAACTTTTTTTACCTGGCGTGAGGCGTCGCGCATAGCTAAGCGGAAGTGGCGCACTACCAACATAAAAATGGGCAGCATAATGGCAATAATTAGAGCCAGACGCCACTCAATTATGAACATCATAATTAAAGAGCCAACTATAGTTAGGATCGAAATGAAAATATCTTCCGGTCCGTGGTGGGCTAATTCGGTAATTTCAAAGAGATCGGCTGTGAGACGGCTCATCAGGCTGCCGACCCGGTTATTGTCAAAAAAATCGTAGCTTAGCTTTTGCATATGGCGAAACAGATCTCGCCTGATGTCATTTTCTACCAGAATGCCGAAGCGGTGGCCCCAATACGATACTATGTAAGTAAAAACCGATCTCAGTACATAAGCGGCGGTTACCAGAGACATAACCAGCCAAAAGGTCCGCCAGGCGTTTTGGGGCAGCAGCGTGTAAAGACACCAGCGCGACACTGCCGGAAAAGCCAAATCTATAACGGATATGGCTAAAGCGCAGGACATATCCAAAAAAAACAATTTTTTGTGCGGTTTGAAGTAAGACAGAAAAATTTGTAATTCCGATTGATTTTTAAAATCTGGCATAGATAGAATTTAATTCCGCTCCAATATTAAGTTAGGTTCCGCCCCTTGTTAAAAATGTTCCGCCCCGTCTTAAAACAATATTTGTAAAAAACAGTTTTTAACGGAATGATAAAAATATATTAAAGATTCCGCATTCATTTATATTTTTAGCCGTGCCGCTGTTCTGTTTTTATCTGTTGCGCCCTGCACCGCAGCGGCGATTAGCTCCTGCTTGTCCGTGCCTGTTCGCTGTGCGCTGTTATAAATGGCGCTTATTTATTGTGTGCCCAAGACATTAACGGCCAAGTTATATTAAATTTTAGACATTTATGGGACATTAAAAAACAGGTGAAAACTGGCCTCTTCGCGTATATCAGCTGTTTGGGGGAAGCCCGGCTGGAGCATTTGTTAAAAGTCGGCTGCAATATTTTATGTCTGATAGGTATGGTGTCTGGTGGGTATGGATATGGTTGAATATGCTCCGGGTATGAGAACTATTATTCGCGATGAAGAGTGGTTGGTTAAGAGGGTCGATGCCGTTAAAGGGCTAGATACTACGGCGCTTACTTGCTTTGGTCTTTCTCCGTTGGTGAAAAACAGGGAGGTAGTTTTTCTGACCGATTTAGAGGAGATTCAAATTGTCAATCCGCTGGACACTTTGTTTGTATCCGACGAATCCAACCGCTATACGCGTACCCGTTTATTTTTAGAAAGTTTATGGCGGAAACGTATCCCTACCGACAATAATTTGCATATCGGCCATCGGGCCGCCATGGATTCTTTGGACTATCAGCTTCGACCGGCCAAATTGGCCCTGCAGCATTTACGGCAGCGTATTTTAATTGCCGACTCTGTCGGTTTGGGTAAAACTTTGGAAGCCGGTGTGCTCATTTCCGAATTAATCGCCCGAGGTAAAGGACGCCGCATTTTAGTAGTAGCTATAAAAAGTATGATGCAGCAGCTCCAAAAAGAAATGTGGAACCGCTTTACTATTCCTTTGGTGAGCCTCGATTCAGGCAAAATTCAAAGAATAGCCAGTCAGCTGCCTTCCAATTACAATCCGCTTTGCTACTACGACAAAGCTATAATTTCCATCGATACTTTAAAATACAACTCTAAATATATCAACTATTTGGAGAGGGCCTATTGGGATATTATCGTTATAGATGAGGCTCACAACGTAGCTAAGCGCGGTAAGAGTCAGGCTAAACGCTCAAAGTTAGCCGAGCTTTTAGCTAAACGCAGCGATAACATGATTATGCTTTCTGCCACTCCTCACGATGGCCGGGCGGAAAGTTTTGCTTCCTTAATGAACATGCTCGACCCTACAGCCATAGCCGATCCTTCCGATTACACTAAAGAAGATATTGAAGGCTTGTACATCCGCCGCTTTAAAAACGATATAGGGGACAGTATTGCCGCTTTCCCTGAGCGTTTTGTTCACCAGGAAGAGTGTACTTCTTCAAAAGAAGAAGAAGAGGCTTACAAAATACTTACCAACTTAAATTTGAATGTAGACCAAAGAAAAAGCCGGGTAGGGGATATGTTAGTTCAGACCGTGCTGACTAAATCGCTTTTCTCCAGTCCCGACGCCTGCTCGGCCACTATAAAAGAACGTGTCAAAAGACTGCAGGAACTCCAGAAAAAACATAACGACAACTCTGCCTACTGTAGCGCCATAGAGTCCGATATTGAGGGGTTGAACAGCTTAAAAAAGGCTGTAGATAAAATAAAATCTCAGCATTTTTCCCGCTACCGGAAGTTGTTGGAAATGCTTAAAAGTTCGGAGTATGGCTGGGACAGTAAGAATCCCCAAGACCGCATTGTTATTTTTACCGAGCGTGTGGCTACCATGGAGTTTTTGGCTAAAGGGCTGCAGTCAGACCTCAAGTTGGGTAAAAATGCCGTGCTTACGTTATCTGGAGAATTAAGTGACACAGACCAACAGGACAGAGTTAAAGCTTTTGGCACCTTATCAAGTAATGTGCGCATTTTGGTAGCTACCGACGTCGCTTCCGAAGGTTTGAACTTGCATTATTTCTGTCACAGGTTGATCCATTTCGATATTCCCTGGTCGCTGATGATTTTCCAACAGCGCAACGGACGCATTGACCGCTACGGTCAAGAAGAGCGGCCCGATATTTGCTACTTAACTATAAAGAGTCAAAATGAGCGCATAAAAGGTGATATGCGCGTTTTAGATATTCTCATGAGGAAAGAGGAACAGGCGTATAAAAATATTGGCGATCCTACTCAGTTAATGAAATGTACTTCAGTTAAAGAGGAAGAGGCCAAAACTGGCGCTTGTATGGAAAAACAGAACGGTCAAGAGTTCGAGGCCCTTAACGAAGACGACGACGAGGAAGAGAGCCTGGAAGATCTGTTTAGTCTGTTCACGGAAGAAGTTGACGACGCCTTAGGAACTAATCAAGGAAATATAGATAGGGTTGAAACGGTTACCGATCGCACTTTGTTCGCCGATGTCGATTATCTGAAGTTGGCTTTGAATTACTTTGGCACCACATTGTGCAAAGAGCAATGGGGACTTTTTGAAGATTTTGGTTCCGGTACCGGTATCGATCTGAAACTTGAGCGCTTGACAGATTATGCTAAAGATCGCCTGTCGGAAGTAATTCCTGATGAATTGATGCCTGAAGGTAAGACTCTCCGCCTTTCCGACAACAAAAAATTCTGCATGGGTGAAATGAAACAAAGCTTACAGATAGGCAGTTTGGGCACCGCTTGGCCGCAAACTCAGTATTTGTGGCCTCTTCATCCGGTGATAACCTGGATGAACGACAGCTGCTCCTTGCTTTTTGGGCGCAGTCAAGCTCCGTTAGCCGCTTTGAACAGTTTAAAACCCAACGAAATTATTTTTGTAATTTCCGGTACGTTACCTAACCGTCAGTCCGATCCTGTAGTCGATGAATTTTTTGGCTTGTATTATACGGACGGCATTTTCAAGCGAGAACTTTCTATGAATGAGGTTATTAGGCTGACTTCTTTAACTGAAGAGCCGTCTAACTGTGGCAGTTTGGCTCAAGATAAGTTAAAAGAAGCTCTGGAATTGCGGGCCGATGCCGTTAATAGGGCCAAAGCATATTTGGAAAACCTCCGCCAAGCTTACCAGCAGGCTACCGACAAGTTGCTCGATCGGGAATTAGATAAACTGGCCGATTTGGAGCAGAAGCAGGAAGATTATAATAAGAAACATAATGAAAATGACAAGCGCAAAACGTCGTCCGTAGTGAACTCCGAAGCAAAGAAAGTAAAAGAATTATTCGAAGAATTTACCGCGCGGGCAGAAAATACTTTAACTGCTCAGAATGCGCCTTATATTCGCATAGTGGCAGCTTTCATAGGACTTTAACTTTATGGGCACAGCTTTTACGGGCATTATAAACAGAAACGAATATTTTACCTACCATTATTTCAC
>JBJEGC010000018.1:0-34896 GCA_051874695.1 Candidatus Bruticola sp.
CCGACGACTTTTCTCAATTGATGGCCAAACTGTGGCGTCAGGAAATTCTCTCTCCAGACTGGACGGATTACGCCCTGTCTATCTTAGCAAAACAAAAGTACAATTCACGCATTCCCCGCTATCTCCCCAAAGGAAGCCAAACCTACCATAAGACTGGAACTATCAGCGGTGTTGTCAACGACAGCGGCATCATTATCAGTAAACGAGGCAATCCTGTAGCTATCACCGTATTTGTTAAGAATGTAGGCTCTGGCCAAAATGATACAGCCGCCCAAGCTATCGGACATATCAGCAAAATAGTTTGGGATAATCTTTAGTAATTTTACTTACAGATGCATAAACAAGAAAGATAGCCACCAGAGGGCGTTTCTATAAAACCTCATAACAAAAAATCGGAAAGCAGTATGACCTAAATCATACTGCTTTCCGATTTTCATAATAGCAGCCTTTGGTAAAGGCATTTCCTAACAAGATTTCATAAGGGTCCAATAAGCAAACGGCGAAATTTGAACCTATAGAAAAATATTGCTCTATCGTTTGTCAACTATACAGAGTTCATCTGATAGTATTATGCTGCGCAGCCATAGGAGGATTGGGCTGTTTTTTTAAGCTGCCATACAGCAAGTCAGCCAATAGAGAAAACAATTGTAGATTTACTCGAAAAGAGAGGCCAAGCGATTTATTAAGCTGGGCACGCCACTACCGGGGGCAGGCTCATTTTCATTAGGAGCAGGCATTGAAGGAGTAAAATGAGAGTTCATGGACATCCCCTCTTCACTTTGATTGACTCCATCTACAAACTGAGCAGAAACCAAACCTTCAGCTCCCATTACTTCAGGGACAGAACCACCCAACAGATTTCCAGAAGCGGCCATAGACTCATCGGAAAGAGTTACAGAATCGGCGGCTATAGAGCCGACTTGAGATACAGATTGGGAAACTTGCTGCCCAACAGTTTGAGCGGCTTGAGGATTTTGTTGGCTGAGCGCTTCAGCTTGATAGCGCTGACGCATCAGTTCCATCATTTGTTGAGCTGCAGAACCTTTTTTTTCATCAGCAGCGCCGATAGCTTCTATGGTCATTATTTTTACCTCAACTTAAACAACTGTCTACTTTCTCCTTATCACGCCTATACCACATAAAATCTAGTTAAAAATAAAACGCTAAAAGACACTACCCTATCCAGTTCATGCCTACAGCTTGACTAAAAATGCCAGGATTTTATAAGAGCAGACGGAAAAGTCTCCGCGTACGTCTTACCGGAGAAGACATCTCCACCTAATAAAAAACGGCTGCCTTAAATAAGCCGGTTTATTATTAACTTTGCAGAAGGTTGTCTCAAATTATGAATAATTGGAATACCCTCATAAAAGCTTCTCTTCAAGAATCTATAGATACTAAATTAAAACTAATGCAGAATACTGACGCTATTAGTTCGGCAGGTCAAATGATAGCTGACTGTCTCAGCCAAGAACACACCATTTTTTTGGCAGGCAACGGAGGAAGCGCCGCGGACGCACAGCACATTGCAGCCGAACTGGTAGGACGCTTCGAACATGATAACTGCTTGCCGGCAGTTGCCTTAACTACTGATACTTCCTGCCTTACCGCCTTGGCCAACGATTTTGGCTACGAAACGGTTTTCTCTCGCCAGGTAAAGGCTTTAATGCATCCCGGCGACATTTTGATCGCTATCTCTACGTCCGGTAATTCTGCTAGTATAAATCTGGCAGCAGAATCAGCACGTCAAAAAGGAGGCCGGATCATAGGCCTGACCGGCAGAGACGGAGGTGCTTTAAAAAATTTGTGTGATATTGCCATAGTAGTGCCTTCCCAACGAACTTGCCGCATTCAGGAGAGCCATATCGCCATCGGCCATATACTGTGTGAAATTGTTGAGCAAATTGTACACAAACTAGTCTGATCTAAGTCGATATTTACCGCTATTGCCACGCAATTTTAGCCTCCGCTGCCGGTACTCGAAAAAATTTAGTTTTTTCAAAAACGACTACCGAGAAGGACAGAAAAATAGGAAATGTCAGATATATTGCTTATTATTGTCCTCTTAATACTAGCTTGGGGGGGATACAAAACAGCAGCAGCCGGGCTAGAAATATACGACCTAGATTTAGCTAAAGCCATGGCTCTGCCCATAGGTCTGGTCGGCCTTATAGGCTTCAGTACCATGGCAGCCGGCTGGTTATCTATGAAATGGTGCTTAATTATTTGCACCCTCATTTTTGCCGGTGTCGGCCGAATAGTAAAAATTCCCCAAGACCAGGAAGTGCAGCCTCCACCTTTTACAAAAGCGCAAAAATTGCTGTTTTTTGTAACTATTTTTATCAGCCTTTTCTATGTACACGCTGTTCAGCTAACTCAACTGCCGCCCGATTTTTGGTCTTCTTTTCCTATTTCCCGAGCCCTCATAAAAAGCGGTCTGCCGGTATGCCATCCTTTTTTTCCTTGGATCGATTTGAGCGGTCATTTTTCCAATCAAATTCTAACCGCAGTTCTGGCTAGCGCTGCCGCCGGAGATACTATAAGAGCAGCTTGGATCTGTGAAATTTTTTTAATGCTCAGCAGTATTTTTCTCTGGGCTCTAGTCATCAGAAAAATTTCCAACAGTCCTCGGGCCGGAGCCTGGGGGGCATTTTTTCTCTTCTTCGGGGTCAATGTCGGCGGTAAAGCTGGACTGATGGACGCTTTTGACAACGGAGATTTATTGGTTTTTACAATTTTAGGCCTACTTTTGGGGTTGTTTGTAGATATAATTTACAAAGCCAGAGAACATTGGCCGCTACATTGGCCTAAAATTGCCCTAACAATCGCTATTGCCGGTACTTACGGTTTAATATGTGAAACTTATCTAATTTTAGTGCTCACCTGCTTTATTGCCGGTTCGCTGATCGTCTGCCGAAGGCGCACTTCCGTAACTAAAACGCTGCTAAGCATAGCGCTCTTGAGTGTTTTAGGCAGCTTAGTAATAAGCGCCGCTCACGGAGGAGTCCTGGGACAACTGGCCAGACAGAGCGTCCATCTAAGACAAACAATCCCATCATTAAGCGAAGCTCACAGCTCTGCAGAAGTAAGTTCCGGCTCTATATCCTTTCCTAAACGCCATTTTTTGGCTATCCGCTTGGGAGCAGATCCCTATCAGCGCTTTTCCGGTGCCTTGAATACGGCCCTATTTCGTCATTATAGGCCCCTCCTCGATGACGGCGGCTACAGTTCTATATTTAGTTCCAAAGTTTTAATACTCCATTGGTTGCCCACCTGGTTAGCTCCATTTACTTTGTTGTGGGCCGGCTACAGACGCAGTATATGCGGTTATATGTTCGGCTTGCTGGGCTTATCGGCCTATTTCACACCAGCTATAGTCGATTTCGGTCCTATTCAGGAAGCAGAATACTTCCGCTGGGAATTTGCCGCCGGAGTGGGTTTTTCCGGCCTGATGGCTCTAGTAATAGCCGACATTCTGGATCATATATCCAAAATTAAAACAAAATTTGCCCGCCAAGCGGCTATACTTGCTTTTATTCTGTTTATTACAGCCAATATAGTTGGTGCTCAACGCTTGGTTAACAACATTATCATTGAAGCACAAAAAAATCCACAAACGGCTATCAGAGTACTTCTCCCCTGGTATCCCTCATCTGAACGTTGGTTGCTAAGCCGCCCGGAACTGCAGTTAAATAAGCGCGATCTAGAACTGGCGGCCTGGCTTTGGCAGCAACCCGGCACGCACAGCGTAGTTTGGCGAGAGCATAAACATACAGCGAAACAATTTCTTAAATGTGCAGCTTTCAGCGGCTTGTCCGGAACCCTCTCTTGTGAACATGCGCTGCCGCCGCGTTGGCAACCGCTGGGAACATGTCCATATCTCCCCAACAGCAGTACGGTAGCTTTCCAAAAAGAGCGCAACATATCGTTTATAGCCGGTTTAGGAGCGGATTGGCTAGTAACAGAAACTCCTTTACCGGAAAGTGAACTCCAAAGGTTCGCTCCGCATGCCACTGCAGATAGTCAGAATGTCAAGCCAACGATAACTTTGGTAAAAACATTCGGCAATTCCAAACAGTGTCTACTGTACAAAATTAATCATTCTTTAGCCTATCCTCAAGAGCAAACCTCCTCCAACGCAGCTTCTGCCCCGCAGCTCATTGCAGAAGACATACCTAAAGCCGATCATTGGATGTACGGACAGGCTTATCCGATAAAAATTACCCTTTCCGAGCCTGTTAACGGCTGGCTCAGAGCTTCTTTCAAACCAGTTGAAGCCGCAGCTTCTCAAAAACAGCAGTCTCGTCTGCCTCTGTCTTTTTGGGCTCAAGGCCAAAAGAATATTACCGGAGTTATTTGTCCGCCTCTTGAAGAAGGTCGCTATCTGCTTACTTGGTCTTACAGTGCAGATGGTCGCTGCTGGCAGGCTCTACCGGGAAGTCAACGAGCCGATTATCTAGTTTCCGAAAATATTGATGAACATTTGCGGGTAAAAGAAGCAGTGGCCTCTTCTAAGCACGGAGGGCTGCTTATCCTCAAAAATATAGGTACAGAACCTTTTTATTGCGGAGGTCCCCTCTCTATAAAATGGTGGGTATGGTCAGACAAACTGCACAATTATAGAACTACCGCCAATATTCCTGAAGGAGAAACATTTTTGGAAAGTCCCATCCCTCCTCAGTCAGAATATAAACTGATCTGGTCGGTAGATGAAGACCTGCCTGACAATTTCCGCCTCGATGTTTCAGCCAGTGCCCAAATTGGACAAAACAACGCTGTTTCTCGCTTCTTCTAGTCAATCAGATAAAAAAAACGGCACCTTCTTCCCAATTACCTTTAGACTGCCCACATTTTTTAAATTATATTCAACATAAGCATTCGAGAAAGCCGCTGAAAAGAGGATTTTAACTGAGTATAAAAAAGAGCACCCCGCGATTTAAGATAAATTTTTATCGATAACGAGGTATAGTTTTTTAATGAATTGGAACGACGCCATACAGAAGCTGGAGACCAAGCGGGCTAAAGCTTTACTAGGAGGGGGACAAGATCGCATCGATAAGCAGCACCAATCAGGCAAGCTCACTGCTAGAGAACGCTTAGAGAAGCTGCTCGATCCCGGTACTTTCGTCGAAACTGACAACTTTATAGAATCACGCATCGATGACTTCGATTTAGACAAAAAGCGGGCTCTTGGAGATGGCGTAATAACCGGATATGGAGAGATTGGCGGACGCCTAGTATTTGTATACAGCGAAGATTTCACAGTCATTGGCGGTACATTGGGCGAGTACCACTCTATGAAAATTTGCCGTTTACAAGATATGGCCATGGAAGCCAAAGCACCTATTATCTGTATAAATGACAGCGGAGGTGCCCGCATCGAAGAAGGTATATGTTCTTTAAGCGGTTATGCAGGTATGTTCCAACGCCATACTTTAGCTTCAGGCGTGATTCCTCAAATAGCTCTTATTCTGGGTCCTTGCTCCGGAGGCGCCTGTTATGCTCCAGCTATCTGCGACTTTATTTTTATGGTACGCGGCGTCTCTAAAATGTTCATTACCGGTCCCAACGTGGTAAAGACAGTTATAGGCGAAGAAGTTTCCGTTGAACAACTTGGCGGAGCTGATATACACGCCCGCAAGAGCGGAGTTTCCCATTTTACTTACGATTCTGAGTACGAATGCCTTATGGGTGTACGCCAACTGCTCAGCTATCTGCCTCAATCTTATATTTCTTCTTTGCCCAATGCAGCTCCCAAGCACTCCTCTTTCCTAAGCAGCATCTCAAATATTTTTAAGCATAATAAAGAAATTGAATCTGCAGACAAATGCCATACTCTAACCAGCATCGTGCCCGACAATAGTAAAAAATCTTACGATGTCAAAGAAGTTATCGATGTCATTTTCGATGCCGGCAGCTTTATGGAAGTTCAGAAAGAATTTGCCGCTAATATAGTGGTTGGCTTCGGCCGTTTGGGCGGAGAGGTAGTTGGTATTGTAGCCAATCAGGCCAACTGCATGGCCGGTTCGCTAGACTATCACGCTTCCGACAAAGCAGCACGTTTTATCCGCTTCTGCGATTGCTTTAATATTCCGCTGGTTACTTTAGTCGATGTGCCAGCTTTCTTACCGGGAACCCAGCAAGAGCATAGTGGTATAATTCGCCACGGTGCCAAAATGCTCTTCGCTTATTCGGAAGCTACCGTACCCAAAATCACTCTTATTATGCGCAAAGCTTACGGCGGAGCTTATATTGCTATGAACTCCAAAAACATGGGAGCAGATTACGTCTACGCCTGGCCGATTGCAGAAATTGCTGTAATGGGAGCTGAGGGAGCCGTAAACATCGCCTTCAAAAAGCGCATCCAAGCTGCTGCCGATCCGGCCGCGGAAAAGGCAAAATGCATAGCCGAATACGAAGAGCGCTTCCTGAATCCATATGAAGCCGCTTCTAAAGGCTTTATTACTGAAGTAATTCACCCTAAAGAGTCACGCTCCAAGCTGCGCAGCGCTCTCATGGCTCTGAGCACTAAAAATATTGCTCATCCGACTAAAAAACACGGCAACATTCCTCTTTAATTAGCTGCTTCAGCAATAATAAAAGGCGATTGTCCTTGTTCTACAAAATTCAAGTATGACAATCGCCTTTTATTTTCGTATATAAATTTTACTTATCGGCTTTCGGATCTAAAGAAGGGAAGTCATCATTGTTAAAAGTAACTTCCGCTTTCTCATTGCCGGGATTCAATTCTATCCAATCGCTAGCCGTTTCCCCTTTGGCTTCGGCCTCTACTTTCATAGAGCCCCACTTGTGAATCTGAAAAGTTTCGGAACTGTGCTTCCAAACAGATCCCTCATTGCGACCATCAATCATTACATAAATAGGGAAATCAGAGTCGTTACAAACTTTTACTTCGCACTTAGGTTCTCTTCTAGGATGATGCTCTCCCGGGCCACCCGGATGGGCACTGACCATCTCACTGCAGAAACAAGCTATAAATAGAGCGGCAAAAATAACGAAACCGATAACTTTACTTTTTTTCATCTCACACTTTCCTTTCAATACCCTCACTCGTTATAAAGCAGCGCGCTTTTAATTGCACAGACAATCATCTTTTAAGGCTAAAGAACTGAAGCTCATTCTGACTTTTTCGAAATCGTTCATAAGCTTAGATGCGCTGCAATAAAGAGGAGAACTGTTGAGATTTAATTTGCTTCCCCCTTCCGGTTTGTGAAAACGCAAAACGCTGCCTCCTCCCTTGACCTCGGAAACAGACAACAGGCCTAACTGTTCCAGTACTTTTAAAGACCGCTGCATTTTAATTGTTTCTATTTTCAACTCTTTAGCTGCCTGCTTTAGCTGCTTTGCTCCCAAAGGCAGTTCTTTCCGCCCCTGTTCAGTAAGACGCATAAGCCAACGGCAAGCATTAGCTACATGCTCATGATTAAGAATATAAGCATTTAATCGACAGCGCATATTGAGCATTTGTTCATTATTAAAGAGGACATGAATTTTTTCTGCACCGGTCACACAAGGCAGCCGGAAAAATTCTAACTGCAAAGGTGGGGCCAGCAACAAAATTTGCTGATAACTTTCAGATTCAGCCAACGCGACTGCTCCGTTTTCCCCTACATAAGTTTCCATAGAAGATATAAATCTACACCGGTCAGTATTTAGGCATTGAGTCAACTGTCGATTATATTCGGCAGACTCCCCTACAACTAAAATGCGATTTTCGCCATCAATTTTACCAAGCTCATTTATAATACACTGCAGATAAAATGCTTTGTCTATAACGGCACGACTATCAATTAAACGTTTGGGTAATTCAGTGCGAACAAAAATACTCTGAAAATACACAGTTCGATTCAAACTATTGATAGTTCGTCCAGCCTCTTCATAAGACTCAAACACTTTATTTTGTTCAGTTGGAACTGGTAAAACCGCGGCCATTCGTGGATCGGGGGCTATAAAGTCCTTAATAGTAATCTGCAGCTCGCTGCGCCCAGCCCAAATATTCTCTTCGACATTGTACAAGAAACTAACAGTACAGTTTTTTGTATCCAAAAGAGCTAAGTCTTTTATTTTGTTAAAAGCGATAGCTTTAATTGGAGCTTTACCGACAGGGAACTGGTCATCAACTATTTGAAAAGATACACTGGTACCAGACTTACCCATCGGCCTCAAGGGGCTAACAACCCTAAC
Organism: Candidatus Bruticola sp.; assembly: GCA_051874695.1. GTDB lineage: Bacteria > Vulcanimicrobiota > Xenobia > Xenobiales > Xenobiaceae > Bruticola. The sequence goes on from JBJEGC010000018.1 coordinate 8,206, forward strand.
ATTAGTAGCTAAGAAAGTTGGTTTTTCATTTTCTTTGCCTGTAGGTTCTAAACGTTCCAACTCGTGTACAAGATCGAAACTTACTTTGTGAATCGGCAAGTAGGCATCTACCGTCTTTTTGGGCACAGTAATGTCTAACTTAAGACAGGCTTCATGGAGGGCTCTACCAAAAGCTTCTTCGGTGCCTTCTTTAAGAGTAAAACCACCAGCATTAGCATGACCGCCATATTTTTCTAAATACTCGCTGCACAGACCAAAAATATCCAGCAAATTTGTTCCCTCAGGAGCTCTGGCACTGCCCATTAAATGGCCGTCGGTACTGGTAGCTGTAAATACGGGAACCCTATATATGTCCATAAGACGCTGGGCGCATATGCCCAGCACCCCCTTATGCCAGTTTCCGTACACAAATATGCAGGGACGCCTAACTTCATGACTTCTACTCAGCAGATCTTCCATTTCGCGAAAGGTTTCCGATTCAACGCGGTGGCGCTCCTCACTCAACTCAATTAGACGGCTGACCTTGAGGCGGCAGACATCGGCACTTTGAGCTAACAAAAGTTCAAGGGCGCAATCGGGCCTGTCCATGCGTCCACAGGCGTTTATTTTGGGGCCTATAGAAAAAAGAATAGACTGAGCGTTGATCGAATCGGGAGCGACTTTGCACCCTTCCGTCAAAATTTTAAAACAAGGCCTTTCCAAAGAAGCAAAGGCCGACAGCCCCAACATAGTAAGCGTGCGATTTTCCCCTGTCAAAGGCACCATATCGCACAAAGTTGCCATAGCTACCATATCGAGAAAATCGAAAGGAGCAGGCAAAGAAAAGCGATTAAAGACAGCGCAAAGCAGCTTCCAAGCTACTCCGGCACCGCACAGCTTAGTAAAAGGATAATTATGCCCTTCTAAATTGGCGTTAACAAAAGCATCGGGACGAGCAGCTTCTCCCTCTAGCTGGTGATGATCGGTAACTATAACTTTCAGACCGCAGCTTTTAGCATAGTCTACATTTTCAGCACTTGACGATCCGCAGTCAACCGTAATAAGTAAGCGAGCTCCATAACGAAGAGCAGCTTCCACCCCTTCTCGCGAAAGGCCGAAACCTTCAGAAAAACGATGTGGAAGATGGCATTCAATTTGAGCCTGGAGACGGCGCAAGCCTAAAACTAAAATAGCCGAAGCAGTAATACCATCAACATCGTAATCTCCACAAACAAAAATTTTTTCTCCCTTGCTTAGGGAAGCGGAAATTAAGTCGGCGGCTTCAGCGGCCCCCGGGTAAGCATCTGCACTGTACAGATCGTCGGCCGAAGCTTGAAAATATTTCTCAGCCTGTTTCGGAGTTTTTATACCTCTATTTATCAGCAGATGGGCCAGCAAGCGGCTGCAACGACACGACTCAGTTAATAGATTAATCAGATCTTGATCTGGCCTGCGGATAATTATACTCTGTACATCAATCATAAATAAATTTTACAAAACAATACTAAAAATGTAATGTCCCTTTAATATACCGTCACAACTTAATATTTTTATAAAAAAATGCGTTTTAACCTGTATAAATAACAAAAAAAAACGATATTATTAATACAATAGTTCTGAAATTTCTCCATCAGTCAGAAAGCGATACTGCCCTACCTGTAAACCTGATAAATCCAAATTTGCAAAACTAATACGGTGTAATTTGATTACTTCGTTATCAAGAAAAGCAAACATACGCTTAACCTGATGGTAGCGTCCTTCCGTCAAACTCAGCAATAAATGATTGCTTTGCTCCGCAGCCCAAGTGTAGCTGCGAGTAAGATCGAGAGCCTCACCGAAAGCGTGCAGACTCAACATAGGCCCAGTATTATCGAAGCATGTAGGCAAAAGCAGACAAGAAGCGGGCCGCAGAGGCTTGGATTCACCATCTAAACGAACCCCACCATCCCGCAGAAGTTGAACCTGCTCATCGCTAACAACATGATCAAGCCAAACCTCATATACTTTAGCTTTATGATGCTTGGGAGAAATGAGCTTATGAAGCAACGGACCGTCATTGGTAAAAACTAAAGCGCCTGTAGTATCTTTGTCAAGGCGCCCCGCGCTCTCCAGCGCAGGGATGCGCCTATTCCAGTGCTCAGGTAGAAGCTCATAAATGAGACGCCCTTGATCGCGGCGGCTGCATACATACCCTAACGGCTTATACATTAAAATGTATATCTTTTCAGGGCCGAGAGATTCGCCTCTGAAAAGGATGTCGGCTGCTTCCACTTTTTGATCGGCTCTTGCCAATTTTTCCTTTAAGGAAGTTACTTCTCCGGAACGAATAAGCTTTTCAGCTTCGGATCGGCTACACAATCCGCGACTAGCCAACAACTTATCGAGACGAACCTTCATATGCTTACTCTCTCAATTGTTACTCTATTAACCCCAATATCCAATTTATCCAAGAAACAACAGTAGATGCCCTTCGTTTATATGTTTGCTCAGAATCGACATTATATAAACTTGCACTCTTCATTATTTCAATCACCTCATCCTTTGTTGGAACATTTCCTTTATCAAAATACAATCTCAAAGTGTTATGAAATGCCTCATGTTCCAATATAAGTTTTACAAATTCTAATTGACGTTCAATAAGAGGCAAACGAAATATACGAGATCCATTACACGTGAGAACACACCCCATTTGCCTATTCTCATGAACAACCTCTACTAACCCTAAATACTTTGCCGCATTTGAATAATAGTCAGTTTGTCTATGATTAAAGTCGTAATTTTGTGTAATATCACTCTTACAAATAAATCCTTTTTGTTTTAATAACTCGCAAAGATTAATCACTCGTGCAAAACTATCAGCTTGAGGGAAAGGCAGATCCGGTTCTTTTACTACTTGAATACTATTCAAAATATTCTGTATACTCTCAACATTAATTCTTACTTCTTGAAACGCATATTTTTTATGTTGTATTAATCTGATAGAATTATAGAATTCAGGTATAGCGAATTCATATTCTCTCAAGTGAAAAATACCATTTGAATATGTTAAAAATATTGGACGAACACGTTTTCTAATTTTACTGCTCCATAACCTATATGGATAATACAACTGCCGAATTAGGAAATCATCTGAAATATAATTTTTGGCTTCAATCAAAATAAGAGATCTATCTCCTTCATACCCTCCGTCTATTTCAATCTGTGAATTATCAACACTAATTTTTAGAATATTTTGTCCTGAATCAATTGTAAAATCAAATGCCGAGGAACTCATTCGACCAGAAACAGTAGGCAGAAGTTTTGCCTCACCTGTAAAGTTATGCAACATTTTAGACACGAAAGCACAATTTATAGCTATTGATTCACTCGTAATATCTCTATAATCTATACTCTCAAATATAGTTGGGAAACTGATAAAATTTATTTCTATATCATCTTCATCTTTATCGAAATCACAAAAAGTTTTAAACTTTCCAATTTCGTAAGTGCCTCTAGATGTCGGTAATATTGACAAATCATGATCTATAAATAATCTTGGAAGTTGGGATCTATGATCAAACTTTGTCATTAAACGAGCTTCTCTAAACTGATTAATTTCTGTTGATGAAATTAATATACGCTCATCATTTGCAAGCTTGTCCAGAATGTGATATTTCTCAAAAATTTTATCCCATGCTGTGTCATTTTTAGACTTACTCATAATTACTAATTAAGAATTCATCGACTTGTCCCCTTTTGGAGAAATCTGAATTCATAGTACAACTTGCCTACACAATATGAACATTACATTCCAAATAAATTTCTTTTATGAAATTGGACGCAAAATTGGATAAAAAAAATTTTATATCATCATTATTCAATCTATTACAAACATCTCCGAGCCTACGTTAATCCTTCTCGCTCCATTATCCAAGCATATACACTGTAAAATCAGAGTTATCTGAAATAAGATGATGTGGATCCCCAAATACACAATAAGCTAAAAAGTTATTACACCGTGAGTCATCTCCTCAAAACAAATCTATGCAAGTAACTACAGAATAGAAAGTTAACCAACTAATTTCCATACTGTACGGAAATAATACATTAACGAAATAAGCTCTTATACAGTTGCGCTATACCCTTCCTTTACACTAAAAGAGAAATAAAGCGTAGCGAACGCTACGTTTTAGCCAGTTCGTTACGCTTCACCTTTTTAAAAAGTTTGTTTTCTCGCTATATGCTTATTTCATGGCCTTTCTGCAGCGGCTTTTAGTGTACACGGGTGCTGCCAAGCGGCTCCGAAGCGGCGAATACTTTAAAACTGTTATTTTCGGCAACTTTTTCATAATTTTTGAAATATTCAGCTAAAGTATCTTCGTAAGGCAGAGTTCGATTGACAACTACGTACAAAACACCACGCCAAGTTAAAGCCCTGGCCGCACTAGCGACAAATTCACGCCCTAAATTGAGTACGCGCGTCTGTCCTTGATGGAACGGCGGATTCATGACAATCCAATCGTACTGCTCGCTAGGAACATCGCTAATCACATCAGCCCAACTGTATCCGATGCGTACCTTTGGATTTTTTTCTTTAAACAAAGCTTTAGCCGCAGCTAAAGAAATATATTCATCTTCAAAAAGATCGATACGACTGACTTCCCCAGCTTTGCAAGAGCGCGATTCCAACACGGCTTTAGTCAAGAAACCGTTAGCGCTGCCTAAATCGGCTCCCACGCCGCGCAGCTGAGCTTTGTTTTTAATATACTCCGCCAAAAGCTTGGAACCACCGTCAGCTTTGTTCCAACTGAAAATACCGGGGCGCGACAGCAAACCGCTCTCTGAACAAACTCTGTAGCTGAATCCCTCTTCCCATTTCTGCAACAATTCCGTCATATGTTCTTTGGCAGTTATGTTTTCCGGCACTCGAATGGCAAAAGTACGGCAGTGGAACTTTGACTGCTGAGCAACTAAAGGAATATATTCGATCATGGACTTTTCGAAGCTGCCAGCTCCCAAAGTATTCGCTATAGAAAAAACAATCAAGCCTCCACTCTTAACCGAGCGCAAGGCCCGAACGAAATTAACATAATTTTCTGCCCGTGAAGATGTACCTAAAATTATGGCAACATCGTAAATAGCCTTGTACTCTTTGCCATCTTCCCAAGGTTGAATCAAACCAACTTCGGGAACATCTTCAGGCCGGTATCCAACAAAAAGCAGACAGCTTGAAGTTTGACGATGAACCCTATCCTTGGGGGCCAGCGTATTACCGGCCAAACGACGATAGGCACGGGCAGAACTCTGCTCACAAGTAATTTGTCCGTTAGGAGAAAAAGCAAAGCATCCTAAACCGGAAGCAGGATCAGCGTAAAACAATTCAGGGGTGAAATGAGCGCGCAAGAAGAGCCAATTTTGACTATCAGCAAACAAATCGGCGTATTTTTCCAAAAACAAAGAAATCGACTTTAAAGCCGCTTCTTGCTCCGGACTGACCGGAGCTTGCGCTTCTTTTAAAGCGCGCTGACGGCGCCGCTCTTTTCGAGCGGCTTCAGTAAGTTCGGCCGGATCGGCGTATTCAGGATTAAGTATCCTCTCTCCGGCGGAATGAAAAGTGCGCCCCCGTTTAGATTCAGTACTTTTGCCCGAACTGGTTGAAGACGAGCGGCTGTCCCGCCCAAAGCTGTATTCTCCTCGCCGTTCCCGTGCATAACGAGAACCTTTTGAGCGTCTGAATAATGGCATAAATAGTATATACTCCTTGTTATCTCCTAGCTGACTTCGGTTGGGCCCATTCTGTACAAGTTTCCCCGGGGCCTTCATTTTGCCTTTTAACCTGCAACAGCTCTGTCGGCTGATTTCAACTATACAAAACGGCGCAATTCTAAATTAGGCATAGGCAAAAGAGAACAGGAAGAGAGGCAGCAAATATAGAACTGGGGGAAAGTTTTGGGCGCGTTTAGCAGATGCTTGTTTTGTGTATCTGCAAAATAGCTGTATTGCTCAATTGATTGTTCTGGGGAGATAGAAAAGCGCATGGACTCTATAGCAGATAAGCACATTACTGATGACATTGCGTCCACCGAGAGTCATCCAGCCGATGACAACGGCAGACCGCCTATCGACGCAAAAACTCGTACTTTAATGGCTGTCGGAGATTTGCACGGAGATTATTATCGTTTGCTCCGCTACCTGCGAGAGATGGATTTTCTTCTTCCTGGCACTATTTCTTGGAATCCTAAGGCCGATCGTGTCGACCTGATCTTTATAGGTGACTACGTTGACTGGCGCGGTGAGCCACTGGAAGCTCCTTTCGACCAGACTACTAACAATGCCGTCGATGGTCCACGCAAAATAATTGAGCTTATAGTAAGTTTGCAGAGAGATATGGCTCGTCTGCGCCGCTTCGATCCTACTTTTGACAGCCGTTTTTATCCTATTTTGGGTAACCACGACCTGATGATGATCGCTTCTGCCAAAGTCACTAATTACCTGAGCTCCGATTTTATTACTAACACTCTTCTGACCAGCCGCATTTATCCTCTGCTTCGAAAGCAACTCTCTGATCGCGGTTTGAACGGCGATCAGATAGAAGAAGCCATGGGATTTATTAACTGGTGGTATCAAGGTGGTGAAGGTACTGCCGAGGGCTTCGGCGGTTTGGAGAAGTGGGCAGAGATTATGCGCAACGGGGCCTGCCAGTATTTGGAAGACAACCTCTATTTAGGAGTGATTGTCAATAACAGGCTGTTTTCCCACTCAGTACCGGACAGCCGAGAATATTGGCGTCCTATGCAGGAGTTGGCGGAACTTCCTGAGAGTACTTATTTGGCTGCTAGAGAAAGCTTTATTTGGGGCCGTCGTGTCTGGGGATACGATTATCAGTCAGGGACGCGTACTTCTCAGTTTACTGACGAAGAAATGCGCAGTATGCTGAACGGTTTCCAGTGTACCAGCTGCGTGATTGGACACACACCTCTCTCCCGAGATACTGATCATGTGCGAGCCTACGACGACAGGGTGATTAACATAGACGTCCACGGCTGCCCCGGATCTAAAGCCTTTATTGAGACCTACACACCAACTCCCACCAGTACGAGTGCTCCTCTGCGCTCACGTGTTGTTGCTAATTCGGATGTAGAATGTCTTACTCTTTGAAACAAGCTCTATATTTAGCAGAAAAACTGATCGGAAATATCAATTCGGTTATTCTCAACAAAGATAATACTGTGTGTTTGGCCGTAGCAACCGTTTTAAGTGGCGGCAATATGCTTTTTGAAGATGTGCCCGGCGTAGGTAAAACAATGTTGTGCCGTGCTCTGGCCAAATCTATTAGTGGTGAGTTCTCACGTTTGCAATGTACTCCCGATCTTCTGCCTTCCGATCTGCTGGGAACTTCGGTGTACAATAGAAAGACAGAGAAATTTGTGTTTTGTCCTGGTCCTGTCTTCACTAACGTACTCTTAGCCGACGAACTAAACAGAACAACTCCAAAAATGCAATCTGCTCTTTTAGAGTGCATGGAAGAACATCAGACAACTGTAGGAGGAAAAACCTACAGCCTTCCTTCGCCTTTTATTGTGGTAGCTACACAAAACCCTATAGAATTTGAAGGTACTTTTAGACTTCCAGAAGCTCAGTTAGATCGCTTCTCTATAAAACTTAGCCTGGGTTACCCTGACCAGCAAGCGGAAGCGGACATGCTCCTCCAGCAGCATGCCGTTCATCCGATCAATACTTTACAAAGCGTATGCACTGTAAATGAACTGCAACGAGCTTCCGATGTCGTTCGGTCAGTACAAGTAAGTCAAGCGATATGCAACTACATAGTCAGTATTTCGGTTGCTACCCGCGACCACGAGTACATTGCTTTGGGAGCAAGTCCCAGAGCCTCCCAGTCTTTGTACAGGTTGGGACAAGCTTGGGCTATGCTTCATAAAAGAAGCTATGTAATACCCGATGACATAAAAGAGCTGGCCCCTTACGTATTGTCTCACCGCATAATTGTTAAAACAAATATCGATACAAAACAACTTATCGAACATATATTAGACAGCGTGCCTGTACCTTAGACGGTTAACTCTATAACTGCGGTTTACAATCTACAATTAGCCTGCTAGCTGAAGTAGTTGAGCACTTCAGACAGATTACTGAATACAGGTATGTTGAATCTTGTTGCCTCTTCTCTGGAACGGCGGCAATTGTATCCCCACCCAGCCAGAGCCGTGTGCACCCCTAAAGAACGCACTCTGAGCAGATTATCAAGTAAATCGTCGACAAACAATATTTGATTCGGTTCTACTCCAAAACTAGCAGCCAAAATATAAAGCTGCAAATGTTTATCAAAAGTGTATTCTTTAGATAGCACCAGTATTTTGAGACCTACAGTTCTTAGCAAAGCTTCTACCGAAGCTTTATCTTTGGTGGTGCAAACTGCCAGACCATCGAACTTTGCAAAGGCTCGGTTAATGACTTCTACAGTACCGGGATAAATATTCTGCCAGCTCAACCATTCGCGCAAATTGCTGCGATGACATTCCGCACGGTGATAGGCTAGACGACGCCCAAAATAACTCAAAAAACGGCTCAGCTGTTCCTTTTTGCCGACGAAATCAGACAGCGAATAATCGGACAAACTCAGCGAAGACAGTTCAGCCGGGAAGCAGCCAGACTGTTCCTGCCATGGTTCTGAACCTTTAGACCATTCAAGCAGACTGCCCCTCAAAATTTGGGGCAGAGCTAAACTCTCAAATCCGACCTGTACAGCTTCGGAACTGACAACCCTTTCTCGTTTCGCCTGTCTATCGAAGGATCCCAGTGCCTGAAGACATAGACTTTCTCCCAGATACAGCAACAGTCCAAATTCTTCTCCGCTATTGGCCAGCCAACGCCCTGAAAGAAACAGAGGCAGTGGACAAAGGGCCCAACGTCCAAAAATTTCCTGCCAAACCTTTTGAGCCACAATGTAGCCTTCACGTTGAGTGTCCCAAATAACTCCATCAAAATCGAGAGCCAAAATACGCCTGTGAGAGGCCAATATCTTATCCATTAACCACCTACTTAAAGAGTATTTTATACCGCTATTCTACAGTGCCCATTGAGATGCTGACTAGCCTACAGCTGAAATGTATCATTGAACCTCTCCCGCTTATAGAAGCGGGAGATTCTTGAGAAGTTTGATACACGGACTAACGCCTGACAACATATCCCGAAGGAGTTAGCTGTCAGGATACCCTTATTCTCAAGGGGCTGCCCAAAAGCCCTTTACACAGTTCCTCGAAATTGAAGTTCTGCTTACTTTTTCTGAGTATGTTGGCGGCACCGTTTAAGTCAGCGTTAGCCATCCTGCCATCAGCAAACTGGTACAGTCCACGATGGACACGTTTCCCGCAGGATGGAACTTTGTGGCTTTCATGGGCATCGAGCCCACTCAGCCATCCGCCATTCATCCCCCACCTAAGAGGAAGGAGTCTTCTGGCGGGTTAAGATAAAAAAACAAGATCGCCAGCACCTCAATTACAACTTAGGAAACTACCCGTTAGGTAAAACAGCCAAAGCTTTTTCTAAACGGCGCAAACAAGTCTCTTTTCCCAGAACTTCCATCATATGGAAAAGACTTGGACCATTTCCAACGCCGCTTAAAGCCAAACGCACAGGATGAATCAGCTGGCCGGCTCCTACCCCCTGTTCCTGAGCGAATGCGCGTAAACTAGCCTCCAAACTCTCAGGAGTAAAGTTAGTCAAATCGCGCAGTACAGCCATCCAACCGACCAAAAGACCATGACTGGCAGCCTTCCAGCGCTTCTTCACAGTAGCTTCTTCGTAAGTTTCAGGATCAGCATAGAAGTAAGGGGCTTCAGTAACATAATCTGTCAGCAAATTAGCCCGCTCAGCCATCACTTCCACTACTTTTACAAGGTAGGAACGTTCTGGCCTGTCTTTGCCCAGCTTATCAAAGAAAGGCATAGCCAAATCGGCCAGTTCTTCATGAGATTTTGCTCTCATATGCAAACCGTTAATATACAAAAGCTTATCAAAATCAAAAACTGCGCCAGATTTACGCACGCGCTCAATAGAAAATACTTTGCAGAGCTCTTCCAAAGTGAAAAACTCCCGCTCATCGCCAGGATTCCAGCCTAACAAGCAGAGGAAATTGAGCATAGCTTCAGGCAGGTAACCTTTTTCTCGATAAGATTCGACAGAGACGTCGCCGTCGCGCTTAGAGAGTTTTTTACCGTTCTCATTAATAATTAAAGGAACATGAGCGTATTGAGGAACATCCCAGCCGAAAAACTCGTAGAGCAACAAATGCTTAGGAGTGGAAGAAAGCCATTCTTCACCGCGGATTACATGAGTTACGCCCATTAAGTGATCATCGACAACTACAGCCATATGGTAAGTGGGGAAGCCGTCAGTTTTAATTAAAACCTGATCGTCAATCAAAGAAGAATCAAAACTGACCTCACCGCGCACGATATCATGTACAGTTAAAGTACGACCGTCGGGAACTTTAAGACGAATAACATGCGGCTCTCCCTTGGCCAATCTCTCCGCAACTTCTTCTTTAGAAAGGTTGCGGCAGGCGCGATCGTAAGCGGTGCTTTCACCTTTCGCACTGTGCTCAGCTCTCATCTGCTCTAAACGCTCTGCAGTGCAGAAGCAATAATAAGCGTGACCTTCATCGACTAATTTCTGAGCCATTTCATGATAGATGGGCAAACGCTCGCTCTGTACATAAGGCCCGCGATCTCCTCCAACAACGGCTCCCTCATCAGGATTAAGGCCTGCCCACTTGAGCGAATCAAGCAGAGCTTCTACCGCCCCTTCCACTAAACGGGTGCGGTCGGTGTCCTCTATGCGCAAAATAAACTGTCCCCCCTCGTGGCGGGCCATAAGATAATTATAAAGTGCAGTGCGCAAACCACCAACATGCAAATAGCCGGTAGGACTGGGAGCAAAACGTACACGAACCATAGTAAATCTCCAAAAATGTTACGATAAAAAATTGCCCCGAAAGGTTCACCGCTTAAAAATAATAAACCTTCTGCAGATAGTTTCCGTGCCCCCCAAGCAGCTCCGCAAAAAGGCGCCGATTTTTTCTTGCCGAGAATATTTCCTCAAGCTATCTTGAAAGGGAATATCTGTATTGATACGGAACTCCCCCCGCCTATGATTAGTAGTTGGAAAAATTCAGTCATCTTAGCTCCTATGAGCAAGGGCAGCAATCTGCCCTTTCGCCGCTTGTGCTGCGATTTTGGAGCCACAGTTACCGTATCAGAAATGATCTTTGCCTCCGCCTTATCGAAAGGTAATCGCAAAGATTTGGCTCTGCTGCGTCGCGCTCCCCAAGAACAATGCTTTGGTGTGCAAGTTTTAACGAACAGCCCCGAAGATCTGAAAAATTCCATACCTATAATCGAAGAATCCGGAGCCGATTTTATTGACTTAAATTGCGGCTGCCCCATAGATGAAGCCGTCAATAAAGGTATGGGGGCCCAGCTCCTAGACCGTACCAAAAAGTTAGAACAGCTGCTCGGAGTGCTCAAAGAACATGCACATATTCCCTATACTGTGAAACTTCGCGCAGGCTACAAAGAAGGCCACATCAACATTGAAACTACGTCTAGTCTGGCCGAAAAGTACGGAGCCTGCGCCATTGCGGTACATGGTCGGACTCGTGAACAGCGCTATACCGGTGCAGCCGATTGGGATATAGTGCGAAGAGCCGTCGACAATGTTAGTATTCCTGTTATAGGTAACGGCGATATATTAACTTGGTACGAAGCAAAAGACAGACTGCTTCTGAGCAGAGCCCAAGGCATTATGATCGGTCGCGGAGCCCTTATAAAGCCCTGGATATTCCAAGAAATAAGAGAAAAGCGCGATTTAGCTCTGACTCCCAAAGAGCGAGCGGCCATTTATCTGCAGCTAACTAATTACATGCTGGAACACTTTGGTAACGATACTCATGGCCAGCGCACTGTCAGCAATTTTCTGGTCTGGCACTTCGATTTGTTCAGCCGGTACCGCTATTTACCGGAAGAACAATACCACCAAAGTTCACGCCAGCATCCTCTGATTCAAACTCGTTTGGATAATATACGTGACGGTGATCCTCTGGAGATAGTTTTTGCAGGTTACGGAAAATCGTTCCGTCAAAAGTTGGCCAATGCCTTTGTCCTTTGTGCTGCCGATCAACATTCTCAGAATTGGCTCCACGAAGAATTAGCCGCCTTGGCACCTGAGTTAGAGGAGCAGTACGCCCGACAAGCACAACAGCGGGCCGAAAAAAAAGCTGCTCAAGAGCAAAAAAAAGCTTCGGCTAACGGATTACCTTTTTGTGAGATAAAGGCTCCCCTACATCCGGAAGATAAAACGGACAAAATTCAGGCGCTCAATTCCGATTCTGTTTTTGCTGTTCAGTCAGCGAATGTCTCCGGTTCGGAGCGAAAAGAAGAAACGGCGGCGAAGCCTTCTGTAAGCGGTACCGTATCGTCATTCGATATTTCAAGTTTAGCAATCGGTACCCCTCACATTCACAGCCGTCCTGAGCAGTTTGCTCCTTCGGTACTTATGCCGGGAGATCCGCTGCGTGCTCGTTTTATTGCGGAGAACTACTTAGAACATGCTGGATTAGTGAACAATGTGCGATCCGTGCGGGGATACACTGGCTTTTACAAAGGTAAACGTGTTTCAGTTATGGCCAGCGGCATGGGCGGTCCTTCGATGGGCATCTACTCTCATGAACTCTTTGCCTTTATGGGAGTGGAAAAAATTATCCGCATAGGTACTTGCGGAGGCATGCAGCCCTATCTTAAACTGGGCGATATAGTTTTAGCTCAAGGCTGCTGTACTAATTCTAACTTTATAAGTCAATTCCAACTCAACGGAACTTTTGCCCCCTTAGCAGATTTTGAACTGCTACTCAACGCTTATCAGTTCTGCCAAGAAAAGAAACTTTCTGCTCATACCGGTAACATTCTGACTTCAGATTATTTTTACGATGCTTCAAACAGCTATGAAAAATGGAGTAAATTAGGAATTCTGGCCTGTGAAATGGAAGGTGCAGTGCTTTATACTAATGCCGCTCTGCACGGAAAAAAAGCCTTGACTATTCTTACAGTAAGTGAAGTGCTGGGACAATCTGAAATATTAACCGCTCAGCAGCGCCAAAATTCTCTGCACAACATGATCGAGTTAGCTCTGTATCTTGCCTGATATGGGGGGCAGCCGCTTAATGAAATACACTTGTACTCTAATTAATCAACCTTGGGAAGATCCGGGAGTTCTGGTTCGCGTCAATGATACGCACGAATATTGGTTATTCGACTGCGGGGACCTCAGGAATTTAAATGTAGGCACCATGATAGACACCACCAGGGTCTTTATAACTCATTCCCATATAGATCATTTTATAGGTTTCGATACTCTTATGCGCATGAATCTGCGCGAATCAAAGGAGCTTACCTTCTTCGGCCCTGTGGGGTTGGCAGCCCAAATTGGTTGCCGTCTGCAAGGATACAGTTGGAATTTAACTGATGATTCCAATTTCTCTATAAAATGTTGCGAATTGGAAGATACTCAAGTTGTATCCTATCTGTTCAGAGCTGCTAACAGATTTGTGGAAGACATCGATGACCGGCGCGCTCACCCGCTCACTCATCCGGAGTTGCGTTTGTCCGACGGCACGATGCTGCGTTTTGCTCCGGTAGTGCACGGCGTTCCCTGTCTGTGCTATTCAATTACCGAGCCCTTACAAGCGCGCATTAAAAAAGATGAATTTGCCAAATCAGGTCTTCCCTCGGGAGCCTGGATAGGTCAACTATTGAAAATATGCTCCGGCCAGATTTCTGAACCTCACGACTTAAAAGTTGGTGATGAAGTAAAGACTATAGATGCATTGCGTCCTTTGGTTTATTATCCCAAGCCCAGCCGTTATGCCTATGTTACTGATACGGTCTTTAATCGAGACAGCATGGCTTCCATTCACTGGGTGGGACAAGGGGCGGACGAACTGTGGTGTGAGGCCTGCTACCGTCACAATGAGCGTGAAAAAGCCATACAGAATTTGCACTTGACAGCCCGCCAAGTTGGACGTATTGCCAAACAGTTAGAGGTTGGCAGCCTTTATCTTTTCCATTACTCGCGCCGCTACAGAGGGGAGCTCTGGCCTCATATAAAAGAGGCTCAAGAGAATTTTGCAGCCACAAAACCTCCAGCGATGACCACTGCAGCTCATAAGCACCTGACTGAGAGCGGTGCTTTGCGCCCTCCGCAGTTGTAAATATAAAAAATTACAGCTCGTTTCCCCAAAAAGAAGTATCCAGCTTATTGACATCAATTCTAACGTAATAGTATAATGCCTGAGCTACATTATAATAAAGCGTGTAGAAATAGACTACAGGCCAAAAAAAGCAGAAGCTGTACCCGCTTCTCACCCTGCGGCGCTGCTGAGCAAAAGTGTTGCTTGCATGTAGGTTGCTTCAGAGGTAGTGGTCATTAGAGCCTTTCATTATTTAGGGGCCTATTAGGTTTTGGTTTTCTAGAACTAGACCACGTGCAGAGTTGGTTCACGTTATGTTTTTTCGGCTGGCAGAAGAGGTACGCACATTTCCAAGGAACTGAGAACTAATCGCCAGATCAGAGTCCCCCGTGTTTTTGTTATCGATGAAGAGGGACATCAGTTGGGCCAGATGTCTACCCGAGAGGCGTTAGAGAAGGCTCAAGCTCATAACTTAGATTTGGTTGAGGTCAATCCCACAGCTAGACCGCCGGTGTGCCGCTTTATGGACTACGGCAAGTACAAATATGTACAGTCGAAATCTGAAAGAGACAGTCGTGCTAAGCGCAAACCCCAAGAACTTCGTGAAGTAAAGGTTCGTCCTAAAATTGACGATCATGATTTCGAAGTCAAAATAAAGACTATCGATCGTTTGATACGTTCCGGTGATCGTGTGAAGGTGACTTTGCGTTTCCGCGGTCGTGAGATCGTCCACATGGAACTCGCTAAAGAACTGCTGAAGTCCTTGTACGAACGGGTTCAGGATATTGCTGTGATCGCACAGAAAGCGACCATGGACGGACGCCAGATGGTTATGGTTTTAGCCCCCAGAACAGGTCCTCAAGCCCAGGCTAAGCCCAAGGCTGCCGTGCAGTCTGCAGTCTCTCAGACTCCTGCCTCCGATGCTTCTAAACCAGAAGCTCAAGCGGTTGAGAACGCCTAAGTTCTTTCCTCAATAAGAGCCTTAAGCTCTGGTCAGGTCGAAAAAAATCACAAAGAAAATGAGCCCTGCTGTAAACACTTAAGCGGGGCTGTTTTAAGGTATGAAAGGAGCTACATATGCCTAAGATTCGCACAAGAAGATCTGTAGCAAAGCGGATCCGCGTTACCGGCACAGGTAAAATGAAAAGAATGCGCCAGTTTTCCGGTTGCCATCACATTCGTGAGAAGAAATCTCCCGATAGAACTCGTAAGTTCCGTCAGATCGTCGGCGTAGACAAGACCGACGTCAAGCGTATGCAGGCGCTCGTTCCTTATCTCTAGGCTTATATTTTAATCCTAGTTTTTTCGTCGTATATATTAAGAATTAATTTTTTGCTGCGACTAAGTCGCTCCCCTCAGGAGGAGGAATCAAATGCCAAGAGTAAAGCGTGGAACTCTCTCGCTGAAAAAACGCCGCACCTTGTTAAAGGCAGTAAAAGGCTACAGAGGCGCTCGTAGCCGTCGCATCTGCTGCGCTCAGGAAGCTTTCCATCACGCTCAGCATTATGCTTACAGAGATCGCCGCGCCAAGAAGCGCGACATTCGCTCTTTATGGATCGTCCGTATTAACGCTGCTGCTCACGCCTGCGGTATTTCTTACAGCAGATTGATGAGTGGTCTCAAGCAGGCCGGAATGGAAATCAACCGCAAGATGCTGGCTGATTTGGCCATTACCGATATGGAAGCTTTTGCCGCTATCGCTAAGAACGCTGTCAAAGCCTAGTGCAGTTCTGAGTAAGTTTTTGTTCTTCAGCTCCCCCTGTGAAAACAGGAGGGGCTGTTTTTTTTATAAGCTCTAACAATTTAACTCCTAGCAGGTATACTATCAGGTAAGACAAAAAAGCTGGTAGCTAACCAATAGAAAAGTGTTTTTGATATTACTATGAACTTGCAGCACAGATTCAATATACTCAAAAATTTAATTGAAGAAGCCTCAAAGATTGCTCTGACTCATTTGGGCAACATTCGCGGCAAAAGTAAAGAAGATGGTACTCTGGTGACCCAGGCAGATCGCTTGGTGGAAGAATGTCTCATAACGGGGCTACAGAAGCACTTCCCCGGCGAAGCAATAGTAGGTGAAGAAACCGGTTGGCATCAAGCAGCTTCTAACTTAGCTTGGTCTATCGATCCTATAGATGGTACCTCAGCTTACTTGTGCCGACTCCCCTCCTGGGGTATAAGTGTAGGTCTGATAGATCGCGGCTTGCCAATACTCGGTATGGTTTATCTGCCTGTTTTGCAGGAATGGTATTGGGGGGCCCGCCAGTATGGTGCCTATATGGAATCACCTCTATTCGGCCTCCAAAAATTAGATATTAGCAAGGCTGATTTAGGACAAAAAGAAGGACTGCTCTTGGTGCCTTCCACCTTTCACCATAGTTACAAAACAGGTTCTTACAAAGGGAAAATACGCAGTTTGGGTTCTACAGTAGCCCACGCCTTAACAGTAGCTCGAGGAGATGCAGCCGGAGCCATTATGCACATTTACCACTGGGATGTGGCTGGAGCTTTACCCGTTTTATGGGAAGCCGGCGGCTGTGTCGATTGCCTCGACGGACGCGACTTCAATATTTATGATTTATCCAAGGAGAATAAAAATCGTCCGGTTTTACTTCTCAGCAACCCTCAAGCTAGAGCCGACTTACTCAAAGATGCTCTGATACTCCGATAGGTACAAATAAAAAAGGCTTCTTGCGGACTGAAACTGATGAAAAGCAGAAAAATATGGTTAAATTTTTCTATCGTGGCCTTGATTGCAGCTCTGCTGTTAAGTTTGACTACTCAAGCTCAATCAATAGTTCAAGCCAGAGTATGGGATTGGTTGGCCCGATTAAACCGTCTCATACCTGAGACTGAATTAAAACTGTGCCAATCGGAACTGAACAGCCTACCTCTAGAAGCCAGTTTAGAAGAAGTAACTTTGCTATTGAGCTCTTTAAACTTGGAATTGCCTAAAGAACCGGTAGAGCTCTATGCTTCTATACATATGCTGCTGCGCAAGGATCGGGCTCTTACTCTACTTAAAAATAAGTTGGAGCAAAATGAACAAGCTCAGCAGCTTCTACATAAATATAAAAGGGAAATAGCCAGACATCGCAACACTTTACCTCAAACTTACCACTCTTCGCTTAAGCTTTCTGAACCGAATTACAGCGCTATAAAATCGGCTGATACTGAATACTATATTTACGTGTTGCGCCCTCTGCCCAAACTTACTAACAGTTGGAGCAAAGCAGATGCTTCACTCTGTCTGCAAGCTGCAGAAGACGATCTAATTTATCTAAGAAAAACAGCCGACCAAGACAAAGAAAAACTGAGCAGTTTATCAAATAATGCCAAACCTTTCCGGCGCCATGTACGCCGCTTAAGCAGTCAGTTGGATCCGAATACCGGCAAGCTTAAGCGTGAACAAGATAGCGACTTTTCTAATTTGACAATGCCTCAACCTCCAGTTTACCTTCGTCCTCTCACCAAAGAGTAAGCTTTTAAACTAAATGGCAATTATAACGGCTGCAGCCTTTGATAAAGGAGGAAACTAGCAGAGCCAATCCTTTGCCTACGGTACGGTCCCCCCCTATGGCTAAACAGGGAGCTCCTTCCGGAAAGTGAGCGTAAATAACCGGCAAAGAAGCTGATATGGCGTGTGTATAAAAAGCAGCTTCGCCAAGCGATATACCGTAAGGAGAAACAGCACTACTGGGCATGTTAGCTATAGAATCGAGATCCAGTTCCAGACCTATGTGATCTTTAGAGCTACTCATAAGTTGAATAACAAAGTTTAGAGTGTCTGCATAGCTAAACTCGTGACGTACAAAGACAGACTCATAAGAAAAGGCTCTAACTCCTTGAGCTCTCATATAAGCTAACATGTTGGCTGAATTGTAGCCTTCGTGATAGTTGACCAAGCAGTAATTGTTGAGATAACGAGCCAATTTGGCGTAGCTGAAAGGATTACCGCTATGGCGTCCCTCTAGAGCTCGAAAATCGCCATGCGGATCGCAGTTAACTACTGAAATGGGTATAAAGTGTTGTCCTCCGTCATCGAGAGGCCCCAGATCCGGCTCGGAAGGACCAATTCTTCCGGCAGACTGCTGCAAGTGAAGGCGCACAGCCTCTGCCAAACTGATTTCTTCTGCACAAATACTGTCACTTATAGAAACCTGTTTTCTGTCAACCGTACCTGAAGCCAAGTTCTCGAGAGCCATGGCCAGCTTTGATGCTGCTTCCTCACTTTTAAGAGGACGCTTAGCCAAAGATTCACCTAATTGGTTGTCTCCCTGCCCACAAGCCAACTTTATAAGCGGATGCTCCTCAAGACTAATTCCTTGCAAAGAGCTCAAACTCAAACCGTAAGCAGTCCCTTTTATGATAGGATAGGCGTTGTTGTGACCGCCTCCGATAATAATCGGTATATAACCATAAGCGGTTAGAGCAGCAATTACAGGATAGACTCGTTCATCTAGGCGCGAACAGAGAGCTCGCCAGTAGTTTTGTTCATCTTCATTTTCCGGAACATGATCGGCATCTTGCAGTAGATCATCGCAGCAGATGCTGCCAGCTAAAAGCAGATCTTCACCAGTAAGAAAACAGTTGCTCTGCTGATTCAAGAAATACTTGAGAAAAGCTTTCCAAGCTCCGGAACAGCCGCTACGCCCCCCATTGGCTCTAGGTCCTATATCTTCGGGAATGCCCAGAATGGCGTATCTGGCTCCAGCTTGACGCGCTTCAATTAGAGAAGAAGCACACAGTTTGCCGTTAGGAAGAGTCTTGATAGTTTCTCCGAGTTTCGTTTCATTCCAGCGCTTTGTATAGAACTCAGCTAATTCCTGAGCTTTCATTACTTGCAAAAACATGCGCTTACAATTAGCCGCTCAGAAAAAAAATCTTGCCTTGTTACTAATCACCTATAGCCAGAAAAAAGCACTTATCACCTATAGGCAATTCTTTGCTAGAACCCAAAAAAGCTAACTTAACAACAAAATTATCTAAGGACACTGACTCTAAGGTTACCGAAACAGAAGCTGTATTAGAAGAAGCCATATGTAATTCATGCAAAAAAACAGCAGGAGTTCTAGCAAACGGTTTATCGAAATTGATACGCACTCTGCGTACCGAACTTCCTCCGGTTCCGGGATTGTAATAAAGATCGCGAGTAAAACCGCTGTTAAATTGAGGTACCGGAGTCTCATTGAGAAAACCGGCTGGTTCTTTAAAAATATTGCCGGCTACCACACGAAATTGTCCGTTGCCAGCAGCAGCTTTACTATTTTTAGGGCGACGCACCGTTCCATCGGCAAATAGAACGTAGCTGCCACTGCCTCCGACAAAAACACTGACAGCTACTTGAGAAGCTCCTACACATTGGCCTTTAACGCGTGACGGAAGCTTTATAGACTGGTCAGGAATATACTGATCGGCTTCGTTGACAACCTTGCCATCTGACGAAGTAATTCGTCCGTTAGACCACAAAATAAAGTTGCCGCAAGAATTATTGTAGCCACTTACAGCGACATTAGCCGATCCACGCACATGCTGGGGCTGAGCAGACAACTTCCGGGCACTGCCGCCGAATACCAAAAATGAAACACAGACAAATAAAAAAGCGACAAGAAAAAGGACAAAAATTCTATTATTCATATTCCCCCCTAAATAAATACCCGATTGAGCAAAACAGGTATGCCCTCATGTTAGAAAAAACTTTTATCTTTGTCAAGAAAAAATTTGCATGTCAATTTATACATACGAAAACTGACTAGGCTGATTACACTGAGCACAACTTGACACAACAATCTGCTTAATACTCTGCCGAAAATGGTCAGTAGACCAAGTTTTGGCAATTTAGACAAGCAGATATGAAGTCGGCAGTTCCTCCTCAACTGTGTTGAAAGCAAGTAAAAACTTAGTTGTGAAGAACATTGGGGGAAAATTATACTATTTCCAGAGGAATTGTATCGTGTCAGAGCTCCATATGGAACCTCAGGAACTAATTCTAGACGACAAACGCTCAGTAACTATCCGACGGGGACAGATTGAAGATCAAGAAAATATCAAAAAATTATATACCGACGTATACGGCAATTCTTACACCATTCCCGAGATAGCCAATGCAGACAAAATGGCTCAAGCTTTAAATGACAAAAACAACTATTTATGGATTGTCGGTCAACACGGCGATCGCCTGGTCGGCAGCGTCATCTTTTCAGTCGATCCATATCATCATTTAGGTAAAGCTTTCAGCGGAGTGATCGCTGCCGATTTCCGCGGTTGCCGCCTCATTTATACCATGATGAAATGCGCTCACAACAGTCTGTTGCGTGAAGGCGGTCCGTGTACCATGATTTATGCTATGGTACGCACGTTCGTTTCTCCCAATTTTCACAAACACTTAAAAGAATTGGGTTATATGGACACGGGTATATTTCCCAATGTGCGCCGCGTGCGGGATTATGAAACACATAGCTTCAAAATATGTTTAGGACCAGATGCCTTCAAAAACAGACGTCCTCTGCCCCGCATTTACAACCAAGTGCATACTATGTACCGCTTAGTAGACCGTCAACTCAATTTAGGTCCTGCAATTATGCGTTCGGTAGATCTTCCCCCCTGCACAGAACCACTCATTAAATTAGCTCCTGCAGCTCCGGAAGATTACCCTCAGGGCATCGAGGCAGAACGCGAAAAGCTTCGCCAAGCTGGAGCCCTGCAATTTGGTTTTTGTCCCCTGTTGGAACCTAATACTATGCTAATTAATCCAGAAAAGACTATACGTGTATTTTTAAACTTTCAGCCTATCGACGGACACGCAACTATGGTAGGTCTAGAAACCGGCAATCATGACATGGTCTGTTTACTAGAATCTGTAGCTGCAGCCTGCGAAAAGATGGAAGCCAAATATTTAGAGGTACTGGCTTCAGCCTACGATCCTATAATTCAGGCTCAACTATGGCAGGCCTACTTTATTCCCAGTGCTTGGTTCCCCGCAGCCAACCTAGATAACGGACAACGGCTCGATTATATGTTCGCTTCCCGCAGCTTCGTACCGCTCCACTTTAAAGGGCTGAAGCTCACGGAAGATTGCAAACCATATTTACTCGAATTTTTTAAACTTTATACTTCAAGGCTTTGGGAGGAACTGGTCAATGCCTAACCCTTATTTTCGCAAAAGGCGCGGTCCCGTGACTCACCCTTCAGACCATCCCGACATAAAAATGCGCCGCCGTTTAGCTCGTCTCATAAAGCAGCATAAGGGAGCGATGTCGCGTTTAGCGGCGCAGCAATGCGCTTTTGCCTCTCCTTCTTCCAGGCAAAATCGCTTTTTTGCAACTGCTTTAATTGAGAATTGGTGCTGTCATATGCTGTACAACAAAGAACTTTACAGCCGCTCAGATCTGATGCCACAAGTACCTCTGCCCTCACATCAATGGGATGTACTCAGTGCTCAGCTACCCGTCTGGAACAGCATTTCTACGAGTTTAGCCTCCCCATCAGTTTATAAAAATCAACGTATATGGCCTCGGCTGTCCTCTAATCAATCAACAGATCGAGAAGGAATACCTGTGCGCTGCTTTGACGGCAGCACTCTGAATTGGGCAAAAAAAATTCTACTGGCTCAAGGCTCTCGGCTCCACTTGTTAACCAGACAGAGAGTAAATTACTTGCTAATTCGCAATACTCCAGACTCTTCAGAATACAATTATTGGAATGAACAAATGGGCCAAGCCTCTCAAGGGTTAGCGAAAATCAAGCAACAATTTACTCTGTTCGTATCTGATAATTTGTCGGAACGTCGCGCTGTTTGGGAGAGTGCTTGGCAACGTATCAAAAGTTGGTCCTCGCTTCAGCAACCTGCGCGCATAATTACTGGCCTTAACAATTTCCAAGCTCTTTTATCCTCTGCCCCCGCTTCTTTTTACAGCAATTTAGACAAACGAAGTCGCATATTCGTAATAATTGACGGTATGAAAGATAAAATAGATGATTTAGCAGAATTGCGCCTCAAAGCTGCTTCAATTTTTAATATTCAAGCAGAGCGTATTTCTTGGCTTTGGTGCCAGGCGGAAACAGCAGCAGTAATCTGGAGTTGTCCAACTGGCCGTTTTCATCTGCCGATCTATTACCGATTAATTGACGGCGAATATTTTTGTAATCCTTTGGCTAAAAACTATCCTACTCTTTATAGTAAATTACCGGGAAAAATTTTTGATAAATGGCCTTGTACTTGCGGGGCCTAATCCCATAATATAGAATTGTAGACAATATACAAAGCAAAATTATTTGAGGAATAATAATGACTAGAGAAAATGAAGTACCCAGCAGTGTCAGGCTGCTGCTAGGTTTGCTGGTAGGTGTACTTGTCGGCGTCACTATGGGACAGGGAGTCGACTTCATAGCTACGGAAACATCTGTTATGGCTTCAGTACTCTCCGTAATTATCGGTTTGCTTTCCACATATCTGCTTCGCCTGGGTATGCCCA
This sequence comes from Candidatus Bruticola sp., assembly GCA_051874695.1. Classification (GTDB taxonomy): domain Bacteria; phylum Vulcanimicrobiota; class Xenobia; order Xenobiales; family Xenobiaceae; genus Bruticola. Next base: position 30,901 of record JBJEGC010000018.1, read on the forward strand.
GACGCGAGAAGCCCTCAACTATGGGTACAATCGGCCTGCTCTTGGTCTTGGCCTGCTATCTGGTAATAGGCAATATTGTGTTGGCTTCTTCCGCCATGATTTTTGTATTAATGTACGGTATAGCCGGAGCTATTATGGCTTGGCTTATCTTTACCTCAATAGCTGAGAGCTCTTTGCTCTATGCCTTCGGCATAGGCGGTTTTTGTGGCGGTTTCGGCGGAGTATTAGTTCCCATGATATTCAGCGGTTCCTTTGCTCCTCTGCTCAATTACTTAACCACCAGCCCTTCGGAAAAAACTATAGTAGCTACTTACCTGGCTCTTATATGCACCATTCCGGGAGCCTTTGCTGCGGTAGCCGGTCGCCTCTCCGGATGGGGGCTGCTGGAGCATACCAAAGAAGATGTCTGGGCCTTCAACTCTGACGGACGTCTCTATGTGAAACAGACAACTCGTTAGCAGGTAATTCTACCGAGTTGGTCGCTCAACTAGAATAGCAAAATGCCACTTTCCGCCTCTATCCGGAAAGTGGCATTTGTTATTTTCACTGGTTTATTACATTGAGACACACCAAGATATACGCCATCTTTTTTAATCGTAACTCTCCCAGTGAATACGTACCTTATTAGCCAGCGTAATCGCACCCTCTTTATCTAAACGTGCTCTAGATTTGACAGAAACGCGCCCAAGTTTGGTAGTCGATGAAGTACTGTGATTAACTAGATAAATTCCGTCTTCCAAAAATTGTATAGAACAATGCTGACGGGATATAGACAAATCACTTAAAACTAAATCGTTGTCGCCAGATCGACCTATAGCCACATTGCCGTATACATCGAGAGTCAGACCACGATTAGCTCCATAAATAACTACAAGACGTCCCCTGGGCTTATTACCATTCTCATCTTCACAATCTTCCGGAGAAGAAACTACTTCTCGCTCGACTGACTCTTGCCGGGAAACAGGCACATATTGTGCTGCTACAGAAACAACCGCCGGTTCACATTTATCCACAACAGCAGCTGTTTCTAGCCCATAAACTTCTACAGCAGAAACAATCTTCGATTTAGAGCTATCTTCAATTGCCTCAGTTTCGGATACAGGCCTTTCTGCAGCAGACACGCTGTCTAAATTCAACTCCTCTGCAGCAGCTTCCGCTTCACAGTTGAGTTCATCTGTACTGGAAACTAGCGTACGAGTATCAAAAGTCGATACGCTTTCATGGAAGATCGGTTTATTTAAACTTATAGGAGGCGGCGGCGGAGCAAATAAATGGGCGAAATCTCCAGTTTCTGCATTTTTAACATCAGGAGATTCTTTCTCTGAGCTATTGCTTTCTAAACTTATATCAGTTGCTTGAAGCTGATTATAGGTAAAAGGATCGTAACCTTTATTCAAAGCTTCAATATACACTTTGGGGTCGAGGCCTAACCCAAAAGCTCGGGCATACAAACGCGGATCTTGCCCATCTTGCACAGCTTGTATGTAAATATGCGGATCTATACCTGCACGGTAAGCTCTGGCGTATAGAGCGGGATCGAGGCCTTCAGCTACGGCCTTACGGTAGATCTGTAAAGAAATGCCCAATTTGCGGGCAGCCTCCGCCTCAGGGTTGACGAGCGGTAGAGGCCCTGGAGGACGACCGACTCTAGAAGCAGGGGCATACATATCAGCCCGCTCCTTAGCAGACTTTTCTTTAATCAGGTCGGACGAAGGCCGATTACTCCAGTAATCTTCCGAAGTAACCCGCTCCATAGTAAGTTCGGGCAGATCGGGGGCCTCATCACCGCATTTGAGCCACGCCGGAGTAGTACGCTTTTTTATCTGCTGAGACGGACTGTCTCCTAAATAGACATCGTTGCTGCTGGCAGCATCTATCTCACAAATGTTAGCATCAGTCGGACCTCTATATCCTGCAGGTGCCTCAACTATTAATACAGACTGCCCTATTTCAATTGTAGCACCGTCAACAAGAATAGCGCTGGAACAAGCCTTACCATTAACAACTATCGGAGAAATAGCCGAACGATTGGAAATATTGTAAACCTGGTTATCGTTATCCCAAGTGAGAACAGCCTGCAACCCGCCTATAGAGCGATCCCTTATAGTTAAACAGCCCTCTTCAGCATTAAGACAAGTACATGTTCCCCCCATTATCTTTATCGAGGAACCATATAAAACAATAGTCTCTCCTTCGTCAGCCCCGCTGACAACATAGAGTTTATAGAGACCATCTAAAGGCATTAATCCTCCAGTCAGGCAATAAACGATATTTTTACAGCTAAAAATTTCAAACGAACGCGTTGAAAATTCCCTTTAAATAAGGAAAATCCTTGATAACAAAGAAGCATGGCAAAGATTTAATGTGAAGCTTTTTAATAGCGGGAAGTATTTTTTTATGGTAGATACCAACTTAAAAATAGCAATTTTAGCAGCCCACGGAGGAAGTGACTCCAATACTTTGCCTTTAGGAGGAGGGGCAGCAATTTGTGAGCGTTTACTCCAAGCTTGGGGAAACGTAGAAGGGCTGCAGCTGCTATTAATCGTTCCCGGTTATTACCATCAGAAAAGTAAAACCCACACTCTTATATCTCAGTCAACAGTTTCTCAACATTCCTACAGCGCAGAAGAACAGTCAGGTGTTCTTAACGATATAATTACCACTATACAAATTCCGCTTTTAAAAGAAGGAGAAACTCCTTGCAACTTAAGCGAATTCCGCTATGCCAATTTTTGCCGCCAATTTGAAAAGGCCTGTACTGACAAAATTTTAGAATTAAAACCAGATGTAGTCATGACCCATGATATATCTGAAGGGCCTAATTTCCAATTGCTAAATGAGCACCATATTCCTTGCATACCTATTTTTCATGTCGACGTAGTAGATTTTTTCTGCCGTATGTATCTGCATGAATATTGGACAACTCAACAGTGCGTATCAGTCTGGTCTAAAATAAGGAACTTACCTTTTATTCCAAATATCCTCCGTCTAGTCTTTGACAAGCAGGCGAATGCTGTCAAGTTCTGTCCCAAAATGATCGTCCCATCTCAAGATATGAAACAGATTCTCATCAACACTTATGGTTCAGCAGAAGAACTTGAGAAAAAAATAGAAGTGGTGCCTTGGGGCGCTCCCACGCCGTCTTTTACCCCTTCTGAAGTTGCAGATGGCATCGCACACATAAACAGCGAGTTCAACCTCAACCCGGAAGATCCGGTTATTGTTATGCTTTCACGAATTTCTCCCGAAAAAGCCCAACATAAATTACTGGAAGCTTTACTTTGGGGAGAACAAATGGGCAAAATTCCTGCTCACTTAACAGTTTTTATCTGCGGTACCGCCTCATTTATGAGAGGTGCTTCATTTATGAAAAAATTACAAAACCTCAGTAAAGAACTGACAAAAACTCGAGTCATATTCCCCGGACATGTGGGGAATTTGCGTAAAGCAGCTATTTTAGCCCGAGCTACGGTATTTGTGACAACTAGTAAACACGAAAGTTACGGATTAACTACCATGGAGGCTATGCAACAGGGCACACCGGCTGTAGCAATAGAAACTCCAGGTGCCAAACAAACTATTAAGAAACATACTGGCATTATTGTTCCCAGGCAACATTATAACGCTCAAATGCTGTGGGAAACTATCCACGGAGTTTTAGTTAACCCCGGTTACAGGCGAATATTGAGTGACCACGCTAAACTTTGGGCTCAGCAAGAAAACTTTATAAAAGCAGCTCAACGCCTTTTAGATATTTTCGAAGATACCGCCATCGATTATGCCAAAACTAAGTAACCGACAACAATCGCACCAAATCAACATATAACAAAAACTGTCAATGCAGTACAGGCCGGGCGGACGCGGAACGGAAACGCAGGCACGGCAAACGCCAGGCGTAGGCGCAGCACAAAAGAAAAAAGCCCGCCAGAATTAACCAACGAGCTAAATATTGTTCCGGCGGTTCCCTACTCTCCCACCCCGTCACCAGGGCAGTAC
>JBJEGC010000019.1:0-8630 GCA_051874695.1 Candidatus Bruticola sp.
GCCCGAGTATATTAGCGCTCAGCCCTTTGGCTGTCAAGTACTTTAAGAAAAAAAAGATCGATCTTTTTTGCCAATGCTCAGAAGCTTCTGTAGGATTGTCCGGGCCCCAACTACAGGCAGAGGTCAATCGCTCAAGAAGTGGAGAACAGCCAACAATACTTTCCTAAGTTTCAAAATATATCTCCTTGCGATTTACTAAAGGCTTGTAAAATTTCATGACGGTCCAACATGGCCAGCAATCGTCGAGAAGAAGCTGACTCAACCACGGGCAAACAGCCGCACCGACAGCGACACATTATGCGCACTGCCGTAGCTAAAGAATCATGAGGAGTAATAAACTCTACATCAGTGCGCATGATCTCTTTTACACGGGTACATTTAGTGTCTCGTCCGTGGCAGCGCATCTTCCAATAAATAATGTCCCTACGATCAGCTTGGCCACAAAAAATCCCCCTTTCGTCCGTTACAGCTAACAAAGAGTATCCGGTCTCCTTCAAGCGACCGATTAAATCATGCACCGAATCATTGGGACTGATGAAAGCGAAATCGGGCTTCATAACCTCAGCTACACTGATGCTTTCCAAAGGACTAATGACGTCATTCCCCTGCTGCATTTCTAAAACGCTGCGACTTAGTTTCAAAGTATAGAGTGATTCCTTATCTAAAGCAGAGGCAAATAAGGTTGCTACTACAGATGAGGCCAAAAGCGGCATCAGAAGATGATAATTCATAGTTGTTTCAAAGATCATAAAGACTGCCGTCAGCGGCGCTCTGGCCGCTCCGGCAAATACAGCAGCCATACCGATAAGGGCATAAGCCCCAGAAGGGCTAGTAATATCAGGAAATAAAGAGTTAACAACTCCTCCATACACTCCGCCCAGCATGCAGCCGATAAACAAAGAAGGTGCCAAATCACCTCCGGCCCCGCCTGAACCTAAAATAAGGGAAGTGCCTAAAATTTTAGCTACTGCCAAAACAAGCATAAGAGGTAGGAGCAGATGGCCGTTCATAGCTTCATTCATGACTTCGTAGCCTCCGGCCATAATTTGAGGATAAAACACGGCCAAGCATCCACACAAAAGGCCTCCCAAAGCAGGCTTAAGCCAACTAGGACAGCGAAGCGAGACAAAAAACTTTTCACTTATGGCAAGAGATCGGGTAAAAGCTACACCGGTCAAAGCAGCAGCTAGCCCAAGCCCAAGACAGGGGATCATCTCCCACGAACTTTGAAGCGTATATATAGGCACGGAAAATTCAGCCATATCACCTACCAATAAACGTGTAACTAAACACGATGTTACTGAACTCAACACAATAAGGCTGAAAGAATGGTAAGTAAAACGAGCTAAAATAATTTCCAAAGCAAAAAAAATACCGGCAATGGGAGCATTAAAAGCAGAAGAAATGCCGGCTGCCACTCCACAAGCCAACAATATAACAGTATGATGTTCAGATAATTTGAACACTTGGGCGAACTTTGAGCCTAAAGAAGCACCTATCTGCACAATGGGCCCTTCACGTCCGGCCGAACCTCCGCTGCCGATGGTAAGGGCGGAAGAAATCATACGAATTAAGGCTACTCTGCCGTGAATAAGACCGTGCTGGGCAAAAACACTGGTAATAACTCCGGAAACTCCTCCGGGATTAAGATCGTGAGCGCGCCACCATAGAAACAAGCCGGTGAGCAGACCTCCAGCCGATAAGGATATGGGTATACTCCACCAAACTTCCGGCAAAGACGCCAAGGAAAGTCGGCGTACTCCCTCAATCATTGAGTTAAAGCATATGGCCGCCAAAGCGGTGATTATACCCACAGCCAAAGAATATAGACATTCGGCAGTTAAAATATTGTAGTTAACGAGAGAACGTCTTACAAATTGGAAGGCTTTCGCGTCTATCTTCACCATTTTTATTAAATACCTAATTTAAACCGCAAGTAGAAAAGACGAGAGGTTCTCGTCCATGTTCTGTCAACCTGCAGCCTGAAATAGTCTGTCTTGAGCTTATATAATATCGGTATTGTTCTAAATATACGTCCCGAGAACCAATAAAAAATGCTGTTTTATAAAACTACTACATAAAAAAATGTAAACTTTACCCCCAAAAAAGAAAGGAATTTCCTCTTCAGCAGGGAGTAAGCCATTTTAAAACAAATATAAGCCAGCTCTGTTTTCCGTTATCAATATACACAGTATACACAGATTTCAGAATACAGAGGAACAAGTTGCCTAAAGCGCGGCTGCGCTTGTTATCATAAAAACAGAGGCCGGGTGTCATCATGGTTCCATCAAATATCGGTGTCTACGAGGTAATTGAAGAAGTAGGTAAAGGCCCGTCGGCAGTTGTTTACCAAGCTGCCAACGAAAATACGCACAAGCGAGTGGCCTTAAAAGTTCTCAATGCTTCAATCGGTTCGAACACAGGACTGATTACCGATCTGCAGAGAGCTGTAGTCGTGTCCTCTTCCCTCGAACACGATAACATAGCCAAAGTTTACGATTTAGGCGAAGACCTAAGCTATCATTTTATTGCTACGGAATTTATTGACGGAGTAGCGTTACAAACCTTAATAGAACATTACAAAAAGTTCGAAACGGATCATGCTTGCCGCATTATGCAGCAGGTGGCCAAAGGCTTGAGCGCAGCCCATAAACAGGGCATATTTCACGGCAACCTGCATCCGGGCAACATCATTATAGAAAAACAAACCGGCAGAGTAATTATCACTGATTTCGGCACTTCCAGAGCGCTGTTCGTTCATAACGAAGAACTAAAGAACGATTCTAAACGCCTCGGATTTATTGCTCCAGAATTGGTTTCCGACTCTGTCCCAAACTCTCAATCCGATCTCTTCTCTTTGGGAGCCACTTTATACTACATGGTAACTGGCGAACGGCCCGCCCCCGGATTAGTTTCAACTCCTGGAGCTGCTCTTCCCCAGATGCCTCGTTTGAGAGCTCACTTACCCAAAGCGCCAATATGGCTGGAAACTTTGATAGCCCGTTTGATGGTCTCTGAACCACTGGACCGCGACTGCTCTATCGAAGATTTCATAGAAGAAATAGAAGTTGGCCTTGATTCTGACAAAAATGGAGTTTCTGATATGGCACCTCTAGGCGAAAATCCTTTCCAATCGCAGGATAGACGCGACGATCTTAGCGGCAGCAGTTTTTCCGGTTCTCAAACTTCTTCAGGCGGAGATATGCGCCTATTGCGCTCTAAAACTGCCGGCGGCACTCTAGGAATGTTAATGCGCAAGCAGAACGTTTCTTCCGACGTAGAAGCCTCAATTCAAGATGCAGAAAAACGCCTGCTGAGTTTGGAATTTAACCAGCGCGGCAACGAACAAGGTACGCGTAGAGAGCAGCGTCCCGGCAGTTCAGCCCGCCCATCGACCCTAAATAATGAAGGAACCTCCGACTCCTCTCTAAGTTTGGGCGAACAGGCTTCTTCTCGCATGCAGCGCAGCCCCGGTGCAGCCCGTCCTGCGCCTTCTCAGCCACGTACAACTCCTCTTTCGGCCATTCCTTCCCGTTCTACCTCTGTGGGTGCGCGCCAATCTAGGCGTTCACAGATACAGTCGCAGCAGCCCCAATCACAGCCATACGGAGAAACTCCTTATCCTGCCGATCTGAACCGTAAGACCGAACAAGGGGCTTATCCTCCGCCACAGGGCATTTTTCCCGATCCCAACAGCTATCCGCAGCCAGGTTATCCTCCGCAGCAGAGTGCTTTTTCCGAGCCGAACAGCTATCCGCAGCCCAATTATCCTCCGCAGCAGAGTGCTTTTTCTGAGCAAAACAGCTATCCGCAGCCAGGTTATCCTCCACAGCAGAGCGCTTTTTCCGAGCAAAATAGCTATCCGCAGGAGAATTATCCTCCTAAGCAGAGCGCTTTTTCCGAGCAAAACAACTATCCGCCCCAGCAAGGAACCTTCCCGGAGCAAAATAATTACCCGCCCCAGCAGGGAGCCTTCCCGGAGCAAAACAACTACCCGCCCCAGCAGGGAGCCTTCTCGGAGCAAAACAACTACCCGCCCCAGCAGGGAGCCTTCCCGGAGCAAAACAATTATCCGCAGCCTCCCATGGGCGGCGCTTCTGCTATGCGCAACGCCTTAAACCATTCCAGTATGGCTTTCGATCCTAACGATCCTCAGCCGGTTCCGGTTCCTTTAAGCGGTAGTCGCTTCGACGCCTCTTCTTCACAAGAGATGAATGCTTCTGAAAGCGATATGGCTCCCATGAGCTTCCCCAACAGCCGCAATCAGAGCCAAAAAGCTAAGCATGAGGGTCCCGGCTCACAGCAGCTTTTCGTAGAAGATCGCGAGAAGTCTGGTTTGGGGCAACAGTTCCAAAACAGTCCTTTTGTTTCTGCTCAACCTGAAGAAAATGATATTGAGAGTTTGCGCAGCGGCAGGGCTATGGGCGATGCGGTTATTAATCCCAGTGCCTCCTCGTTCCCGCCTGCTTCCCCTCCCAAACGCCCCTCTTTAACCGACGGACCAGGCACGGTACGTATTGCCAAACAGTTGCAGCCCAAAAAGAGCGGGGGCGGTACTGTGGTCATCATCGTGGCCTTGTTGGTTATAGTTTTACTTGGCGGCGGAGGTTATTACTATTTCTTCTTCCCCAAAGGGCAGATTAAAGTAGAAGTAAGCAATGCTCCCCACGCTAGTGTGTCTTTAATACTGCAAGACAACATTATAAAGACTGAAAAAACTGACAACGGTAAGCTTACTATGCGCGTTAAACTTAACCAAGAATATGTTGTCAGAGTTTCAGCCGACGGTTTTAAAGACCAAGATACAAAGATTAACCTGAACTCTCAAAACTCGGTGAGAGAGCTGGCTGTCGATATGGTCGGCGCTCCTGCCGGATTAGTTGTAAAAATTACCAACGAAAAGCTTTCTTCCCAACCCAAAGTGAAAGTAACTTGTGCCGATGAACAAATCAAAAATAACGAAATGCAGGCTGTCGGCGGCATAGCTAGGTTTGAAGTGCCCACTGACAAAACTTTGGAAATAACGGTAACTGCTCCCGGTTTCCAAAAATTCAATAAGAAAGTTACTGTCACTCCTAACGACGGGGACAAAGAAGAAGAGATAGCTCTGACTCGCAGCAAGGGTACAGTCAGAGTAAACCTTAAAGGAGAGCGATTCTCTCAGTACACCCCTAATATAGTTCTTCTCCAAAACGGCAAAAAAATTGCTGCCAAGAGCGGCCAATTCGCCGAATTTGAGATTGATTTCGACAAAACTTACACTGTTAAAGCAAATTCGAGCATGCACAGTGCAGTTAAAAAAGACGTCAAAGTCAGTGCAGCCAAACCTGACAGCGAGTTTAATATTAATCTGCCTTTGAATCCCTCTCTTACTGTTGTGACTAATCCTAACGCTCTGGTTTTCTTAGACGGCAAACAGGTTGGCAAAGCTGACGCCAACGGACGTCTTATAGTAGAAAGCGGCCTCACTTCCGGCAAGCAATATAAAATAACCTGTAAGCGCGACGGATTCAAAGATAACGCCGTAAAACTCACCATAAAAGCCGGAGACAACAACAGAGCTGACATTCCTTTGGAGAAAGCTCCCGAAGTCAAACCGGAGCCTAAATACGTGTATGAAGAAGCACCGTCCTCTTCTTCCGGCAGCAGTTACACTCCCGGAGGCAGTTTTAGCAGCAGCTACGGTAGCGGCGATGCCTACTACGACAGCGGCAGCTCTTCCGGCGGTTCTTACAGCAGTTCCTCAGGCAGCTCTTCTTCCGGCAGTTCTTCCGGTTCTTCCGGAAGCAGCTCTTCCAGCAGTTCTTCCGGCGGTGCTGACTGGGGAGGTGCCAGCGGAGGCTGGTAAGCACTGACGTGATTCTTATTGCGGCTACTAACCCCACAGTAGATAGAACCATAGGTGTGCCGGAACTAGTCCCCCATCGTGTCCACCGCGCTGTCAGCTTACGCATCAGCGCGGGGGGCAAGGGCCTGAACGTAGGCAGAGCTTGTAAAATTTTAGGCGAATCCTACATTACAGCAGGCTTTTTGGGCGGATCTTCCGGTCGACTACTGCACCACCTCACCGATCAAGAAGAGCTTAACACTGCCTGGATTGAATTTGATGACCTAGAAACCAAAATGAGTCACCTGCTGCGTCATGGCCAAGGCGACTCCACAGTCATAAACGAACCAGGTCCTACCTTAAGCGCCAGTCACTGGCAGACCATATGTTCTTTTATTCTTCAGCAGAGTAAAAAATGCCAAGCCGCGGTACTGGCCGGCAGTGTACCTCCCGGAGTCAGTGCCCAAGATTATCTTCAGCTCTGTCTGTGTGTCCAAAAACAGGCTGGACCTACTCTGATAGATACTCCTGGAGAAACTTTGAAAGCAGTTGTCGGCTCTCCCCAAGGGCTGGCTGTCAAAGTCAATTGGGAAGAACTGGGAGCAGCTCTCGGTGTATCTATAAGAAATACCGAAGCGGCAGCTCAGGCTGCTCACAAAGTATTACAGCGCGGCGCCTCTTTAGTGTGCGTAACTATGGGGGCGAGCGGAGCGGTGGCAATTAATCGCGAAGGTGCTTGGCATTGCTCTTACTCTGTCGACCGCTTAGTCAGTTCGGTAGGCAGCGGCGATTCTTTCAGTGCCGGTCTGTGTTTATACAGTAAAGGTCTGGAACTGCCGGAAGCCCTGCGCTGGGCCAGTGCTTGCGGAGCGGCCAACGCAGAAACGGAACTGCCGGCCGTATTTACTTTAGAGAGAGTTAAATCTTTACTCCCCTTAATAAAAATAACTAAGCTCTAATTTAACTTGTAAAAATAAGCCGACTGGTAACATACAGTCGGCTTATTTATTGTCTTTTACACTTTACGGCTAACCGATATAAGGGATCGGATGTTTTAAGAGAAAGCCCATTTTTTAGATCTCCTTAAAATTCCGTAATTTCGGGCTTTTTCCTTCATTGGCTTCCTAGATGGTTTGCAAGAATTTTTTCCATCAGATCCGCTTTTTTACAATTTAACGCCTTTTCAAAACCTATTAAATAGGAGCTGAAGGGGCGTTTTTTATTGTCGTTTAGGGGCTTAAAAAGCCTGAAAAAAAGCGGATCCGTGCGGATTTTTGTATTTTTTGAACTCCTAAATTATTGTCCGATTCAAAATTCCAAAAATTCATTTCAAGAAAAACCCGATTTTTCGGCGTTTTTCTTAATTTAGCGATGCAACCATTGCCCCCCATTGCACCAGTTATTTTATTAGCCTAAGCAATGGCCTGAGAAATAGATTTTTTATATCTTGACACCTCGGAAGCATTCTCGGCGCACTCAATTAAATGTTTCTTCCCATCATCATTTAAATTGTCATATATCGTAATCAATTTTATTGCTTCTTTGTTGGGCAAAGCAGGATCTGTTGCTTGTTTTTTTTCTCCTGTGCTGAGAAAAAATGCTGGTTCTACTTCTAAAACCGCAGCAATTTGCAGCAAGACACTCAACTCTATTCCTCTAGTTCCATCTTCCCACCTGCTTATCGTTCTTCCTGACACTCCCATCAGTTCGCCTAAATCTTTAGGCCTCATGTTTTTGCTTTCTCTCGCTTGTTTTATGCGTTCTCTAATTTGTTCTAACGTGACCATATTGGTCTACTTTATAAAATTTTATGGCTTTCCCTCTTGAAATCTAGACCATTATGGTCTAATATTCCAATAAGCGAAGACCAAAATGGTCGAAAAGAGAGCTGTAATATGTCTTTGTCTGCATTAGCCAATGCTTTAAAGCAATCTAGAAAGGCTGCAAAACTTACAAAAGTTGCCGTTGCTAACAAAATTGGCGTCGCTCCAAGAACAATTGCGCGATGGGAAAATGCAACAAGAGAGCCAGGTTTTGAAATGCTTTTACAGCTCGCTGACTGCTATGGAACTAGCATTTCTAAGTTGATGGAGCGTGTTGAAAGTGAGCTGCGATAGCTGGATCGACATAACAACCGCAAGTCAGCTTTGTCAAGTTGCCAGGCAGGTCTTTATGAGGAAGCTGGAGCGGTTTACTTATCGCCAAGTCCCTAATCCTAATGGAGGCCGAGGCGGTTTTAAATACGAGATCGCCCTTGAATCCTTGCCTAAGGAAGCGCAGGAGCGGTACTGGGAAAATGTGCGCTTGGCTCAAGCTGTGGAAGCTGCCAAACCTAAGCGTGGGCGCCCATCAAAAGCTGCCATCCGTAAGGCTGAAGCTGAAGCCGAAGTGGTTAAGGCAAACGAAGAGTATCTGGCTGCGCCATCTTGGCAGAAAAATGCTGTCGACAATCGCTTGTATATCGTCGAGCAAACTATGAATCTTGGCCAAAAGGGCATCGAGCAATGGTTGATCGAGCATGGTGAAACCGTCAGCGTTGCAACTGTCTATCGCTGGCGCAAAGTTTACCTTTTGGGTGGTAAAAACGCTCTTTTTACAGGTTACGGCAACCGCAAAGGCGAGTCTATTATCCCTGATGACGTCTTTGAAGTGTTCATGAGTTGCTATATGACTGAAGGAAAAGTCTCTACCAGAGCTGCTTATTTAGCGGCCATAGGCTACCTGCGAAAGAATTATCAGTGCGAGAAATTGCCTTCTTTACAAGCGTTTGAATACCGCTGCCGCCGCGAAATAGACGAAAGTG
>JBJEGC010000020.1:0-254176 GCA_051874695.1 Candidatus Bruticola sp.
GTTGTCAAAACTTTTGGCTGTCGCTATCGCGACTGCCCGAGTATATTACCGCTCAGCCTAATGGCTGTCAAGTACTTAAGCGAAAAAAATATCCGTTTTTACTTTCGAACCTAAAGAGCTTACGGCAGCTTACGGCACGCGGACATGAAAGGCTGAACGTTTAGGACAGGCGCACAGGCTGAACGACAAAAGACGACAGCACACAAGGAACGCTATAGTTCATTTGTCAACTGATGAACAAAACAAAAAAAACGCCTGCGGCATACAGTTACGTAGACGGCAGGCGCACTAATGAGGGAAAATAAGAGCTAATTACTTGGCTTCGGGAGCGGCTTCAGCGGGAGCACCCTCGGCAGGAGCAGCTTCGGCGGGAGCACCTTCAGCGGGAGCGGGAGCGGCTTCGGCGGGAGCACCTTCAGCGGGAGCGGGAGCAGCTTCGGCGGGAGCACCTTCAGCGGGAGCACCTTCAGCGGGAGCGGGAGCGGCTTCGGCAGGAGCACCTTCGGCGGGAGCGGGAGCGGCTTCAGCGGGAGCAGCCTCGGGGGCGGGAGCGGCACCTGTGGCAGCAGGAACACCCTCGGGAGCGGGGGCGTCAGTCTTAGCGGCGCAAGCAGAGAGAGTGAAAGCGGCGGCGCCGATCACAAATAAAGCAGCCAGTTTCTTGAAAGTAGTCATAATTAGGAAAACCTCCTGAACCCAAGTGGTCCAATTATTTTATAAAATTGCGCTTATAATATAGCACAAACGGACCAGGGTGAATGGAACAAATCATCTTGCAACTTACAGTTACAAAATCCTCGACACGGACACAACGCACAGCGACCGCTCTCCAGCGAGCTGCAACAGGTATAGTCTGGCCAAGCATAATTTCCGTTTGTTACGCAGTATCCTGATTGTGCGAGTCTGAAACTTAGTTTCATACTGAGCAAATCTGCCCCATCAAGCAGACGAATCTGCAGATGCAGCGCATACCGCCAATAACAACAATTCTTGCGGCAAGTTTTGAACAACATAAGCTGAATACCTGCCAACCAAGGTGCAATTATCTAACAATCAGGGCAAAAATTCAAGTACTCCTCAGTTTAATTAGCCTCAGCAGGATTGAGAGGTGTATCAAAGCCTGACTCTTTCAGCCAATCTTCCGCCTCTTCTGTATCTTTTTCAACGCCTAAACCATTAAGGAGGCAATAAGCCAAACAAGATTGAGCAACCTTATCGCCAAGATCTGCAGACTTGCGTAAGTAAGCTACAGCCTTAGTGGCATTAGCTTCAGTACCGATACCTTTATATAAACACAGTGCTACGCAGCGCAAAGCTCTGCCGGCAATAGGCGCATTGCTGTCGGCTGCCTCTTTATAAAGTTCAAGAGCCCTAGCACCGTCAGCCTTAACTCCCCTTCCGTGCTGATAGTTTATCGCCAAGAAGAATTTTGCATCGGGAGAGCCCTGCTCGGAAGCCCGGGACAACCAATATACAGCCTTTTCCAAATCGGGCTTAATCTTTTCAAGACCTGTATTGTAGCAAATCCCCAATTTTATTTGAGCGTTCAAGTAATTATTTTCTGCCGCTTTAGTAAAATAATCAATAGCCTTAGACTCGTTTTTAGCAACTCCATGTCCGAGTATATAGCAATCACCAAGCAAAAATTGAGCTAAAGGATGTCCTTTTTCGGCCGCTTCAGTATAATATTGCGCAGCTTTTTCAGGGCTACGTTCGACTCCATCACCGTTCATATAATGCAAACCGGCCATAAGTTGAGCAGCCACATTACCTTTCTGGGCACTGCGCTCGTACCAAAGCATAGCCTCTTTTGGATTACGCGGCCCTGCTTTGTCTTGATCGAAGACGCAAGCCAATTTGTATTCTGCCTCACTGCTGCCTTGCTCGGCTGCCTTCTTAAACCAGAAAATAGCCTTGTCCATATCGCGCTCAAGACCGGCGCCCTTGTAATAGCATTGGGCTAAAATTTGTTGAGCGCCGACATGACCTGACTCGGCCAATTTAGTAAGCGCCGCAAAGGCGTCGTCGAACTTCTGTTCATGAAGAAGTTGAAGAATATGATCTAACTCAGCATCGGCAGCTTGCTCAGTGTTATTTTGTTTCTGTACAACATTGGTTTTAGCAGCAGACGCATCTTGCGTTCCGGCCTCGGCAGCTACAACATTCGAAGACAGACATAAACTCAAAGACAGCACGGTGCAAACGGTGAAGAACTTAAATTTTCTTCCACAGCCTAAACCGTTGCTAGTAAAATTGGTAATGATGCTCATATCACAACACCTTTCCGCTGTTTTCAGCTTGCTTGTGCGTCTGTTGCTTTCTTCTTATTTATAAATAAAAAAGCAGGACCGCTTATAAGGTATAATCCACAGAATAAATATACCGAAAGAGGCAAACTTATAAAGGCCAAGGCAACAGGCAGTATAAAAGTCCATTTGGGCAGCCAACTCATTTTTGTTAGTTTGGGGTAAGGGAGTTTGCACACCATCAAAAAGGCAAAAATTAAGGTTGTAGTTATAATAAACATCCAACTGGAGAAACGACAGGAAGACGGAGCCATAAAATCGGCTAAGCAGAACATGGACAAAATAGCTGCAGCTCCGGTGGTGGGCATGCCTTCGAAAAAGCTGGGCGGACAAATGGAATCGGTATTGGCATTGTAACGCGCTAAACGCATACCGCCTAAGCATATGTAAACAAACGCCACTAGCAGAACTACATAGTTGAAAGAACCGCTCAGAGGTTCAAATCCTCCGGTTTGCTGCCAACCACCGCTGCAAATAGCTTTGATTACACCACATATACCGCTGCTGTAATTGTTGCTGTAAGCAGCTAAGCTGTAATTCCCCGACAGCGAAGCAGCCGTCCAAGAATAAGCCAAAACACCTCCAGCCAAACAAAAACTGGCAAAATCGGCCAGCGAATCTAGTTGAGCTCCAAATTCACTGGCAACATTCCATTTTCTAGCTAAAAAACCATCGCAAGCATCAAAACAAACAGAAGCCAAAAGAGCCCAGCAAGCCCAAAAAGGCTGACCAATAGCAGCTAAATAGAGGGCCAAGAGGCCCAAAAACATATTGAAGCACGTACAGGCAGTAACTATAGCAAAATACATATGGGGCGCGATTCGCCCGAACTGGGCCCGGCCCTTTATTTTTACTTTCAAGAGCCATATTTGCCGGTATCTTTTATAATTTCCCCGTAGAGAAAAAATAAACAAATATAAAGTTTCACAGTAGCATTGAAACTGCTCAGTCTGCAGTCTTATAAACGCCAACGCCCCTGCAGCATAACGGCTGCAGGGGCGTTGGCGAAACGAGCTAAGTTGTTCTAGATTTACACCGCTAGTTAGTTAAAGGCACACCGGCCCATAACCTCATAATATCGACATAAGTTACCAGTACTACCAAGCCAAGCAGCAGATAAAGACCTATCTGATGGACCCAAGCTTCCTTAGTGGGATCAATTTCCTTACCTCTGATACCGCCTATTAACAACACTACAAAGCGAGCTCCATCCAAAGCAGGAAAAGGAATCACGTTAAATGCGCCTACAGCAGCATTTATCAAGGCCACAATATAGAGGAACTTGCCCAGGCCGTCGTTAGAAAGCTCAAAAATCATCTGCATAATACCTAAAGGTCCGGACATAGAAGACTTCACCAAGTCGGGACTAAGTACTTTATCAACCATTTGCTTAACAATAATAACCGGAGCCACAATTAAACGGCCGATCAAAACAAATGAATGTTTAAAAGTGGTACCAAATGTTATGGGCTGAAAAGCTAAACCGAACAGAGAAGCATCTGCCACTTTTTCGGTCGTTTGCAGACGAACATGTTCACTGCCGCGCAAAATATCAAAAACTAAAGGCTCACTACCCTGCGAAAGTTTGCTCAGAATTTCATCGCAAGATTCCTGATTGCTGACGCGGGCACCGTTAATTAAAAAGATATAATCGCCTTCTCGGAATCCTTCTTGAGCAGCCAGACTACCTGCAGCGACACTCTTAACCTGATTAGTAGTAGTATCATTGAATTTAAATTCCGTAACCTGAGCAGGCATAATACCTATTTTGCCCACAGGAGCAAAGTCTTCGGCAAACATTTCCATAGCCAACGCACGTCCGTCTTTTAAAACGAACTCGGCTTTAACCTTGCTCAAACTACCTGTAGTATTTTTGTCTTCCTGACTACTAATCTGCTGCAAAATACCTTGCAGGTCACTTAATCCAGCAATCTTATGACCATTGACTGCTGCTATGACATCCCCCTCTTTGAATTGGGCGGTGGGATCATCTTTACCAAAAGGACTAACAGAAGTGACCGTTACTTCGCCATTATTAACTGTCTGAAAATTCACTCCCGCCATAGTTAAGTTGGGAACAACAGTAAGATTAAGTTTTTCTTGGCCTCGGGTAACTTCCATAGAGACAGATTGGGCCGGATACCTGCCTATCAAACGCACCATGTCAACACCAGAAACAATAGGATGATGATCGATGCTGTCTATCTTATCGCCATATTTCAAACCGGCTGCCGCTGCAGGAGAATTATCAAAAACTTTCATCACTATGGGCAAACTGCTGGGGCTAAGCTCAGCCATACCGTAACAAGCACCGATAATCCAGAACATAATCAGTGCTGAAATAAAGTTCATAGTTACGCCGCCCAACACAACAGCCATGCGAGCCCATACACTCTTATCATTAAAGTTGCCCTCTAGCTCGCGAATTGTGCTGTACACGCGCTTGGGAAGATAACGCACATGTCCGACAACAGAATTAAATGCAGCCTTTTCCTCTTCAGGTACTTTTTGAGGATCGTCGGCAGCCATTTTTTCTAAAGCATCGGCCAATTCATCGGGAGTACCCGGCAAAGACTCTTCGTGCAAGTATTGAGAGACCATTTTAAATTCGGTCTGCTCTTCATCATTTTCTGGGTCTTCTCCCAACATCATCACGTAACCGCCTAAAGGCAGCAAACAAATGCTAAATTCCGTACCGCGGTAATTAAAAGAAAACAGGCGGGGGCCAAAGCCCAAACAAAAGCGCGGACAACGAATGCCGACACGGCGCGCCATAAGAAAATGGCCCAGCTCATGAATAGTAATGATAAAGCCGAATGCCACACATACAGCTATCAAACTGGGCAGATTGTGTATTATCCATTGGATAACAGCCATTATAACCTCCGCAAAAGTTCTTGTCTCAAAAAGAGCTTCGTCCGCCTATTTTGTTTCTCTGAAGTTATTTGCTTCCATATTTTTCTTCTATAAATTTCTGAGCATAGAGACGGGTCTCTCGGTCAACACGATCCAAAATATTCAAAGTAGGCTCTGCAACAACCTGATGAGCATCCATACAAGCCCGAATCGTTTCGGCGATAGCCGTGAAGAAAATTTGTCCTTTAAGGAAGGCCGCTACCGCAATTTCATTGGCAGCATTAACTACGCAAGGTAAAGTACCTCCGATTCTTCCAGCCTCAAAGGCGTAACGCAAACAGGGGAAATCATCTAAACGCGGTTCTTCAAAAGTGAGATTGCGACATTGGCTAATCTGCATATTTTCCCAAGCCTTAGGCAGTCGTTCCGGCCATCCTAAAGCGTATTGGATAGGGGTGCGCATATCGGGCAGACCGACTTGAGCCAAAATAGATCCGTCTACAAATTCCACCATAGAGTGGACAATACTCTGGGGATGAACCCAAACCTCAATCTGTTCCATATCACACTGGAAAAGATGCATGGCTTCTAAGACTTCGAAACCTTTATTCATTAAGCTGGCAGAATCGATAGTTATTTTAGCACCCATACTCCAAGTAGGATGCTTTAAAGCATCAGCAGCAGTCATGGAACTAAGTTCTTCCCTAGACTTAGTGCGGAAGGGACCTCCAGAAGCAGTCAACAGAATGCGCTTTAAGGATTTTTCCGGCTGACCGTGCAGACACTGAAAAATAGCCGAGTGTTCGGAATCTACCGGCAGAAGGGGAACTCCCTTCGATTGAGCCAATTTAGTGACAAGACTTCCGCCCACTACCAAAGTTTCTTTGTTGGCCAAAGCGATAGGCTTGCCGGCTTCCAAAGCTGCTACTGTGGGCTTTAAACCGGCTACACCTACCAAAGCGGACAGCACTATATCAGCATCGGCCAAAGAAGCGGCTTCGATAACTCCTTCCTCTCCGACCATAATTTTTATATCGGTACCGTTAAGTGCTTCCTCAAGCTGTGGCAGGTAAGTTTTATCGCCCAAAGCCACCACTTGAGGACGAAACTTAAGAGCCTGCTCCGCCAACAATTTCCAAGATCGGTTAGCAGCCAAAACACCGACCTTAAACCGATCGGGAAAAGCTTCAATAACATCGAGAGTCTGAGTTCCGATAGAACCGGTGGATCCCAATACAGACACACTTTGAATCATAAAACAGCTCCTATTATTACAAAAAAAATATGCTTACCTTGGCAGATTTATCTGCTAAAAAAATTATCAAGAAAAGGTATAGACAGGCAGACTGTCAGCCACATATAGGCGAACAGAGAAGCAAAAAGATAAGAATCGACACGATCGAGCACTCCTCCGTGGCCGGGAATAAGTGAACCGGAATCTTTACATCCGGCATCTCTTTTCAAGGAAGACTCAAAGAGATCGCCAAGCTGACCTATTAAGCAGCAGCCGATTCCCATAATCAGCCAAAAATACATGTTGTATTTCACAAAAACGGCTGTAGAAAAATTCCAATACAGCAGACCGTAAATTGAGGCGATAGAGCACAGCAAAGCCCCCCAAAAGCCAGCCCAGGTTTTTCCAGGACTCAAAGGAGACAGCTTGGTGCGTCCCATCGTTTTGCCAAAAAAATAAGCGCCTACGTCGGAAGCTATGCATATAACTACCAGAAAAACTACAATAAAAATATGAACGTTGCGTATGAAGCATAGCAGCGAAGGCAGAAAACCGCAGTAAATCACGGCGAAACAGTTGACAGCACTATCAACAATAAAAGACCGGCGCTCTTTATGATTAAAAACATTGTCTAAAGCCGAACAAAAAAGACACCACGAAACAACGGCCATGTACATCCAACCGATGACGGCAGCCTGTAACTCTGAAGAGCCGATCACAATCATGGCCATAGAGCAGATGGAACATAGCGTAAGGTTCGGCTTAAAACCTTTATTTTGCACCAGACGACAGTACTCATAAGTTAGGCCCAAACTTACAAGAGCAGTCAAGTAGCTAAAGCACCATCCCCCCTGGTAAATGGCTAAACCGGCTATCGCCACCATAACTATGGCGGAAAGAGTCCTTATCAACAAAGAATTACTTTTCTTAACCGCTTCAACTGAAGCTGACGACTCGCTTTTATCTGCAATAGGCTCATTTTGTGCCGACTGAGCTTTATTTTCATTAGTCATATTCGCTTTACTCAAACTCCCTCAGTGAAACTTCCTGCGATTCGCCATAAGGAGCAGAAACCTTTTAGCGCCAGACTTATGCTAAAATTTTCGCCAACCGCTTCAAAAACTAAAAATTTGCCTGATATTATCTGCCTAAGCTTCTACACAGTAAAGCAAAAGATTATGCATACCTCTGCCAAGAAGTAATTCTGCTTAGTTAACAGCTATAAATATACATATGAAGGATAGCGAAACAGCGCTATAGAACTACGGAGAGACATGCGTGTAGCAATTTTTACAAATGCTTATCGTCCTATTGTTAGCGGCGTAGTTAATTCGGTTTATCTCATCCGAGAAGGGTTACTTCGAACAAATAATACTCCTTTTGTGTTTGCTCCTAAGGTAACCGGGTACAAAGAAGAACACAGCGGTGTTTGGCGTTTTAATTCACTAAACTTAACTCGTAAAGTTGAGTTTCCTATAGCCATTCCCTATTCTTCCCATCTTTTTGCTCTAATTGCACGCATGGGCCTAAACGTTATTCACACGCACCATCCGTTTCTTTTGGGAGATGTAGGCGCGCATTTTGCCAAATTTTTGGGTATTCCATTAGTATATACTTTTCACACTCAATTGGAAAAATATGCCCACTACGTTCCTCTGCCCAACAAGCTGGTTTGTAAGGCGGCTCGAGAAGCGGTGTCAAAGTATACTAGTCGCTGCGATTGCGTTATATGCCCTTCCCCCAGCATAAGAGGACTGCTCGACGAATATGGAGTTACTTGCAGAGTGGAAGTACTGCAAAATGCCATCGATGTGCGTTCGTTTGCTAGAGCCAACGGACAGGCAGTACGCCAGCGTTTCGAACTTTCTCCGGAGCATGTTCTCTGCATTTTTACTGGCCGCATGGGCCTGGAAAAAAATTTAAGCTTCATGCTGCGCACTTTTCAGCGCGTACATAGCAATCAGCCCCAAGTACGCCTCATGCTACTGGGAGACGGTCCAATACTGGAAGATCTGAAACAGGAAGCAACTTCTTTAGGCATAGCCCCTTACGTATTCTTCCCTGGACGCGTAGGCTATACCGAAATTCCTTCTTACTACAAAGCTGCCGATTTGTTCGTTATGACCAGTACCACAGAAGTAAAACCTTTGGCCGTTTTGGAAGGTATGGCCGCCGGCCTACCGGTGATAGCCGTCAATGCCTGCGGCACTGGAGATACTGTAACGGACGGACATGACGGTCTACTCTGTTCCTGCGATGAAGACGCTTATACAAACATATTGGAGAGAGCTGTCGCCGAGCGTGAGCAAAGACTCAATATGGGACACAACGCCGTCCAGACAGCTTCAACTTACTCTTTAGAAAATTACATGGAGAAACTGCTTAAAATTTACCGCGAAATTGGAGCAAAAGATACACCGCGCGACAAAACAGCCAATATTTTCGGTTCGGGCGAACTTTCTAAACGTATTTTAGGTCTGAAGTAAACTCCGTTCAAACGATCCGCTCCTCGCAAGAACTGCCTGCAGTAGCCATAACAGAACTAATTCATCTCGCCCCAGCTATAATTGTGTTGTGTTCTGCTGGAGTTGCCCCTCCTCAAGTTTCGCCCAAAGAAGGCTCAAGCGTTTTTCCATAAGCCAAAAAGCGGCATCAAGGGCTCGGTTGCTCCAAATTAAAAACAGCGAAATTAGCATCATGGCATAGACCCACAAGCGCGAAACTTTAACTCGAGCAGAAAAATCGGGCCAGTGCGGATTTCTGACCATTTCAAGTAAAGTGCCCAACCCTATAGCAACCGGCCAAACAGTAGACAAGCGCAACAGCCAAGCTCTTTTGGGAGTATTTTTAATGTAGCTGAGGGCCTTGCGGAAGTGGTGTACAGCCCTAATAATCCAGGGTTTGAGCTGAACTTTGAAAGAGGCCAAATCGGCATCCGATCTTTTATTGTCTAAAAAATCAGCCAACCCGGAGCAGGGGATATAGAGACGTCCGCACTTCAAGTCTTTGGGAAAATCACGCAAAACATTAACATATTGGAGTGCCTTACCGAAACTAATGCCTAATTCTTCCATCATGGGAAGATCGTTGTCTCTAATTACCCCAAGGTAATGAGCGTTTATACGGCTCCAAAATTGACCAACACAACCGGCTACTAGATAGGTATAATTTTCCAACTGCAAATCGGTGTTAAAAGCACCAGGGAAAGAAGCCAAATCCAGCTTCATGCCTTCAATCAAAGTGGATACAACTGATAACACTTCTTGCTGGGCAAAAGTATCCAACTCCAAATACAGACTGTAAGCCTCAGACAGACGCAACAAAAGGCGCCCCTCTCCGTCAGTTATTCCTCCGGCGGCTAAACCGGCAGCTTGAGGGAGCACACCCGCTTTTTTTCCCTGATCGACATAATCACCCAAATAGCTCCAAAAATCTTTATAGGCAGACACGTCTCCTCTTTCTGTTAAAATAAAAAGCCATTTCTCCAGATCGGCCAAACGTGCCTCAGTTTCAACATAAGGATTATCAGCTAAAGTATCAGCAGCTCGGGCCAAAAGATAAGCCAAACCTATAGGTTCCCTAACTGCAGCAGGAAGTACACGTATACTCAGATAAAAGGCGCGAGATACATCTGCCAGTACATTTTGCAGAAGTTGTTTTTTTTGCTCTTGAGTTAAATGATTTTTCATTAAATATGCCTTTTGCAGTACCTAAACTAATAGGTGCTGCAGCGATTTACTGCTGCAGCCAACTGAGATCGGAAGCCTGTTCTGCCAAAATAGTTTTGGTGGTATCAACCAGTTTCCAGGCTTTCTCCGGAGAATCGGCTATACAGGTACCGGAAAGACGTCCATATTGAGAAAGAGCACCCATCATGTGAAAAATCACTCCACTACAAGTAGCTGAGTTATAGTGCAAACCGTACTCTGTAACAATATCGATTATATCGTTGGGGCACAGTCCTTTAGCTTCAGGAGGAGCTATATTAGAAAAAGATACATAGAAAATTTTACGCCCAGAAGGGGTTTTGAAAGAGCCACTCTCTGCCTCATACCGCCCTCCAGTTAGGAAACCGGTCGCATTTAACGGATGGGTTGTACCGCCGCGGCGTAAATTTATTTCCACTGCATAAAGTTCATAATTATCACACTCGTAAATTATACCATCAGTCAGACTTTCAGTTTTTTTAGTTTTTCTGGGAATAGCAATAAAATCGATAGAAACCGGTCCGATATACCCCAAACGCACTAATTCACGGCCGATTTCTTTACCTAAATGGTGCAGTGCCTGCACGTAATCGTTCTTTGCAGGCAAAGAGCAACCGATATATTCCAAACCGGATCGGCCTCCCAACTGCTGTTCATGCGTAGAATCTATGTTTATTTCTCCCAAAGGATTTATGAAAATTTGGATAGTAGGCGAAGTTTTATCGGGAGCGTCTATAAAAGCTTCCACTACGCCGCCCTGATCGGCAAAAACTTCTTTGAAAGCTCGGCAAGAAACTTCGCCACAGCTTCCGTCGGAAAGATTTTCTAAATAATCGGCTATTTCTTCCTTAGATGACAGACCACCCATATCAGCAAATTTGACTAAGATATTGCCAATACCGGAAAATCCCTCGTTCAGTTTAATAACTACACCCTCTAAATCGGAACATTCGGAGCGCAATTCCACAATAGCTTGAGCAGCTTCCCTCATGCTGAAAATCGAACCGCGTCCTTTAGGATGAGCGATATTAAGTTTTTGGAAGATGTCTCTAGAGCCGGATTTTCCTCCCCAATAACGCAAAT
This sequence comes from Candidatus Bruticola sp., assembly GCA_051874695.1. Lineage (GTDB taxonomy): Bacteria > Vulcanimicrobiota > Xenobia > Xenobiales > Xenobiaceae > Bruticola. Next base: position 11,187 of record JBJEGC010000020.1, read on the forward strand.
CGTCGGCAGAGCCGTAAATAGGAATGCCCAGCTTGACAGCCAGCTCATGCTCCAAATCGGTATTATAGTAGACCTCTATGTACGAAAGAGCCGGATTGGTAATAGCCCTTTTTATGCGTTCAATGACAGCCGGACGCTCTAAAATTTTTTGAGTTAAAGGAATATCACTGCGATCCATTAATGAAATTAGGTGAAGACGTTCCCGAGCATGTGAGAAAGTCACACCTGGCAAAAACTGCAAATAGTACGAGATTACGTCATCCGGAATACGCAGCGCGCTAAGATATACTACGTGAGTTTTCGGCATTCCCAGCAGCGTGAGGAAAGATAACAACCTCTCTTCGTAATGGACGGAACCTTGCACTTTAGCCAATTCTAAAGGGGATAAAGATATAGAAGGCAGTACAACTACAGTGCGTTCACAGTTGGGATCGCTGCAAACACTCTGCCAAGCTGCAGGTAGTCTTTTTTGCAAAGATTCAAAATCCAGTTTCCAATTTGCTTCAGCCATGGCGTACAATAAGTGCCTCTCTCAATTAATTGGCCTGTTTTTCCTCACAGCTGACTGCAGCCCTTTTTATATTTGCAGCATAATTGAATCATAACTTCAAGCCAAGCAGGCCGTCGGAATACAGGCAGAGAATCAAGCAAGTTATGCCTGTTTTTTTTGATGGTCACAACGATTCTTTCGTAAAATGTTATCCTCCCCGTCATCTGCGGAACGGTGCTCCTCCCCTGCAGGCTCACGCCTTCGTCCGCGGTTGCACTCACGCTCACATAGACTTGCCGCGCGCTTTAAAAGCAAATTACTTAGGGGCGCTCTGTGCCATTTTTATTGATCCTCCTTTAGGTGATGACAGCACCTGTCTGCAGGCTCACAGCCGCGAAGTTCCCGAAGGGCGTCATCCCCATCTGGAACCGCCTGTAGATCAACAGCTAGCCTTAAACGCTACCCTGGAAGTAATGAGTCACATTTTTCAAGATGAGCGCCTATCTGAAAATTTCAAAGTTGTACGCTCTTATCAAGAACTAACCGATACAATCAATAAACACAAGCTGGCAGTTGTTCTTCATTTAGAGGGTTGCGAAGCCCTAGATATAAATTTAGAAAGTTTAGAAGTACTTTATCAAGCCGGAGTGCGCTCTTTAGGCATTTGCTGGAGTCGTCCCAATATTTTTGGTACCGGTGTTCCTTTCGCTTACAAGGTCAATCCGAATACTGGTCCCGGATTAACCGGAGCGGGCTTATCATTGGTAAAACGCTGCAATGAATTGGGCATTCTGCTCGATGCGGCCCATTTGAATGCTCAAGGCTTTTACGATTTGGCGGCAGCTTCTGCCAGTCCCTTAGTGGTATCACACAGCAGCGCTTTTACTATTTGTCCGGCTTCTCGGGCGCTCACCGATCATCAATTGCAAACCGTAGCCGAGCACCGCGGTTTAGTGGGCGTTACTTTCCATGTTCCAGACCTTATCGGCCCCCGCGCCCAAGAAAGTGCTTATATTCCTCAGGTCGTAGAACTATACGGTAATTTCAAACAAGCTAAAAAAGATATTCAGGCTCATCGTACTCAGCCGCGCTCCTGCAGCGAACTGGAAGCGGTAATAGCTCATATCGTATATATTGGAAAACTGATCGGCTTCGATCATGTGGCCATAGGTTCCGATTTTGATGGGTGCCTGATACCAGATCAAATTAGAGATGTTTCAGATATAAGCTTAATAGCCGATGGGCTGCGCGAAGCCGGTTTAAGTGAAAAAGAGCTGGACAAAGTACTCTATAAGAACTGGTTGCGTGTTATCAAAGAAAGTTGGCAATAACATAAAAGTTGAGTTTCTGACATTTTTGTAACACTTTTGCGAACAGCTCAGCCATTATCGTCTTTATTTTGTTAACGAAGTACAGTAATATACTGGCGTACATTCTTTTTAGCATTAATTCATGCAAGTGCACCTCATGAACAGCATAAGTTCTCCTCAGGCCAATACGAATATTGTAAGCACAGCCTCGCTGCCTTCCAGCGGAAGTGTACATTCAGAGCGTGAGTCGGCATCTTCTCAAAACCTCTCTCAGGAGGGAGTTGCTGCAGAATTTGTTCAACCTCAAGATGCCCTGTCTTTAACTTCGTCTTCCGATCACACCGAAACGGAACAACCTTCTCTTACAGAAGAATCTGACTCAGCTGCTCCTGCCAAGAAGAAAAAAAGCAACAAAAGTCCCAAAAAGTTAGTAAAAAAAGGGATTGAATTATACAAAGAAGCTCGTCATTCTCCCCTAACTTTTGTCAAAGATCATGTTAACAAGGGAGTGCCTGCAGCAATTGCGCTAGGCATAGGCACGGCCGTTTTATGCGGAGAAGCCTTCGACGACGAATACGTCAGCGATATAAAAGATCTGGCTGAAAATGCTGTCACTAAAGGTGGCGGCATCAATAAAAATATAAAGTTCTTCAATCAGCTGTCAGAGTTTTCCGGCCTCAGTGCGGATCTATGCTGCGGGGCCGGAGGGGCTGTCTTAGCCGGACAGGGACTATGCAAAACGGGTAGCGGTGTAGTAAAAACCGTCAAAGCCGTAAAAAAGAAAGATAGCCATGCTGTGTTGAGCGGCTTGCGCACCACTCTGGCAGGCGTACGTAAAACATTAAACGGAGCTGTTGTAGGCACCATAGCATTGGAAGGCAAGCCCGGGCAGGCAGCCAAATTTGTCAAAAAAACTGTGCTGCCGCCGCTGCGCAAAGCAGCCGCCGCCCTCAATATTGGTGTAGGTGTCAAAAGTATACAGAAAGGCATCAAGAACAAGAGCAGAACAAAAGTTATCAATGGAGCTCTTGACTTGGCCTATGGTTCAGCAGTAGCAGTTTCTATAGCAGTAGGCGGACCGGTGGCGGCGGCAGCGTGCACAGGTTTATTGGCAGTCAAAACCGGTTGGTCCTGGACAAAAAAGATCAGCCGCTGCGTAAGACGCGATCAGGAAATTCAGGAACAACGGCAAGCTGAGCAGAACAAAAAAGCTCGAAATCCTGAATTGCCGGATAACTCAAACAAGACGGGCCAAGTTCCTTCTAACGACAGAACGGCACCTTCTGAACAGAACAAAAAACTATCTAAAATAAATAAAGCCAAGAAAACGGTATTGAAATTTGTAGCCAACATCACTTCCGACGAGGCTATACCTAAAAATATTATTTAACTCATCCTGCAAGGAGTCTCCCGCCTCTATAGGCAGGAGTACGTTCACTCTAATATGGTTTAGACGCAAAAACATGGTCTCAGCTTTTCGCCATCTAAGCGGCGCGTTTAGCTTGTCCAAAACAGGTTAAAAGTGGAGAGGCTGAGACTTTTTTTATCTTGATGTTTCTTTGCTGAACACGGCATCAAAAGGAAGAAATTCCAGTAGACGCACAAAAATTTCGTTAGAAAGATCGCGTCCTCGTCCAGTCAGTCGCAAACGATCACCGCAACGGTGAAAAAGTTCACTGGGAATTTGCTGCCAAAATTCTTCATTAGCCCGGACCAAGGCGCATCTAAAACGTTTAGGAAACTTTACAAATACTCGATTGAGCGAAAGGCCGCAACGTCGGCGCAGCTTGAGCATGAATTCTTCACGAAGTTTGGCGGCCCATCCTAAACGCTCGGCACTCTCAAAAATTTCTGAGCCTTGACAAACAGCCAAACTGTAACTCCGAGGATCTGACGCACGGCGAAACCGCCAACCTCGGCAATAAGAAACGGCTCCGGCTCCTAAACCTAAATAAGGCAGATTGGCCCAATAAACCTTATTGTGGAAGCACTGATATCCAGGGCGAGACCAATTTGAAATTTCATAGTGTTCAAAACCGGCTCTGTAAAGCAAATGCTTCAGTACTGCCTCCATTTCTTCCACTTCTTCTTCAGAAGGCAATTCCGTTAAGCCTTTTTCCAAAGCAGTTTGTAGTGGGGTCCCCTCTTCAACTGAAAGGGCATAACAAGCGATATGCTCAGGATTAAAAGACAAAATCCGTTCTACTGTGTCTTGCCACACCGATACACTTTGACCTGGCAAACCGTAAATAAGATCGAGGTTAATATTGCGAAAACCAGCCTGACGAGCCCAACTTAAACAATTTTCGACATCAGACACACTATGTATGCGCCCTAATTTGTGCAGTAAATTTTCGTTGAGCGACTGAACCCCCAAAGAAAGACGGTTAATACCACAGCAGCGCATTTTCTGTAGTTTGTCTAAAGTAAGAGTAGCCGGATTAGCTTCCGAAGTAATTTCCGCATCTTCAGCTAAGCCGAAACTATTTCTAACCTGATCCACCACCTCAACAAGCCACTCGGACGACGCTAAAGTAGGAGTACCCCCACCCAAATACAGGCTGCGCAGTCCTCCTGCAGCTATAGAGGCCTGATCGGCACTAGACTTAATATCTTGAAGCAGACTTGAATGGTAAGCTTGGCGCAACTCAAACGCAGCTCCGCCTAAAGTATTAAAATCGCAGTAAATACAACGCTGACGACAAAAAGGGAAGTGTATATAAAGAGAAAAGAGCCCGTGAGCTCTTTGCCGAAGACTATTTGTCATATTGTCTGACTATTTATAGCGCTCACGCCAACTGTAATCTGCGTTGCGACGGCTTTCTGCAGTTCCTGAATCAGACCATTCGCGAACTTTACTATCTGAAACAGAGTTGAGCTTAACTTCATTCGATAGATAATCAAAATAATATACTTCAACTTTGCTAGGATAGCACAAAACAAGTGAGGGAGTCAGTTTAACGAAACCTCCTTTGGTAACATAGATACTGCCGGCCAGAAAATCGAGTATACGCGTGCGAATCTCCTTGCTGGTTTCTTTAAAGTTGATAAATACGCACTTACCCTCCCTAATTTCTTTGGCAATTCTTAAGCACCAAACGCCTTTGCCTTCAGAATTCACGCAATCAACATTAAATATGACTATCTCTGTTTTTTTATCTGTCTCTAATTTTGAAGCTGATACCAAGTCGGAGGTACCCTTAACCGCTTCGTGAACCTCAGTACTTTTTACCTCATCGCCATCTACAGCAGCTTTTAAGGCTTCTTTCGTATCTCCAATATGCTCGCCGCCAATGCCTTTAAAAGAGTGAAAGAATCTATCAATAAAGCTGCCAGACATATGGTTCCTCCGTTAATTTAGTCTTAAAGAGATTGTTTGACCGTTTTTCTACTGCCGAAAACAGCTCTGCCTACCCTAACAAAGGTAGCCCCTTCCTCAATAGCAGTATTATAATCGCCGCTCATTCCCATTGAGAGTTCCTGACCAGCCCAAAATGAGTATTTATGGTTCAATACTTCTTGAAGAAGTTCACGCAAGCGGCAAAAATAAGGACGATTCCCTTCAGGATTGGAAGCAGGCGGAGGAATGGTCATCAATCCCACTAAACGAAGATATCTGGGTTCATACGTTTTCAGTTCATCCAATAGAGCAAAAAGATTCTCCGGATCCACTCCGCTTTTAGTAGCTTCACGGCCTAAACGAACTTGAATGAGCCCGGAAATGATGCGGCCGCGTTCGGCGCAGCGCCTATCAATGCGCCTTATAATATCAGCTGAATCTAGAGAGTGGATAACCGTTGCAAACTCTACAGCAGCGTTTACCTTGTTTTTTTGAATGTTTCCTATTAAATGCCAATTAACCGCAGACAGCTTTTCTGCTTTAGCTTTGGCTTCCTGTATGTAGTTTTCCCCAAAATCGCGCAGCCCCAAACGCGCGGCAGCCTCCAGAGCCTCCAGCGGCTTTGTTTTAGAGACCCCAATCAAAACAACTGAATTGGGATCTCTGCCGCAACTAATACAGGTGCGCTTTATAGATTCGCGCACCTGTGTCAAGCGTGCGTGCAGATTTTCGGGTGAGAAGTCTGCTTCTGCCGCAGAAGCGTCCGAATTCAAAACTCCGAATCTGCCGTCCATACTCTATAACCAGTTCATTATAGTATCATTGTCGCTCATCTCAGAATTGCTCTGCTCCTGAAGATGAATTTCGTTATCAACAACGGGGAAGTCTTGTACAGAAGGCTCCTCATGGAACTGTTCTTCATCTTTGGCGATTAAACCGCGAGAATAGAGAGCCCCTACAGACTGGTTGAAACTCTGCATTCCTTCAACAGTTCCCTGCTGCAGATAAGCGGCCAAACCATCTAAATTATCGTTCAAGATGGAATCGGAAACGGCCATATCAACGACCAGAACCTCAACCGCAGGCACGCGCCCCTTATCATCAGATCTGGCTATAAGCTTCTGAGAAATTACGCCGCGCAAACAACTGGCCAGAAGCAGACGGAACTGTCTTTGAGTCTCTCCGGTGAAGCTGGATAACATACGACGCACTGCCTGGACAGTATCGGGTACATTCATAGCCGCTACAACCAGATAGCCTTTTTCTGCTGCAGTAGCAGCTGCCATCAAAGTATCGGCATCTTTAATATCGCTGATAACCAACACATCGGGATCTTGACGCATAGCCATACAGATAGCATCGTTGAAGCTCTGAGTATCAGTACCGACTTCACGCTGAGTAATGAGGGAATTTACTGTCTTGTGGTAATACTCGATGGGATCTTCTACCGTAACTATATGGCACTTACGATTGTTGTTAATATAATCAACGATGGAGGCCATAGTAGTAGATTTGCCTGAGCCGGTAGGTCCGGTAAGAATAATCAGACCGCTCTGGTAAAGGGAGAGCTTCTTAAGAATGGGGGGAAGACCCAGAACATCAAAATCGAGAATATCAGTGCGCTGCATATGGAAATTGGCACTTAAGTTGCCTCTCTCCAAGAAAGCGTTAACAATAAAGCGGGTTCCGTCAGAAGCGACATGAGCGAAAGAAACCTCGCGTCCTTTTTTAACCTCTCTCCTCTGCTCACGAGTCATGGCAGGATATACCAGAGCTTTGGTATCATCTTGCGCTAACTTGGTATCTCCTACGGGAACGAGATCGCCGCTCAAACGAACGGTAGGCGTATTTCCAACCTGCAAGTGCAGATCCGAAGCCCGGTGGCTGATCACCACCTGCAGAATATCATCGAGATCGTAACCGAGGTTTTCAGTGATAGCAGGAATCGGGTCATCTTCTTCAACTGGCTCGGCAGCGGTGGCCTTAGGAGTAACAGCACTAACAGAAGCGGCAGCGCTGGCAGCCTGAGCTACAGTAGCAGCAATTTGAGGAGCTGCTTCTACGGCACTGGCTGCAGCAGCGGTAACGGCTTCGGCATTCTTTCCGATGTCGCGTACACGTTCGTCGAGCTGCTCTACTAAACGCATGGCCATTTTAATAGCACTTAAATGCTTGTCTATTTCACTCTGAGACTCTTCAGCCTTGGCTACAGCATCGTCAAACTTAGGAGCATATTCCTCAAGCCTACTTTGCAGAGCTTCTACACTGTCATTTACAGCCTTGAGCTTATCGGCGACATTATCGGCACCATTTAAAGATTCGCGCAAGGAATCGAGAGAAGACTTCAAGTCAGATATTTCTAACTTGAGCAAATCGGAATTCTCTGCCATTTTCTCATTTAAAGCAGCTGACTGTTTCTCCGACTCGCTACTAAGCTCTTCTTTAAAGAGATCCAGGCTCGTTCTCAGCTCCGCAGACTCGGCCTTTAAACGCTCCTCAAGTGCTTCAGTGACAGCGATCTGCTCTAATTTATAGTTTTCAAAATCTTCACTCTTGGCAAAAGTTGAGGCCTGACTGACCTCCTCCTTAAGGGCGTCGAGGCGCTCGCCGAACGAAACTTCTAAGGCAGACAACTTTTCTGCGGCGTTGCTACTGACAGTATTTAAATTGTCCAACTCAGTGCGGACAGCTTCACTGTTAGCGGCAAATTCGCTATTTTTGGCCTCTAAAGTTTCTTCAACAATCTTGAAGCGCTCACTCATTTCATCGAGAGAGCCCTGCACTTGAGCCAAATCTTCGGCCGAAGCGCCCTCAGCTATCTCGTCGAAGTCTGCTGAGAGACGTTCGAAGCGACCGCTTAGTTTTAAAATTTCTTTGCTAGTGGTATCGCCTACTAAGGAAATATCTTCCAGTCCGGCCTCTAATCTGGAGAGGCGGCCTTCTACGGACATATCAACATTGCTGTCTAATAAATCACTGTCTGATTTGCTACGAGGTCTTCTGGCCAAAGCTTAATTCCTTCCATCCCTTAAGATTGCAGGCAGAACGTTCTGTAAATTCTAACTCTTTACCTGCATAATACGGCCTGCTTTGAAGGCAGCAGGACTGCCTTATACGAGAATAACGGTCATTGTCATTCCAAAACTCCTACAGCAGCTTCAACCTCGTTGAGAATTGTACCGCTGTTGATCAAGAGACGAGCTGCCTCAATATCACGATACGGAGGACGATCGAACTCTAAAGGAGCAATGACTTTACGCACAGCGCGAAAAGCTGCCTCTGTACCTGGGCCAAAACTTATAGGACGACGCTCTTCTAAGGCCTGAGTAGCACAAACAAGTTCGCAGGCCAAAATGTTTTCCAAATTGTCAACTATCTTGGCCAATTTATGAGCGGCTGTAGGACCGTGACTGTTGTGATCTTCCTGACCTCCGGAAGTGGGAACAGTATCGACGCTGGCCGGATGAGCAAAAACTTTATTTTCATTTACCAAAGAAGCGGCTGCATACTGAACAATCATATAGCCGGATTCGACACCAGGAGCAGAAGCCAAAAAGGCTGTCAGATGATCGGTACCACAAACTAACTTATCGCAACGGCGTTCGGAGATAGTGCCGATCGGACACATAGCTATACAAGCAGTATCAAGGGCCATAGCTAAAGGAGCGCCATGGAAGTTACCGGCACTTAAAATCATGCCGTGAGGATGTTCAGCCTTTTCTGCTTCCTCCAGAAACTCTTGCGGAATAACCAACGGATTATCGGTAACGGAATTCATTTCTCGCTCCAAAACCTCTGAAGCGAAACGCCACCCTTCCCTGGCAGCCCCGTGAACCTGCGGCAAACAGCGCAAAGAATAAGGATCTTGTACTTTGTCACAATTTTTGTGAGAAAGCACCAAACTAGATCCTTCTGTTATACGACGTACATTGCGGGCGGCCTGAGCTTGTCCGAGGTGTGGACGCAGCTTTCCAACCATAGGGTGCAGATTAGCGACTGTGCCAAGCATGGCTTCAACTGTCATCGCCCCTACAATATCGGCCATTTTAAGTAATCGGCCAGCCCTAATCATAGCTAGAGAACCGACAGCATTCATAAACTGAGTTCCGTTAATGAGGGCCAGACCTTCTTTGGCAGCCAACTGAAAAGGCTCAATATCGGCAGCAGCCATAGCTTGAGCAGCTTCCATAATCCGACCCTGATATGAAACCTCCCCTTCACCAAGCAATCCTAGAGCGATATGAGATAGAGGAGCTAAATCGCCGCTGGCTCCCACAGAACCGTGCGAAGGTACTCTGGGCAGAATACCTGCATTCGCCATATTGATCAGAGCTTGCAGCAGCTCAGGACGACACCCGGAAAATCCTTTGGCTAAGGCATTCACTCTAAGAGCAATCATAGCCCTGACCACACCATCGCTCACGTAATCGCCAACTCCGGAGGAATGGCTGAGAATTAAATTACGTTGTAAATTGCGCAAATTCTCAGAACTAATTTTTACATTAGCTAAGCGACCGAATCCGGTGTTGATACCATAAGCTGTATCTCCGCGATTAATGAGGTCTTCTACAACCTGACGGGATCTTTTCAAAGCAGATAGCACTTTTGGACTCAAAGTTAAAGGAGCCCCCAGAGCGGCTCGCTCTACTTGCGCCAGAGTTAAACTTTCCCCATCAAGAACTAAAGGTTGATTCAAATCGACCTGCCCCACTGTGTCACACCTTTCTAAATATTAAACTCCACTTGCCTACTGCAAAATTTTGACCATCTGCACACGCTCGTCTTGATATCCGGCTTCTTTATAGAAGTTAACAGCACCGGTATTAGCACAAGTTACAGTAAAACCGATATGCGTCAACCCCTTCTCCAAAGCGGAAGCTTCAACGGCCTCAATTAAGCGATTGCCTATACCGCGGCGTCGATATTCAGGTTTAACGGCTAAGTCAAAAATCCAAGCTTGTTTTTCACCAGTTAAAAAATCGGTGACATCAAGATTAGCGACAATATGACCGACAACCCGTCCCATTTCATTTTTAGCTACAAAAACGGCCACCACGTCGCTGGCGATCTGCCAATTTAAATTGCGCATGTCCTCGCGTCTGATACGCGAAGCCAGAAGCACATTTTTGCGGCGCAGAGGTGACATAGAGCTACCGACTGAAGCAGCAGAAATATTGATTATTTCCGGCAGATCTTTCTTTTCGGCCCGACAGATTTTTATCTCCCCGAGCTCATCATTTTCAGCGCTCTGTCCGGTTCCGCAGCAAGGTAAGCCACGATCGCTTTTTGCGCTCCGATCGAACCGCGATGGTAATGGATAATCAGGAATAAACTCTGTCTCTTTCATTTGTGCACACCAAAAATATCCGCGCCAATTAATTTTCTTGCCGTGCTTTTTATTCAGCAAAAGAATTATTGGCGCTGTCAGTTACAGAAACGGAACAACTCGGCCAACAAGCTACTCTTTTACGCCTTGCTCACGCTTAATAGACTCATAAGAATCGAACTCAAAGTTGCGGCTCTTCATTTCATCTTCAAAAGTATTCACTAAGAAATAAAGACTTCCCAGCCAGCTACGAATGTCTTTAAAAGCTTTGTCGGAAAGAGTTGACTGATTGCGGCTCACATGCTCCTGAGTGCTTACTAAATCTTTGTAAAGCATGCACCACAAGACAGCGAGATTGCGGTGATTTCTTTTTAAAACCTCATCTTCGTAGCTAGACAGATCGCGCTGTCCACCGCGAATTTCTCCCTCAACAACTTGCCAAGCTTTAACTGTTTTCCCGTAGCGATTATAAAACAAGTTGTCTTCGCTCCGAGACTGACTTTTATTACTTCCAGGGGCACTATTCATTGTTTCCGTAGTCTGGCCATCGGCGTTTTCAACCGTCTGAGGAGCAGATTTACCAGCAGACTTGGGATAAGATGAAGACTTAGGGTAATACTGCCCTGCCTTAGGATAGTTCTGAGCCTGAGCAGTTGCAGACATAAAACTCAAAGGCGCGGCGCAGACACCGACAAATAAAGCAACAGCTACGAATTTGTGAATATTGTTCATAAAAGCGGACTCCTTTTTCGGGGCGCATTCATTTCCGATCTTAACGGCAATAAGCGACAGACAAACTAAGTTGAATACTCCGGCCTTTCCGCAAATTATTTAAGATGGACTGCGCCGCCTCCATACACTTTGAAATTATTCAGCGAAGCAAATTCTTCAGCCTTCTTCGTTGGCCTCCCCTGACTGTTAGACAGGCGGGCAATTTGTATATTTATAAACTTTAAGGCGATCCCTATACAACCATAACAGAGTTAAAGGTCTCATCGGAAAAGCTTTTACAATTAGTACAAACTCAAGCACACACCAGTTTCTGACTGCCTGCAGAATAGCTCTGCCTAATGCAACAACACCTTAACGGGCTTAAAGTTCAAAGAACGGCGACGCAGTTCCGGTTCTATTTTTTTAGCAATTTTATAATTAATGCGCTCGCATTGCTGAGCCTTAATTTGGACATTTTGATCGGGTAAAAGCTCTTTGTTGCTACTTAAACTGCGACAAAATTCAATGGCTTCCACACTGAGATTGTAAGTATCCAGCAATTTTTGGTTACTCATAGAATTTATTCTCTCCGGAGTAAGTTCTTGATATCTTTCTTTGCCGCACTTAGTAAAAATGTCGAGCTCTTTTTCTAGCTTTCCGTCATTACTCCACACAGGCAAAGTAAAACCGAGTGTCAGCAAAACAGCAACTAGTAGAGGAAAAAGCAAGGAGGCTCTCAATATTTTTCTATTATACATTGTATTTATACCGCCAAAATCTGAGTTAAAATAAAAGTGACCGGTAGAAAAACTTATCTATACAATCGGAGTCTAAATAGCCAGAATGCAGTACATACGGCCTACCAAGTCAACCCGATTTTCCGATATTCGCTGATTTTACCGGCAATACTTCCCTTGTATAGGCAGCAGGCTAAGAACTTATCAGCAGCGAAAAAATTGCCTGTCGCCGTCCATATAATATAGAGGCGAGCTTGTATAAAAAAGACAAATATTTACAATAATGTCACCAAACCTGGATACTTATGATTTTTAATTAGGTAGATGCAGGAGGTTGTGCAATGGGAATTGGTTCAGTATTTAATGTAGGCGTCTATCAAGTTAATCGTCAGGCGGTTAATCCTGCTCTTATCCGCAACATGGCTAACAGCGCCGGAAATATAAAAGTAGAAGGAAATGCTACTCCTGAAGCATGGAGTGAGCTGGCCGATCGTGTGGAGGCTAACGACTGCCTCTCTAAAGACGATCTCCGTCAAATACAAGATCTGGGACGCGCCTGCTTTAAGTACCACAGAGAGCTCCATACAGAGTACAAAGCCAGTGGCTACAAAGATCAAACTATAAAAGCCGAACTGGCCGACGTACACGTGTTCCGCTCTGGAAGCGACCAAATACGTGAGTCTTTGGCTCTCTCCCAAGCTCAGTTAGCTGTCGACGCAGCGGCTGGAGCTTCTTTCGGGCCTACCTCACTGGTGGTCAACTACGCTGCTTACTCCGATCTACAAAAGAGCGCTCTGGAGCCGCTGGTAGACAATATTCAAGGATTGCGCGACGGTACTAGCCCCAACCTATACCAGGGCAACAGCATAGAAGCTTTCCACGGAGCGGAAATTTGGAAAGAAATGAACACTATGCTCGACGACGCCGTCACTCAGGCTCAGGCGGGCAATCCTCAGGAGATCGACGCTCAGTACTATGAGCTCACCAGCCCTGAAATTGTGGGCAAACTGGCCAAAGCAGCAGAAGCCGGTAACAAAGTGCGCGTCAATGTCGATCCCGGCCGCTTGGTGGCCTTTGCCGGAAGCCATGTTGTTATAGACGAAGTGCCCGATAAACTAAAGACTCTCATCCAGCTTTCTCAGGTAAACGGCGATGTAGCGGTCTCCACTTATCCTATTGAAAAGCAGCTCAATAATCCGAGCAACCTTATGCACCGCAAAGGATTGCGCGTAGGCGAGAAATTCTTACTCTCCGGCATGAACGCCAACGCAGGCAGCGGTGAAAATATCGATGCTGGTTACACCATTGAAGGTCCCGCCGCCAAACGTCTGGTTCAAAACTTCCAACGCGACGTCGGCCACTCCATAGGCGCTTCCAACGAAGAAATTTATGGCGAAAAGCCTTTGGCCGGTTTTATGGAAGGCGACATAAATATGGGTACCCGCGGTCTTATCTCCATGTTTGACTGCGTAAGCGGCCCTTCACCTGCCGGTACGGAAATGCCCAAGGCTTCCAACGCCCAACAACTGGCCGATATTGCTGAGTCTATGGGTCAGAATTTAGCAGATTACACAGATTGCTCTCTGGAAGAAATTGATAAGCGTTTACAGAGCGGCCAAGATATTCCTCTGTCTGTCAAAGGCAAAGAAGCTTTCTTAGGAGTAGTCCAACGTGCTCTGGATATAACTCGCTCTCCCGAAAACGTGTCCAGACTACAAGATATTGACATTCCGGCTGGCGATCCTAAAGGAACCACAGCTATAGCCTTGGCAGATCTTCCCAACGATCGGCGCGCGGCCATGATCCAAACTATTCAAGATGCCGAAGAGTTTATCTATGTGCCTGCTTTTGTTATGACAAAGAGCATCGCTTCGGTGCTAGTGGCTAAACGCGACGAAATGAAGGCCCAGGGAAAAGATATTGATATTCGTGTTGTAGCCGACTCTGGTATATACCCCGACGGTGGAACTCCCAACGAAGGCGGAATTAAATATTTAGAAGACCACGGCATCGACGTCCACTGGACCTTGCTTCCCCGCAGTTCCAGCCATGACAGAAAAGTTCACGCCAAAGAAATTCTCACAGATAAAGGTGAGTTTTTTGGAAGCACGAACTTCTCCAACAAAGGTATGGGAGTTAACTGGGAACATTCCGGATATGTTAAGTTCAATCCCGACGACGAAGCTTCTATTTCTCAGCGCGAAAGTGCCAAAGCTCACTTCCTCAATTTATGGGATAATGAGTCGTTCGGCCTTAATACAAAAGAAACAGCAGCTAACCGCAGAAAAAGAGCTAAAGGACAGATCGACTACGAAGTTCAAGTTGAAGAAGCGCGAAGCGGCGTAGTTCGTGAAACGATACGCGGCATTCAAAACTTTGAAAAAGCTAGTGCCGAGTTTGTCAGCAAATTGATTGGTTCCGATCCTCAGGCTACCTCCCGTATCGAGGAGCTAGTAATGCAGGGCTACGATCAAGGTTCCGCAACACTCATGGCTGCCAAAGAGAAGATGGGTGACGAAGCTTTCTATAGTGCTTTGCATAGTCTTCCTGCTTATGAGAATCTCCAGCAGATCAAATAGCTTATCGCTGTGCAGAATAGTTGTGTTATGATCTCTCTGATACTTTGATTGCCCTTACTTTACAAGTTTGAAGTATCAGGGTGCATTGTGAACCAACATGGGAGTGTTTCTTCTTTCCGAAATAAGAGGAACGCTCCCATTTTTTTGCTAAACATAGCCTTCTGTCATTTCCTATCCAGGAGCATCCCAAAACAATTTATGAAAATCAAAAATGTACAATTCATCATTAGTGCCCCCACTATAAAAGAGGCTCCTCCGCCTTCTTCCAGACCGGAAATAGTTGTAATAGGGCGATCTAATGTGGGAAAATCTTCCTTCATATGTAAGCTCACCGGACGCAAAATTGCCAAAGTCAGCGCAACTCCGGGTAAAACCAGATTGATCAATTACTTTTTAATCAACGACAATTGGTATTTAGTAGATCTTCCCGGCTACGGTTTTGCTAAAGTTTCCAAAGCAGAGAAAGAGCGCTGGGGACGAGCTCTGGAAGAATACTTGGCTCAAAGAAAAAACATCTGCCTAGCTATTCTTCTTGTCGACTGCAGACACGAAGTGAAAGATTCAGATCTGCAGATGTATGCTTGGTTGAAAGAAAACCAGTTACAGACGGTTATAGTACTAACTAAGAGTGATAAAATCAGCCGCAATCAACTTGCCCAATCGAAAACTGGAGCAGCCCAAGCCTTCAACTTGCCGTTAAGCGACATTTTTACTATTTCTTCTCAAACCGGCCAAGGTTTCGAGGAATTAGGCCGATTTTTGGACGGCAGCCTCAACCGATAAATTGCCATGCCACTTTAGGTGTAAAAAAAATACAGTTCGGCAATACAGCCGAACCGTATTTTTTATGGCCGAATAAAAAAGTCCGCAGCTTAAAATAAGCTGACGGACTTTTTTGATTAAACTGAAGTCAATTCTTAAGCTTCTTCGGGAAGAGTTTCGGCCAATTCAACTTCAATCTCAAAGTGATCACCGCTACCTACTTCGGCTTCTTCTTTGATAACCTGAGCATCTTCGGCACTTCCAGCCAGGAGTACATCGGAAAGCGATAACTCTAAAGCTTCCAAATCGGCGGCACTACCTTTAATAGTTAACGTTTTAACGGGCCAGCGCAGTTTTTTCTGAGCCTTAGTTTTAGCTTGACGAATCTTGGAAAGAACTTCTACGGCACAGCTGTAAATGTTTTCAGATTTAGGCTCGGCAGCTTCCAGTTCTTCCACTGTAGGCCAAGGAGAAGTGTGAATGGAACGCTCTCGACCAGTTTCGGAAGCGAAAAGCCACGACCAAACCTCTTCGGTTATGTAGGGCAAATAAGGAGCGAAAAGGCGCAGCATGGTACGCAAAGCCAAGTACAGAGCAGCCATAGCCGAGCGGCGCCCCTCACTGTCCTCAGCTTCGTACGAACGGCGTTTCACCAATTCTACATAATCATCGCAGAAATTCCAGAAATCGCCCTCTACAGCTTTCAAAGCAGCGGCATATTCAAACTTATTAAAGTCGTCGGAGGCTTCTTTAACGATAGCGCGCAGACGAGCTAACAAAGCCTGGTCCAAAGGTACGGTTACATTCTCTTTGGTCCAGTGCTCTTTGAAGTCCAGATTTGTATTGAGCTGACCAATAACAAAGCGGCTGGCATTGAAAAGTTTAGTAAC
The DNA here is from genome assembly GCA_051874695.1 of Candidatus Bruticola sp. Classification (GTDB taxonomy): domain Bacteria; phylum Vulcanimicrobiota; class Xenobia; order Xenobiales; family Xenobiaceae; genus Bruticola. Next base: position 27,332 of record JBJEGC010000020.1, read on the forward strand.
CAGCTTGCGTCCTAAATCGAAAAGCTTAGTATCAAAGATGGTATCGGTACCTAAACTGGCTCGAGAAGCCCAGTAACGCACCGCATCAGCAGAGTACTCTTCCAGGAAAGGCTTAGGAGTGACTACATTACCCTTCGATTTTTCCATCTTCTTGCGATCGGGATCCAAAATCCAACCGCTGATCACTACATGCTTCCAAGGGATAGAATTTTCATGCATCCACGCCTTTACGATAGTGTAGAAGGCCCAAGTACGAATAATTTCGTGAGACTGAGGACGCATATCCATAGGGAACAGCTTAGCGTGACGCTCCGGATCGCTACCCCAACCGCTGACTATCTGCGGAGTTAAAGAAGAGGTGGCCCAAGTGTCCATGACGTCGGGATCGCCGACAAAACCGCCGGGAAGACCGCGCTGCTCTTCTTGGAAACCGGGAGCGGGCTGACTTAAAGGATCGACCGGTAGCATAGAAGCATCGGCAAAGATGGGATTCTGATAATCGGCCTGGCCGTTCTCGTCTAGACGGTACCAAACAGGGAAAGGCACACCAAAGAAACGCTGGCGACTAATGCACCAATCGTACTGCAGGCCTTCAATCCAATGCTCGATACGACTGCGCATAAACTCAGGATGCCACTGAATTTGGCGAGCTTGCTCCAAAATTTGTTCTTTTACATCGAGAATACGGATAAACCACTGCCTAGTCGTTACAAATTCTAAGGGGAACTCGCCTTTTTCGTAATATTTAACAAACTGTTTAGTAGGACGAGGCTCTCCCAGCAAATCGCCACTCTCGCGAAGCAGCTCAACTATTTTAGTTCTGGCTTGCTTAACGAAAAGCCCTTCCAACTGAGCGTGAGCAGCATTGGCAGCTTCTGGCTCTAAGCTCTGGAACGGTTCTTGAGTATAGTCAGCATGGCCTATTTTGCCGTCACGGCCAATTAGCTGGCGTAAAGGTAAGTCAGATTTACGCCAATACTCTACGTCGGCAGTATCACCAAAAGTACAAACCATTAAAATACCGGTACCTTTTTCTGGATCGGCGTGCTCAGCCGGCAGAATAGGTACTACAGCTTTAAATATGGGAGTAATAGCCTTTTTACCAAACAAATGCTTGTAACGCTCATCATCGGGATGGGCGACTACGGCAATACAGGCTCCCAAAAGTTCCGGACGAGTGGTGGAAATGGTAAACTCACTGCCGTCATCGACGCGGAAACGTAAATCGTGGAAGCGTCCTTCACCTTCTTTATCAACCATTTCGGCCTGAGCTACAGCAGTGCCGAAACCAGTATCCCAAGCGGTAGGCAGCTCAGCATGATAAACGCGCCCTTTCTTTACCAAATCGAGGAAAGAAAGCTGAGACGCTTGGCGGCAGGCATCGTTAATAGTACTGTAAGCTAAGTTCCAATCGACAGAAAGGCCCAAATGGCGCCACAAATCTTCGAAGGCTTTTTCATCTTCCCGAGTTAAAGCGGTGCAAGCTTTAATGAAGTTAGGGCGGGAAACTTCCTGCTGAGGAGTGCTGTTTTTCTTTTTGGCAGAAGAAACAGGTTGCTTTTCTAACTTAAAATCGGGATCGTAAGGTAAATTGGGATTGCACTTAATACCGAATACGTTCTGAACACGCCGCTCTGTGGGCAGACCGTTATCATCCCATCCCATAGGATAAGCAATGTTCTTGCCTAACATGCGCTGGTAGCGCACAATTAAATCTTGGTGAGTGTAAGAGAAGACGTGACCGATATGCAAAGAACCGGATACGGTGGGAGGCGGACTATCAACCACAAAAGTTTCTTCTCTGGGACGGGAAGAATCCCAATTATAAATTCCCCATTCTGTCCAATTCTTTGTCCACTCAGCCTCAGCTGTGGCAAAGTTATATTTTTTGGGAATCGTTTTCATATTAACGAACAAGCCTCCAAAAGAGATTGACTGCACGCTCAATTAAGAGCAAATAATTTAACCGTAAATTCTCTCGGCAAACTTTTGGACTCAAACCTCTATATCCTTGTTTACCTAAACTACTTTTTCGGACATAAATAGACTACAACAAGATAAAAACCTCCCCAAATAGGCAGAGTAATTAGACAACTCTATAAACTTACCATCAGTAAGACAAAGAAAATTACCTCTGCCCATCACAAAAAGGAAAGGATAAAGAAGCTGCGGAAAAAGCAGGCCGCTATGAATCAATACAAAGCTCAAAATCCTCTAGACCGGCAAATACTCAGAGAAGCAATATACAAACAGGCTTATGCAGCCTCAGGAGAAGCAGGCTTAAGCTGCCTGAAAGTCCAGAAAATGGAACCGACTATGCAAAATTTTTTTGCATCCCTCATTTTAAATTATTTGAACAGGGAGTTGCCTGAACTAAACTGGCAAATTAAGGTACGTAATAATTTTTTCAGCCTCAGCTGGATAGTAAAAGGACAAAGAAAAGAGTGGCTCCAGTTGCGTTTTGCCCCTCGTTTCAGCCGCTGGATGATTGTACGGCGCGGCGGTTTGAAAGTAAGAGCTAACTTAAACGGCAATCTTTGGTTTCCTCATGAACCAGATCGTCAGTGCCTCTCTCTAAGCGATTGGCTGGGACAGATACGCAAACTGCTTACCAACCGTTTTGTTGCTCCGAGCTCGGCCGTACAGGTATGAGTAAACGATTTTATGTCTCCAACTTACCATTCACCTAAGTTTACTCATCATATTTACAATCTTTTCAAACTAAAGGATGCTCATGGTCAATCTTTGACCACGCGGTGGCTGAGAAAATTAGCCATAACTCCTTCTCCTTCACCGGCAGCTTTGGCTGTGCAGTTTGTTCATAAAGAAATGGTCTTCTGCCTGGCCGCCGCTGCAGCATCAATAGCTCTTTTTTGGACAAAACCAAGCCTAAGCGACTGCCGCAGTTATATCGATCTGCGCGTTTTGGAGCTGCTGTTTTCTTTAATGGCGGCGGCGGCCGGACTACAACGAGCTGGTTTTTTCCAGTACCTGGCCATATCTATTCGGCATAAATGCCGCTCTGAATTAGTGCTGACCAATTTACTGGTGTTGTTGTGCTTCTTTTCCGCCATGTTTATAACTAACGACGTGGCCTTGATCGTATTTGTTCCCTTTACATTGCAGGTTTTACGCGAGCGTACTAATTCCGAAATAATTTTTGTCATTGTAATAGAAACGATCGCCGCCAATCTGGGCAGTATGGTGACACCTTTAGGGAATCCGCAAAATATTTTTCTCTGTTCCTTTTACAATTTGACCCTAAAACAATTTTTTAGGCTAACTATTCCTTGGGGACTAATATCGCTAGCTTTAATAGAAACATCCTTACTTATAAAATATAAATCTAAGAAAACAACGGTTAATTATCTCGCTGCGGAACAAACAAAGATAAACACACTCGACAAACCCCTGCTAGTTCGTTACACTCTCTGCCTGCTTCTTTGCCTACTTACTGTAGCCAAAATTGTTTCTGCTCATGTTTGTGCGGTTCTGATCTTGATCTGGCTGATCATATCAGATAGACATCTGCTCAAAAGTCTTGACTATATTTTGTTGTTGACTTTTGTGTGTTTTTTTCTCTTTGTAGGCAGCATCGCTCAACATGATTCGGTACGGCTCTGGATTAGCAACTTCATAAACGGACGCGAGCTATTAGCAGGAGCATTTGCATCACAGATTATCAGCAACGTGCCGGCGGCAGTCATGTTAGCACCTTTTACTAAAGAAAGCACAGCCCTAATTTTAGGAGTTAACTTGGGAGGTTTAGGAACGTTGATAGCTTCGCTGGCCAGCTTAATATCGTACAGACTTTACTCGCACACTCCCCACGCCGACCACAAACAATACTTGCAGATCTTCACTTGGCTCAATTTTCTTTTTTTGGCCGTACTACTATGCTTAGCCTACTTTCTAAGCTAAAAAACAGAGCCTAATGTTCGACCTCACGCAAATGAAGCCTATTCCAATACCAACGGGGCAAATTCCCTCCCTGTCTGATAAACAGCCCTACTACAAACAGAGCACACAAACAAGACAGGATGCCGCAGGCCAAACCAATCCAAGGGCACCAGAATATAGCAGCTAGAAGAGAGCAGATTACCAGATCTTCGAGAGACGATATTACCAGAGTGCCCACAAAGGTTAATCCCGGCACTAAATCGATAAGCCACAAACGAACCAAAGGCTTAGCTAAATTTACCAATAAAGATGTAAGGCCGCCGACGGCCACTCCACAAATAACCCAGCCGATCCAATAGGAACTGGTAATTATAGAAAAAGCCAACCACACAGCTATAGCCGTGCGTACAACCAACCCGAAACTATCTAAAACACGGCTAGACACACCGAACTTATCGACAATAATCTCTATAGCAGCTGCTAAAACCACTAAAGCGATAAAACGCCCGTCAGACATAAAACTGAAGTTAGGATCTAGCAAAAGCCAGCCGAGGTGGGCCAAAATGGAAACACCTAACAAACTTAGTCCCGCTCTGGCTCCGCAACAGGCTGAAACGCCAAAGCTGAAAAAGAAACTAAACCAAAAGGCAGTGTCCGCCATCTTTCCTCCTAACTTACTCCCAAGCGGAGCCGCTATTCGCCCCCGCCTCAGAGTTGATTATAAAACCTTCTTTCTAGAAAAGCAAAAGAACGCCCCTCTGTAATGAGGCGTTCTTTTACTATAACAGAACGAACACACACCATAGTGAACGTACTCCCGCCTACAGAGGCGGGAGACTTCTTGCAGGATGGGTTAAAATATGGCGGAAAATGACGGACAATTTTTTTAATGCTACTTAAATAGAATACTCTATAGACAGATCTTCTAACTGATAACCTTCAAAGTTTCTAATTTTTTCCATCATTTGCTCGCGCATAGCCGTAATTTGTTCCTGCATTTGAGCATTAAAAGCAGCAACCACGGCATATTCTTCACTACCGGCGATATTATTTCTGGCAGTTTGCATATGACCTTTGCAATTGTCGGCAAAATTGTCGGCCAAATAATGCAAATCGGAGGGCAAAGTCTGCTTCAAAAGGTCGGCAGATGAATCGATGGAGGCATTTTGTGATTCGATATTGGCCTGTTCCATGAGAGACTGGAGACGAGCCTGCCCCTCTGGGGTACTCATAACGCTGCTCAAGTTACCAGTATCATTGTACAAGGCCATCAGTTCAGCACTGGCAGAACCGGCAGGATAGCTTTCTTCCTTATCGAGAGCCGCTAACTGAGCCTGATACTTAACATCTTTTTCGTAAGCTGCGCGGGCAGCTCCACTGACGGCATCTTCGGGTACTCCGTAGTTAATTTTAGGACGGCCATTCTCATCAAAAATTAAAGCGCCATTTTCATCGACAGCGTAACTGTTCTTGGCGAAGTATTTACTCTTTTCTACTTCAACAGTGTCTGCTTCCATTTCCATGTAAATTTGAGCTCTTTTATTTTCTTTTTCTTCAAGCTTGCTTAAATCCATCATGGCTTCCTGCATATTGCTCTGAGTACTAAACAAGCTGAGGCCGTTATAATCTGAACTTTCAGGGATATCGATACCATAAGCAGCCAGTTTCTCGCGCATATCGGCCAAAGCCTGAGTATAATCTATACCGAAACCGACTTGAGAAGACGACGTGCTGTCGCTATTGCCAACAGTTTGAGCACCGGGAGCAAATCCCGCAACCATAGATACCAAAGAACCGAAATTAGGCAATCCACTGTTGACTAAATTGCCAGAAACGCCAATTCCACTCATGATAAAACCTCCTAAATCAGAAAAAATACGCTATACTGCTTTATCACTAAAAACTCACCTTTTGTAAATAAAAGAATTATTTATTTTTATATTGTCATCATGTTCTCAAACCAATACCAGCAAAAACTATTTTTGTGCTTAATATCAGTGCAGGCAGCAGTATTAATTGTAGCCGTAGCCTTGAGCATTTATTTCCATATTAATCTTCTGGAGAAGTTAAACTCTGTCGGCGGATGGATTTACGGAGCCATAAGCGGTTGGTGCTTTGCCACAGTTTCAGAATGGCTGCTTACTAAACTGGCGCAGCGAAATAACCAAGCAGCCCAAGAGTACTTGCATTTAACTGGCTCAATATTTCAACACTTTACCGCAGTGCAGTGCCTTTTTTTGGCCGCAATTTCCGGAGTTTGTGAAGAGCTACTTTTTCGAGGTGCTCTTTTGCCACTACTAGGCCTTTTACTTTCATCAATTATTTTCGGCTTGCTCCACTGCGCTTCAAAACGTATGTGGTTTTGGCCGTTCTTCGCCTTTTGCTTAGGCATGTTCTTGGGAGTTGTATCGCTCAAAACAAACAGTATAACTTTTGCTATCAGCTTTCATTTTATTAATAACCTTTGCTCTTTCTGCCACATAAAAAAATGGGCGTCCTTAAACTTAAGGACGCCGCTAGACGAAAAACAAAGCTACCTAACTTCCAAGACTCCAGGCAGCTTATAAAGACTGCCCCCTCTTACACCCAAAAGAATATTCTGCACTTTAGCAACCAAATTGGAGTCAATTTTGAAAGAAGAGGCCAAATGTTCCGATAATCCCTCGAGAGTCAAACAGATACGACACTTCTGTTCTGCGGCAACTACTTCTTTAGTGTCGGCAGCTATCAGCTTCACAGGAGGATCAGCAACTACTCCTTCGCCAGTCGAATCTGCTTGTTTAGACTTCACCACTCTGGCATACAGATATCCTAAGGTTTCGTACAGTACACGATTCTCGGGACTGAAATGCAAAGCCATACAGAAGCGGAAATCTAAAAACGGAACCCACTCGTTACTTTCAGCATTGAGTACATCACAAAGTCCCAAATCGATAGCCTCTCCCTCATCCAATTTATAAGGGCTGCGGCAAATGAGCGGCAGAGTGTCAGCTTCGAAATTGCTAGTTCTAGCAGGAGGCGGAACTAAAGAAGTCAGCTTCACAAAAAAAGGATCGGATCCCGGTGACAACTTATAACCGTTTTCCAACTCAAAAATATCTAGATCACGTAGCGCAATTTCATTTTTAGAAGCATGTTCGTAACCCGGCAAATAATTGAGGAAGCTATCAAAAATGTTCATGCCGTACTCTTTGCTACTAAGTGGTAAATTGCGCCCGCTCAAGAAATTGCGCCAAACAGCCACCAACTTTTGGCGCTGAGTATTAGCGAAATTAGGAGGAAGAATAATATAAGAGTGGGCCCCTGCAGAATACTCACGCTGAAAAGCTCCGTTTACCCTAATTATATACTTACTTAAAAGCTTTACTTTGGGCTCTTCTCCGCGAATGTTAGCCAAAGCTGGGGCTTCAAAGAGCTTGTCTTGCGAACTCTTGTCCGGATCGTTAAGCCAACGAATTATATTGGAGGCCATTTCTTCAGCGGCTTCCGAATCGGCAGCATCGGCATTTTCGGCCCGATCCCATCCTTCGGCTTGAGCTTCTACAGGCATACGCACCGTTAAGGCCAAAGAAAGCTTAGCCAAAGCGTGGGCAGCAGTCTCCTCCAAGTATTTGTCATCTAGAAGAGTTCTGAGTTTAGCAGCCGACGCTTCGTAACTGTCTTTATGAGATACAAATAGAGAACTTGCCAAAAAGTAGCAGGCAGCTTTACGAACCTTTCCGGCTCCTCTGTCAATTAACTTGAACAGTTCTTCCTGGATAAGAGAACGCATCAGCACCGGATCCCATAAAAGATACTGGGAATTAAGAATGGTGCCAGGGCGGCTCAAAATATTGCCCATTACGATCATAGTAGCAACTTTAGCAAAGCTATCAACATGCAAAGCAGCTGTCAGAGCCGGGGAAAGCTTTAAATCGCCATGCAGCTCATGACCTTCCGAACCTAGCAGCAGACTAAAACGCCAACAAACAGAAGAGCTGACAGCCCCACCTAGAGCAGAAGCTAATTCATTAGAACGAACTTGGCGCCGAAGTACATTCAAAACTTTCTGATCTTGAGCAGCTGAAACTAAGTTAGAATTTTCTGTGAGGGCCGCCCAAGTTCCCAGACAACAAAGATCCAGGCGGTTCATTTTTCTTTCTTCAAGATCTTCTAGACCGGCCAATATTTCGCTGCTATTCTCGGCAATGCGACTGGCAAAACCTTTGAGGCGGGGGAATTCGGCAATTCTGCCATTAAATTTGAGGTTGTCATCGCCAGCTTGTAAAATATCTTCAACTTTTTCTACATTTGCAATAAAGCGATAGCAAATTTGTCCTTTGTCGCTTACATACTCGGCGGCAATTCTATTTTTGCCAATTAGCTGCTCTTCCGTGCATTCCAGCAAACGCCCAACTACACGATTATTAAATCGACAAACTTTGTAGCCGTCTATAAATCCGTAGCGTCCAACTACCGAGAAAGGCACTTCACCTACTTGATTAGCACTGAAAACCGACCAGCGCATAGTCCCGTCATCTTCACCGAAACAGGCCAAAATCGGCATGCCTTTCTGCAGGAACGAAGACATATCAAGAGTGCCTACCTGATCGATAATAGGTATATCAGCGATTATAAAGCCAGTAAAAGTATAATCGGCAGAGCATAGCTCCTTTAATTCCTTACTGTCTCTAACGTAGAAAATTTTGAAAGTATCTCTATTCGGCTCTATAAATGAGGCTAAGGCCCCTTGCTTTGAGATAGACAGCAACTTGCTGAAATCGTGCAGAATATCATCGTACTTCTCTCCAGTCAAGCTTAGACTGGTTAAATTGAGACCAAAAACTTTGCCGACGGCCATAGTGGCATAGAGAGAGTGCTCGCTTAAATAAGTTTCAGGCAGAAACTGTTCGATCAAATCTTCATCGATAATATGAGATTCTAAATCGACAAACAGGCAAAGAGCGGATATAGTATCCGGAGCAATTTTCTTGCCGTTGGCTTCCAGCAAAGAACAAAGGGCACAGCGACGAGAGGCCAGGCCTTCATCGTTGTCAGGCACAACTTTGAGAAGTTTGCGCAAAGCGGAGACAGAGGTCTTGCGATCTCCATCTTCCACAATGTCGCAAATAGTTGAGCGGAAAGTGCGTCCTTTACCGGTGGAGTTTAAAAACAGACAAGTCTGTTGCACTTTGTCATTTTTTATTGTTTCAGGATCGACTCCACAGAAGAAAGCGGCCGCAGCCTCAGCAGCTTCCGAACTGACCGTAACAACTTGCTGCATATCCAGACAGCGCTGCAAAGAGTCCACGGTTATACGCCCCAAGAAAATATCGGCTAATATACAAACTGCTGTAAGCACCTGAGTACTGACTGATCGACCAGCAGCCTTTATCTGCCGTTCTGTCTCATCGGCGTGACAATGCAGCAGTTCTTCACGCTCGGCAAATTGCTCTTTAATAAAGTTTACAGCAGCAAGTACTGATTGATCGGAACAGCGACGCACAAAACCGCGCAAGCAGCTAATCACCGTACGTTTTTGATCGATAATACTGTGCAAAATAGAGACCATCTGCTCCAGAGGCTGAATATCTACGTGAGCTCTCTTATCCTGGAAATTGATCTCCTGCATGCCTTTAATAGTGCAGCTGCCATCGAGTTCCACCAAATAGCGCACGCGGTTAGCTCCGAACTCTGCCTGGATATCAATGCCCCAGCGTCCGCCGCATCCTTTTATAGAAACAGCTTTTTTAACGGTGTACTCTTGCGTAAAGTCGGTTTTCTCAACGGAAGGGATAAAAGTTACCGTCAAACAAGGGCCAAACTTATAAACAGAAGCAGAAGCCCCCTCACGCTCCCGCTTAGAGAGCTCCGGCTCAGATATTAAAATTTGTCCGTCTACTCGAAAGACAGGTATCCTGCTCTGTCCCAAAGCGAACGATATGCCTTCACCTTCGCGAAAGACGCAGAAGCCGGCTTCAGCGGCTGTGTACTCTGTAAAATGGGCGTTCTCCACCAGTTCAGCATTTTTTTTGCGAAAAATGTTTTTTATAACTCGAAACATTGCAAATTCCGGCCTTTCGCTAACCAATAAAATTACGACATAAGCACTAATTATAGGAACACGACAGATAAGTATAAATTAATTTAATCGGGAGCAGTATGAGTAGTAAGTTGACTCTAGGAACCAAACAAAGACTCAGAATGAGAACGTGCATGGTAAGAAGATCTGGTTAAGGGTGACGATTCTACGTACTTGAAACCTCGCTTCAGTCCTTCCTGGCGGTAGAAATTAAACTCTTCCGGAGTGCGGTATCGCAGCACAGGCACATTTTTCAAACCGGGCCGCAAATACTGTCCAATAGTTAAAATATCTGTACCGACCGATCGCAAATCGTCCATAATCTGCAGCACTTCTCGGTGGCTTTCTCCCAAGCCGACCATTAGCCCCGACTTAGTAAGACAAGTTGAAGGCAGATGTTCCTTAGCATATTGAAGTATATTGAGACAGCGACCGTAATCTCCCCGAGCCCGCAAACGAGGATAAAGACGAGATACCGTTTCAATATTGTGATTAAGTACTTGAGGCTCAGCATTAAGAACCGTTTGCAGCGCCTGTAAGTTTCCGCCAAAATCGGGAATTAACACTTCAACTTTAGTTTCAGGCGATATTGCCCGTACAGACTGAATCACTTCAGCAAAGCGAGCAGCTCCTCCGTCGGGAAGATCATCGCGAGTAACAGATGTAATCACAACATATTTGATGTTCAGGTGAGCAGTAGCTTGAGCTAAGCGTTCAGCCTCTCCTACTTCCAAAGGTAAGGGTTCTCCCTTGCTGACCGCACAATAAGCACAACCTCTGGTGCAAATACTGCCCAAAATCATAAAGGTGGCTGTACCGCAACTCCAGCATTCGGAAATATTAGGGCAGCGGGCCTCCTGACATACCGTATGCAAAGTCTGCTTCTTTAGAGTTGTGCTGACATTTCCGTAAGAATTGTTAGTGCCAATCCGCACCTTTAGCCACTCTGGCTTAGGCGGATTTTTTTTCCAGGCCTCGGAGCCGAACTCAGGTACTGTCAGTTCCTCTTCTGCCAGAAAACTTGCCTCGGCGCTCTTGAGCTGCTTGTTGTGGTCTGTCAAAACGGAATAACCTCTCTTATCTGCCTTTACTTTGTATACAATTACGAACGTCTGCTACGGCGCTGGGGAGCAGGGACAAAATTGATGGGAGCCCCCAAGGCATGGTGTGCGGCCTCAGCCACAGCCTCAGACAGGCTAGGATGAGGATGAATAGATGCAACTATATCCTCCAGGCGCGCTCCCTTCTGCAAAGCCACCACTCCTTCGGCTATAAGATCGCAAGCATGCTCTCCTATAATATGAATGCCCAAAACTTTATGTGTTTCCGCACAGGCTACAACTTTAACGAATCCGTTTGTGTGACCGCTAATATTTGCTTTACCCAACGCTGCTAAGGGGAACTTGCCTATAGCCAACTTATATCCTTGAGCTTCAGCCCGTTCTTGAGTCAGACCTGAACTAGCCACTTCCGGCTGACAATAAGTGGCGGAAGGACAGAAATCGTAATTGAGAGGCTGTACGGGAAGACCAGCCATATGCTCCGCAGCCAAAACGGCTTCAGCCGCAGCCATATGGGCTAATTTTGGAGCAGGTACAATATCGCCGACAGCATATATGTGAGGAACTGAAGTGCGCATGTAATCATCTACTTTGATAAAACCGCGGCTATCCAGTTCAAGACCGGCCTCTTCTAAACCTATATCTGACAAATTGGGACGGCGTCCCACTGCAGCCAGAAGATACTGTCCCTCCAGGCAACAAGCCCCGTTATTTTCAGGGAATCCTTGTCCGAAAATACGAACTCCGCCTTCGCAGCGCTCACATTTTTCGATATTGACGCCAGTAAAGATTTTCCATCCCGCTTTGCGGCACAAGCGCTGCATTTCAGCCGAAACTTCTCCATCTTCAGACGGCAGCAAACGATCAGCTAATTCAACAATGCTCACTTGTGTTCCCAAAGCCGAAAATATGGAGGCGAACTCCATGCCAACGGCTCCGGAGCCAATCACAATTAAAGACTCAGGAATTTCAGTGAGATTCAGAATATGATCGGAAGTAAGAATGCGCTCTCCGTCGACAGGGAAAACACCAGGGACAGACGCAGAAGAGCCTACGGCCAAAATTAAACGGTCGAAAGATATTTTCTCCTCTCCGGCTTCCAATTCGAACGAGTTGAGCAACCGACCGCGGGCCTGTATTACTTTTACTCCCCGGCGTTTCACAAGCGAATCGACACCCATAGCTAAACGGCGCACCACACTATTTTTGCGCGCCTGCGCCGCCACCATATCTAGCTTAAGATTATCTATCACCAGGCCAAAGTCAGTTCCGTTCTTTGCTTCCTGAAAACGGCGAGCCGTCTCCACCAAAGCTTTAGTAGGTATGCATCCTCTGTTAAGACAGGTTCCGCCCAAATTTTTGTCCTGCTCAACTAAAGTTACTTCAAAGCCTAACTGAGCAGCCCTTACAGCAGCAGTATAGCCGCCTGGCCCTCCTCCTAAAATACAAAGACGCATTTCCTCTGCCTCCCTCTAAAAATGTAAGCTAAACATTAATTTCTTTACTGTCCAAAGGAGAATCCGGACGAACTACCGGAGCTCCGCAGGAAGGACAACGCAAGACGCCCATTTCAATACTGCAATCTTCAGACCAAAAAGGCAGAGCACATTCTTTGTAAATATAGGCATCACAGAACTCGTTGCTACAGAAAACAACAAAAGGATTTCCCTGCATATTCAATTTCTGCGTCAAGTAACGTCCGCTGTTAATACGATGTACTTTTCTTTCATAACTGCGCAGAACTAAATGGGGCTTACCATCTTCAGAAGGCATAGTCTTCTCCTTTTACGATCGCATACGTTAGACCAATTTGCTCTTAGACAACCAAAAGCAGCTCATATCAAACTTGAGCCATAAATTCTTCTATTTCGGCAACTTCATCGGGCATACCGGGATTCAGCAGCTCACTGCCTTCCTCAGTAACCATGTAGTCGCGCTCAATTCTAATACCGCGAACTTCGGTAAAGTAAGGCTCCAGTGTATCCACATCAATATACTGCCTGCTCAGATCAGCATAATTATCGTGGTAGATAAGCTCCCTTATGAAGTAAAGACCAGGCTCAATAGTACAGACTAATCCAGGTTGCAAATCGCGATTGAGACGCAAGCTCTTCCACCCTAATAATCGACTGCGTTTCCGTCCGGGGGCATATCCGGCCAAATCGCCCAGGTCTTCCATATCGTGGACGTCGAGCCCCATAAGATGGCCTATACCATGAGGCATAAACATGGAAACTACATTTTTCTCCACGTATTCTTCGACAGTACCGCCCTTAAGAAGTCCTAAATCGGCCAAACCAAGGGCCAAATTTTCCAAAGCCAAGCGATGGATATCGACAAAATTCATGCCAACTTTCAAAGCTTCAGCACAACGGCGATGCGCATCCAATACAATGTTGTAAACTTGCGCCTGAAGAGAAGTAAAACGACCGCTTACAGGCCAAGTATTGGTAATGTCGCCGGCCCACCCCTGTTTATTTTCCGCACCGAAATCGACTAAAAGCAAGTGTTTTTTCTCCAGTGGAGCGCCTAATTTAACTTGATGCAAACGTTCTCCGGAAGTACTAATAATGGGGCTAAACGACACAGAGCCGCCTACTTTATTAACTATGTTAAGCATAGCAGCTGCAATATCATATTCATTTTCAGCCTTCGTCAAGGCCTTAAGCCCGGCCAAGTGGGCTTGTACTGTAAGAGCGCAAGCATCTTTAATTTCTCGCTGGGCATCTTCGTCGGCGCTCAGGCGCAGCTTAATTACAGCTTCAGCTAATTTTCGATCGAGACAGTGCTCTAAGCACGGGCGGCGCCCTGCCAACATGTCAAAGACAGAATTTTGCTCTAAATCGGGCAGAGGTAGCATAGCCAGCTTGTCAGTATCGATAGAAGATAAAAACGACTTCAGTTCGTCGGTACACTTTATCCGACATCCGCTGCGTCGAGCAGCCTCTTCAGGATTTTCTCCAGGACCGCTCCAAATAATATCATCGAGGGTATAAGGGGGTAAAAACAGCCAAGCCTGCCCCTCATGAAGCAAAAAATAACTTCCGGGAGCGGCCCAACCGGCAAAGTAAAGAAAATGACTGGAGGGCCTGAACGGATAAGTGTTGTCAGGATAATTGCGGCACTGGGTATAACCGCTGCTTAAAAGAACACTAATGCCAGGCAACTCTGCAGCCAAAGCCTGATGACGACGATTCAAAGTCAATGTAAAAGCGCCTCTTCTCACTTAACTTTGCTCTTGTTTTTCTATGAATTAACTTTTTTTTCCCGCCCCACTAAAACTCTGTTTGCTTAAGCTCGAATTTAGAAAAACAAGAAGCAACATTTTGGCAAAAGGGAACACTAATAAAAGGGAAAAGCTCACCACGTTACTTTCTAATTGTATAAAACATTATCGAACCTTTATCTTTCTGTTCTTTTACTACAGGCAGACAGAAAAGACGTTGCAGATAACAATCGTCTTAACTGCTGTTTTTGTTTTGAAGCAATAATTTTGCCTTCAAAGACATGAAACAGCTAAGAAAAGATCCGAAGAGGAGAACGTTGCAAAAACGTGACAACAAATGAAAATCTAAACACAAAAACCGGAGTAGAAACTGCTGCAAGCCAAGCAAAAGATACAAGCCGGTGCTCAGCCTCTTTGTCTGAAGCTGACAGCCAAGAGGAAAAAGTTTCCCACGAGGCAGCAGCTGAAGCTGCTTCATCGGACAAGCACAACGACGGGGCCGATACTCCTCCTCCAATGAAAGAGGGCGAAGACCCAGAGCACTATTGGTTCCGCCATATATACAGAGGTCCAGGTGTTCCCCAGCTGACTCTCAGAGCTGTAGTTATGGGAGCTCTAATCGGCGGTGTGATGTCTCTTTCTAACCTGTATGTAGGCCTAAAAACAGGATGGGGCTTGGGCGTAGCTATTACAGCCTGCATTCTGTCCTACTCAGTTTGGACAACTCTGCATTCAATCTTCCCTAAAATTTTCAAGACGCAGATGAGCATCCTGGAAAACAACTGTATGCAGTCCTGCGCCTCGTCCGCCGGGTATTCCACAGGTGGCACTATGGTATCAGCCATTGCAGCCTATTTAATTTTGACCGGCACCCATATGAGTTGGGGAGTACTGACCATATGGACCTTCTTTTTAGCTGCTCTGGGCGTCTTCATGGCCATACCTATGAAGCGTCAGATGATTAACGTAGAGCAGTTGAAGTTCCCCTCCGGCATTGCCTGTGCAGAAACTCTGCGCAGCCTTCACTCGCACGGTTCCGAAGCTATGCGTAAAGCCAAGGCGCTTGGTATAGCTGGCCTGGGTGGCGGTTTGCTGGCTCTGCTGCGTGACGCCTGGCAACTAATTCCCAATCAAATTGCCATGCCCGGCTTTATCCGCGGCTGTTCTATGAAAAGTCTGACTTTCAGCTTCGATCTGAGCGGCGTTATGATTGCAGCCGGCGCCTTAGTGGGGTGGCGTGTTTCCTGGTCTATGCTCTTGGGCGGAATTATATGCTACGCTGTATTGGCTCCCTGGATGACCAGTATAGGAGCTATCAACAGTGCCGATTTGGCAGAGAGCGGTTACCGTACTATAGTAGGCTGGAGTACCTGGACTGGCGCCGCCATTATGGTGGCTTCAGGTTTAACCATGTTCTTTATGGAATGGAAAACTATGGCCCGCGCTTTCAGCGGCCTAGCCCACCTTTTCGGCACAAAAGGAGAAAAGGCGCACGATCCGCTGGAAGACATAGAAGTTCCCACCTCGTGGTTTATTATAGGCACCTTAATTTCCGGACTTGGTTGTATTTTAGTACTCCATTTTATATTCCACACTACCTGGTGGATGGGTTTAGTAGCCGTTGTAGCGACATTCTTCTTAGCCTTAGTTGCCTGCCGCGCTACCGGAGAGTCAGATATAACTCCTGTGGGAGCTATGGGAAAAATTACTCAGCTTACTTTCGGTTTCTTGGCTCCTTCCAACGTTACCACCAACTTAATGACCGCCGGGTTGACAGCTGGCGCGGCCGGCGCCTCGGCCGACCTGCTGACCGACCTGAAGAGCGGTTACGTTTTGGGGGCCAACCCTAGACAGCAATTTTTGGCTCAGTTCAGCGGCATCTTTGCCGGAACACTGATTGTCGTTCCCGCGTTTTACTTAATTGTACCGGATGCTTCGGTGTTAGGCGGTGACCAATGGCCGGCCCCCAGCGCTCAAGTTTGGGCAAAAGTTGCCGAACTGCTGAAAAACGGTTTCAGCGCCCTTCATCCGACCGCCCAGCTGGGTATGCTCATCGGCTGCTTAATCGGCATTGCCATTCCTTTACTGGAGAAATACATGCCGGAAAAATACCGCAAGTTTATTCCTTCGGCTACAGGTTTAGGATTAGCTATGGTTATTCCCTTCTATAACTCCCTCTCTATGTTCATCGGCGCCTGTCTGGCTTCTTATTTGGAGAAAAAACATAAGCAGATCTCCGATGACTATGTAGTGCCGGTAGCGTCCGGTATCATTGCTGGTGAATCTTTAGTAGGCGTAGCTATAGCCCTCAAGATGGCTCTGCCCGGACTAATAAAAAGTCTTATGCCCAGCAAGTTTTAGCAGCCTCTCAACAGCTTATTAAAGCTCACTAAACCGATAAATGTAGGGCCGCCCTTTGAGTTTTGATTACTGAAAAGGGCGGCCCTACATTTTTGTGCTTCTGAAAATATCCTACTGATAAAATAGATGGACCGCTATTTGGAAGCCGCCACCATTACAAATAGAGAGAAAATAATAAATATGACGGCCGCACAGCCGCATCCGCCGATAAAAATACCCAAAACTATATTTTTACCTGAAGATTTGTCTTTGCCCTGTTCATTTTTAGCCCCTAGAGCCTCTGCACTGGCACTTGTAAGGGCAGAAACCTTAGGTGGAGGCGACTTAACAGCGGGAGCGGGCTTGGTGGGCGCATTATCAGGAGCAGAAAAAGGTCCCCGAGGTACTTCTTTTTTTACCGGAGCAGAAGTAAGCGGCGCCGCAGAGGTAGCCGCACGGTCGGTAAAAGCAGCAGAATTGGGAGCAGAGCCAGAGAAAGGCCCTCCGAAACTTTCTTTCCCTTGTTGTGAAGAAAAAGGTGCGTTCCGGAAAGGCGAACGCTCGGATGGGGCTGACGGCGGAGACTTAGGCGGCATCCGGTCAGCAAGTGGAGTAGTTACTTTATTGGAAGGAGCGGCTGCCGAATTATTAGGCAACATGAGTTCCAAACGTTTGTTGCGGTTAGGAGCTGCAGCTTGACCGTGTTGATTGAGATCCAAGGATAAAGCAGCTGTTTTCTTGGACTCATTCGGCTTGTCATCATCTTTGGCCAAGCTGACAGCCTTATGTTTAGAAGCGCGTGGCGGTGTTGAGTTTGCTGCAGAAGAGGATGCATTCAAGACACGAGTCAGCTTCGGCCCCCCTGCAGCAGAATTTTCTTGAGAACTGACAACGGCCTGCACCAAGCCAAAGCTAGACACAGACTGGCGGGGCTGCTCCTTAGACAGAGAAGCACCGCACTCCATGCAAAAGCGCATACCCTCTGAACATTCAGCCTGACAAGCCGGACACCTTAACACTTAAAATATCCTCCTAGAAATTGCGACAACAAAACTCAACTGAAGCTGCAGCAACAGGCAGTTTCAGCTATTATCTGAAGCTAACGGCCGCTGGCTCCAGAAACCCTTTCTTTATTTTCTTTATACCAACCATCAAAGCCGTAGTCATCCATGTACTGACGCATTTTTGTAGGCGGTACGGTCTGCTCTTTTAACCAGCTGCCATAAATGGGGTTAGGCAAAAGGAAGAAAGTATTACCCAACTTGGAGATATACATTTTTATTTGCTCGTGGCGGTCCTTTATAATTTCTCTATTGTTACTTAAATCAGAATGCACAAAAACAGGCATATCGTAAAGATTATCGCCAAACCAACCTACAACTTCGTATTGAGTCCGAACTTCTATGCGCCGTCCCGATTTGTCGCTGTAATTTTTGGCAATATCTTTGCCTAAAACACTAGAAGCTGAAATTTGTAGATCTTCGATCAATTTCTTAGCTCCAGCCTTATCTCGCTTTTTATCACGCAAAATTAAGCAATTGTCTAAATTAGAAGTGTTAAGTCCTAAATTAATAAGGGCTTTCAAAGTGGCCGGACGCAAAGACTCATCACGGTTAGTTAAGTAAATAGGAGTAATTCCTAACTTTTGACATTCCAGTAGGAAATTGACAGTTCCGGGAACTTCCCGACAAGCAGAAGGAACTTCTCCTTGATACTGACACCAAGCACTCCATAGTTCTTCATTGTAAGGTACATTGTTTATAAGACACCAGGCCTCTATGCCGCTATTGTCAATAACTGTCTCGTCTATGTCCAAAACAACGGCCAGCGGTTTGTAAATGTGAAGAATAGAGCCGTCTGACTGACGATAGTAAACTTCTTGGCAAAGCTTACCGTTCACGCGTACATAGCTGTTAAGGCGTACTTTATCGCGGATTGCCTGAGACGCCATATTATAAGTTTGATAACACAGCCCCTTATATTCAGCAGAAGTCTGCAACCAAGAAATAGAAGCTGTCAAAGGAGTAAGACGGGCTACAGGATCTTCAGATTCTTCACCTTTAACAGCGGCAGCCGGAGCCTTAGCTAACACAGCTGACAGAGAATCGGCAGTTTCGTCGGCCTTGACAGCTGAGGGCACAGCACAGGCGGCACACAAAGCTAAAGACAAGATCAATTTTCCAGCAAATTTATACATGGATATAAGTTATTACCTCCGGCTTTTAAATAACTTACTTGCTAACAAGTAAGTTCTCACGAACTTTTTTCATATCCGCACTGCTGACTCCGCAATTGTGCAGAAAAGGCTCAATGCCACCAGCTTTATCGATATTTTTGAATACGACTCTCAACCAGTCTGCCTCAACTTTTAATCCTTTGCTGCTGCGCTGAGAAGCTAAATAATCATCCATGATAATAGGGCGAGGCACACGCAGCAATTCCAGAACTAAAGCAGCCATGATGCCGGTGCGATCTTTGCCGGCCGAGCAATGGAACAGTATAGGATAGCTGTCCTTTTGAGCCAAAACTTTGAAAAACTGACTTATGGAAGAGTAATTTTGTTTCTTAATATAGGAAGCATAGGCCTCGCCTCCGCGACCGCTAGTGCAGACCATAGGCAAGTTGTAAATTTTTTTGACGCTGCCGGCAAAACCAGGTTTATCTCTTCCCTCCGAAGTTATTTCTTTCGGTGTACGCAGCTCAATAACAGAGACAATACCTTTGTCCTTTAAAATATCAATATCAGATTCGTTAATATAGCAAAGCGCTCCTGAGCGATAGAGAACGCCTTCTTTTACATATTTGCCTCCAGCGGCAGGCAAACCGCCAAGTTCGCGAGTATTGCGCGTACCGTGCAGCACTACTTTGCGCTCTTTCTCGGAAAGTTTAGGCTTGAGTTTAGCTGACGACTTACTGGATTTTGCCTTGGATGTATTTTTGGAGCTCTTCTTCTTGGCGGACGGTTGAGCTGCAAAATAACCGGCCTCACTTGTAGTTTCTGCTATAGAAGTGCAGCCAACAGCGGCAGCTCCCGCTCTATCATAGCTCTTCTCCGAGTCTCCGGGAAAAGCCCAAACCGGTATTGAAAAAGAAGCGGCAAGTATAAAAGTTAGAAGCCAACGTCCGTTCATATATAAATTTCCTAATGACCAATTTTTGCTAAAATTCGCCTCTAGGCTGCTTTATCCCCTTCTGAACGAGCTGTCATAGACCATATCCATAACACAACAACAGGCCATACTGACAAATTGAATTGACATTGCACTCTATTCAAAAGCATTAAACCAAATATATAGTATTTTTTTATTAACTTACATTACATATTGCGTTATATATTCAAATACGCAATAAGTCTTAAAGGAACTTTTTTTCATAATTAGAAATTTTCCCTTATGAGTACCCTCCTGATTAAAAATGCTGCTATGGTTGCCACTTTCGATGACAACATGAGGCGCATTGAGAATTGTGACATATTAGTAAAAGACAATCGTATTGCTGAAATAGGCCAAAAACTTGAAGTTGTCCAACCGGATAAAGTAATTGATGCTTCCGGCATGCTGGTTATGCCCGGCATGATCAACTGCCATCATCACCTTTACCAGACTTTAACGCGCAATATTCCCCGCGTTCAGGAAGCCGAGCTTTTCCCTTGGCTGGTCAACTTATATGAGCTGTGGCGCGAGCTCACTCCTGAAGCTCTTTATTGGTCTACCATGACCGGTTTGGGCGAACTGCTTTTAACCGGATGCACTACTAGTACCGACCACTTTTATTTGTTCCCCAATCATTGCCCCGACGATCTCTTCGATCAGCAAATTAAAGCAGCTCAGAAAGTAGGTATTCGCTTCCAGCCTACACGCGGTTCCATGTCTAGAGGGAAAGACCAAGGCGGTCTGCCTCCCACCAGCGTAGTTCAGAAAGAAGACAAAATTTTAGCCGACTGCGAGCGCGTTATCAAAACCTATCACGATCCCGATCCTTTGGCTATGATTAAAATCGCTCTGGCTCCGTGCTCTCCTTTCTCCGTCACTCCCGAGCTGCTGTCTGAAACGGTAAAATTGGCTAGAAAGTACAAAGTTCGCTGCCATACTCATGTAGCCGAAACTAAAGACGAGGATGCCTATTGCCTCAACATGTACGGCAAACGTCCTTACGACTTCATGGAAAGTGTAGGCTGGGTTGGTGACGACATTTGGTTTGCTCACTGCTGCTACCTGAACGAAGATGAGATTAAGAGAGCAGCTGAAACAGGCACCGGCGTTTCCCACTGTCCGGCTTCCAATATGCGCCTGGCCTCCGGTGTAGCCCGCGTTCCTTCTATGGTAGAGCACAACGTAGCTGTCGGTTTAGGTGTAGATGGCAGTGCCTCTAACGACTCTTCCGATATGCTCGGCGAAGTACGCAACTGCATGCTGGTGCAGCGTCTCCACTTCGGTGTAGATGCCATGCCTGCCGAAAGAGCTCTCACTTTAGCTACCCGCGGAGGTGCCCGCGTTTTGGGTTATAAAGAGCTGGGCAAACTTGAAGTAGGCGCAGGCGCCGACATTATCGGCATTTCCCTCAATAAGCTCGGATATGCCGGAGCCCTCTCCGATCCTGTCGCTGCAGTAGTATTCTGCGGAGACAGCCACATTGTCGATTTCTCTGTAGTCAACGGACGCCAAGTAGTTAAAAACGGTAAGTTGTGCTTAATTGATGAAATGGAAATTTTCCATGAGGCTAACCGCTGGTCCAATTACATGATCGAAAAAGCCTTAAAAGAAACTGGCATCGACATGCGTTCTAAAGAGGGCCCGGGCATGGAAGCTCCCCGTCCTTCTATGGAAAAATAACCACACATAAATTGCCCTTACTAAAGTCATAAAAAAACAGTCGGATTCTGAATCCGGCTGTTTTTTTATGAGAAAATTATTACACATAATATACAATTGACCCTCTCCTGCTTATAGAAGCGGGAGATTCTTGAGAAGTTTGATACACGGACTAACGCCTGACAACATATCCCGAAGGAGTTAGCTGTCAGGATACCCTTATTCTCAAGGGGCTGCCCAAAAGCCCTTTACACAGTTCCTCGAAATCGAAGTTCTGCTTACTTTTTCTGAGTATGTTGGCGGCACCGTTTATGTCAGCGTTAGCCATCCTGCCATCAGCAAAACTGGTACAGTCCACGATGGACACGTTTCCCGCAGTATGGAAATTTGTGGCTTTCATGGGCATCGAGCCCACTCGGCCACCCGCCATTCATCCCCCACCTAATAGGAAGGAGTCTTCTGGCGGGTTAAGACAAAGTTCCTATTCTTTACAGAAAAATAGGACTCCCCCGGAACTCATGAAAACAAAACAGGCCCGGCAACAGCCGAGCCTATTTCTCAGCCGTTCCACTCATGCCAACCATCTATTCAGTTGACAGTCAAAGAACGACGTGCTTACCTAAAACTGCAGACTAATCTTTTACGGTGTAGTCGGCATCAACTACTTCTTCGTCACCCTCAGTCTTGCCGCTCCGGGGAGCTTCCTGACCAGGGGCACCTGCTCCGGGCTGTCCGGCGGCAGCACCCGCCTGATAGAGGCTCTCACCAATCTTCTGAGCAGTCTGAGCCAACTCGTCGGTAGCTTTCTTGAGTTCATCGCGATCTAAAGGCTCGGCAGACGAGGCCTTCTTCACCTTCTCAATAGCTTTCTCAATAGGATCTTTCACGGAAGCAGGCACCTTATCACCGGCATCGCGCAAAGCCTTCTCAATTTGATAGACTAAGCTATCTGCCTTGTGGCGCAGTTCGACCTCTTCACGTTTCTTCTTGTCTTCATTGGCGTGACTGTCGGCATCTTTAACCATACGGTCGACTTCTTCTTTAGACAAGTTAGTAGAAGCAGTAATTTTAATATTCTGACTCTTGCCAGTCCCCTTATCGATGGCGCTGACGTTGATTATACCGTTAGCATCGATTTCGAAGGAAACCTCAATCTGAGGTACACCTCTGGGTGCCGGAGGAATATCGGTAAGAGCGAACTTACCCAAAGTCTTGTTATCGCGGGCGAATTCGCGCTCGCCCTGAAGTACATGAATCTCCACCTGAGTCTGCATATCAGCAGCAGTAGAGAAGACTTCACTCTTCTTGCAAGGGATGGAAGTATTGCGGTCGATCAGCTTGGTCATTACACCGCCCAGAGTCTCGATGCCCAAAGACAGAGGAGTTACATCGACCAAAACTACATCTTTAACTTCACCGGTAATAACAGCACCCTGAATAGCAGCACCCAAAGCTACACATTCGTCGGGGTTAATATCCTTGGACGGCTCTTTACCGAAGAATTTGCGCACGAACTCGACTACCTGGGGCATACGAGTAGAACCACCGACCAGCAATACGCGATCGATATCACTCTTCTTCAGGCCGGAATCCTCTAAAGCTTTACGGCAAGGAATCTCGCATCTCTCCAGTAAATCGGCGGTCAAGGCTTCAAACTGAGCACGCGTTAAGTTCATATCCAAGTGCTTGGGACCGCTGGCGTCAGCCGTAATGAAAGGCTGGTTAATGTTTACTGTAAGCATCTGAGAAAGCTCGATTTTAGCCTTTTCAGCGGCATCTTTAATGCGCTGAGCAGCCATCTTATCTTGACGCAGGTCGATGCCGTGCTCTTTCTTGAAGTCTTCGGCAATCTTGTCAACAATGCGCATGTCCCAGTCATCGCCACCCAGCTTAGTATCGCCGTTGGTAGACTTAACTTCGAAAACGCCATCACCGATTTCCAATATGGATACATCGAAAGTGCCGCCTCCCAGGTCGAAGACTACAACCTTCATGTCACCTTCGCCCTTGTCAAGGCCATACGCCAAAGCGGCAGCTGTAGGTTCGTTAATAATTCTCTTGACGTCTAAACCGGCAATGATACCAGCATTCTTGGTTGCCTGACGCTGAGAGTCGTTAAAGTAAGCAGGTACAGTAATAACAGCTTCTTTTACTGGTTCGCCCAGATAAGCTTCGGCATCAGTCTTGAGTTTCTGCAGAATCATGGCAGAAATCTCTTCAGGAGAGTATTTCTTATCATTAACCTCAACGCGATGACTGCTGCCCATATGGCGCTTGATAGAAGCGATAGTACCATGGGGATTGCTCACAGCCTGACGCTTGGCCAATTCACCGACTAAACGCTCACCAGTTTTAGAAAAACCTACAACAGACGGAGTAGTACGGTTGCCTTCAGCATTAGCTATAACCGTAGGCTTACCATTTTCCATAAAGGCAATTACTGAGTTAGTAGTTCCTAAGTCTATACCGACAACTTTCGCCATAAAATTTATCCTCCTCATCTGCCCTTCCCCCATCGTGGGGACAGATGCTTAACTTTCTTTTCTCTCGCTGATAATGTACTACTTCAAATGTAAGAAATATGCTTGCTGAGTGTTAGAGTATTATTAGAATTTTTTACGTCATAACTCGCTACAGAACCGCAGCGAATAGAGTAACGCCTCAAGTTTACGTTAAAAGAATATATTACTACCAACGCAACAAAGCTGTTTCAATAGAGGCCCCCGGTCCCATAGTGATAACTGTAGCTAAATCGCCGGGTTGAGCCACCTTCTCGTTGCTCAAACGCTTCAGAGCATACAGCACCGAACAAGACGAAATATTGCCGTATTCAGCCAAAATATCGATGGTGTGGCGCAAATCGTAATCGGACAGACCTAAGTTCATTTTGATACTGTCGATAACTTTTTTGCCACCTGAATGAACCAGCCACCACGAAATATCGCGTTTTTTCAAACTATGGCGCTCCCACAAACGCCCTACAGGTTTATGAGCGTTCTGTCCCAAGAAGTAAGGAATGTCTTTATCAAGAAAAAAGGACAATCGCCCCTGCTGATGTTCAAAGCGCATAGTATGTTGGGCTTCGGTAACTATCTGACTCTCAAAGTCGAGTACTTCCGGCAAATTCGGATTGACGGAAGCTTTGGTGCAACGGCCACCGGCAACAATTAAAGCAGCACAGGCATCGCCGAACAGAGAGTTAACTACAGCAGTAACCATCTTCTCATCGACAACATAAGCAGAAGAGCAATTTTCGATACAGACTAAAGCCGCTGCTTTTTCCGGATGAATGCGGAGAAAATTTATTAAAGGCTGTAAAGCATTCATGGCCGCATTACAGCCCATACCAACTATATCGAGGCGGTAAATTTGTTCCGATAGCCCCAGCTCTTTAGTTAGAAGAGCACTGGCTCCAGGGCACAAAAATCCCGTAGAAGTGACGCACACTATGTAATCTAGTTGTTCAGGAGACATACCGGCCTGCAGTAAAGCTTGGCTCAAAGCTTCGGTACCCAAAAAAATGACTCCCTGACGATGCCTGGCAATCAAAATATCAGGATCTTCACTGTGGATGGGCTGCTCAGCGTCCTGTTTTCGAATCAGTTCCTCTAAAACAGGCAAATTCAAATGGCGCTTCTTAATGTGACTGTTAGCAAAAAGAGACTGAATCTTACGATTGTTCACACCAAAGTATCTGGCCAATTCTGCCTGAGTATAAGAAGTCGGCGGCACAGCCGTACCAATAGAAGCTATTCTGGGATTATCCATGTTTTTACCGTTTTCCTAACTTTTGCGCCCGCTTCTCATACAAAAAAGCCTGGGAGGCACTTTCCAGGGCACCCTGGACATCTGTCCCTGCAGCCCCGCAGGTAGCGGCGTTGCAGACCATTTTAGCCAAGCGCAGAGCGTTAAAATCGAGAGCCGCAGCTTTCTGAACGATTTTTTCTGCCAAAAGCCCTGCTTCCTGGTTGTCAACCGCAAAATACTGGGCTAAACCACAATTCTTGGCCTCTTGACCGCTCAGCAGACGCCCAGTTAAAATCATGTCCTTAGCCGCGCCAAGTCCAACCAGCTGTACCAGACGACTGATGCCACCGGCAGCTGGTATTAGCCCCAATGATAACTCCGGAAAGGCCAGGCTAGCCTCAGCAGAAACAATGCGCAGATCGCAAGCTAAAGCCATTTCTAGCCCACCCCCACGCGCTGCTCCGCAGATTAGAGCCGCTGTCAATCCAGGCCAATTGTGCAGTTTGGACCAAACCCGGCGGACACACAGCTCAAATGCATCTTCCCCCGATCTGGCCCGCAATTCGTCTTTATCAGCTCCAGCACAAAAAAAACGAGAAAGTTCAGACTCTATTAAAAGTGCCCGCAATTCTTGACGTTGCCATAGCAGCAAAACTTGTTCAAACTCTTCAAGCATCTGCTGATTATAAGCGTTAGCCTTACGGGAGCGAGCCAAAACTATTTTACCCCAACCGGAGTACTGAAAGGCCTTAATAAACGAAAAATTGAGCGGCAATTCTGAGCAGCAACTCACGGACGATCCTCCACGGCAGAGACTGGACGACAAATTAGCAGCCAATTAATGTTTGTGATCATTATTTTCCAAACTCTTCTTGGTTGGGAACGGCAGTAATCATATCCAGAAAGGGCTGCCAAGTACGGCCGGAAGGATAAAAAACAAAACTGCGCTCCCTTCCCTTCCAAGGAAAATAGAGCCTATAAGACCACAGGGCAATACCGCCTTGACGCAGCACGCGGCTCGCTCCGTATTTGACGTCACCGGCTATCGGACAGCCCAAATGGGCCAGTTGAGCGCGTATCTGATGGTGGCGTCCGGTTTCCAATTTTATTTCCAACAGCGTGCGGGTCCTGCCTGAAGCTACAACTCTGTAGCTTAGCCTGGCCAGCTTAGCCATATAGTTGTCAGATTCAACCACTTTGGAAATATTGGTGCGTCCGTCTTTGAGAAGATAATTTTCTAACACTGCGGACGTTTCGGGTAGGCGGCTGCCGTTTTCAACTAAAACCAAATAAGATTTACCAACCCGTCCTGTCTGCAGCAACTTATTTGCCTTAGCTGCTGCCTCCGACGTTTTAGCCATCAACATAAGACCACCGGCAGGACGATCGAGACGGTTAACCACACAGGCCTGCCTCCAACGCTGCCGGGCCCAATCCAAAAGAGAAAACGCCCGGCTGAGATCCGGCTGAGCCGACAGACCCGTCGGCTTTACGATAACGGCCAAGGCGTTGTCTTCAAAAACAATTACAGGCTGGACAAGCGGCAAACAGATTATTCCTCTCTTAAGGAACGTACCGAGGTTACACCCTGACGAATTTCTTCTACCAAAGCTTGACGTCTGGCAATGGGTATTTCCAAATGAGCGGCCAACAACTCTATTAAATTTTTCTCACTACCAGCTAAAACGCCATCAACCATAGCCATGGTAGCGGCAATTTGCAGAATTTCTTCACGTTTGGCCTGATCGATACTGTCTACATCGAAACTGAGAGGCTCAGTAGGAGGAGCGGCCATCATTTGAGCTATTTCGGCCATTTCTTCTTCAGTGCATCCTAATTCGGAAACAACACCGCCTAAAAATTCCCGCTCATATTCCTCGATAACTCCATCAGCCCACATCATGTGAATTAAACTCTTTACCAAAGCATTCGTTTGAGCATCCATGCTAACAAAACCTCCAGCATATTATTGTGCCGTAAAAGAACAAACACAAAAAAAAACAACAGTCTCTTAATGTGGTTTTTTAATGTGTTCTTACTTAACAGTGCTCTTCCTCTAAAGTAACGTCTCAAAACCAGGATAGCTACCAAATTGAGTAGCCTAAAAAAGTTTAAATCGTGTACAATTAAATCAGCAATTACAAGGAGAATTTACGCATTATGGCTCAGGCTGTTCTTCTGCATAAATCGATAAAGAGAACAATAGCCATGCTTATGCTGGTCTTGTTCTTTATGCCAGTTTTGGCGTTGGCGGGAAAGCCAACAATTTCCGGAGTAATCAAAAACTACAACCCGGGAGGACGGCGCCTGCAGCTGCAGCGAGACGACGGCGTTGTCAAAACTATTATCATGCGCCCCGGCTGCCAATTTATGGTCAACGGCAACAAAACTTCCTGCAATTCATTCCGTCCCCAAATGAGAGTATGCGTGCGCATCTGCGGCTCGGTGGTTGGTGATCCTCTGGAATGCGATTTGATTGCCGACTACATGTCTTCAAAAAATATCGTAGCCCGTCATGCAGGTACTCCCAACCCCACCACAGTAGGAGGCTTTGCCGGCACAGCCGGACCGGCGGCAACTCTCACTAGTGTATTTTCTAACGCCAATAATGCCACTCCCAACGTAATGGGACCTTTA
The DNA here is from genome assembly GCA_051874695.1 of Candidatus Bruticola sp. Lineage (GTDB taxonomy): Bacteria > Vulcanimicrobiota > Xenobia > Xenobiales > Xenobiaceae > Bruticola. The sequence goes on from JBJEGC010000020.1 coordinate 55,115, forward strand.
GGCATAGGCGGCAATTTCCCGGGATCAAATAATACGGCCTCTTCCAACGCAGGCAATCCGGCTCTAGCCGCTCAGGGAGCTATTCCGGCTACACAAAACTCTCCGCAAAACAATCCAGGAACTCCTAATCAGAACCCTCTAACCGGAGGCGCTAACCCTTATGCCAACAACCCCTATTCTTTGGGCAACCAATCTGAGTTTAACAGTACTGCAGCCCTTATAAGCGGCAACAGCGACAAAGACGAAGAAGAAAAAAATAATTTTATGCCGACTCCCAGTGGTCCGTTTTCTATGCAGCTGGTCACTTTCAACGGAAGAGTTATGAGTGCTGATGCCCGCACACGCAGCCTTACAATTATGCCCGATGGTCAGAGCCAGCCCATTCAGGTAACAGTCCATCAAATGGTCAATCCTACCAATACCTCCGGACAAACCGTAGATATTGCCAACATTCAGCCGGGAATGGCCGTGTCTGTGCAGGGCATGGCCAATGCTGCAGGTATAATAGAGGCTAGAAAGATTATCGTAGCTTTCTAAAAATTTTCTTAAAAATATGCAATAAGGATTTTTAATCTGCAATAAACATGGAATCTAATAGTAGTAGAAATAAGTACCAGGTTGTAATTTATCTCCTGGGGCTCTTGGTTTTAGCAGGCCTATTATGCTGGTTCTTAGGCCAAATTCACATGATCATCAATATTTTGGTGGTTTCCATTTTGGTGACCTACTTGATCGCACCAGGAGTAAGTTGGCTTCACCAGAAGGGACTGCCCAAAACTGTAGCAATAGCCGTTGTCTATGTAGTTTTATTGGCACTGATATCTTTTTTTGCCGCGTATCTACTGCCTATAGTAAAGTTAGAATTTCACCGTTTAATAGGCAATATGAGTACTATGTCGGCTAACTTAAGCCAGATGACGACCAAGTGGTGTACCTATATACAAGGCTGGCTTCCTTCTTCACTTAAGCCCATGGTCAACCCGGAGAAGCTGAGTCCGGGCCATCTCATCCACTTCATGCAAAGCAACAGTCCAAGTCTGGTCAAAAATTCCATGCCCGGCTTCCTCTCCGGCATGCGCAGTATGGCCAGTATTATGGGCGGTGCCATTCTGGTACCTCTGTTAGTATTCTACATTTTGATGGATGCCGGTGTATACAAAGAAAGCTTTGTCGGATGCCTGCCTAAAGCTTGGCGCTCCGGAGCCGTCGATCTGCTCAGACGCATAGATTATGTTTTAGGCAAATTTATCTGCGGTCAGTTAATCGTCTGCGTAACTATAGGCTTTTTTGTCGGTCTCTCCCTCTGGATTATGGGCATAGATTACGCTGTTTTAATCGGTGTATTCTCAGGCGTTATCGACATTATTCCATACGTAGGCGTAGCCATAAGCTACATCCCTGCTTTTATTATAGCCCTTTTAAACAAGGGACCGCTGTTTGCCATATTTACCATAATTGTGCTGCAAGCTGTTCACTGGCTGGAAGGTCACATTATTGTGCCTGCAGTTATCGGCCGCTCAGTTAAGCTGCCTCCCCTTACTGTTATGGTAGCCCTAATTGCCGGAGCCGAGTTAGGAGGCATTATGGGCATGCTGGTGGCGATTCCCCTGGCAGCCATTGCCAGAGTTGTTATAGAATTCTATGTTGAAAAAAACCCGGCTTTCGGTCCTCTTACAGAAGAAGATATGCGTTTGCCGGATACGCCCTACCCTCCCGAAGAGAATGGCACTGTATCAGCCACAGAATCGGTCAAACAAATTGTCAACAAAGTACACGGTAAAGTACAAGGCAGCAAACAGCTAGTCAAAAAATTGCGCCATTACGGACAAACTAACCAAGAAAACAACGAAACTGAACAGAGCGAATCTGCTTCGATCTCAGCTTCGTCTCAACATTCAGAATCAAAAACATCCGACAAAAAGTAGAATTCTTACTTTTTTCCTACTTCAATATCTATAGACCGTTGCTCGGCACTTCAAGGCAGGAGCACTTTTACTAAGAGGCGAAAGCGGAGAGCCCGTCCTTTGGCGGCCCTCCTGCAGAGCGCTCTCCGGGACGAAAATAATACAAGACGAGACTGCTTTCTTAGCAGATCCCCGCCGCCTATAATACAAGGAGATATTGACATGGCAGAGACCAAAGAAGTTAATGCTGTAATTGCTGCAGCTATCAATGCTGATCCGGAAGAAAAAGACTGCGTTTGCTGGGTTAAAGCGTGATTTCCGGCCAATTAAGGCCAGTCTTTAAGTTAACCGAGTCCTGCAACCTTGCCTGTAAGTACTGCTGTCAGGATGGGAAGTTGGGCTCTGGTTATTTTATGGACCGAGCCACTTTAGAGAAATCAATCGAAGCAGTAGCCCAAAATACTCAAGGCTCTATTCACCTTCTCTGGTTTGGCGGCGAACCTACCCTATATGGTGTTAAACGCTTTGCCGAAGCGATGGAACTGGTCGACCAGTATTTTGCTGGACGCACAGTTTATCACGGTCTGCAGACTAATGGCACACTTATAAACGAAGAATGGGCCAATTTACTGGCTGCCCGCAATTTTGCAGTGACAGTGAGCCTAGACGGCCCGCCTGAAATTCATAATAACCAACGAGTCTACAGGGCCGGAGCCAGAGCCGGACAGGGCAGCTTCGAAGAAGTATGGAGAGGAATATCCTGTTTGCGGGCCGTGGGTATAAATCCACGGGTTTCAGCGGTACTTACTCCCGAAGGTTTACTACATCCGGAGGAAATGGTTAACTGGTTCGAAGCCCAGGGCTTCAAAGAGATGGATTTTGTTCCCTCTACCCGCTACCATCAAGGACACTTCGAAGTAGAAATCAGCGGTCAAGAGTATAAACAGTTTATTATGCGCGTGCTGGATCGCTGGCTGGCCCTAAATAACCCGAACTTCAGAGTGCGCATTCTTTCTGAAATTTCCCGCAAATTAGCCGGCCATACCCCTCACTACTGTAAATTACAGGGGCGCTGTTCTCATTTTGTCGGCTTTGCTCATAACGGTGATGTCTACCCCTGTGACGAATTTTCTGGCATGAAGGAGTTTTGCTTGGGCAACATTCATCAGAATACTTTAAAAGAGCTGATGACATCTCCCAAAGCTATCGAGTTCTTCAGACGTTGGGCGCAAATTCCCGTTAATTGCCGCAGTTGTAAATGGTTCCGTTTCTGCCGGGGAGGTTGTGCTTGGGAAAGACAGCTCAGCGGCGATCCGGAACAGCAAACTATTATGTGCGAAGCTATGCAAGCTATTTTGGAAAGACTCAGCGCTGAAATTCCCGGAAGTGCCGAACGCTGGCAGGCTGAAAACAATTAAAAATTTTGACAGGCCGCTTGTGTATAAACTCGGCAAAAACAAATATGGCCTCCCGCTCTGTACAGAGCGGGAGGCCATATCGTTTTTTGTTACTTATATCACAGTATATAATTATTCACCAATAATATCGACATCTGAATCGACACCTGAATCGGCTATTTCAACAGAAACGGGCTCTTCAACATTAATGGTGATTTCTTTTTCTCCAGAAATATAGCTGTTATCAACAGTTACGTTCAGCACGGTACTGCCAACAGAATGGCCGGTCAGCTTGGTTCTCCAAATATCTAAAGAGGCTACCTCAGGCTGAGAGGAAGTAAGAGTATATTCGCTGGAATTGCCTAAAATATAGGTCTCGGTGTTGCCATTGACAGAAAACACTGCCCCTATTTCTACGTTGCTGGTCTCTCCCACACAGACAGGTTCAGGACTGACATTCAGCTCTAATCCTTTGAAAGAGCCGTCAACTACGGTAACTTTACAGATAGCTTGATGAGCTTTATCTTCAGAGGTAAAGGAAGCTACAACAGAAGTAGCTGTTTCCTCTTCTTCGTGGCAGGACTTGGGGAAAATAGAACCGTAGCTGGCCAAAACACGATCGACATTAGAAGAAGTCCAATTGCTCTGGAAACTGACATCACTGTCAACGCCGTCAGACCAGTGAGCTATAGCTGGGCACTTATAGGAAGGAAGCCCCAAAGGCAGAGTAATTTCCTCAACATCGAAAGTTACGGAATCGACAGAAGCTTCAGTAACCTCTAAAGGCACGGTATCAGAATATCCCTGGAAAGAAGCGCTAATATTAGATGTACCGGCCATAAAAGTATAAAACTTGCCATCACCCAAAGTACTCTCGTTGCCGTCATCTCCTTTTTTAGTAAGGGAAGCAACTTCGGTATTGCTGCTTTTCCAAGTACACATACTGGTAAAGAGCTGAGGATAAATAACGTTACTTTCAGCATCTTTGAACAGAGCTAAAGCATAGAAAATTGTATCATCGCCAGTGTGGACGCGCATACTATCCTGAGCAATTTTCAGCCCTGCTAAATTGTCAATCTCGTCAAGATAATTCCAATCGGGGTTGGTCACTTCATAAACTTCACCGATTTTCAAACTTACAGGCTGACTGTAGTAAGCTACGGCATTGCCGTCACTGTCATAATAGGTCATGCCTATAGAGATAGACTCAACAGGAACAGCCTGAAGCAAAACTTGATGGGCTTTCACCAACTGTGCCGGGCCAAAAGTACGTACGCCCTGACTGTTGTAACAGTAATAAACTACACTGTGAATATCTGAGCCTAAAGCGCGGGCAGAAGCGGCTACCTTACCGGAAGCAATTTCATGAGTCACTAAAATGGAAGCGCGCGAAGGATTACCTAGTTCGTCGTCTTCGGAACAGGCACTCAAAATAGTGCAACAACAGAGTGCACAAAGGAAAACTGCCAAAATTCTGAACGTTTTCTTAAGTTTAAGAAAATGGTGCATAAAGAATCCTTTCATGAAACTAATGAAGCGAAACAACAAATGATCTGCTCCCAAAGGACAGATACTCTCTGTTCCGCTTTAATCAAAAATACCGAAAACAAAAAGGGGCAGCCGCAGAGTTACAGCTGAGACGGCCACCCTCTCTTATCCTTTACTGACTACCGATTACTCTTCCGTAGGGCTGGCAATAACCTGCACGGTGAAGGGATCGGTACTGGCACTGAACCCCTTAGTTCTGTCGGTATAGGTAGCACCCAGACTGACTGATGTCCCCTCTTCTTCTTTATCGAGAGTAAAGACTATACCGTCTCCGTTCTCATTCTTAGCCAGAGTAGGAGCACTCAGAGCCATAGTACTTGCGGGCGTCAGCAGTTTTACACGACGGTAACCTTCAGTGGAAAGATTTGCACCGGTAGCCTCTACATCGCCTGACTCAGTAGCAACCACAAAGTAGCTGTCGATGGTACCGGTAGTCACGCCACCGACCGGAACTTGGGTGGCCATAGAAATTTTGAGCTTAGATTGGGAGGGTAAAGAATGCAGAGTGACCTGATCTTTATCACTGCTCGATTCGGCATAAACGACTATGTTCTTCAAAGAAGCAGCCTGAGAAGTCACAACCAGGCGCCCTTGGGCATCTTGAGCGTAAGTGACATCTTCGTCAGAAGATAAACTCCATCTGACATATTTACTGGCTTCTTCTGTAAAGCTGGGCCCCTTAGTTCCTACATAGTTGCCAACAGCCTCAAAGGTGGCAGTATAGAAAGGAATATCTTCCAGACCTACGCCATCAACAAACACGGACTCTTGACCGAAATCGTACTCAGGCACAACCACATAGACGTCTTTTTCGCCGGAAATTTCGATATTCTTTAACGTTGCATCGCTAATATAGACAATTTTAGACTCGGAGAAGTCGCCCAACGCCTGCAAATTCTCCAGAGATACGGTAATTTGCTGTTGACCATATTCAACGGCATGATAATAGCCGGGAGTAGTCTGAGCGGAAGAAACCTTAGCGGCGATCTTGGCCTCCCCACCGCCCTCATCAGTTCCGCCGTTATCAACAACTTCATCGCCACCGAACGAAGGGGACACGTTGAGAGTATAGCCTTTGTAGCTTTCTTCTTCTAAGTAGGTAGGCTGATCCGCGTGAGTTTTGTGCAAATCGTAAGTAGCAAAAGCTGTGAGGTCGAACGATACATAACGCCCTAAGCTGTTAGTGTAAGACAGAATAGGCTTTACCCAAACATTATTGCCCTTATCGACGCAAGGCACAGAAGTAGTAACTTTAAAGGTCACTATATCGGATCCTACACCGGCTGCAATCAGCTCACTGTCTGTAAAGTCGGGCTCCTCAACGGCAGCAGCCGAGGTTCCATCAGTTGCCTTAATCCAGTTCAGAGTATCTACACCTATACCAACAGGAATGCCTTCGGCACTGAAATACATAACTGAAACTTTGTTTGCTTCGATAGGAACCTGATCGATTGTTACGGCACGTTCCACAGATTCGCCGACTTGGCGCTCTGCCTCTGTAATGGCATCGATATCTACTTCAGCGGCGTAAACAAATGCGTCGTCGTTACTGAAAGTATAGTAAGCCTTCACGGCACCGGCAGGAAGTTCAGCAGCCTTAGCAACAGCTTTAGTGTAATTGTAAGTAACTGTGCCTCTGTTCAGCGCAAAAGGATCGGGTGTAGAAGTGTCATCGCTGCATCCGGCAGCAGTAAAGCAAAAAGCTAAACTAGCAGCTGCAAAAGCAGCGAATCCGTATAGATTCTTACGGGCGAATTGAGCCATGTTCTTTTTATTCCTCTCAAATATATAAAGAGTTCAGCTGCGCTGGTAAAAACGCGCAAATACACTCAAATACTCTCAGCTTTTATAATTTAGAAACTGTGAAAGGCTGGCACTGCCGACTCGCTTTATTGCTGACAGCAGATTTTGCAGCACACAGCATTATAGACGTTCCCCCACTTACTTTCCCGAAACCTGTCTCCCCTCCTGCTTAAGCAAAAAATAAGCCTCATCAAGACTAGAAAGTAGCTCTATAAAAAAAGCCGCTTCTGTTTCCTATACATGCAAAAAAAAGAAGCGATTTCATTCTTCCGAGAATTTTGACCTACAGCTGATCACATAGTGACTCGACGATGACATATCGTTAGCGTTTCTTGAGAAAAATTAACCTAAAAAAATGTCCCTCTGCTGGCAACACATGAAGCAAACAGAGGGACAAGAAATAGTTACAGTTAATTCAACTCTTTGATCTTAAGAGAAGTGGTCCTAAAGCTGGGAAGATTATCACCTACGTCCAAACTTAAGGAATAAGAACCAGCGGTAGCATAGGGAATAGCTAAAATTACATAGCTATTGAGGTGATCGTTTTGGGAAAGAGTGATACCATCGACTTCAGGAGTGATGGGCATTGTCGCAGGATAGGCATCGGCAGCGATAACATCTTCGCCGATAGCAATCGGATGAGTTTCAAGCGAGTCACCAAAAGTTAACCGACCGCAGGCCTTTAAATTGAAGCTCCAACTATACTGAGGTATACACTCTATGCGAGCTACATAATTGACCATTGATTCATTACAGAAAGCAATAGCTGGCTTGCCATCAGCAGCTTCTACATCCAGAGTTTTGATAATAGCAGTATCACCTTCTCCGTAAGTAGCGGTAACCACATATTTATCGAAACCACCAGTAGTATTATTTATACCCTTAAGTACCAGAGAACCGGATTCATCCATTTCCAACAAAGAGTCACCGCTCGTTGTAGAAATACCTAAATTAAAATTACTGTCAGGTTCTTGAAGTAAATCGATATTTTGAGGCTGAGGCCCTTTACCGTCCTCATTGGTGTAAACAGCAAGAACCTGCAAAGGCGCAGTGTTTACAGCAGCCACAAAATAAGGTGACGGAGCATAAATGTCCACAGGATAAATTTCTACGAACTTCTGACCGAGGGAACCGTTAATCAGTTTACCGCTGCTGTCCCTATCGGGAGCATACATAATTTCAACTTTATCTGTTCCGTCGCCATAACAAGGTGTACTTTTATCGGGAATAAGTTCTATGGAATCAACTGTCTGACCAGTGACATAGATAGGAGCGTCGAGAGCATACTTTTCACCGCAAAATTCAGCATAAGCTTCAGATTCGCTGATAATGCCGTACTTAGCGCCAATCCCAACAAGTCCCGCCTCAGCACTGGATTGAGTCTGCAAAATTTCGCTGTCGATACCTTTTATATCAGCGAAATCGGTCAGCATAAAATACTCACCATCTGGTGCATCCTTAATGGGAGCAACTAAACACAGAATGACCCCTTCATTTAAACCTATTACGTGACTGGAAGCTACAAACTCGATATCTTCCACTTCAGAAATTTCAGGATCGGTTACTTCTGCGTCATTGTTATCATCGAAATTGAAGTCGTTAACACCGACAGCAATCAAGTTCCCTTCGGCATCGTAGTAGGTGGCTGCAACACGTGTTGCCTTAGGATTAACGTTGGTTACGGTAACAGTTTCCCCGACATTTCCTTCACCATGAGTAAATGTGTGGATATAGGAAGGATCCGTATCCGGACCATTTACAAAGCGAGAACTGTCTTCGTTAAGGCCGTAGAAAGCGTACTTTACAGTAATAATATCGGCTTTTATATCGGCAGCCTTAGCTGTTACGGCAGCTAGAACATTGTAATTAAAAGTTACGGTACCGTATTGGGGGGCTGGAGTAGGAGGAGTGGGAGTCGGAGTGGAACCGTCAAGAGCGTTAGGAGTCGTTGAACCGCCATCTCCGCAGCCGGATACTAATAAACCTAACCCCAAACAGGTAGCCGCAGCAAAAGCAGTAAAACTGAAAGCGTTCTTTTTAACCATGACTAACAGAGCATACCTCGATAAACAGAAGAAACTTTATTCTCACAAAAATATTGGCATACAATTAAACACCGATTAATTCAATGCCACAATATATTTGCATGTCTTCAAAAAATCAACCTAAAAAATATCCCTCTGCCTACAAAAAATACAAAGCAAACAGAGGGACACAAATCTGACGATTGTAATTACAACAGCTACTACTCGATTACAACTCTACTTTGCTTAAAGTCAGGCATGTTGTCGACATCTTCCACGTCTAATAAAACATTACCAGTACCGACAGTGGAGTCAATTGTCAAGACATAGCCATTCTTGTTCTCTTCTTTTTGTGTATAGCTCAGCCCCTCAGGCGAAGGAGAAGGCTCTACTACAGCAGGATAAGCATCCGCGGCGAGTATGTCATTGGCAATAAAAATGGGATAACTCTCGAAATATTGGCCAAAACTTAAACGACCAGCGATATAAAGTTCTATGCTGCCTTCAGTTCCTTGCACGTGCTTAATTTCGGGAAGGAAATCGGAGAAAGAGGAAGAGCAGAAAGCCAAGGCGGGCTTACCGTCTATAGCTTCAACGGCTAAATCGTCGCTGGGAGCATCTTCGGCATCACCATAGGTAGCTCTAACGATATAATCTTCCATGTTGCCGAGAGTATTGTTTATACCGTTCAACACCAAGAAACCGAAGTCGTCAATTTCCATTAAATTGGCTTCTTCGTTCGACGGAATAATATCAATCTTCAAGTTACTGTCATTTTCCTGAAGCAGATCGATATTCTGAGGCTGCGGGCCCATACCTTCGGTATTGGTGTAAGTAGCCTCTACCTGCAGCGGAGCAGTGTTGACTGCAGCTACAAAAGCGACAGACTTATCTTCTTTACCGACTTCGTAAAGGTCTACATAGCCCATGCCGAAGGAACCGTTAGTTACTTTGCCTTCGCTATCCTTATCGGGAGCATACAGCATCTTGAGAGTATCTTCGCTGTAAATTCCGCAAGGGGAATCTTTTTCGGGAATAACTTTCAAAGATTCGACGCTCTGGCTGGTAACGTAAATAGGCTCATCAAGAGCGTACTTGACGCCGCCAATTTCGGCGAAAACATTGCTATTATCGATAGTTCCGTGCTTAACACCGATATAGGTAACGCCCGTCTCGGACTCGTAGTAGGGCTTAAGAATTTCGGCATCGATACCTTCGATCTTGGCAAAAGCAGTCAGGTTAATACCGTCTTCTTCATCTGAAGCATCTTTGCGGGAAGCAAACAGAACCAGATTAGTCTCGCCATCCAAAGCCACAACATGCTTGGAAGCAACTAAGTCGAACTCTTCGAGCTCGGAAATTTCCGGCTCACTTACTTCAGCATTGTTGTTAGCGCCGAAATTGATCTCGTTGGTACCGGCGGCAACTAACTTACCCTCGGAATCGTAATAAGTGGCGACAACACGGCTTGCACCAACGCTAACGCGATTGACGGTAACGGTCTTTTCGGTATCTTCTTCACCGTGGGTGAAATTATAAGTGTAAGAAGGATAATCGTCCGGTCCGTCCACAAAGCGGGCACCGCCGTCTCTCAAACCGTAGAAAGCGTACTTTACAGTAACGATTTCAGACTGTACATCGGTAGCTTTAGCAGCAGCAGCAGCTAAAACGTTATAATTAAAGGTTACAGTACCGTATTTGGCATTAAGATCGTTAGGAGTAGTTGAACCGCTATCTCCGCAACCAGAAACTAACAGGCCTAAGCCCAAACTAGCTGCTGCGGCAAAAGCAGTAAAACAAAAAGTGTTCTTTTTAACCATGACTAACAAACATACCTCGCGAAGCAGAAGAAACTCCATTCTTCTAGGAATCTTTATATGCGACGCAGTACTTGATAAAAAATAAAAAAAGCACTGCAGCTCTCAACTTCGCCTATTTATCCGTGCTTTCCTTTATTACTGATAATGAAAAAATGTAAAAAGCATATCCAATAACAAAAAAAGGACTCCGGATCAAGACCGGAGCCCTTTTTACAGACTATCTGTACCGGACATTACAGCCTGTCTAAAACAGACGCTGCCTAACAGATGACTACTCGACTACGTCGGTAGGAGTGAAAGCGGGATCGGTTGTTTCGCTGAGATCTAAACTTACGGCATCGCCCGCAGCGGGAACACTGGTAACTTTTACTGTATAAGCATTCTCACCGGCTTTATTCTGAACGTACTCCTCAATATAAGCTTCGGCGTCAGTGAGTTCCTTAACAGCAGGATAAGCGCCTTCGGCTATTACAGATGCCGGAACTGCAAGCGGGTCGCTCTCCATATCTAAGCAAGAAATTCTGCCGGCGACAAACATATTGTAAGTTCCAGTCTCGGCAATCTGAGAGAGGAAACCGTCTTCATTGGCAAAGATAAGCTCGCTGTTGGGCTGCAAAGCCAAGACAAGAAGAGCATCGGCTACTTCTTCAGAGCCACCATAAGTAGCAACAGCTTTATACTCATCTCGATCATAAGAATTACTTACGCCGCTAATTTCCACAAACTTATCAGCAGTAATGGAGGCATTGTTTTCCTGATCTTCTGAAGTAGGATCGATGGTGATGGCTACGTTCGGATCATCGGTAATATCGACACCATCTCCAGAAACAACGGGCTGCGGGCCTTTACCTTCCTCATTGGTATACTCGAGAGCCAGAACTTTCAAGGCCATTTTATTAAAAGGCATAACGCCGGAGGCAGAAGAGGTATCGCTAAAACTATGTACAGCGACTTTATCTAAGCCGAAAGAAACTTTATCATTGGGAGCGTACAAGATGTAGGCTTGATTTGAAGCCTCGACATCTGACAACTTTCCAACACGAAGTTCAGTTCTGACGCTTTCAACTGAGAACTCGGGATCAGCCGGAATGAGGGTAATGCTAGAAGGAGTCTGATCGGTTACATAAATATTTTGGTTCAGACTGATATGATCTGCGCGGCCGGGAATCATGGCATAGGCCTCGGCAGCATCGATAGTTCCGTAACTAACGCCGTAGTACTCGCCATAAATGCCATCAACCACGGGAGCAAGTACTTCTTTGTTGATTCCGTAGAAAACGGCAAAATCGGTAATGTCGATAGCCGAGCCGTCATATCCGGTAGGAACAGCCTTTACGCTCAGTTCGGTCTCACCGTTAGGAGCAACAACGTAATCGCTGGCACTGAAATCGAAGGTGGGATCTTCACCAAGCATAATGATCTGGGGATCGGACACGGTGGCCACTTTGTCAACCCAATTGAGCTTGTCGACGCCAACAGCAATCAGAGAACCTTTAGCATCGAAGTAAGCGGCGGTTACGGTTTGAACGTCGCAGTCAACATTCTGAATTTCTACATTGACTTCAGTATCAGTATCTTTGTGTTCAAAGTTGTAAGTTCTGCTCAGCTCGCCCTCTAAAGAATACTGTACGCTGGCAATTTGGGCGTCGACATCGGCTCTGGCATTAGCGGTAGCTTGAGCCAGCACATTGTAATTATAAATAACGCGACCGATATTGCCGTTCAAAGGATTAGGTTCAGTAGAACCGCCATCTCCACAGCCAGATACTAATAATCCCAAACCTAAAGCTGCAGCAGTGAAAGCAGCAAAGCGGAATGTGTTCTTTTTAGTCATGATCAACAGAAAATACCTTTCGAAAGGGAAAAACGTCTGTTCCCCCGGAAATGTCTATAACAGACAGCACCTAACAACAATCGCGACAAATCGGCACTGCCGCTGCTTTCTTTCGTTGATTTTTTTCGATATTCCTTTATCCAACCATAAAAAAGGCCCCAAGCCTTGAGCGAGAGACCTTTTTTATAGATATCGACCGTATCAGGCAGTACTGCTTATCAAAAAAAACCAACACTACCTAATAAATTACTCGACTACTTCGGTAGGAATGAAAGCGGGATCGGTAGTTTCGCTGAGGTCCAAACTTATGCCATTGCCCGAGTTGGGAACACTGATAACTTTGACTGTATAAGCGTTCTTACCGGCTTCATTCTGGACATACTCCTCAATATAATCCTCAGCGCCGACAAGTTCCCTAACAGCAGGATAAGTACCATCAGCAATTATGAATGACGGGAATTCGAGGGGATCACTCTCAACACCGGCTCCCATAATTCTACCCGCAATCGACATATTGTAAGTTCCGGTAGCAGCGATCCGAGAAAGGAATTTGCCTTCGCAGGCAAAAGCGAGGTTACTACTGGCCTGAGAAGCTATGATATATAAATAATCGTATACTTCTTCGGACTCACCGTAAGTAACGGTAACTTTATATCTATCGCTGTCCTGGGTATCATTAATGCCGTTGAGTTCGACAAACTTATTATCGGTAATATAGGCCTTGTTTTCCTTTCCCCATTCTAGGGCAACAACGTCAATATTAACTTTAGGATCATAAGTAATATCGGTGCCGCCGACTATAACGGGCTGCGGACCTTTGCCTTCGATATTGGTATACTCGGAGGCGGTCACTTTCAAGGCCATTTTATTAATAGGCAAAATATAAACTTCGGGCGCACCGTCTACATGTAAAGGCACCTTATCTAAACTAAAAGAAACTTTGTCACTCGGGGCATATAACAGATTGATGTATCTGTCAACTTCGATATAGATTTCAGGGTCAGCGGAAACAAGATTCATGACGGAAGGAACCTGATCGGTTACATAAATACTTTCGTTCAAACTGATACGATCTGCGCGGCCGGGAATCACAGCATAAGCATCTTCATTATCAATAATTCCGTAACCGACACCATAGAAATCGCCATGGAAGCCGTCGACTACAGGAGCGAGCACTTCTTTGTTAATTTCACAGAAAACGGCTAAATCGGTAATATCAATAGCTGCCCCGGTATATCCGACAGGAACAACCTTCACGCTCAACCTGGTCTCACCATTGGGAGCGAGAACATAACTGCTGGCCCCAAAATCGAAAGTAGGATTCTCGCCGAGCATAATGATCTGAGGATCGGCCACAGTAGCCACTTTGTCAACCCAGTTGAGTTTGTCGACGCCAACGGCAATCAGAGAACCTTCGGCATCGAAGTAAGCAGCAGTTACGGTTTGAACGTTGCGATCGACATTACAGATTTCAATATCAATATTGCTATCTGCTTCTTTGTGCTCAAAATTATAAATTCTGCTCAGCTCACCCTCTAATGAATACTGCACGCCGACAATTCGAGCGTTGATGTCGGTTCTGGCATTGGCGGTAGCTTGAGCCAACACGTTGTAATTGTAAATAACGCGATTGTTATCGCCATTTAAAGGATTAGGATCGATAGAGCCACCATCTCCACAACCGGACGCCAATACCCCCAAACTTAGAGCTGCAGCAGTAAAGGCAGCAAAGCAAAATGCCTTCTTTCTAATCATGATTAACAGAAAATACCTCTCGTAAAGGAAAATATGCACGACAATCTACAGTCCTAAAAGCATACAACAAAAAAGGGTCCCCAGCCCTAAGCTGGAGCCCCTTTTTTATTACAGACCAGCCGTATCAGGCAATAATACAGCTGATTTGCAAACGGACATTATCTAACAGCGATTCTTAATCGCTAACAACGGTAGGAGCGAAAACGGGATCGGTAGTTTCACTGAGGTCTAAACTGACAGCACTGGCCGAAGCGGGAACACTGATAACTTCTACTGTATAAGCATTCTTACCGGCTTCATCCTGGATGTACTCCCCAATATAATCCTCGGTATCAGTCAGTTCCTTAACAGCGGGATAAGCGCCATCAGCGATTACACTGGCCGGAACTTCGATGGGATCACTCGTACCTCCACCTACCATTAAAATAATTCTGCCCATAACGGACATATTGTAAGTTCCAGTCTCGTTAATCTTGGAAAGGAAATTGCCTTCGCTGGCAAAAGCGAGGTTACTTTTGTGTTCTTCGACATAAAGATTCATGTCGGAAGTTACTTCTTCGGACTCACCATAGGTAGCAACAACGCTGTATGCATTTTTTTCATGACTGGCATCGACAGCAGTAATTACTACAGACTTATCACCGGTGATAGAAGCCTGGCCATCAGTCTCTACCAGAGGCTCGATAGTAATGCCAACATTGGTATCATCAGTAATATCGACACCGCCGGACACAACAGGCTGCGGTCCCTTACCTTCAACATTGGTGTACTCGAGAGCGGTTACTTTCAAGGCCATTTTGTTAATAGGCAGAACACTGTCGACAGACGAGTGTATGGTAACTTTGTCTAAACCGAAAGAAGACTTATCATCGGGAGCGTACAAAATGGATGTCTCATTACGATCTTCCACACGCTCGACATCGACTTCCGGATCAGCAGGGGCAAGTTCAATGCTAGAAGGAGTCTGATCGGTCACATAAATATCTTCATTTAAGCTGATATGCTCTTTGCGGCCGGAAATCATGGCATAAGCATCTTCATTATCGATAATTCCGTAATCTACGCCGTAGTATTCGCCATAGGAGCCGTCAGCTACAGGAGCGAGCACGTCTTTGTCGATTCCATAGAAAACAGCAAAATCGGTAATATCAATGGCTTCACCGGCATATTCGCTAGGAACAACCTTCACGCTCAGCTCGGTTTCTCCGTTAGGAGCGATAATGTAACTGCTAGCGCTGAAATCGAAAGTAGGATCGTCGCCGATTGTAATAATCTGAGGATCGGATACGGTGGCCACCTTGTCAATCCAGTTGAGCTTGTCGACGCCAACGGCAATCAGAGCTCCTTCGGCATCGAAGTAAGCGGCGGTTACGGTTTGGACGTTGCGGTCAACATTCTGAATTTCTACGTTGACATCGGTATCGACGTTCTTGTGCTCAAAGTTATAAGTTCTGGTCAGCTCGCCATCCAGGGAATACTGCACGCTGGCAATTTGGGCATCGACATCGGCTCTGGCAGTGGCCGCAGCTTGAGCCAGTACGTTGTAGTTGTAAATAATACGACCGATATCGCCGTTCAAAGGATTAGGGTTGGTAGAGCCACCGTCTCCACAACCGGAAACTAATAAACCCAAGCCTAAAGCTGCAGCAGTGAAAGCAGCAAAGCGAAACGTGTTCTTTTTAGTCATGATTAACAGAAAATACCTTTCGGAAGGGAAGAACAGTAATTCTTCCGGAAATGTCTATGCAAGACAGCACCTAACAACAATCTTGATAAACCGGCACTGCCAGTGGTTCCTTTCGTCCATATTTTTCGATATTCCTTTATCTGACTGTACATAGGAAAAAAGCATCCCACAAAAACAGGCCTCCAGCCTTAGGCTAGAGACCTTTTTTATTACCGATAAACCAATTCAGACAGCCTTGCCTACCCAAAACGGACACTGCCTGACAACTTACCACTCACAAACGACGGTAAGAGAGAAAACAGACTCGGCGGCTTCGTCAATATCCAAACTTGCGCCATTGACCAAGGCGAGAACGCTGATAACTTTTAAAATATAAGCATTTTTTACCGGATTCATTTCTAAAGTACTCCACAATATAAGCCTCGGCATCGGTAAGTTTTTTAACAGTGAGATAAGTGCTGTCGGCAATTTGCGCTAATCAAAATTACTTATAAGGAGAGCCAGTCACTCAAAGGACTTGCGAAAATGAAATACGACAGTATTGGCAAAGAGCAGACTAAGACCGCCACAGAGTTAGCCTATGCCGAGGCAATCAGCTATAACTGAAAAAAATAGTGAGAGGGAGCTTCAGAACTAGAGCCGACAGCGTAACAGACAACAAGTCAAGATTAAGCGGAGGAAGGAATTTAAGGAGATAAATTTTTATGATTAGAGCATTTGAAGAGAATGATTTAACTGCTGTAATGCAGATATGGCTTGATACAAACATTAAAGCACATTACTTCATTCCAAAAGAATATTGGACAGATAATTATGAGACAGTAAAGCATGTTTTACCGCAAGCAGAAGTATATGTGTATGAAAATGACGCTACGACACAAATTGATGGATTTATTGGTTTATCGAATGAACATATTGAAGGGATTTTTGTAAGAGAAAGCGCTCAATCGAATGGTATTGGAAAACAATTGTTAGAATACGCGAAAAGTGTTAAATCTAATATGAGTTTATGTGTGTATCAAAAGAATACTTGTGCAATACAATTTTATCAAAGGGAACAGTTCGTAATTCAATCTGAAAATACTGATGCTAATACAAATCAAAAAGAATATGTAATGATTTGGAAAAAATGATCAGCCCACAAGTTAAGGAGATAAGAAACATGAGAAAAATAAGCTTATTTATTGCAATGAGTCTTGACGGATATATTGCAGATAGTAAGGGTGGCGTTAATTGGTTGACTGGACATGGGAATAGCAATGAGAATATTGATACCTATTCTGAATTTGCCAAAACTATTGATACGATTTTAATGGGTTGGAATACTTATCATCAGGTTGCTACTGAGCTTTCTCCCAAAGATTGAATATATAAAGAGTTTACAACTTACGTCATTACACATAATAAGCGTACTTCATCTGAACAAATTCGATTTGTAAACATCGATCCTGTTGAATTAGTACAGAGACTAAAAGAGGAAAATGGAAAAGATATTTGGGTATGTGGCGGAGCTAATCTCATTCAGCAATTAGTAAATGAAAATTTAATTGATTATTACTATATTACTGTAATCCCGACGCTTTTAGGTTCTGGCATTCGACTTTTTGAAAACGGAAAATATGAGATTAAATTAAGATTGTTAAATACACAGTCTTATAATGGTATGACAGATTTAATTTATGTACGAAGATAAATTTAAATTTGTCTTAATAGCTATTACTACAATCACAATTAAATAAGTAACACAGCGTCAAAGCGCATAGAGAACAAATCTATGCGCTCTATTCTTGTATAAAGGGGCAAAGAATACGGCAGAAACCAAAAACGAAACACAACCCCACAGTTTTAAACAAAAATTGGGGAATACCACTTACACTGTCAGAGTACATTTCAGCAAAGACACCGACAACAACTTTAAAAATAGAGTGCCAAAGCTGATTATCGATGAGTGCTTCGAAAAAAATTAGAAATAATCCACATCAACACTTGACACCTCTTATCGAAAGACAAATGCTTACTTCTTGTGAATCACTGCAAGGGGCCACAGCCATATATTCTTGCTCCAAGAGCTACATCGATACCACTAAGTTCGATAGAATTATCACCTGTAATTGAAGCCTGACCTTCTTTATCTGAGAATAGGCTACGGTGGCTACTTTGTCGTCCCAGTCGTCGCGCTTGTCGAGGCCAACGGCAATCAGAGAATCTTCAGTATCGAAGTAAACAGCAGTTACAGTTTAAACGTGGCAGTCAACATTCTGAATTTCTACACTTACATCAGTATCAATATCTTTGTGCTCAAAAGTGTAAGTTCCGCTCAGCGCGCCATCTAAGGAATACTGCACGCTGGCAATCTGAGTGTCAATATCAGCCCTAGCATTAGCAGCAGTTTGAGCCAATACATTATAATTGTAAATAATACGACCGATATCGCCGTTCAAAGACTCCAAACAGACTTGATAAGAATAACAAAAAAGGGACTACATTGCCCCCACCTTCGTTCGTTTTTGCGTGCCTTACTCTGTTACTGATGATCTAAAAAACAGCTGACAATATAAAAACGGTCTCAAGCATTCGGCTTGAGACCGTTTTTTACTGACAAGCTATATCAGACAATACAGACCATGTCCGAAACGGACACCGTCTGACAGCTTACGGCTCACAAACAACGGTAGGAATGAAAGCGGGCTCGGTAGTTTCGCTGAGATCTAAACTTACGGCATTGGCCGCAGTGGGAACGCTGATAACTTTTACGGTATAAGCGTTCTTACCGGCTTCATCTTGGATGTACTCCTCAACATAATCCTCAGCATCGGTAAGCTCTTTAACAGCGGGATAAGATCCGTCGGCAATTAAACTGACCGGGATTTCAACAGGCTCACTGACCATGCCACTGGCATTAATTAAACCAGCAATGGACATGTTGTAAGTTCCAACCGCATCAATCTGATCGACGAAATCATTTCCGATGGCAAAAGCGAGTTTGCTGTCGGGCTGTATAACCTGGAGCTCAAGAGTGGAAGTTACTTCTTCGTTCCCATCATAAGTAGCCACAAGGCTATAGTCATCGGGACGCTGCACGTTGGCACAACCTTTGACTTCTACAGACTTGTCAGCGGTGATGGAAGCTAAATCTTCACTGCCCTCTTCGGGAGTAATGGTAATCTCGACATTGGGGTCGTCGGTGATATCGACACCCTCGCTTCCGACAACTGGCTGCGGGCCTTTACCATCGACACTGGTATACTCGAGAGCGGTCACTTTCAAGGCCATTGTGTTGAAATACGCGACATTGACAGCACTTTCAGCGGATTCGTATAAGGTAACTTTGTCCAAGCCGAAAGAAACCTTGTCGTCGGGAGCATATAACATGTAGGTACTATTACAATCTTCCGTACGCTCGATATAGGTCTCCGGATCGGCGGGTTCAAGGCTGATCTTGGAAGGGGTTTGATCGGTTACATAAATATCGTAATCGAGAGCGATATGCCCTGTGTATCCGGTAACCATGGCATAAGCCTCGGTAGTGCTGATAGTTCCATAATCAACACCGTAATACTCGCCATAGAAGCCGTCCGCTACAGGAGCAAGCACTTCTTTGTTGATTCCGTAGAAAACAGCGAAATCGGTAATATCGATAGCCTCACCGGCGTATTCGGAAGGAACAACTTTCACACTCAGTTCGGTCTTGCCGTTAGGGGCAATAATGTAATCACTGGCACTGAAATTAAAGTTGGGATCGCTACCGAGCATAATGATCTGAGGATCGGATACGGTGGCAACTTTGTCAATCCAGTTGAGCTTGTCGACGCCAACAGCGATCAGAGAACCCTCAGCATCGAAGTAAGCGGCAGTTACAGTCTGGATGTCGCAATCGACATTGTGAATTTCTACATCGACATCGGTATCGACGTCTTTGTGCTCAAAGTTATAAGTTCTGCTCAGCTCGCCCTCAAAGGAATACTGCACGCTGGCGATTTGGGCGTCGACATCGGCTCTGGCATTGGCGGTAGCCTGAGCTAACACGTTGTAGTTGTAAATAACGCGACCGATATTGCCGTTCAGAGGGTTAGGGGTGGTGGAGCCGCCGTCTCCGCAACCGGACACCAACAAACCCAAGCTTAAAGCCGCGGCACTGAACGCAGCAAAACTAAATGTGTTCTTTTTAGTCATGATTATATAGAACGATTCCTTTCAGGATATATAAAGAATGCACAGCCTAGACCGCCGCCTAACCACATATCCGGCGACCAACGCCCTTGCATACAACTCAATAATAATATATACCTTCTATGTGGGAGATATCTGCATATACCATTTCCTGCAAAAACGGAACAGGAACATTGCTAAGGGTACAGCTTCCTCTAAAAAAATCCCCGCCCAGTATAACATACAGCAGAGAACAATTCAAAATGGCTATTTTACCTCCCAGCGCAAAATGCTTATAGATCCGTCGGCACGGCTCACTACAGAGTGCAAACGAATACGTCCCGGAGAAGAGAGAACTTCTGCATCTATACTAAAAGTGTTACTTTTAACGCACAAATAATCTTGAATTCTAAACAATAAGTCGGCATCCATACCGGTAATATTACGCAATTCATCGGTAGTTTTAAAGGGAGAAGACCGGCGCTTCGAATCTATTTCATCCACCAAGACCTGACTCATACTCTCATCGAGGGACAGCAAAACCTCTTTGGGAGCGGTATTAATATTAATTTTACCTGAAGAATAAACGGTAACCCACTCGTTCCAATCTGTCACGGCAGTACCTCCCTGAGTCTGAGCGCCGGGAACATCGAGTTTGTAAGTTTTTTCCTCTTGACTGCCGTCGTTCGACTCTTGTTCCGAACCGAACTTTTCAAAGGATGTGCTGCCAGAATTACTATTAGAAGCGTTGGAATCGGTTGCAGAATTATCTAAAGATGAGGCAGTAGCTCCTAACTCAGTACTATTCAAACTGGAAGAAGAGCCCATAATACTTTGCAGACTACTTTGGGGCCGAGCGGAAGCATACGCCGGACGATCCTGCCAACCGGGCAAAGCCAGTATTTCTTGCAGCGAATCTGCCGGTGCATCTTTTATAACCAGCGTTTCATAATCGCTGCCTTCGCCTCCACGGCTGCGCCTCTGAGCATCGTTGTCAACCCAGTCTAAAAAACGGTCTTTGGCCTCTTCGCCGCAACCTAACCCTCCATTTTCAAACAAACGCACCAAAGCATTTTCCAAATATTCACAGCTATTCGGGGCTTTCTGCATAGCACTCAAAGGGAACTTGCTCTCTTCATCAACAATGCTAATGACTACTTTCTTGCCTTCCCACTCTACTACTACCGAACCGGCAGCCCACATGTCGTTGAGACTGTCCGTATCTCCGGTATCAGCCTTCAGCAGTTCAAAGCCCATCTCCACCGCCGAACGGGCCACCTGATAGTTATTTTCTCTGGCAGAAGTGTAATTTATCAGATTTTGGGCGTCTACGCCTATTTCACTCATTTTGGCAGCAATAACCATAGCTAATAGAATTGCTCCAAGTACAGCCATTAAAACCATAGCAAAGACCCTCTACCAGCGTGCAGAAGAGACAACTGGACCAGTCATGAAAACTATAGGATCGCCCTGTTTGAGCTCAAAAGTGATCTCTACCCAGCGAGGCACCCCTTCTCCGGTCCAGTCTTGCTGCCAAATTTCCAGATCGTCGGAAAAACGAACTCCCAGACCGGTAATTTCCGAACTGACCTTTTGCCAAGGGGCAGTGCTGTCATCGCTCTCTTCATGCAGGCCCAAAGGATCTGCCCAAGGATACTGCCGGTAAGCTAAAAAATACCGAGTTTTCGAAGAACTGCTGTCCACCAAATTTGTAGGAGATAAGGCTTGCAGTCGATCTTCCCGGGCCGTTAAGGGAGAAGAAACCGAAAAACTACCCTCCGCCTCGCTAAGAATTTTGTAGCCCACTTCGGCAGTTCCGCTGCTATTTCCCAATTTGGCAGGGAAATAAGTAGTTTTGAATATGAGCACATCTCGGCCGCTTTGCCCTAAATTTTTGGCATACAGCGACGAATTTTGCAGGGACGCAGGATTAGTGTTGCTGGAAGGAGGCTCGGCGGATACTCCTTCCGGAACGCGATTGTAAAGACAACGTAGCTGCCACCGCAATTGTTCAGCGACATCGATGACCGCTTTGCGCCTCTGAAAAGCCTCTTCGGAACGGCGCACCGTGGTGTTCATCTGAATAATCATGTAAGAGATAATAGTATAGACCATAGCTGTTAGCCCCACTGCCAGCATAATTTCCAGCAGAGTGAAACCTCTGCGGTGGCAGCGGACGGAACAACGGTCGCTATATCTCAGACACACTTTTGTCATGGCAAAAACAAAACAACGAGCAAATCCGACTATTGCTGATCGGAAGCGCTCGAGGAGGACGAGGAACTGACCTGACGCAGACGATAAGCCCTTACTTCTGTGCTGCAGCCGGGGCGGGAATCAGCAGATCGACTGACAATCTGGTCAATGCGAGGGTCGGAAGGAACCGATCCGACCGTAACTGTGTACTCCACATCATTAATGGAATCAGTCTCCCCCTCGTTGCGCTGAGCCATGCTTTTTTCTAAGCCTACCGAAGCAGCGATCAAATTGCGGTAAAAAGGTTCCAAACGAGCGACACGATGCACATGGCGGCAGAACCCTCCGATGATGCTACCAAAAACCATAGAAACCAGAGCTAAAGCAACCAGCACTTCCAGCAAAGAAAAAGCCGGCTTTTTTCGCACATGCCGCTGTCGGCTCCTAAGAAGACAATTCAAAGCGTCCCATCCATATGCTTAACTAAAACGTTTGCTACGCACACTCTTAGGCACTTCATTCGAAGAAAAGCGGGCTTCATCGCGACACGCGGCTGCAGCCGAAACTACTTCCTGGCCGGTCATATCAAGTTTGTAATAATTTATGAGATACATCCAACCGGCGTCACGACGGACTCGCCCAGCCACTTCGCTCACATCGACAAAGGCCATGCGGGCCACGGCCAAAGAGAGGGCCTGATCAGAAAAAGATAGTCCCAAAGAGTTAAGTAAATTGCGCTCCTGATCAGTTTCTTTGTAATACAAGCTCATCAGCCAACCCAAGGCCTGAAGTTCAGCTCCTTCCAGGCTACTGAATTCGTATCTCTTATCAAGAGTGTCAGGATAACCGGAACGACGCAGACTGGAAAGCGTCGCATAATTTTCGCCTTCCGTGAGAGCGGCATATATAGGCGCCAAGGGACCATCAACAAAAATGCGGGAATCGATACTGAACATGGCGGCGACGTCGCCCCACTCCACCACTTCGCCCGTACGTACCGCTAAAATTGTATCTATGGGAAAAGGCTTGTATTTGGAAAGTACGCCGGCAATAACCCAATCGCCCACTTTCAGCGAGCGTCCTGCAGGCAAGCGCAACGTATCTTCATCGAGATCGTTGACATTTTCTAAAGCTTTTCTGATATTAGCGATATCGCCTTTGCTCAGTTGAAAACGAGCGATGGATACAGGATCGGGTACGGTAGCTGAAAAAGCAGGCAAATGCAGCCTTCCAGCCAAACCGGAACGGACATCAGGTGTAAAGTGAAGATATTCAGGAGTCTTTGTACCGCTTTGGGTATTCATGACTCTAATAACCGGCTTAGGCAGGGAAGCAGGATCGATGCCAACTAAACGTGCTACTTCATCCCAGCGGTTAGTGCGCCTCTTCTCCAGAACTTCGTTGAGTGAGGCTCCTGCATCCATGAGAGACAGAGCGGCTACGGCATCGCTGTAAGTGTAGCCTGCCAAAAACATTTCTTCAGGAACGCGCGCCGGTATATCGTAGGCAGAAGCAAACCAACGAGCAGCCAAGCGCATTTCGGCTAGAGCCTGCGCCGATTGGGCCTCTAGCTCACTTTTCTGCACTTTCTGGGGCTTCTGTCTCGACTTAGAAGAGCGATCGTATTTTTTTACCTTGCCTGCAGCAGCCAAACAGCCGACTTCCGGCCCGGAATATGGCTCAGCCCAAACGGGAGCAAGAAGGGATATACTTAAACTGGCTACAGCAGCGACACTGAAAGCTGCTTTATAAAACTTACCCATAGGGCGTAGATAATTTGTCTTCCGGAGGGCGGCTCCTGCTTAACATATAGGTAACTTTGCTGCTGCCTCAGACAGGGCGGAGCCATAACTCACAATTGAACGAATAATTACAAATCGTAGACAATACTCTCGGTTTGTCCCTGCCTCTTATACTCAATATTGACAAAGGGCATTTCACTTAAACTTAGTACGGAATTAAACAGTTCTTCACTGCTCAAAACCGTTTTATTGTTAATCCTGGTTATTACATCACCATCACGCAGTCCCAAACGATTGAGCAGATTATCCTCTTTTAGAAACTTAACTTTCACTCCCAAACCACTGACGTCAGGTTGCACTTTAACTTCGGCAACAATAGCTGCACCACGCTGCAAATACTTTGTTATTTCGTCACGAGTAGGACGCACGGGCGTGGGGCTAGATACCGGCATTTTAACATTAGCCTTAGTCGAACTTTTTGATAGATAAAAATTGTCTGCCTTCTCATCGCGCCTGCGCTGTTCTTCGGCTAAATTGTAGACATCTATTTTGTTTGGTAGAGGAGCAGAGGGAGTATCGATAGCCACTCGAGCCGGCTCAGGTTCCAGAGAATCATCAGAATAAGTATCGGGAACAAAAGCTGTTCTGGCTGTGCTGCCAGGAGAACTGGGCGGCGGAACAGTGCCGGGATCAGGCAAAACAGGATGACCGTTTTTGAAACCTCCCGAATCGGCAGCTCTTGTCGAAGAAGCGGAGCCTGACGAGCTCAGTTCTAAAGTAAGACTGCGATCGCCATCTTTGACTAGCACTCGATCGGAAAGGATTTTGCTTATAGTATACTTGCCTAAACTGTCCCCTTCCGATTTTGTGTAAGAAACACCGTTATAATCGAGAACGGCGACACCGGCTCCACTGCCCAGCATAATGCCAGAAAGCGTCAGATCGGACGGAGCAGAGGCAGAAGAATTCAAACTAGACGATACACCGCTATCTTCTCCCCACTCCGGCAGTTCATTGCCAGGCGCGGCGGAGGAATCGCTTTCCCCAAACGGCTTAGATGCCTCACCACTCGCTTCTTTTCGCTCTTCTTTGTCTCGATCTTTGGAACGATCTTCTTCTTCGAGCTGTGCTCTTTCGTCGGAGGACAACTCTCCCCCATCGCTACTGCGGCGCAGGAACAAGCCGGCCCGTCTTTTGGCTCGGGCGGGAGAGTAGAAACTGTCTTCACTGCTGCCGACGGCCATTAAATTCACCGGTTCCGGCCTCACTCGGCTGCCATAGTCGGTTAAATTGCCGAAACAGGATGCCCCCAACCAGACGCATCCCCCTATAAACATAGTTAGAAGGACCACTGTCATAGGCGAAATATTATTTTCGTTGTAATTGTCCGCTTCTGCCATAGAATTATTTGCCATGTCCTCAGACTTAACTGCCATTGCCCAATTAGATGTCTGCGCTAGTTGAACTATTGCGAAATAAATGTTCCGATTTTTTCTAATTGGTAAAATTTTATTTTTTGGAATGTTCAGGCAACGGAGATAAATTCTTCACTAAACGCAGAATATTACAACCCTCAGTGTAGCGGTACGTCATTTGATCGGTAAGTTTCTTGACCAGGAATATGCCTAAACCTCCGCAACGGCGATCTTGGTAGCCAAGCTCTACATCGGGTTCGGCTACAGCTGTAGGATCGTAAGGGTGACCGTTATCTATGAAGTGAAGCACCAACTGATAAGGGTAAGCCTGAATTTCTGCCCTGATAGTAACTTTAACCGTCTCGGTTCTTCCCATACCGGCATAACTGACAATATTGGTAAAAATATCATCAGCGGCCGTGTTCATAGCACTTTTAATCTGCTGCAGATAATTTTGTTCCAGTTCGGTTGTATCGAGCAGTTCATTTATAAAATTGAGTACTTTTTC
This sequence comes from Candidatus Bruticola sp., assembly GCA_051874695.1. Lineage (GTDB taxonomy): Bacteria > Vulcanimicrobiota > Xenobia > Xenobiales > Xenobiaceae > Bruticola. The sequence goes on from JBJEGC010000020.1 coordinate 80,897, forward strand.
TAAATTTTTATCCTCAGCCGCTACACAAAGAAAACGGGCCTGGGGGGTTCGTCCGTAATACTCGAGCGCCATCATGGTAATATCGTCTTCCAAGGCCGCTCCTTGAGTGAACTTTTCCAATTCGCCGTGTACCAAATTGATTAGAGAAGCCGGATCGTAATTATCACAAGCTTGTCTATTCAGTACAATTTCCAAACCGCCCAAGCCGAACATTTCTCCTCTTTTATTGACGGCTTCAGTGACACCATCAGTATAAAGAAATACTCGATCGCCGTCTTCCAGGAACCAGCTTTCAGCCGTATAACTCAAATTATCAATACCGCCCAGCACCATGCCAGAACCGATTTTAACGGCTTCCCAAATACCACTGCGGCGACGCAACAAAGGCCTACAGTGGCCGGCATTGACAAAGCGGAATTCGCCAGTTTTAGTGTTGATAGTGGCGGCAAAGGCAGTCACAAACATACAGGTACTGTTATTCTCACATAAAGAGAAATTGACACTTTCCATGCAGTGTTCCAAAGTGTCGCCGGAAAGAACAGCATCGTGCAGAGCAGTTTTTGCAGTCATCATCATTAAGGCCGCCGGAATACCGTGTTCGGAGACATCAGCAATAATGACGCAATACAGATTGTCATTAATACGGAAATAATCATAAAAATCGCCACCAACCTCCTGAGCCGGAGAGGTACGGGCACAGAGGTTCAGCTCTTTAAGCTCAGGATAAGTGGGAAAGAATTTAGGCAGGCAAGACAGCTGAATAGTTCTGGCCAAATTCATTTGTTCGGCGTCATAGGCTAGCTGATTTTCCATCAGCTGTTTAAGGGCTTCCACCGTAGAATTAATTCCTTGACTGAGCACGCAGAACTCGGGATAACTGGTTTCATTAACTTTTTCTTCCAAATCGCCGGCTTCTATTTTAGCCAAAGAATCGTTAATACGCTCCAGACCATCTAGAATTACTTTTTTTACAATGCGGGAAGTGCTGAAAAAAATAGCGGCCAAAATTATCAAAAAACCGCTCAGCATAACTTGAAGAATAGTTCGCCTTGTAGCGTATACTTCCGAAGCCGGCATAAACGGCACAATTATGTAACCGTACTGCGTAGTGTAAAACGTGCAATAGCTGGTAGTGCCGCGGCGGGCAGCTCGAATCAGCTGACCCGCTTTGAAATTAGCGAAATTGAATCCGGGATAAATTTCCGCGAAGGAAGTACCGATAAACTCTTTGTTTACACTGTTAACAATAATACCATTCTGAGAAACGACATCGACACCGCCATGTTCTCCCAAGGGTAAGCTGCCCGTAACCAGTTCATGTTCGGCAGCATTATAAGTGCTTTTAAAACTGACCGCATTGAATCCTAGACGCAGAACCCGCCCCTGACGCTTTAATTCGCTGTAAAACAGCAAAAGATCACGATTATGGCTGTCAGTCACATAATCGACCGGATGATAGCTGCCCATGCTAGCTACAAAAGCGCCGAAATCGGGATTGCTGTCCTTCAAAGGTGCGGGTCTGTCGACCTGAACGGGGGCGCCATCCAGTTCTTTATCGGTGCTCACTAATATCTGCCACTGCAGTCCATCGATAATATCGATGCGACTGATGCCCAAGCTGCTGCGCAATCCCTCCAACGCGGCACGATTCTTTTCTATGCCCGGAAAAGAATTAACCACTTCGGTGACCGTTTCCAGAGAAGTGAGCACCGTATGCATCATGCCGGAACGGGTGTCGTACGCCCTTTTATCACTAGTGGCAAGGGCTCGAGAGGTGTCTTTGCCAGCCTCGTTAAACAGTTTGCTGACATGCAGACGGCAGTTTCTGTCAACAAGATCTAGAGACAACCAAGAAACGATAAAAGCAGCTAAAGCTACTACAATCAGAAGCTTTTTGCGAATGGCGGTACGCATAATTTCGGCAAAAAAATCAAGAAAGAAGAAAAATTAGCCACAAACTAACGGAGAATTATTGAACCTGCAATATTTTGGAAAATCCGGAAATATCAAAAATTTCTTTAACAACCTCATTGGCATTGACGACTGCCACTTCTACACTAGGCCCCAGCTTTTTCTTGGCCATCAGCAACACGCGCAAACCGGCGCTAGAGATATAGTCGACCCCGGAAAAATCGAAAGTGAGACGGCGGCACGCTCCTATTGCTTCCTGCACTACACTTTCAACTTCGGAAGCTGAATTATTTCCAAAGCGTCCATTCAAAATAAGAGTAGTTTCGTTGCCTCCGGCTTCGGGCATAGGCGTATTTTTAACAGTTATTTCCATAATGAGCCAAGTTCTCCCAATAAAAAGGCTTTGGCTGACAAGTATGTCCGCCGACACTTTTTTCTATTTTAATGAAGGCAAAACCTCCGCATCTTCATGAAGGCAAATAAAGGCCAAGCTTGGGCCTTTCTACCAGATTTTAACAAAACTTCCCATTCTGTTCGTTGACTTGATCAGCTTCGCTTCCTAATATATCATTGCGAGCTGAAATTAGGTATTTTTAGTCGCAAATGTTTTCTTCGGACAGCGTGCAGTGAAAGCTTCTGTGAGCCTGGCGGATTTTTTTAGCTGTACATGTACAAAGAGCATTTGAGTTTTAAGCAGCCCGGTAGTCTTTCTGACCTTCAGTTTAGTCCTACACAGGAGCTGCTTCGTTTTTTGTGTTTAATCATCAATATAATATAGTAAGTAAGTTTTAAGCGTTTACGTAGCGGCGCACAGAATAGTATGGCGCCGTTCTGTTGGAGGGTTGTTATTATGAACGAGATCAATTTGGCTGGAATGCATACCGTCCGTTCCACGGGTGGCTTGGGTTACGGTCAAGCAGCTTCGGCCCCGCGCACATGTCCCTCCGCTAATCCTGAACCAGAACAACTCGATCAAGTAAATATAGGCGTAGAGTTCACCTACTCCGATACTTCCGAGTCTGTATCCCTTACATCTGAGGATAAGGCGGCTGAGCCTTTAACCGACAACACTTTTAAATCTGCCGGAACTTCGGCCAAACACGGTCTGACCAGCAGCGAATTCAACGGTTTCTTAATTGCTGATGCCTCTTCAGCATCGATAAGTAATTCCGGGCAAACGAAAGAGCTTTCCGTCTCCAGTTTAGGCACTATCGCTCTAATAGACGACATGAGCCATCCTGAAGATATTGGTTTACAGTCCTCTGCAACCGGTGCCGCAGCTGCAATAGATGAATCTCAAACCAAGCAAGTCAGCGGACTGGAAATGTTCGTCAACGGTCCGGCCACCATGCATTTGGGCATTTACAATACTGACGGAGTGCGCATTATATAAGTTGACTTCCGCAATCGGAAAAAAAGCGGAACTGCTTCCAGTCTGTAAACGATAAAATAAAAGATCGAGAGGCTAAAAGCCTGCCTGCAGGTATGCCTCTCTTTTATTTTGCGCACATTTACGTATATCAACCAGTATTTTTATTTTGTCATTTTCTTACTGCTAGAAAGGTCAACTTCATGGATAAACAGGAAATTATCAGCTTAATAAAATCTCAAACTCAGTTTAGAACTGGCTTCGGATTCGATGTCCACCAGCTCGTTCAAGGTCGCCCTCTAACTTTGGGCGGAGTACATATACCCTACGAATTTGGTCTTTTAGGCCATTCTGACGCCGATGTGCTAGTTCATGCAATTATGGATGCTCTTTTAGGAGCAGCTAAATTAGCCGACATAGGTGTCCATTTTCCAGACACAGATGAACGCTGGAAAGGTGCCGATTCGTTAAAATTGGCCGCAGCCGTTTCCGCTCTGATAAAAAAATCCGGTTTTGAAATAGTAAATGTAGACTCTATGGTAGTGGCTCAAAGGCCCAAGTTGTCGCCTCATTTTCAGGAAATGGCCCAAAATATTGCTAACGCTTTGGGAATAGAAGCAGAACAAGTAAGTGTAAAAGCTACAACTACCGAGAAAATGGGCTTTTGCGGCAGCGGAGAGGGTATGGCAGCCTCAGCCTGCGCTCTGTTGCGCCGCTTAGTTTGAAATTAATTTGACCGGTAAGCATTTTTCGTGCAAGCGGATAGAACCGAATTTACCTCACATTTCCTCGGCAAGCATCTCGGCAGCTTGGCCGGGGAAAAAGAGGGAAAGCAGAACAAGCGGAGCAATTCTCTAAGGCAGAAGAGAGTACCCGAGCATACGTAAGGAGAACTGAACCTAATGGCTATCGATCAAGAGAAACTTATTGAAGCATTAAACGAAAGTGATCCCGGCACTCAGTGGTTCGCTGATATAAAATTGCAAACTGTGCGCAAAGTAAGTCTGAAGGATCCTCAGAGTATCGAAAAATTCAAACGCGATTTAGCTGCCGACGCTCGGCGTTTCGTCAAAATTCCTAAGCGCAGCTCCGAAGAGCGTTATGCCGAGCTGCAAGGTTTTATTAAAATTGTGGCCGACAAAGCTTTGGCCTCAAAACTGACTGACGCCCTGTCCAGTCCAGCGCCTTTCCGGGAATTCAGACTTCTTTTAGAGCGCAAAGCGAAAGAAAAACGCCAACTGGACGCCTATTTAAAGAGCTGCTCTCAAAAACGTTTGAACAACTTTCTTAAGACAACCCACTTAGGCTAAGCAATTTTCTCAACTTAGGCAAGACAACGTAAAAAGTAATAGGAGAAAACCGCATATGAAACTTCACTATTTTGGTCACTCTGCTTTCGCCTTGGAATATAACGAACATCAGGCTGTTATTATCGATCCCTTTATCAGCGGAAATCCTCACATGAAAGGCAAAAACCTGCCTAGTGGTCTGACCTTCTCCCATATTCTGCTCACTCACGGCCACGGAGATCACAGCGGCGATGCCGAATCTTTAGCGAAACTGCACGGAGCGGAAGTAGTCGCTCCTTTCGAGTTGGCCAGCATTTTGGGCGGCAAGGGCATCTCTGCTTTTCCTTGTGCTCTGGGCGGTAAGCTCACCTTTCCTTGGGGCTGGATGCGCCTCGTACCGGCGACCCATAGTTCCTCTTACGAGGGCAAATTCGCCGGTCCGGCTGTAGGCCTTATTATAAACATTGATGGCTTAACCGTTTACCATTCCGGAGACACCGGCTTATTCGGAGATATGGAATTAATCGGACGACGCTATAATCCGGATTTAGCCCTTTTGCCTATCGGCGGCACCTTTACCATGGATATAGAGGAAGCGCTTGAAGCCGTAAAAATGATTAAACCCAAAACGGCCGTTCCCATGCATTTCAACACTTTCCCCGTAGTGCAGGCCGATCCCCAAAACTTTAAGCAGCTTGTGGAAGCAGAAACTGAAACTAAGGTTATAGTAATGGCCGCCGGCGAAGTTCGCGAATTCGGCAAATAATTTTGCACTGTCCACGGCCTCCTTCGCTTTTATCAAGCTGAGGAGGCTTTTCTTTCTTTCAAATAAAAAATGAAGCACCACTATTTTCTTTGTTGCCTGACGACAACAGCTCTAGGATTAACTCTATGGACATCGGCTCCCTCTTGGGAAGCACAGGCGGCCGTGCCGGATCAAAGTTCTGCTACAGTTCTAACTACAGCTACTGATAAATTAGCTGATCTGCCTGTCAATTCCGATGAAGGACGTTTCAACAGGCTTGAATCGATTCGTCATTCGGCTTTTCAGCAAAAGCTAAGATTAGTTTTTAATACTGAGGAAGAACCTGTTTTTCAATATTGGCTAGAAAAACAAGGACAGTGCCTGGTTATTGAGCTGATCAACACCAGACAGAACACGGTCAAGCCGGACAGTGCTCCCAAAAGCAAAGCAGTACAAAACTGGCAAATAAGCTGGCCCAATTTTAATCGATGTCGGTTTACTATAAATTTTGCCGCAGCAGTGCAAGGCAGTAGTATATCTTTTTTTAAATTAAAAGAACCGCACCGTCTGGTAGCTGACATAGATACTTCGCCTAAAGCTCTGCCTGACTCTTACAAAATTTCCCCTGGAATTACCTGGAGCCGCCAGTTTATTAAAGATCCTACCTTTGGTACGCTGTTGTGGAATCAACTACTTTTCGATCGTTCTGACCCAAATATAAGCATCGATGTGGCTTTGGCTAAAAATGACCCTAACAAGACGGCAGTACTTAGCGACATTGTCTCACAGGAAGAGGGAGCTATAGCTGGCATTAATGGTGGCTTCTTTAACATGCCTAGCGGAGGGCTGCTCGGCCTAGTAGTAAAAGACGGTAAACTAATCTCCCCCCATGTAGGACGCCGTCCGGCCCGCAGCGTTATAGCCATTCCGCAACAAGGGGAGCCCTTTATCGATCGCCTCAAAGCCGTAAACGGCCAAGTTGTACGGCTGAACGGTCAGTCGGTTCCTCCTCTGCGTATGGCTCTAGGAGCAGGTCCGACTCTGCTCAAAAACGGTCAGGTATGCATTACAGCTGACGCCGAAGCCCTCGGTCCTAAAGGCAACGACATTACCAGAGCTTGCGGACGGAGCGTCATAGCCTTTAACAAGGACAAAATGATGCTGGCCTGCCTTTCCGGAGCCCGCGACAGCCACAGTCAAGGTTGGAAGCTACCTGTGCTGGCTAAATATATGCAAAAAAAAGGCATGACCGAAGCGCTCAATCTGGACGGAGGCGGCTCTACGGGCATGGCTATAGGCGGCAATATTGTAGGCAACGGTCCTCAAGCGGGAACTTATCAACGTCCTATAGGAAACGCCCTAATAATAAAAGACAGCCGAGGAACGAGCTATCCAACTCTAATAAAAGTAGAACTGCCGGAGCAGCTGCCCAGCGACGGACGTAGCCAGAGCCGCGCTTCCATTCTGGCTCTAAATTCCAAGGGCAATCCTGTTCCTGACGGTACAAAAATTGAATTGTACGGTCGAGGCATAAGTTGTCCGCCCACAGTAATAACCAAAGATGGAAGAGCAGAATTTGACGTGCAGGCTTTGCGCTCTCCGGGTATGGGAGGCTTAACTGCCTGCGGCCTGTTTTCTAGAGGAACTGCCAATATGCGCTTGGTAAGCGGTGCTCCTTGCAAAATTATTGCCCGCCTCGTGCATTATCAGCCACAGAGCATTGCCAGACAGACTATCCTTCCCGATTCTACCACCGAATATCGTTACACCGATCTGGATAAAGTAGAAGATAAAAATTCAACGACCTCGACAGAAACCGATTGGTCGGAAGTACCTCAGCCCCAAGAACCGCTAAAGGGACTGATACAAACGGAAGATCAAGAAACGCAGAAAACTTCTGTTGAGCCGTCTTTAACTCCGCCTGCACGACCGTCCGTAATAGAAACGAATTTAAAAAATAAGCAAAAACTGACCCTCGATGTCATAGTTGAAGACGAACACAGCTGCGCTCTCCCCGGCTCTCTTATAACAGTTGAAGACAGTCAGGGACGCCAACTTTTCCAAGGTCAAACTAATCGCAGTGGTTCCTTGTGCTTAAATCTGGAAACAGAAGCGGACAATAGTCGCCTTTTCATTAAGAGCCCCAAACTAAAAACATTAACTTTAGAGCTAAGCGGTCGACCTACTTTCAGCAAATAGTTGTTGCTTACACAGCTCCTAGCTCCAATCTTAATACCGACATCGCTCAAAGTCAGCCTTATCAACAGGCAGACTTTTTACAAGTATTAAAATAGAACTATTAAATGGCTTGAAAGCAGGTAAAACGGCACAGTTTAGGCAATTTTAACCCATCCTACAAGAAGTCTCCCGCCTCTGTGGCGGTGAGATGAATTGCAGGTTTTTCTGAGGGCTCGATGCCCTCAGAAAAACAATTGTTCTGTAGTTTGGTTTGCGGCTATCAGAATGATGCCACCAAAGATTTGTCTGTAAGAGAATGGGATTGTCCTAATTGTGGTAGTCATCATAACCGCGATAAGAATGCCGCAATAAATATGCGAGAAGAAGCCAAGCAGAATATCTGCCTGACGCAACTCATAAAATACCGTGGGGCGCACGGAAATCTACGCCTGTGGAGAGTATGTAAGTCGTCGTTGCTCTTCGGAGCCAACGGTGCTGCCCTCAATGAAGCAGGAAGCTCCCACCTCTATCGGCGGGAGTACGTTCACCGGCAACGTTTTTGCTTGGGAGGAGAGAAAATAAAGATGGACATAAGCATTATCGGCTGCGGATATGTCGGTCTGGTTACCGGAGCCTGCTTAGCAGAGTTAGGGCACACAATTATAGCTGTAGACAACGATCCGGAAAAATTGGCTATGCTGCAGCGTCAGGAATGTCCCATCTATGAACCTGGCTTAGCCCAACTGATAAAACTTTACACTTCTGAAGGCAAGTTGCGCTTTACTTCCAGCATTGCTGAAGCTACCGAAAGCAGCCAGATCATTTTCATCTGTGTCAACACTCCTCCTTTGCCTGACGGAGGCGCCGATCTCTCTTTTGTTGAAGCGGTTTCGAAAGAGATTGCCGTCAATATGCACAGTTACAAACTAATTGTGGAAAAAAGCACTGTGCCGGTAAAAACGGGTGAGTGGGTCAAACGTACTATTAGCAACTATGCGGAAAAGGGCGCAGAATTCGATGTAGCTTCTAATCCCGAATTCTTGCGTGAAGGCACAGCTATAAACGATTTTCTCCACCCGGACAGAGTAGTTATAGGAGTCTCTTCCCAGCGAGCTTCTTCTTTGTTGGTAGAACTTTACGAACCCTTAAACGCCCCTTTGTTAATAACCGATATCAATTCGGCCGAGCTCATTAAACATTCCGCCAACGCCTTTTTGGCGTTAAAAATATCTTTTATCAATTCGGTAGCTCAAATATGTCAGCGATCGGGGGCAGATATCAAAAAAGTCGCTAAAGGTATTGGTCTAGATCATCGCATAGGCATGACTTCCATGGAAGCCGGAATCGGTTATGGGGGTATGTGCCTGCCCAAAGATGTTGCAGCTTACATACGCATTGCCAAAGATTTAGGCTGCGGTTTTGAAATGCTGGAAGCAGCTGCCAAAGTGAACGATTATCAGCGCGGCTGGGCCGTTGAGCAACTAAAGCAACGTGTGACAAACTTGCATGGAGTACGCGTAGCTGTATGGGGTCTGTCCTTCAAGCCTCATACCGACGATCTGCGCTTTGCCCCAGCTGTCGATGTAGTGAAAGCTCTGCTCCAAGAAGGGGCAGAAGTGTACTGTTACGATCCGGCCGCTATGGAAAAAGCTGCCAAGCTGCTTCCTCAAGCCCACATGTGCTCCAATAGCGCCGAAGCCTGCCGCGAAGCTCAGGCGCTGATTATTTGCACCGAATGGCCTCAATTCAAAATAGTCGATCTTTTAGAAATTCATCAGCTCATGAAAGTGCCTCTGGTTATAGACGGACGCAATATTTTTGAACCTAAGCGTATGGCTGAGCACAACTTCCAATACTGCGGTGTAGGGCGCAGCTAAAAAAGCGGAGCGGCGGCTATGCTCACATAAAGCAGGCCGCCGCTCCGAAAAAGCGAGCAAAACTATAAAATATCGTTCGTTATACCTAAATCTTCCAGACAGTTGATCATGTGGGCTGGCAGTGCTTCCGTGAAATCGATGTATTCATCGAGGCGAGCCTGCAAACCGCCGCGCAGATCGAGAAAATCGTTATCGTCGTAGCGTTTGCGGCGCAGCTCATGACGGCACTGATAAATATAAGAAGCCATTTCCCGCTCAAAGTTGATAATTTCCTGTATGTCCTGCGATTCCGCTTCATTGGCAGCTTCCTGGCGACAGAGTTCTTCTAGTTCATTCAACCCCTCTTCAGCAACGGCTCTGATTTCATCTATTTCCGGCAGTTCTAACAACCAGCGCTCCCTATCCTGCTTAAGCACAATTTCTACAGCCTGAGAGCGCATTTCAGTGATCATGGCGGCCAGTTCCAGATAGATTCTGTCTACAATTAAACGCCTTTTGTTCTCTCTAAGGAAATCCAGCAGTTTATCTTTCCAAGCAGCCACGAATTCATCCCGTTCGGCATCTTGCCTCTCTATAAGCAGACGGCGCTGCTTGTCTTCCCACTTGGTGCGCAAAATTTTTAGTTCAGGAGTTTCATAACCGTCTATAAGTTCAGGCTGTCCGTTGCAGTCCAACACCAATTCGGCAGTACCGTTAGGTAGTTCACGACTTCTGAAACAATGTTCATCGTAAAAATCGGCTTTCAAATCAGCCAAGCGAAAACTTAAATTTTGGCTTAAAAGACGACGGCTTTCGTAGTAGCTGCTCTGCATTTGGGCCACCGCTTCGTTGCTGTACTCAGGAGCAGTAAAAGAATTGAGGGCCTCAGCCAGCTGCATTTTTGCTTCCAAAGAGCCTGCTTCTTCAAAATCTGCGTCTACTTCATTTTGCCCCGACGACAAAAGCTTATTTAACTCATCACGCAAAGATACTAAACTTTGTTGCTGGATGAGACTGACGTCGCGTCTCTGATTATTTCCACTCACTAAATTTATTAAAGAACCTACGCCTAAAGACTGCCAGAACATAATGACCACCTGAATATCTACAAAACTTTATCAGCCAAACTGGAGCTGCACCATTAAGGGCAAATTAACAAAAAAGCAGATCTTTTTCAACAAAACTTTTATCTATAATTAAAAATACGTATAATTACCGCAAAAAGCTAAAAAAAAAAATAGTTAAGAAGGAATTATTTATATCCTGGCGCATATGCTTGGACTGTGAGAACTCCCAACCGTTTTGGGAAAGATTTTGGCCTGCCCCAGATTCTCAGATGTGCAGACGCGAAAATATTCCTGGGTTCGGGCAGGGTAAGAAAGATTTTAGGCGAAATTGCCAGCATAATCTTAGGTCTCAGACTAGAGATCGCCCGCCGCAGTTGGCTGTGTGGCCGTTGCGGTTGAGTTCTTAATCAAGGAGGTGAAAAACGAAATGAAGGCTCTCCGTAATTTAGCTTGCACCGCGTTCATGGCGGCCGTAATCTGTGCTTCAGCTGGTGTCGCAACAGCGGAAACAGACGTCCAGGCTAACCACCAGATGGCTCCTGGCGTGTGGTACACTACTTGGATGGGTCCCGAGAACTTGGAGTTCGGTACTCCTGATGCCGGCGTAACCTGGCAGAAGGATTTCACCGGCGAAGTCGTGTACGTCGATGGTAAGTACATGAGCGTCGATATCGACGGTTCTGAAGATGACATTGCCAACTTCTACCTGTATGATAACCTGACCCAGTACACTCCTTCCTTAGACGCTATCCGCGTTGGTTCCAAGATCGAAGTCCGCGCTGACAACCGTAATCGCGTTCGCTCAGCTCGCACGATCCCGTTCTACCAGTGGTTGGAGAACCAGTCTGAGAAGTAATCTACTTCTTAATTCTGGCTTTTAGAACAGCAGCCTCGTGGAGTTGCTCCCTGGGGCTGTTTTTTTTTTGCAAGAGAGAAAAAGATATGATTAAACCTACCCCTTTAAGCGGTTTCCCAGAGTGGCTTCCCGGTCAGCAAATTGCTGAGCAGCGCATTATCGATACTATACGTCAGGTCTACGAACTTCATGGCTTTTCCCGCTTAGAGACCAGTGCTGTAGAACGCGTCTCTATCCTGGCAGCCAAAGGAGAAATAAATAAGGAAATTTACGGCTTAGGACGGCTGCAGGGAGCTCCCGGACGCTGGGAAATGGCTCTGCATTTCGATTTAACCGTACCTTTGGCCCGTTACGTAGCGCAAAACAGCGGAGCTGTCAATTTTCCTTTTAAGCGCTGGCAAATTCAGAAAGTCTGGCGAGGCGAAAGGCCGCAAGAAGGCAGGTTCCGCGAATTTTATCAGGCAGATATTGACGTTATCGGCGACGGCGAACTTCCTCTAAGTTTCGATGCCGAACTGCCTGCAGTCATTCATGAAGTCTTCCAAAAGCTGGGCATTCGGGCTCAGATAAATATTAATAACCGCAAAGTGCTGTTAGGTTATTACACCAGTTTAGGACTGGAAGAAGCGAAAAGTACCGAAGTGCTGCGTGAAGTTGACAAACTCGACAAAATTGGCACCGATAAAGTAAAAGAAGCTCTTCTCAAACTCGATATAGATGAAGAGACGGCTGATAAATGCTTAGCTCTCTGCTCTATAAAAGGAGCGCCGCAAGAAGTATTGGCTAAAGCCCAAGCACTGGGAACAGACAACGAAACTTTCCGTCTCGGCTTACAGGAGCTGTCTTTTATTGCCGACGAGTTATCCCATATAAGCAGCGACAACCTCATTTTTAACTTGGGCATTGTGCGCGGACTCGATTATTACACAGGCACCATCTATGAAACCATGCTGCCCGATTATCCGAGTTTAGGAAGTATCTGTTCCGGCGGACGCTACGAAAACTTAGCCTCCGAATTTATTAACAGAAAGCTTCCCGGTGTAGGCATCAGCATCGGTTTAAGTCGGCTCATATCACATTTGTTTGCCCAAAATGCTTTAGAATGTTCCCGTCAAACTCCTACTCAGGTACTAATAAGCTGGCCCAGTCAGGAGTTACGCCCCGTTTGCCGCACTATTGCCTCTGTACTGCGCAGCCACAACATACCGACAGAAATATTCCACGAAACTGCAGCCTTAAAGAAGCAAATACGCTACGCCGACCGCAAAGGTATTCCTTTCATGCTATTCCCTCATCAATACAATGAGAAACAGCAGTTAGTAGAAGTAAAGAACCTGCAGACCGGTGAGCAAGTGCAAATGCCTCTGTTGCAGTGGATTAAAAACAACACAAAAAAATAGGAAAGCACCTTTGAACTACGGTACTTTCCTTAAATTGCAGGGTCTGTCACGGCTGTCGCCTTTAGGCTGCCTCAAGACAGTCCCTGTTTTTAATTTCCAACTTTATTCATCGCAAACTTGAGATATTTAGCTCCAAGCAGCGACAAAGCCAAAGCAACCATTAAACAGCCCACAACCAGAGCGTAATTCCTTACCATTACTTCCGAGTAAATAAATACTATTCCCAAACAGATGACTAAAACACCATACCAACGTGCAAAGCTGACTTTTTCGCTGAACCCAAGCCAACCGATCAACAAAACCAACACGTAGCCGAAACTCAGTAAAGGATAAAGGAAACTGATAGGTACCTTAGTGAGCAGCACCAACCACAGAACGGTAGAAATAACATAAATACATAAACCACAGAAAATTTTCGGACTCAGACAAAGCGCACAAGCTTTAAGCAGCCCTGAACTGACTGAAGACCACATTTGTTCTTTTAAATTGCGGCAAGCCTGAGACAGAGCTTGGACCCTTCCCTTATTGATATCCATGTTCATGCCGGCTTTTAACAAAATTTGGCCTATAACACCCATAGGTATAGTTAAAACTATTAGTAAAACGGGCTTCTCGAAGTAGGCTGCTCTCTCGACCTGGCCATCTGTTATCAAAATTACAGATGCAGCTGCTACTAACAATCCTACAGCGGCTGCAATACTATAATCCATAAAAGCCCTCTCCGAGTATACGGCTAAAATGCCCAGAGAGATTAATAAAACCCCCAGCCAGCGCAACCAAGAAACATACTCACCGAAGATTAACCAACCCATAAGCAAAATAGCCACATAACCTATGCTGATCATAGGGTAAGCAAAGCTCAAATCGACCTTACTTAAAATGATCAACCAACAAACGGCAGACAGAGCATAAGCCACCATACCTATAAAAATTAGGGGTTGCAGCAGAAGTACAATACTGTGCCAAACCAGGCAAAACAAATCGGGCAGACTGCCTTGGGCTAAAGAAGCAGCTTCACTACCCAGAAGAGTAACCAGCTGTCGGGCGGCAGCACTGTCCATACCTAATTTGAAAAAATATTGCCCTAATAGGCTCAAAATACTGAAAGCGATAATCAGCTTTATAGGCTTGTCCTCTGCAGCAGGCAAAGGTTGGAGTTGTTCTGTTATGGTGCTCATATTTTCTTACTCGTTAATAAAAAATAAATTACCAAATGGCCGAGCTCAATGAGGACGCAGAATGACTCAATTTTTCGTCGGTCTCAACAGCACTATTAATCTGGTTTTTAAGTACAACTCCGCGGCAGCAGCGTCCATTGACACGCACGTGCAGGGGAGAATCTAAACGAATATGCTTAACTCCGTCAACTTCATGCAAAACAGGCAAAGAACTTAGCCAATCTAAATCTATATAATCAGGCATAATCTTATCAGCACATTGTACATCCTGATCTTCACGGCAATCCCCTGTGCGCCCGCCCTTGCTGAAAGCATGGCCGCTGCCCTTGAAACATAAATTCATATAACATATGTGCATAGCAGCTAATTCGTGGAAGAAATGAGAGCCCATAGAAGGTTCAACAAAGCGATCTCCGTAAGGCAGCTCCACAATGACTCCCGCCCCCATTACCTGACTGATTTGTACCGGTATGCCCAAATTCGGATCGAGCGATCCCCAGCGACCGGGGCCAATCAATATATAAGGACGCTTTTCTTTTATAAGAGTACTGTTGAAACGAGCTACTCTAGCTGCAGCTAATCGGGCTTCACGAGCCGACAAATTGTAACCGGAAACGTAAACTATATCGCAAATATCATCAATGACCCCATGGCCCAGCGAATCACTGGTACAGAGAATGTTATCTTTGCTGTAACCACAAGCGCGAATTTCTTCACCAACGGAAAGTCTGGTTAAAGGACGCAGCTGCAAAATATATAGAGTGGGAATAACCGAGCCGAGTTCAGCGGGATCGCTCTGCTCTGAACATAAAAAATCGTTGCGGCTGACAAAATTAGGGCCTAATTCTACCGCAAATTCCAATTCAACCGGACACCCGATAGCTACATTAAACCGCTCCAACAGTTCATCAAGACACTTAGCCAGAGGAATATGCTCAGACTGTAATATATCGCTGAAAGTAACGGCCCTAGGTCCGACATATTCTAAAGAATCGCGCCATGTACCGCTCTCAACCGAAAACACGGATGCGACAGGAGCTAAAGTTCCGTCTTCCTCAGCCTGTTTTAACTTAAGCCGGACTAAACCACTCGGATTTTCGTAAGTTGATCCGTTCAACTCAATGGCATAAAAATCGCGCTGCGAATAATTAAGGTAACGATCTTGGTAGTAGAGATGGGGTAGAACTTTGGGCCACTTGGGAGAGAAACGCATGCAACTTCCGCCATCGGCTACAGTATTTCCCAACCCGACAGCCATGGCCACAATGCCGTCATCAATATGCTGCGGTCCCATAGGATAGTAATTTACTGACAGAGCTACGCCGGAAAAATTGGGATAAAAATATCGTCCGTGTGCAGAGCCGACCGTTTCCTGCAAGATGACAGCCATTTTTTCTTCAACTCCCAGATACTGAGCATTGGCCAAATAGGCTCTAGCTTTAGAAGAAACAGCCGACATATAAACACGCTTAACAGCCTGACAAATTAGTTCAAAACGCTTGGGAGAGTTTTCGTGATTGTCAGGAATCATGTAAGTGGCGTAAATTCCTGCGCAAGACTGATTCTGGGAATCTTCTAACAAGCTCGAGGAGCGTACTGCTAAAGGTCCGTGCAGCAAAGATGCAGCTTCACGCAACTCATCAAATATTTCTTGAGGCAATTCGGCATTGAGATAAATATCAACTAATTCTTCATCTGAATGATTTCGCTGTTCATCTAGGCTGAACTTGTTCAGTTCCATAAAGCGATCGTAAACATCGACACCCAGCGCTAGGGTGCGAGGAATAGTCACTTTCAAATTTGGCCATTCAGTAATAAAATTTTCCTTGGCCAGTAAAGAATTTATAAAAGCTATACCGCGTCCTTTACCGCCGATCGAGCCTTTGCCCACACGAAAAAAATTATGGCTGGAATTACCGCTGCGATGGACAGAAAAATCGGCTATCACTCCTTGGCGCTCTTCTCGAGCCGAATCTTGCAGCACACTAATAAGGCGACGGCGCATTTCTTCCAGAGAAGCTCCGTCTTCCATTTTCATGTTCTCAACTACATTAGCCAAGTTAAAATAGTTGCGAGCCCGCAGCCAAATACTAAAATGATTGTTGATGGCATGGTAGCTAAAAGAACGCAAATCTACGGTATGAAGTATACGCTCCAGTTCATAAGTGTCGCGGGCTCTGGCTACTTCGGTACGATCGGGCATACGAAAAACGAAATTACCGAAGCCTAGGCTCTCCTCCAAGAAAAGATGAAGAGCCGGGCGAAAAGTTTTGGGCTTCTTGTTAGCAAAATGCCAACCTTGACTTACGGCCCTCTGTTCATTGGAAGAATCTGAAGACTGCAATAGAATGGGCAAATTGGGCTTGCGTTCCGAACAGTAAGTAGCCAATCTGATTCCAGCCTGATCATCAAGCTTGCCTTTTACTCTGAAGCTGACATCACTGATTAGCGCAAAAACATAACGTTGGTACTTATCGAACAGCGATTGGGCCGATTCATAATCGGAAGCCAACAAAATTTTGGGACGAGCCAGCATACGCAAAGTACGCTGAGTAGAATTGACTCCCTCTCCCGATAGGGAACGGCTCTGCTCAAACAGTTCGTCGTAAAGATGGGGCAGAAAAACAGAATAATCAGCAACCGTATCTTCAACAGTAATTATCACCTGGACACCGATCGAAGAAGTATCGCGCTCAGCATTGAAACAGTCTTCTATCTGGTTGAACATAGCCGTAATCAGGCTCAAATCGCCAGTCCAAAGGTAAACACCAGCCAGCCACTTAGGCAACTTTTCCCAACCTAAACCATGAAGACACGAAAGATCGAGAATAAGTAAAATAACGGGAATGGAAGGATGTAACTTACGGATCCGCAACAGAAATCCAGTGCGAATCATAGCGGCATCGCGCACAGCTACTACGATCAGATCTACGCGATGGCTGTCTAAAATTTCGATGGCCCGCTCGGCGGAACTAGCATGGCTAATGCGGGGAACTCCCACCATAAAAAATTCAGAATAACGATAGAAAAGGCGTTCTGCCAGCTGGTTTTCAGTTTCTAAAATGAAAGCATCGTATTCCGAAGAGACAAAGAGCACCTCGCGCACTCTGTAAGAGGCTAACTCATAGAATTTACCCATAGAATGCATGGCGACAAGCGCTCCCTCTGCTAAAAACGGCGAAAATGCGGCCCTACACTCGATAAAAGAGAATGTTCAGGTCCGTTCTTTAATAAAAATAAGACAACTTAGTTAAACGACACCCTGATCGACCATAGCATCGGCCACTTTTACAAAACCAGCCACATTAGCTCCGCGCACATAGTTCACGAAATTGCTACCGCTGCGTCCGTAGCATACACAAGCTTCATGTATATCGTAAATAATGCGACGCAAACGGCGATCAATTTCATCGATACTCCAACTCTCGTGAGAGGCATTTTGCGACATTTCCAAACCCGAAGTAGCCACTCCGCCCGCATTTACAGCCTTACTTGGTCCGAACAGAATTTTATGACGCAAAAATTCAGATACGGCTTCCGGCATGCAAGGCATATCGGCAGCTTCCGCTACGGCAGTAACTCCGTTGCTTATTAAAGTTTGCGCATCTTCCAGGAAAATTTCATTCTGGGTGGCGGCGGGAATGGCCACATCGCAGGGTATATTCCAAGGAGTACCGCCTTCTATGTATTCCGCATCACCAAATTCATCGACATATTCACGTATGCGACCGCGACGCAAGTTCTTGAGCTCCATAATCCAGTCGAGCTTATCTTCGTCGATACCTTCAGGATCGTAGATCATGCCGGAAGAGTCTGACATAGTCAAGACTTTAGCTCCCATAGCTATAGCTTTTTTGGCGGCAAACTGAGCGACATTGCCTGAACCGGAAAGAACAATGCGCTTACCTTCCAAACTCTCCCGACGCCTATTCAGCATATTTTCAATAAAGTAAATAACACCGAAGCCAGTAGCTTCTGGACGAAGCATGGAACCGCCCCAACCGAGTCCTTTATTGGTCAAAGCACCCGAAAACTGACCTGACAATTTTTTGTACATACCGAACAGATAACCAATTTCACGTCCGCTTACGCCTAATCCGCTGGTGGCCACATCTACTGTAGGTCCGATATGGCGAAAAAGCTCTGACATGAAAGATTGACAAAAACGCATAACTTCCATATCAGATTTGCCCTTGGGATCGAAATCTGCTCCACCTTTGGCACCTCCCAAAGGCAGACAGGTGAGTGCATTGCGAAAGACTTGCTCAAAAGCCAGAAACTTTATAATGCTCAGGTTTACACTGGGATGGAAGCGCAGACCGCCCTGAAACGGCCCTATGGCGCCGCACATTTCTACGCGATAACCGCGGTTGATCTGTACATTACCCAAATCGTCTATCCAAGGTACACGAAAAATAATTACTCTTTCCGGTTCAACCAGACGCTCCAAAACTTTCATGCGCCTGTAAACAGGATTTGCTTCAACTACAGGCACTACCGAAGAAAATACTTCGCGCACAGCTTGCAAAAACTCAGGTTCGCCAGGATTGCGCACTGCAACTTGGCCCATAATTAAATCTAAGGTTGTCGTTCGCATGCCCATAAAAAGATAGCTCCGTTCACCAATCATCAAAAGCCAGTTAATTTGCGGCCCTTCGCTTTGCAGAGGGCCGCTCCCTCTAAACAGAACTCTCGAGGCCAGCAGCAGAGGGAGGCTAATTAAAGCGTCGAATTTTTGGGAACTTTTCGATCTTTTTTGGAGTGTGCTGTTTTAAGTGAGCAATCATGCCATTGCTTTATATGCTCCCCTTTCGGGACGAACTATAGAGCTCGATCGCGTGCCCGATCCGGTTTTTGCCGGCAAAATGGTTGGCGACGGTGTAGCTATAGACCCAACTTCAGACGTTCTGCTGGCTCCCTGCTCCGGAGTAGTCAAGCAGATCCATCCCTCTTGTCACGCTCTTACTTTGGAAACTTCGTCAGGCTTAGAAATACTGATGCATATTGGTCTGGATACTGTGGCCTTAAAGAGTGAAGGTTTTACTCCCAAAGTAAAAGTGGGCGATTCTGTAGAAAAAGGGCAGGAACTCATTGCCTTCGACGCCGCCCTTATTGCAGAAAAAGCACGCAGTTTAATAACTTTATTGCTGATAACCAATACTGAAGCTGTCAGCAGTCTGAAAGTTAGCGGCGGAGTCAAAAGAGCCGTCCAAGATCAAATTTTAAGCGCAGTTTTAGCCGTAAAAGATGATGACAAAGAGACGACTGCCGGACTAAGCCTCATGTCGGGACCAGTTGTCGTTCCTAATCCTCAAGGGCTGCACGCCCGCCCAGCAGCCGTCTTAGCCGCTTTAGCTAAAAAATTCAAGTCTAATCTTCAGTTAGTACGCGGAGAACAATTTGCCAACTGCAAGAGCGTAGTGGCTCTTATGAGTTTACAAGTTCTGCATAATGAGGTAGTACGCTTCCGAGCCTGCGGTGACGACGCCCAAGAGGCTTTAGAGGCTCTGAGTGAAGCACTCTCCAGCGGCTTGGGAGAGAATACCAATGCGTCAGGCACAACTTTGGCCGGCAGCATCAATGTAAATGCTCAGCCAATGATTGCTCCAGGCCCGCTGAGTCCGGCCCAATCTAATCCTCAAACCCCAGACACTGAAAACCTGTTACATGCCGTTTCCGCTTCTCCAGGCTTGGCCGTGGGACAAGTGTACCAAATGCTCCGCGCCGAATATGAAGTGCAAGAAGAAGGCCAGGGCGCTGAAAAAGAGTTGCAAAAACTGCGCGAAGCCATCAGACACGGTCATTTAGAACTTGAACAATTAGAAGCAGGCCTAAAAGCCAAAGCCGATCCGAACAAAGCAGCCATTTTTGCAGCTCATCGCGAACTCCTGAACGATCCGGATCTGATAGAACAAGCCGAAGCCAGTATTGCAAAAGGAAAAAGTGCCGCTTACAGCTGGAAACAGGCCTATACTGCTCAGGCAGAACGCTTAGCTCAACTCAGCCATCAGTTAATGGCTGCCAGAGCTGTAGATTTACGCGATGTCGGTGAGCGAGTGCTGCGCTCTCTGGCCGGTAAAGCTCCCGTTGTTCATAACTTCCCGGAAAACACTATACTCATAGCCGAAGACTTGACACCTTCCGATACGGCGGCTCTAGATCGATCCAAAGTAGTAGGTTTCTGCACTGTGCTTGGCGGCTCTACTTCACATGCAGCTATCCTAGCTCGATCGTTAGATTTACCCGCTTTAGCTGGAATTTCTGTCCAAGCCCTTTCTATTCCCAACGGTACGAAAGCGGTTCTGAATGCTTCTAAGGGCACTTTGGAATTGAATCCTAGCGACAGCGAATATGAAGCAGCCCAAACTAAACTCAAGCACCAGCAAGAACGCCGCCGCCTGCTGCTGACCAAAGCCAAAGAACCGGCTTTAACATCGGACGGACACCGCATAGAAGTGGCTGCCAACGTAGGCTCAGTAGCAGATACAGAACAAGCGGTCAACCTGGGAGCCGATGGTGTGGGGCTGCTGCGCAGCGAATTCCTTTTCCTGTCTCGCACCACTCCTCCAACCGAAGATGAACAGACCGAAATTTATAGTCAGGCAGCCAAAATTTTGGGGCCCGAAGCTCCTCTCATAATCCGTACCCTCGATGTAGGCGGCGATAAGCCCTTGCCCTATTTGCCCATTCCGCAAGAATCTAACCCTTTCTTAGGGGAGCGCGGACTGCGCGTTTCCCTGCTCCACCCCGACCTGCTGCGCACTCAATTCAGGGCCATTCTCAGAGCTGCCGGTTTTGCTAAAGTACAAATTATGCTACCCATGGTCACAACCATAGGAGAATACCGCCAAGCCAAAACTATTTTCGATGAAGAATGCCGCAATTTGGGAGTAAAAGTTCCTTTAGGAATTATGATTGAAGTGCCCGCCGCCGCTTTAATGGCGGAAATGCTGGCCAGAGAAGTAGATTTCTTCTCTATCGGTACCAACGATTTAACCCAATACACCACAGCCATCGATCGCGGCCACCCTCAGCTGGCTCGTCTGACAGACAGCCTCCATCCTTCCGTATTGCGCCTGATAAAAATAACTGCAGACGGCGCCCACAAACACAACCGCAAAGTGGGTATCTGCGGAGGCATTGCCGGCGACTTACAAGCAGCCGCCATATTGGCAGGTTTAGGAGCAGATGAACTGAGCGTAGCTGCTCCGGTTATTCCCGCTATTAAAGACAGAATTCGCCAAGTCAGCATAGAAGAGTGCCGTCGGCTGGCCGCTCAGGCTTTAGCCTGTGAGAGTTCCGAAGATGTGCGCAAGTTACAGGAGGATATTGAGCGGTGAATTTTTTCAAACAAGCTTTCGGCATAATGCAGCAGATAGGCAAGGCCTTAATGCTGCCGGTGGCCGTACTGCCGGTAGCAGGTATTCTGCTAGGCATAGGCGCCTCTAAATACGGATGGATGCCGGAAAATTTAGATGCGGTTCTAAAAAGCGGTGTCAATATATTTACCCAAGGCTGGCCGACAATTATGGCTTTGGGTGTGGCCCTTTTGAAAATTATGGGCGAATCAGGCCAGGTAATTTTCAGCAACTTACCCTTAATTTTTGCTATAGGCGTAGCTTTGGGTCTAACTAAAAATGACGGTGTTTCAGCCCTGGCTGCAGTCGTAGGCTACATGGTTATGAACGCCACCATGGGAGTTATGGCCACTATCAGAGGATTGGATACACTGAAGTATTGTCCGGACTGCGGAGGTCTGCTGTCCCAAGAATCGGTATTAACTACTTCTTCGATAATGGGCATAAAAAGTGTCGATACCGGTGTATTCGGCGGTATTATCATTGGTATAATTACCGCCTATCTCTTCAACAAATACTACCGTATTTCACTGCCTCCCTATTTGGGCTTCTTTGCTGGAAAGCGTTTTGTGCCTATTGTTACAGCCTTTGCCGCCATTTTAACCGGCATTGTGCTCAGTTTTATCTGGCCTCCCATCGGCGCCTTAATTACCATGGCCGGCAACTGGGCTGCCAACGAAAATCCTTCCTTGGCAGCGACCATTTACGGCGTAGTCGAAAGATCGCTGCTCCCCTTCGGTCTACACCACGCCTGGAACGCTCCCTTCTTCTTCCAGATGGGCAGCTTCACCACGCCCGACGGCAATATCGTACAAGGCGACATTACTCGCTTCTTTAACGGCGATCCTACGGCCGGAATTTTGGGTGGCGGCTTCCTCTTCAAAATGTGGGGTCTGCCGGCTGCGGCCATCGCCATTTGGCACAGTGCTAAACCCGAAAACAAGGTGCAAGTAGGCGGTATTATGATGTCGGCCGCTTTAACATCTTTCTTAACTGGTATTACTGAGCCTATCGAATTTTCTTTCCTTTTCGTAGCTCCGGCTTTGTACGCTATTCATGCTGTTTTGGTCGGTACAGCCTTCTATGTAATGAACGCTGTGGGAGCTCACATGGGCTTTACCTTTTCTCAAGGCTGCATCGACTATCTGCTCTACTTCCACAACGACACTAACCCCAGCTGCGTTCTCTGGCTGGGCCCAATCTACGCTTTGATTTACTATGTTGTTTTCCGCAAAGCTATTGAAATTTTCAACTTCAAAACTCCTGGCCGTGAGGAACAAATCCAAGAAAGTGAAGTCAACGGCGGCAGTAGCCAACTCGCAGCCAAAGTGCTTCAAGCTTTAGGAGGACAGCCCAATTTAGTCAGCCTAGACGCTTGTATTACCAGACTTCGCGTCGGCTTAAAAGATATCAATGCCGCCAATCCAGATGCCTTGAAAGCTCTAGGAGCTGCCGGAGTTGTAATTGTTGGCAATAATCTACAAGCTATTTTCGGCACTTTGTCAGAGAATTTGAAGTCGGACATTGAAGAGTATATTAAGAGCGGCTGTCCCGGCAACGCAGCTCCTCTGCCTTCTTCTGCTCCTGCCACTGCAACCGATGAACAACCGGTAGAAGTAAGTGAAAGTGTACGCAAAAAAGCTGCGGAATTTGCTTCCCTGGCTGGAGGAGCGTCTAATTTAGACAATATTCACCTGGCCTCTTTAACCAGAGTTGTCTTCCAAGCCAAAGATACTTCTAAAGTAGACACTGCCTCGATTGCAGCCAGAGGCTTCAATCTGATGATTCTGTCGAAAAATAGGTTCCATTTAGTTTGCGATCTGCAGGAAGCGGCCGCTATGAAACAAGCGCTGCTTGAAACTCGGAAGTAAACCTAAAAGCCCATAAAAAGGCCCCTTCCTCTGAGAAATTTTCTTGGAGGAAGGGGCCTTTACATATTTTTAAACAAAAAGCCAAGGGAAACAGACTTGCGCCCCCCCCGAAAATAATGGCG
Organism: Candidatus Bruticola sp.; assembly: GCA_051874695.1. Classification (GTDB taxonomy): domain Bacteria; phylum Vulcanimicrobiota; class Xenobia; order Xenobiales; family Xenobiaceae; genus Bruticola. The sequence continues at coordinate 104,097 of JBJEGC010000020.1, forward strand.
CTTAAACACTTAAACTTACGCGGAAAAAAGCCGCTTTCACGAAAAAAACAATCTCCAACGTTTCAGCCTAAACAGAAGGCCTATGCATAAAAATAAAATAAGCGTGCGTCAATAAGTAATAACAGGAGAAGGTCCAACCTCTTGAGGTTCCTCAGCTGTCCGGCTAGCTTCAGAGGAAAAAGAAGAAGCTGATTCAGACGCTCCCTCAGATGACGGAGCAGCAGTAATCTTGTCTTTTGACGATGATTCAGGCAACGCTGAACCGGGAACAAAATTTTCGATTTTACGAACTAATTTCTCTAGCTGTTCGGACTGCAAACGGTAATTGTGAGCAGTATCTTTCAAAGCCTGCTGAGTGGAAGGTTCCTGAGTAATGTAATGAAGATCTTCCGCTATTTGGGCATAGCTCTTCAGCTTGCGTGAAGCTTTGTGCAAACGCTCGGTCAAATCAGGCGAGCACTTTTCGGTCATTTTAGCCTCAGCCTGTCGGCTCAAAATTTTAAATCGTTCTGTCTCTTGTAAGGAAACTTCACTTAAACGGCGCAACTGTCGATCGTACTGCCCAACTTTGCTGTCGAGCAAACGGCTCTGTTCTTTGAAGGACGAAGAGGCCTTTCGCAAGCTAATACCCGCCTGCCCCAGCTGTCTGTCTAAACGATCTAACTGCATGGCTATAGCTTTTTCTTCAGCGTTAAGTTTATCGTGCATAGATTCCAGCTGATTGTGCGCCCCTTTACTAGCTAAACGCAATTCATTACTATAAAAACGCATATTTGAAGCCAGATCGAGAATTTTGCGAGAGAAATCACCGGATGTCATCATGCGCCGCAAATCGAAAGTTTTTTTATTGAGCTCCTCAAAAGGAGAGGCGGACATAACACTGTTATAGGAAGAAGCAGGTGAGGAGCGCAGACGTACACAACTGCCACTTGCCAGAACATTATCTGATAAACCAGGCGTAATTTCTAACCACAGCAGACTACTGGAAACCTCTAAAATATTAGCAGAGCTATCTTCCGGAATACGAGCAGCGAAATCGGTAGCAATGGTAACCGCAATATGTGCATCATTTCCGAATTGCTTCCGATCTTCATCGGTGCAAAAATCAATTTCTTTCACATATCCGATATCGACGCCGGCCATTTTTACATCGTAATTCAGCTCCAAGCCCGGAGTTTCACTAAAAATGAGCGTATAACTGTTGGAAAAAATTCTGCTGTCCCTAGTTTCGCTACTGGGAGCAAAAATAAACAACAGAATTACTAACAGCACAAGTATCGCCCCTATTTTCGATTCCTTGCTCAAATTAAGCCTCTCCTTGCTTCGTAAGATTAAGCTCAGTCTATTTGGCCTCTTTCCACGCCCGGGCTACCAACTCTTTAATATCAAAAAACTGCTGACTGTCTTTTTTTGGCTCGTCGGAAGTATTTTCCTGGTCTGCCCCTGATAAGCAGGCTAAAAATTCGATATTGCCAGCCGGACCTTTTATGGGCGAAAAAGTAAGGTCTATCAAATGTAACCCTATACTTTGACAAAAAGCCATAAACTTAGTCAAAACTTGTTCATGAACTTCTGGGCGACGCACTACGCCTCCCTTAATATTCTTAGGACCGGCTTCAAATTGAGGCTTCACTAAACAAACGATGCGCCCCGAATCTGCTAAAAGTTCTTTAGCTGCAGGTAAAATCAGTTCCAGAGATATGAAAGAAAGATCCATAGTAATTAAGTCGAGAGGCTCCGCAAACATATCTGGAGTAAGATAGCGGGCATTGGTGCGATCCATAACTACTACGCGCTCATTCTGCACCAGTTTGTAATCGAGCAAGCCTTTACCGACGTCGACTGCGTAAACCTTAGCCGCTCCTCCCTTGAGCAAACAATCGGTAAAACCGCCGGTAGAAGCTCCTAAATCGGCGACAATCAGCCCTTCTGGAGAAATAGAAAAAGTCTGCAAAGCTTTTTCCAATTTGAAGCCCCCTCGACTAGAGAAAGGCAAACCGCGTCCTTGCACGGTAATTTCAGCATTTTCATCAACTAAATAACCAGCCTTGTCGCGCCGGATTCCATTGATAAAAATTTGGCCAGTCATTAATAAAGATTTGGCCTTTTCTCTGGTGGGAGCCAACGCTCTCTCAACTAATAACAGATCCAGACGTACTTTAGCACTTTTCATAGCCCAAAGCCTTTCATTTTAAACCAACATCAGATGCTGTCGGTAAAGAAAAATTACCGGACAGCCATTTCAACAAAAAAGGCCTGGTAGAACCCGGGCCTTTTAGTAATACGGAGTAGGAACAGAATTCTAACTAGGATCGGCGGGGGCCGCCTCCTCTGCTTTGACCGCAGACGTTTTAGCGGTAGCTTCGACAGCCAAACTATTTCGCCTGGACTTAGCTTCCAGAGAGGCCAAATGTGCCGAACCTGCTTGCAGATGAATTCTGGCAAATCGCAGACAGAGCGGACTTAAGAAGTAGATCAGCACCCCCTGTATAACTAGCGTAACCACCAAACTTATACCTAAAACCCAAATATGCTGCCTGACTTCCTGTTCTAAATTGGCCGGATCGGCTAAGAACACCAGATAAGCTGTCGATTCTCGTTTTTTACTGCTGGCTAACTCAGCAGCAGAGGCCTGCCAATTTTTTCCAGCCAACTCCACACTGGAACTGGTAATTTTGAACTTAGAATTGGCGCCACCAGTTCCGTCCAGGAGCTGACGGGGATTCCAATATTTTATCATTTTGTCCAGCTCGGCTGCGATAGTAGGAGTCGGTCTAGATCCGGAACGTTTATCGTAAGCAGAAAGAACCTTTCCCTGCGAAACTAATACCAACAACCCCGGCAACATGTTCTGGCTCCATTTCGCCAAAACTTTGTCGTCGATGCGCTCAGCCAAAACTAAAGCGCCAATTTCGTTACCTTTCTTACCCTTGATCAGGGGCACTGCCACAGCATTAAACAAAGGAGCAGACGGAGAATCGTGGAGACGCAGACAGCCTTTGCCGGCTTCGTTGAACTTCAATACTGGATCAAAAAAATCGGCATCAAGTTTGTCTAAATGTTTGGGAGCGGCCGCAACTTCTGCCCCCTCTTTTTTAGCGACCTCTTCTTTGCTGAAATCGGCCTCGGCAGGACTAGCTAAATTTTTCTCTTTAATAGCCGGACGCTCAACAAAAAAACAAACCCGCCCCTCAGCATCGACGACAACTACGGCATCTTTGGACAAATTGGCCAGAGCAGTCAAACAATTGCCTTTCAGCTCTTCGCGTTCTTTTTCGGATATAGTCTCGAAACTTTGCTGCAGGTTCGCAGCATTTCTATGGTGATCGAAGAAACTATCGGCGGCTAAAGATTCGGCCTGCCCTACAGAAGCGTCAAAATCGCGGGTAATAATAAAACCGAACGCTTTTATACACTGCACCAAAGCAGCGGAAATTTTTTCTTCACCTTTTATCTTGGCAAAGTAAATAACGGAACTGGCCACTATACTGAAAGAGAAAAGGTAAACTACAGTTACCATTACCACAGAGCGCCAACGGAAACCGCCGATTAAGCGCTTTAATCTGTTTTTGATTTCAGCACTGTTAGTAAATGAATTCATCTGGGCCAGCCTAAACTTAAGATACGCGCGGCAGCCTATCCCGTTGCCTGCAGCACCGGCTCCCGAGCCGACCTTGAACTGCAAAAATACAAGAACTATTTACTCCTGGCGGGCATCTTAAAAAAACAGACCAAACTAACATAGAAATCTGCCAACCGGATTGCCCGCGCAGCCTCCTTTTTTGTTGCTAAGCCGCACCGTTTTTCCGCGCATTCTTGCTTATAGCGGCTATTCCTGCAGTAGACTAAATAGGGATCAAACGCAGAAAACACTAGTTTTACGCTCACTTTGAGAGTATAAGAGGGGGAAAGCCTTTTTACTTGAAAGCACGATAACAGCAGCAAATAAGCCCAGGAGTGAAGGAATAAATTGAGTCTTACTACGTCTCCGCGCTTTGAAGAAAAAGATCTCCAATATTATTTGGGGGCTCTGCGCAACAGCCGCCCGTTTGCGGAATATTATCAATCTGCCAACGATGAAATACCTAAATTTCGTGGCGCTATCCTCATATCACAAACTTATATTGGTTCTCCAGACAATTTGGGTGAAGAACTGCTCAGCGGTATCATTATGGGCTTGAACAGCCAGCCGGAGCTGCCTAAATATCTTATTTTTATGCACGAAGCGGTGCGTTTTTGCACGGAAGGTTCAAAAGTGCTACCTGTGTTGCAACTGTTGCAAAAGCGTGGATGTTCCCTGCGCATTTGTGAACACTCGGCACAAGCATTGGATTTGAGCGACAAAATAAAAGTAGGGCATCAGGTTTCTACCCGTTTAATACTGGAAATTTGCTTAAAATCGGAAAAAGTTATACGCTTCTGAACATGATTCAATTATCGCTTATTGTTCCCACTTATAACGAAAAAGAAACTCTGCCTGTTTTAGCAGAGCGTGTATTTAATGTTTTAGACAAAAGCCAAATCGACGGCGAACTTATTGTCGTCGATGACAACTCCCCCGACGGCACAGCCGATTTAGCCGCTTCTTTAAATAAAAAGTATCAAAACAGAATTAAAGTCATAAAAAGGAGCGGCAAGCTAGGCTTATCTTCTGCTGTCATAACCGGGTGGCAGGCAGGTAGCGGTCAAATTTTGGGAGTTATTGATTCTGATTTATCACACGATCCCAATATATTGCCCCACATGGTCTATTCAATTACTAACGGAGGGGCCGATATAGCTTTGGGGAGCCGCTACATAAAAGGCGGAGGAGTGCGCAATTGGCCTTGGTACAGAGTGATTACCTCACTTACCGCAGCAGCTCTAGGCCGCATCATTTGCCCGGCTAATGACGTCACTAGCGGCTATATGCTCATGAAACGTCAAGTTATCGAGGGAGTCGAGCTTAATCCGATAGGTTTCAAAATAAACTTAGAGGTCATGGTCAAGGGCAACTATCGAACCATTGCCGAGGTTCCTTTTATCTTTGAAGACAGACTAGCCGGAAAAAGTAAATTTAATGGCAGTGAAATTATCAACTACCTTAAGCATTTGGCTTCGCTCTTTGGGTACTGGCTGAAAAATCGTCCTCAACATAAACGCATTCCCTATACCCCCTTTCCCCAGCCCTAGGCTGAGGCAAAGACAACTTACAAAAAAGTTATCGCTATGTTTCGAAGCATTTGCAGCAGTCGTTTATCAGGCGGAGCTGCCGTCTTGAGTCAACCATAGAGAGGCGTTTCATGGAAGAAAACTGGCTAAACGAAGATTACGTTCGCTATTACAATAAAAATTACGTTACCGAAGACGAATATTTCAAACAGTGTCTACATATGCTGAAAGTGGGGGCAGACGATACATTTATCGACTTTGGCTGCGGTAATGGAGACATGCTGCGTTTAGCGGCGCCCTTGGCAAGAAAAGTATTCGGCTTGGACATATCCCGCCTGCAAATTGAGCTGGCAGCCACTAATTTGCGCAGTTTTGCCAATACGGAATTAACTCAGGCTGCTTTCACCGAGTATTTTCCGCCACCCAATATTTTTAATAAAGGTTTTTCCCGCAAAGCTTTGCATCATTTAACAGATCAAGAAAAAGCAGTTTTCATAAAAAATGTAGGAGCAGCTTTCCGACCAGGGGCACTTTTTTATATTGAAGACGGCATTTTTTTCAACTTCGAACGCCATCAGTTACATAAAAACTGGGAAAAACTCAAAGAAGACGCCGCTAAATATTATGGCCCGACCTGGCCCTCTAAAGAGCACGACGTCATGAACAGTTTTCTTAACGAATTTCCCTGCGGTCTAGAATATTGGCGGAAGTGTTTGGAGGAAGCAGGTTTTTCCATAATTGAGACAATGCCTAAATGTTCCTTTTACGGAGGCATAATGGCTAAAAAGAAGTAGTTTGCCCTTCATTTATACATACAGGCTCATCCATAAGGGGTGGTGCTCTGCTTGTTGCACTGGTTTTTAACTTATGCCACAATTAGGACAGTCTCCGTAAGCGAAGTTTTACGACCGGCCGTCTTTACATGTTGCGGTGCCTCCGTATTATCCGAAATGCTTTAATTTCCGCCGCTTATACCAGGCCGATATTTTACAGTCCGAAACTTCAGCTTGGTTACTTTTTATCCAACTACAATATGGAGCACAGTACTACCGCTAAAGTGAGCCCAAAATAATGGAAGAAAGCGTCGAATTATTTGCCCCCGGATCTTTAGGAACATGCTGGTACGGCAAATATCACTACTTGGAACCCTGGATAGGCTGTCAACACGACTGTCCTTACTGCTATGCCAAATCGCGCAGAGCGGTCAACTGCACCTTAAAAAAATTGAGGGCTAAGTTTGCTGATCCAGTATTGCTGTACCCGGAAGAGGAGCTGCTGCGCCGTATTTACGAAGAGAGCAACTCCGGCAGCATAAATATATTGAAGCTCTCTCGCTATACAGATATTTTTACTCCTAAATTTGTAGCTAACGGTTTAAGTTTGGAAATTTTAAAAATTCTTTGTTCCTCCAAAATTAAACGCATTATAATAACCACTAAAGGACTGCCCAGCAACGAAATTATCAACCTTATCACTGGCTGCCCGGAAAAATTTTCTTACAATGCGGCTTTCAGTCCCTCAGCCCTGCTCAGTCCCAATCCGTTGGCTAAGTTAAGCAGCAATTTGCAGCCTCTACAACCTCGTTTAGAAGCTGCCGAAGAAATAAGCCGTTCTAAATGTCTAACTACCATCCATCTCGATCCTTTTATAGCTCAAATTGATGACCGCAACGAAGCTTTACATCCTTTTCTCGATCTATTAGAGAAGCACAATTTAAATCGAGTAATGTGGTCTTATTTGCTTTTCTCTCCCGGCATTATGGACAATATGCGCCAAGCTTTAAGCCCGGAAGTATTGAATGCCATTCTTTCTCGTTACAACTTCGATGCCGACCGCCGTATTCTGCCCGGACAAGACGATACAGATTCTTTTGCGCAAAAAGATGAAGTAGCCTTAGCTTCGGTTGAAAAAGTAGCTGGAACCCTTATGCAGCGTTCTTTCAAGTTTGTGCTCTGCTCTCTCAAAAGCATAAAAGGTCTCGATCTGAAAAAGTATCCTCGCCAAATGCTATGCGACGGTAAATTCTATGCCTAGACTATTCCTACCCAATGCCGAGAACGTTATGCCACAAAGCGAAAGCGGCTTCACCGATTTTTTTCGGCACAAAACTCTTAAAGTGTTCCCCCGCTTTATCTGTTCACTGAACCCGGGAGATATTTTAGTCACTCCAACTGATATAGATTACGACTTCCAAAAGTACTTATGTTCACTTCTGGGCCTAGGTACACCTGAAAAAACCATAATAAAAATAAAAATGGCTCCCAGCTGTCTACTGACCGACAGCCTGAAAGCCGACTCTCAGGCCCTGGCTGTCATAAAAGAGCGCTGTCAAATAGGCCATTGGGAAATAGAGCCCTACATTCAGACTGAATCGATTTTAGAGCTGGGACACGAACTGGGGCTGCCGGTCAGAGGTACAAACAAACAAAACATAGCTCTGGGATTGATTGATAATCTAAACAGTAAAGACTTTTGCAAAGCTCTGGCTACGGGAGCCGGCTGCCGAGTGCCACCGGGGCTGTGCGCCGACTCTGCAGAAAGTTTGGCGTGGGCCATCAACAAGGTGGCTGCGGAACTTTTCCCCGATTCCACTAACTCGGAACCTGAACTTATGTTGCGTAAAGTGAAATCAGCCGGCGGAGCGGGAAACTTGTCGGGCACTCCCCAATATTTGCAGGCCCAAATTAAACATTGGTACGGTGGAGGCCGCGTTCTGGTCGAGCCTTTTCTCAACTTCGAAACAGTATGCGGTTCTCTCAGTTTAATCGACAACGAAGGCAGCCACTTTGTCGGCTTGGACAGTCAAGTTTTCGAACCGACCGGTGGATGGTGTGGTTTCGACTATCCTGCTGTTTTGCCAGAAAGTTCAGGCGACGACATCCGATCTCGCTTACTGAGCGACATAGACCGCTTAAGTAAGGCCATAAGTGCCGCCGGAGCCAGAGGCTATCTAAACATGGACTGGGGCCTCGTCCGCAGCCAATCAGGCGAACTTATGCCGGTCTTTTTAGAATGCAATTTCCGACACAATGGTCTGGGTTACGTGCTAGAAGCGGCTAAACGTATATGCGGCGACAATTGGCAGAGCCTTTACATAAGTTCCCGAGAGGCACTGAATACTTCAATAGACAGTACAAATCGGCTGCTAGACAGGCTCGATTCTCTGAATTGTGAAGGTGAACCGCTTCTTTTGCACAAACAAGGGAAAGGATGCGGTCTGATTGTAACTTCCCCGCCAGCCCGCGGCCATGTAGCTATAGCCGTCCTGGGCCCAAACGAGCAGTACGTAGAATCGGCTCTGGCTCTGGCCACCGCAGCCCTACAAGAGCCGTAATCATATTCGTTCACAAGAGGTTGGGGAACAAATGGAAAGAGTCGTTGTCGTTCTTGCATTTATTTTAATTTTTGCTTTCAATTCAATCGACAACGCCATTTCTCCCATGGCGGACACCATCGGCCGGAGCTTCCAGGTACCTCCCCATACAGTACTACTCTTTATCTCTTTTTGTACCGGCGGTACTGTAGCTGGCCTGCTTTTCGGCCCTTCGCTGGTCTCGGCTTTCAGGTCGAACCGCCTACTCTTCTGGTGCACACTGCTCCTATCTGTCACTCAAATAGCTTTCGCCTGCTCTTCATCATTCGAATTGGGGTTGGTACTGCGCGCTCTCTCCGGGTTGGGAGCAGGTTTTACCGCCTCTATTATGTGGAGTCTAACCTTTCACGGAGTTTCCAAAGCTTACTTTCCGGCCATGATCGCAGTTCTCATGTCGGCCCGACCTTTGGCAACTGCGCTGGGAGTACCCCTAGCCGGACTTTTGACCTCCGAATTTAATTGGCGTCTGCCTATTTTTATTATTGCCGCACTTACTGCCGTCAGTGGCTTGGCCTTAGCCTGGTGTTATCCTACTCCCCACCCAGTACCGAACCCGAAAGCAAATTCTGCTCTGCCTTCGCAAAAGAAGCAGGAGGTGAGTTCACCAAAATCGCCAGACACGTCGCCTTCGCCTTTATGTCGTCGACTCACTTTAGGCAGCCTTGCTTCAATATGCCAAGCGGTCATTGAGCCCTATATAAAAGCCTTATCGGTCCCTTATGCAGTTACTTACTACGTGGGTTCTCTAATTAATCGCATGACTTATTTCGGATTCTACTCTCTCTGCGGTCTTTGGTTTCCATTCCACTACCAACTCGATATAAAAGAAGTGAGCTTAGCTCTATTTGTTATCGGACTGGCAGACTGTGCCATTAATTTCTTCACTAACAATATCATTAAACGTTTTGGCCACCGTTCAACTTTTTTAGTCAGCATAATTCTTTCGCTCGTTTTGCTGCCCATCTTCATTTACGGGCAACTAACTTTAAAAGTTGCCGTTACCGCCATAGCCATTTTCATGACGCTCGATCGAATTTATTCTATGGCATTGGTTATAAGTGTACCCGATATGTTTCCCAGCATAGGCGACAAAACGGCCTTCGGATCGTTAAACACTTTTACGGCTTGGGGAGCAATGAGCGTAATTGCAGCGCTGCAAGGCTTTTTCACTCAGCGCTGGGGGATGGCCTCCATGGAAAGTTTATTAATTTTGTGTTTTATTATAGGCGGAGCCATGATTACCTATATACAGTGGAAAACAGTGTTTCATAAAGAGGTACTGGAGTGCAACAAAACGGCCTAAAGTCAACTCTGCGTAGTCTGAATCAACAAAACACAAACGCAACGCTTACACAGTACAGACATAAAACATATATATAAAGCGGAGGAAGCAGGCGCTTGTAATAGAAACTTTCTAAGCTGCCGTTGAGTGCGTTTTTGAGAGTATTTTTCGCCCGAGATCATTTTTAGCTCGGTGTTATCTCTCCAGTGAGAATAGCGCGCAGCGGTTTATTTAAATTTTTTACTGCGAAATTTGAAGTTTTTTTATAAAATCGGAGTGCGATATTATGGGATTCATTGAGTGGCTTTTCGACCCCAACGAGCGTGAACTGAATAAGATCCGCAAGGTCGTCAAGAAAATAAACAGCTTTGAGGAAAAAATGAAAAGCTGTTCAGATGAGGAGCTGCGCGCTCTTACTGATAAATTTCGCAAACGTTTAAAAGAGAAAGAAACTCTCGATGACATTTTACCTGAAGCTTTTGCCGCCGTACGCGAAGCTTCCAAACGTACTTTAGGACTGCGCCATTACGATGTCCAAATGATCGGCGGTATTGTGCTCCATCAGGGGCGCATCGCCGAAATGAAAACAGGTGAAGGAAAAACCTTGGTGGCGACCAGTCCTGTGTACCTCAACGCTCTGCCCGGACGCGGCGTCCATGTGGTTACAGTCAACGACTACCTGGCCAAACGAGACGGACGCTGGATGGCTCCTATCTACCACTTTTTGGGTCTCTCTGTGGGTATTATCAATCACGATACAGCTTACTTATACGATCCGGAAATTGAAACCGGCGATGACAGTACCGAACATCTTCGCCCGGTTCCGCGCCGTCAAGCTTATGAAGCGGATATTACCTACGGAACCAACAACGAATACGGTTTCGACTATTTGCGCGATAATATGGTAATGGATCTAGATCAGCGAGTCCAGCGCGAACTTAACTTTGCCATAGTAGATGAAGTCGACTCTATTTTAATCGACGAAGCCCGCACCCCCTTAATTATTTCCGGACGCGGCACTGGCTCAACTAATATGTACGGACGTTATGCCCAGGTGGCCCGTGAATTAAAAAAAGATGTCCACTACACAGTAGAAGAGAAGTCAAAAACAGCTCCCTTAACAGAGGAGGGTGTCGCTAAAGTTGAGCAGCTGTTGGGCTTGCGCAACCTCTTCGATCCGGACAATATGGAAACAGCCCACTTTATCGACAATGCCCTTCGCGCCAAAGAATGTTACCGCAACGACATAGAATATGTTGTTAAAGGCGGCGAAATTGTAATCGTCGATGAATTTACCGGCCGTCTGATGTTCGGACGCCGCTATTCCGATGGTCTACACCAAGCCATCGAGGCCAAAGAAGGCGTCAAAGTGCGCCAAGAAGATCAAACTTTGGCAACCATTACTTTCCAAAACTATTTCAAGCTCTACGGCAAACTGGCAGGTATGACGGGCACCGCCCTGACTGAAGAGCGCGAATTCCGTGAAATTTACGACCTCGACGTCGTAGTTATTCCTACCAACGTCAAAATTGCTCGCCTCGACTTACCCGATCAAGTTTATAAAAACGAAAAATACAAGTTTAAAGCCGTCTGCGCCGACATTGCCGAACGTCATGCTAAGGGTCAACCTATTCTGGTCGGTACCCGCTCGATTGAAAAGTCGGAAGAGATCAGTCAGCTGCTAACCAAAATGGGCATTAAGCACAATGTGCTCAACGCCAAGTACCATGAAAAAGAAGCTCATATTATCGCTCAAGCCGGGCGCCTGGGAGCGGTAACTATCGCCACCAACATGGCCGGACGAGGAGTCGATATTAAACTTGGAGGCGATCCTGCCAATGCGGAGGAGGAAGCCAAAGTACGTGAGGCCGGAGGTCTTTACATTTTAGGTACGGAGCGCCACGAATCTCGCCGTATTGACAACCAGCTGCGCGGCCGTGCCGGACGTCAAGGCGACCCGGGAGCCTCTCGATTCTACGTAGCTCTCGATGACGAACTGATGCGTCTGTTTGCCAGCGATCGCATTCGCAGTCTGATGGATTCTCTTGGACTGGAAGATGAAGTTATCGAAAACGTACTAATTACTCGTGGCATCGAGAACGCTCAGACAAAAGTAGAGAGCCATCACTTCGAAATTCGCAAAAACGTTCTTAAATACGATGACACCATGAACGAACAGCGGCGCGTGATCTACGCTGACCGCGACAAGATACTGGAAGGTAAAGGTCTGCGCAACACTATTTACGGCTTTATTGAAGAGGCAGTAAGCGATATAGTGGACATGCATATGCATGAGAGTGTAAGGCCTGAAGAGTGGGACTTTGACGGTCTGATGGTAACTCTGCACGAGCAGCTTACTCTGCCTGAAGGTGTTACTAAAGCCGATTTGGGTGGAAAACTCATTCACGAAATAAAAGAAACCATAGTAGATTGGCTGCGCAAGGTCTACGATAAGAAAGTTTCGGTTTTGGGTGACGCTCTTATGAGCGACTTGGAGCGCTTCACTTTACTGAGAGTAACTGACGAGAAGTGGATTGAGCACTTGAGTAACATTGAACTGTTGCGCGAAGGCATCCATCTGCGCGGCTACGGCCAGAAAGATCCTCAGGTTGAATTTATCCGCGAAGCCTCTGAAGAGTTCGACAGCCTCAAACGGCGTCTGCGCGATGACACTCTGTACTACCTTTTCCGCGTCGAAGTACGTGAACCCAAACAAGTGGAGCAGAAAGAAACTATGCGCATCACTTCAACTAATCGCGACAGCGAAATTCCTCAAGAGCCAATTAAGCGCACCGGAGCTAAACTGGGACGTAACGACCCCTGTTGGTGCGGTAGCGGTAAAAAATGGAAGAAGTGCCACTATCCTGAAGAGAGATAGAGCAGCCTAAACATTATTGGCTATGCTATAAGCGGTGCCGACACTGAGCCCGTTCGGCTCAAGCTTTTGAGCTTGGCAACGGGCTTCGGTGTTTATGTGTACCTCCTATTTTTAGAAAGGAAACAAACTTCGTTATGCTCTCCCAGTTTGCCGAGCCTTTAAGCGAAGCCCGCGCCCGCGTAGAACGCATGCGCGACTATCTTTGACCTAGATAATGCCGAACGTAAAGTTCAAGAAATAGAAGCTCAATTTGGTTCCGGCCAAGTGTGGGAAAACAATGAAACTGTTCGCCGACTTACTCAAGAACTGAATCAATACAAGACCATTGTGCAGCAATGGCAAGAACTCAGCGAAGCTTTAGAAGAAGCCGAAGTTGTGGCCGATGTAGCTTCTCCTGACATTCAAGAAGAAATAGATGAAGCTCAGCATTTTTATCTTGAGCTCATGCACCGTTTAGAAAGGGCAGAAACTATTTCTTTACTAAACGGTCCTTACGACAGAGCCGCAGCTATTGTAACTCTACACGCCGGAGCCGGCGGCGTAGACGCCCAAGACTGGACGGAAATGCTGCTGCGCATGTATATGCGCTGGGCAGAAACGGAAGGCTACAAAGTAACTTTGGCAGAGTACTCACCGGCAGAAGAAGACGGCATACACTCGGCCAGCTTCATTGTAGAGGGATTCTTCCCCTTCGGTATGCTCAGCTCCGAACATGGCGTCCACCGCTTGGTGCGCATTTCTCCCTACGATGCAGCTCATCGCCGTCATACCTCTTTTGCCAAAGTTGAAGTAGTACCGGAGCTGGCCGAGGAATCCGATATAGAACTTCGTCCCGAAGATTTAAAAATTGACACATACCGTTCTCAAGGAGCAGGCGGACAGCATGTTAACAAGACAGAGTCTGCCGTGCGCATTACCCACATTCCTACGGGAACGGTGGCCGCTTGTCAAAACGAGCGTTCTCAGCATTCCAATAAAGAGACGGCACTGCGCATGCTCAAGTCCAAACTTTTAGATCTTAAACGCGAGCAGCGTCAGGATACACTCGACAACGTAAAGGGTGAAAATCGCGAAGCCGCTTGGGCCAACCAAATACGCAATTACGTAGTCCATCCTTATACTATGGTAAAAGATAGGCGAACAGGCTTTGAAAATGCCGATGTCAATGCGGTTTTGCGAGGCGATTTAGAAGGTTTCATGCACAGTTGGCTCCAAGCTAGAGCCCGCTTAGGGCGCGAACCGCAAACCAACGATTCTCTCTAAACTTCAGACTTAATTGAAGGACAACCATGAAACTCACTATTTTAGGTACGGGCAATGCCGGAGTAACTTCGTGCTTTAACACTTGCTTCGTTTTGAGCCAAGGTTCAAAACACATGCTTGTGGATGGCGGCGGGGGTAACGGTCTCTTTCAGCAGCTCCAAAAGGCTAGACTGAAATGGCAAGATTTGCGTACCATTTTTGTTACTCACAAACATCTCGATCATATTTTAGGGATCGTCTGGCTGATCCGCTTTATCTGTCAGGGGCTGAACCGAGGACAATACGCAGGAGAGGCCGCCATCTACGGAAGCAAAGAAGTTATTCGTACTTTGCAGACTCTGTCCGCACAGCTCTTTACTCCTCAAGAGACCAGACATATAGGCAGCAGTCTTCATCTGGTAGAGGTAACCGACGGTCAATGTCTCCGCCTTATAGAGCACCAGATTCAGTTTTTTGATATTCACTCCAATAAAGCCGAACAGTTCGGATTTTCTATGGAGCTAGAACAAGGAAGCCATTTAACTTGCTGCGGCGATGAGCCTTTTAACGAAAGTGAAAGAAAGTACGCTCAAAACAGTAAATGGCTTCTTCATGAGGCTTTCTGCCTAGACAGTCAAAGCGATATTTTTAAACCTCATCAAAAACATCATTCCACAGTCAAGGAAGCTTGTCAGCTGGCTGAAAATCTAAAAGTAGAAAATTTAATTCTTTATCATACCGAAGACAGAAACATAACGAATCGAAAGAGCTTATATCTAGCTGAAGGGGAACAGTATTTCAGCGGCAGGCTATTTGTCCCCAACGATCTGGAGTGTTTTGAGCTTAACTGAGACCAGAAGACCGAACGGCCCCAGTCGGCAGGCAGCCAAGCGGGCAAGTCAGCTTCTTTCCCTTCTTATGGCGGGCAAAAAGCTTCTTTTTTCTTAAAAAACCTACTCATATTGAAGGGGAACAAGAACAAGAGAAGAAGTTAAGCCCCGGTAAAAACATTTGAGTTCTTTTTTTCGGCGGATTGTATCTGCTTTTTACCGTCTTTTGGCAGGTGAGAGAATCTTCTGCCGAAAGCATTAACAGTTCCGGTACATAGAACACGCTTCCTCGAAGTCAGTAAGAACCATCTTGAGGAAACTTTGAATAGCTCATTTGGGACTTAAGGGCAGGCAGGTAAGCGTACTAAAACTCCGGAGTTTTTTTCTACCACTAATATATACATAAAAAATATAAGGAGATCATGCAATGAATTTACGCATGAAAACTACGGTTGCTGCCGCAGTATTTACACTCGGTCTAGCTGCCCCTGCGTTCGCCGCTCCTTTATTCCCGGATGTTCCCGAGAATCATTGGGCCCGCGATGCCGTAGCCACTTTGGCTGCTAAAGGTATTGTCGAAGGTTATCCCGATGGAACCTTCAAAGGTGACAGAAATGCCACTCGTTGGGAAGTTGCCATGATGGTTGCCCGTCTGCTTGGTCAGATGGAGCAGGAGCATGCCACTTTCGCTACCAAAGCCGAGCTCGCTGAGCTTCAGAAATTGGTAGACGCTCTCCGCAGCGAATTAGATGCCCTCGGTGCCCGCGTCGGTACTTTGGAAGACAAGGTCGACAAACTCGATCTGCGCGTCTCTGAGCTCGAGAGAATTACCTTCTACGGCTCCCTCGAAGCCCGCGTTACCGCTCAGTCCTTCAGCAATGACAACGACGGTATTCAGAGCAGCAACACTGGTGGTGTTAATGGCTTGAGCTACAACGACGCCGTTGGTGCTTATTATGGCACTCAGCTGACTCCTCAGTTCGGTGGTGTTATGCCCGTGGCTGACTATCGCAATGGCGTAGGTCTGACCAACGGCACCGGCTTCACCATGAAGGGTGTCCTCGGTATGCGCATCCGCGTTTCTGACGACATCGACGCCGGAGCAGAGTTTGCTGCTTACACTTCCGCCGGCAACAGCGTGGTTGATTCCCTCTGGGGCGTTTCTGCTCCCTATCTCTGCAACCAGTTTGGCGGATCCAACAGCGAGAACAACTTCAACAACAGTCCTTACACCCGCATGGTGTTGGACAACTTCTGGGTAATTCACAATCCTTCCGGCATTAAGCTCACCATCGGTGCTTACAGCGAAGACAGCATGGACAACATTCTCTTCGTCGGCCAGAAGAATCTCGCCGCCTTCGGTCCCGATTATCTCGATCGTTTCGGCTTCAACTTAAGCGGCAGCCATGCTTTCGAAGCTGGTGTGCTGCGCTGGGAAGTTCTGGGCTCTCGTATCTCCAACTTCGACGGAGGATACGGCGCTGATGGACTGTACAGCTATGACACCGACATCATCGGTGGCGACATCGCTTTCGAGTTCGGCGGCGGTCAGGTTAAAGTAAACTTCATGCGTGCTGCCAACGAGGCTGCTAACGGAACCAACTTGGGAATCGGCCTGATCGACGATGCCAACCTAACTTACGGTTCTGCTGCCCTCGCCAACACCAACTTACAGTGGGTTAACCCCTCCGGTTACTACGTGAGCAGCGGTCTCGAAATGGGCGGCCTCACCTCTGACAATCGTCCTATCCCCGGCTGGGACACCATGGCTGACCGCGGCATCGGTTCCTTCGGTCCTCAGAGCATGTTCGGTTACGGCATCAGCGCCAACTACAAGTGGGATATCGGTGAGTCCGGCAACGAAATTTACGCCGCCGGTGAGTACGCTCGCACCGAGTACAAGTCCAACAAAGACTCCGACTACACTTCCGATGGCAATGCCTTCCGCATCGAAGTCGGCGCCAACCTCTTAGAGGGCGACCTCGACCTGAGCTTGGATTACGTCTCCGTCGATCCTAATTACGATCCTTTCGTAAACATGAATCCTTACATTAACGGCGATTTCACTTATGGCCGTTACAGCGTGTTCAACTTAATGAACACCAACTACTACAACGACATGTGGTCTCTGCATGACACCGAAGTATATCCTCACAACCGCGAAGGTATCCGCTTCAACGGTCAGTGGCGCTTCGATGATCGTCACGGTTTAGTATGGGCCAAAGCCGCTTTCTTGAACCAGAAAGACAGCAGCCTTTACGATGTACGTGAGCAGGCTACCGGTGCCGCCGGTGCTCCCAGCAACACCATTCTCGGCTTCGCCCCCGGCTTCATGGACCCCGTATTCTACGGTTATGCCGCTCCCGAAGTTTATGGTGCTCAGAGTGCTGACTCCTTCGACGCCAACCTCAATCCTCTCGAGGATCACAAGGGCAAACAGACCCAGTATGGTATCGGCGCCAGCTACAAGTGGGACAATCCTCGTCTGAAACTCGACCTCGGTTACAACCGCAACGAGTTCAAGCGTGACAGCGATCTGGCCGTTGCCCAGGGTGGAAGCCAGAACTACGTCAAGCTAAACAACGACAACTTCCACATCGGTTTAGGTTGGGAAGCCAACGATCAGTGGACCATCCGCGCCGGTTGCGACATGGTTAACATGAACGGTCACTGGGATCCCAGCGGTGCTTACAACCAGTTCGCCGCTTCCGTCAATTCCATTGACTTCAAGAACATTGACGTCCAGCAGACCATTCCTTTCATCGGTTTCGACTGCGACCTAAGTGCCAACACTCAGTGGAACATGGACTTCCGCTACTACGATACCAAGGATAAGGTTGATGCCAGCACCTTCGCTAACTTCCGCGAAGACGGTAGCGCTCAGACCATTGGTGACACCACTCACGGTTACACCAACCATCCTTTCAGCTGGTACGGTTGGCAGGTTACCACTCAGTTCAAAGTTAAGTTCTAATCTTTTGAAAGTTAGAACAGCTTAGCTGACTAAAGGGCTCCCGCTTCATAAAGAAGCGGGGGCCCTTTTGTTTCATCTGATTAAACAAAAACTTAACTCATAATTTTTACTTAATTGCGGTTAAATAAAAAAACGCAGAGACATACTTCTGCAGTTATATTAAACTAATATAAATTAGCTATCTTTTTGCAGCTTAGCTTTTAGGTCTAAACTTAAAAGGAGGCTGTCAATTTACCATCTTTAGAACAAATAGCTTGGATCTCATAAAACGATTGAGCAAAGGGGCGCTATTATCCAATAATTTTAAAATATATTTTATTTCCAACATTATGCTAAGTATATTTGCCCTAAGCATTCGCTTTTAAGAAACGCTCAACGCCGCTTAACATTTAACCTATCCTGCAAGAAGTCTCCCGCCTCTGTGGGCGGGAGTACGTTCACGTAAGTAATATAAACAAAGTCCTGCTCTGTTGCAGTTTGAGGGGCTGATATACTAGAATCAAGCCAAATTCAGCAAAATATAGAAGAGGTGAAAATGGGCATTAATTATAAAAAAGTTATGTCTCTGGGACTGCTCCTGGTTATCATTCTTCTGGTGGGGCTGCACGCATTACCAGTTATGGCCAAAGCCAAAAAACCGCGCGATCCCAACTTATTCGGTACCGTAGTTACTTCCAGAGCCGTCAGCAGTTCTATAGAACTTCCCTACGACCCCCTGGACGGCTGCGAAGTTACTGTCCAAGAAACTAACCAAAAATCGGTCACCGACTCACACGGTCTTTTCTATTTTGTCATGAAGCCCGGCAAATATACACTTTTGGTACAAAAAGCCGGCGTAGGTACCGTTACTAAAAGTGTTACCGTACCCAAAGGCGAAGGTGAAAAAGCTATGGTTACGGTTATCTTAAATCCGGGCATGACTCCTGGCAGTACCATGGCTAACGGAGTCCAGGGCATGCGCTCCCCCGTACAGCCGGGTACAGCCTATATTTGCCTGGCCCTTAAAGCTGGACAAGGTGCACCGGCGGGCAGTAGCACTTCCTACAACGCTCCCATGACTACCACTCAATCTTATGCCCAAATGATGCTTTTGGGCCAAGGCAATCCTTTCGGAGCCACTAATACAGCGGCCATGAATGCCCAAATGCCTACGACTCCTTTTGCCAGCAGCCAAAGCGCTATGGGCTTCAATCAAGGCTCCGTACTCAACTCTAATCCCAACTCGATAATGATTTTAAATGGCGACTCCCCTGGCAACCCTTCCTTCAAAGAACTCAGTTGTCAACCTTTCTGGGCCGCTTTCAACGCCTCAGGCACTCGTCTTTATATCAGCACTTCCGATCGCATGATCCAAGTCTACGATGTGCCCAGCGAAAATACTTTACTCACCTCTATTGCTGCCGGCGGCATTGTCACCGACTTACGCATGGCTCAAAACGGCAACCACATTATAGCTACTATTATGAGCGCTTCTCCTAATGTGATGCTCATCGATCCTACCAGCAATGCTCCGCAACGCTCCATTGTATTACCTCGCATGCGCACAGGAGAAGCAGGCCAGCCCAGAGCAGCCGTTATCAACAGAGAGGGTACCCGCATGTTTGTAGCTATGGGCACCAATTCCTCGGGCGAGCTTTTAGCTATAGACTTATCCACCGGCATTCCCGAAAAAGCCCTTCCCGTAGGTGCCAACCCCTGCGGCATGGAACTTTCACCAGACGGACGCTTCCTCTATATAGCGAACGCCGGTTCAGGAGATCTTTCCGTAGTCGATGCCTGGACATTCCAAGAAATGGGACGCGTACGTGTAGGTGTCAGCCCCCAGCGTGTAGCCATCACTCCAGACGGTTCTAAAGTATTCGTTACTAATAAGGGCTCCGATAACGTAACCATTCTTAACGGACAAAACCAATCACCTATTGCCACGGTGCCGGTTGGTAAAGGTCCCGTAGGCATTGCCTGCTCCTCCGACGGCAGCAAAGTGTTTGTAACCTGTACAGGCAGCAGTACTGTCAGCATTCTTGACGGCAGAACTGGTGGTGTGCTCAACACCAGCTCTCCTATGCCCCAATCGACTCCTTGGGGCGTAACTGTCTGTCCGTAAATAACAAAGATAAAAAAAGCTCGGTTCCGCAAGCGGAACTGAGCTTTTTTTATTAAGCATGCAAATAATATAGAAACAACAGCTACTCAGCCTTTAAACAAGGCAGAGGCTCATGGAAAGTCAGTTCATATCTGTTTTTAAATTCTTCCATAGTAAAGTTATAATTTTGAGTTCCCGTATGTTCTACCGCATAAGCCCCACAGACACTGCCCAGCTGAGCCGAGACGCGCCAAGACTGCCCGTTTATAAGGCCGTAAATTAAACCGCCGCGGAAAGCATCGCCGGCTCCGGTAGGATCAACAGCCTCTACTTTTACAGGTGCAATATGGATAACTTCACCGTTATCAGTATAAACAGTGCTGCCGTCGCCACCTTTTGTAACTACAATAACTTCCACAAATTTGTTCAGCTGCTGTTGAGTTAAACCAGTCTTGCTCAAGAAAAGAGAAAATTCATAATCGTTGACGATTAAAGCTTTAGCCCCTTTGACATCGGTAAGAAGCTGATCTCCAGAGAAAGCAATTACTTGGAAAGACGGATCGTAAATGAAAGGAATGCCAGCTTTTCTGGCTTCTTCACAATGCTGATTCATGGCCTGAGGGTCATCAGGAGAGATAATAGCCAACTTAGTAGCAGGAGTAGCGAATTCACTCAAATTCAGATGGCGAGCCTTGGACATGGCTCCAACGCTAACAAAAGTCAACTGATTGTCACAGGCATCAGCACAGACGGTACAAGTAGCCGTAAGCTCATCATCATAGACGGCTATGCAAGAAGTATCGACTCCTCTGTTTTCGAGATAGTAGCGATACTGTTCAAAATCGTTTCCGGCAGAAGCTACAATGCGGGGATGCTCACCGAGCATGGCCAAAGCGTTAGCGATGTTGCCAGCACAGCCGCCGCGTTCTTTACGAGCTCGCTCAGTTAAGAACGATAAATTTATGGCATCTAGACGATCCGGCAGAATATGATCTTTAAACAGTCCGGAATAGCGCATGATAAAATCGAAGGCCAAAGAACCGGCTACTAAAACACTGCCAGTCGTCTCAAATTTATTCTGAGCAGCGACCATTATACAAAACCTCGCACAACAAACTAACTTCGCCTTGGGCACGGAACCCCAAAAATAAAAAAGCAGCTCTTCCTTTTCGGAAGGGTAGCCCTTTTACCTCCTTCCTGCCTTCAGCTTTTAATTTGGATTAGAAAAGTTCTAGATTTCCATGGAAGGGGCGAAATCGTTGTCGTCCATTTTAAATCCGGAATCGTCTCCCTCTTCACCATAGTAAGTAATATCGTCATCTAAATAACTTTCATTGTCGGGAGCTGTCTTAGGAGGAGCTTCCTTTTTAACAGGAGACGGTTTAGTGGCTGCTTTACTTTTAACTTTGCTGTCGACTTTGGGCTTATCTTTACTACCGGAAGTAGCTGCACCCTTACTCTTAGACGACGAAGCCGACTTCATAACTTCAGAGCGCATACTTCCCTTGACGGCAGATTCTTTTTTCTCATTTCGACGCTTGTCTTTAGAGACAGCAGTGCTTCCCTTATCAGACGTTTTTTCTGTTTTCGGTTCCACTGAAACAGGTGTCTGAATAGGAGGCTCGTTATTGTTCAATTCATTGTCTTGACGTTCGAGAACACGGTCGGCAAGGAATAGGAAAAACAAAGATATGGCAGCTACAACTATAATACCACTGAGAATAGTGTACTTGCCCCCTCCTTTAAACCAACTGACAAAACCCTGCCACCCTCCGCGCTCCTGCTGACTTTCTTCCACGAGCTTGGCATAAGTTTCTGCTGGACTCAAATGTACGGGAGTACTATCTGCAGCATCATCGGACTCGGAAGGCGGAACGGCTGCCGAGCCTAGCAAATTGTTTTGACTAGATTGAATAAAATTGCGCCGGGAAGCAGAAATTACATCGCTTAAGCTGCCTTCGTTACGATTAGCGCCATCTAGATTGGTAGCGTAACCGGAAAAAGGCGCAGAATTCGGAATGCCGGGAGCACCGGACTGAGTGAAGGCATTAGGCTGCCCTCCCAGTCCTCCAGTTTGGCTGCCAAATACGTTAGTTTGCGCCCCAAAGCCGCCAGTTTGACCAAAGGAATTATTCTGGCCGGAGAAACCACCAGTTTGGCCAAAGTTATTAGCTTGCGCCCCTATGCCTCCGGTCTGACTGCCAAATACGTTGGTTTGCGCCCCGAAGCCGCCGGTTTGACCAAAATTACTACCCTGCATTCCCGGAGAATAAGGATTTTGACCTGGGGGGAATCCGTTTCTTAAATTTGTACTGCCGAAAGCAGGCGTTCCCTGATAACCACCTCTGCTGTAATCGTTATAAGCATTTTGTCCTTGAAAAGCGCCGTTACCCAGGTTGGTGCTGCCAAAACCGGCCTGTCTCTGTGGATCGCCTCCATAGGGCGCTTGACGCTGGATGTTGCTGCTATTAACTCCTGTACCACCGTAATTAGGTGGGACACTATTAAAAGGACTGCGGTTGACACCAGTTCCATCTCCGTAGCCTTGAGCATTCAAACTGGGAGGAGTATCGTATCTTTTGGGAGCAGATGCCTTTGGTGCAGAAGAGTTTTTAGCACGTCTGTATGGACTGAGATTCGTACCGCGGCGCATAGCCAAAGCACTGGGGCGACGATGAACAACAGTAGCAGGATCTAAATGATCGCCGTTCAAGGCACTGTCAAACTTTAAGCCCAGACGGCCGCCTCCGTCGGCAGAACCAGAACCTCCATTTTGATTATTACCATAATTTGAGCTGTTCAAAACTCCCTCGCCATCAACTCTAAGATCTTGATCTGAATACAGTATTTCTCTTACTTCTAATTAAACTTCAACTGATATTCAACAATTTTGCCTTATATGCCTTTTAGGCTCCGATATGCGGTGCTAAAGGCGCATTACCGGAGGCCGACGCTTGGCAGGACGAACCTCTTTTAGTTTCTGAAGTAGAGAACGTCCTTCACTGCCAGAACTTTCACTGCAAAACTCATCCAGCTGTTCGGACAAGCTGGCAGCGCGCTCCGATCCGGGTTCGGAAAGAACTTCATCATTAAGGCCATCTTGAACTTCTGCCTCATTTTTTCTGGTGCCCTTCCGTCCTTTGATTACAGGTAAAGGCAGCACACTATTTTTAGAGGCGGAAGCTGCTAAATCGGAAGCACTTACCGGAGCAGTATAAACGGAAATATTGCCAGTTCCCCTACCCGGAGCCTCGAGCTTTTGATGAACTTTTTCGTTGTGATAAGCGCTTCTAGAAGTAGCGGACTCGGCAGTTCCTGATTGTCTGTACCCTAAGCCGGGGATGTAAGGCTTCAGTTCGTCCGATGAACGATGCTGAACTTCAGTACGGTTGACAGACTTTTCGACAAACGCCGAAGACAAACTAGGATTTTCCTTCTCTGCCTGCCCAGATACACTACCTTCTGCAGACAAACGGCGGCCAGGAATATAAGGCTGCAAACCTCCCGCTTTATAAGCAGCAACAGCTATATTCTCCGCAGCCCCAACAACGGGACGCTCCTCATACTTAGCGGTCAGCTCTGCCTGTTCTTCCACTTCTTGGAGTTGTTCCGCTTCTACATGCTGGAATTCCGATGTCGAAATTAATCTACAGTTTTCCGAAACTTTCGATTCGCTTATTCCAGCTATCGGAGCAAGATTATCGTCAGCTACCGCCAACGAAGAACCTAACTCGGAATTGATATCTGGAGTCAGGACAGCAGGAGATTCCGAAGCGTGCGAACTGACTAAGCAATCCGAAATAGTTTTATCTAGAGCAGATATGGCCTCGGAGTCGTCTTCGCTAAGCCCAGGAGCCAAAAGAGTTATACCAAAAAGTCTGTTATTATTAAACTTTGTCTGAGGCGAAAAGTTTCCAAGCGACGAGGCACTGCCGCTAAAACTTTCTTCCTGATTTTGGTTGTTGCCCCTTTGAGAGTCAGATTTGCCTCCCTGGGAGCTTCCTTTGTTTCGCTCTGCCTCAAGCCGAGCATTTATTTTAGCCCGCAAACCGCTCACTTGAGGGCGGGCAATCTTCCCTGCCTGACTCTGTTTTTTAGATGCAGCTCTGCTATCGGAAGAAGAGTTCTGAACGCTACCCGGCAAGCAGGGCTTGCTCCAGCCGTCATCCAGATTGTAAGATCTACCCTGTTCCATAGAAAGATCTCCGCTAACTAGAAAGTACAAGACAAAGAAATTAACGAAAAAGCGGTTCGAATCGCCACAGAATTGCTTCAGAATACACACGGCAGTACCATTTTCTGACATTCTGATTCTGGCTAATCGAAAATTCCGACATCAAAAACTTAAGTGATACCTAACCACTTTTCATTTTACTACAATATAGAGGGAAAACAAATAGGTCTGACCTTGGCTGCCGAGTGTCCCAATAATTACGCCCAACCTGTAGTGCCTTAAAAAACAGGATAAAGATGCAGTATATGAGAAACTGTTCAAATTGTTCAATCTACGCACAGGCAATAAACAGAGAGGATAACATATGCTTTTAGTTGGTAATGGCAGACTAATTACCCGTGACAACGGCAACTTTTTTGAAAATGGCGCTGTCGCCATCGAGGGAAATTTAATCAAAGAAGTGGGCAGCTTCACCGACCTCAAAGCCAAATACGGCGAAGCCCAATTTATCGATGCTAAGGGCGGAGTAATTATGCCCGGTCTCATCAATACCCATAACCATATTTACAGTGCCTTTGCCAGAGGCCTCTCTCTCAGCAATTATAACCCTAAAAATTTTAACGATATACTCGAAGGCATGTGGTGGAGAATTGACCGCCAGCTCACTTTAGAAAACGATCTGCTTTCCGCATACGCAGTATTTACCGATTGCATCAAAAATGGCGTCACTACCATATTTGATCATCACGCCAGTTACGGCGACATCCCTTACAGTCTCGACCAGATTGTCAAGCCAGCCAAAGAGCTGGGTGTACGCGCCTGCGTCTGTTATGAAGTTTCTGATCGCGACGGCCAACAAAAAATGGAAGAATCCGTTTTTGAAAATGAGCGCATGATCAAAGAAGCATCCCAAGACGACTCCGACATGATTCACGCCATGATGGGATTACATGCAGCTTTCACTCTGAGCGATAAAACTTTGGCCTTCTGCGCCGATCATCAAGGTCGCGAAGCCGGTTATCACATTCATGTGGCGGAAGGACCTTCCGACGTCAGCGATTCTCTGCACAAATACGGTAAGCGCATTGTAGAACGTTTATACGAACAAAACATTTTGGGCGAAAAGACCTTGGCCATTCACTGCGTACATGTCGCTCCGGCAGAAATGCAACTGCTCAAAGAAACTAATACCATGGTCGTCCACAATCCTGAATCGAATATGGGCAACGCTGTAGGCTGCGGCCCCGTCATGCAACTCTTCAAAGAAGGAATAACTTTAGGTTTGGGCACTGATGGCTACACCAATGATATGTTGGAAAGTTATAAAGTAGGCAACATTATCCACAAGCACCATTTGGGCGATCCCACCGTAGCCTGGACGGAAATTCCAACTATGCTTTTTGAAAACAATGCCCAAATAGCCGCTCGCTTCTTCCGCAAACCCTTAGGCGTACTCAAAGAAGGCGCTTATGCCGACGTAATTGTAACCGACTACGATCCGCTTACCCCCATGGACGGTAGCAACTGCAACGGCCACATTCTTTTCGGTATGAACGGCCGATCCGTAACCCACACTATATGTAACGGAAAAGTATTAATGGCCGATCGCCAAATATTGGTAGCCGATGAAGCGGAACTTATGAAACGCTGCCGTGCCAGCGCCGCCAAACTTTGGCAAGCTGTCAACGCTTAAATTTTATTACTATAAACACGCCATTTTCTAAGGAGTTCTTTACATGTCAGACAGAATGACGCCCTTTGCTTTCGCCCCCCTCATGAAACGCATTTTAAGTGAATATGCCCAAAAAGGAACCGTTTTTTCCCTCAATCATCCTTTCCGGCCCACCGCCGACAAAAAATTGGAAATCTTCGGCGAGTATTTAGAGACTCCATTCGGCCCGGCAGCCGGTCCCCACACCCAGTTAAGCCAAAATATTATTGCCGCTTACTTTGCCGGATGCCGATTTTTCGAGCTAAAAACGGTGCAAACCCTCGATGGCGAAGACCTGCCTGTAGCTAAACCGTGTATTGCTGCCAACGATGAGTGTTATAACGTAGAATGGTCTACTGAACTGCGCGTTCAGGAAGCTTTCGGCGAGTACGTAAAAGCCTGGTGGGCTCTTAAACTTCTGAGTGCTCAGTACGGCTGGGGCGATCCGGATGGCTTTATCTTCAATATGAGCGTAGGTTACGATTTTAAAGGTATATCTTCACCTAAAATTGACAGCTTCATTGAAGGATTGAAAGACGCTTCCCAAACCGAAGTTTGGCAAGAATGCCGCCAGTGGGCCTTAGACAATCTGCACCTTCTGCCCAAGCTGGACGCAGAATATATTGAGCAGATCAATCCTCACATTTGCCGCTCTATTACTCTCTCTACTCTGCACGGCTGCCCTCCTCAAGAGATCGAAAAAATTGCCACTTATCTCATTGAGACCAAAAAGCTCAATACCTTTGTGAAGTGCAATCCCACTCTGCTAGGCTACGAGTTCGCCAGACGCACTTTAGATAAAATGGGCTTCGACTATATTGAATTCGACGACCACCACTTCAAGGCCGATCTGCAGTGGTCCGATGCAGTGCCCATGTTTAGCCGTCTGCTCAAATTGGCTCAGCAACACGGCGTCAGCTTCGGCTTAAAACTGACCAACACGTTCCCCGTAGATATCGCCCATAAAGAGCTGCCCGGTAATGAAATGTATATGAGTGGCCGTTCCCTTTATCCGCTCACTATGGAACTGGCCCGACGCATCAGCCAAACCTTTGACGGCAATATGCGCATATCATACTCCGGCGGTGCCGATGCCTCTAACATTGTGCCTCTGTTCAAAGCTAACATTTGGCCCATCACTTTGGCCACAACTTTGCTCAAGCCGGGCGGTTACCAGCGCTGCACCCAAATTGCCGAAAAACTGAGCAAAGAAGAGTATAAGCCATTCGATTGCGTCAAAGTAGGCTTAGTCAGCTCCCTGGCTGAGGATGCCCGCACTGCAGCTCATAACTGCAAAGCTATAAAACCGCTGCCCTCACGGAAAATAAAAGCCAAAGTTCCCCGCTTTAACTGCTTTATCTCTCCCTGTAGCCAAGGATGTCCCATTCACCAGGATATTCCTGAGTACGTCAGCTTAGTTGGTCAAGGGCGCAATTTAGAAGCTTTACGCCTCATTACAGCTAAAAATCCTCTGCCTTTCATAACCGGCACCATTTGCCCTCATAACTGCCAGACTAAATGCACTCGCAATTTCTATGAAGACTCCGTACACATTCGTCAAGCGAAGCTACAGGCCGCCCGTTTAGGCTTCGACGAACTGATCAAAGAGCTCAAAGAAAAACGCGCCCATCTTACTCCAGTAGAAAATTCTCCTCAAGTAGCCGTAGTCGGCGGAGGACCGGCCGGTATGGCGGCAGCTTTCTTCCTGGCTCGCCAAAACTACCGTGTCACTATTTTCGAAAAGAGCTCTAAACTTGGCGGCATCGTTACCTGGGTAATTCCGGAATTCCGCATATCTGAATGCGCCATTAAACGCGACATTGAGCTTCTCAAAACTATGGGCTGTGAAATTAAGCTCAATACGGCCGCTCCGTCACTCTCCGAACTCAAAAAAGCAGGTTTCAGTAAAGTTATTTATGCTGTCGGCGCTTATAAGCCCGGGCAGCTGCGCTTAACTAACGGCGAAGCTCTTAACGTTATAGACTTCCTGCGCCGGACGAAAGTCGGCGAAATTGAGGAGCTCGGCGAAAACGTTATAGTAGTCGGCGGAGGCAATACAGCTATGGATGCCGCCCGCGCCGCCAAGAGACTGAAGGGTGTGAAAAACGTAACTTTAGTCTACCGCCGCACCCGCCGCTATATGCCGGCCGACGAAGAAGAGCTCGTTATGGCTCTGGAAGACGGTGTCGAATTTGCCGAACTTTTGGCACCGAAATCTCTGGAAAACGGACAGCTCATTTGCCGTAAAATAGTTTTAGGACCGGCTGACGAATCGGGACGCCGTTCTCCGGTAGAAACCGAAGAAGAAGTAACCCTGCCCTGTGATACATTAATTGCTTCCATTGGCGAAAAAGTAGAAGGTGAGTTCTTCAAAGCCCAAGGCTTAGAGGTTAACGAACGCGGTGCGGCACTTCTGCATGACGATCTGAGTTCGGTATCGGATGCCGACGTCTATGTAGTAGGTGATGCCAAGGCAGGACCGGCTACAGTTGTGGAAGCTATTGCCGACGCCACAAAAGCTGCCAGGGCTATAGCCGGTGCTTTCACCTACGCCATTCCTGAAGCTGCCGAAGTGCGCGCGGAAGAAATTTACGCTAAACACGGCTTAATGATTCCTTATGTTCAGGCCACCCAGGAGAAAGAGCGATGCCTCTCCTGTGGAACTGTCTGCACTAATTGCGTCCAAGCCTGCCCTAACCGCGCTTACCAGGCTATTGAAGTAGAAGGTCTGCCTATGCCGGTAATTCTGCATATAGATCAGATGTGCAACTATTGCGGTAACTGCACGGCCTTCTGCCCTTACGACAGCGATCCGTTCCGCGAAAAGCTCAGTCTATTTGCTACCCTTAAAGAATTCCTGGAGAGCGATCTTCCCGGTTTCTTCAGAGTAGAAAAGAATGTCTATCACATACGCTTAGCTGAACCCGGCAGCGAAAGAAAAATTGTTTTAGGACAAGACAAAGTTTGCGCCGATTTCGCTAAGCTCTTGAGTGCTTTGGAAGATAAATATCTCTGGCTTTTCTCATAACAAAGTTTAGGTAAAGTCCGGACCAGTTTTTACAGTAAAACTAGGTCCGGCCGTCATAACATTAAGGCTGTCTGTTTTTCTATTCTTAGATAATTAGACAGCTTTAAGTTTTAAACACAGGAGGCACTGAATAAGTTGTTGGAAAGAAAACATCAAGAGGCGGCTGCCCCTTCGCTATACACTTGCCAATATTGGGAAAAAAAGACCACAGATGGAAAACTTCAGTGTCAACTTTGTCCGCGTCAATGTGTTTTGGCCCCTGAACAGCGCGGCTTTTGTTTTATACGCCGCCATATAAACGGACATATAGTTAATACTTCTTTTGCTCGAACTACCGGAGCGGCTATCGATCCTGTGGAGAAAAAGCCCCTTTACCACTTCCTACCTCAGAGCCGCGTTCTCTCGTTCGGCACTTTAGGTTGCAACATGGGCTGCCGCTTCTGCCAAAATTCACACATTACCAAAAATTGCCAAGATAAAAATTTAGGATTATCTCTGCCTCCGCAAAAAGTTGGACTGGCAGCCTTAAATTATAGCTGCCGCAGTGTCGCTTTTACTTACAATGATCCTATTATTTGGGCCGATTATGCCATCGAAAGCGCTAAAATTTGCCACTCTTTAGGTTTATACACTATTGCTGTTACAGCCGGATATATAAATCCTAAAGTCCGCATAGCTTTTTTCTCTCATATGGATGCAGCTAATATAGACCTAAAGTCTATCAGGCCCCAATTCTACAAAGAATACTGCCAAGCCGACATTAAACCTATTTTAGACACAATTATTTACGTAAAAGAACACAGCAAATGCTGGTTGGAACTTACCAATTTGATAATTCCTGGCCTCAACGATTCAGAACAAGATATCAAAGATTTAAGCAAATGGATTGTTAGGGAATTGGGGCCTGACGTTCCCCTGCATTTAAGTGCCTTCTATCCCGCTTACTTAATGACCGATAAAGAAAAAACAACTTTGGAAACACTGCTTAAAGCCAGAGCTATAGCTTTAGAAACCGGTCTGCATTACGTTTACACTGGAAATGTTGCCCACCCAGCCAGTCAATCTACTTACTGTCAAAAATGTGGTCGGCTTTTAATTGAACGCCTACTTAACTTAATTGAATTCAAAGACCTCAATTTAATTAAGGGCTGCTGCCAAGGATGCTCAGCTCCGCTGCCTGGCTTCTTCAATTAATAAAAATAAGTAAGTCCCGAACTGCGGGGCTCATTTTATGACAGCTCCACAGTTCGGGACTTGCATTTTAAACTAACTTCAACTGCCCATTCCCACAGTCAGTTTATTTGTTGTTACTGAAATGACGATCGGAAAAAGTTGTTTTACGACTTTCAAACAGAGCGGCTTTCCAAACTCCGTCCTCTTTGTGAAACTCTAAATACTTCATTTTGCCGGAATTAACAACTTCGGCATAATCACCGTCAACCTTAATAGCTGTACCATTTTTGCCAACACTAAGGTCGTAGTAATAACTGGCTAAGTTTTTGCACAACTTAGACAAACCTTCTACATATGAAGTATCGTTGACATCATTTAATTTTTGTTCAATTTTAAGGGCCAGCTCTTCTGGAGATTCGTTGCTATTTTTCTCCATTATAATCATCTCGGCCAATTCCGCTGCCGCCATGCGTCGGCTGCCTTTAGACAAGTGCTGCCAAAGCTCTGGGCTGCTGCCCTGGCATATTTCTAAAAAACGGCTGTATTCAGCAGCGATTTCGTCTTGGCCTCCGCTAAGATCGATACTGCTACAAGCTGAAGCGAAACAGAAAAGTACAACAAAGACAGCCAGCAAGCCGCATTTTTTCCACATAGAACAAACTCCCTTCTCTTCATTTATCCGAAAATGCTCGGTACGAGAGCAACTACTCAATAAATTAACTTGCTCTCAACAGGCGGATTAAGCGTCTGTCCAAGCCTATGCCCCCTCAGCTACCGCAGCTTAATCATCATCGTCAGAATCGACAACGCCGTCGGTGGAACCACTAGCACCTTCAAATACTTCCGAAAGGTCTAATTTCCACTTGCCGTTTTCTTTAACCATAGTAAATAACTCGAAATCAATACCGCTCAGCAATATTTTACCTACATTGCCGTTCACTGAAGCCCGAAAATCGATTTGTGAAAATACTTCTGACGGCAAAGAGCTATAAACTTCAGCCCAGCAAGACTTAGAAGATTCACTATTAGGATTGGCCAGCTCGTGTTTCATGAGCTCTCTCAATTCTTGGCGAGACATATTGTGACTCCGCATCATAGATTGCACTTCTGAATCTTGAATTGCCTCCTCAACAGACATGTCTATAATTAAGTTCTGAGTTTTGGTGGAAAACAAACTCCAAGCTCGACCATCCTGATTTTTGAGATATTGCATAAAAGTTTTAAAACTTTGTAAGGCGGCAGCGTCATCGGATGCATCCGCCTGAGCCGTCGGCGCAGTCCAGAGAAACAGGATTGATAACAACAAGCTTGCCACTAAAGCTGAAACATTTTTTCTCTTTACCATAAGTTTTGGCTCCTCCCATTGATTATTTTAATTGATATAAGCTCAATTTTTAGGTATTTTCCCTGCTATAGTATAGTTAAAAAGTTAATAGGCGAAACTTGAACTTATATACTGACCAAATTTTAAGTTTTGTTAACGCTTACAACTATTCATAAAACACTAGACAACCAAAAACAGTCAAAACAGGCTTTTATTGTTCATAAAATTTATAGTTGATATTCATAGAAGCTGAACTAGCGACTAACAAAACGAGCAACAGTCCGAAGGTAAACTATCTTTGCTCCAAATCGGAATGAATCAAGTCTATTTTCCACTGCTGATTTTCGCATATCAAAACAAAGGTACGCTCCCCTATTTTTATTATTTCTTTGTCGGCACTGCCGTTAAAAGAGAGACGGCGAAAATCGACCTGATATTGAAGTTCTCCGAAAATACCCAAAAAATAGGTTTCCCAGAACACTTGAGCCACTTTATTACCAGGCTCTTCAAAAATCGATTTCATCTTTTCTAGGAGTTCAGCTTCGGAGCCAATTTTCTCGTGGGGATTGTTTTTGCGCCAAAAATCGGCCATTGTTTTCACAATGAACTGCTGGCTTTCACTGCTAATCACTTTCCAAGCTTCGGTAGAGCGTCTGTTACCTATAGTTATAAACTTAGCCAGTACTCCCGGAGCAGTATTGGCAAAGGAGTTCAAATCAATCACCTTATCAAGTCCAACATTAGGTCTGAAAAAAGTTTGACTAAAGCCATTGTGCCATATAGGCAAAAAAGCTTCATCGAGAGGCTCAACCTTTATCTCGTAACTTGATTCAATATCTCCTAAAATAAAATCGGTCTCATCGGCACCGAACTCATCAGCACAGACACCAGAAGCCAACATGCCGATAATAGCTGCACTTCCGACGGCGATCTGCCATATTTTCATCATGTATATATATGCTCCGCTTTCCAAACAGCTGCTGTTTTCTATAAAGTATTGTCGCTTGTAATTGGAGGCAAAATTGTCTCTGCTGTGCAAGCACCACCGCTGTGCCTATAATTTTAGCAAAAAAAGCTGAATTCCTATAACAGGCTTAAGCGAAGTAGTAGTTAGCGCAATTTCCAGGATACCCCAATTAAGCTCTATCGATTAACAATTGGTTTTGCTAGAATAGTCCGCGTATGAGTGAAGAACTTTTTCATCTGGCTGCTCCTTTTCCCGCTAAAGGAGATCAGCCCCAAGCTATTGAGTCTTTGGTGAACAACCTACAGGAAGGAAAACGCTTTATAACTTTACTGGGCGCCACAGGAACCGGTAAAACCTTTACTATTGCCTCAGTAATTGCCCGTCTGGGGCGTCCTGCCTTAGTTATAAGCCACAACAAAACTCTAGCGGCCCAGCTGACCTCCGAATTTAAAGAGTTTTTTCCTCACAATGCCGTAGAATATTTTGTTTCCTACTTCGATTACTACCGTCCGGAAGCATATATGCCCCAAACGGACAGCTACATTGAAAAAGAGTCTTCATTAAACGACGAGCTGGACCGCTTGCGCCACTCTGCGATTCAAGCCGCTATTAATCGGCCTGATACTCTATGCGTTTCTTCTGTGTCCTGCATTTATGGCCTGGGTAATCCGGAAGATTACAAACGCATGCTTCTGGTTTTTCGTCCGGGAGAAGAAATAGATCGGGAATTTTTACTGCATCGCCTGGTAGAAATGTTCTATACGCGCAGCGAAGTACTCACTAACGGTACTTTCCGCTTCCATGGAGATACTCTAGACATATATCCTGTCGATGAAAATAAAATTTATCGCATAGAATTTTTCGGTGAAGAAACAGAATGTATGTATGAGCTCGATCCGCTAAACTTCAATATTATTTCCAAACCCGAACGTATTGTCGTTTCCCCAGCCAAAGTATACGTGCTAGAGCACGAAAAAATGCTCAAAGCTATACAATCTATTAAAGCAGAACTGAATGAGCATTTGGAAAAATTGCGCCGCGAGGGCAAATTACTGGAAGCTGAACGCATCGAACAGCGCACCACTTACGATCTGGAAGTATTACAGGAGCTTGGCTATTGTCCGGGCATAGAGAACTACTCCCGCCATTTAACGGGCCGAGCTCCAGGTCAGCCTCCCTACACTCTGCTTGACTACTTCCCTTCTAATTTTATAGTTTTTATCGATGAGTCGCACGTTTCTATCCCCCAGCTACAAGGAATGCTAGCTGGAGACCAGGCCCGTAAGCGCAGCCTGGTAGAATTTGGTTTCAGACTACCTTCAGCCTTTGACAATCGCCCTCTGTCCTTTGCCGAGTTTCTCCAAAAAGTAGGCCAAGTAGTCTTTGTCAGCGCTACCCCCGGCCCCTTTGAAATGGATAATTCCGAAGTAATAGTGGAGCAAATCATCCGCCCTACCGGATTAGTAGACCCTGAAACAGAAGTTCGTCCCATTGCAGGCCAAATTGACGACCTAATTGGGGAAATTAGAAAGAGAACTGCCAGACAAGAACGCACTCTAGTAACGACACTTACAAAAAAAATGGCCGAAGATCTGACAGACTATCTATCCGAGCTAGATATAAAGGTAAAATACCTTCACTCCGATGTCGACACTCTGGAACGCATCGAAATACTGCGCGATTTGCGTTTAGGACGTTTCGATGTGCTGGTGGGAATCAATCTGCTGCGTGAAGGTCTAGATCTGCCAGAAGTATCTCTGGTGGCCATTCTGGACGCCGATAAAGAGGGATTCTTGCGCTCCAATACCAGTTTAATTCAAACTATCGGACGAGCTGCACGCAATGTAAGCGGCAAAGTAATTTTGTACGCAGACAGGATTACCAAATCGATGCAGGCCGCGATCGATGAAACGGCCCGCCGCCGCACCATCCAGTTGGCTTATAACCAAGAACATAATATTATTCCCCGCACTATTAACAAAGCGGTAAAGGATATCCTAAGTATGGTCAGTTCAGGCAGCCGCCTAAACGAGACCTCACAAGAAGATCTAGACCTTAAATCGGAGGATAGGCTATTTGCTTCCAAGGAAGAGCGCAGTCGCTTGAACTTGGAAGAGCTGCGCACTCTTATAGGCAAAACAGAGGAAGCCATGTTACAGGCGGCGTCGTCAATGCAGTTTGAAACTGCAGCGGCTCTGCGCGATCAAATGTACTCACTCAAGAGACAGCTCAGCTCTATTTTGGAAGGCATGCCCATCGCTGCCGCTTTAGAATTGGCCGAAAGTAGTCAAGAACTTCCTCTAAAACGTCTTTCAGCTGCTCGAACAACTGCCTCACAAAAACGATCGGCAAAGGGCCGCCGAACTGGCCCGTAAAAAACTTAATCAGTAAACGAGAAAATAAAATGGCCCTGGAAGAAATTGTAGTAAAAGGTGCGCGGGAGAACAATTTAAAAAATATCAACCTGGCTATACCGCGCAATAAAATGACTGTGGTAACCGGTTTATCCGGCTCAGGAAAATCCTCATTGGTTTTTGACACTATCTATGCTGAAGGAAGACGGCGCTACATGGAATCGCTCTCCTCCTATGCCCGTCAATTTTTGGGCAAATTGGATAAGCCCGATGTAGACAGTGTAGAAGGCCTATCGCCAGCCATTTCTATAGATCAGAAAGGCAGTTCATCAAACCCACGCTCTACCGTAGGCACCGTTACCGAAATATACGACTATCTGCGCTTACTTTACGCTCGCATCGGCCAGCCACATTGTCCACAATGCGGTCAAGAGATCTTCCCTCAAACCTTAGACCAAATAGTAGATATTATTTTTACTAACCCTGAAGGAACAAAATTTAATATTTTAGCCCCTCTAGTTAGAGGCCGCAAAGGACAATATCAAAAGCTGTTCCAAAATGTTTTAAGTCAGGGGCTAAGCCGTATTCGCATTGACGGCGAAATAGTGCGCCTAGATAACGAAGAAGAAATTCCTCAGCTGGATCGGTACGTTATTCACAACATAGAGGCGGTAGTAGATCGCATAGTAGTGAAACCCACAGCCCGCCACCGCATTGCGGAATCGGTCGAGTTGGCTCTTAAACTGGGCGAAGGAATTATTCTGCTGCATAATTTGGAGGGTGGTGAACAACTGTACAGCCAAAATTCAGCCTGTCTGGAATGCGGCTTGTCTTTTGCCTCCTTGGAGCCTCGCCTGTTCTCTTTCAATTCACCTTTCGGAGCCTGCCCTGATTGTTCAGGCTTAGGATTTGTCTCTGAATTCGATATAAATTTAGTGATCCCCAACAAACACTTAAGCTTAAACGAAGGAGCCTTGGCTCCGTGGGGCAAGCCTGTCCATTCTCTGCGCTACCATATGAGAGAGACCTGGTTTTGGAGTCAGATGCTGAAGTTAGCCGATCGCGGTCTTATCGATTTAGATTGTCCGTGGTGTGAGCTCACCCCTCAAGAACAGAATTTAACTCTGTACGGATGTACAGCCGCTTCTGCAGATATACCAAACTTTGCCGGAGCCCTGCCTATGCTGGAAAAACGCTTCAAAGAAACTGATTCCGAGTCGGCGGCATCAGAGCTGAGCCGTTTTATGGTCAGCTCACTCTGCCCTTCATGTAAAGGTACACGTTTAAAAAAAGAAGCTCTTAGCGTCACTATAAACGAAACCAATATACATGAGCTCTGCTCCAAATCGGTGATCAAGTCTCTGAAGTGGCTGGATAATTTAACATTATCGTCTAAAAATCAAACTATTGCCAAACCTATTATCAACGAGTTGAAAGGGCGTTTCCAATTTTTAATCAACGTAGGTCTGGACTATCTAAGTTTAAATAGAGCAGCCTCAACTTTGTCCGGAGGCGAAGCTCAGCGTATTCGTTTGGCTACGCAAATAGGCTCTGGCCTCATGGGAGTGCTCTACATTCTAGATGAACCTTCTATCGGTTTGCACCAGCGAGACAATCAAAAATTACTGGAAACTCTCAAGCGTTTGCGCGATATAGGTAACACTCTTATCGTTGTTGAACACGATGAGGACACTATCAGGGCGGCCGATCATATTGTCGACATAGGACCGGGAGCAGGCGTCAACGGCGGGGAAGTTGTTGTCTCAGGCAGTTTCCAGGAGTTACTAGCAGAGCCGAGATCTTTGACCGGAGCTTATTTAAGAGGAGAACGATCGATCCCTCTGCCTCAACAGCGCCGCCCTAAAAATAGGGGGGCGATCCGCCTGTATGGCTGCAGACGGAATAACCTGCACAGCCTCGATGCGGAATTCCCTTTAGGAATGATTACTGGTGTAACTGGTGTTTCAGGTTCGGGAAAAAGTACTCTAGTAAACGAGGTCCTCTGCAAAAATCTGTCTCAACCGGAAGGCGCGGCTCTAATCTGCTGCGATCGCCTGGAAGGAGCAGAATTTATTGACAAGGTTATTAACGTAGATCAAATGCCTATTGGACGCACCCCGCGCTCCAATCCGGCTACCTATACCGGCCTATTTGACGCCGTCCGCAAGTTGTTTGCCGCTTCTCCGGAAGCAAAAATGCGCGGCTATAAGCCCGGACGTTTCTCCTGCAACGTAAAAGGCGGACGCTGCGAAGCCTGCCAAGGCCAAGGTGTCCTAAAAATAGAAATGAACTTCTTACCCGATGTCTGCGTACCATGCGAAGTTTGCCAAGGACGGCGCTACAATCGCGAGACTTTAGAGGTACGTTTTAAAGGTTTGACCATTGCGGAAGTTCTCGATATGACCATTGAGGAGGGACTGCAGTTCTTCGCCAATTACAACAGCATAAGTTCTAGGCTCCAAATGCTGGCAGATGTCGGCTTAGGATATTTGCGCTTAGGCCAATCGGCCTCCACCCTGTCGGGAGGTGAAGCTCAGCGCATTAAGTTAGCCGGAGAACTGGCGAAACGGGCTTTAGGAAACACGCTCTACATCCTAGACGAGCCCACTACAGGTTTACATTTTGAAGATATAGCCAAACTAATGAAAGTACTGAATCGTTTGGCTCAAGCTGGAGCTACTATTATCATTATTGAGCATAACCTCGACGTCATAAAATGCTGCGATTGGCTTATAGATCTGGGGCCCGGAGGAGGAGAACATGGAGGTCGTTTGGTGGCCTGCGGCCCCCCAGAAGAGGTAGCGGCTAACCCTAACTCCTGGACAGGCCGCTTCTTAAAGCCAATTCTCAATGTGTAGCCAGGCCGACACCAGAATTGGCCCAAGTTTTTAGCTTCAGTTTGCCCGCTGCCCCAACTTGATTGGAACTGCACCAGCCGAAAGAATCTTTCCATGCTGCAATATGTAAAACGTTTCTGCTGTCCACTGTTTGTTATAGCCTTAACTTACATAATTATTTTATTCTGTCTCTCATATACGGTTTGGTGCTCAAATGATATGGTCCTGGGTACTATAACTGACGACACTTTTGATGAGATGGTACTTAACAGAAGCGTATTAGACAGTTTAAAAGCAGGCCACTTCCCTCTAACCAGTCAAGCCTGGGAATTTCCTCTCAAAATAAATTTAGTTATTACTCATAAATCGTATTTACACACGCTGATCGGATGTTTCTGGCAAATATTCTGCAATTGGCCGTGCTGGTGGAATCTGAGTGTACTTAGTGCCATCTGGCTCAGCGCCTTAGGACCTGCCTGGACTGTCCTTCACTTGAGCGCTAACAATTCACAGCCAATGTCCGGATATAGGCGTTTCTGTGTTTGGCTGTTGGCCTGGTTCAGCGGACTGCCTTTTATGCTATCTCTATATACAGTTCAAATGATCTGTTGGGGCCACTTGCCGCAGCTGTTTAGTCTACCCGTATCCTCATCATTGGCAGCCGCTGCTTTAATTTTTACCGATTACGACTCGCAAGATGGCTCAGTGACCCGACCGGCTCCGCCAGCCGCTTATATTCTTCTTTCCTTATCCGCTCTGGCCACAGCCGGAGTGTATTGGATTTGGGCCGCAGGATTAACTGTAGCAGGTTTGGCTTTAACTGTAGTCAGAGGCTTCAGCCTGAACAAAATTGCCTGGAAACGGCTGGCCGTGTGCATATTCTTTACAGGGCTGGTAGCCTGCCCTGCCGCCTTCTACGTGTTACATGTCGATCCGGATCTGCAGCGTTACCAGAATAGCGCCCAATTAAATACACATGAAGAGGAGAGCAAAGCTTTTGAGCGCATGAGCAACTTAACCTTAACTCCTCAGCAAAAAGACCAAAGTCTGCAACTAAAGTATATCCCCTCTTTTGTAAGCCCTATTTTAACTATTATTTTAATTGCCGTGCCCCTATGTCCCCAAGTAAGGCGAAGTCCGGCACTGATCTGGCTGTGGCTATCATCCATTTTTACACTTATTGGCTTGGGGCCCTACTTTAATTGGAACGGAGTTCTGCTGCTGGATAATCAGGGGCAACCTATACAAGCTCCTTTAGCCTGGCTGGCAAAATTAAGCAATCTGGTTCTCTATTGGCGCACTCCTCAAACTATCTGGCCTATAGCAGTAACCAGCCTGATTTTCAGCTTAACTTTAGCAGTACGCAGCACATGGAACAATTGGCCTCGCCTATCTATTAGCCAACGATGCCTGCGAAGCTGCGCTCTCATCTGTTTAGTACTGTCCGTACTGCTACTCAGCCTCAGCTGTCGAGGAGATAATCTTTTTTCAAACAAACAACCTACTATCCTAAACTATTACCCGGCTTCTAAAGTGTCAGTGCCGGACTGGTGTATTTTCTTAGCCAATCGAAATAACAAATACGCTTCTCTAGATTTGCCTTTGGGATACTGCACCAATACTTGGCAAACTCAGTTTCTGCACGGAGCGCCTTCTGCCCACGGAAAGCGCCCTCTGAGCTGGCTAGCTCGCAATAACAGCTATATAGCCAATTTCTTACTGCTCAATAAAATGTGCAGCTCCGATTTTATTACTCAGCCTTATCCTAATGAAGGCAGCTCCGAAGTGATTTACGGTCAGGACAAACTGCCTGATCGCTTTGCAGGTGATACTAGTCCCTCCCGATTTAACAAAAACTCGGATTCATCTACTAACCAAGATTTAAAAGCAGGCACTGTAGATGAATCTATAGTAAAAAAAGATGCTGAGTTAGTTTTTCAAGATGGTTTACGCTACTTAGTAGTGCATCGTCCCAATTGCGCTTGGCTGGCGCCTCAACACGGCCAAGAAGTTTACGACAACTTCAATAAGCAGCTGACACAAGTGTACGGTGCCCCTATTTATAACAGTTCACAGGCCTCTATCTACTTCATAAGTAAGCCTGTGCCCAATACCGGTTGGCACAATTAATACATTAGCCGACCCACCTTAGTGTAAAATAATTTGTTAAAAAAGGATAAATTGATGGGTATAGCCGGAGATATTGTACAAATTGTCGTAGCGGCCCTGGTGTGCGGCCTCATAGCACAGCGTTTAAAAATGCCAGCTCTGCTGGGATATATTGTAGCAGGCATACTTATTGGCCCCAATACTATCGGCCCGAAAGTGGTTCACGTTGAACAAATAGAAGTTTTAGCCGATATAGGCGTGGCTCTGCTACTGTTCAGTGCTGGACTGGAATTTCCAGTGGAGCGCTTGTCGCCCGTAAAAAAAATCGCCCTCATCGGCACTCCTTTACAAATTTTGGCCAGCATAGCTCTTGGAGGAACTTTAGGGGCCTGCTTTGGTTGGAATTGGATACATTGTATATGGTTCGGCTGTATTATTTCCGTATCTAGCACCATGGTAGTACTCAAAATTTTGGGCGAAAAGGGGCTGACTGGCACTCTCTCAAGCCAGGTAATGACCGCCATACTCATTATCCAAGATTTAGCAGTTATCCCTATGATTATTTTGCTGCCGGAGCTTAACAATCTGAGTCAGGGAATGGACATTTTAGGGATGGCTATAATAAAATCTGTGGTGCTAATAGGTTTTGTAGTGGCCATTGGCTCAACGGCTATGCCCAAATTTATCGCCAAAATTGCCGCTTTAGGATCACGCGAACTTTTTATGGTCACCGTTTTGGCCATAGGCTTAGGACTAGGGCTGCTCACCTATACCATAGGCCTATCGTTTGCTTTCGGTGCTTTCCTGGCTGGTATGATCCTTTCCCGTTCCGATTTTAGCCACCACGCTCTGAGTGAAATTACCCCTTTGCGTGACCTGTTTTCGCTGCTCTTTTTCTGTTCGGTAGGCATGCTGATCCAGCCTCAATTTATTCTCAATCATTGGGGATTAATAAGCATATCCATACTCGTGCTGTTAATCGGCAAAGTTCTGATTTTTGGTGTTATTACTCGAATTTTTGGTTACGTCAACATTATGCCCATAGCAGTAGGACTGTATATGTTCCAGGTGGGAGAATTTGCCTTTGTTTTAGCCAGGACGGGAATTTCCAGTAAAGGCATAACTAACGATGTATACCTGCTGAGCATTACAGTAGCAGCCATCACGATAGCTATTACTCCCTTTTTTGCCAACATGGCAGATCCCATTTACAAATTATGGAGAAAGAGAACCCACACTAAACCGGCCAACAACATTCCTGTACAAAAAGTAGGCTTCAAAGAGCATGCCATTATTGTCGGATACGGTTCCATGGGCAGTTTTTTGGCCGAGGCGATTCCGGATAGCACCAAAATCATTATAATAGAGTCTCATCCTCAACGTGTTAATAAAGCCAAAGAGGACGGTTACCGGGTAATTGGCGGCAATGCAGCTTCTATTGACCTGCTCAAAGCGGCTAATGTAGAAGAAGCAGCCCTCATGATTATTACTATTCCCGATTCCATAGATTCGACAATGGTACAGGAGTCGGTTACTTCTTTAAACCCCAAGCTGAAGGTTATGGCCAGAGCCCGAAGCTTAGAACATATGAAAGAGCTGGTAAAGCACGGATGCAGTGAAGCCTTAGTGCCGGAATATGAAGCCTGTCTCACTATGATGCGTGATATTTTGGTCTTACTCAAGGTCAAAGATTCCAATATTGATGAATGCATTCAAGATGTCCGTACAAAACAGTACAGTCCAATCCTAGTGCGCAATTCTGCTAAGAAAAAAACAGTCGGTGGTTAAAATAAAAATTCCCTGCTTTATCCCTCCAGGCCCACCGGCTTTTTTTGCCAACTGGCTGCCCCCTAATTGAGTCCCAACTATCGGATAGATACCTTGCCTCAATTAAGTAGCGGCCACCAAATTTGTCCGTTTACACAAAAAAACGGAACGAGTTCCAATACAAGCGGGATATTACCTGGAAGAACAGCGAAAGGAAGCCGTGATTTTGCCAAATACAGCATCCTTGAACTGTTGCAGAGGTGAAAAATATTGAGGAGCCTTAATTGATGACGAAACAAGCCTTAAACAGCCAACCGGAATCAGAAATATTAGATTGTCAGCTGGCCATTATTGGCGGAGGTACCGGAGGCTTTG
This sequence comes from Candidatus Bruticola sp., assembly GCA_051874695.1. Lineage (GTDB taxonomy): Bacteria > Vulcanimicrobiota > Xenobia > Xenobiales > Xenobiaceae > Bruticola. The sequence continues at coordinate 145,729 of JBJEGC010000020.1, forward strand.
CGGCGGCCTGGGCGGCTCTGCGCCAAGGCTTGAAAGTAGTTATAACTGACAGCTGCGATCGCTTAGGAGGCCAGTTCACTTCCCAAGCAGTTCCACCTGACGAACATCCTTGGATTGAATCGCACGGCTCCACCCGTTCATACAGACAATTCCGTCAGTACATACGTTCATACTATCGGCAGTGGTATCCACTCAGCAACGAGGCCGCCCAAAATTGGCAGAAACTTAATCCCGGGCAAGGATGTGTTTCGGCTTTATGCCATGAGCCATCCGTAAGCTCTGCCGTAATTGAGGCCCTTCTCCGACCGTACCTTAGTTCAGGCCAGCTAAACGTAATTCTCAGAGCCACCCCCATACAGGCAGAGAGACAACAAGACAAAATAATTTCGGTTCTAATTGCTCAAAAAGAGGCCGAATCTTCCACCTACTTAAATTGCGCACCTAAAATATACAAAAATAGGCGTCTTTACTCTGTTAGAGCTCCATATTTTATAGACGCCACTGAAACCGGCGATCTTCTGCCTTTAACCCAAACAGCTTATTCCATAGGCAGCGAATCACAAACGGAAACTCAGGAGCCCCACGCTCCGCCGACAGCCAATCCTCAAAATCAGCAGGCCATCTCCTGGTGTTTTGTTATTGACTATCAGCCTCAGCGGGAAAGTATTATTGATAAACCAGCTAACTACGAATTTTGGCGTTCTTACATTCCTGCGGTTAATCCCAGTTGGGGCGGTCCCTTACTCTCTTGGCAAGCAACTCATCCCATTACCCTTGAACCGGTGGTGCGCACTTTTGACCCGATAAATCCTCAACCAGAACGCGGGCCTATGGATCTGTGGACCTTCAGACGTATCTCTTACACCCAAAATTTCCGTTACGCTCCCCATACTTCCGATATAGTTCTAGTTAACTGGCCTCAGATAGACTACATGTTAGGAAATATTATCGATGTTTCCGAGCAGGAGAAAAATAGACACCTGGCTGGCTCCAGAGAATTAAGCCTGAGTTTACTTTACTGGATGCAGACAGAAGCTCCCCGAGCAGACGGAGGACAAGGCTGGCCCGGTTTAGCTTTGCGCCCCGATATTACGCAAACAGCGGACGGTCTAGCCGCAGCTCCCTATATACGTGAATCTAGACGAATTAAAGGACTGTTTACCGTTTTAGAACAGCACGTCAGTTTAGAAGCCCGCTGTGCCTTAACCGGACTAAAGGCTCCTGCGGTAAAAGCGGCCAACTTCTCGGACAGCGTAGGCATAGGTGCCTACCGACTCGATCTGCACCCCTCTTCTGGGGGAGACAACTATATTGACGTCAGCGCTTTGCCTTTCCAAATTCCTCTAGGAGCCCTTATTCCGCGAGATACTGATAATTTGCTAGCCGGAGGCAAAAATCTCTCCGTAACCCATATAACTAACGGATGTTATCGGCTCCACCCTGTGGAATGGAATACAGGTGAATCTGCTGCCCTTTGCGCTGCCTATTGTCTGGCAGAAAACCTGCGGCCGACCGAAATACGCAAAAATTCTGAAGTTTTACGAAAATTCCAAAACTGGCTAATGAAGCAGGGCATTGAACTTGAATGGACGGGGAAAACTTATCCCCTTTAAATAATCGCTTTATAGAAATGTCAGATAAAAGTACCTCAAAATTTAATTGGCGAAAGCTTTTAGCTCCCAGCAAAAATTGGCACCGTGTCATATATTTGGTGGTCGTCTTTGTTCTGTTCCTATTTTTACAGGCAGAAATTTATTTGCGCGTCCATGGATACGCTCCTGGACAGATGGCCGATATAGGAGAAGTAGATCCTCTTTACGATTTGCAGCAACTGACTGATCACATTTCTTTCAGAGGCAGCGTTATTTCCAGCGAAGATCCAAACGTAATAGAGCATACCAACCCCGACACCTCCCGACGCAGCAGCAAGACAGAAAAAACGGATTACGACTCCCGCGTTTTGGTAGTAGGCTGTTCACAAACTTATGGGATGGGTGTAGCGGATGAACAGACTTTAGTTTGGCTACTTAACGAACATTATCCGCGTACGCGCTTCGATAACTTCGGAGTTAAAGGATACGGCACTTTGCAGTGCTTGTTAATGATGCAGTATTGGCTGGAACGACGAAATTACAACGGTGTAATTTATTACTTTATCAAAGATCATGGACGGCGCAATTCCAAATACTATCTTTTGCCCGGACCCAACAAAACATATCGCCAAGCGCCTTACGCCGACTTTGATATTTTCGGAAACCTGCGCACTTACCCTTACTACAAACTGGAAAATTTTGCTTCGCTCAGCTCATCGGCCTACACTTTTTTCCGTTATTATTACTATTTGGCCATGTATAGCCTCTATCAGCATCAATCTGAATTAAAACAGCAGAAGCGCTATAACAAACTGTCCTCCGCCTTAATCGAGGAAATGCGCAAGACAGCCGACCGTCACCATGTAAAATTTGTCGCCTTCAATATGGATCCGGAGCTAAATCCGGAGGAAGAGTACGACGCGAAGTGTGGTCTCTCTCCCGACTTGATCAACATTGGCAATGATAAATTAAATTCCAATGTTTACAGGGTAGGAGGCCAGTCCGGCAATCATCCCAACGGAGTAGTACACGCTTACTGGGCGAAAAAAACAATTGAATGGATTGATAAAAATAACTGGCTCAATTTCTCTGATAAAACCAACAAAAAGAAAAGCTGAAAAAGGAGAAAATCATTGTTCTGGAGGTTTATTGACCAGAATAGAAGAAAAGTAACCGAGAGAGAACTTATGCAGTAGAGGGTATTTTTGCTATGACAATGAGTAATGAACATTATCGCATGGCTGAGCTTCATCGCGAGCGCGGCAAACGCAGCTACGAAGCTGGAGAGATCAATGAAGCTGTTCAGGAGTTTACCGAAGCTTACAAGTTCGATCCCCGCGATGCGGAAGTGCTCTATAAATTGGCCGAAATTTACGGAGCTGCCGGATTTATCGATCCCGCTGTCGATTTTATTCAAAAAAGCCTGCGCGAGAACTTCATGAACATTGACGGCTGGGTTATGTTAGCTAACTTGTACGCTCAAAAAGGAGGCGCCTATCTCGATTTGGCCCTAGAGCAGTTAGCTCAGGCTTCCGCCCTAGATGATAACAACACTATGATACACTACCTGCGGGGCAACGTTATGGCCCAAAAAGGCAAAAAAGAAGAAGCCATTGAGAGTCTGAAGAAGGCTCTGGAGCTCGACCCCAATAATCCCTATGCCAAGCACGACTTAAACGCTTTAACCAAATAATAATTATATTCCAAGCTTACTACAAAGAAAGCGCCACGTAATCTTCACAGAAGAAGACAGGCGCTTTTTTTTCTGTAACCTCAACTAACCGGCGTAGGATAGTCACTCTAAACTTTTCAGCTGATTTGCTTCATCTTTGCTTATACTAAAGCTTTCAACCTCTCCTCTAGAATCGAGGCGAATCCACAGTCCCGGATATACAACAGCTTGAGGAAGCTCCTTAAGAGGAGCTCCTAATTTATGCTTAATTGTTTTTAAATTAGATTCAGGCCACAGTCCTTCGGCAGTAGAGCCTTGATAAGTCTGCCAAGCCACACCATCTTTAGTGCCTGGAGAATAGAGCAAAATGCTGCCTACAACTCCGTCCAGGTAAGATATTTCCAATCCTTTGTCTGGATACTGCACAATTACGTTAGAAGAGTTAAAAGGATTCTGCGTACTGGTTCCGGGCTCTCCCAGCTTTTCAACTACCTGCTTTTCCGTATCGAAAAGAGAAACTTCTTTAATACCTGTACCAGGAATAATGCTGCCCGGATTAGGTCCGTCGGGCGTATTTCCGGTACAAGCGGCTGCTGTTAACAACATAGCTACTGCAGCTGTCTGTACCAAAAATTTTCTGTGTAACAACAAAACTTTCCATCTCCTAATTTTTACAAGCAATCGTCTTGACAGCCCGAATTTAACAACAGGCTACTCAATACCACCTCTGTCATTTTGCTGCTCCGGCGTAAAATCTTGCGTTTTAGTTTGATGCCAAGAGCGGTACTTAGCTTTCTCGGGCGTATCTTCAGGCACAGGTAGACTCTCTTCGGGTAAGGGAGCAACCTGCGGAACAATAGGAGTCAGTTCCTGATTTTTCTTTTGCACAGAACTAGAACCATCTTCTGAAGACGACTTCTCATCATTAACTGGTGCCTGTGGCGAATTTTCATTAATTCCTTCTCCAGAAACGGGCGCTTTTTCTGCTTTAGTATTATCGACAACAGAAGAGCGAACAGTTTTTTCAACCGGTTCCGGAGACTTAACCTCAGCATTGTTCGCTGGCTTCGCTCCAGATTTAGGCGCAGACTGAACAGTAGAAGACGAAACTTTTGGAGCCTTGGCCTTAGTTTTAGGCAAGGTAGATATACGCAGCTCCCTTTCTTCCTCTATCCACTGATTGGGCACATTGAAAGCCTTCAAAATAGGCCGAAGCGGGATAATAGTAGCGGAACCTACTTTACGAGCCTTTCCGGCAATCCAAGCTCGGCAGCCAATCGGAACTTCATTAAAATCCAGAACATAATCGTCAAAAATAGGGAAGTAGAGAATTTCCTTGTTGCGACTGATTTTTACTACCTGGTTTAAATTATCCCACTCTACATTGAGACCTACAGCGGCAGCTATTTTTGGAGAGCCCCAAATAGTTCCCTCAACCATTGAAGGATCTACTGGCCACTCTTTCAGACGCCCAGTTCCTACAGATACGCTCACACTGCTGACATACAGTTCTTTGCATACTCCATCTGTTTTGGCGAAATACCCCAAGTCGGCCTCAGAAGCCGCCAACCCAACTTGCTGTAAAGTATTACTCACCGAAGAAGATGGAGATTGACGATTATATACATCAGGAAAAACAGCTAAATAATAGCGATTTTCCTTGTAATCGCAGCCTATTTTAGAAATTTCATAGTCGATACGTACTGGCCAGCCTACTTGTACTTTTTCAAAAAGCTCATGTACTGAATTAGGGTACATTCTCATACATCCATGAGAAACAGATTGACCAATAGACATAGGAGACGTAGTAGAATGAAAGCCTATACCAGGAGCACTGATACCGATCCAACGATCGCCCAAAGGATTGTCCGGGCCAGCAGGCACGACCTCATCTTTTAGGCCGGCCCACTCAGGCGGAAACCAGGTGGGATCTTTAGTACGCGATTCTATAACGTAATTACCGCACGGCGTTTCAAATTTGCCAGCCTGCCCTATAGCAATGGGATAGAACTTTTCAAAATTTCCGTCGCGAAAGAGAAAGACTCCTCTTTCAGGCAAATTAACAACCAAGCCATTCTGAGGAGGGTTGCTTGGCAACACACGGCGCCCTGGAATAATCAGGGAAGTACCTGGATTTACGTTTATATTGTTGGGATCGCGACCATTAGCAAAAGCTATATGTTCGATAGCTAAACCGTAATTTTGAGCAATAATATAAAGATTTTCACCCGCTTTAACCACATGAGTGCGATCTTGACCTTTTACCTCACGCCAAACGGACTGAGCTTGGACATCTGAACTAAAAATCCATAAAAGCGAAGTAACAGCACAGTAAACAGACACTCTCTCAAAAAACAGTTTTAGATTCATAAAGACAAAACTATCCCCACACAGAGACCGGTATACCACCAACTCTTATTATATATATTTAACAGTTTAAAGACTTCCTAAAAAAATTCTGCCAGTTATTGTAGAGGCCTGCAGACTTTGAACTGTAAAAAATCATTTTCTTAAAAGCTCTCAAGCAGGATTCCAAGTATATGCTCAAAAGCTTTTTAAAGCAAACAAAATTGTCGGATGATTTCGGAAATTTTCCAATGAGTACGAATTTTACAGTTATACGCAAGACCGCTTCCGTATGTCCCACCTGCCTGCGCGATATCCCCGCTTGCATGGTAGAAGAAGACGGAAAGGTCTACCTACACAAAGAATGTCCCGAGCATGGCCTCTCCAGGTGTCTAATTTCTGAACATGCCGATTATTATGCTCCTCTAGATCGCTACTTTTTTGAAGTAATGCAGGGACGACAGCTTAAACAGCGCGACTATTTAGTTCGCATGACCGAAAAGTGCAATTTACAGTGTCCCATATGCTTAGCTAGTGCTGATTCCAACACAAATCAGACCCCGCCTCCAACTCCCGACTTAAAATTGGAACAGCTAGTAGCCTTCATGGAGAAAAACAGAGGGCGCAGACTAAAAATCGATCTTATTTCGGCGGAACCTACCCTCTGTCAAAATCTACCTGAATTTTTAAATGAAATCCATAAACGCGGCCATATTGCCTCTTTACATACTAACGGAATTAAACTGGCCGATTACAATTACGCTAAGTCACTTAAAGAAGCTGGTCTTGACGAGGTATTTCTGCAGTTTGACGGCTTTGACGACGACGCCTATATGCGTATCAGGGGAGCCCGTCTTACCCACACGAAACTAAAGACGCTAAAGAATCTTGAAGATCTGGGCATAGCTGTCAGCTTAGTAATGGTTATTATGCCCAACTGCAACGAGAAAGAAATTAGCAAAGTTCTGGACTATGCCAAAGAGCACAATTTTATTCGCGAAGTAATGTTCCTGGGTACGCGCGCTCTAGGATATTTCCGAGACAGCAAAGATCTGCTTATGCCGGACCAAGTTATCGACTTAGTGTACCAGCAAAGTGGCGGTTTCTGTCCCAGAAAAGAGTGCTTCTTTTTCCAAAAACTGTACTTCGCTTTGCTGTCTTTCTTGGGGGTACGCAAGTGCTTATACGTACAGCACAACCTTCTAATCAGACACAACAAGCAGTTTCTGCCCATTTCTGACTTTGTCAATTGGAGCAGAGTTGAGCCTGTATTAGACAGCCTTCCCCAAGTCAAAACGACCCTCGATAAGCTCATGTGGTTCCTGCGCCTAGGCTTCTCGCTGCTTAGCCTAAATGCGCTTAAACTACTGCCCGACTTTTTCAGCTTGTTTGTGCGCCTGAAGCTGGGCTGGAACTTGCGCCAGCTTCCCCACGCTCCACTTCTCATAGGCTATATTACAGCTTGCGATCCTCTGAACGTAGATAGGCAAATTGGAAACTACTGCGGTAAAGGTGAGATAGCTGTTGATATAGGTATGCATGAGTCAGGTTCGGAAGCTAATATTGAGCGTGAGCGCTGGTGGGCGGCACAAACACGGCGTACTCCTAAAACCTAAACCAAAAGCCGGACAGTCTTTTTATAAAGGCTGCCCAACATTAAGCTGACAGTAGCTTTTCTATTTTGAAATCTGCTGCTCAGCAATACACATGCCGGAGGCATAAGTTGTCGGCCACCCCCCTTCCAGTCCCCACACTGCATCGCCCTCCCTCACCTCTATACAAAGAGCTTAAGAAAAAAGGGCGGATCTATCCTGCACAACCAGGTATCTTGGAAATAGACTACAACACCGGATTGTTCGGAATCGAGTTTCCTACAGGCGGTGAGTTGTCTATCGAAACAGAACTGACTCGGACTAGCAAACACTTTCCCTTAGCCGGCGTCGAAAAGTTTCAGCAGCCTTCTGCTGAAAATCCGGAAACAGGGTGCAAAGTATTTTACTTCGACTCTTCCAGCAGCAATGCCAGAGGTTCTGGTGAGCTGCATTTTGTCCAAACTAGCGGACACAAACGCACTAATTCTATGAAAATTCGCTTAGAAGTCGAATAAAATACTCTGTGTAAATGGTACAAAAAGAAAGAGCCTCCGTCTGTCTTAGAAAATACTAATTCAGATGGCGTCTCTTCCTGTCTGTTATAGAGCTACTTCAAAAGACCGCTGAGGGCATCGTAAAGCAGTACTTTAGCCATAGAGCGACGGTATTCGGCAGTGGAACGAATATCAGAAATGGGCTTGACTTCTTCTGAAGCCAATTGGGCCGCCTCTTTAAGAACAGCCTCAGTTAAAGAATGAGCCAAAAGAAACTCTTCGGTGCGGCTAGCTCTGAGCACAGTCAAACCTACAGAACCAAAGGCCAGCCCCAAATAACTAAAAGAAACTCCATTTGCTTTGCTCTCTTCAAGTACGTAACTCAAACCAATGTTAATTTTGCTGATGGCCAATGAATTGCGCTGAGCTTTAGCGTTCCACACTCCATGCATATTTTCGCGAGCAGGAAAAGAAATACTGTAAATAATTTCCCCTGGCTCAAGTACGGTACGCCGAGGGCGTAAAGTAAAATCTTGTACTTTAACGCTTCGCTCTCCATGAATAGAGACTATATTTACTTCGGCGCCTAAGCTGTACAAGGTCGGTACAGTATCTGCCGCCGGCGACCCGTTGCCCAAATTGCCACCTATTGTACCTCGAGAACGAACTTGGGGCCCGCCCACGTTAGAACTAGCCTGCACTAAAGCAGGAGCATATTTTTGCAACAAAAGGCTGCGCATAATTTCATGATGCGACACACCAGAGCCAATAACTATTCGCCCCTGGCTATGCCTAATACCGTGCAAGTCGGGTATATCGGAAATATCCATCCAAACGGCAGGAGGAAGCAAACCGGCAGCTCGCTGAACCATAAGATCGGTGCCGCCAGCCAAATAAAAAATTTTTTCTTTGCAACTCGCGGCAGCCTGCAGCAGAGCTCCCAATTCAGTAAAACGCTGTACCTGCAAATCCATAAATAAGGTGCTCCTTAATGTGCTTAGTCGTCTATGTCAGCAGAAGGCGAAGGGTGAATTCCCTCAATATCTTTGAGGCCGGAAGGCTGACCAGATTGGCGCAACTCTCTCTCAATAGCCGCAGCTCTCATAACTGCCCGGAAAATTTTGTGATATCCAGTACAACGGCAGATATTGCCACCTAAAGCATGGCGTATCTCATCGAGGGAAGGATTCGGATTTTCTTCTATGAGAGCACGAGCGGCCAGAACCATACCCGGAATACAAAAACCGCACTGAACACTGGCCTCTTCTACAAACATTTGTTGTATAGAATCGAGACGCCCTTCGAAAGCTAATCCTTCAATGGTTACTATTCGGTGTCCTTGGGCCTGAATAGTCATAACTAAACAGGAGTCTACGGGCTTACCGTCCATAAAGATGGTACAGGCTCCACACTCACCTTTGCCGCATCCTTCTTTTACACCGGTAAGATGAAGTTCGTTGCGCAATGTATCCAAAAGACGGGCACTGGGATCGACCATTTTGTCTATCGGGTGACCGTTAACGGTACACTGCAACCGAAAATTTTTCTCGCTCATAATTGTGAAACTCCTGAGTTGTGCAGGGCCTCCCAAACTCTCTCGGGGGTGGCCGGCAGATGTTTAAGGCGTATATTGACAGCGTCAGCGATAGCGTTAATGATAGCCGGAGCTACAGGAACCAAAGGAGTTTCTCCAAACCCCTTAGCTCCGAAAGGTCCCCAAGAGTAATTATGTTCTACTATAACGGGAACAATTTCCGGCACATCGGTAGAAGTAGGCAAAATATAAGTGGACAAATTGTTATTAAGAATCCGTCCTTTATCGAACTTATATTCCTCCATGAGAGTGTAGCCTATACCTTGGAGAGCTCCGCCTTGAATCTGACCTTCAACTAAAGCCGGATTTAAAGCACGTCCTATATCTTGACCACTGACAAAACGATTGATTTTGACTTCACCAGTCCAGGTATCGACAGTTACATCGGCAGCATTGGCGCACCAAGTGTAGACTTCGTAAGCATCACCCTGACCGTACTGGTCTTCGAAAGTCTGCTTGTAGCCGGGACGGGAATACCCTTGGGCAGCCATTTGCACACCGCCAATCCAACAAGCAGTAACTGAATCTTTCCAATCCATGGCCTCTTTATCTTTGAGGAAGTCGTCCATACGCTGTCTAATTTGGCGACAAGCATCCTGCACAGCCCGTCCGGCACACAAAGTAGTACGACTGGCCACAGTAGGACCTGAATCCGGTACTTGCGCGGTATCAGAATCGCTGAGATAAATGCGATCGTAAGGACAGCACAGTACTTCGGAGGCAATCTGTAACAGTACAGTAGTCATGCCCTGACCTATTTCGGTAGTGCCGACCGCTACACGCACCGACCCATCAGAGCCAACAACTACATTAGCAGAAGAAAAATTGTTAGGACCACCGTTGGCTCCCAGCCCTACTCCGTAGTGGCTCACCGAAAAACCTATTCCTCTTTGGAAGCGATCTTGCTTGCATTTGGGCAAAGCTTTTATTTTGTCGTATTCAACTACCTGTTTAACTTTATCAACTACTTCGTCGAAACCGACCGACTCTACCAAAAGCTGACCGCTAGTGAGCTTATCACCGACATGCAGCATATTGATCCTTCTGAACTCAATAGGATCCATGCCTATCTGACAAGCGACGTCGTCCCAGTGGGCATCAGCGGCAAAAACAACTTGGGGCTGACCAAAGCCTCTGAACGCTCCATTGGGAGCGGTATTAGAACCGACAGCATCGGCCAAAGTACGCAAATTAGGAATATTATAAGGTCCTCCGGCATGAAGCATGCCGCGCCAAAGTACAATACTTGAAAGAGTTAAATAAGCTCCGCCATCTACATAGTAATGAATATCTACAGCCTTAATACGACCGTTTTTGTCGACCGCACTCTTGAAGACGGTACGAGAGGGATGACGTTTGGTCATCGACTCCATATCTTCTTCACGACCGAATACCAACTTAACCGGACGCCCCGTCTTCCAACTTAAAACAGCAGCTAAACTGGCTGGAGTGCTGGGGGCATCTTCTTTGCCGCCAAATCCGCCACCTGTGACGGTTTGAATTACTCGAACTTTCTGGAAGTCTATGCCTAAAACTACAGCAACCGCTTTCTGAACATAGAAAGGACACTGCATAGACCCGTAAACAACCCAGCCGCTGCGATCGTCGGGCATAACTAAAGCCCCATTTGTTTCCAAATAAGCATGTTCCTGATGAGAAGTGGTGTAAACCGACTCATAAATATGCATGCCAGGCTCAGGATTATTAAAAATGCTGTCGACATCTCCTTTGAACTGCTGATAGTGCCAGAGAATCCAATTTTTTTCGAGCCCTTCATCGATGGATAAGACGGGCTCAAGTTCTTCATATTCAACTTCTACAGCAGCAGCGGCAGCCTGAGCTTCTTCTAAAGTTTCGGCTGCTACTAAGGCCACAGGTTGCGCAGCAAAATTCACCTCATCGGCAGCCAGCAAAGGTAAATCGCAGCGAACCAAAGGGATGTAGTTAGGCCCAGGAAGGTCTTTGCTGCTCATGACGCAGACCACACCGGACATTTTCTCCGCCTTAGAAGTATCAATGTTTTTTATGCGAGCTTTGGCGTAGCGGCTGCGGACAACGGCTCCATAAAGCATATTGTGTACCGCCATATCGTTCACATATTTGGCCTGCCCTGTAAGCTTGCCGGGCGCATCGGGGCGGAAAGCAGACCGACCTATAACATTGAGCGGAGCGCAACTGTGCTCAGTCTCGCAGACAGTTTCTTTTATTTCGGGTAAAGCAGGATGAATCATAAATAGCAGCTCTCAACTCTGGTATTCTCTGAGTATTTTAACACAATAAATAAATTTATTTATGCACAAAAGATCTTTTTCGATATATTATTTCTGCAATATCGCGCAGCGAATATGCGAATTTTTTTTTATTTTGTAGTCTATTATATTCCTGCCCTAAATACTAATAAAACGCAAACGATAGCCGTTTCCCCTCTCAAAAAAAAAGACTCTGCAGGCGAAAAAGCTTTTCGACTTGCAGAGTCAGGAGAGACTGAAGTGCTGAAACCAGCTATTCGTGGCGCAAGGCCTGGATAGGATCCAGCTTAGAGGCCTGCACGGCCGGATAAAGACCGAAGAACACGCCCACCGTAGCTGAAAAAAGTACAGCAATTACAATGGCAGCCGGCGAGATCATCATACTCATAGACATAAAGTGAGCAGCCAACGAAGTCAGTATAAAGGCAAAAACGACGCCAATAATACCGCCTATTAGACTGAGCATCAAAGATTCCACCAAGAACTGACGCAGAATGTCACTGCCTTTAGCGCCTAAAGCCATGCGAATGCCAATTTCTCGAATTCTTTCAGTTACGGAAACTAGCATAATGTTCATAATACCTATGCCACCTACCAGCAACGAAACGGAAGCTATGCCTCCCAAGAAAAGCGTAAACGTCTGCGTTGATTCGGCCATCATACTGGCCAATTCAGCTTGAGTGCTTACTCGGAAGTCATCTTCATCGTTTTCCTGCAAACGGTGACGGGCACGCAAAATAGTAGTAATGTCCTCTACACATGAATCTACAGTATCTTCACTAGATGCAGAACACTGAATATTGCGTAAGTAGCGCAGGCTAAAAAGACGGAACATGGCAGTAGTGTAAGGAACCAAAACGGTGTCGTCTTGACTGGGCCCGAAACCGCCATCGCCCTTAGCTTCCAAAACACCTACAACTAAAACGGGAATTTTGTTAATGCGCACACTCTGTCCCACAGGATCTACACCGGTGAACAGTTCTTCCGCCACCGTAGCCCCAAGCACACATACTTTTACTCGAGCACGCACATCTTCATCAGTTATAAAACGACCTCTAGTGAGTACCCAACTTTTAATGGCCTGGTAACTTTCAGCACATCCGACTACCGTAGTAGACCAGTTCTGTTCTTGAAAGATAATTTGAGCCGTATTTTGAGTTATAGGACTGACATGGGCCAAGTTGGGCACAGATTTTTCCAGTGCTTCGCAGTCTTGGATAGTGAGACGAGAGCTGCCGTAAGCACCGCTTCGGGCTCCTCCCTGACGCACAGCCCAAGCCGATACAGTAATGGTATTGGTACCTAAATTGGCAATGCTGGATTGGATTCGATTTTGCGTACCCGTACCCAGAGCCACCATAGTAATTACAGTGGAAACGCCGATAATAATACCCAGCATTGTCAGGAAAGAACGCATTTTGTTGCGCAGCAGAGCTAAGCCTGCAATGCGCATAATCATAAGCCAACTCATAATAATCTAGTCCTTTAGAATGGAGGGCCACCACGCCTCTTATTGCTACTGCTCGATTTAATTAAACTTTTATCGGCACTGCCTATTACAACCCGATCGCCCTCTTTGAGCTCGGAAGACTCAACTTCCGTATTAGTACCGTCGGTCAACCCCGTAGTTACTTCTATACGCACCAATTGACTGGGATTGTTTTTGTCTTCAATGTAAAGGGCACGCACCGCTTTTTTATCTACGGCAACGGCATCTACACCGCCGGAGGCCTCTGCCTTAGATTTGTCTTTGACATGGTCGTCGCTGTTGACAATTTCCACAGCATCGCTGGGCTTAAAGCGTAAAGAAGCACTGGGAACTAAAAGAATATCGTTGTGTTTTATAGTTTGAATGCTGACTGTGGCAGTCATACCGGGAATCAAACACATATCAGGGTTATTGGTGGAAATAATTACCGGGAAAGTCACCACGTTGTTAGTAGTCTCAGCAGCCTTGCGAACTTCCTGAACTTTACCTTCAAAAATCTTGTTGGGCCAAGCATCTACAGTAAAGCTGGCAGAGTCGCCTACATTTATTTGACCAATATCAGCTTCATCAACAGTAGCTTCTACCTGCATTGAATCCAGGTTCTGAGCTAGTTTGAAAAGCTCAGGAGTCTGATATTGAGAGGCTACTGTCTGTCCTTCGGACACTTCAATGCTAAGTACAATGCCGTCAATAGGCGAAGTAATACTGGTTTTGCTGAGATCGACCTTGGCTGAGTTTAAACTGGCCTCCGCCTGCTTGACGTCGGCCGCCGCTCCGGCCACCGCAGCTTCAGAAGAAGCAGCGGCATTGCGGGTAGCTTCTACCTGAATGCGGGCGGCTTCAACATCGGCTTGGGCCCCTTCGAAACTAATCATAGCCGACTGTAAAGAAATTTCAGCACTTCTGACAGAAGCGGCAGCCGCTTCAAGATTAGCCTTAGAAGCATCGACAGAAGCTTTACTGGTAACCATAGAAGTGTAAGCGTCATCCCGCTCGCTGCGAGAAACTAAATCTTGATCAAAAAGCTTGTTCCAGCGCTCATAATTAGCCTTGGCGTTGGCGTACTCAGCTTCGCTTTTAGCTAGATTGGCTTTGGCTGTATGCAAATTAGCTTGAGAATTAGCCAAACCTGCGCGCGCATTTTCTACCTCAGCCTGACTCTTCTTAGCTTGGGCCTGTTGAGAAAGCAAAGAGGCCTCAGCTTTCTTTACGGCAGCTCTAGAATTATCGGCATCAGAAACAGCACTGTCATAAGATGAACGGGAGCGAGCTAAGCTCGCTTCGGCTTTATCAACCTGAGCTTGCAAAGTTTCCGGATTAATCTGAGCCAAAATCTGACCTTTTTTCACAGTCGAGTTGTGCTCTACAAAAATTTTATCGATTACACCAGAGACTTCGGAACCGACATCGACCGCAGTTACCGCAGTTAGTTCACCGGTAGCTGTCACTACAGACTGAATACTGCCACGGCTGACGGGGGAAGTACGGAATACGGTACGACTACCGGAATTGCGCGAACGTATGAACAGGAATCCCCCGCCCACAGCAATGACGACAATGATTAAAATTATCAGAAACCGCTTCATTATTTATCCTCTCCAAGGCTTGGGAATTCTGCTTTAATTTTTTCGGCCGAAGCACCACTATTGAAAGGTTGCGGTAATTCCGGCACGGCGTCTAAACGTATTTCATCAGAAATTTCTGGCAAATTATCCATATCGTTTACTCCCAAAGCTTTTATCATAACAGCTTTGGCTACACGCAGATCGTTCAATGCCGAAGCGTAGTCGGACTGTGCCTGAACTAAGCTAACTTCTGCATCGGATACTTCTACGTTGGTGCCTACACCAACTTTGTACCTGGCAGCAGCCAAACGGTACTTCTCTTCAGCCGAAACCATGGCTGCTTCCGCAGAAGATATAGACGCCTCGGATTGACGAAGCGAAACTTCAGCACTCTTTACTTCTTGATAAATTTTTAGGCGCTGATTCTGAAAGTCTTCTACTAAAGCTCTGGCCTTCATCTTCTGGGCACTTTCCTCATAACGACGCAAATAGCCGTCAAAAAGTGACCAATTTAAACTTAATCCCAAACTCCAGTTACCTTCAAAAGGAGAGAGAGAACCGCTTCCACCCACCGAAGCACTGGCTCTAAGACTGGGATAGGCATCGCTGCGTATAATATCAAGCTCATTGAGGGCTGAGCGCAGAGCAATTTGAGAACTCAACAGCTCAGCACGGTGCGACATAGCCGTTTTTATAAGCTTTTCTGAATCTATTTGTTCCAAATGTTCCCAATAGGGATCTAAGCGAAGTTGGTAAGGTTCAGTTTCTGAACGGCCCATACTAACATTTAGAGCCACCCAATCAACCATAAGCTGAGTTTTGGCCTTCACCACTTCGTGCTGCGCAGCCGCCAAATCGGCTTCAGCACTGACAACTTCAGATTTGGCCTTTAAACCATTATCATAATGCTGACGAGCCTCATTAAGGCGAGCCTCTTTATTGCGCACATTTTCCAGAGCAATAACCAACATAGTCTGATCGACATAACAAGCGAACCAAGCTTTGCGGACACTGAGCAGGACATCTTGACGCTGAGTCTCCAACTCGGCTAAAGCAGCAGCCTCAGCTAATTCGGCCCGGCGCAAACGGGGACGGCGACTTAAATCGATCAGAGTCTGACTGGCGGTAATTCCGGCATTAACACGGCTGCTGGAGCTGCTTCCTCCTCCGGAAGCGACTTTAATAGTTTGCCCGGTAGTAGGATCAGTCATAGAACGCTCACTTTGACTGGCAAACATGCCGCTATGGGTAAAACCGGCCGAAAAGGAGATTGAAGGATAAATGTTAGTCAACCATTGACCCAGCTGCTCATGGGTGACCATAGCTGAATACTTACTTGACTGTAAAGCAGGACTATACTTCAGGGCGTATTCTTCAGCCTGAAATAAAGTCAATTCGGCAGCATTCTCAGGTATAGAAGCTTCTTCCCGAAAGCGCTTCATTTTTTCTTGATCATCCAATAGTACGGATGTATAGCCGTCACGCACACTTTGTTGAGAGACGGATGATGTATTACAAACCTGCTCAGAGGCTTCTCCCGCGTTCCGAGCAGGTACATTTTCCGCTCCGGGCGAACAGTAAGCGGATTGAGTCAGGCTCAAGGCGGCTGCTGCTGCAACTGCACAAAGCAAGAGCCGTTTTTTTGAGTAAAAAAAATTCATGCTACACGCTCTCAGCTTATTCTTTTTGTTCCAATTCTCACAATGTTTTTAGTAGACTACGGAGGGTAGTATTTACAAGTAGTAAATTTGTTCCCCCATGACTCCAATTAATATATAATAAAAATATTTGTTCCCACACTGAGAATAAATATGTCATAAATTCCTTGCCCGCTTCAAGAACTGCAAAAATTACCTACATGGCCGCTTTTATTGCCATTACTTTAACCTTGAGAGCTTTGCCGGCTCCGCCGATTATGCATGGTTTTTTTAGGTTTGTAGCCTTTCCTATTATTCTCTCAGGCTTCATTTTAGGAGCAGAAGCAGGGTTCTGGGTAGGGGCCATAAGTGATATTTTGGGCTGGGCGATATTTCCCAGCGGCCCTTATTTTCCGGGTTTTACCATAACTCAAGGACTAACAGGATATATACCTGCCAAACTTTTCGGCACAAACAATATTTCTTGGCAAAAAATACTAGCGGCCGTAGCCACCGGACAAATAATAACTAAGTTTTTTTTAGTGCCAATATTTCAGCATATACTTTTTCAACCTACAGAAAGCTGGCTGACTACTTGGCAATTAATCAGTTGGGCTTCACTGCCGGCCCAGTTATTTCATATTCCTGTATACACTTGGCTGATTATCTGGTCACTGCATTGCTTAGCCCCACTTCGCACCATAGCAACAGTCAATCAACCGCACAAAACGGACATAAAATAAAAACAAAAAAGGCAGCCCCTCAGCCAACCGGAGCTTAAGGCCGCCTAATTATCGTATCACTGAAACATTAAGGACGACGCTCGCGCGGAACTCGAATTCGTTTTACTCCGCTGTCGACACCTTTGCGATCTTGACGTCCCTCATAACTGCTGAAGCGGTTGCTGCGACGCCCCTCGCGGCCGGAGAAACGATCAGTGCGGCGCTCATTGCGGCCAGAGCGACCGGAAGCAAAACGCTCGCTGCGCTCGCCATTTCTACCGGAAAAACCGCCCGAACGGCGCCCGCCATCGCGGCGCCCGCCATCGCGGCGCCCGCTATCACTGCGCTGTTCAAAACGACCGCTCCGCCGTCCTTCACGACTGGAGAGACGACTGCCTCGACGTTCTTCCCCGCGGTTATCAAGACGACCACTGCGGCGTTCTTCCCCACGATCGGCAAAACGGCCGCTACGGCGCTCGCCGTCACGATGACCATTCTTATCACTTTGACGATAAGCCATGTCAAAACGGCGCGGATCGTCTTTGGAAAACTCACGAGAAGAAACTTTGTCTTCGCGCTCGTAGTCGCGCCTGACCAAGCGAGCTGCCCAACGAGGAGCACGTCCTGCCGATTTAGACTCACTCTCTGCGGTAACAGCTTCTGCGGATTCATGTTGCAACTCTTCAGATTCGTAAGCTCTATTTTGAGGAGTTGAAACTTCAGCGGCAGAAAAATCTTGGTTCTCTAACGACAGAGCAGCAGACTCTTCGATATTGGACTTAACTTCGGCAACCTCTTCAGGTACCTCATCAGCCACGCGGACAGCCGCTCTCTCACGGCGGCTGTAATTGCGCAGTTCTTCCTTAACCGGTCTGGAAGCGTAATGTTCTTCCATATCGAGCGCACGCTCGGCTTCTTTATCTTTGGTAGCGGCAGAGTTGCGCAGGAAACGCCCTAAACCGGGTAATCTTCTGACAGCGTCACCTATACCGTCCAGAACATAAGGAGATATATCGGAAGGCAATATACCACTAGGTCCAATAAAAACATTAGGCTGGAAGAACTCTTCAGCGTATTTCTCAAAGTAAGCATTTATGTTATTGGGGCTTTCATGAGCGATCGTTTCATGATTAATACCTCCGATAACGGAGCGCTTCCATTCACTGACACCGCTGCGAAGCGACTGCTTGGCGGAGAAATGCGGCCAACTCACAGCCTGAGTACGATACGATTTAAGAGTATCGAAATAGAGACGCTTGCTATCAATACGCAAAACATTGAACGTAGCGGAAGAAGCAGCTTCTAAGACTACATTGTTGTAAGGCTGACATAATTCTTCGTGACTCAAAGGATCGAGTACGTCGTAAGCAGCTTCCGTTAAGGTAAAAAAGATGCCATTCACGCCAATATCGATAGCTTTAGCAACATATTTAGCCTGAGAAGAAGAAATTACGTCGAGAACAGCTTTAACTATTTCAGGACGACGCCTGGCGGCATTCAAAACAATCTCAGGACTGGCCAATTTACACAGAACAGTCCAAGGGCTATCAACAGAATCCAGCACCCAGATCTGATTTTTGAAATAGCGCACTATTTTGTCTAAAGCGCGCAACTGATGGCCCCAAAATCCTTCTTCGGCCACAATACTAGGAATCTGCAGAAAATCGCTGGCTTTATCAAAGCTACGCAGATTGGACAAAGGATAAGGGTAAGAGTTCATAACTCGAAGATAATCGAGTTCAAAGCGTCTGGCAAAAGCAATATGAATATCGGCGACGGCATCGCCTGACATATGCTGCAAACCAAAATTGTACCAAAAAGAAAAAGGAGGCCGATCGACCTCTGCCCCCGCCAAAGCTGCCTGGAGGCGTTCCGAACTATTCATATTCATAATTTTCATCATTCATCAGGCAGAATTAGCTTCCTGCCTGGCCCATTTGAAAGAAGGGCAACAGCTATGCAAATGGGCCACACTTCAGCATCTACTTATTCAAATATTTGGATGCATAAGAAGACACACCATCGGCCAAACCGTCAGCTATAGATTGACGGTAATTTGGATCACCCAACAGACGCGCTTCCGTACTGTTGCTTAAAAAAGCCGTCTCGACCAATACTGCAGGCATCTGCGAATGAACCAGCACAAAAAAGCGATCTTGCTGAATGCCGCGATCATAACGCCCGGAAGCTTTCATGAGATGGGGGTGCATACATTCGGCCAAAGCTCGGTCGCTGCGCTTGTAAACGTGCAAAGAAGTGCCTTCGGCTGAACTTGAAGCGGCGGCATTACAATGAACACTTACAAAAATATCGGCTCCCCCTTTAGCTCCAATATCTACACGAGCGCCCAGCTCTTGACTGTTGGAAGATCCGGCCCATGTGACATCGCGATCGGTCTCTCTGGTTAAAATTACGTTCCAACCGCGACGGCGCAGGTTAGCTGCCAACTTAAGACAGATATCTAAAGTTACGTCTTTTTCCATGTAACCGTAAGCATTGCTTACGCACCCGGAGTCGGAGCCACCATGTCCGGCATCTATACAGATAGTTTTGCCGCCGCCCCCTACAGCCGCATAGGAATACGATCCACTTAAACTGCCGGAACCGCTCATAGCGGCCATATCGAGATTGATCTTGTCTTCAGAAATTTCTAGACGAATGCTATTGGCTGCGCGTCCCTCACTCACCTTCACTCTGGCGGCATCGCTTAAATCGAGAACCACCCTAGTTATAGGTATAGGTTTAGCGGCATACTGAGATATGCGCACTTGCTCAACCAGTTTTCCTGATATTTTTTTAGTAATTTTGTTTTCGGGAAAGATTACCCGTTTAAAATCGATAACAAAACGGTTCTTGTTTTCGGCCAAGCGCTGCCACTCATACATTACAGGACCGCTGAAGCCAATAGTTACACTACTGCTGACAGATCCGGAACTGCTAAAACGGCCGACTTCGCAACCGGTAACCTTTTCGTTTTTGTACTGGGCAACTGAAGTTCGAGGTAAGCTGATTGCAAACTTAAAATTGGTACCCGTGCGACTGACCGGGGGCGTAATATTTAACTTGCTGTTTGTAGGCACAACTATGCGCGAAACGGCCGGTCCTAAGGTAAATTGGCCTAAACGGATATCACCTATTTCAGGATGGTTGACCCTCAAACTGGAAGTGTCTAAAACGCCTCCATCTATATCGATAACATAACGATCCGGTTTTGATAATTTGAACGTAGAAAAAGAAACCGGAGCACTGGCATTAACATTAAGCGTTAAATTAGATCCGCTACCGTCCAGGCGCACAGAAGTAATTAAAGGCTCTACCCAACCTTTACCTTTAGCATTATCGATGGTCACACGCACATCTAAAAAATCTTCCAGAATGGATACGGGACAGCAGTACTGACCATTTATCTCTCTGATACCGACATCGAGCGCGCGCCCTCCTAAGGAATCGTCCAGCTTTAGCTGATCGACTTTCAAAGTATTAGTTCTTCCGTTTTTAGTGACACTCAGCGTTCGGCTGTTTGCAAGCCAAGTCCAGGATGAAGCTCCAAAGAGAGAGGCTATCGACTTTATTCCAGCGGCATCTATTGGTACAAAGTACTCGTCTTCAATACCGGTTGTACGAATTACTAGAGGATAGCTGTGTCCTTTGGCTTGAACGGTAATGTTTTTGGGAGAGCCTACAACAATCTGAGCCGGCAAATCAGCCGAGGCCTGTTTGGGACTGCTGCTACGTCCTCTCCTAATATTATTTACTTTAGCGGAAGCTCCAGAAGCTTTTTTTACGATACCGGACACGGAATTCGTATCGGATGAGTTTTTATTATTTTTGTAAGGTGAAGGCGCTTCGTTGGGGGCCGGCACAGAAGGAGATTTATGCTTTTTTAAACTGGTGCGGCCATATTTTTTCCCCCAAGGGAATCCTTTAGAAGTAAGAGATGAGCTTTTACTTTGTTTCGAAGCCTTGACTTTACTCTTGGCGGGAGCTTGAGCAGCAGGTGCCTCTTTAGTAGGTCCACTCTTAACTTTAGAGCCAGCCTCGTCGGAGGGAGCGGAATTCCCTTCGGACTGAATACTTTCACCCAGAGAATCGTCTGGGATTTTGATCAAAACGGGAGACACCCCGTCCTTTTCGTCGGCAGGCTCAGCCCAGGCGCCCTTAATAGCCCCCAGACACAATAAACAAACAACTAAAAATATAAGACTCCGTACTTTTTTGTTCATAATCGCCGATAATGCCAAATTATCCCACTTCGGCATACTTTCTTCCCGCAGAGGATCAATACTTTGATACTATTCTAACATAGAAATCTATCTTCTCCCTGCGATCTTGCTTAGCCTTCCGCCGATATTCAGGTCGGTTTTTAATCGTTTCCCTGCGTCCGTGTCAAAATTTTTATCGACTTAATTAGCCGGTAAAATACTCCAAAAACGGGAGCGATGGCAAAAAATTAGCAAACTACGCCCCACTTTATCGTTGGCTTTAAGCAAGGTAAGAAAGCACCTTTATAGAAACTTTTTTAATGGTAAATTAAGTTTAGAAAGACTGAACTTACAAACTTAAATCTGTTTTTTTGTTCGTAGTTTTCACCGCGGCTATACATTGCCGGAAAGTATCCGTCATCATATTATGCACATTGTAGATACCCATATCCATTTGAACAGTGAAGAATATAAAGATAACTGGCAGCAGCTGGTTACAGAAGCCAAGGACAGCGGCCTTAGAGCTTTTATTGTTCCCGGCACCGACCGACTTTCCTCAGAGAGTGCAGTTATCATGAGTCAGCAGGA
This sequence comes from Candidatus Bruticola sp., assembly GCA_051874695.1. Taxonomy (GTDB): domain Bacteria; phylum Vulcanimicrobiota; class Xenobia; order Xenobiales; family Xenobiaceae; genus Bruticola. Next base: position 167,471 of record JBJEGC010000020.1, read on the forward strand.
ATCCTCAGTTCTTCCCGCTGTAGGCATACATCCTCACGAAGCTGACAGCCTCAGTGAAGAAAATCTGCGTCACATTGAAGATCTCTTATCCCAGGCGGTCGCTGTAGGAGAAATAGGTCTAGATTACCATTACAGTTTTTCTTCTCCGCACCAGCAGAAAAAATGTCTGCAAGCGAACTTTAACTTGGCGAAAAAATCTAATTTGCCAGTTATTCTCCACATTCGTGAAGCAGACCAAGATATGTTGAATTTTATTGATGAATTCGGAGTTCCCGAAGCTGGAGGAGTTGTACACTGCTGCAGCTCAGACTGGGCTACAGCTCAAAAATATTTAAATTTAGGTTTTTACATTGGCATAACGGGCATGGTAACTTTTCCAAAGCTGAAAGATGTCGCCGAAATAGCGGCCAAATGCCCAAGCGATAAATTGCTGATTGAAACTGACGGACCGTACCTGGCACCAGTTCCCAAACGGGGACGGATTTGCAATCCAGCCTGGATTAAATACACACTGGATTATATTGCCAACCTGCGCGGCCAAACTTCTGAAACTTTGGCTGAGCAAACATCTGCCAACGCCTGCCGCCTCTTCGGCAGACGTCTGCAGAATTTGCTCAGTTAGTTCTTGCAGTAAAAAACTATGTCGGTTCGTGACGTCGGCGCACCGCGTCACGAACCTGCGGAGTGGAGAGAGTAAAATAAAGTGAAAAACGCTGCCAAGTTTTTATTTGTAGGTTTAGGCAACATAGGCTGTCAGGCCGTAAATCGAGCTGTCAACACTATGGCAGATTCTTATCCCGATTCAATCAGAGGCGTACTCCTAGATACTGCTAAATCGCTAATCGATTCTTTTCCTCCCTCTCCTCTCCTAAAAACTCTCTTCCTTGATACATCGAAGGCTGTTAGGGCCATTCAGATGCGTTCTCAGTCGCCAGTTTTGGACAGCTGGTTACCTAATTTCCCCATGGCCATCGAATCCGGCAGCGGCCTTTTCGGCTGCAGAGCTTTAGGACGCCTGGCCTTTATTATCAATATTGCCCAAACAGCTCAAGTTATTAAAGAAACGCTGCTTGAACTTACCAAAGCTCAATCGGCGACGGAAGAATTAAATCTGAAAATTTTCGTCTGCGCCTCATTAGGAGGAGGTACCAGCTCCGCCCACGCAGATCTGGCCTATTTAATTCGTCTGAAATTGGAAGAGCTGCATCTTCCAGGAGACATTATCGCCTTGTTTCCTTACTCACAAAATATGCCCGAATCGGAAACGGCTTCGGCAAACGTTTATGCAGGCCTATTAGAACTCGACTATTGGATGAGCGGAGCAACCTACAACTTTGCCTGCGATTTTGAAGAAATTGAACGCTGGGATATTCCAGAAGACGAAAACAAAGCCAATAAGCGCGATGAAAGTACCGCGGAAATCTTGGCGAAATTAGACATATGTCTGGCAGAAAATGTCAGCAATATCAATCCTGGACTGGGAAAAGATCGGAACAGCAGTCAAACGGTACAGACCGAACAAACTGCCAAAAAGTCTAAAGCCTTCCTTAATCTCAAGCAATTTAATCGGCCAGTATACGACTTAGTTTTTTTTAATAGCCTAGATAAATTCAACGATGATAATGAGTATCAAGAACTCACTCATACGTTAGTGCGCCTCACTTACTGGAGTTCTGAAGGGAACAACATTTGCCAAAGCTTACGTTGCCAGCTAGACGAAGCTCAAAAGAAAGGACAGAAAGAAGAAACAACACCTTCCTACCCTCGCGAAGGAAATACTAGCAGCAGCTACGCCGATCTCCATTCCTACCAAATAGCTTATCCGGCTAAAAAAATTACCGCTGCCGCTAGAATTTTGTCCAGCCAAACAGTTGCCGCCAAGTTATTCCATTTGTTTTTTGAACAAGATCTAGATCAAAACAGTATTACCGGAACCGAATTAGGCAAAGATTTCATCAAAAACCGCCATCTTGATTCTTTCGAAGTACACAAACGCTATGTTGAGTGTTGGTGCAGCACTGAAGGAGGACTTTACGACTCTGAATCCTTCATCAAAAAGAAGTTGGAAGCACTGCGACAGAAACCTCTTTACGGCGAAAATTTAGTACAGTACTGCCAGGCCTTTGACAAAGAATTAAAAAAATTGGCAGTAGACTGCGAAACCAAACCGGAGTTTTTCCGAGCTCTGGCAGCAGTCACTAAAGACATAAGCGACGATTTTACCGTAGGCATGAGTAATAGCGTCAGCGATATAGTTAATCGTCAACATAATGGTGTCAGTATGCAGCATATGGTTGAGGAAATAAACCGACAGCTTTCCTTTAGCCTGAGTGCGCTCCATGAACGCACCAACAGTGCCAAATCAGAAATAATCCGCCTAGAAGAGCTGAAGAATAAAGCTATTGACGATTTGTCCTCATTTAAACCTTCGCTGTGGAAAAAACTCACCCGCCAAGTAGACTTTACCCCTATCGAAGAAGCAGGCAAAATTATTGCAGAATACTACAAAAATGTTTTTATCAGCCATGTAGGACGCGAAGAAGTAAATGCTTTCTTCAACATGATCGGTATCTGTGATCAAACAGTAAAAAGACTTGAGAGATTGCGCAGTTTCCTAGATGAATCATTAACTCGCTTAAAAAATTCCAACCGTCATTTATACGATCAAGTTTTAGATGACAGCAACGAACCTTTAATTTCCAAACAAGAAGCAATTAGTCTTATTGCCGCCCATTCTGCGCCGCCCGATCTAACAATCTTCGTCAAAGCTCTCGATCAAATAACCAATTTCAATTTGCTCGATCTTCCGCAAAACTACACACAAGAAGAATGGCTTTCGGAACTGAATCGCACAGTTTCAGAGCTCTATCCTATGGATGAGCCTCAAGTAGCCGATGAATTTTTAGCTCGTTATCCGGACGACAAACTAAACAAAAAGTTGACTTCTATTAGCAGCGCCATTTCTTCCCGCTTTTTCTACACAAAACCGGCCAATACAAAAGATACCGCCGCCGAAAAGCGTGTATTAGTTTCCTTTTGTCTTAACCCCACTCCCGCCCCTTCAGGTTCAACAGAAAATCGGCATCAAAATAGCGCAGACACTCTCAGCCGAGCTCTTACTAAAGTAAATTCATTAGTTCCGGTCGCGCTCATAGATGAACCGAATTTCGAAACCATAGATATTATCGAAATGTTCAGCGGCTTCATGCTGAGCGATTTGGAATTATCCGATTACAAGGACACCTACTTATCTTCTTTGGTCCGCAACACACGTGCAGTCCAAACACGCAAAGATATAAAATTCAACTCTCTAACAACTATCGACAAGCGTACCTATACCAATGTAGTAATGCTGCTGGCCTCAGCTTTCAAATTCGGCGTGCTACAAGAAAAAGAGGGCTTTAATTCCGCTAACGACGAATTGCGCCTGACTAGCAATAAATGGCATGACCTAACTTCAATCAAATCCTGTCTCAAAGTTTTTGCTAATCCTGTAGAAGCACTGCTCTTTGAAGGGAACTTTTACAAGGAATTGAGTAAATGGCGCCAAGAACAGATAAATTCGCTGGGCATCAACGCCTGGCTAAAAGCCATGGCTCCTGAAAGTCAGGAAAGCGCCCCCTACTTAAGCAACCCAAATTCATCTTTCTATAAGTTGCAACTTAACAAACAAATAATGCAACTACAGGGCAATATATTGCGCGATTTGGAACGTAACTGGCCCTCTTGGAAATACAAAATCGCCGAACATATGAAAAAAGGCCTCGACTTAAAATCAGCTGTTGCCCAAATTGTGCCTCCAGGTATCACCGAATGGCTAGAAATGCGCTGGAACAAAGACACCACAATGTTATAAAAGCTTCTGAAGCCCCGGACGATTTTGGTGCAGGGCTAAGACTGTGAACTTCGAACAAGCAGGACACTATGAAGAATTTTCCTTTGTTTTTTAAAAGTTTTGTTGTAACCGCAATCTCTGCGGCTTGTTTGGCTGCACCCACTATGGCTTGGGCTGATGTGCCGGAAGATGCAAAATCAGTCAGCCCCGGTCATGCTCTTTTCAACAGCATGCAAGAGCATATCATTAAAATATCCGATCATATTAAGAGTACTGTCGTTCACATCGAAGTGCTTTCCAAAGTTGGCAATCAAAGGCGCAAAGCTACCGGCAGCGGCTTAATTCTCTCCCCTGACGGAAAAATTGTCACCAATTACCACGTAATAGACAAAGCTCAGCTTATTACCGTTATACTCGACGACAAGAGCAAGTATACGGCTGAAATTATTCGCGACGACCAACAAACAGACTTAGCGTTCCTAAAAATTAAACCCAACAGAGAACTACCTTACGCCCAACTGGCTGACTCTGATAAAGTTCAGGTAGGAGAATGGATTATTGCCGTAGGTAACCCTTATGGTTTCGATCGCACAGTGTCTTTCGGTATTGTCAGCGGTAAAGGACGCTTCATCCCCGGTGCTGATAACGGTGTGCCTCTGATTAACGACTTTATTCAAATTGATGCCATGATAGATCCGGGCAACTCCGGCGGTCCTCTAGTCAATATGAACGGCGAAGTGGTTGGCATTAACTCAATTGGAGTAGGACGCGGACAAGGTTTCACTATCCCTTCCAATATTGTCAAAGATGTAGACAGCCGTTTAGAAGTCGAAGGACATATTCAGCGAGGTTGGCTGGGAGTATTCATGCAGCCTTTTACTGAAGAATATGCAGCTTTTATCAAACAGCCGACTTTGCGCGGTCTATTAGTAAGCGATACTGCCAAAGATAGCCCAGCTTACAAAGCAGGATTGCGCAGCGGAGATATTATTACCAAACTGAACAATAAAACGGTCAATGCCGATACCGATGAAGCCTTAAACCGTGTCAAACTTGAGGTAGCTCAGCTACTGCCCAATGCGAAATTGCCCATTGAGTATTATCGCAACGGCAAGAAATTTGAAACTATAGCTACTTTAGGGGTGCAGCCCAATGTTAGCACCAATGACATCGAAACCAGCTACGGCTTTATTGCCAACGAAATTACGGTCGCTGCTGAACTGGAATACCGTCTGCTCGGACGCGACGGTATGCTCGTATCGAAAATAGAAAAGGGCTCTGCTGCAGCCACGGCCGGACTTTCGGTAGGCGACGTCATTACCCAAATTAATAATAAGCCTATTCACAATTCTAAAGATCTTAAAGACGCCTTGAGCAGTGTAAAAAATGATAAACATTTCTTAATTACTGCCAAACGTGGCCAGGTGAAGGTATTCTGTCTAATCGACACATCTACTTACGGCGCGGCTGACACTTCGAAAGTAGATAAAGACAAATAAACTCTTCCGTATAAGCAAAGGGACTTTGTCAGCTATAAAAAAAACGAAGCCGCTTCCTCATCCGCCCTTACTTAAAGCTAAAAAGTAAGGGCGGATTTTTTTACTGGCGCCTCTTTAAACAGGCATTATAAAAGGTCAGAAATTAAAACGCGCAAGAAAAAAACACCTCAAAAACTAACGAACAATGCGGCGCTCTCTGTCGCGCTCAAGAAGCTGAACGAGAGTCTTGACGGGATCCTGGAAGCGGGTCAGCAAGATCATAGCTGCGATAACAAAAGGCTTATGGGCAGCTTCGGCATAAGTGTCCAAGCGATAGCGCTCAAACACGGAAGCGGCGCATTCGCCTTCTTTGCAACTTACACCGCTTATGTCGGCCGGTAAGCAGTGGCAGTAGAGAGCCTTACCACCACGGGTAAGCTTCATCATTTCTTCGGTGCATTCCCAATCTTTGTGAGTGGCATTGTGGGCTAAAGCTCTCTCTTCCAGAGCTTTGAGCTCGGAGGCACGTCCGGAACGAAGCAACTCGGTGCGTTCCTGCATAACGGTGAAAGGAGCCCAGCTCTTAGGATAAACGATATCGGCGTTCTCAAAAGCTTCTTCCATAGAGTGGGTGATATTGAAGCTTCCGCCAGTCTCCTGGGAGAACTTGCGAGCGGCTTCGACGGGCTCGTCTAACAGATCGTAGCCTTCAGGATAAGCCAAGCTTACATCCATGCCGAAGCGACTCATCAAACCGATAATGCCCTGAGGAACAGAGAGAGGCTTACCGTAGCTGGGGGAATAAGCCCAAGTCATGGCAACTTTTTTGCCGCGAAGGTTCTCGACTCCACCAAAACGTTCGATAATATGACTCAAGTCAGCTAAAGCCTGAGTAGGATGATCGAGGTCGCACTGCAGGTTCACAACTGAAGTGCGATTAGGAAGAATGCCGTGTTCGTAACTTTCCTGAATAGAATCGGACATTTCTTTCTGATAACGATGACCTTCACCGATAAACATATCATCGCGAATACCGATTACCTCAGTCAGGAAGGAAATCATGGTAGCGGTCTCACGGACAGTCTCTCCATGGGCAATCTGCGAGGTGCTCTCATCGAGTTCTTCAGTTCCTAATCCGAGCATATTGCAGGCAGATTTAAAAGAATAACGAGTGCGAGTGGACTTATCGCGGAAAATAGAAAGGCCCAAACCGGTATCGAAAACTTTTACCGACTTACCGGCACGATTAAGGCGCTGCAGAGCTTCAGCAACTAAAAGAACGGCGTTAATAGTCTCTTTCGGATAACGCCAAGTGATAAAGAAACTGTCGTTGTAAAGCTCAGTAGGATTGGCTTCTAACTTAGTAATAATTTCTTTTACTTTATCGAGGTTAATGTCAGCCACAGTACATACACTCCAAAAATAATGTTCACAAGAAACAAATGTTCATAACAAACTCGCGCTACTTTAGACACGATCCAAGCTTGTCCTGCACACAATAGGGGGGAAAATGGGCATTTTATAAACTATGAACGGTCAGTAACAAGCGGCAGCCCCGCTTCCCAAGACAGATTTTACCTTTCTTCTACCCATATTTCGGCTCCTAAATGGGAAGGCAAAATAGCTAATAAGCCGTTTTTTACCCGAGCGATATGGCCACTGATCGTTCCGCGGAATTTAGTGCCTTCAGGCAAAGCAGCCGCCTGCACGGGAACTTGCAAATATTCAGCTACAGTATTGGAGGGCAGCTCTTTACCTTCTCTAACTATTGTACAAATTGCTCTAGAATGCTCATCTTCACGCATGAACACTAAGCTGTCATCTTGAGCCATAAGCCACTGTAAACCGCCGCGGCGCAGAGCACCGGTTTGTTTACGCACAGCACAAAGACGCTTAATAAGAGAAAGCATAGATCTATCCCACTTACTTTCATCCCAAATCATGGGGCGACGACTATCAGGATCTTTGCCTCCTTCCATGCCTATTTCATCGCCATAATAAACGCAGGGAGCCCCTTGGTAGGCGAAAAGCATTGTATATAGGGCCGCAGTTTTATCGGCTCTTCCTTGATTGAAAGTTTTTACACGAGGCAGATCGTGACTGCCTAATAAATTTAACATGTTTAGAGCATTTTTCTCTGGAATAGCCGCTCTAAAACTCTGCATCTGTTCAGCTAAGTCAAGGCTGCTCAATGGTGTCCTGCATCCCCACTCTTTACCCTTGAATCCTTCCAAATCGAGACCGGCCATCCACTGATTGACAGGCATGCAAAAAGCTCTGTAGTTCATAGAGGCATCGAACTCATCTCCCTGCTGGTAATCGCTGGGATCGAAAAATTGCTCTCCCAAAATCCAGACTTGAGAATTTTCTTCCTTAACAGCCTGCCGCATCTCTCTTCCAACTTCATGACCCAATTGAGCCATTTTCTGTCTGGCCAGCATATTGGCGACGTCAATACGCCACCCATCTATGGAGTACGGAGGACGCAACCAGCGGCGCATAATAGACTCATGACCGAGGTACATTCTTTCACGCAGTTCCTGAGAACGGTAATTCAAACGGGGCAGAGTGCGTACTCCCAACCACATTTCGTACTGTTCAGGGTCATCATTGTAGAAAGTAAAAAAAGCGTACTCGGGAGAGCTTTTATCCGTCTGCGCCTTTGTAAACCAGTAATTTTGGTTTCCACAATGATTGGGCACTAAATCTAGGACCAGACGCATATCAATAAGAGCTGAAGCGCGGCGCAATTCAGCTAAGGCTTCATTGCCTCCGAAATGAGGATCTACATTATAGTAATCGGCGACATCGTATTTGTGATTGCTGGGGGCTGTAAAAATAGGATTCAAGTAGAGAGCAGTGACTCCCAATTCCTGCAGATACGGAAGCTTGACAACTATGCCCGGTAGATCGCCACCGTAAAAAGAACAATTGCCACAACTTTTATCTAAAGGCGCCTCCCAAGCGAAAGCTCGGACAGTCTGCCCAGCCAAGCTGTACTCACCATCTTTGACGTTAGTTGAACTATCGCCGCAATAGAAACGATCAGGAAAAATTTGGTAAAATACGGCATCTTCGACCCACTGAGGAGGCTCATTTTGGAAAGAAATTTTAAAATCATCCCTGTCTAGCGGAGTGTAAGAGCAGAGGCCTTTAGCGTTATAGTTCAAAGTGCCCGACGGAGTGACGCAGATAAAACGATAGTTTAAGCAAGGGACCTCCGCCTTCAAGTAGGCCTCCCACCATTCCCAATCTTCGGAGAAACGAGTTGCTGCAGGCAGATTTTCCCGGTTAAGCTTAAGGGCACACACAAAGCTCTCTTCACCTTCAGGTACAGTGCGGACGTAAATTTTCTCTGCCGCCAAAACTTTGTTTACACGTACTCGCACTAGCAAAGTTCCGTCATCTTGACGACTGCAATACGGCTTAGCACCAGAATGGAAAATAGGGGCAGCAATAAAAGTATACATGGCAGACCTCTCATAGAACCAATATCAACGTATAAAATACCTCCCAACCATTTTAAAGGCAAGTTGTCTCCCCATCCACATAATCAGCTCTAAAACAAAAACTAAATAATTTTTCCGGCAGGGAAATACAATATCTACCGCGACTCCTAAGAGACTAGGAATTAATCAATATCAGGCGAACTTAGCAAGTTCTATGAGCGTCCCCGAGATCAGACGATACACAATTACCAAGGTTGCACCTGAGCGTGCTTTCGAAGCTTGGACAGAACCGGAGCATTTGTCACGCTGGTTCTGTGATAAGGTCGTAGGCTGGCCCGGTTATGGTGGCACCTTAACCATGACTTGGGAGAAATTCGGCTTCAATATCGACTATTATCTGCCGACCATTATTCCCCCTAAAAAAGTGGTCATGAAATCGCTTATTCCCGGCATGGGTACACAAACGCTCAATATATCTATCCGCTCTTATGGAAACGGCTGCCGCGTGGAAATTGTCGAAACAGGACCGGGAGCTGAAGGGCAGGCAGGAGCAGGCGACGCTAAATCCGGCTGGGAGATGTCACTAGCCCTGTTTAAAACTTACGTTGAAAATTTCTGGAATAAAAATAGACGCACTTTCTTCGCTATCATTACAGCCCCGTACGAAGACAGTCGCCTTATGCATTATTACAAGCATGAAGACGGACTCACTAAGTGGCTGGCTAAATCCGGCTCTATAGGCGATCCTGGCACGGCAGTAGCTCTGAAGCTGAAAAACGGCATGAACCTTACCGGTAAAGTTATGGCTGTCACCAGTCATGAACTTTTGGTTACTTGGCGTGAAATCAGTGGTTTTATCGAACTTAAATCTTTTACGGGCAGTGCCGATCGCAGAGCCATTTTGGTACGTGGTTCCACTTACGGAGACACTATCAGCAACGAAAAATTAGCCGAAATCAATCGCTTCATAGAGCAGGCTGTCAGTGTGCTACACATTATTCTGAAAGCTGAAGAAGAAGCACGTGAAACGATTGCCGCCCGCAAAGCGGCTAAAGAGGCAGAGCGTCAGGCCAGAATGCAGGCCGAGGCCCAGGCGGCAGCTTTGGCAGCAGCTCAAGAGATACTTCAATCCGGCAGCAACGAAGATGAACTTTTGAATATGACCCGCGAAGCGGAAGCCCAAGCGGCCAAAATAAAAGAAGAACTTATTCAAAGCGCAGCTTCGTTTGAGGAAGAAGAGCTGCTCCCGCCGCCTTTGGAGCCTGAAGACGATGAACCTGATCCGGTGCCCAATCCGGGTGAAGAAGATCCCGACGACGACATTTAAAACCTAAGCGTAAAAATATAACCGAAGCACTTCCGCTCCGGTTATATTTTTTTAATCTGCCGTCAATTTACTGGTAGCATTAAAGCTAAGACCTATTCAAAAAAAATCCTTATAATTTTTAGTACAAACAGCCACTCTACAGCAGCATCATTAACTTTATTGCCCTTCTTTTCATATATATAAAAAATACTTTCAGATTAAGCAGAAGCTTGTACAGGGGGAATCTTCAGCTTATGTACACCATCGGCACAACCGCAGGACATCCAACTTACCAAAGTTTAAACGGCTTCACTCTCAATTGCTGTTCTCACGCTTCACCCAACAAAGCCGTGAAAGTCGATAAAGAACTCAATTCCTGGGAAATTTTGACCATACAGAACGAACCGGAAAGTGAGCCCTCAAAAGCTCCTTCCATAAATACTACCAATGAGCCTAATACTCATGGCTATATACAATGGCGCAAGTTTTATGAGCATTGGCCGGTGCCGGTTGTAGCCAGAAACAAAAACTTTGAAGTATGGCACTACGGAGCAGAACGTAATCTTAATCAAGTACTGCCCTATACAGAGGGCAAACAGGCAGAATGCAGCGGTCCCCATCTTCAGGCCCTACAAAGTGCTCAGAAAGCACTCGATTCCTTTTCCGCAAACTTAGGACACGAATTTATATTAGCCGATCAACCTATGCCTATTGTAGTCGGCCACCCTAAACTCAGCAGCCATCAGCCTTTCTACCAACAATCTCCCTTTAAATGTATAGGTGTGAGCGATCAATCAGAATATATCCATCCTGATAGTATCAGCCATGAAACGGGACATGCCATTCTCGATCGCTGCCATCAGTACAACTACCAAGACTTTGAAACAGCCGCCGCACACGAAGCTTTTGCAGACTGTTGTTCATTGCTGTCAGCCTGGCAAGAGCCAGAAATACTCTGGGACGTCTTGCGCCAGCGGGCTCTGGGCTCAAATTCTAATAAATTAACAGCTATTGGAGAGTCTTTAGGGCCTCACCGTTCTGCTTATCCCATCCGAGACTTAGCCCAAGACCAATGGCAACTAACGGCAAATTCTTCGCAGCTTCCCAATCCTCACACTTACAGCCAGCGTTTCACTCAGGCCTTTTACCGGTGTCTACTTGCTTGGGAGCAACTATACAAATGCACCAATTTATCTACCCTCAATCCAGTCCCCGTCCTCTCCCCCACGTTGCAGAATGAGTTGCAAAATTCAAACTTGCCTATAAGCTCACTCGATTGCTTAGCCATAACAGCAGCCAGCCAAACTCTAGGGCGTCACTTTGCCAATTCTCTATATTTTTTACCCAGCACCAGTAATCTTAAACTCACCGATTTAAGCAAAGCTATAATAGAAGCTGGCCGCAGTCTAGAAAAAGATCCTCAAGTTAGTGACAATATATATAAAGCTAATTTACCATTGTAAAAATAATCGGCTCGTGAAAAAGATCATCTGCAAAATTTTTTTTATCTATTTTTTGCAGTAATCTAAGAATTCTATAAAGAATCATAGAACCTCACAATCGCTTTCCACTTTTAGAAACTGCTGAATATTGCTAAACTCTAAGTAATAGACAGCTCGAATTTTTGTTCTACCCGCACGTCTTTTCAGCACTAAGTTGTTTAAGAAAAGAACATTCGAGTCTTTTTAGTAATTGGGAGATAGAAAATCTGTTAAAATGAAAATGCTGAGCGGCCTGCCCAAACCGAAGGCAAGTTATCTGGTTGTACTGTTAGCGGTATTCCTCTTAAGCTGTTTAATGAGCTGCAAAGCCACAGCTCAAGCCGTCAGTCAGGAGACTCCCCCGCCCCTACCCTCGATGCCTCCACCAATAATAAACTATTCGCTGCAGACAGCTCCTCCCGCTGTAGGCAAAGCGAACTCTATAAGCACCACAGCCGGCTGGCAAATTATATCTTTTCCGGTCAAAAAAGTAGACTCCGTCTGGGGACTTAAGCGCATGCTCTACAAAATAAGCGGTATTTCCTATATACCCATCGATCCGGTAAATAACCCTCAAAGCCTCGAACCGGGCATCGCTTATATTACTTATGCCGATTCGCCCTGCACTATTTACTTTACCAGCAGCCAACCAGCGTCTCAGTGCCTGGCTACTAACCTTAAACCCGGTTGGAACCTGGTGGGTCTGCCCAGTATGAAAGCTGTTTCCGATCAGCTCAGCACGCTTACCAATCTCAGCGGACAGACCATTGTTCCTCTGGACTTAAAAGAAAGGAGCAGCTGGCCGCAAAGGACCTGGATCTCATCTCATGGCGGTACTTTTGTTAACGGACAGTGGACAAAGACCGGCAAAGCCCTTAATAACCTTGTTAATCCCGGTCAAATTTTTGCTATCTGCTGCCGAGAGCCTTTGCTCTTAAACTGGAATATCGATCTGCCGGCTCAAAACTTCCCGGAAATTACTCAAATCACTCCGTCCTCTCCGGCAACAGGCGACATAGTATTTATTAAAGGGCTCCGTTTAGGAAGCCGCGATACGGGTACCGTCTCCATTGCAGGCATGCCTTTGCCAAGCAATTGCATTCTCGATTGGCAGCCTACTTACATCAAATTTAAAGTTCCTCAGGGAATTAGTTCCGGATCCTTGCGCGTCAGCGTCAAAGGATGCCCCAGTTCTGCTAATTTAATAGCCTTTTCAACCGAAAAAACTAATCTGTCTAAAGCAAATACCACCTCAGCCTCCAGCAAGGCTACCGGTTCGTATCCAGCGACGGTAAAATCTACTGCTACTACCAAAAACAGTCAAGTTGCTTCATCTCAAAAAACTAACAAACAAGCATCTGCTTCTGTCAAAAAACTCAACTCCATTGACGATCAAATTGCCAGCATTGAACATGATATTGGCAACACCAGTAAGAGCAAATTTGGCGCTCCCTCTTCAACCAAAACCAAACAAGTTAAGGCTGTATCTCCCGGTGAAGCCTCTTTTGAAGCCCAGCAACACAGGCAAAACAACAAAATGGCCAAAGCAGCTCTTCCAACCGACGATGATGATGCCAATTTCCTACTCAGCGGAGGACTGCCCAGTCTGACCGGCAACTCTTCCCTTGCCGGCGAAGTAGTCTCTTCTAATGGACGCCCTATAAAAAGGGCCAGAGTTACTCTCAGCAGCGGCCAAAGAGCTCTGACCAATGCTGCCGGCCAATTCTCAATTAACAATGTTCCTTCCGATCGCCAGATACGTATTTCCGTTTCTAAAAACGGTTACAATACCGGTAAAGGCAAAATTGCCATCAATGCGGGACAAACAAAAAAAGTAAAGGTAGAGCTGTCTCCCAAAGAGTCCGCCACCGAAGCGACCGGAAACTCCAAAGAAGTGCGTCAAACAGGCAATTTTGTAGTTAAAGCTGAAAGTATGCGCGTAGGTCCAAGAGAGCGCCGCTTGTACGTTTACAAAATTGAAGTTACTCAAGAAGGCGACCTCAGCAAACATTGGCAGAATACCTGGTGGGATGACACAGGTAACGCATATGTTGAATTGCGCTGCGACGACGCCAACTTAAATGAAAGCTATAATATTACCATAACTTGGAAAAGCCGCGGACGCCACGCTCGTGAAGTTTCCGATAAATGGAGTAAAAAATTTACGGCCAAAGATCAAACTTTCACTTTTTCTCATCCCTAATTTCGTTATCAAATCTGCAGATATTCGGCCATTTGACCGATATTTGACACTTTCACTGGAGGCAGACAAGTACCGGAGCTGCCTAAATGCGGCTCTGGTATTTGTCTGCCTTTTAACGTAAAATGCTGATTGATTATACATTTATCCTGTCAGTTGGCTGCTGGATATCTTCGACAATAAAAAAGAGGTTTATCGTGAATAAAGTCGTCCGACGCGGAACAAAACAGAGAAAAGTTATCTGCCAAGTCGTTCAAGACGCAGATCGTCCCCTATCCCCACAAGAAATTTTACAAGTAGCTCAAAAGCATCTTCCCAATTTAGGTATAGCCACTGTTTACCGCAGTGTAAAGTACCTTACCGAAGAGGGAGTATTTAAAACCGTTGAACTGCCCGGCGAAGGTATGCGATACGAAATTTCCGGTAAACATCACCACCACCATTTTCATTGTAAAGCTTGCGGCAAAGTTTACGAAATAGATTGCTGCATAGGAGCCGACACTCACAATATTCCCAGTGGTTTCAGCGTAGACGAACATGTAGTGTTTTTATACGGCATATGTGCTGATTGCAGCTATGGCAGCAAAAAGAAAAAGAATACTTTGGAAAGAAACTGCTGTTCTATCTGATTTACCTAAAATTGACAAATAAATCCGTAAAAGCAACAACTGTACTAGTTTCTACCTGCAAGTGGTTCCTTATCCTGATAGCTTGCGCAGTCTCTATTTTGCCTTTTTGGTGGTTATGCATTACTTCTTGGCGAGCTGACGGTGTTTACGGGACGGGCTTTCATCTGCTTTGGCCAACAGAATGGACCTCAGTATATTACGAACGTCTCTTTTCGGCCAATGAACAGCTACCTTTGCTCCGCTTCTTATTAAATACTGTTTTATACTGCATTTTAGGAGTAACACTGGAGGTGAGTATAGCTGCTCTGGCCGCTTATCCCCTAGCTCGACTGAGTTTTAAAGGCAAAGGACTGGTGCTTCTGACAATGGCAGCAGTATTGGCTTTGCCTAGCCAAGCCAATACTATTATAAATTTTACTACCATAAGGGCCTTGGGCCTTTACGATACCATTTTGGGAGTTATTTTGCCCGGAGCAGTCAGTGTTTTTGCAGTGCTTCTATGCCGTCAGGCTTTCCTTAATATTCCCCAAGAGTTGGAAGACGCCGCCAGATTAGATGGCTGCGGCGAGTGGGCCATATTCTGTCACGTCTGCCTCCCTTTAAATATACCCGTTCTTTCAACGGTAGCCCTATTCGCCTTCACTGCCAATTGGAACTCTTTTCTTTGGCCATTGGTAATTCTCAAATCGGAAAAACTTTATCCCATAAGTGTAGGCTTAGCTTACCTATCTTCCAGTTTTGACAGCGATTTTCGAGTTGTGGCTGCGGGATCGGTTCTGGCTGCCCTACCTATGATAATATTTTTCTTAGCCATCCAGAAGCACTTCATTAAAGGCATTACAGCCGGAGCTGTAAAGAGCTAAAAAGGGGCAGAAAAGATGTCTGGCCGGAGGATAGTATCCTCCGGCCAGACATCTTTTACATTGGTGAACCCTAAATCAGTTGAACATTTTATCTATTTCAGCACTGAAATTCTTTTCAACCTCGCGGCGTTTAACTTTTTGAGTAGGCGTAAGTTCACCCATAGCAAAAGAGAACTCACGATCCGAAATATAGAAACGCTTAACTTTCTCATAAGAAGAGAAAGTATCGCACGCTTCATTAATTTCACCGCAGATAATTTCCTGTACAGCAGCATGGCTGACCATTTCATGGTTAGTTTCTGCCACAATTTTCTTTTTCTCGCAGAAGGAGTGTAATTTTTCAAAGTTAGGCACAATGATTGCTCCCACACAGCTGCGGTTATTGCCGACTAAAACTACCGAATTAATCCATTCACTCTTTAGAATAGCCGCTTCAATCTGACTGGGTGCCACGTTCTTGCCGTTTGATAAAACCAAAAGGTTCTTTTTGCGATCGGTAATAAATACTTTATTATTTTCTATATAGCCGACATCGCCGGTATGGAACCAGCCCTCACTATCAATAACCTCGTTGGTGGCCTCTAAATTCTTAAAGTATCCGCGCATCACGTTTGGACCTTTAGTCAAGATTTCACCATCTTCGGCAATTTTAACCTGACTGTAGAAAATGGCTTCACCTACCGATCCGGGGCAAATATCAGTGGAACGATTGATACAGATAACTGGACTGGTTTCAGTTAAGCCGTATCCTTCACGCATAACGAAACCTAAATCGAGGAAGAACTCGCACACATCGGATGGCAAAGGAGCACCGCCAGAAATAAAAAAGCGAATGCGGCCGCCGAATTTTTTGAATAAATCGCTAAAGAGCATCTTGCGAGTAATAGCGTGAATAATGCGGCCGGCTCTGTCCACCTTACCTAAGCGCTTATTAGCATTGTAAGAGCGACCAACTTTCATGGCCCATTTAAATGGCTTACTCTTAAAACCGGTCATACGGGAAATAGCGCGATCGTGAATTTTTATATAGAGAGCCGGCACACTGGTAAAAATTGTGGGACGCAAAACCTGCATATCTTGCAAAACCGTAATTAAGCTTTGAGCAAAACCTAAGGCCGCTCCCTTGTAACAATTCAAATAAAAGAATATACGCTCAAAGACATGAGCTACAGGTAAAAACGAGAGATGGACATCCTCATGAGTAATACCAACAATTTTTTCTAAAGAATCAACCTGACTGCAAAAATTACCGTGCATCAGCATGACCCCTTTGGGATTACCTGTAGTCCCAGAGGTATAAATAATACTGGCTACATCTGTTGTCTGTATGGAGCTGACGATATCTTCTATGCGAGCCTGATAGCGGCTAAGATGAATCCGTCCGTAACTCAAAAATTCCGACCAAGCCCAGAGCTGCTTGCTACTATGCACACCATCTAAGTTAACAGATGAAGAAACTATAATGTGCTTCAGATCGGGAAGCTCATTTTCAGCAGCCAAAGCCTTATTGAGTTGTTCTTTGGTCAGAACAAAAAGCACCTTGGCTCCGCAATCCTTGACAATATAGGCGAACTCACTCTGGCTCAAAGTGGCGTACATGGGCACATGTACACATCCGACATGAGACGAACCGAAATCGACTACAGCCCACTCCATACAGTTGGCAGAGAAATTAGCCACCATATCTCCGGGCTGACAGCCAATGCCTAACAGAGCTGAAGCAAAGAAAACTATTTCTTGATAGACTTCATTGTAGGTTTTAAAAACATACTCACTGCCTACTCTAACTCCTAAGTAGCGACAGTTACCATAAGTATCTACAGTACGCCTAATAAGTTCGGGTAAAGTTTTTACATCAGCAGTTTTTGCCCACTCCAGTATTTCCTGATTTATCGGAAATTCATCTCCAACTCGCACTCTGTCAGCACAGGCTCCTTTAGTATCAGCTATATTATCGTTAACTTTCACGGACCCAAACCTCAATTAATATCGCTTTCACTTACCTACACAATAAGCTTTATACCTGCCGATGCGATAAAAAAAGAATTTTTTTTTAATGTTCTTCTATAATTTCCAAATTGGCTCTGGGCAATGAAAGGCAGCAACCATCTGCAAGTTCAACTTTAGCTACACGCACTTTGGCTCCGGTAGGAATAAGCTGCGCTTCCGGCGGCAGCTCAATAACTCGAGCCAAGCAACCGAAATGAGGCTCACGAATTAAACGAACTTTAGAACCGACTCTGAGCCCAGCGGCAGAAGACACAGGCGGAGCTTTTTCTTGAATTAAAGCCAGTTCACTGTCTTTTTTGGTAATAATTATCTCCGGACGTATGACTCCGGCCCTAATTTGTGTAGCTCCAGAAACTGAGGCCCACCGTCCGACGCAGCCCTTAAGCAGAGAATAAGTGCGTTCTGCCATAGAGATGGCCCCAAATCCCTCGGTAATAATTAAAGTAATACCTTTATCCTCAGATCCGGTAATGGCCACTCCCAGATCGAACCCAAGGAAATCGGCCAAATCGGCATCGGAAATACCACCTACAATTACAGCTCTGACTCCTATTTCCACAGCGCGACGCAAAAACTCAGCAGTTACTAAAGAACCACCTACTAAAATTTTTCCTTTATGCTCCGAGCTGAGTTTTTCAATTTTCATTTCTTCTTGAGAAGAATCACTAAAAATGAACAGTTCGCCTGCCGTTTCTCCACCAATACCAAAAATGCCCTGAACGTAAGAAGCAATAGTTTTAATAACAACTCCCTCTTCAGGCAGAATTTCTTCTACAAGTCCGTCAGTATAAGCGTTAATTTCTACCGGTACGGAAGCCGCCCGCAATACGACTAAACCGCTGACATCAGAAACAGATTCTACAGTACCGTTAATCGGCGACTGAATATTAGACTTAAAAAAGCCTAAAAAGCCTTTGCTACTGGCCAAAGTATCACCCTTAAGTACGGTGTCGCCCTCTTTTTTTAGCATAACTCGGCTGACTTCTTCAGGAGCGATCCCTAACTTGGCAGCTACATTGACTATTTCGACACTTCCGGGCAAAAAAGTATTGGCTACGACAGTATTCCAATGCACTTTATCGCCCTTTTTAACGATTACATTACCTTTCAGGGGCAAACGACGCTCTATTTTTAATTCAATTTGATCGGTAACTTTTAAACCGGGAACATAAGCACTGCTCATATTTATCCTTTAAAGGCCGCCTTCCACTCCTGAAGTTTTTTGACCAGAGCAGAACGCTCTGCAGGCAGTACAAACGGAGCCCTTCCACGACCGTCAAAAATCAGACCTGTAGTGCCGCCTTTTAGAGTAACATCTGCTTCTCGGCCCGCTCCCGCCCCGACATCGGTTCGTCCTATAGGGATTAAACGCGCCTGCAGACTCTCTCCGGCAGCCAATTTGCGAACGATAATTTCTCCCATATGCAAAATTAAAGTTTCGCCATTACTAAATTCAACTTTGAGAATTTCCTGTCCGTCAGCTACAGCTCGTCCGTTAGTAAAACGCGGAGCAACACATGTACCCAATTCTATCAAACAATCTTTTTCAAAAACATAAGCCGCAGCCTCTGGAAGAATAGCCGAAAGCACGCCCAGCTGAGGCATCATAAATATAGAGTCCACAGCCAACTGGGTAACACCGCAAGGCAAATAAGAATCGAGAAGCATCCAAGCAGTCTGCCAGCGCTCGGGCGCATGTGAAAGTACACCGCCGGAACCGATGAGCATGTCTAAGCGCATAGGATCGATTAAACTTTTCTTCTCACCCTGATTAAAAATAGAACCTATTTCGGCCTGATGTTGAACTCCTTTCAATCCATCAGCCAGAAGAGCGTGCTGTTCGAAAGAAAGGCGTAGAGCCTCACGGCAGATAGCCTGCTCTATTTCTAAGTCTTCCATGAGAAAAGGAATCGAAGTAGGACGGATCATTTTATTTTTAATGTTATTGCGCAATGTAGCCTCTTCAACCTCAAAAGGAACCCAACGCAAAACTTTGTCTAGACCAGCCTCAGCTACTACATTTGATATAGAATAGCTCATACCGTAATTAGCGGAAACTGTGCGGTTAAAGTGACCATCAAAAACAGAAAAAACATCAGTTGTCGCTCCACCGATATCAACGCCTAAAATATTTATAGATCGAGTTGAGGCTATTTTCTGCATAATCATACCTACTGCCGCAGGAGTAGGCATAATTTGTTCGTCGGTCATGGCCATTAGCTTAGGATAACCTGGAGCATGAGCCATAACATGCTCTAAAAATTGGCTTTGGATTTTTAAACGGGCAGGCTGCAGATTTTCCTTCTCCATGGTAGGCCGAATATTATCAACTATTTCCAGGGCCGTTTTGGAACCCAAGATTTTTTTTATCTGCTCACGGACATCTTTATTGCCGGCAAAAATGACCGGCAATTTGTAATTAACGCCTAAACGAGGGCGCGGGTCAGCCGCTCCAAAAATTTGAGCCATCTCCACTACGTGCTTCTGAACACCTCCGTCTACACCGCCGGAAAGAAGCACCATATCCGGTCTCAGCTTGCGGATAATTTCTATCTTCTCGTAAGGACGGCGCGAATCGTTAGAGGAAAGGGTTTCCATTACTACAGCTCCGGCTCCCAAAGCAGCCCTCTGAGCACTCTCAGTACTCATTTTGGCTACTACGCCAGCTACCATCATTTGTAAACCGCCGCCGGCAGATGAAGTTGAAAGGTAAATATCTATCCCCTGTTTTCCGTTGTAAGGCTTAATTAGTTCACCTTTTTCATCTAGAAGAGGACGGCCAATAATTTCGGACAACTCACTGACAGCATTGCGAACTCCCTGAGTGACATCTTCAGCCGGAGCTTCCACGGTGGTTGGAGCCTCGCCTCTGGCTCTCAAACGAAACCCCTCAGGGCCTTTCTCTATTAGAATAGCTTTAGTAGTGGTGCTACCACAATCGGTAGCTAATATTGAAACAATAGAATCTTTATTTCGCGTGCTGTTCATTTTTTTCAATTTCCAACTGCTCAATAGCTTCCATAAGAGCTTCCATCTGAGAAGGACGAGCGGCAATTTCTGCAGCCCGCCGACAGGAAGCCTCTAATCCTAACAAACCGGCAGCCGGTGAGAGAAAAACCAGAGCCTGACTGCCTATAAAATGAAGCGGCCGACACGACTCCAAAAACCAAAGGGCCGGAACTCCCAAATGAATAGAAACTATCGACTGCGCTAACTGTTTTATATCACTTTCCAATTCTGCCTGTCCTGCTTCAGGAGGGCCAGGCTCTTGCAAAGACCACATTTCCCGCCAATTTATTTTCATGCCACTTCCCAATTAATCTGTTTTAACTAACTTGCGGGAGATCAGAGGCTCCACTATCTGCATAGACTCTTCATCGAGCGGAATAAAAACTGAGTTGCGTAGACTTTTAAAATAAGCGGAAAAAGACGAAGTTTTGGAAGCAGGATGCATTTCCATCCAAAGTACCACTCCATTACCCTGCATAGAGTAGGCGCGGTAATCGTCCCACTTAAAAACAGAAGGCTTACCAAAACGGCGCACCTCAATTTGCTCTTTAGTGAAAGTGTAGGTAGTAGGAATAAAGTAAGGTATTAGACTGTGAAGTATAATAGCCAGCAGGACAATTGGCACTAGTAGGCCACTCCAGCCACCTTTAGGGCTGAGCATAGAGATAATCATCAGAAGCAAGAAGAGAACAATAGCTGCAGTTAGCCAAGGACGTTTAGCTGCAGGATACTGCCGTATAACTAAAGGCAAAACGAGCTCCTGCTTCTTAGAGGCATTATCCTTGTGTTTATGATGTTTTTTACTCAAATTTCCATCCTGTACAAAATTATTAAACAGCCGCGATACTACAGAAAGTAACAATAACGACTGCAGCGCCGCCTGCCTCCCCGTTTCTGACAATAAAAAAGCTCATCCCCGATTTGTCAGCATACAAGCAGAAGCTAATCGCGTACTCTCAATTCAGAACAGAAAGGCACATGTTCCTGCAGAGCTTTTACGCCAGCTTTAAATTCTGTAGTGTTGCTGGAGCCGATCTTGATATAGCGATTATCTACAGGATTAAGAAAAAATTCAACGGCTAAACGGCACCTATCTTTACGACTCAATTTATCGTAATAATGTCTGTCATTTTCATCTACCAACCACAACCTAATAGATATTGTCCCGCTGACTTCATGATGCACTATAGAGTAGCCGAGAAATCTGGACCAAGGCATTTCGCCACAACAATCATCCTGCGAAAAAGCGGGATAATATTTAATAATATTAGTGCCGTTTATTGGCCAACCACTATCGTAAAATTCCATTATAGTTAATCCGGTGCGGCTAAATATTAGAGCTAAGTCACAATCTCCATTATCAGTAGAGTCAACAGCAAATAATATTACTATAGTTAAAATAACGGTAGCGGCAATAGTCAGTTCTAAGGTGCCAGCATCTTTCCAAATATAAAGCACAGAGCCAAACAGTGCAGAAAACGCAACCACGGCCAAGAAGGTCCTTATCATATGCAAAAACTTGCGGAAACCACGCCCTCGAAACTCTCTGTGTTCTATAACCAAATAATCCGGAGAAGTTATATAATGTATATCTTTTGTAATACTTAAATTTTTACGTATATGATCGTAATCGACCATAATAAATTACCCCATTTCCTAGCCTCACTGTTTTCCTATTTTATACTAATAACAGCGATAAAAGCGGTAATTTACAGAAAAAAAACTCAATAAATGCCTACGTTCCGTAAATCAAACGTGCATTGGGATAAAGCTTCACCTGTCTAAGCTTGTGAGACAAAAATTTTTCTACTTCGGAAATATAATCTTGTGGAATAGTCAAACGCAGCGATGAATGTACTAAACTAGAGCCGCTATCCAAACTCATTCCCATGGTAATGTACAGCCAGCTCATAAAACGTTCTTCCGGAATGTTCCCCCACAAAACGATGCATTCATTATGTACAGAAAAAGCCCGAAAAGAATCCCAGGTCACTACATTCTGATTTAAGAATTGACGGTCGTAGTGTGCGAATCCGGGTGGAAGTTGGTCGAATTCCTCAGTGGGCGTGTCAAATCTTCCGCTTAAATAGTTCCACCTGTCTTCTATGCATTGTAGGGTGAACAAACCCTTTATTCTTCCGTATATGCCTTCATTGGTAAAATTGATTACGGCTGTTTCTTTATAACGGCTGCCTAAAGCCAAAAATGACAGTAATATTGACGAAACTATAACGAGAATATGTATTTCTATGCTTACGCCTGAGAACTTATTAAAATAATATTTTTCTGCACACGCATAGATGCCGACCATAACTAGATAAGCGACAAAGGTAAGACTAGCGGAAATTAATGTATAAACAATATATTGTGGTTGTGAACGTGAATAGCGTATTACAAGCGGTTCAAGTTCCTCATCAGCAAAAACAGACTCGGGGTCTTCAGGTTCTTCCTCACTGTCATCTTCATTGGGAGCATAACTGGGCGCGCCTAGAAAAGCCATGACAGGAATAAAGCTAAGCATCGATAGTAACACACAGAAACCTTCTTCATCCTCATCGACCAAATTCAATGCTCGAGGAATTATTGTAATTCCAACACCAATAATAAGTGAAAATAAAATGTATACAAACTTGAGCTCATCCGACAATTTTCCGTCTATATTTCCGGGAGCAACTCTCTGAATGAAACGTAGCAATTGAAAAAACTTTTTTAAGATAAACTTCTCAATTTTCTTAATTTTGCCATTAATAGAGTCATCAACAACGGTCAGCGGCTCCGGATAATCTTCGCCAATCTGTTCATCGATGAACTCATAACCACTTCTTTCGAAAACTTCCTCATTAATTTCCGTATGGCTGCTGTTAGAAGAATATGGTTGATGATTATTAGTGTAAATATCGGATTCTTGCTGATTTCGACGGCTTTCCATATTCAGTATATCAACCTCAATTATGACTAAATTGTCAATTTGCTTTACGCAGAACTACCAAAAATATAAGATAAAAATGCCTAACCACATTTTATCTTATATGCAGTCATAGTAAAGAGCCGAAAAAACTGTCAGCGATCCCCAGATGTGCCAGCTGAAGAGCTTTTATATACTGAAAAACTGTTGTCTGCGTAGGAAAACCGTTAAAATATTTTTCGGTATAAATTAAACAGAGCGGTCTTATAATATAAAAAATGTTACAAATTTAACGGAAGAAGTTTACAGTGGCCTGCCATACATCTTGGATATACATAACCCGCCCTATAAGTAAAGAGATTCTGGCCATAACGGTATAGCCGAAAGCGGCTCCGAAAGAGATCATCAGAACGCCTATACCTATTTTGGCAGTTTTGCCCCATAATGTTCCCTTATGTTCTTTAGAAAAATAGAAATACATAAGGCCACTCAAAACACCGACGGCAATAATCAAATTCGATAAGAAAGTTGCCCAGTTAGGACATCCCCAAAGAGGCACAACCGTAGCTTCCAGCTGTCTCAAAACTTGGGCTTCCATAGTATAGACTATGTTATATCCGGCAAAAATTCCAACCATAAACGCCAAAGGCCACCGACTGAGCCAAGCATATTTAGGCACAATTCTGGCCAAAAGCATAATGCTTAGCACAGCAGCTATCAAATAGCACCAGTCACCGGCTTGTAATTTTAAAATTAAGTTGGGGTAAATAACCTGCCAATAGCCAATGCACATCCAGTACCCGGCCGATACTCCAACAAAGATATGCTCAGCCAGCCTGTACAGAGGATTATCCTTATAAAGGAAGCTGAAAATGCACATGGTAAGGCCAACGCCTATCCACATCCCTATAAGGTCACTTAATGAATGAGCTTCCATCGTAAATACGCAGCCTCTCTACAGTTAGTTTCTGCCGTTTCTGTTATGCCAACACTGGGCGAAATATATTACATTGGCCAAAATGATCAAAAAAGCCACAAAAAAGTGAGCCATAGATTGTGCATCGATGCCTCGCGAAGCTTGACCGCCCCTCATGCCGGTCAGCACTTCATACTCGCTGGCCCCACGCAATCCGCCCAACAGTCCAATTACTTGTCCAGAATTTAAAAAAGGATACGCCTCGGGAGTGGTTACAGCTGTAGTACCGGCCAACAGAGGACGATTATACTGGCCGACAACTACACGCACAAATTCCGCCAAACCGGGACGCCCCATGGACCAGTCACACACTAAATCGAAACTCTTCCATCCGGCTACTCTGCCCATAATAGGTAAATCGTTCAGAGAACGTCCGGAGAAATCGGACGTATACATAGCTCCAAAATCTTCTCCTATGGCCTTAAGTATAACCTCTCCCCCGTTTTTATAACCTAAATTTACATAATCTTCCCCATACACAGCCCCAAACTCTTTGGCAGCTTCCTGTAATGCCTCTCTGGCAAAAAGGCTACCTTCAGGCCACAAAGCTATACACACAACTTTACATTTGCGGCGAAAAAGATGACGCAACATGGCTACTGCCATAGGATGACACTCTACTTTAGTACCCGGCCCATAATCAAAAGACATGCAGACATAAGAATCTTCGGGCAGTTTTTCGACCGTTTCATAAAATTTAATACTCAGAGGGCTGGGCTCTATACGTAGCTGAAGAGGCCAAATAAGCGGCAGAACCACGCACAAGGCCAAAGACAAAAATATCCAACGTCTGTCTAAGTCGGCCAATTTAGCTAACATTAATCGGAGCCTCCCAAATAAGATCGTTCAATACCAAGCAATATTTTTAAAGATACGGAAATCAATCCCACTGACGCTCCCAAGAGAATTGCTCGCTGGCCGGCAGCATTGAAAGTTCCCATTAACCAATCTTCAATAAATTTAGCAATATCATACTGGCCAATTATCGGCAGCGCCTGCCACAGATGTTCACCTAAAGGAACACGGAAAAGCATAACTATAAAAGCAGTAATCAAAAGCAAAGCAGCTTCCCACGATCGGGCCCGAAAGGCTCTGAAAGAGGCAGAAGCGATATAAAAAGCTAACAGACTGTAGGTAGCGGCCGATAAAGGAGTAAAAATATTGTCAAAGATCCAGCTAAATGATGTGCCTTCATCAGTAGGCAGTTTACCCTGAGGAGCCCAAAATAGGCCGCAAACTAAAGTTGCTATCAAAGATAACAGCAGTATACAATTGTATCCCCAGCCTGGAGTTTGAGACAAAATCTTTTTGCCGTTAACAGCAAAAAGGCTCAAAGCTCCCAACACAAAGGCAAAAGTGAGAATAATATTATAGAAATCGTTAAACAGATCGCCCAACCAATTCAGAGGATAACTGTAAAACTGAACGATCATAACTAAGCCGGCAATGAAAGTAATCAGCAGCGGAATCTCACGCTTCATATATCTAATCCTTCAAAAAAGCTACCAAAGATAAGAAATCCAGTGGCCTCCGCAGCTCACACAGATGATACCTGCAATAATCAGAATCATAATAGCTGCTTTAGCGGCATCCTGACCTTTTAATGAACCTATTTGCATAGGATCGTTGGAAAGGTAAGCGGAGGCAGCATAAAGTTCTTCGCCAATAAGTGTGTAATCGCAAGCGGCCACAAAGAAGGGCAGCTGAGAAGCGCTGGCTGTACCAGCAATCTGTATAGCCCCTGTAGAGTTGCCTGTTTCGGCCAGCATCAAAGCTTCGGCTAAAAACGTGCCCATATAGAGGACAGCTGCCGGTTTTTCTCTGACCATCATACCGCACACACCGGCAGCGAAGCCGAATTGTTCGCCAGACAGATAGCAGATATTATCGCTAACATAAGAATCAGGACATCCTGCTTTTAAATAAGACTGATTCACCACATCTTGGGCCATTGACATGACTACGGGGCTGCAGTTGGGGACCATAATAGAACAGCCATACTCAGCGGTACAGCTGCTAACTTTTCCCAAAACAGAGAGAGCGGCCATAGTCTGCGTATCATCAATTTCGCCCACTCCCGGTATATACAAAACCGGACGTCCCATTTCCGTAGCCCTGCCAACTGCTTCATCCAAAGCGCTTAAACCGGCTATCTCGCGTATAAAAAGTTTCTTACCCCGATTAGCTTGAGCAATATACCAAAGAATGCACCCAGTTAAGAGAATAACTCCGAATAAATTATTCCATTTGGTCCAATTAAAAAAGACTTTCTTCAAAGGATGGCCCAATAACTGACCGTTCTGTCCTAGCAGTACTAATTCTCCCTGAGATGAAGCTAAATATATTAAAGCATCGGAAGAGCTCTCGCCACCCGGAGCAGAATTAGCGGCAGCTAAAGCTTTGTCCCCTCCGAAGGCGCAGACCTGCCCTTTTATGGGATCGGACGTAAAAGCAAAACCGCCCTTTGTTAAATTGAGAAGTTTGATACGGCTGACAGTTTCTCCAGTAAATCGCCCTTTCTCTGCGGTTACTATAGCCAATGAAGCACCGCAGGGAATGAGAGCGGACGATTTAGTTTCCTTATTATTCCAAACTGAGTTGCGGCGACTTTGCAGGTCTAAAGTCACAACAGACAACCCCTCTGTACTCTTGCCTTTCCCCCAAATATAGAGATTATTGCCAGAGATCAGAGCACTGCATCCTAAATACGGGCTGTCCTCCATTTCCACAGCACATTCAGCCACCGAAAGCATCTCACCGTCTTTCAGCAAATAGACGGCCATAGAATTATAAATGCTGATAAAAAACCAAATATCGTTTTTATCACAGACAATCTGACATAATTTATTGCTTACTTCAAAATGAGAGATAACTTCTCCATTTGTTACGGAAAGAAGGCATAAATTCCAACGTTCTAAAGACTCTAAATCTGAATAGAGCACTCCGATTTGCTCAGGTCCAAAATTAACCCACTGCGGCAGAAAGCTTATACCTACACTATTTAAGGGCTGTAGATCAGGCGAACAGATCTCCATAATATAAGCAGTTTCTGCTCCGTATGAACTGCAGGAAATAGTTAGTAATCTGTCCTGACCGGCATAAAAACGGCGCAAACCAACAGTCTGTCTGTTGGAATACAACCTGCCGCTACTAAGTTCTATAGAGCAAATTACGCCTTCAGCTCCGTAAACTTGGCTCGAATAATTATCATTACTGTTAAACGCTAAATAGATGAACTGGGATGAGACGGCCAGCTCTGCAAAACAGCCCGACTGTGAACTCTGCCAACAGATTTTACCATCAGCCAAATTTATGGCCGCGCAAATAAATGAGGCTTTATCTTTAGCTTGGCCAACAATTACCATTCGTTCCGGCCAAATACCTATGCTGTCAGCAATTGAGCCAAAGTCGGATGAGAAGTCGCGTTCCCATAGCAACTGCAAATTGTCCTGACGAAAGACAGAAAAAGAGTCTTCCCGGCGCAGTATGACAAACTTATCTCCCACTAAAATCATTTTTGAGTCGTCATTTTTGACGGCTCTCTGCGCCGATAAGCGCTTTTCTACCAAGTTAACGCTGCTGAGCCAATGCTTCTGCAAAGAAACAAAATAAGAACTGCCTAAATAGCTGTCATTGTCAGTACGATAAAGGACGCTCTGTTGTTCGGCATCAAAAGCTACGACTGTTCCATCGGAAGAAGCCACTCGCCTAATATTGGAGGAAGATTTCTGGACAAGACTATGGGGACTAAAGCCTAGGCTAAGGCGGTGTGCCCCGTCATCAGGCAAAGAAGATGCCGAACTCTTTCCAACTTCAGACCTAGCTTCGTCTTGAGCATAAGCTGATAAACTACTGCCGAAAGCAAATGCAACCAACCAGAACCCGCAGCATACAATCAGCAGCCAAACAGACTTTCGTTTCATAAAATAATCCATATTATTTATCATAAGCCCTATGCTTTATACCCTGCAGATAAAAAGACCGGGGCCTTTAGTTAACTCTAGATCAGGGAACAACTAATGTAGACACTCGCCGCCATCCAAAACTAACATTTGACCAGTCATAAAATCGGCGCCGCAAGCTAAATAATTTACAGCTTCAGCGATGTCATCGTTGGAACAAAGACGTTTGAGAAGTACGTCGCGAACTAACATTTCTCTGAGCTCTTTGCCTCCCTCATCGATCCAAGGTTCATCGATAAGACCTGGAGCCACAGAATTTACTCGGATTTCGGGTGCTAACTCTTTGGCCAACGATTTAGTTAAAGAGTGAATACCGGCACATACAGAAGCGAACTGAGTATAAACTCCGTTAAAAGCCGAAGAGCTGATTACATTGATAATTTTACCGTATCCCTGAGCCTTCATAAAGCGGCTGGCCGCTCGGCTGCAATAGAAAGTGCTCTTCAAACCGCGATTGATTACCTCTTCCCACATTTTTTCCGTAATATCGCCCAAAGCAGCATCATTCCAAAAGTAGTTATTGTTTACAAGAACATCGATGCCGCCTAAGTGATTGGCACAGGTAAGAAAAGTTTCCTGTACCTCCTGCTCGTTAGTTGTATCGAAAGGCTGGGCCAAAACTTTGCCCATAGCATCGGAAGGGGGAATATTGAAAAGCACCTCTTGGGGGCCATTAATTAGGACACTAAAACCGGCTTGAATTAAAGCATTACAGATTGCAGGACCGGCCGTGCCCTGCCAATCGGTAACTACAGCGACAGAAAAACGCTCACCCACTAAAAAATACCTCTATGTAAATTGGCACACCAACTTTACTTTCTATAGCTCCAGGCAAAAGCCTAGCCTGCCGGACGGTAAATTATCCGCGACAGAATATATGCTCAGCCGGAAGCATAGCGGCTCAGCAGCTAACCAGCTTCTTCTAAACGGATCGGACTCCGTCGCAGTCACTTTCTTCTGCCTCCATACTCTTTAGCAACAAACGCAATCCGCAGCAGTCAAAGGTATAATCCCGACAAGGATTGGGCTCATGAGCCCGTCCGTTGCATACTTCATCGACTCGAAGAATATCGCGACCGGCTTCAGACAATGGGCCCGACACCTTTAACAAATAGCACCGACGGGAAAAATCTGTTTCACTGTCAACTATTAGCGACATAAGTTCGGAAATTTCAGAACTTTGCTCTTCCGCTTTATCGACGCCCGTCTCAGGAAGCTCCCGGACAAAGTCAATTAGCACCGCAACCCTTTCATTTTGATTTTCCGCAATTTCTTTAGAACTCTGTCGACCAGGATTTAATATTTTACTTTTCTGCTCAGCAGGTAATTGCGCCAATAAACTCTTTTCAATAAAAAGAATATCTCCAGAAGAGGCAGTCTCTTCCAAACTGGCATAAGCAGGACAACCTAATAACAACACGCTGGCCAATGCAGCCCAACGCTGCGGCAAATAGATACCGCTTAATGTGAAGCCCTTTCTAGCCAGCAACGTTCCCCAAGATATAAAATTCTCGCTCTCTCCTATTAGAGCAAAACTTAATTGATGTTCTTCCATACTTCTCAAAGCTCCTAATTGAAAATCAGCCTTTCTACTGTCGAAAAAGATCTCCGCCCTGAGTCTGATACTATTTTGCAGTTTCAACCTTCCAGCTAGGATATAGGGGGCAATAGTCGAAATCACCATATCAATAACAGAAAGAAGAAGCGGGATGCAAACGTGTATTCCCGCCGTGAAAGGTTTCCCCCATATATGGCTCTTCGCAGGATGCAAGTCTATAAATTAGGTATAGATCTTATCGCCCACGACCCTGTAGTAATTCTCACAGACGAGAGCCAGGGTCACAGTCTGCCCATAACTATCGGCGTATTCGAGGCCACAGCCATCGCTTTGGCCATGGAAGGCACCGAAGTACCGCGTCCTACATCCCACGATTTAATTAAAACCATTATTGAAGAGCTGGGCGCCTCTCTAAAAGAAGTAATAATTACTAAAGTAGTGTGCAGCACTTTTTACGCGAAACTGATTTTAGTAAGAAACGGGCAAGAAATAACCATTGATGCCCGTCCATCCGATAGCATAGCCGTAGCTTTACGAACCGGCGCTCCCATCTATGCAGAAGAAGAAGTGCTACTATCGGAGGGAATTAAAGGAATAAGTTTTGATGCGCCCGCTTCCGATGAAGATGTCTTTTACGTAGGCCATGAAGATGCGGAAAAAAGAGATAAGGATCAGCCGGAAACTCCGGCTAAAGCAAATGTTATCGAAGAACTTACCGAAGAAGATGACACTTTATCGCAATTTATAGACAATCTGGATCCGGATGACTTCCAAGGCGACGACAACTTATAAATACAACAAAAAAACTAAATTTTATATCAGCAAACCGAGCAGTACAAATTTACCGGCAACTGCCTATACTGTTTTTAGCCCCCACGATATACAAGATAATGCTTTACAGCACAAATTGTACCTTACTTTGCAGGTGAGCCAGTTATGACATTAAGCAATCAAAACAACTCGTCCTCGCCAAAGAACAGCGGCGGCCTGAAAAATTCTGCCTCCTTAAGCTCATCCCGTACTTCGGCCCCCGGAAGTAATGGCGTCGGTGTCGGCAATTTTGTCGGCTCCAAGCCTAAGAAAAAAGCGGCTCCGCCCACTCCCAAGGAGCTCCTGGCCATATACGATGAGCTGAATAAAAAAATCAGAGCCTATTTGAAAAATACTCCTATAGGTTCTGACGGCGACGAAGAGCTGCAAAAGGCCCCAGACGACTCCTTCAGCTCGGAAACCCTTAAAAAGCTGCGCGATCTCAGCGCTTCTAAAACAGCAGCTCCTGTAGTCGCCGTAGCTGCCCCTCAAGAGCCAGAGAGCTTGAAAACAGCTCTTATTTCTGCTCAGCATCTTAAGTATGTCCCTGAACCAGAATTGCCCAGCGGAGCAGAATTACTAGAAAAAGAGGTCAACATTGAGGATATATTACGCGGAGTAAGTTCAGAACGACAACTTGACAAAACCCAAGTTATTCTGAATGAAACTGCGGCCAGACAACGTATCGACCTGAGCGGGAGTGTCGATAAAAACGCTTCTTGGGCCAGACAAACTTTAAAACAAGAAGCTCTGCCCTACACTCTCCGCAGCGCAGCCAAGAAAAAAGAAGAAGAGGAAGAGAAAAACCAAACTTATATCCCCAAAGTTGCTCCGCGCAAAGTTTTCTCTAAGCCCTCTGCTTTTACCCCGTTGGCTTCTACGCCTCTGCAAAACCCCAATGCAGCTCCTCAGTTGCAAGCCTCTTCCAGTAAGTTGATTATGAATCAACTTACTAAATCGCCATTTCGTGAAGTCAGCCGCAAAGAAGCCAGAGCTCAGGCTCAGGAAGAACATAAGTCAGTTTTTGCTTCTACTTTCACTCCAAAAGCAGGGCAAATTCCAATTATTCCTTCCATCAACAACGACAGCTCAAATTCTGCAGAGGCAGCCTCCGAACCTAAAGAAGAAAATTCTGCTACAGCAACTCCGAATGGCGCTGCCGATCAGTCTGCTGCTGTCGATAATTCTACCTCGAATTTTACTTCAGCCGCCGTTCCCAAACCTTCGACCCTGCCTCCCTTGATAGGGAAACCTATTCTGCCTCCGGGAGCTTCTCCGTTAATAAATACATCAGGCAGCGCTCCTTCGGTACCGGCTTTCCGCCAATCGAACATGCCTTTTGCTTTGAACTCTCAGCCGCAGAAAAAAGCAGCAGCAAGCAGCAATACAAACTATCGTCAAGACAGCATTCCGGTTGATTCCAGCGTACCTATGGCCAAAATTCGCTTAGAATTGGCCCTAAATTTTGGGGGACGCCCTGCCAACTCGCGTTTGCCAGTCTTTTCTCCGATACTCGATTCTCTTTTCCAACCCAAAGTAAAAAGACAGATTGCCCGCAGTAGCACACCCATAAAAATGGTTTCGGACAGTAGCTCCGCTCCTTCTTCATCGCTGATCGGAGGAAAGGCTTTATCTTCTTCTCCTTTCGGTACCCTGGCTGGGAAAGTAAACCGAGCCAGTATGCTGAAGCTCAGCCAAGCTTGCGATTATTACGGTTCCGACAGCGAAGAAGAAAATATTCTAAACGAAGCAGATTCTAAGCGCATGAAAGCCCTAGATACAAAATATCCGCTCCGTTTTTCTTCAGCCCATGTCCCTTTGCCAGAATACTTAAGCGTCATCGATACGGGTTGGACAGGCCGCTTTTTACTCGGTCTCAAAGCTCCGCTACATATGGAAGGGATGCGCACCAAGTACATTCCAGCCAGCAGCCGCCGTTACGGTGCCAGTAACGCAGCCGAAAGACCAATTGTATCCGATCTGTTCCGACAACTCTGCGCCTCGCAAACTGGCATCCACAATGCTGAAGAAGAAGCCATTAATGGTGCCATTCTTATGGTTCGCTTAGGAGGACGAGCCGCTTACGACCACTTTGTCAGAACGGCAGAACTTGGCGCTAAAATTGCCGCTGAAATGAAAATAGACGATATTAGAACGCGGCGTCAGATAGAATATGGTTCAATGTTTAAAGACATAGGCGAGCTGGACATGCTATTGCAGCAAGAAAGTGCCGATAAACAAAATGAACTGCATGCTTATTTAGCTTCCGATGAATACATGCAGGCACTGCAAGACAAAGGAGCGCGCCGTCTGCGTTGGCCAGAATGGCTGCTGCAGACTATCCGCCACCTGGAAACCGAAGAATACGATCTTCTCAAAGATCATCCCCGCTACAGCGAGGAAATCATTAATTCTGTCCCCAGTCTGAGAGCTCTCTGCCCTGTAGTTCGAGCTCATCACGAACGCTGGGATGGACGGGGTGGACCGGATAGTCTAACCGGAGACCGCATCCCCATAGCCGCACGTATTATAGCTGTCTGCGATGCTTTTGAAGCTCTAACGCAGCGGCGCCCCGGCAGCAAAACTTACCGTACTCACGATGCCGTTGAAATTATTACAGGCGGTTCGGGTTCAGCCTTCGACCCTCAAGTAGTTGAAGCTTTTAAACGCGTTATAAACGGCTAACTAGAAGTCCCTGCATTTGCACTAAAAAACGCAGGGACTTTACTCTTTGTTAGTTAACAGGCAACTGATAATCGTTTCTATTCAATAAAATGTACTTTAGCAGCCTCGTAACGGCCTCGAGCTGCCGGGGCTTCGTCGGGAACACCAATAGCAATCAAACTATAAGGCAAACCTTTGGTACCTAATACAGAGCATATACCCTCGACATTTTTCTCCTTGGGATAAACTCCACACCAGCAAGTACCGTATCCCAAATTGGCCGCCTCTAAAAGAATATTCTCCGTACAGGCTCCGCAATCCACTACCCAATATCCTTCAGGAATGCCTCCCTTCTGCACCTCCGGTAAAGCATACACAACGATAGCAGCCGAAGCAGTACTGAGCATGGAAGCATAGGGCATAACTTTCTGCAAACGATTGAGAGTCTGACGATCGGTAACTACGTAAAACTCCCAAGGACGAGAATTACAAGCACTGGGAGCCATCATAGCAGCTTCTAAAATTTGCTCAAAATGCTCGCGAGGAATTACCTCTCCGGCTTTATAGCGGCGAATACTGCGGCGTTTGGCGATAACTTCAGTAAGTTTCATATCATCTTCCTCCGGTTCAACATGGCAAAAGTAAGATGCCTTTCAGCAAACTTTAGAAAATTTCCTAATATACGTGCAAGTTCCTTGTAGCAGCGTTCAATCTGAAAGACTGCAGCCATCAACCTCTGATATTGTTGTACAATAATTAACAATAACGACATCTGCTAAACAATCAGGAGACACACCGCGAATTGCTATTAGACGGCCATTTCCACCCTTTAGACATCCTTGCCGAAGCAGATTACAGTAACTATACGGCAAATACTTATATCACCGGTGGCGTAGGTGCTTCGTCACATCCCAAACAATGGGATTCCCTGCGCCGCTGGGGAAGAGATACGAACAATCCCTTTGTTTTAGGAATCCATCCCTGGCAAGCGGCTAACCACGAAGAATTATCCTATGACAGTACAGACATCATAAATGTTTGGTTAGGGGAACTAGAGCGTTTGCTGCAAACTGCTCCCCATCCTTGCGGTGTAGGAGAAATAGGCTTTGATAGTGTACATCAGCCTAAAGCCGATTTTTCTTTGCAGAGAGAACTCTTCTGTCGGCAATACTGCTTAGCCTCCCAACACCGACTTCCTGTAGTTATACACTGCGTTAAAGCCTATAATCAACTTTTTGAAGCCTTATCAGAATTGAAAAAATTTGAGTCTTTATTTCGACCTCACAAACTTCTTCACGCCTTCTGGGGCAGTCCTGAATTGGGCAAACGCCTAATAAAGATGGGCTTTTTTATTTCTATTAACAGCAAAATGGTTGCTGCCACTGCTTCAGACAGCTCTCCGGCT
Organism: Candidatus Bruticola sp.; assembly: GCA_051874695.1. Taxonomy (GTDB): domain Bacteria; phylum Vulcanimicrobiota; class Xenobia; order Xenobiales; family Xenobiaceae; genus Bruticola. The sequence continues at coordinate 202,011 of JBJEGC010000020.1, forward strand.
GCAGTTAAATTAAAGCTGTTAGCAGAAGTTATCCCTATACGGAACCTAATCTTGGAGAGTGACTCTCCTTGGGGACTACCATATCCGCAGCAAATTTCTAATTTAGCTCGTCTAATGGCTCCGTATTGGCATGTTGACGCCGACTATTTCCAAAACTGCTGTTCAAATAATTTACATTTGTTTTTTAACCTATGAAGCCATCATTGCCGTACACCAAAATTACAATTTATTTCCTTTTGTTCTGCCTGCTGAGCGCTGCTTTCTTAATAAGATTCGGCCAATTCCGAGGCTGTGGTTTATATAGAGATGAACCGGGCACCAATACGCTTTCTTTCCGCTCTATAAGTGAATATATAACTCCCGAACAGGGAGCCGATCCGATAGAAATTAACGGAATTTTTTATTATAAGTTTATTCAGCATCCCTGGCAGGAGTTCTGCTACCTGGTATTAGGAGATATTACTACTTCAGCTTACCGCTTCAGTTCTCTCATAGGAGGCCTACTGAGTTTATGGGCGGTGTTCTGCTTAGGGAAGCGCTGCTCTTCTGCCTGGACTTCTTTGCTGGCAGTTGCTTTAATCAGCATAAACGGATGCCATCAATATTACTCAAATTACTTGCGCTATCACATATTTAGCCTCTTAGCCGCTGTTCTTCTAACTATTTTGCTCTTTAATATTTTAGCTAAGCCTAATTTAAAAAATTGGTTTCTATATATAGCAATGTCTGCAGTTAACATCTGCATCAGTTTAAACAACATTACACTTTTGCCGGCTCACTGGATAATTCTCATTTTAGCGGCCAAACACACTTCACAAAATAGTGCGGCGGCAGCAAACTTGAAACGAGGTCTGGCCGTTTCAGTTATAGCATCTCTAATAACGTCTCTACCCATGCCCCTTTTTGATCGGGGAGCGTTGGGAAGAATGGTCAGTTACCCTGAACTAAGTTGGAACTTAGGATTAAATATTTTTTGCAGCCTGGTCGGCCTAAAAGAGTACTTGTGCTCATTATCTTCACTTGTTACCTTACTATCCATACTAATTTTTTTAGCAGCAGGTATATGCTGGGCTTGGCAAACCTACAGAAATAAAAGAAATCTCTTACCACTTACTCTAGTGGCCTGGTTGCTTGTACCCTTACTGATTCATTTAATATTTTCAGTGTTGTTCCAACCCATAATTATCACGCGCAACCTCATTTTTATTATGCCGGCCTTTGCACTGCTTACATCTATGGGGATCAACTATCTGGCTTCATCAAATTTGCGCAAACTGGCCATTATAGCAGCCTGGCTGGTAATTATTCCTAACTTGATAATTCAATGCGGACACAACGTTTTTTATGAATGGGATGAGCCTGTGAATCAGCGCTATTTCCAACCGGTTATGTCTAATTGTTGCCGCTTCCCCGGAGATCATATTAAGCGCAAGATTATCACCAATGACGCCACCGCTCAAACAGGGTTATAAATATCCAAACATTTTACGACATAATCCAGGATTTTTTGCTTTTACAGATGTATAATTTTTGTCGTAAGTTTTTTTATCCTATTTTTAAATAAGCAGTGGAGATATTGAACCGTGTTTTTTAAGCAATGGATGCATAATTTTGCTAAACCCGGCATAAAATGGGGAGGTTCTTATGTTCTGCAGCGCATGAACAAAGAACATGTCCCCCTATTTAACTTCGCCAGCCAATTCTTTGAAATTCCCATAAATGGTACAGTTTTAGATGTCGGCTGTGGCGGAGGCCATCACATTGCCATGTTGCGTAGAAAGCGCCATAGTGCTTTAATCTACGGCATAGATATTTCTCCTTTAAGTGTTAAAGCTTCTGAAAAGTACAACAAGGAAGCCATAGATATGGGCTTGGCTAAAATTGTACTGGGCGACGTCTGCGATTTGCCCTTTTCAGACTCTTGGTTCGACGTAGTCACTGCTTCCGAAACTGTCTATTTTTGGCCGGACGTACAAAAAGCTTTCAGCGAACTCTATCGCGTACTCAAACCCGGAGGAACTCTAGCTGTGTATTGCGACAGTTTCGATCCGGAGGCTTCTAAAAAACATACCGATCTCATACCCGGAATGAGAGTTTATACCTCAGAGGAGCTGCAGAATTTCACTAAACAAGCCAAGTTCATTAATATTAAAGTAAATACCAGTGAAGACGGCAAAATATGCCTAACTGCTCAGAAAGACGGTACTTTCCGACGCATTCCTTTTTTTTATATGGGCAATCCGTATAATACGCTGGCAGCTCTATGGGCCAGAGTTTTAGAAGCTCGTCAACCTATCCCTATTCTGGAAGATCAAAATGCCCTCGATGTAGTCAGCAATATTAACTACGACTTCAGCTACTTCGCCGACTTGGGCATAGACCAAGTCGGTTTAGCTGTACGCGACTATCTGATAGACCGCATGCTAAAAAACTTCCTGGAGAAACACCAAGATGTAACTATTATCAATCTTGCTCCGGGACTAGACACACGCCTGCATCGCATTTCGGAAAAGACTTACAAAAAATGGATCGATATAGACGTACCTCTAAATCTCGATCTGCGCAGAGCTTTTTTTAGTAAAGCTGACAAATTGGAAGTTATAGCCAAAAGCGTTACCGATTTCACTTGGATCGATCAAATCAGTAAAGCTAACGAACCCAAAGTGATTATTGCCCAAGATATTTTTGCTTATACAGAGCTTGATACCATAAAATCTTTCCTGACCCAGCTAGCCCATAAGTTTTCTACCATTGATGTAATTTTCGATTTGCCTTCTTACGAAGAAATGAAGGAGAATCACAGTCTCACTTTATCTACCACTCCTGAAAAGAACCGCAAACTGAGTGCAAAATCTTCCTCAAAAAAAATGAGCAATGTAACTGAAAGTGCTCAGCGTCCCCGAATTTTATGGACTCTGCAGAATATCTTCGAGGTACAAAAATGGTGTAAAGCTATCAGAGTTGTAGAAGAGCGCAATCTGTTCGACTACGATAAAAAACGCTGGGGTTGGCGTGGCTTTATAGCCAGACTGCCTAAAAACAGAGCTCGTATGGCCCACAATGTAGTTCAAATTACTCTGAAGCGCGAGTTGTTAGTCGATGAAAAAGATCGTGAAGTGAAGAAGGGCGGTATCGAGACGGATATTTAAGGTTCTTGATCCGCGTTTTAAACTAAGAGTCGGCCAGTTCTAAACCAATAGAAAGCCTGGCGCAACAGTTCTTCGCTCTTATCATAAATAATTGGACAATTGGGCAACGATTTTAAAAAGTTGTAGCGGTATCCTTTGCCCTTTTCTCTATCTAATCGGTTATCTAATACGAAAACTACGCCGCGATCAGACTCAGTACGCACCAGACGTCCAAATCCCTGACGGAATTTCAGTACTGCCATCGGCAGAGCATATTTCATAAAAGCTTGGCGACCAATATGTCTGGAGCGGATTTTAAATAAAGGGTTATCAGGAGAAGTAAAAGGCAGACGCAGCATAATTACACACGACAGTGCTTCTCCTGAGACGTCAACCCCTTCCCAAAAAGAGTCGGTACCTATAAGTACTATTTTTTCTCCATGCTGACGGGCACAGCGCATTCTTTCGACCTGATCGGCTCGCAAGTTACTGCTCTGTTTTAGTAAAGTTATACCTAACTCAGCCAAAAGTTCATGTATAGTTTCATAAATTTTTTCTACTTCATAGCGAGAAGTCGCCAAGACCAAGGTGCGCCCCTGCCAAAGTTTGGCAACTTCAGTAATAAAACGCACAGCACAAGGTAAAAAAGAGTCGTCAGCAGACTCTGAAGCACCTGAGCGTCCCAAATCGCCGGCGACAGCTAGCAACGCTTGAGAACGATAGCTAAAAGGACTGCTGCAAGTCAGCTTGCGAACCCGATCCTCCTCCAATTTGTCTATACCGACCCTGCAACTGAAAAAATCGAAGCTACTGTCCACTTTTAAAGTAGCTGAAGCGGCTACGGCTGCTGGCATTTGTTTCCAAAAAGCGTCGGCTAAATATTCGCTGACATCAGCAAAAGCAGCCCGTAAGCGCACACCGCGCTTGCTTTTCTCCATCCAATGTCCCACTAAAGCTTGGCTATCATCAATATCATGACAATTATGAAAATTGTTCATAAATTCATTGATTTGTTCCAAAGCGGAGGCAATAAGTACAGACGGCTGGTCCTCACTACTACCGATTTCAGCCCCTTCAGCGGCATCTTTCCACAAACTTTCCAGTTCTCTGAGTTGAGCGATACAACTGTTGCCGACTTCTTTTATAGATTGAGCACTGTCAACTAATTTTTCTCCCCAAATTCCAGCTCCAGACAGCCACTTTTCATTGAGCATAGCCAAGCGAGACCCACGCTCAAAACATTCCAAAGAGCAGTAAGCCTTATTTTCATAGTAATCTTCTAAATTATGCAGATACGGAGTCACACTCTCATAAAGGGCCTGAAAAGGCCCCCTATAGAAACTGCTTAAACTGCGGAAAAAGTCAGACTCACTACCATAAGAAAGACGATTGCTAAGCCTTTGCACCGCTTCGGCAATATCACAAAACCAACCGGACGGAAAAGTTCGCTTGTTAGCTTCAGAACTGCGCAAACTCGGAACTTGCACAAAAGTCTCACCAAACAGCCCTCCTCTATCGTTATCTTCAAAAGGCTCTTCTCCGTTATCCTCATTAAAATGGCCGACAAATTTATCGCTGACCTTGGCAAAACCATCAAAGAATTTGCTGTTATAGGCAAAATCGAATGAACTGGACATCTGTTCTATAGCAACATCTTCAAAATGATGAGCTTCATCGATAATACAGGCACTCAGTTGAGGTAGCAAACGGTTAATACCATCTTGACGCAGCAGAGCACACAACAAGGCATGATTGGCGATACAAACATCGGCTCCAGCGAGCTGAGCCCTTTCTTTATAAAAATAGCAATTATGAAAGTAACGACAGCTCCTTTTGGTACAATTAATTGACTCGGCACAAATATGCTGCCAAATTGAATCATCCCAAGAGCAAATATTTTTAGTCATGCGCCGAAAATCAGCAGCTAAACCGCGCAAAGTGATAGCTTCTTCCTGCAGCTCAGGATGGAACAGAGAGTAGTTTCCCATCTCAATACAGTCATTTATAGCTTCGAGCAACAATGCATATTGGGGATATTGATGAATATGTTTAAGCAAACGGTAAAAGCGCATTAAGCAGAGGTACCGAGTGCGTCCTAAAGCTTGAACTAAACGAAAAGAAAACCCTAAGCGATCGCGCATAAAAGGATAATCTTTATCAAAAATTTGCTGCTGCAGATTAGTTGTGTAAGTAGCAACTAGAATTGGACCAGCTCCGTAGCGCAAGCGCCAGATGACACCGGGAACTAAGTAAGCCAAAGTTTTTCCTACACCTGTACCGGCTTGAGCTAAAAGCACCTTGCCACCGGCGATGGCTTCAGCCGCCGCCAAAGCCATTTTTATCTGTTCAGAACGCACGCTGTAGCCAAGGCAAGACGGAATCAACTCAGTAAAAACTCGTTCTACTTCAGATAAATACTCTTGTATATCTATATTATTAGCTGTAGTCATATCTGAATTAAAACGCCTCTATATACTAAAAAAGGTATAAAAAAACAACCGGATAGTATACAGCTTAGCGACTTCAGCTCCTTCCAAACAGGCTGACACGTCCCCAAAGAACTGAGTATAAACGTATTGCTAAATGCGACCGAAAAAAAAACGCCGAGTTCGAATGGAAAGTGAACTCAGCGTTATGTTTGAAGCGCCGGTCTGCCAGCCATAACTTTGTACAAGTCGGCTAGCAGACATCTTTGCTACATTTCAGAACGGCGGCGGCGACGATGGCGGGTAGGCACATCACTGTCGGGGCGCACCTCTTGCCTGGGCTCATCGTAAGCGGGTTCACGCATAATTGGCTCGCGGCGGCGCACGGGAGGAACCTCATCGTACATGGGCTCGCGGCGACGCATGGGCGTAACTTCATCATACATAGGCTCACGGCGGCGGCTGACCGGACGTTCGCTGAATCCGACTTCACGACGACGGGCCGGAGCAATATGTTCATCGTAACCAGGTTCACGCATAATCGGCTCACGAATAGCGACATCGCGGCGACGAGTCGGCACTACTCTAGATTCATAAATATCTTCTTGATAACGAGGAGCTACAGAACGCTCTTCACGCAGTACTCTGGCAGCCGCTCTATCGGCGCGTTCAGGTTCGCGGCGGGCGCGTTTAGGAGCTCTTTCCGGGCGCTCGTAACGCTCGGCAGCTTCCATACGCTCTAAACGATCGAGATGCTCCAAACGCTCGGGACGATCCAAGCGCTCCATACGCTCAGGACGATCAACGCGTTCGACGCGCTCTATACGCTCGGGACGCTCTATACGCTCGGTGCGCTCTATGCGTTCAGGACGCTCTATACGTTCAGGACGCTCTATACGTTCAGGACGCTCTATGCGTTCGGCGCGCTCGGGACGAGCGGCCCTAGGGCGACGTTCGGGGCGCATCTCACCGACATCTACCGGAGAATCAGCCTGGGCCAACTCTTCCTCACTCCACAAACCCTTGCGAGTAAGGTTAATGCGACCTAAATTGTCAATTTCCTCAACTTTGACCTTAACTTCATCGCCCACATGGAGCACATCTTCTACACTGCGAATATGGAAAGGTTTAATTTTGGAAACATGAAGCAGCCCTTCACGGCCGGGCAAAATTTCTACAAAAGCACCGAAGTCCATCAAACGGGCCACAGTACCGTCATAAACTTCTCCGGCTTGAACTTCACGAACCAAATCGTTGATCATCTTGCAAGCCTTATCGGCAGCTTCGCTGTTAGAAGCAGCCACAAAGACCTTACCGTCATTTTCAATTTCTACCTTAGCGCCGGTTTCAGCAATAATCTTGTTGATAACTTTGCCTCCCGGGCCAATGACATCTTTAATACGCTCAGGAGCCACCTGTAAAGTAACGATCTTGGGGGCGTAGGGAGAAAGGTTAGCACGATGTTCGGGAATAACTTCGTGGATCATCTCCAAAATTTCTAAGCGAGCAGCACGGGCCTGAGCCAGAGCTTTGCTCAGAATTTCCATGGTAACGCCCTTCATCTTGATGTCCATCTGCAGAGCAGTCACACCTTCGGCAGTACCGGTAACTTTAAAGTCCATCTCACCAAAGGCATCTTCCATGCCCTGTATATCGGTCAGAACCACATAATTATCGCCCTTCTTAATCAAGCCCATAGCGATACCGGCCACAGGAGCTTTCAAGGGCACACCGGCATCGAGCAAAGCCAAAGTGCTGCCACAAGTGGAAGCCATAGAGCTGGAACCATTAGACTCTAAAACGTCGCTGACAACACGAATGGCGTAAGGGAACTCATCGACACTGGGCAAGACAGGCAGCAAGGCTCTTTCAGCCAAAGCGCCGTGACCGATCTCACGACGGCCAGGACTGCGCATCGCTTTAGCTTCGCCTACGCTAAAAGGCGGGAAGTTGTAATGATGCATGTAACGGCGGGTAGTTTCACCGAACACGTTATCGAAAGTTTGAGCTTCGGAAAGGGTACCCAAAGTGCAGGCGGAGAGCACTTGAGTTTGACCGCGAGTAAAAATACCCGAACCGTGAGTGCGAGGCATAACGCCGACTTTCGCCCATAAAGGACGAATTTCAGTAACTTTACGTCCATCTGGACGGATTCCCTCATCGACAATCATGGTCATAAGCTCATCTTCTTTGATGTGCTTGGAGATAGCCGCATAATCTTTTTCCGCACCAGCCGCAGCACAGAGCTCTAAAGCAGAAGCCTTAGCTTCAGCGCTGAGCTCGCCGTCAGCTTCTATAGCCGCTTTCAAAGTTACTAAGTTAACAGCATCGAAGGCAAGCTCGCGGGCGTGTTTTTCTATAACACGCATAGCCTTGGCGATCTCATCAAACTGATACTTGCGTATGAGCACTTCCAATCCGGCGCTGGGGGTATAAACAGGATAATCCCCCTTCGGTTTGCCACACTCTGCAGCCAATTTCTCAATAGAAGCAATAATTGTACGAATGGCCTCATGAGCGACTTCGAAAGCTTCGACCAAGAGAGACTCAGGAACTTCCTGACATCCACACTCAACCATATTAATGTTGTTTTTAGTACCGGCCACAGTCAGATTCAGAGTACTACTCTTGAGCTCAGTTTCCGTAGGATTAATAACAAACTGACCGTCAATACAGCCGACACGCACTCCGGCTACAGGACCGTCAAAAGGTATATCGGACAGAGACAAAGCGGCACCAGCACCGCACAAAGCTAAAACATCGGGGTTATTTTCGTTATCAACGGAAGTGCAGAGACCAACTATATGTACGTCATTGCGGAATCCCTCAGGGAAAAGAGGTCGGCAAGGTCGATCGATAACACGCGAAACTAAAATAGCTCTTTCAGGAGGACGGCTCTCGCGCTTAATCCAGCCACCGGGAATTTTACCAGCGGCATACATTCTCTCTTCATAATCGACTGTTAAGGGGAAGAAATCTACTCCCTCTCTAGGTAAGGGACTAGCACAGACGGTAACCAAAACAACAGTTTCACCGCTGCTTACTACTACAGCACCACCAGCCTGCTTGGCGACTTCACCAGTTTCAAAGCGGATCTTGCGGCCGCCTACATTACACTCGACGACGTGTTTATCTTTCTCAACTTTGGAAAGCACATCTGTCAACTTACTCATACTATGAGACTCTCCTTTGACTCTTCTTTATACAGTAAACAACACAACAACAAATAGAAAACCAATTACACAAGACTATGGCCAAGAGTCTTTTTTTGCGCTGCTCAAACGATGCGAACAATTTCCGAACGCGAACTTAACAGCAGCGATACAAAACATACATGATCTTCAGTATGCCAGGATTTCATTCACAAACAGAAGAACCCTGCCTAAATAAGCCGCTACTAAGAGCAGAAAGTTCTTTTATTTATATTGCAAACTTACTTTCGTTAAAACAAAAAAATAACCCGCTCCCTCAGTTATATCAGTAACAGAAAAGGAACGGGCTATTTTATAGATCGGTAGATTGGTTGACAACCTACTTACTAACGGCGCAGGCCTAAGCGCTCAATCAAAGAACGATAACGAGTTACGTCTACCTTTTTGAGGTAACTGAGCAGACGCTTGCGGCGGCCAACTAACATGAGCAAACCACGGCGAGTGTGGTGATCTTTGGGGTGAATCTTGCAGTGCTCAGTGAGATGAACAATACGATTGGTGAAAAGAGCAATCTGTACTTCGGGTGAACCGGTATCGTGCTCGTGAGTGCTGTATTTGGTTACAATTTCCTGCTTGTTTTCCATAGTAAAAACTTTCCTCCGGCACAGCCCCACCACAGGGGTGCGCTTTTATCAGTCGCTGCAGTCTGAGCTTGAAGGCTGAGGCCCGCCTAAAAGCCAAGACTAAAGCCGACCGCAATTGTAGCATATATCATGCCTGCAATCAAGATTCTACTTTTTTTCTTCAGACTGATTGTCTTCAGCTTCAAGCTCTTCCAAATCGTTAGGTTTAGCTCTCCAAGCGAAAATGAAGGGCAGAATTGACAGAAAAGCGCAGCCTAAAAGCATTTGAAAAGCAGTATCCCAACCGTAAGCATCCAAAATTTTGCCCATACCCCAGCCGGAAACTATACTGCTTAAATAGCCAAACAACCCGGTCATACCAACGGCCGTAGCAGCAGCCTTCTTAGTAGCAAAGTCGGTAGCCATAACTGCAACCAGAAGCTGTGGCCCGTAAATAAAGAAACCGGTGACAATGAACATAAGGATGTATGCCCAGACAGACGAATTGGTCGGCAGCTTCCAAAATACAAAGATGCTCACCAAAGAGGCAATTGTATAGTAAGCGCATACTGGTGCTCTCTTACCCTTAAAAAAGTAATCGGTCATCCAGCCGGCCAGTAAAGATCCAGCAATACCGGCAATTTCAAAACAAGCCATAGTAATACCGGCATGACTTAACGTTACTCCACGAGCATTCAGATAAGAAGGCCCCCAGGTAACAAAACCATAGCGCAATATGTAAATAAAGAAATTAGCTAGACATACAGCCCAAATGTACGGATTATTAAAAACATGGCGGCACAAGAAACGGAAGAACTCTCCGCTATTCTGCTTACTTTCCTCTTTTTGTGCGGTCTGTCCGTCTGTTTGGGCTACGTCTGCATCAGTTTCATGGTGTGCTTCTACCGGAACAAACGGCTTCTCTTTCGTATAAACTTCAGGATCGGGCAGCCCCATCGATGAAGGAGTGTCGCGCATGCGCTCCAACAAAAAAAGTGAAGTCAGAGCAGCGATGGCTGCGGGAACACAAAAGACATACCTCCAACCGTAGTACTCTCCCAGATAACCGCCCATAACCAGAATTAAAGAGAGACCAATTTGGTGAGAGGTATTCCAAATGCTCCAATACGTGCCTCGCTCTTTTGAAGAGAACCAATGGCAAATAACCCTGGAACAGGGCGGCGATCCCATACCTTGAAACCAGCCGTTTAATACCCAAGCAGCCAAGAGAACTCCTACAGCACTGCTCATGCCGAACATAAAGTTGGCTAATGCGGAAAAAAGTAAACCGAAAGCCATAAAATAACGGGCATTACAGCGATCACCTAAGAAACCGTTGACAAACTTAGAGACTCCGTACACCACATCGGAGATGCTAACTATCATACCAATAGCCGCTTTGCTTATACCCAAGGAACTTTCCAGCAAAGGTATAGCTATGGATATGTTTTTACGTACAAAATAGAAAACACCGTAGCCAACAAAAGTAGAGTAAAGCTGGCGAATACGCCAATAGCCGTACTGCTGACGCATCTCTTCCTCAGTTTTATACTGAGGAGCTATGGAAGCCGCAGGCTTAAAAATAGAAAAAATATTACTTAGTACAGACATACAATACACTCGGTATTCTACATATTGAGCATGGGAATTTGCAGACCGCGCTCCATAGCCGTCTCTTTCGCTTTAGCGTAACCGGCATCGACATGACGAATAACACCCATGGCAGGATCGTTAGTTAAAACACAGCGCAGACTTTCGGCAGCTTCCGGAGTGCCGTCAGCTACACACACCAAACCAGCATGGAGAGAATAACCTATACCGACGCCTCCTCCATGATGGTAGGAGACCCACGAAGCTCCGGAGGAAGCACTCACTAAAGCATTAAGAATAGGCCAGTCAGCAATAGCGTCAGAACCGTCGAGCATGCCCTCGGTCTCCCGATAAGGAGAAGCTACTGAACCGCAATCCAAATGGTCACGCCCAATCACGATAGGGGCACTGATTTCACCTTTAGCCACCAAATCGTTGAAGACTAATCCCATCTTGTCTCTCTGACGGTAGCCTAACCAACATATTCTGGCCGGCAGCCCCTGATAACGAACTTTTTCCCCTGCATATTTAATCCAACGAGCCAAGGCTTGATCTTCAGGGAAAGTTTCCAACACAGCTCTATCTGTACGAGCGATATCGGCAGGGTCACCACTCAGGGCCGCCCAGCGGAAAGGCCCTTTGCCCTCACAGAAAAGAGGCCGAATAAATGCCGGTACAAATCCGGGGAAATCAAAAGCATTGTCTACACCACACAGTTTAGCCTGATGGCGGATATTATTGCCGTAATCAAATACTATGCTGCCCTGCTTTTGAAACTCCAGCATGGCTTTTACGTGAACGACCACCGTATCGTAGGCTAATTTCTGATATTCTTGAGGATTTTCGCTACGCAGACGAATAGCCTCAGCCAAAGGAATCTGGTAAGGGACATATCCACCCAACATATCGTGAGCGCTGGTCTGATCAGTTACAATATCAGGAATAATGCTGCGTTTCAGCAACTCAGTATAAACTATAGCCGCATTCTGAACAATTCCAATGGAGAAGGCCCGCTTCTTCTCTTGAGCCTCTTTTGCCAAAGACAAAGCTTCATCCAGGTTTTCAGTCAGACAGTCGCAATATCCCTGCTCGACACGCCGCTGGGCTCTGGCTCTGTCAACCTCAGCACAAAGGGCGACACCTCCGTTGAGAGTCACCGCTAAGGGCTGGGCTCCGCCCATACCGCCTAAACCTGCCGTCAAAACTAAACGACCGGCCAAAGATCCTCCAAAATGTTGCCGGGCGGCCTCGGCGATCGTCTCATAGGTACCTTGTAATATTCCCTGAGCCCCTATATAGATCCAAGATCCAGCAGTCATCTGACCGTACATAGTCAGCCCCATACGTTCGTATTCGCGAAACTTTTCCCAAGTGGCCCAGTTAGGCACTATATTGGAATTGGCAATCAGCACGCGCGGGGCTCTACGATGCGTGCGTAAAATTCCCACTGGCTTGCCAGATTGAACTAAAAGAGTTTCGTCATTTTCCAAAGATTGTAAGGCTTTAACTATATGATCGAAACATTCCCAACTGCGGGCTGCCCGTCCGGTACCGCCATATACGACTAAATGTTGAGGATCTTCGGCCACTTCAGGATCCAAATTGTTCATAAGCATGCGCAGAGCAGCTTCTTGCTGCCAGCCTTTGCAGGTGAGTTTTGTACCGCGGGGAGCTCTGACTTCTTTGTGCATATTTGCTGCCTTTCTCAAAATAAAAAGGAATAAGAACAGGATAGCCCCCTGACTTACAAGATCTGGAGGAGTGCCTGAAACTCTAGCTGGTTATTTTCATATTTGTCGGCTCGCTTCCCTGCACAATTAAACGTCTATTTTATGAAGAATAAAAGCCAATGAGTCTAGGACTGACTGCGGCTGAATTCCATTGACGGCATTCTCCTGTAAATATTGTTCAATAAGCCAAGAGCGGCCATATTAATAATAAGCGATGTACCACCATAACTGACAAAAGGCAAAGGTATGCCAACCACTGGCAAAATTCCGCTGGTCATACCAAGATTACCCACAGCGTGAACAAAAAATAAGGTTCCAATACCAAAAGCCAAAAAACTGTCGTAAGCACTGACTGATTTTTCAGCCAGCTGCCAAGAACGCATAACAAGACAAACTAAAAGAAGAATTAAACAGAGAGCTCCTACCAGCCCCATCTCTTCCCCAATAACTGTAAAAATAAAATCGGTATGATGCTCTGGGACAAAATTTAGGCGGTTCTGTGTGCCCTCCATCCAGCCTTTGCCCCATAAACCTCCGGAGCCAATAGCTATCTTGGCTTGAATAATATTCCAACCCGCTCCCATAGGATCGGCCTCCGGATTGAGAAAAACCATAATGCGCTGCCTTTGATAATCGTGAAGAACATGAGGCAGAATAGCAGCCCCTAGGCACAGCAAACCGGCGAACCAACGCCAATCATATCCGGCACTCCACATCATAGCACCGCCCACCCCAGCAAAAACTATAGCAGTACCCAAATCGGGCTGAGCCATAATTAGCAGCGCGGGGAATCCTAAAAGCAAGCATAATTTACAGAAACTGGCAAACGAGAGTTTATCGTGTCGGCAACGTCCATCTTCGGAGCCGCTAAGATAGCGGCTCATACATAATACCAGTAAAAGTTTAGCCACTTCAGATGGTTGAAAACGTCCTAACATAGGTACATCGACCCAGCGTTTGGCTCCGTTAACAGTTACGCCACAAATTATTACTGAAACGAGCAGTACCAATATGGCAACGTAAAGCCAGTTACCATTGCGGAAAAAAATCTTAATATCAGTAAAAGTGAAAAAGACAAAAACACCTATGCCAACAGCAAAACAAAAAACTTGGCGCAGAAATTCCGCACTAATTCCGTTATCAAATGTAGCACTGGCTATATTGCTAAGCCCGAGCGAAATCAAAAGAAAAGCAGAAACCAGCAGCGGCCAATCAAAGTTGTGCCAATTAAAGCTCACTGCATAACTCCCTTAGCAAAAGTGACGTCCCAACTGAGGACCGCGCTGCTGCTGATAGTGGGAACCTAGACCAGAACCATAAACCTTTTCCGGCTTTTTAAGAAGATATTCGAAGGCCATTTTACATATTGGCTGAGCATGGCGGAAAAGTACATCTTCGTGTACGTCAAGTTCCAGCACCGCAGGCGTGCCCTTAAGCTGCCCGTTGTCTCCGAAACCGAAACCAGGATCGAAAAATCCGGCATAGTGGGAACGATATTCGCCAGAATGAATATCGTAAGCTACCATTTCCACAGCTAAATCGGGAGGCACACGTAAAAATTCACGAGTAGAAAGTATATAAAATTCACCGCGTTTTAATAAAACTTCGCCGTTTTCAGCCTTAATCGGAGCGAAATAATTGCTGCCTTTCTGTACCAGGCCGCTGCATAAATCGATGGTTTCATGACAAACCACAGCTCTATAGCCTACGATATCTTGATGAAGATCGACTGTTAGCAAAAGGCCATTATCAATTAAGGCCTCACCGCGCTGTCCCTGATTGTCATAAACCAAGCCAATGTCTTGATGCAGCATTTCTAGTTCAAAATCGAGCAGATGATTATCACCACAAATAAGGCGAGCCTGATTGAGAGTACATCCCTGGCGAACACGTATAGACCAAGAGCGCGGTGTGATCATAACATAGACATGACCTTTATAGCCCGCAGGAATCTTATCAAAACGAGAAACACCGTCAGCTAAAATACGGGTCCATACATTCATGCGCCCGGTAGTGCTCTTATTATTAGCATAGGCATGAATTGAAGCCGGCAGATCAAAACACTCTTCAACTTCTGCCACATAAGTAGCACCTTCCTGCAATACAGTAGGCCGACTCAAATCTAGACTCTCTAGGGAGTTATTGAGCAACAATTCAGCAACCGGCTCCCCCTGACGAGGCAAAAAGGCAGCTTCCACACGCCAACACCTGCGTCCTAAGCGTAAATCTAGACTGGCTGGCTGAATATTTTCCTTAGGAACTGGCGAAGAGCCGAATATACGCTTATTTGTTATAAGTTCTTCAATAAGCTGACAAGGCAGAGCACCACTCTGACGCATTAAAAATAGATCTCCTTTGCCGGAAGTTTTACAGGTACAGATCCTTGTCAACAATTGTAACTGGTATTCTCCGCTGGCGACACGCTGCCCAAGCATACGTACCTGCTTCAAGAGAGTCTTTGACAAAGAGCCGATATAAAAATATCTATTAAAAATAGGCTCGAACAAATAAATCTGCTCGAGCCACAGTTCAAAACTTATACGGGTAAAGAAATTACAGTAAAAGCATTAAGCTTCCGACTTTTCTTCCGCTTTGGGCATAGACTTTTGACGCCAGCGGCAATACTCTAAATCGGTATCGATGTACTCCACAGCAGCTTCAATAACATCTTCGCTCTTAATTTCATTGTGGCTTATAATACCCATGGCAAAAAGAGCGGATATATCTAAATTATCATTCGGTCTCTCTTTGACGAAACGCTGATAATCGGCATACATACCTTTAAGTATTTCGCGTTCAGCTTCAGGAGCAGCTTTCATAGCTAAGCCCAATTTGTCTGCAGCAGCATTCAGTTTGGCTTCGAATTCGTTTTCCATAACAGAGCCTCCTATGACCTCATCTAGGCATGAGAACCCTTCAGAAGTTCTAAATACTGGGCTGCGATCCTGCGCATAAGCTACAGATTTAAGATACAGTCCTCCCGGATGAGCTGGAGGAGCACAGCAACTAGGATCGGCTTGAGCTAAGATTTCTCTTATTTTGGTAGGCGGCCACTGGCCGATACCAACTTTAATGAGAGAGCCGCAAATCATGCGCACCATACGCCGCAAAAAAGCATTGGCTTCTATGCGCAATACTACTATACGGCCTATTCCGGCAAACGGTCCCGGCCCCTCAACACGACTTTCACTAAGCGTAATGCTATTCATTCGCCTAATAGTAGGCTCACCTTTAGGAACTTGCGAGCCAAAAGAGGCAAAATCGTGACTACCGACCAGATATCGAGCGGCTGAACGCATAGCCTCTAAATTAAGCTTCTGCTTAACATAAAGAATACGATCTCGAAAAAAAGGATCTACATCCGATTCATCTTTAATAAGATATTCATAAACTCTGTTCTTAGCGGTAAACCGAGCGTGAAATGAATCGGCCTCTTTACTGACACGAAGAACTTTAATGGTATCCGGCAACAATGAATTCAAAGCGTTGAATAGCACCGCTTCTGATCGGTTTACACAGGTGCGAAAAGAAAAAACCTGACCTAAAGCATGTACACCGGCATCGGTGCGACCGGCAACCCTAATGGAAATAGGTTGAGCAAAAACAAAACGCAGCTTTTCTTCCAGTATATCTTGTACTGTAAGCAGCTCCTTAGCTTTAGCCTGGCTCTGAAAACCAGAAAAAGCGGCACCATCATAACTTATGTCAACTCTATAAACGATATTACCACTGTTTTCGCTCATCAGATGTAATGTTCCAATACTTTCAAAAAGATAAAAAATACAACTATAGCTGAAGCTGCAGCTGCATCGGCTATTCCTAAGTACAATTCACGCAAACGGGTTCTTCCCTGTCCTCCTCTGTAACAGCGTGCCTCCATTGCCCAAGCCAGATCTTCGGCGTGACGAAAAGCACTCACAAACAGAGGAATCATTATGGGAAGTAATGAACGGGCCCTTTGAATTAAACTGCCCCTATCAATAGAAGCTCCTCTAGCCAGCTGTACCTTAATGATAGTTTCCATTTCTTGGGCTAAAGTGGGAACAAAACGCAAAGCTATAGTAGAAACCATAGCCAATTCATGAGTTGGAACACCTAAATAACGTCCTGGAGAGAGCAGTTTTTCCATACCGTCAGTCAACATAATAGGAGAAGTTGTTAAAGAAAGCATAGAAGTTAACAGAACTAGAAGTACTAAGCGCAGTCCCATAGCTAAACCGCGCCAGATTCCCTGATAGGTGATTTGCCAGTCCCAAATAGAGCAGCAGGCGTCTCCAGGCACCAGAAACATATTAAAAATAAGAGAGAAAAAAGCGAACAACCAAACAAAGCGCAAGCCGCGCAGCATATAGCCTGCTTTTAATTTAGCAGCCACTCCCACAAGAAATGCACTTAAACCGGCAACCAAAAGGCAGATCGGATTATCAAGCCAGAAAATGGCCACCATTACCATGGCAACTATAATCAATTTTGTTCTGGGATCCAATCTGTGCAGAAAACTATTTCCGGGCACATACTGGCCCAAAGTCAAATTGCTAAGAATTCTGATATTACACCTCTACTCGGGCGATTAGTACTCTTGAACAGCAGCTCTTGCGAACTGAGCTAATTCAATTTAGACAACTGACGGCTTTTTTCCCAACAAGCACTAACGGCTTCATCAATAACAGCCCTGAAGGCTCCCTTTTCTAAACGACTAACCGCTTCAGCTGTAGTTCCGCCTGGAGTAGTAACTTTGTAGCGCAGTTCATCAAAAGATTGACCGCTCTCGGCTGCCAATGAAGCAGCTCCACGGACCATGTTAAGAGTTAGCTCAGCTGCTTGCTGTCTAGTTAAGCCTAACCTTACCCCAGCATCGGTCAGAGCTTCCATAAACAGATACAGATAGGCCGGACCAGAACCGGATACGGCGGTACCAACATCGATTAAATTATCGTTAGCTACATAAACAGCCTTGCCAATAGAGTTCAGAATATTGACAACTTTATTTTTACTTAATTCATCTAGCTCAGCTGCAGTGGTCCACACCGAAGCGGCTTGAGAAATTTGCGCGGCCAGATTTGGCATAACTCGCACTACACGCTTACTGTTAAACAGCATGCTCAATTGATTGAGAGTTACTCCGGCAGCAATGCTTATAAGTAGTTGTTCTTCTTTGAGTTCATGTCCTAATTTTTGAGCAATTGAAGATACAATATTTGGTTTAACAGCTAAAATGATAATATCGCTGGACAAAGCAGCCTGACGAGAGTCAGCAAAAACAGAAACTTGATAATTTCCTTCTATCCTGCTTCTGGTTTGAGAGTCGGCTTCCACAACGGCTAACTCTTGGGCAGAGAACAAGCCTTTGTCGAGAACTGCCTTCAAAATTGCTTCCCCCATTTTGCCGCAACCAAAAATGCAGCATTTGAATATCAATCTTCTTTTCATAATTTTTTATTATTTCTACAAAAAATAAGCATTATAAGTCCATCAAGGCGCCTCCGTCTTTAGAGACAATTACCTCCAACCCTTCTGAAAAAAAACTAAATAAAAGAATCAAAAAAAGAGCCCCTGCCCTTCCGGCATGCAATCGCACTCCAGAAGACAGAAGCCCTTATGCAAACAAGAGCCAGACTTCACCCCCTACTGAATTAGGTTGTGAAGCCTGATGCTACTTGGTTCAAAAGCTACTAGAAACCATAGTACTGAGTAGGAATGTTGTTCTGAATGGTATCACTTCCGGAGAAGACACTGTTGTAACCGTAGAAGGGCATGATGTTATTGCCGTACATGCCGCCCATATTGCCGTACATGTTGCCCATGTTGCCATACATGCCACCCATGTTGCCATACATGCCACCCATGTTGCCCATGTTACCGTACATACCACCCATGTTGCCGGACTGGAAAGCATCCATAACTTCAAAGATACCGGCGGGAACAGCCTGGAATCCTTGACCATTGTTAGCGGCAGAGAAGACGGGCTCACCGTTCTGACCGACAACACTGAACTGGTTAATATTGTCTACTGTAACCACAGTACCATTACCGTTGCCCTGCTTGTAGAGGACATTACCATCTTTATCCAATACAGTTACGTTATCTTCGGGCTTGACTTGCATAGTGAAACGATCTTTGTTTCCCTCACCGCCGTCGATAGTAACTCTGTCCTTGCCGGAGCCGACCTGGTAGTACATCTTGTCATTGCCAGTACCACCATTCATATTCACTCTGTCTTTACCAGAACCGCCAGAAGCGACCATGATATCATCGCCAGAGCCGCCATTCATGTTGATGAAATCGCGACCGGAGCCCCCCTCAGCGACCATGAAATCTCTGCCGGAACCGCCGTTCATGTTAATGAAATCGCGACCAGCGCCACCCTGGCCTACCATGTAGTCGTTACCTTTGCCGCCTTCCATTCTGATGAAATCGCGACCGGCACCGCCCTGACCGACCATGTAGTCGTTACCTTTGCCGCCACTCATTCTAATTCTGTCGTTGCCATAGCCACCAGTGCTGGTCATATAATCGTTGCCGCGACCACCGTAAGAGCTAATCACATCGTTACCATAACCGCCATTCATGCGGATGGTATCGTTTCCGGTGCTGCCGAAGCGGACAGCGCTGTCACCGAACATGGTGCCATTGTAGTTGATATTTCTGCCGTTGTTATTGTACATGCCGCCAGGCATCTGGCTATAGAATCCGGTAGTACCAAGACCGTTCATTCCCTGGCCGAGGGAAGGATAGCAACTATAGCTTCCGCTGTTGATGAAGTTGTTGGTAGCCTCATTCTTAGAGCCAACATTGCCGCCGATCTTTGAGCCAATCAGAGCACCTATACCAGCACCGATAGGGCCACCCAGAGCAGCACCTACCAAACCACCGGTTACGCCGCCACCGACCTTACCACCCTGCTCGGTAGAGAAAACTTTCTCGGCACCCTTAGCAGCGGCTACACCAGCACCGGCACCTACAACAGCTCCAACAGGACCTCCGACGAGAAATCCGGTGACACCACCAGCCAAACCGCCCAGGACTTTTCCGAATATAGATTTTTTCTCCTGGCTCTCAGCAGCCTGCTGCTGATACTTATTGAGAACCATCTGGGACATTTGGGTTGAAGTCATCATTGTCATTATAAACCTCCGACCTTCGGCAGACGCTGCGAACCTAGCACTGACCGAATTTTTATTATGTTTTTATCTAATCCCTTTATCACACATTTGCTTCAAAAGTAAAGACTATTTTTGGTTAAAAAATAGTATAAAAAAAGCCCCAACTCAGCGCATTGAGCAGGGGCCTCAGCTGTCACAACAGCAACTTACTACTTGACACCGTTTATGTTATTCATATAGGTGAGATAGTTGCTATTGAAAGACTGCATGAAATTGTCGGTACCACCGTACATATTGAGAACGCCGCTCAAGTCGGAGCCGTAAGTATTCAGATAGTTCGCCATCATTTGGGAAGCAGTCTGCATGTTCTGAGTCTGGGTAGCGGCCATAGTTGCCATGCTGGAAACGTTGGAAGCATTAAACATGCTGCCAGTGCTGCTCATACCGTTCATACCGTACATGCCGCTCATGCCATACATACCGTTCATGCTGCTCATATTGCCCAAAGAAGTAGAGAAATTGTAGCCATTGTTGCTGTAGTTGTACAGATTATTGCTGCCAATACCGGTGAGCATGCCGCTGCCCATGCCGATGCCGCTCATACCCAATCCACAGCCGATATTGCCGCCCATCATAGTGGGATACATGGAGGCATAGCCGTAATTGGCCAGAGCATTCTGCTGTTCGTTATTCTCACCGATTTTACCACCGATTAAAGTTCCGATAGCGCCGCCAGCCAAAGTACCGATAGGACCGAAAGCACTACCAACCAAACCGCCAACAACAGCACCACCGACATTGCCGCCCTTTTCGGTAGAAAACACTTGCTCTACGCCGCTGGCAGCCGCTACTCCCAAACCAGCTCCTACTGCCATACCGGCAGGGCCACCCACAGAACCTAAGAGACCGCCAACGAGACCGCCAGCTATTTTACCGAGCAGAGATTTTTTCTCTTGGCTCTCTTGCTGCTCTTTTATCATGTCGAACATAGACTGAGCAGAGGTCAAGCTGTTAGATTGCATTAAAGCCATATTGGCGACAGAGTTTCCGGTATTTAACATGTTGATAGACATATTCGCAAACCTCCAATATTCAGCAGATCGGCACTATAGCACAGCTACTGAATTATTATTAAATTTTTCACCCGATTTTTTTATCACACATTTTTGTGGGAAGTAAATAGTAGCTAAGCTCATCACTTACGGAAAATAAATAAAAAAAGCCCCCTCTCACGCTTCGGAGAAGGGGCTATTTACACAACAGACTAGATGCCCAAACCACCGTTCATATAGTAGTTAGCCATGTTCATGCTGGCCTGCTGATTTTGCATCATGAGCTGCTGGCAGAATTCGTTAGTTCTCTTCTGCTCAGAGTGTCCGCCGATAGCGCGACCGAGCAAACCACCGATAGCACCGCCGACCTTGGAGCCGATCATGCTGCCGACAGGGCCGCCAAGAACGCCACCGATTACGGAACCAGCTACACCACCGATAGCAGTGCCGCCAATAGTACCGCCAGTCTGGCTGGAGAAGACTTTCTGCACACCGCCACCGACTACGGAACCGATAGCACCACCGACAACCGCACCAACAGGACCGCCAATTGAACCGACAGCAGCACCAACGGCAGCACCGACGGTCTTACCGGCGGTAGTATTGACTTTGGGTTCCTCTACCGGAGAAGCTCCCCACTGAGCGCACATTTGATTGTTATAATCCATAATGCTATTCATAGAAATATTGCTCCTCTGTTTTTTTCAGCTTATTTGAAAAGCAAGAAAAATTATATCTTTTATATGTCTCTTTTATAACGCACAAATTACGGAAAGTTAATAGCTGAAACTCAAAAAACACAAAAATACTAAATATTCATTATATTTTATAGAGTTGAGTATATCTTTCGACGAGAGTTAAAAACAATGGCTGGACAAAAGTTCAGGCTACAACTTTTTACCTATTACCGCTTGTCATTACTAACAAAAACCAAGCCAGTTCTTACCGTCGACTGCGGCCACTTTATCCCCCCAAAGACCGGTTATTTCATCAACAGGCAAACAACAAGACCACACCCCAATTTCAAAAAAAAACATCCAATAAAGTTACCCCCTAGAGCAGCGCAGTTCTTCTATAAGTTCAACTGCCTCATCAACTGAAACGGGGTATTTATATTCGGCAGAATC
Source organism: Candidatus Bruticola sp. (assembly GCA_051874695.1). Classification (GTDB taxonomy): domain Bacteria; phylum Vulcanimicrobiota; class Xenobia; order Xenobiales; family Xenobiaceae; genus Bruticola. The sequence goes on from JBJEGC010000020.1 coordinate 223,942, forward strand.
ACACTGTAAATAAGCACAAATTCGGCATATATCAGGAGCTTCTAATTTAGCCTCCTGTAAAGAGCGTTCCGAGTAAAGCACTTCAGGCAAAGGACCGTCAGCCAATATTTTACCGCCGCCCATAACTACCAATCGATCGCAAACTTTAGCAAGTTCGGAGAAGCGATGAGAGACCATAATAATAGTCGTTCCCCTCTGCTTCAATTTGTTAAGAAGAAGAAGAATTTCTTCCGTACCTTTAGGATCAAGTCCAGCTGTAGGTTCATCCAGGACTAAACATTCCGGGCGCATAGAGAGAATTCCGGCCAAAGCGGCCCTGCGCTTTTCTCCACCAGAGAGCAAAAAAGGTGAAATGTGCCTATAATTTATATAATCGAGACCTACCAGTTTAATTGCTTCTTCAGCCCGTTCCTCGATTTCAGCCTCACTCAGTCCCATATTGCGCGGTCCAAATGAAACATCGGCAAAAACATTTTCTTCAAACAATTGCTGTTCAGGAAACTGAAAGAGCATCCCTACAGAAAAACGCACAGAGGCCAGTTCACTTCCGCTCACTTTACCGTCAAGACTAATACCTCTAACTTTGACAGAACCCGATGCAGCCCGCAGCAAACCATTAAAATGCTGAATCAGAGTAGACTTCCCACTACCTGTAGCTCCAACTATACCAACAGCTTCTCCTTTGAAAACCGATAAAGACACTCCGGACAGGGCCTTTTTGGCAAAAGGTGTGCCATCCATATAAATAAAGCTGACATTTTCTAATTGGATAATCGGCTCCATAAAACCTGACTTAAACCTGTTATTTTACTTAAACGCCTGACATATTACGTTTTTTGCGGCGCCGTTGATAGTCCTCAACAATTCCCTCATAAACCATCCAGGTAGTATCGGCGGTCCTTCTCCAGGACAAATGCTGAGCGCGCTCCAAACCTCTTGTGCGCATCTGCATGCGCATATTTTCATCATTCATAACCATATGGATGGCGTTGCGAATTTCCTCAAATTTTTGAGGATTAAACATGATGGCAGCTCCTCCGGCCACCTCAACCATACTGGAAGTATTAGAACAAATAACCGGTGTCCCCACAGCCATAGCTTCCAAAATAGGCAGCCCAAACCCCTCTATTAAAGACGGAAAAGCCATCAAACTGGCGGCGGCATAAAGCATAGGCAATTCTTCGCGGTCAACATAACCAAGCCAGAAAATCTTTTGCTGAGGATACTTAGAAGTGAAATAATCTTTATCTTCTTCGGAATAAGGACCGGCAAATACAAAAGGCCAATTACAGACAGGAGCAGTTGATTGCAACAAGGCCTCTACATTTTTGTTACCAGTAAGGGCTCCCACATGCAAAATAAAACGGGCAGGAAGTTTGCGCTGCAACCGATACTCATCAACCTGACTTACAAAAGGCAGTACATAGCGATCTGAAATCCCTAACATAATAGTTTTAGTAATGGGTAACCGCTCTTTAACAACATTGTGAAGGGTGTGCTCCGTAAATTGAGAGTCAGTCAGAATGGCATCGCACTGACTATACTTTTGCACGTAATCGCGATAAATAAACTTGAGAAGGTTCATTTTTATGAAATCGCGATTAAAGAAAAGCTCACTGTGAGTTACAGACATTAAATTATGAACGGTAAGAACACGCGGCACCCCTATATCGTTCCAAGGAAAGCCGAAACGCAGATCTTGAGGATCTGTAAAATGAAGCAAATCGGCCTTTTTAGCCACTTCGGCATAAGCAGCTGAATTTTCTAAACCATCGCGCTTGTAGCCGAAGTATTTGAACACCGGCAAAGAGCTATTTCTAGGCACTCTAACTATCTCGCACGAGTTAAGTACTCCCTTATCTAAACTTATAGGCTCTTCAGGCCAAGCCATCAGCACAAGCTCACGGCGGCGCTTCAAGTACTGTTCCAACAGCTCCCTTATATAAGTACCAGTACCTCTATATTTTGTCCCGACCTGCAGTGGTCTTACATCTAAGGCAACGCGCATACAATTCTAACCTTTATCTAAACAGGAAACAAAAAACGCAAACATGCTCAAGTTCATATCCGAAAAACAACACTTTGTTTCTTTCTGTAAAGCAAAGGCTCACTCCTAGCTATAGAACAAAAGCTGTATAAGTTATTAGATACAATTAATGATTTCCTAGCTTTGCTGCAATATGTTCAGCAGTCTTACGCCAGGAAAAATCCATCGGCAAATTATAACCTAAATCGTTCAAAACATTAATTAGATTTACCAAAGACGGAAGTTCTAGAGAAAGTTCGTTAACTGCTTTGCGATTAGCAAACAGATCTGAAGGAGAACCATCAAAGGCCAGCAGTCCCTCTTTTATAGCTAGAACGCGCTGACAACGGAGTACTTCTTCCATGTGGTGAGTAATATAAATTACAGCCATACCTAACGACTCGCGCAACATGGAAATAGCTTCAAGCACACTGCGTCTACCGGCAGGATCTAACATTGCAGTTGGTTCATCCATGATAATATAGCGCGGATGCATAACTAAAGTGCTGGCTATAGCTACTCGTTGGGTCTGTCCGCCAGAAAGATAATGGGGCTCAGAGTAGCGAATATTTTCTAAATTAAGAATGTTCAGTGCCCAATCGATACGTTTTCTGATTTCTTCGGGAGGAACTCCCAAATTTTCCGGACCGAAAGCCAGCTCGTCTTCAATAGTTGAAGCTACTAACTGACGGGTAGGGTCTTGAAATACCATACCTACTAAGCGACGCACACTATAAACATCTTCTTCATCATCTACCATATGACCATCAACAGACACTGAACCGCTTACAGGAATGAGCAAACCATTTATAATTTTGCCCAAAGTAGTCTTGCCCGAACCATTGGCCCCCAAAAGGCAGACAAACTCTCCCGGTTCTATAGAGAAACTTATTCCTTTGATTATCTCATGGGCAGCGGAAGAGTCATTAGAGGATTCCTCAGAAACGTTGGCACTCTTAAGGCCGGAATAAGAGAAGTGAACATCTTTCAGTGTTATCATATTTGGGCGGCCTTTCTGCCTAACTGCAAAAAAAAACGCCCCAGCTCTAAAGAAGAGATGGGGCCTTCACAAGCGCAAAAACTAGTGAACTAACTCAATAACGGCCATAGGAGCGCCGTCACCCTTGCGGAAACCGTTGTGAATAACGCGAGTATAACCACCGCACTTATTCTCATTGTGTCTGTCGCTAAAGCGCTGAGCAATGTTTACGAAGAGGTCTTCAGCCACTGCACGATCGGTAATCTGACGGAAAACGCGACGTTTGTAAGCCAAAATTTCAGCAGGCTCAGTAGCTTCCTTAGCTTTACGGGCCCAAGAAATGAGCTCATCGGTAAAGCGGGCAACTTCTCTAGCACGAGTGACCGTAGTGGTAATCTGCTCGTGTCTGAGCAAAGAAGTAGCCAAATTTCTCAGCATCGCGAAACGATGACCAGTCTGACGTCCTAAAGTCCGACTGCGAACTTTGTGCCTCATTGGAATAAACTCCTAATATCAAACAAAAACTCTTAATATAATAAGTTCCAAGCTTCGAAAAGACTTAATAAACGAGAACCCTCTTAATTGAGCCCCTCGGGAGTGCTCGGACGCAACGACAAGCCGCGCTCACTGAGCTTAGCCTCGATCTCGTCGAGCGACTTCTGACCGAAATTCTTCAACTTCATCAGCTGAGTCTCGCTGTAGTTGAGGAGATCGCTAAGATAGACGATACCGGCTCTCTTGAGACAATTGAGAGAACGCACTGACAGCTCAAGCTCTTCAATGAAGATGCCGTCCTTGCCGACAGGAGACTGTTCCTGCTCAACTACGCCCTCATTATGATCTTGGAGGCGGGTGAAAAGTCCCAATCTCTCCTGCAACATAACAGCAGCGTTGGCAACAGCTTCGCAAGGCTTAATACTGCCGTCAGTTTCGACCTCCAGCACTAAGCGATCGTAGTCAGTCCTCTGACCTACACGAGTATCCTGGACTTCATAATTTACTCTCACCACAGGGCTGAATATAGAGTCGATAGGGATTGTACCTATACTCTGCTGCTCCTGACGGAACTGCTTCTCAGCAGGAACATAACCGGTGCCTAAAGACGCAGACATCTCCATAACCAAACGAGAATTTTCGTCGGTTAACGTGGCTATCCTGAGCTCAGGATTGAGAATTTCTACTTCCGGATCGGCAATGATATCAGCGGCAGTAAGCTCACCGACACCAGAAGCCTCAATACTAAGAACTTTTTCCTCTCCGCCAGTTATGCGCAAGCGAAGTTTCTTGAGGTTAAGAATAATCTCGGTAGTATCTTCTTTTACACCAGGAATCGTAGAGAACTCGTGAAGCACTCCTTCGATGTGAATATGGGTGATAGCAGCACCCATCAGCGAAGAAAGCAAGACGCGGCGAAGAGAGTTACCCAGCGTGATACCATAACCACGCTCCAAAGGCTCCACGATAAAGCAGTTCTCGCCTACTTGGCGAACTTCCGCCTCGGGATTGCGCTCATCTACGGCGTCCATCATGTTTGTGTCCAGCATCAGTACACCTCGAATCAAGTTGCTCTATTCTGTAGTACTTAAAGAGCGCTTTTCTCCCGACTAAGCTGCCTGAGAAAACGCGCTCTCGCAGTAGTTGCTACTAACCCATACGGTTGTAGAACTCGACGATAACGTTCTCTTTGATATCGAGAGGAATGTCAGCTCTGGTGGGCAGATTGAGAACCTTGCCCTGAGCCTTAGTTTCGTCTAATTCTAACCAGGCGGGCACTTTACGAACTCGAGCGGAAGCGATAGACTGCTGGTTTAATTCCTTATTGGCAATCTTCTCACGAAGTTCGATAACCATTCCGGGTTTCACTAAGAACGAAGGGATATCAACCTTGCGGCCGTCTACGATAATGTTGCCGTGAGCAACTAACTGACGAGCGGCAGGGCGAGAAGTAGTAAATCCAAGGCGGTAGACGACACTGTCAAGGCGGCGTTCCAAGATGCGCAGGAAGTTGTCACCAGTGATGCCTTCCTGCTTGGAAGCCTTGGAGAAATAATTTCTGAAAACGCGCTCAGTCACGCCATAAATACGGCGCAGCTTCTGCTTTTCGCGCAGCTGGACGCTAAATCCAGTGGCACGACGACGGACGTTAGAACCATGCTGTCCCGGAGGGAAAGGGCGACGTTCAAACGCGCAATGAGGAGTAAGGCATCTCTCCCCTTTTAAGAACAGCTTAGTCTGTTCACGCCGGCACAACTTACAAACCGGCCCGGTATACCTGGACACGAATATTTCCTCCAAAAATAGGAGCGATTATAGAACTCTGCTATATAATCGCACAATCTTTTATGAAAAACACTATACTCTGCGACGTTTCGGGGGGCGGCAACCGTTATGCGGAATGGGAGTTACATCGCGCATAAGGGTAATTTCCAAACCGGCGGACTGGAGAGCACGAATAGCAGCTTCACGTCCCTGACCGGGGCCCTTCACATGAACCTTAATGGAGCGCATGCCATGCTCAACAGCAATCTGAGCGGCTTTATCGGCGGCTACGCTAGCAGCGAAGGGAGTGCTCTTGCGGGAGCCCTTAAAACCATGAGCACCAGCGGTGGACCAAGACAAGGCGTTTCCGGCTGGATCAGTGATGGTTACGATGGTGTTGTTAAACGTGGACTGGATGTGGGCGATGCCACTGGGCACGTTCTTCAGAACTTTTCTACCGCGACCACGAACGCGGCTCTGTTTTTTAGCCATGTTCTAATACCCTACGCTTTCTTGCTGCGACCAACGGTGCGCTTAGGACCTTTACGGGTGCGAGCATTAGTCTTGGTGCGCTGACCGCGTACCGGAAGACTGCGACGATGACGGATACCGCGATAGCAACCGATATCCATAAGACGCTTAATGTTCTGGGTAATCTCGCGGCGAAGGTCACCCTCCACCTTGTGTTTATGTTCAATGATTTCACGAAGACGAGTAACTACTTCTTCGGATACATCACGAACGCGCATGAGCGGGTCAATGCCCACTTCTTCAATAATTTGACTGGCTGTGGTGCGTCCAATACCAAAAATATATGTAAGAGCAATTCCGATACCCTTATCTCTTGGCAAATCGACGCCGGCGATTCTGGCCACGAATCGATTCCTCCTATCCCTGGACCTGCTTGTGTTTAGGGTTGGTGCAGATTATCCTAACCCGTCCTTTGCGCGTAATAACGCGGCACTTCTCACAACGTACGCGCACAGAAGGCTTTACCTTCATAACTGTTCCTCCAGATATCTCATTGGTGAGGCCACTAAGAAGAACTTTTTTTCACCTAGCAAGCCGACCTTAAGATTATCAATACTGATCTTGCGATCATTCGGTAATTATACAAAACCCTTGAAATAACGTCGCATCCTTCCCGCCTGAAACGGAGGCATACCCTAGCAGCCTTAGGCCCCTAGCTACAGAGCCTTTATAAAAAAGGGTCGGAACAATGCTTTGATATTCTACTACAAGCTATCGAGCCAGTCAAGGCCGTTGGTTAATATTTTGGGTTCTCCAGCCGTAATAGCCACCGTATGTTCAAAATGAGCTGATGGCTTACGGTCAGAAGCCACATAAGTCCACCCATCATCTAATTGGAACACTCTGTAAGTTCCCAAATTAATCATGGGTTCGATAGCTATAACCATGCCCTCTTTCAATTGCGGACCTTTAAGGCCTGTATCATAGTTTGGAACCTGCGGCGGCTCATGCATTTGACGGCCCACACCATGTCCGACCAAAACACGCACCACACCGAACCCGTTCTTTTCGGCATGTTTCTGCACGGCTACGCCTATGTCCCGAATGAATTTACCAGCTTTAGCCTGAGCAATTCCCAGATAAAGGCACTCTTTAGTCACATCTACTAAACGCTGCACATCTGGAGGAACCTCTCCGACAACATGAGTACGAGCAGCGTCGGAGACCCACCCCTTGAGAGTAACACCGCAATCGATGGAAACAATATCTCCTTCTCTGATAACACGGGGTCCGGGAATGCCATGCACAACTTCTTCATTAATAGAAATGCAACAGGTGCCGGGGAACCCACCGTAGCCCAAGAAAGTAGGTACTCCTCCGTGACTGCGGATAAAATCTTCAGCTAATTTATCTAACTCTTTTGTAGTAATGCCGGGGCGACAATTTTCAGCCAACATATCATGACAGGCACTAAGCACATTGCCGGACGCCTTCATAAGCTCAATTTCGTGCGGAGTTTTAACTTTAACTTTTTCGTAAATACGCATTTTTCAGATCTCCTACTTTAAAACAACTTTCTGCAAAAAAAATATCTCTTCCCCCGCTGATGAGCTGAGCTCTGAGTGAAGAGATTTTTATTACAAAGCCATAAGCTCCATACCGTTCTTGTCCTACTTTACCGTATGACAGAGAAAGAACAGATGCTTATCGTCCTATAGAAAGCTATAATCCTTTAGACTCGGCCATAGCGGCAAACTGCTTTTCGACCTCACCGCTGCCTTGGCTGCCATCCAAAGTAACTAAAAGTTTCTTACTGGTGTAATACTCAATCAGAGGAGCAGTAGAGCTGCGGTAAACTTCAAGGCGCGAAGTAATTACCTCTTCATGATCATCAGCTCGGTGTACTAACTCATGATGACACACATCACAAATATTTTCTTCCTTAGGAGGACGATTCTTAGTATTGTATACAGCGTTGCACGACGGGCAGACCCGGCGAGTCACCAGACGCTCTACCAAAACACTATCGGGTACATTAAAAGCAATTACGGCATCGAGGGGTTTACCCGCTTTTTCCAGACGCTCCTGCAGGGCCTCAGCTTGGGCCAAAGTGCGCGGAAAACCGTCAAAAATAAAACCTTTAGCACAATCAGGTTTTTGCAGCCGATCAAAAACAACGTCTAATACGAGCTCATCCGGTACTAATTCGCCTTTATCTATATATGAAGCTATCTTCTTGCCAAATTCACTCTGAGAAGCACGATGCTCACGAAAAATATCTCCGGTAGAGATATGTGTAACTCCATATTTGGAAACTATATAACTTGAAAGGGTGCCCTTGCCGCATCCGGGAGGGCCAACTAATACACAGCGCATATTATTTTTACTCCTAAATAAAATAACCCGCCTGGCTTTCTAGACCAAGCGGGCTTTTTACTTCAAAAGTTATGAAGCTTTTTCGACTATTTCATAAAACCTTGATACTTGCGCATAGTCAGACGAGCCTGAATCTGCTGCATGGCATCTAGGGCGACCCCCACGATAATGAGCAAAGAAGTAGAACCCAAGAAGAAAGTGTTTACTTTAGTCAGCTGCATTATATAGGTAGGAGCTACAGCCAGCAAAGCCAGGAAAATAGCCGAAATGAAGGTCGTTCTAGAGAAAACTTTCTCTAAATATTCAGCGGTAGGACGTCCCGGGCGTATACCAGGCACAAAGCCTCCCGACTTCTTCAAGTTATCGGCGACATCGTTGACATTGAAGGTAATAGCCGAATAGAAGTAGGTAAAGAATATGACTAAAGCGGCGTAGCAGAGGTTATAGAATATACCGCGGGGGGCAAAAATAGTCTCAATGTTCTGAGCCAAAGCGGCCACTCCAGGGTGGCTATTCCCCCAAACGAGGTTCATAATCTGAGCCACAGTATTAGGCATATACATAATAGAAATAGCGAAGATGATGGAAATCACACCAGCGTTATTAACGCGAATGGGCAAGTAGCTAGAATGGCCCCCATACATTTTGGTACCGACTTGGCGTCTGGGATACTGAATAGGTATCTTGCGGATGCCAAGGTGTATATAAACAATACCGGCCACCAAAGCAATTAGGATTAAGAAAAAGATCACTAACGAAATCACGTAAGCGGCTCCCTGAACATTGGCAACTCTTAAGCTGTCCATAATGTAATCGGGAAAGCGCAGCACGATACCGCCGAAAATGATCATAGAAACGCCATTGCCTATGCCCTTATCAGTCATAAGCTCGCCCAGCCACATTAAGAACATGGTGCCGGTAACCAAAGCAATGACTACCATGGCGTAAAAGCCAAAACCGGTCATAGTAAAAACGCCGCCGCCACTGCCGCTATAGCGAGCCAAAGCGACCGTCATGAACAGAGCCTGCAGAACAGCTAATCCCAGAGTGAGCTGTCTGGTATAAGCACCGATCTGCTTGCGCCCCTGCTCTCCTCCCTCTTTCTGCAAATCTTTAAGCTGAGGCATAACCACAGTCAAAAGCTGCATAATAATGGAGGCGTTAATATAGGGCGTAATGCCCATAGCTGCAACAGAGAAGTTATTTAAAGCACCACCAGTGAACATGCCCAAGAAGCGGAATAGTTCACCTTTACTTAGCAGTGCGTTCCACACGTCTTTGTTTACGCCAGGCATACCAATATGTACAGTCAGAACAAAGATCGCCAGCCCGATAAATACCCAAGCCACTCGGCTGCGGAGATCGTCTGACTTTAACGCATCTGCAAAAGAACTGGCCACCTTTAGATTTCCTCTACCGTTCCGCCAGCCTTAACGATAGCTTCTTTGGATGAATTAGTAAAAGCGTGAAGCTGGACAGTGAGCTTCTTAGTGAGACTGCCGTTACCCAAAACCTTAATAGGATTATTGAGATTCTTAATTAAACCAACGCCGAGCAGGAGTTCGGGACCTACAACAGTTCCGTTCTCAAAGCGGTCCAGGCTACCAACGGAAATCTCGGTATAAACGATGCGGAAAGGATTCTTGAAGCCGCGGAACTTAGGAAGTCTGCGGTACCAAGGAGTCTGACCACCTTCGAATCCGGGGGCTTTCAAACCGCCGGAACGTGAACCCTGACCATTAGAACCGCGGCCGGCAGTTTTTACACTACCGCAACCATGACCGCGGGCCACGCGCTTGCGATCGCGGCGAGCGCCTGCCTTAGGGGCAATACTGTTGGAACCCATGTGCTGATTGTTCATTTTTTCCTCCGTATGCTGCGCCGGAACATACAAAGCTCAAAATTCCGGCCTAGCATAACTCTTTTTTACATAGTATGAAAATTGCCCATTTTGAGAATGAGCAACTTTACGGTGTCGCAAAAAAAAGTCAGAGCGGCCTAAAGGACGCTCGACTTAATTTTACTCGGCTTGAGCCTCTTCTGTATTCTGAACGCGATGGGCACTCTGCTCTAATTCAGCAGCAGCCTTCTTACCTACGAGCTCAACAACTTCTTTACCGCGGTTGCGGGCCACCTGATTGGCATTAAAGAGAGAGGCCAACCCTTTGATGGTAGAATAAACGATGTTGATCTTGTTGGTAGAACCAATCGACTTTGTGACGATATTGTCAATACCAGCGCACTCTACAACGGCACGAACAGCAGATCCGGCAATAACACCGGTACCGGGAGCGGCGGGACGGAGCACTACATTAGCTGCTCCATAGAAAGAGTTGACGGGGTGAGGAATAGTGGTTCCCATCAAAGGCACGCGAATGAGGTTCTTACGGGCCTCTTCATTACCTTTACGGATAGCGTCAGTGTTGTCGCTGGCCTTGCCAATGCCGACACCTACGACGCCCTGACCGTCGCCAACTACTACCAACGCGGCGAAACCGAAGCGTTTACCACCCTTAACAACCTTCGACACGCGTTTGACTTGTACAACAACTTCTTTACTGAGGTCGAGCCCAGCGGGATCGATGCGGTTCCTCATATTTTCCTCCTGATGTAGGCGATGCGCCTATGGAAAAGTCTCTTCAGTTGAGCTTAGAACTCTAAGCCCTGCTCGCGAGCACCTTCTGCCAAGGCCGCCACACGTCCATGGAACTGGTAGCCGCCACGATCGAAGACGACACTATTGATTCCCTTTTCCTGAGCTCTCTGAGCGCAGAGCATTCCTACGCGCTTGGCCATCTCAGTGGGGGAAACTTTCTCGTCGCGCAGCGCCTTGTCTAAGGAGCTGGCGGAAGCGAGAGTGTGACCAGCTTGGTCATCAATTACTTGAGCGTAAACGTGCCTGCTGGAGCGGAAAACTGCCAAGCGGGGATACTCAGCTGTACCGCTTACGTTCTTGCGGATACGAGCATGGCGACGCTGGCGCAAAACGTTACGAGAAACATTATTATTACTCATAGCTTATTTACCAGTCTTTCCGGCCTTACCAGCCTTGCGAATCACAACTTCGTCTACGTAACGAATACCTTTGCCCTTGTAGGGTTCGGGACTTCTGAATTCACGAATGTTAGCAGCAACTTGTCCGACCTGCTGTTTATCGGCACCCATCACGTGAATGCGATTCAGCTTTGTACGAGCATCGGACTCCACATCGAACTCAATCCCCTCAATGGGATTGACCTCGATAGGATGGGAATAACCTAAGTTCAAGGTAAGCCCTTTGCCGGACTTAGCAGCACGGTAACCTACACCGATAATGTCTAAGGATACTTTGTAGCCTTTGGTTACTCCGACAACCATATTGTTGATGAGAGTGCGGGCTAAACCATGCTGGGCTTTAGTCTCGCGCTCGTCATCGGGACGGGCGACCAAAATGTGGTCTCCTTCCACCCGAACTTCCAATTTATCGCTGATGGCTTGAGTGAGCTCGCCTTTGGGTCCTTTTACGCGAACCTGTCCGGGCTCAACATGCACTTCTACACCCTTGGGAAGCACGATGGGTGTTTTGCCAATTCTGGACATACTATTCCTCCTGCAGTACTTGTCTTGGCACTGCCGCGCAGTAATTACCTACCAAACGTAGGCGAGAACTTCACCGCCGACTCCAAGTTTACGAGCCTGCTTACCAGTAATGACGCCCTTAGGAGTAGACATAACTACAGTACCTAAACCGCCATAAATACGGGGGATTTCGTTAGCTCCGACATACACCCTCAGACCAGGACGGCTGATACGCTTAATGCCGTTGATAACAGCCTCATTCTCTGGGCCGTATTTCAATTTGATGTGGATCACGCCCTGAACGCCAGTAGAAGCGACCTGATAACTAGCGATGTAACCTTCACGCAAAAGGACTTTGGCGATCTGCTCTTTGAGCTTGGAAGCCGGAATGTCCACCTGCTCGTGAACGGCTGTATTAGCGTTCCGAATACGTGTGAGCATATCGGCAATGGGATCAGTGGTGGGCATTTCTTTTCCTCCCTGTGTATAAAGCCGAATCCGGCAATCCCTCCGGAAACGGCGCGCTGTTCAATAAGCGCAACGAAAAAATCTTACCAGCTGGACTTGGTGACGCCGGGGATCTGGCCCAAGTGGGCACGCTCTCTAAAGCAAATGCGGCAAAGTCCGAATTTACGGAAGTAAGCGCGAGGACGACCGCAAAGCTTGCAACGATTGACGGCGCGAACTTTGAACTTGGGTGTTCTGGCGGCTTTTACTTCTTGTGCTGTGGTAGCCATTAAACTTCCTCCAAAAAATTACTGACGGAACGGGCAACCGAGGGCGCGCAGCAAAGCATATCCCTCTTTGTCGGTAGGAGCTGTGGTAACGACGCAGATGTCCATACCGCGAACCTTGTCGACCTTATCGTAATCGATTTCAGGGAAAATGATTTGCTCTTTAAGGCCGAACGTGTAGTTGCCGCGGCCATCGAAAGACTTAGGAGAAATTCCCTGGAAGTCTCTAATACGAGGGAGCACAACATTGAAGACCTTCTCTAAGAAAGCCCACATAATGTCGCCGCGCAGGGTAACTTTGCAACCGATCTTTGCGCCTTCACGAAGTTTGAAGTTTGAAATAGACTTGCGAGCCTTGGTAATAACCGGAGCCTGTCCAGTAATGGCGCGCATATCGGATACGGCACCCTCGAGGGACTTCGGATTGGCGATCGCTTCACCTACGCCCATATTCACAACGACCTTGACCAGGCGAGGAATACGCATAGGGTTAGTGTAGTTGAATTCTTTTTTAAGAGCAGGAATAATCTCTTCCTGGTAGCTCTTCTTGAGCTTAATGTTGGCTACTGGGGGACGACCGCCGGCAGCGAACTCTTCCTTCTTTTTCTTGGGAGCAGAAGGGGCTTTAGGGGCTTTTCCTTGCTTTGCCACTTGAATTCTCCTCTTCCCGTGGATTTCCGACCCACGGTTGCTAGAAAGTACGAGCCGACCGACCTGAGCGCTGCACCAGCCTCAAGTCAGCGGTTATACTACATTAAAACTGTTCGTGACACTTACGGCAAACACGGTGTTTGCTCTTGTCAGCATCGATAACTGCGGCGGGGCGGGTAGGCTTGCCGCACTTGGGGCAGACCAACATCACATTGCTGATATCGATAGGCAAAGCCTTCTCAACAATAGTGCCCTGGGGAAAACGCGGAGGACGAGCCTTCATACGGCGCTTGACGATGTTCACACCATCAACGGTCACTTTGTGGGCCTTGGGATTCACTTCCAGAACCTTACCGCGCTTATCGGCGTACTTGCCGCAAAGGACGACTACTTCGTCATCTTTCTTCACGTGAGCCATGGTTAACTCCTTAAAAACTTACAATACCTCGGGCGCTAAGGACACGATCTTCATGAATTCGCGTTCACGAAGTTCACGAGCTACCGGCCCAAAGATACGAGTGCCGCGGGGATTAAGATCATCTTTGATCACGACAGCCGCATTCTCGTCAAATCTGATATAGGAACCATCGGGACGACGGATAGGTTTCTTTACACGAACCACTACGGCTTTAACCACATCGCCCTTCTTAATGGCTGCTCCAGGCTGTGCCTGCTTTACGGTTGCTACGATGATGTCGCCAACACTTGCATAAGTAGTTGTAGAGCCACCGAGAACTCGGATACAGAGGAGCTCGCGGGCGCCGGAATTGTCGGCGACTCTGAGCCTGCTCTCCTGCTGGATCATTGTGTTACTCCTTTAATTCTCTGCACGGCGCAATCCCCATACCCGGGCGTTCCGCCGTATTAGCAAAAAAAAGTTCGAAAAATACTAACGGGCTTTCTCGACGATTTCAACCAAACGCCAGCACTTCATTTTAGAATAGGGTCTGGTTTCCTGAATCTTTACGATATCGCCTTTGCCGCACTCGTTATTCTCATCGTGAGCGTGGAATTTCTTGCTCTTGTGGATGAACTTCTTATAAATGGGGTGCGCGAACTGACGGGTAACTTTTACTACGATAGTCTTATCGCCAGCGTTACTAATAACTTCGCCAATTCTTACTTTGCGAATTCCGCGTTCTTCGTTCATTACTTGCTCTCCTTAAGCTCGAGCTCACGGATAACGGTGTGAATTCTAGCGATCTGCTTCTTCACTTGGCCAACCCGAGAGACATCCTGCAAATGACCCGTAGCTAACTGAAAGCGGAGGTTAAACAACTCTTGCTTGGCATCTACTAAACGTCCACGGAGAACAGCCAAACCCAGCTTTCTTAAGCCAGCGCGTTCTTCTTTCAGCTTCATAATTATTCACCACCCAATCTTTCACGGGTAACAAAGCGGGTTTTCATAGGGAGCTTGTGAGCGGCTAAACGCATAGCTTCACGAGCTACATCTTCAGGGACTCCCGCAACTTCAAACAATACTCTGCCGGTATGAACTACGGCTACCCAATAATCAGGAGCACCTTTACCGGAACCCATACGAGTTTCAGCGGGCTTCTTAGTTGCCGACTTATCAGGGAAAACTTTAATCCAGACTTTACCACCGCGTTTAATAAAACGCGTCATAGCGACACGAGCGGCCTCGATCTGCCTGTCGGTCACCCAACAAGGCTCAAGGCTCTGGATCCCATACTCACCAAAGGCCACGGTATTACCGCGCTGGGCCTTTCCTGTCATACGGCCACGGTGCGTCTTACGATACTTAACCCTCTTGGGGCTTAACATATTCTTATCCTCCACGCGATCGTAACTGCAAAATGCTGAACCAGTATATTATAAAGATCCAGCTTTTGCAAGTTACGTGCGAAAAAACTTAGCGTCTTGTTGTAAACAGTTTGTTAGCGCTTAGACAAAATGTCGCCACGATAGATCCAAACTTTAACACCAATCACACCGTAAGTGGTATTGGCTTCTTTAATGGAGTAGTCCACATCGGCTCTCAAAGTGTGCAGAGGCACCTTACCATTGAAGGTACGCTCGGTACGAGCGATTTCGCTGCCGCCTAAACGACCGGAAACCTGAATACGGATACCCTTAGCTCCAGCCTTCATAACGCGCTGGGCAGCCTGCTTCATAGCGCGGCGGAAAGTAACGCGCTTCACCAAAGCATCGGCAATATTTTCGGCTACCAAAGAAGCCTCAAGTTCGTGCTGATTAATTTCCTGAATGGAAATTTTTACAGACTTAGAGGTCATTTTCTCTAAACGGCTACGAAGATCGTCAATACCGGCACCTTTTTTACCGATCACTAAACCGGGCTTAGCGGTGTTAACAATGACGTGAACCTTACTGGCGCGCTCAATTTCGACCTTAGTTACACCGGCGTTCTTGTGGAACTTAACGATGAAGTCGCGGATGCGCATATCTTCACGCAGCCAATTAGCGTACTCTTTCTGACTGTACCAACGAGAATCCCAACCTCTGATGATGCCGACACGCAAACCATTGGGATGAATTTTCTGACCCATTAGCGCACATTCTCCTTCTCTTTGACAACAACGGTGATATGACTAGTTCTCTTGTGGAGCTGACTAGCGCGGCCGCGGGAGCGAGGGAGCCAACCTTTGCCGGTGGGGCCTTCATCAACGAAAGCGCGATAAACAACGAGCTTCTCGGCATCGAGACTGTGATTGTTCACAGCATTAGCCACAGCAGACTCTAAAACTTTAAGCATGGTACCAGCAGCGCGCTTATTTGTAAAGCGGAGCATGTTGGCGGCAGCCGCAGCGGACTTACCATAAATAGCACGAGCGCAAAGGCGCAGTTTGCGCGGGGTCATGTGCACATACTTAGCAACTGCTCTAACCGTTACTTCTTCGGTCTTGGCGGCTGCATCTGAACCTATATTAGCCATAATTCCTCCAAGAATTTTCCTTTAAGCCAGAACTTACTTCTTAGCGACCTTGCTCTTCTTCTCAGCTTTGCCGCCGGCGTGACCGCGGAATAATCTGGTAGGAGCGAACTCACCCAACTTATGACCAACCATTTCCTCAACAACGTAAACGGAAACGTGAGTGCGGCCGTTATGAACTGCAATGGTGTGACCAATCATTTCAGGGGTAATAGTGCTGGCGCGAGACCAAGTTTTCACCAAAGTTTTCTGGTTACCGGCGTTGAGTTTTTCAATCTTCTTCTGAAGATGTTCGGCCACAAATGGGCCCTTTTTAACTGAACGAGACATCTGAATCCTCCATAAATGAGGTACGGGCCTTCACTGACAGACCAAGTACCTTGCTGACCTTACTAGCAGCCGCGGCGTCTCACAATCATCTTGTCGCCAGGCTGTTTTCTACGGGTCTTCAAACCGTAAGTGGGCTTGCCCCAAGGAGTTGTGCTGGGACGGCCAGGAGTAGATCTGGCTTCACCACCACCATGGGGATGGTCACACGGGTTAGTAGCCACACCACGGATGTGGGGTCTCTTACCCATCCAGCGAGAACGACCGGCTTTACCAATCATCATATTTTCGTGGTCAACGTTGCCTACCTGACCGACAGTAGCGCGGCAGGTGATAGGCACTTTGCGTACTTCAGAAGAAGGCAAACGCAAGAGAGCGAAACGGCCCTCTTTAGCCATCAACTGAGCAGAGGAACCGGCAGAACGGGCCATCTGAGCGCCGCGACCGGGTTTCAATTCAACATTATGTACAATTGTACCAATGGGCATGCTCTGAAGCATCATGGCATTGCCGACTTTAATATCTTGAGCTTCACCGGAAATAACCTTGTCGCCGACTTTCATATTGTTAGCGGCCAAGATATAACGCTTCTCACCATCAGCGTAATGAAGAAGGGCGATGTGAGCAGAGCGATTGGGATCGTACTCGATAGTAGCAACACGAGCGGGGATATTGTCTTTGTCACGACGCCAGTCAATAATACGGTACTGACGCTTGTGACCGCCGCCGCGATGACGAGCGGTAACACGGCCTTGAGCATTGCGGCCGGCAGTTACCTTATGAGGAACGAGCAAAGATTCCTCAGGCTTGCATTTGCTTAAATTGCTGTTGTCCATCACCGACATAAAACGACGGCCGTTAGTAGTCGGCTTATAAAGTCTCGTTGGCACTTAAGTTCTCCTTCCGTGGGTATACTCCAAACCCCAAAGCCAAAAAAAGTTTGGGGTCCATTTGCACCCACAACTGAGGTTTAACAAAAAAAAATCACTCCCCCATCGGTTGTAAGGATGGAGGGAGAAACCTCATAGCCATGCTTGGCAATTTAAGCACAAAAACGCCAAACTTTCAAGACATCTAATAACTTATTAGCCTATTTTAAAGCATTTTTCTCTATTTTTTCATCTTTTTGTCTTGTTGTTTACATTTAAGCAAAAAAAAGTAGACCAAGCTAAGCGAGCTTGGTCTACTTTTCATTAGGCCGAAACTAGTTCTCGAACAAAGGAGCACCGGCTACTTCAATCTTGTCACCGGCCTTTATAGAGACATAAGCCTTCTTATAATCGGGGCGCTTGCCATAAACACGGCCGCGTCTCTTAACTTTGCCTCTCATGCGAACGGTCGTTACTTTAGTAACGGTCACACCGAACATGGACTCCACGGCGTTGCGGATATCAAACTTGTTGGCTTTAAGATCTACCAAGAAGGTATACTTATTGTCAACATGCTGCTCCATGCTTTTCTCGGTAATGAGAGGGCGAAGAAGCACATCGTGAGTGCTGTAGCGAAGATTATGTACGCTGCTAGGAATCTTCTGAGTTGCCATTATGCCAAACCCTCCTCGATAGCTTTCAAAGCGGACTGAGTGGCAACGAGTCTGGGATAATCGATGACATCCAGCAAGTTCAAGTTGCGGGCTTCTACCACGCGAACGTTGGGGATGTTGGCAGCAGACTTCAAAGTTACCTTGTCGACATCATTGAGGACAACTAAAACACGGCCTTCGGTAGGCTGAGCTTTAATAGCGTCCAAAACAGAAACGAAAGCCTTAGTTTTATAGTCTTCCATCTTGAGGCTGTCGAGAGCAGTCACTAAGGACTCGCTTACGCGCTTAGAAAGGGCGCTGCACAGAGCCAAACGACGCATCTTGCGGGGGATAGACTGAGTGTAACTGCGCACTACGGGGCCGAAAGTGATAGCACCACCGCGCATAAGAGGAGAACGTCTGGAACCCTGACGGGCCATACCAGTACCCTTCTGACGGAAAGGTTTTCTTCCTCCGCCAGAGACTTCTCCGCGAGTCTTGGTTTTAGCATTTCCCTGACGCTGATTAGCGCGCATGGAAACCATTACTTGATGAACGAGTGCCTCATTGTAGGGCACGGCGAAGACTTCTTGGTTGAGCTCCAGCTCCCCAACAGTCTCGCCCTTCATATTATAAAGGGATACCTTAGGCATCGTAATTTCCTGAGCCTTTCCTGAAACTGTTTATTACTTCTTGACAGAAGTACGAATAGTGACCAAACCTTGGTTCGGACCGGGGACTGAGCCTTTTACTAACAATACGTTGCGCTCTAAATCGACGCGAACAACAGTAAGTCCCTGAGTTGTTACGCGGACATCGCCCATATGACCAGGTTTTCTGGTGCCGGGGAATACACGAGCAGCATCAGTAGCACCACTGGAAGCAGGTACACGGTGAGACATGGAACCGTGAGAGTTGCCGCCGCCGCCAAAATTGTGTCTTTTCATACCGCCCTGGAAACCCTTACCTTTGGAGGTTCCCATAACATCTACTTTATCGCCGGCCTGGAAGACATCAACCTTTATTTCCTGACCAACCTCGTAAGAAGCGGAATCATCTAAACGGAATTCTCTTAAATAACGCTTGTTGGCTACGCCATGCTTGGCGAAATGACCAGCACGGGGCTTATTTACTAATTTGTCACGGATCTCACCGAAACCGACCTGAATGGCTTCGTAACCGTCATTCTCTTTGGTGCGCTTCTGGACCACGACACAGGGACCGGCCTCGAGGACGGTGACGGGAACAATCACGCCCTTCTCGTCGTAAACCTGAGTCATACCAATCTTTTTGCCTAAAATGGCTTTCATTGTTATTCCTCTATTTTCTTACTCGCTTTCAAGCGAGGTGGGATGCAGCTTGCGGACAATCGACCTCGTCCTTACCCAGCGGCTGCAAGACAACGCAGTTGCCTTGGCTGGCTGATTAGCCTCTAATTTCAATATCGACGCCAGCGGGAAGGTCAACCTTCATGAGCTGCTCGATAGTCTTCTGGGACTGATCGAAATAGATGTCGATTAAACGCTTGTGGGTACGGATCTCAAAGTGCTCACGGGACTTCTTATCGACGAAGGGAGAACGGTTTACGCACCATACATTCTTCTCGGTAGGAAGGGGCACGGGACCGGAAATGTGAGCGCCAGTCTGACGGGCGATCTGCACAATCTTTTCGGCCGAATCATCTAAAAGCGCATAGTCGAAGGCTTTAAGACGAATACGGATCCTCTGTTTGGACATTTTTCCTCCTAATGGACAGATCACAATTTATCACCCGGCCCTAGGGACAAACGAAGAACCGGATGATAAACTTAACTGCGATCTATTTACAAAACCTACTCGATGATCTCGGTTACGACACCAGCGCCAACGGTTCTGCCGCCCTCGCGGATAGCGAAGCGGAGGTTCTTCTCAATGGCGATGTGCTGAATGAGCTCAACGGTCATATCAATGTGGTCACCAGGCATTACCATCTCCACACCTTCGGGCAGGTGAATGGTACCGGTTACGTCAGTCGTACGGAAGTAGAACTGAGGACGGTAACCATCGAAGAAGGGCTTGTGACGGCCGCCCTCTTCCTTCTTAAGGACCATAACGCGAGCCACAAACTTGGTGTGAGGCTTAATGGAGTTGGGCTTAGCCAAAACCATACCGCGTACGATGTCTTTGCGCTCTACGCCGCGGAGCAATACACCAACGTTGTCACCAGCCATACCTTCGTCGAGGATTTTGTGGAACATCTCGACGCCGGTTACGACGACCTTGCGGGTCTCTTCGTGAATACCAACGATTTCAACTTCTTCGCCGGTGTGGATCTTACCGCGCTCTACACGACCGGTAGCAACGGTGCCACGACCAGTGATGGTGAAGACGTCTTCAACGGGGAGCAAGAAGGGCTGATCAACGGGACGCTCGGGTTCAGGAATCCAAGTATCTACGGCGTCGAGGAGCTTCCAAATAGCTCCGCACCACTTGCACTCTCTGCTGGCGCAACCGCACTCTAAAGCCTGAAGAGCGGAACCGCAGATGATGGGGGTGTTGTCGCCATCGAACTCATAGCTGGAAAGGAGCTCACGAAGTTCCATCTCAACGAGTTCTACCAACTCAGGGTCATCTACCATGTCGCACTTGTTCAAGAATACGACCAAGGCGGGTACGTTCACCTGACGGGCGAGGAGGATGTGCTCACGGGTCTGAGGCATAGGACCATCAGTGGCGGCTACAACCAGAATAGCACCATCCATCTGAGCAGCACCGGTGATCATGTTCTTAATGTAGTCGGCGTGTCCGGGGCAGTCTACGTGAGCGTAGTGACGCTTTTCGGTCTCGTACTCTACGTGGCAGATAGCAATCGTGATACCACGAGCCTTCTCTTCAGGAGCGCCGTCAATTTCGTCAACCGGCTTAAACTCAGCCTGTCCAGCCTTGGAAAGGACTGTCAAGATAGCGGCGGTGAGAGTGGTTTTACCGTGGTCTACGTGTCCGATAGTACCTACGTTTACGTGGGGCTTACTACGAACAAAATGCTCTTTACCCATTATTATTCCTCCAGTCCGAGAAAGCAGACTGGCCCTCTCGGAATTTTACTCTTTAGTAGTTGAAAAATCTCTATAAGACCGGCCCTTCAAGGAGCCTGCAGTTCTGGGCTCTGACGTGGCGAAATGCGCAGAGACCCATAAAAAAAGAATACACCCTGCGTGGGATTCTACTCCAAACAACCCGTCTTGTAAAGTGCTTCTGAATGATTTGGGCTCTTTTATTTTAGTTTTTCTAGTTCATTCCTGCTGATGAACCGCAAAAAAGCAAAAATAACTTATGAAAATATAAAAAAAAGGCGCAAGCTGAACTTAAAAGTTCAACCTACGCCTTAAGCTTCAGTAACTAAAAGCGTCCGGTAATGCGATTAATTATCTGATCTTGAATATTTTTAGGCACCTCGGCGTAGAAACCGAATTCCATTGAAGCAGTGCCGCGCCCCTGAGAGATATTGCGCAGCGAAGTGGTATAACCGAACATTTCGGCCAAAGGCGCTTGGGCTTTAATAACCTGAATGTTATTGCCGTCAATATCTAAACTTTCGATCTTACCGCGGCGCCCGTTAATATCTCCGATGACATCACCCAAATAACTGTCGGGCACTTCTATTTCGACCTTCATAATCGGCTCTTTTATATAGCAATCGTTCTTGCTAAGAGCTTCGCGGAAAGCCATTGAACCGGCAACTTTAAAGGCCATTTCTGAAGAGTCTACTTCATGATATGAACCGTCAAAGAGCACAACTTTCACATCAACTACGGGGAAGCCAGCCAAAACTCCGCATTGAGCAGCCTCGCGGCACCCCTGCTCAACAGCCTTAAAGTACTCTTTGGGCACGGTTCCACCCACGACCTTACTTTCAAACTGGAATCCGCTGCCTGCTTCCAAGGGAGATATTTCCAACCAAACATGACCGAACTGGCCGCGTCCGCCTGTTTGACGAACAAAGCGCCCCTCAGCTTTAACAGTTTTGCGCACGGCTTCCTTATAAGCAACCTGAGGACGTCCCACGTTAGCATCTACTTGGAACTCGCGGAGCAATCTGTCTACAATAATATCGAGGTGAAGTTCACCCATACCGGCAATCATTGTTTGCCCAGTATCGGGATTGGTACTAGTTCTAAAGGTAGGATCCTCATCGGTAAGCTTACCCAAAGCCACACCCATACGATCCTGATCAGCCTTAGACTTAGGTTCAATGGCAACCGAAATAACGGGATCGGGGAAAGTAATATTTTCCAACTTAACGGGAGCCTTCTCATCACAGAGCGTATCTCCGGTAGTGGAAATTTTTAACCCCAAAACACCGCCCAATTCACCAGCATGAAGTTCCATGACATCTTCTCTGTGGTCGGCGTGCATACGAACCAAACGACCAATGCGCTCACGTTTACCTTTAATTGAATTGAGTACAGCACTGCCCACTCTGAGCACACCAGAATAAACGCGCACAAAAGCCAACTTGCCCACAAAAGGATCGGTCGCAATTTTGAAAACTAAAGCGGCTAGAGGCTCCTCTACCAAACCTTTGCGCAAAATGATTTCGTCGTCGGTAACACCATGAGCTTGAATTTCGGGAATTTCCAAAGGAGAAGGCAAATAATCTACAATGGCATCTAAAAGGAACTGCACTCCCTTGTTCTTAAAGGAAGAACCGCAGAACACAGGAACCACTTCGTTTTTAATGCAGCGGGCTCTCAGACCGCGCCTAATTTCCTCTTCGGTGAGAGTCTCACCCAAAAGGAACTTTTCAGTCAATTCATCTTCGCCTTCAGCTGCTTCGGCCACCATCTTTTCACGGTATTCTTGAGCTTGTGCCAGCATATCGGCAGGAATTTCCCGATCTTCAAACTGCTGTCCCAACTCGTCGGTATAAACACGAGCCTTCATGGTAATAAGATCGATCATGCCCACAAAATCAGCTTCAGCGCCAATGGGAAGCTGACACGGTACGGCATTGGCACCGAAGCGTTCGACCATTTTATCAACCACATTTAAAAAGTTAGCACCCGTGCGGTCCATCTTGTTAACATAAGCAATACGGGGAACTTTGTAGCGATCGGCCTGGCGCCACACTGTCTCCGACTGAGGCTGGACTCCACCTACAGCACAAAAAACAGCGACCATACCGTCGAGCACACGCAGAGAACGTTCAACTTCTACAGTAAAATCGACATGTCCGGGAGTATCGATAACGTTAATAATATGTTCGCGCCATCTGGCAGTAGTTACAGCAGAAGTAATGGTAATGCCGCGTTCTTTTTCCTGAATCATCCAGTCCATCGTGGCTGATCCTGCGTCGACATCTCCAATTCTGTGAGTACGGCCGGTATAGAATAGAATTCTTTCAGTAGTTGTAGTTTTACCGGCATCAATATGCGCTGCAATACCTATATTGCGCACTTTAGCTAGATCTATATCTTCTTTAGTAGTCACACACGTATTCCTGACTATCTCATTAGCGAGATCTGTTTTTTCTGATGAGCTTATATTGTTACTTTGGCTCATAAATTTTAGCAGCCCCAATTCTTTTCAGCGTAGAATAACTCGAAAAATTCGGCTTCTCTTAGCTAACCAGCCGTTTTCCCCTCCGCCTTTAGCACATTAAGCTGATTTTAATTATGCTGATCGTTTCAACAGATTGCTTCAACCATAATCGCTATTAAAAAAGCAAACTACCGTTAACTTAACCGAAAAATTGAACAACAACCGATTTGTTTTCAGTTTTTTTTAGTTGACAGACAAACGGACCATACAGTTATCCAACAATCTCAAAAAAAGCGCCATACCAACAACTTTCTCGGTACAAGCGCCAATCTTTTTACAATATTCTTCCTGCAGCAAAGGATGAGAGCTTCCCCGTTACAACAAGCATAGTTATATACAAATTTATAAGCAGCCTTTAAGAAACTCACTCCCTGCCTATGATAGATTCGAGGCGCTGCAGAGCGATCCATCAAATTGCAGTTTCAGTCTTAGTCCGACTTTTTTACGGACACAGCTATAAAAAATTGTACAAAAGACCCATTTCCTCCTTATCTGCCAGTTTATGAAGTTTCTAAATAAGGCCAACTCATAAAACCGAACAAAAGACAAAGCTTCAATTTTCCCACTCGAGCGGGGCCAACAACAAAGCAGAGAAAGAAATGCAGTCAATAAAAACCTAGTAAGGCGGAACTTTCCGCTGCAAACGGCAAGTTCCGCCCCTATTCGGCAAAAATAAAATTCTTAAAAGAAATTACCAACGATAGTGAGCGAAAGCCTTGTTGGCTTCAGCCATACGGTGGGTTTCTTCCTTCTTCTTAACAGCCTTGCCGATACCCTTGGAAGTATCGATGAGCTCGTCGGCCAATCTTTCGCGCATGGTGTGTCCGGCTCTGGTTCTGGCACTGGCGAGAATCCAACGCATACCCAAACTGGTACGGCGCTCTTCACGAACTTCTACGGGAACTTGGTAAGTAGCACCACCCACACGACGAGGACGAACCTCTACGGTAGGCATAGCATTTTCCATAGCCTCAGCAAAAACGCTCATGGCATCTTTGCCAGTTTTCTGGGCGACGATTTCCAAAGCGCCGTAAACGATCTTTTCAGCGACGCTCTTCTTACCACGCTGCATAACGCGGTTGATGAACTTGGTCAATCTTTCATCATGATACACCGGATCGGGAATAGTAATCCGTTTAGGTGCGCGGCGATTTCTAGACATTTATTTGTCTCCTCCGTCTACTGCAATCCGCTCAGACTCTCGCACAGGCTGGACTGCAGGACAAAATTTTAAGTTTTCTTCGTAAAACTGCAAGAGCAGCAAATTCCCTCATGATTTTATGGGGAACATGCAATAAAGAGCTCAAAGCCTCTTCAAGCTAAGATGCTACTTTTTCTTGGCATCCTTGGGACGCTTGGCACCGTACTTGGAGCGACCCTGGCAACGCTTAGCCACGCCGCTGGCATCCAGAGTACCACGAATGATGTGATAGCGCACACCGGGAAGGTCCTTCACACGACCGCCTCTGATGAGGACAACAGAGTGTTCCTGAAGATTGTGACCAATACCGGGAATGTAAGCGGTAACTTCGATACCGTTGGTGAGACGCACACGGGCGACTTTACGCATAGCGGAGTTAGGCTTCTTAGGGGTGACAGTTTTGACCTGGGTGCATACACCCTGTTTCTGCGGGTTGCCGCCAGTATCAATTCTCTTCATAAGCAAAGAGTTGTTGGAGAAGTGCAATGCGGGGGCCTTGCTCTTATAAACAGGCTTTTTACGACCGTAACGCACCAACTGGTTAATAGTGGGCATGAATTACTCCTCAAACTTTTGCCGACTTCATCCGCTCCCGAATAATTTCGTGCAGCTCTTGCCAAAGCACAAGGTAAAGGGGGAGGCGGATCCTTTTGCAGTCGGTAAATAACTGAAAACTATATTTTTCTGGATATACGCCCAGAAAAGCTATAAAAGCTTAGCATTTGTCAAGTAAAAAGTCAACGTAACAGCACTGCAAAATTTATCAAATTAGTTAACATTTTTATTTGTCGTTTTTTTCGTACTCACAGAAGCGATAACCCAAACCACGTTCATTAAAAATGTAGCGAGGATTAGCCGGATCGACTTCAATCTTCTTACGCAAATAGTTTACATACAGGCGCAAAAGTTGAGTATCATCCCTATACTCCGGCCCCCAAACTCTGGAAAGCAAATTTTCGTGGCTGAGCAACTTACCGGGATGATTAACAAAATGATGCAGTAACTTATATTCAGTGGGGCGCAAGTGAATTTCCTGACCCTCTACTTCGGCTAGACGGCGATCGAAATCGACAGTAAGCCTAGAATCGATGGACACCCTATTTCTAGCCAAAGGTGCTGGAGCATCGAGACGACGCAGCACAGCTTTAATCCGGCTGACCAACTCGCGATGGCCGAAAGGCTTACCGATGTAGTCATCAGCTCCTAACTCCAGGCCACGCACTCTGGCATCTTCGTTATCTTGAACAGTCAACATAATACAAGGTATGCCCAGAGAACGGCGCACATCTTCTAAAACATCGAATCCTGACATATCCGGAAGATTGACGTCAAGAAGCACTAAATCAGGAAGCTCGTCTCTTATACGCCTGGTCCCCTCAAGTCCGGTAGTAGCCCCAGAGACCACAAAACCGGCGCTTTCCAAAGTAGTCCTAATTAAATCCAAAACGTGAGGATCATCCTCAACAGCAACAATACGCCTTCCTTTATATGATTGTGCCGGAGTTATCATAATTTTCCGCCTCCCTGCAAGGTATACTAAAATAGAAACAAGATCCGCCGCCGGCTCCATGAGTTACCCCAATACAGCCTCCGTGAGCATCAATTATAGCTTTGGATATAAACAGCCCCAATCCACTGCCACGCACTTTCTTTTTCATTTCCTGACCGCGCTCAAATAGACCAAAAATTCTTCTGGCCTCTTCATCACTGACACCCGGTCCTTCGTCGACAACAGAAACAACTACGCCGCTCGGCTGTTTTTTTAGCTCTACAACAACTTCCCCTTTAGTACTGTATTTTATAGCATTTTCCACCAAGTTAGTCATAACTTGTTCTAAACGAGAAATATCGCCCCATACCGCCGGAACAGAACCAACAATTTTTTTGCGCACTTTTATATTTTTTGCCTCAGCGATGGCACCGAGCCGACGCAATGTACGATCGACCATGCTCTCCAAATCGACCATATCACAACTTAAGCTTATACCGCCGGCTTGAATAGAAGCAGCCTCCAGCATTTGCCTGACCATCTTTTGCAAACGCTCGCTTTCTTCCAGAATAACCTTAGATTTTTGACGGATAATATCCTGATCCATGGTTATTTCAGGGTCACTCATCAAGCCGGCGAACCCTTTTATTACAGCAATAGGAGTCTGCAACTCATGAGACATAGCTGAAAGAAAAACTTTTCCCAAACGCTCTGTTTCTTTGCGTTTGCGAATATCCCGCAAAGTCATTACCCATCCATTGGGAATACCGGCGGCGTCGCGCACAGTTAAACCGATGACTTCAACATCAATTTTTTGATTATTGCGATCTGTCAAGACAGCTTCAACCGGTTCGGCACTGATCGCCAAATGAATAGGACTGGGTTGATTGTAAAGAGCTAAACCGTAACCACCTTTGTTGGGAGTATAGGTTCCGCTACCGGCATCGATAGAGCTTATAGGCAGAATTTTGTAAACAGGTTGTCCGACAGCTTCACCGACCTTCCAGCCACTCAATTCTTCCAAAGCTGGGTTAATGCCGATAATTTTACTCTCTCTGTCTACTATAGCAACTCCGTCTTTGGAATGGTTCAACATAGTATCAAACCAACTGCGCTCACGCATCAAACTGTAAAGCAAATTAGCATGACGCACACTGACTTCTAATCGATCGAGAACCAAATTATACATTTGAGGATAACGATGCATAAAAGCAGGCAGATCTTGAGAGTGAATTAGTACAAAAAGGCCGACAGCCTCACCTCCAAGCATAACTGGCATAATCAGAGCATATGAGCGGCCCATGCCTAACCTAGCAGCTTCTCCTTCTAAACTGCGTTGTAAACGATGACCGCGCTGTAAATGGTCTCCGCCGAAACTATCCCAAGGAGAACGCTGAACTTTTTGGGCAGCCTGAGTAAGCAAAGTACTAAAGCGCTCACCGGAATAACCTTCCAATCCGTAGCTGTAGGTGTGGAATTGGGCGGACTCATCAGTGGAATTCCACAAAACTAAAACACTCACTTTAGCGCCTGAAGCTTCAACCAGGCGCCGCAACAACACAAAAAGTTCCGATTCAGAGTAATATTTTTCGTATTGATTCCAATCATTATGTGGCAGAACTAAAGCCCCTTTTCCGCTGTTTTCTGCAGTTGAACTCATTTTAGCCTTCACTTCCTATTTATGAACCAAACTCTAAAAATAATTCTCAGTCTTAGAATAAAACTATTTTTTACATTTAATAATTTGCTGGCATAGGGTACTTTATCTTCGCAATTGAATCCGATCAATTTCAGAGTTTCTCACCCTGAAAATTCAAATAAAAATACCCACAAATAATATATTAATTACTTTCTCATAAAATAAGCGCGTTTGTCCTCATCTAGGCGTTCAATAGCATAACGCAAAGTAGTTCTGGGCAAATCAAGTTTATACTCATTGAGAAAAGCTTCCAAAACAGGCTGATTGCGCTTGCCGATCTCTCTTAACATCCATCCGCAGGCCTTGTGTATTAAATCAAAGCGGCTGCATAAATGCAGGCGACATAAATTTAGGGTATCTTCAAACTGTCCGTTTTTTATAAAAACATGCGAAGCAACAATGGCAATGCGCTGTTCCCACATATTTTCAGAGGCGGAAAGCTGATACAATTGACAACGATCTTTGTCTAAAAGCCAAATTCCTAAAATAGAAGCAGAAAGGTCGACTAAGTCCCAATTATTTATATATTCGGTATGAGCCAAATATAATCTAATTATTTCCTGCTGAGTCTCCAAACTTAGTGAGGAGCGCTTACATGCCTTTGCAAAACTTTTTTGCCACAAGAGCAAACCGGCCAATCTGACCTCATGAATTTTGTCTTTTACCAAATTAGCGCTATCGGCAGGCTCGAGCCACCCCCTCTTAACTAAGGATCTGATCTGCGGAACTCTAATGCCCCAGAAAATATCTCCAAAGCCATACTGACCTACATTGGTTTTAAAAAATCGCTGCAGATGGCAGGCTTGAACCGAATCTTGGAGTTTAGCCATTTCGGCCCTAAAAGATGAGCTATTAGTTATAGGCTCCATCTCGGCTGTTTTGATCATAAATTTTTCCTCTAAAATTTTTGTAACTTATCCAATTGAGCAAAAAAAAGCACCTGCACCGAGCAGCAGCTTTAGCGCAGATACTAAAAAAATTAGAAAACAGCCCTTCAGCTGCAGATATTATTTACTTTAAATTATCGACCTTAGATGGCTCCGCTTTTTTTTGCTTTTCCCTCAGGCGTCTACTATCCAACATAGCATCGAGAGCTGACCACAAATAAAGCACAAAAGCAAGAGCCCCCCAAGAAACAGCTGCACTAAAACTGGCGTTAAGCCCCCACAAAGCTAAAGCCTGCACGCGCTGCTCGGCACCAGGCCGCAACTCAGGTACCAAAAAATCGAGCGTTCCATTTACTAAGTAGTAGAAAGCTAGACCGGCAAAGGCTGTAAAAACAAGACCAAAGGCAACTGCCTTGCCAGGACGGCGATTCATAATTTGACCGGCTCCGGGATAGATAAACAGAGAAAAGCTCACAGCCAACCAAGGAGACACATTTTTGTTAGTGCCACTGAGCAAACTGGACAAGCCAACCTTACTGTTGTCTGCCTCTCCATCTGTAAGGTCTTGAGCCTCATTTTTTTCCTTTTTGTCTGCTTCTAAATTCAAGTTCCAGTCAACTCCGCTTGAATTGAGACTATAATCATTTTATGATTTCCCTAATAGTATTCTTCTTCCTTTGCCGACTAAAAATTGCTGCAGTTTTTTATGCTAGAAAAATAAACAAGAATTAAGTAAAGAGCTCTCTCCTCTTATTTTTGAGTGCAATTTTTGACTAATTGTTATAGTAGACAAAGCAAAAAGTCGGCTTATCGTATTATTGTAAACTGCCAAAAGCAGAGGCAGTTACCAATATTAGGAGCGATCTTAAAAAGCGGGAAAATTGTACACAAAAAAAATAGCCTCCCCTATGTAATTATCGGGAAGGCTATTTCGGTTAAGTGCTGATACTAGGCCTTGATGCCGTTTAAGAAAATGTCGACAAAATCATCAATATCCAATTCGCCAACCTGAGCGCTTAAATTAGACATGACTATAATGTGACGCAAAGCTTTGGCAACCACAAAAGGATCAATGTCCTTAATCTCGCCTGCTTCAATTTTATTTTCTAAAAAGGCAATCATGCCACCGCGATCTGATTTCTCAAATTCTTCAAGCAGATCGTGAACAGAAGGAAAGGTAGCTGCCGCTCTCATGACTATCCAAATTAGATCGCGATTTTTGCTGACATAGTTTTGCATTCCTACCAAAATGCGCTTTAATCCTTCAGCCAAAGGCAACTCGCAACAAGCTTTCAGCTCTTCAGATTTGCCACATCCCTGTCCTTCCTCACGAAAGCGGCGAATGACACTGACGAGCAACTCTTCCTTAGAGTTGTAATAGTGGTAAAGCAAACCAGGAGAAACATTGGCTGCTTCGGCAATATCTTTGGTAGTAGTACCATCTAGACCGTATTTGGCAAAAAGATTGGTCGCTATATCGAGCAATTGCTCGCGGCGCTTGTTATAGCGCCCCATGTTTTCTTTTAACTCAGTTTTTTCATCAGTTACCATGGGCAGCCTCCG
>JBJEGC010000021.1:0-117258 GCA_051874695.1 Candidatus Bruticola sp.
GGAGAGAGAATTTCCTGACGCCACAGTTTGGCCATCAATTGAGAAAAGTCGTCGGGGGAACTTTGGTTGTCGACAGTTTCTGCTACGATTCGCTGTTGGCTAAAGCCATATTTTACTCCAGATCTATCTTCCATGGCTTGAAATTGGCTGATATTGAGATCTTTGTTGGCTTCTTCTACCTCTTTTGCTAAGTTTAGGCGCTGTTGAAGCGTGAGCCCTTTCCAGATATGAGCTATTTTCTCCGGGTTGTCGTCGGCAAAAATAGGGCTTTGCCCTAGACAAATAAGCCAAGCCTGTCTGTTACTCATGAAAATAGAGTTGTCGTGCAATTGAAGGTCGCGCATTAGTCTGCCTAGGCTGTCGGCTCCAATCAAATGGATGAGCATGTCGGTAGCCGTATTGTCGGAGATAGTTATCATAAGAGTAAGCACTTTGTCCAAAGTGATTTTACTATTGACCGGAGCGTCAATAAGTTCTCCACTTCCAATGCAGTAGTCGTCTTTTTTTATAGTAAGTTGTTTGTCAGTGTTAAAGGGCAAAGTGTCGTTCTGCAACTGTAAACAAGTTTCGATAAGGACGGGTATTTTGAAAACACTGGCCAAAGGGAACTGCTTGCTGCCCTGGTGAGATAACTTCGCCGAAGTAGGGATGTGCACCACAGAGTAGCCTATATCTAGGCTGGGATAGGCTTTTACTTGAGCCTGTAACAATTCCTGAACTTTTTTGAGGCGTTCAGCATTAACCGGCTTGAGTTTTTCCTCAGGAGACTGGGCTGTCTGCGTAGGTTGGGGAATATTGCCGCGACTGTGCTTATCTGCTGATGGTTCTGCCTGGCTCTGAGCGCTACTCAATATCATCATAAAAGTGCAAATAATGCTCAAAGCATAAAATTTATATTTATTCATAATCTAGGGAATGATATCTCCTTACGATGAGCCCTGTTTCTTAGCCTTAAATAAATCCCTGCTCTATTGATTTTTTCTAATCGTTTTGCTATTTGGAACATTGTGCGATAGTACCGTAAAAAGGTGCGCTTCTGACTAAAAATTTGTTAAAACTGGTCGCTATTCCAATGGGGTATACGGAGATGAAAGTGGGGGCTTAACAATTATGAACTTGAATTGCTCTATTTATCTCTTGTCAAATGGTTTTCTTTGTTGTATTCTATCAGACGGCATATAGTGCCCTAGTTAGTCTTTGTTAAGGTTCCGGCACTCCTTAGCCAGCGATAGTGTTCCCTCTTCTGAAAGGGAGCGCCGGTGGTGCGCCTTGGTAAAAAGAGAATATTTTTTTCATTTACCTGCAGCATGAAACATATACGGGTTGGGGTTGTTCCTAGCAGTCGGTGCTTTGTTTCGAGGCTCTCTCCCAGTCTTGAGCTTTGAACAGGGTTGTGTGTTGGGTTTGACAGCTCGTTGGGTTCTGTGATAGACTCTCCTCTCACTGAACCTGGATGTGCGGGTGGCCCGGCCTTTTGGACGTCGGGTTAAAATTTAGGAGGTTACTTCAGTGTACGCCGTGGTAGAAACAGGGGGCAAACAGTACCGTGTTGCTCCTGGACAGAATGTTCGTGTAGATCGCTTAGAGGGCGAGCTCGGTTCCGATGTCTCTTTGGATCGCGTCCTTGCTATTGTGGACGATAATCATAATGTAATTGCTGGTAATCCCACTGTTGCCGGTGCTGCTGTGTCCGCTCGCATTGTTGAGCAGCACAGAGAGCGCAAAGTGTTGGTTTTCAAGTATGCGAAGCGCAAACGCCGTCGTGTAAAGACTGGCTCCCGCCGCTATTACACCACTTTGCACATTGGTGAGATTAGGAACTAACCTCTTTTGATCCGGGTTAGTCTGCAGTCTGACACTCGCGGTCGGATAAAGGTTTTCGTCTGCCTGGGGCATGCAGGCCTCGTTGTTGAAAGCGGCGGCGAAGATCTGTTGTGCGCGGGTGTCTCTGCCTTGTGTGGTGCCCTAGCCATTGGCCTTGAGCGAGTGGTTGGGGCTTCTGTTTTTATTAAGGAGGGACACGGACTCTTCTACATCAGATTGGAAGAGACCAGTCCGGAATTAACTGACAAAGCTCAAGTTTTGCTCGGTTCTATCGCAGAGGCTCTGCGGGAGCTGTCTGGCTATAATGAAGGTTTTTTAACTGTTCGTAACTTTGCAGAGTCGGAGCCTTTCCCGACTGTAGAAGATTGCGAGGCAGAAGCTGAGGCTGAAAACATGTTGTGGCTAGACGAATCTGCAACCGGCCCAGTCGGAACTGAGTTATTAAATGAAGATAAAGCGGAGGGGTAGTTCCGCTGTGTTTTTACATTGTCGCTAGGTTGTTTGCCGGTGCTCAAGCAGGGGAGAAAATCTCCCTGTTAAAGGATTTTTTTTTGCTGTCAGTGAAAAACACGGACGAGAAATTGGCTGGCTGTTTTGTCAAACCTCACCTACAACAAGGAGGAGAAACATGACTGAATTCATAGAAAGAATGAGTTTAGACGATCTCGATTTCGGAGATGGACGCTGTTCTACTGAGGATACGCCGTTTACTCCTGCGAAACTTATAGGCGTTGCTTGTCTGGGAGCCGCTGTAGCTTTGTCAGGATACTATATATACTCTTCGCTGGGCAGTGAAGATAAAGCCCGCCTGCGTGACGGTGTGCTGAATTTCGTTTCTGAAAGGGTTAAGCCCGTATTGCCTCCCAGCTAGTCGTTTAGTGGGAAGTTGCGCCTGTCGGCCTTCTGTAGTTTGTCCGGGTAGGTTTTCCGCGTTATTTGCGGAGTAACTGGAGGAAAGAGGCAGACGCTGCCCGCATAATGTTTGCATTGTCAGAGTTAGCCCAAGAATTTGGCTGTGTTTTGGTGCAGTCAGGTTCTTGTTCTTTTTCGGCCCGTAATCAGGCTTGGCTGCCAACCTGTTTTGAGGGCTGTTTTGCAGGGCTAACTTGGAAGGAAAGGCATCTGCTTTTGACCAGACTGAACCTGTTTATTATTGCTATATTAGTAATTGCAGCCGATTTTATCACAAAATATTTAGTATATACCCGTATGGCTCTGCACGAGACCATAAAATTGCCGGTTGGTTTTTTACAGCTTACCTATGTGCAAAATTTCGGCGGCGCTTTCGGTATATTCCCTCATCAGCGAGTGTTTTTTGTCTGCGCGGCTTTGGCCGCCGCGCTTTGCGTGCTCTACTTCTTTAATGAAATTAGAGAAATGGGGCGGGTTTGTTTTACTGCAGCTTCACTTCTTTTTGGCGGATCGATAGGCAATCTTATCGATCGCATACGTTTTGGTTACGTAGTAGATTTTTTGGATCTGCGTTGGTGGCCGGTTTTTAACGTAGCTGATATTGCTCTTACGGTGGGGGTAGCCCTTCTCTTTATTGAACTGGTTCTTTGCAGCCGTTTGCGTGAGGATGAAAATCGCGGACTCGAAGCTTCTCCGCTTGAAAGTTCCAGGAAAGAAGTTGCAGAGAATGACAGTGCGCTGCAGGCAGCCGAAAATGAAACTGATGTTATTGTCGGTGATCCTGAGCTTTCTGATAAGTCTAATATGGAAACGGCGGAAAAAAAATTATCGGATAGCTTGTCCGTCTGATCATATCGGCAAAATTTTTTAAATGTTGTGCCTTGACCTGCGGAGGTCCTAACGTGCATTCTGTTCTTTTTCAGATAGGTAGCTTTCCTATTTATACATACGGTCTAATTTTGGCTGTGGCTATTTCCAGCGGCCTGGTTTTTGCCGGGTACTTAGCTCATAAGCGCGGTCTGGATCCGTTTGATATGGTCGATATCGGCTTATTATCTGTTATTGTCGGTCTATTAGGGGCCAGATTCGGCTATGTTATTCAGCACCCTGAAACGTTTTCTCATAATTTGTTCAGCATACTGAATTTTAGGCTGGGTGGCATTACTATTATCGGCGGTATTATTTTCGGTTATTTAGCTTTGGCATTTTTCTGTCGCCGTTATAAATTGTCTCCCTGGCTGTGTGTAGATCTTTACACTGCCCCTTTGCTCTGGGGGATGGCTGTGGGGCGTTTAGGATGCATCGCCCAAGGGTGCTGCCCGGGTAAAGTTTGTGCCCCTGAAGTTTTGGGAGCTATGCACTATCCTTTAGGCAGTCCTTTGGGAACTGCTCCGCGCTATCCTTCGCAAGTTTACGAGCTGCTGCTCGATTTAATTTTAATGGCGTTTTGTTTGTGGTTTTTCTGTAAAAAGAATAAGTTTCAGGGACAGACATTCTGGTTGGGAGTGAGCGGTTACTCAATTATTCGCTTTATTGTAGAGTTTTTCCGGGATAGTAGAATGTGCGGATATTTCTCTCTGGCTCAATGGGTTTGTTTGGCTATGTTTATTGTGGCGGCTTTGGGGGCTTATGGTGTTTTCGGCAAAACAAAATTGGTAAGTTGTGAACAGCCCGCTAATAAGCCCGAAGATAATCGGAAAACTCCGGAAGTAGACTAGTTTTTGCAAATATCGGTTGGTGCGGAAAAAAATAAACCGCCCCCTGTAAAGAGGGCGATTTATTTTTTAGAGAACATGCTGTTTAGCGTCTCCGGTGCGATTTGAACGCACGGCCCCTCGCTTAGGAGGCGAGTGCTCTATCCCCTGAGCTACGGAGACAAATTATCGCGGATATTTTATTATTGACAGCGTATAAAGTCAAGGGAAGGAGCTTTGTCTGGACGGACGGATTCCGTTTTTTTTGTCCATAAAATTATTCTTCGGCGAATAGATATTCCGGCATAGCAGTTCCTTTATAGTTCGAATTGGCGTATGGCAGGTGAGGTTTCAGGTGTTGAGCAATAAGTTTGGCGTACTCTCTTTAAGAAAGATTGAGTGGTCCGGCTGGCTGGTGTTGCTGATAATTTTAGTTTTTGCCGGCTTTTTGCGCGGATGGAGGTTGGGCCTCCCGGAGTCAAGGTATTTTGATGAGTGTTATTATGTGCCTGGTGCTTTGAGCTATATAGAGGGCACTGTCGATGAAAATTCTGTTCATCCTCCTTTAGGAAAGCTGCAGATAGCTAACTTCATACTTCTGGGCCGATTTATAAATGGATACGTGCCTACTTTTAATGATTTTACACTCAGCCGTCTGGCTTCCTGGGTATACGGAGAAGGTACAATTCTACTGGCATTCATGCTTGGCTTTCGTTTGAGCAGAGGAAATACTTCTTTAGCGTCTTTAGCAGCCTTTTTGGTCGCTATCGATTTTATGAGTATAGTTATGTCTCGCATCTGTATGCTAGATATGGTGCTATCTTTCTGGATGATACTGGGAGTTTATTGCTGCTGGATGTACATTGAGGCCAAGGTGCTAAGTTCGCCCAGAGCCATAAGCTGGGCTGTTCTGTGCGCCATATCTTTCGGAGTGGCTTCAGCTTGCAAATGGAATGGCCTTTTTGGTGCCTGTACGTCTTGGGGGCTTATGGTGCTATTGCCAGAACTTATTACAGTTGAAGATTTGCAGAAAGGATCTACCGAAGGGCTTAGTTTAAAAACCGTCTTTAGTAGAGGATTCACTTCTTTAAAAGGCGCAGGAAAGCGCATGTTCAAGCAAGCGGTGTTGCTTGCAGCTGTTTTTGCTTTAATTTCGGCTTCAATATATGTTCTTGCCTATACTCCGCAGTTTATACGAGATGGCTTCAGTCAAAAAACGATCGGCAATATTACGGAAGCTCATGTTCGTATGGTCAAATTTCGCTACGATGCCGAGCAGTTTACCCATCACTATTGTTCTCAATTCTGGGCTTGGCCTACCGTTATTCGTCCTGTATGGTTTAAATTTGATACCAATTATGAGGTGGCTTTAGGTATTG
Source organism: Candidatus Bruticola sp. (assembly GCA_051874695.1). Taxonomy (GTDB): domain Bacteria; phylum Vulcanimicrobiota; class Xenobia; order Xenobiales; family Xenobiaceae; genus Bruticola. Next base: position 5,810 of record JBJEGC010000021.1, read on the forward strand.
TCTGCTTCGGTTCTGTTCTGTTTTGGTGGCCTGGTTTTACCTTTGTTTTGGAATTTTTCTATTTGAGTTTCAGAGACAAGAAATGGCTGTGGCTTTTTATAAGTGTCAGCTGGCTCTTTCCTTGGCTGTTTTGGGCTGCATCGACTACCGGAGGTTTTATCTATTATATGCTGCCGGGTATTCCTCTACTGAGTATAGTTATAGCTTGGGTACTTTGCGATTGGTACGCGGAAGGTTTTAAATCGGCAATCGGTATCTATCTGGCCATTTTAGGGATTGCCCTGGCTTGTTATTATCCTTTTTTAACTTATTTACCTATGAAGCGGTCACTTTTTGTTACACTGTTTCCGGTAATTTTCACCCAGTGGCGGTAATTATGGATAATATTTTAGATGAACTGAGAGAAGACGACTGCTTAGAATCTACCGAAACTGTACATACTTTTGTTGTGGGGACGCACTATAGAGGAGTTCGTTTAGATAGCGCTTTGGCTGAACTGCTAAAAATTTCCCGCGCTCAGGTGCAAAAGCTTATTAAGGACGGGCGTGTCAGCTGCAATGAACAAAAGTTATTATCGGCCTCTTTTAAGCTTAAAGGAGGAGAGAATTTAGCCGTTAATGAGCCTCCGCTTCAGCCTGCCTTACCTATGCCCGATCCGACAGTCCCATTGGACATTATTTATGAAGATAAGGATATTTTGGTGCTTAATAAGGGTAGGGGGCAGGTAGTTCATCCCGGTGCCGGTATACGCGAAGGTACTTTGGTCAACGGACTTTTAGCTCATTGTCACGATCTTTCCGGCATCGGAGGCGTAGAGCGTCCAGGTATCGTGCATCGCCTCGATAAGGATACCTCCGGACTGTTAGTCGTTTCTAAAAATGATGCTGCCCATCTAGGCCTGTGTGACCAATTCGCTTCTCGGCAGGTAGTCAAGTACTATGAGGCCATTGTCAATGGAGTGCCTCAACCCAGGTGTGGCCTGATAGACCAGCCTATAGGGCGCCATCCTGTTTCTCGTCAATGTATGGCAGTGCGCTCGGGCGGGCGTCCTTCTAAAACTGAATACCGTGCCTGGGAAATTTTTGCTGACAAATATGCGCATCTGTCTATACATTTGTTTACCGGTCGCACTCATCAAATTCGTGTTCATTTGAGTTGGCTCGGATATCCTTTGCTTGGCGATCCCTTGTACAAGCCACGCTCTAATCCTTGGCAGCTGCAGGGGCAGGCCCTGCATTGTTACTATTTAAGCTTTCATCACCCCTTAACCGGTGAAGTTATGTCCTTTCGGGCGGACGCGCCTCCTGTTATGCAGAACATTTTACAGGAATTGCGCCGTCGCTATACAGATTATCGGACTGAATTTCAGCCCTTCTGAATTGTAGGTAAAAAAAAAGACTTCTCCGCAAGGCAGGGTAGTCTTTTTTTTACAGGTGTGCTGCGCAAGCCTCAGTTCAGTCTATTCGTTTACAGATGCGGGTTGAGCTTGATTGTAACGGATGTCGGCGCGTCCTTCTTTTTGACTGTAGTTGGTTATAACCGTATATTCGTGCACACCCGGTTTTATAGAGAAGGGAATATTAATGCGCACTTCGTTATTTACTTTCTGAGGATTAACTTTGAACACTTCGCCGTTTACATTTACCACTAAAGTGTCGGATAGAGGAGTCCCTTCTACTCCGATCAGAAGTTTGGGATCGCCCCACATAGCGCTGGCGGTGCCATTGTATTTGCCGGGAATCATGCGCAAATTGATCATTTTGGCCCCTTTTATGTCGGCTTTCAAAATGTCGGGTTGATCGCCTGAACGCATGGGACCTACTTTAGTAATAAGCACGTTGTCAGCCCACAATTCGAAAGTGCAGATACGATTGTCAGGAGCATTGGAGCTGAACCCCACCCACGATTCGAACATATCGTATTTGCCGTTTACCTCAAACTGCATAATGGCTGCGTCGGCGCCGCCTAAGCCTGTAATGTAGCTTTCAACATCGGTGCTGCCCATGGTGGCATGTTCAACATTGCGCATGCAGTTAGCAAAGTATTTTTGTCTGAGCGTCAGTAACGGAATCGCTGCGGGATCGGCAAATGAGGGCAAACTTAAAGCAGACAATATAATGGACACAAAAGCGCAAACGAGGCCCAGAGACAGTTTTTTATTCACAGTTACTCCTTAATGGTTATGATCTATCAAATTGGCGGCTGTTGACACCCAAAAGGCAGTTGTTGCTTTAGTTACTGAAAGCCTGCTGTTGTTTCCTGAAATAAACTGATTCTATGGAATCGGTGGCGCCAGCACAAAAAACCAGATCGTTAATTAGACTGCGGAAGCAGCGCTTTTCTTTGATGCTGAGTTCTCGGTTCTGTCCAGTAGTATATGGAGGTAGACTGTAACCTTCACGGCTTACTTTGCGGAAACCGCACGGAACGCAGCCCAATTTATCATCGTCAGTATTGTCTATGGAACTTGCAGTCATAGCACTGCGCAAATTGATGGGAAGTTTTCCTCTGGTTTTGTAAAATCCGAATCTGGCCAAAGTAAGGTAGCTGCTGTCGCTAATTTGTTCAGCCAGAGCTAGAGTAAGGGCAAAGCTCCTGCCTGCCTGTTTTATCCGTCCTAGTCCCATATAAACTTTAGCTTTAAGATAATTTTGCAGCATAAGAGAACGGCGCCGCTCAATTTCAACTCTTATGAAATAAGAAGCTTTTAGACAGCGCATGGCTGCTTCAAAATGTTCGTCTTTTTTTAGTAGCCATCCCAGACGATGTGATATTTCAGCCTGTTTTTTGTAATCTTTGAGAGTATGATAGACGCCTAAGGCTCTGGAATACATGCTTTGCGTATCTTTTGAGCTACCCAGTTGTTCGCTGTTATTAGCTAGCTGCAACAAAGTTTTGGCTAGAATTTCTTTATCGGAAATAGCATCGAAATTGGTAAGCAAAGAAAAGCAGAGCTGAGTTGAGTCCAGACAGCATCCTTTGTCGTAAAGTAAGGAAGCTTCATTAAAAATAGCTGCTCTTGTATTGTGCTGATCTTGCTGGGACTGAAATATTTTGCGGGCTTTTTTAGTAAAGCGCAGGGCTTGGGAGCAGCGGCTGGCGTGAGCGTAGGCTAAAGCGGTATCCAGACAGAGCGCTCCCCATTCATTGCGCAATTCTTCTTCGACAGTTGAACTAGGGCGCTTTTTGCTTCGGCGGCCGATGGCTTTTATTTGAAGTTCTAACTTTGAGCAGACCTTTTGTAGCTTCTCTGCGCTTTGAAGATAGAGTCCTTGAGCTTCTAGCCATTTGCAGCGTCGGCGCAAGAATTTTTTTGCATAAGTGGTATACTTATCTGTGCCCGGACAGAGACGCTGCAGAGCACAGGCTAGCCGTTTGCCGAGTCGCATAAGTCGATCGGCTTCTTTTAAGCAGCGGTCAGCTATGTGAATATCGACATGACAAAGTAGCTCTTCCAAACAATCGGTTAATTGGTCCGGATGAAGCTTTTTTATCTCTCGTCTTAGGTTGAAAATATTTTCTAAGTTAGCGGCTAAAACGCACAGAATTTGTTCAATCATCTTTTGCTTCGTCCTCCCGTTAGAAAGACAGCGAAATTATATCATAAAGGAAAAGAGGAGGAAAACTTTTTAGATATTAGAATTGTGAAGAGTTTTTTTGCACATATTGGGGGCTATCTATTAGAAAGCTATACTAGGCCTGGCGCCTTTTAAATATTTAGATCTAAGCATAAGATCTTTATTACTTTTAAAATCCGAGGCAAAATGTCGCAATGGTAAGAGGGATGATATCGTGAACCAGACAAAAGTTCTCATAAACCTGGTCCTTATCTTTTTGATTACGGCAGCAATCCTATACGGCTTCTTCGGTGTCTCAGAAGAAAATCGTTTGAAGCTGAAGTTAGGTCTCGACCTTAGAAGCGGTACGCATATTGCTCTGCAGCTTAAAGAGGTTGAGGATCCCGTCACTCATGAAGTTCAAAAGATCGATCAGGCAACCTTAAATCGCAGCATTCAAGTTTTTACTAAACGCTTGAACGCAATCGGTACTTCTGAAATTTTGATCGCTCCGGCCGGCAAAGATCGTATTATTATTGAAATTCCTGAAATGACCGACTTAGAAAAAGCCAAAAACATGGTTAAAAAGGCCGGACGTTTAGAATTCAAAGAAAAAGTCTTTGACCCAATTACTCAGTCAGCTCAATACAGAACCGTTATGGATGGTCGCTATCTCACAAAAGCCAGTGTGGGACGGTCCGGTGTGGGCGATGATGCTTGGTGTGTGGAATTCCAGCTTAACAAAGAAGGCAGCCGCCTGTTCGGAGATATTACCAGCCGCATGAAGGGCAAGCCCTTAGGTATTTTCTTCGATGGTGCCATGCATAGCGAGCCCGTAGTTCAGAATGCTATTACCGGAGGAAGCGGTCAGATTACTGGTCACTTCACTTTGGAAGAGGCTAACGATCTGTGTAATATCCTTAATTCTGGTGCTCTCACTGTCGATGTACAAATTTTGGAAGCATACACTGTCAGCCCTACTTTGGGCGAGCAGTCCTTAAAGAGCTCTCTGACCGCAGGTTTGATCGGTTTAGCGGCCGTCATGATTTACATGATTGGCTACTACCGTTTGCCTGGTTTTGTGGCTTCCATCGCATTAATTATTTATGCGGTTTGGGTGGTTGGCTCTATGGTTATTCCCGGTTTGGAGTTTGTGCTTACTCTGCCCGGTATCGCTGGTGTAGTGCTGTCTATAGGTATGGCCGTGGACGCTAACGTTTTGCAATTCGAGCGTATTAAAGAAGAGCTGTGGAACGGACGTTCAGTCAGATCTTCCCTGGATGCAGGTTTTGAGCGAGCTTTTTCTTCAATTATCGATGGTCACGTCAGTACTTTCTTGGGTGCGCTGATTCTCTTCTGGTTCGGCGCTTCTAGTGTTAAAGGTTTCGGCGTCACTCTCATGATCGGTACCGCCTTGAGTTTAATCACCGCTATTTGGGTAACTCGTCAGTTGCTTCACTTCGCTACCGATTTCCTCAAGATTGATTCCAACAGAAAATTGTATGGTGAATAAGGAGATAGAGCAGTGGGTGCATTAAACGTAACTACATCGGATGCGATTTCCTTAGCCATATGGTGTGTGCTTTTAGTTGCCACTATTATTTGGGGTCACAGCTTCAGAAAGCATACCCGCAACATTATCGGACATCGCAAATATTATTATATCGCCAGTACTTTGGTGCTGATCTTCTGCTTAGTCGGTATTTTCGGCAAGAAGCTTAATTTCGGTCTCGACTTCACCGGTGGTACAATTTTAGAGTTGGGCGCTCCCAAAGTTGTGGAGATGGCCCCTGACAAAATTGCTGATATTGTCAAGACAAAACATCCTGGTTTTGATGTTACCGTACAAATGGGGGACGGCCTGGTTACTTCCGGAGACGGGAAGAGCTATCAGAAAATTTTGGTGCGTGTACGCAGCGATGATAGCACCGAAGATGTTGGCCTCTCTTCCGATCAGGCTGTTGTCGTGCGTGCCGAGTTGGAAAAAGGCATAAACGTTGGCCCTTTGGAAAATATTTCCGAAACGACTATCGGTCCGACCATCTCTTCCGAGTTAAAGAGCGGTGCCTTTAAGGCCCTTTTTATTGCCTGTCTTTTACAGCTCATTTATATCACTTTCCGCTTCGGTAACCAGCTGCGCTTCGGTTTCTCTGCGGTAGTAGCCGTGATTCACGATGCTATCGTTATGGTCGGTTTTTATGCCTGGGCTGGTTTGCCTGTGGACTCCAGCTTTGTGGCAGCGCTGTTAACTATTACCAGCTACTCCCTTATGGATACGGTGGTAGTGTTTGACCGTATTCGTGAGCATCAGCACAACGACATCAACATGAGCTTTGAGGAACTTACTAACCGTTCTGTCTGTGAAACTATGGTTCGTTCCATCAATACTTCTTTGACCACCATTGTGGTCTGCATCTGCCTGTACTTTATGGGCGGTGAGAGTTTGAAGGGTTTTGCTTACGCTCTGTTGGTCGGTGTTATTACTGGTGCTTACTCTTCCATATTTATCTCCGCTCCTCTGATTGTCGACTGCAACGAATATGCCAATAAGCGCGATCTGCTCCGCCAAGATGAGCTCCGCAAAGAGGCGGAAGAAAAGGCGAAGAGTCAGAGTAATGTGAAGAGTTCCGGCCGTCGTCCTGTAGCCAGGCCTCGTCCCGCAGCTCCGGCTCCCGAAACTGCCGAAAATGAGGGTGGCACTCCTGCTTCCACATCGGCTGCTGCTCCGTCTGCCTACGCTCCGGCTCGTCCGCGCCGCCGCGTTAAAGGTATGAGGAAAAAATAAGCAAAAAACTAATATTATCAGTACTGTTTTGAAGTAATACCGGGAACTCTGTTTGCGTATAGCATCTACGGTGGTGCTGTCCAAGAGCAGAGTTCTTTATTTTGTTTTCTTATTGTCCCTGTCTCAGCACTGCAGGCCGTTTCTCCAAAAACATGTTGTAGAGCTGCCTCATGGCCGCAAAGCAGGAATAAGGGCGCGAACAGATAAACTACAAGATCCTGCCGAGCAGGCAAGAAAGGCGGCTTGTGTGTCTGAATTTGTGTTAACCAACGAGGGGGTGGAGATATTCACCTGGGAACACTGCCCTTATTGTCAGCGTGCCAAACATATTCTTGAAGGCGATCCTAACGAGGGGGCTCTGAACAAGGGGGAGTACATCGAGTATAAGGAATACAAAATTGACGGCTCCGCAGAGAAGCGGAAGTACATGTCTCAGTGCTGTGAAGGACGTATGACAGTGCCCCAAGTATTCGTTGACGGCAAGTATGTAGGCGGATGCTTCGATTTAGTTTCTTTGGTTTTAACTAAAGAGTTTAGGCAAGTTTTTGCCAAGTATATTAAAAATAGAAATTAAGGTTTAAGAGGTTTTCCTCTTGAACCTTTTTTATGCTGTCCGGCTTTTCCCCCGGCTGATCCGGCAGCATAAGGAGGTTGCTTACAGTGTCTGTTAATATCTTAGAACATCCTCTAATTCAGCACAAAATAACTTTGCTGAGAGATAGACGCACCGGTTCTAAAGATTTTCGCGATTTAGTTTCGGAAATTGCCGCTTTAATGGCTTATGAGGCCTGCCGCGATCTCCATGTTGAAGATATTCCTGTAGAAACTCCTATTACCAGAACAATAGGCAAAACTTTGGGCGGTAAGAAGCTGGCTTTGGTTCCCATCCTGAGAGCCGGGTTAGGTATGGTCTCGGGTATCGAGAGACTTATTCCCGCCGCTAGAATTGGCCATATCGGTATGTATCGCAATGAGAAAACCTTGGAGCCAATAGAATATTTCTGCAAAATGCCCGCCGATTTGTCGGAACGTGAAATTTTACTGCTGGATCCCATGCTGGCTACCGGAGGCTCCGCTATTGCAGCTATAGGTGCTTTGCTCAAGCGTGGTGCCAATATTAAGTCTATTAAGTTTTTATGCTTAGTGGCGGCTCCCGAAGGCATTAAAAATTTAACTGAAGCTTATCCTCAACTCTGCATTTATACGGCCGCGGTGGATCAGCATCTCAATGAAAACGGCTACATCGTTCCCGGTTTGGGTGATGCCGGAGATCGCATCTTCGGAACCATATAGCTAGAAATACCGCTCAATATTTTCCCTTAAATTTATCAGCTGAGGGAACATGGCTGCTGCAGTGCTGTGTCCCTCCTTTTTTATCTTAACTCGCCAGAAGACTCCTTCCTCTTAGATGGGGGATGAATGGCGGGTGGCTGAGTGGGCTCGAATCCGGGACAGCCATATACAGGAGCCTTCAGCGGGAAACGTGTCCATCGTGGACTGTACCAGTTTGCTGATGGCAGGATGGCTAACGCTGACTTAAACGGTGCCGCCAACATACTCAGAAAAAGTAAGCAGAACTTCAATTTCGAGGAACTGTGTAAAGGGCTTTTGGGCAGCCCCTTGAGAATAAGGGTATCCTGACAGCTGACTCTTTCGGGATATGTTGTCAGGCGTTAGTCCGTGTATCAAATTTCTCAAGAATCTCCCGTTTCTATAAGCGGGAGAGGTTCAATTGTCTTGTGAAAGGAAGCTATTGATGGCTAAATTTGCCTGTGGGGGCAGAGTATTGCGTCTAACTATGCTTCTGCTATTAGTTTGGGCCGTTGCTGTGCCGGCTTTTGCTTGGAAGAGCTCCCGGCTGGGAGTTTCATTTGTGCCGCCGCACGGTTGGAAACAAGTTGGCAAAGCTGAAAATGAAGTCACTTTCATTGCCCCCGAAGAGGAGGGCTATCGTTGTGTAATTTTTATGAAGGTAGCCGAGTTAGATGAAGCCGAGCCTGAAGGGCGATTGTCTGATGAACTGTCCGAGAAGTATATGGCTCACTTGCAGCAGCGCTTTACTCATTTTAAACGTATAGGCGAAGCTGATGTGCAGATTAACGGCCATTGGATGCATCGTCTGACTTTCAGAGCTCAAGAAGGTGATCATCACATGCAGATGACCAATGTTCTTTGTCTTAAAGGACGACGCGCTTACAGCTTTTCTTATATGAGTAAACCTGGTAGCTATGAAAAGCATATAAAAGTTTTTGATTCTATGCTCAAAACGGTGAAGTTTCTCTGAATATGTCTAGTTTGCTCTGTCGCTGGCTAGAAAGAAGGGGCATGGCGGGAATTCAGTTAGTGCTTTATAGCTTTCGATTCTTTTCGGCAGAATTTAAAAACAGAATATTAAAATAGTCATTATCTTGATTTCAATCTAAAAAGGTGTCTCAGCAGAGACATTTTTTTTATGCATAACGGTAAACTATAACACATTTATAATGCAGTGCTTATTTGAAAATAACACCCGCCTTATATACTGATAGGTGAGAAAAGAAGAATTGAAAGGAGCGCTGCGTATAATGCGTACAGATCGTTTTACCTTAAAGACTCAAGAAGCTATTCGCGCTGCTGCCTCCATTGCTCAGGAGAACGGGCAGCAGGCTCTGGAAACTCCCCATATTTTATTAGCCATGCTCAAACAACAGGATGACGGCTTGGCCGTACCCATAATGCGCAAGCTCGATATCAGACCTGAACAGGCTGAGAGAGCTGTCGCGGCCGTCATAGCCAAAATGCCGAAAGTACAAGGTGCAGGCTGCGAATTTTATACGGGCAAATCGGTAGCCGCCATGCTCGACCAGGCTTGGAAAGAAGCCGAGCGCTTAAAAGATGAATATTTGTCGGTAGAACATTTAATGCTGGCTATGGTCAGCTTGGCTGACGATCCGGCTGGAGCAATTCTGCGTGAATTTGGAGTCACTTCCGAACGTTTGTTGCGTGTTTTAGTGGAAGTACGCGGCTCCCAACGGGTTACTGATGAGAATCCGGAAGCCAAATACCAGGCTCTGTCGCGTTACGGGCGCGACTTAACCGAACTGGCTAAACGCGGCAAGCTCGATCCCGTAATCGGACGCGACGAAGAGATTCGCCGCTGCATCCAAGTACTTTCACGACGCACTAAGAATAATCCCGTACTTATTGGTGAACCCGGTGTCGGTAAGACGGCTATTGTGGAGGGGTTAGCTCGCCGCATTGCTGCCGGTGATGTGCCGGAAAGTTTAAAAGGACGTCGCCTGTTTGCTCTCGATTTGGGTTCATTAATTGCCGGCGCCAAGTATAGGGGTGAATTTGAAGACAGATTTAAGGCTGTATTAAAAGAGATAACTTCCTCAAATGGCCAAATTATTCTCTTTATCGATGAATTGCACACTTTAGTTGGAGCTGGATCTGCCGAGGGAGCCGTCGATGCTGCCAACATGATTAAGCCTGCCTTAGCCAGAGGTGAGCTGCGCACCGTAGGGGCCACTACTTTAGATGAGTATCGCAAATATATTGAAAAAGACGCTGCTTTAGAGCGACGCTTCCAGCCCGTCTATGTCGGCGAACCTTCCGTAGAAGACTCTATAGCCATTCTGCGCGGCTTAAAAGAAAAATACGAAGTTCACCATGGCGTGCGTATTACCGACTCCGCTATTGTGGCAGCTGTTACTCTTTCTAACCGCTATATAACCGACCGCTTTTTGCCTGACAAGGCAGTAGATCTGGTCGATGAAGCCGCTTCAAAGTTGCGTATTGAAATTGACTCCATGCCTATGGAAATAGATGAAGTTGACAGGCGCATTACTCAGTTAGAAATTGAGCGTCAGGCTCTGTCCAAAGAAAAGGATGCCGCTTCTCAAGAGCGCTTAGAAAAACTGGAAGCTGAGCTGGCTGAAAATAAAGAAAAATCGTCTCATATGAAAGCTCGCTGGAGCATGGAAAAGGAACAGATTGAGACTATCAGCAGGTTGCAAGGACAGTTAGAGCAAGCCACTAATGACGCTGAGTTGGCTGAACGGCGCGGCGATTTGGCCAAAGCGGCCGAACTTCGTTACGGTACGGCAGCTTCTTTGCAGAAGCAAATTACTGGAGCGTACCAGAAGCTGCAAGAGCTGCAAAAGAACGGGAAATATCTTAAGCAGCAGGTTGAAGAAGAAGACGTGGCTTCCATTGTGGCTCGTTGGACCGGTATTCCGGTAACTCGTTTGATGGAAGGCGAAATTCAAAAGTTGGTGCATATGGAGAGCCGTCTGCACGAACGAGTAGTCGGTCAGAATGAAGCGGTTGAGGCTGTCTCCAAAGCCGTACGTCGTTCCCGGGCCGGAGTAGCCGATCCGAATAGACCTGTAGGTGTATTTCTCTTCTTAGGGCCTACTGGTGTCGGTAAAACAGAGTTGGCCCGTGCGTTAGCCGATTTCCTCTTCGATGATGAAAAAGCTATGGTGCGTTTAGATATGTCTGAATATCAGGAAAAGCACACGGTGGCCAGAATGATCGGAGCTCCTCCCGGATATGTAGGCTACGACGAAGGTGGACAGCTGACTGAAGCGGTGCGCAGACGTCCCTATTCGGTAGTGCTTTTTGATGAAATTGAAAAGGCCCATCCCGATGTCTTCAACATTCTTCTTCAGGTTATGGATGACGGACGTTTGACTGACGGTCAGGGACGCACAGTAGACTTCCGCAATACCATTATGGTGATGACTTCTAATGTCGGTTCACAATGGCTGCTCGATGATAAACTGGATAACAGTGAGATTGACAGGCGTATCGATGAGGCTCTGGCCAGTAAGTTCAAGCCGGAATTTCTCAATCGTATTGACGAAATCATTCATTTCCATCGGCTCGATCGCTCAGCGTTGAAGGCTATTGTAGATATTCAGTTGGCTAATGTTGGCAGGCGTTTGGCTGAGCGTCACATTACTCTTGACGTTGATGAAGAGGCCAAAGAGTTTTTGAGCAAGGTCGGCTGCGATGAAGCTTTCGGAGCGCGTCCTTTAAAACGGGCTGTGCAGCGCTTTTTGCTCGATTCCCTTTCTCTGGAAATTTTGGAAGGCAGAATCAAACCCGATGAAAAGGTTAAAGTAGAGGTAGATAAGGACTCCGCTACTCTCCGTTTTAGAGCGGAACCTGCTGACTGAAGTTACGTTGTATAACGAGTTTGAGAGCAAAAATAAGATGCTAGACTAAACTGAAGCTGTCCTGACTCCGGTCGGACAGCTTCTCTATTTTTGCAGTTTTTCTTAGAGGCAGATGATGATTTGATTGTAGGAAGTGATGAAGAAAGTTAAGGAAGCTGTTTATCTGTAGTTGCATCATCTTGGAGTTTGTGCTTAGCTTCACTAATTTTCTGATAATAACAGGGATAGCAGGTGGGAGAATAATACTCTTCATCGCCTAGCAGAACGGTGGGGCCGTCTAGTATAGCTTCGTCTTTGGAATTGTGACGTAGATTGAAAACGGCTTTGCGGTTGCAGTAGCGGCAAGTGGTTTTTACTTCTTCAATAGAATCTGCTACTTCCATCAGTCGTTTAGAGCCTTCGAACAGATTGGTGCGAAAGTCTGTGCGCAATCCGTAGGCTATGACAGGCAGATTCTGAGTGCGGGTAAGTTCGCGCAACTGATCAACTAGAGCTGCACTCAAAAATTGGCATTCGTCAACCAAAACGCAGGAAAGGCCGATAAAGTCATCCGGGTTAAGTATTGTATCCGGTCCAACCAACATGTCGGCTTCATGTTCCAGCCCTGCCCTTGAGCGAATTACACTTTCGCCAAAGCGGTTGTCTAGTGCTGGCTTTATGAGAAGCACCCGTTTTCCCTGTTGTACGTAGTTATGACGCACCGCTAGTAAATTTAAAGTTTTTGCGCTGCCCATCGCTCCGTAGCGGAAATATAACTTTGCCATAACAATCTGCCGTTTCGTAGCGGCGCTATACTTTCTGCCGCTGTAATTATGTACTCAATATATTTTATAAAAAGGTGGCTCATCTTCTTGCTGCACTTTATATAACCTTTTGAAGTTGACGGATGACTTCAAGACAGGCAGCATTTGGGCACGGTAAAACTAGAACATTTTACAAAAAGAACTTCCAAATATGGGGGAAATTTGGCAGAAATTAAGAAAAAATAGGTATAAGTTTCCTCCGATTTTTTGGGTTTTTTATAAATATTGGATGGTACTTTTTTTTATTGGATTGGAGTGTTCGGGGCAGCATGAATTTAATGTATACAAGGAAGACCAAATATGGTTTCACTCTGATTGAACTAATGATCGTCATAGCTATTTTAGCTATATTGGCTCTTATAATGCTTCCTAATATGATGAGAAGCCGTGACGCCGCTAAATTAAGCAGTTGTAAATATAACCTGCGCGGTATTGCTGCGGCTATGGAAAGCTATGCAACCGATAATTCAGGTATGTATCCTCACGATATAAATAAGCTGGTGGAGAAAAACAGCAAAGGAGATGCCTATCTGCGTTCTATTCCTAAATGTCCCGTAGCCGGTTCGTCCGATCCATATCTTTCAGGCTACGAAGTAATATCTGCTCCTAAGAATGCTTATACTCTTTGTTGCCAAGGCAATTACCACAAAATTATGGGACTCGACGACAACTATCCTAAGTACTCCGCTGTAGTCGGTTTAATTGAGTCCCAAAATGCCATGGAAGATGATAAATAAGGAGAAATAATTTGCCCAATCCTTCTGCCCAGGAAATTCTGTCCGAAAATAAAGAGGAATCTGCTCCTCTTGTTTCTGCTGTGTGCGCGGTTGCCTTAAACAGGGTAATAGGATTCAAAGGACAGATTCCTTGGCGGATTCCCGACGACTTAGCTAACTTTAGAAAAATTACTCAGGGCAAAGTTGTTGTTATGGGGCGCAAAACTTTTCAGTCTATCGGACGTCCTCTGCCCAAACGACGCAATGTAGTTTTGAGCAGAGACAAAAACTTTACAGCACCGCCGGGAGTTCATGTCTTCACCGATCTCAATGAAGTTTTGCGTTGTTATAACAAGGAAAAAGAGATCGTCTTTATAGGTGGATCCGAAATCTTTGCGGCGGTGTGGCCGCGATTGCGTCGCCAGTATCTCAGTATAGTACAAGCTGATTTTCCTGGCGATGCTCTGTACCCTGAGTTCGATCCTCATAAATGGAAAGTAACAGAGCGTGTCATGCATGAAGTTTGTGCCGGCAGTCCCTGCCGTTGGGAGTTCTTGCAGCTGGAACGCCTAAGTGAAGAGTAGTTTCCCCCTTTACAACTGCATTTTATTTACTTATAATACCAGGGCTAATAATAACCCCATTCCTGTTTGCCTGCCTTGTCAGAGCTATTTTGCGGCTTTCGGTTGGCAAGTGGAGTTTTTTCTGTGGCTACGAATTTAGACATATCCGATATAGTTGGCAGCTCCGGTGCCTCTAAAGAGGTTCACATGAGCTTAGAGGGACCTTTCGAGGGTTTAAGTCTTGATGGTCCTGCTCAGCTCAGTTTATCTGCTGTTAGTGCCGGTAATGGTGAGCTGTCGGTTCACGGCAAGATCAAGGTTAGAGTTTTCCTTGTTTGTTCACGCTGTGCTGCGGAATACTCTGAACCATTAGATATCGATGTCGATGAACGTTTCGTTCCTGAAAGCTCTGCGGAGCTGGAGCGCGATGAAGAGGTTGAAGCTGACGATCTCTGCGTTTTCGGATATGACCAAAATGAGCTCAAGATTGACGAATTGACGCGAGAAAATATCATCGCCAGTCTTCCTTATCGTCCCTTGTGCAGTCAGGAATGCCGGGGCGTCTGTCCTCAGTGTGGGCAGAACCTTAATGAGAAAACCTGCATGTGCGGTTCTTCCGAAGAGGAGATCGACCCGCGCTGGGGGGCTCTTAAGAAATTTTCGTCAGGCTCCCCCAATGAGGGAACCTTAAAGTAAGCGGCGTTAAGCTTCCGGTGCAATCCTGATTAGGTAAGCCGTAACTGCTGTAGTCATTTAATAAGAGGAGTCAATTCAAAATGGCCAATCCTAAATATAAAACCCCCCGTTCAAAGACCCGCAAGCGTCGTTCCCACCTCGCTCTGGTTATGCCCAATGTGGTATCGTGCTCCAATTGCGGCGCCCCCAAACTGCAGCACCACATCTGCAAAGCTTGCGGTCAGTACAATGGAAGACAGGTTTTAGCTTCCAAAAACGAGAACGAGAACTAATAGCGAATATATGCTTAACTGCGGCACCGGTATGAGAAACTGAGTGCTGCCGCTTCTTTTTTTCTCTATCGAGTGGGAAAAACTGAGGCGGTGGCTTCTGTGTTTGTCTTCGTATCTGTGTCGTTTTTTTTTTGCGGGGAAATGTAGTTGCTGACTCGTTGTTTAGCAGCTTGATAAGATGAGGTTTTACTTATGCATACCATTAATTTGGAAGGTTTAGTTGCTGTTGTTACTGGAGCTGGACGCGGAATCGGTCTTGCTATAGCCCGTCGTTTGGCGGAAGCCGGTGCTTCTGTGGCTATAGTGGATATTAACCAAAATTCTGCTGAAGCTGCTGCTTCTGAGTTGAATAAGGAGTTCGGCAATTTGGCCAGTGCTTTTGTGGCCGATCTGACCGATGCTGAGCAAGTTAAGGAACTGTTTGAAAATATCCAAGCCGGGTTAGGCAAGATCGATATTTTGGTGAACAATGCGGGTATCACTCGCGATAATTTGATGATGCGCATGAAAGAGGCCGATTGGGATGCGGTTATAAACACAAACCTGCGCTCTGCTTTCCTTTGTGCCAAGGCTGCTGTTAAAACTATGATTAAGCAGCGCAGCGGAAGAATTATCAATATATCTTCCGTTGTGGGTATTATGGGGAACGGCGGCCAAACTAATTATTGCGCTTCGAAAGCAGGTTTAATTGGTTTTACCAAAGCTTTGGCCCGTGAGGTAGGTTCCAGGGGAATAACTGTCAATGCTGTGGCCCCAGGATTTATCCAGACCGATATGACCGATAAGCTTTCTGAGTCTGCCAAAGAAGCTATGCTCAGTCAAGTTCCGCTTAATCGTCCCGGATTACCTGACGACGTAGCCAAAGCCGTTTTCTTCTTGGCATCTCCTTTGGCCGATTATCTTACCGGTCAGGTTATCTGTGTAGACGGCGGCATGGCCATGTAAAAAAAATTGTGACAAACTACCTTAAAAAAAAGGTTTTATCACGTGTTGGTTGTATGCCTCAGGGCATAAACGTTGGTTTTATACTTTTTGAGTTAATTTAATTATTTTTGGAGGTCTGTTGAAAAATGGATATTGAGAACATCAGAGAGCGCGTTGCCAAAATCGTAGTTGAACAGCTTGGTGTAACCGGTGAGCGCGTTACCGATGACGCTTCTTTTACCGGCACTTTAGGCGCTGATTCTTTAGATGTCGTAGAGATGGTTATGGCCTTCGAAAACGAGTTCGGTATCGAAATTCCCGATGAAGATCAGGATAAGATTTCTACTGTTGGTGAAGCTGTCAATTATCTCAGCCAGAAGACTGCTGAATAGTTCTTTTCTTCATACTTTTGCATGAAAAAAAACCGCCTCGATTGTGCTCTGTTAGAGCCGACGAGCGGTCTTTTTTTTAGTGCGCTCAGAGTACTGAGCGCACTGCATATAAACAATTGATTAGTTAAATTTGAAAGTTTTAACTACGTGTTTGAAGGCTGCTTCAGCTTCATTTTTATTAGTTTGTGAAGATGAGCAGGCAATATTCCAAAGCAGCTTGTTATGGAAGGCGTAAAGTTGCTGTCCCCAAACTTTATTAGTACCTTCCAAATACGTGTAAGTGAGTTGCAGAGCGACTTCTCCGTCGAGCTTAACTTCTTTCTGTTGTAAAATTTTCGATTCTGAACGTTTCAGAATTTGATTTTGGAATTTTCTGGTCAGATCTACCGTAGCTTCGAGATTGTCGCCCCAGCTGGTCATACTTCCCAAATTTACAGAAGTTACACTGATAAACTGTTCAGGATCTTTGATGGCTATATAGCGTACTACTTGTTCTCCCTCTTTATCTTGAGCAGCACCTGGCTGTTTATGCCAGATCTCCGCCGGAGGAGGAGCAAACGTTACTTTTTGAGCATTAATTTGGTAAGTTTGGGGCTGAGTTGAAATTTTTGAATCGGAGCAGCCCAGGGCGCAGAGCAAGCAGAGAAGGGCTGTGCTTTTTATAAAAAATTTCTTAATATGCATAATATTTGATCTTCCTCTTGAGCTCATAATTACGAGAGCAGCCTTTTCGTTAGAAGAAAGTTATAACCTATTAAAGCTGTCTGTTTGTTCGGTAAAGTTGTTTTAAAGTTTGAAGCCAGTTTTATACAATTGGCCGTAGACCTAGAGCTTTATTTTCAAGTTAGTTAGCAGAGTTCTTTTGGGCATCTTTCAGCTCTTTTTGATACTCTTCTGCTGAAAGGCGGCGAGTTACTTTTTCTACTGCTTCCTGGACGGCTTCGTCTAGTTTAGGGCGATCCGCTTTTTTTCTGCCGATAGATTTTATGACGGTAAGTACCGCACCGCCTATAGCCTGACAGAGCTGTTTGCTAGTTTCGGCTGAGGGTTTGATACCTGACTCAAACCAGAGCATGCATGAATAGCCTATAACTACAGTGCAGGCTGCGGCAATAGAAGCAGAAACGGCCCATCCGGGAGGTCCGCCCAACTGGCTGAGTTGTCCGGCTATAGTTCGTCCTAACAAGCCTACACCTAAGGTTGCCAATAGCTCCGAGGCTCTAGCGTAACTCATTTTTTTATCGTATATTCTGGCGATAGTCAGTACCAGAGTCACTTGGATGGCTGTTAAGGGGACGAAAGAAACGATGGGCAGCGGAGTTAGGGCTACAGCGCAGGAAACTACAGCCGCTCGCCGGATAGCCTGCCAGCTTAGACTGCTGCGCAGCGGTTTTATAGTTCGACCCAGTTCTCCCAACAGACGCGGTTCAGCTAAAGCTGCCTCTAAAATAATATTATTCAGTCCCTCGCGGAGGGCGGCGGAAACAGGATGTATTTGCCCTTCATTCAGGCCTAAAGCAGAAGCTGCACTTTGGATTACCGAAGGGCGCATCTTTCTATTGATAAGATCCATCTTATTGAGTACGGTCAAATAAGGTTTATTTAAGCTGACCATAAAGTTGTAAAGCTTAAGATCGGACACGGTAATGCCTCTAGAAGCGTCAAAAACTATAATTAAAAAGTCGGCTTCCCTGGCTTCTTCTAAAGCTAAATGTTCTTCAGCGGTGCCGCTTTCTTGGGCGTTGTCTAGCCCTGGAGTATCAATTAAAGAGAGCAGGCCGGCTTTGGCTGCCTGGGGTTTAACTGTGGTTCCAGGCAGAGGAGATACTTCCGCTGCTTCGTCGGCTCCGTTGACTATAGCGTTAAAAAGCGTCGATTTACCGGCATTTACCGGTCCAACTACTGCTATTCTTGATAAAGGAGTCAGAGCTGGTCCGGCCTGACGCTTCAATAACTCAAACAGATCGCCGACAGCTGCCGGGTTTGCGGCACTGAGATTGCCGAAAACATTTAAAGTTAAATCTAACTCACGGCGCAGATCTTCAGGGATCATTGACCAGGCCCGCTTGGAAGCCAGTCGGCTTACAGGAGGCAGCTTATCTAAATATTTGTCAAAATTTTCTTCCATAATTTGTATTACGCTCAAATAGTTCGAATTGCTTGATAGGGGAAAAGTGTTGGCTGTATTCGATTAGCTATTATTTTTTTGCCAAAAGGTGAGAGCTGTTTCTCCGAAACGCTTAGTTTTTATTAAAGTAAAATCGGCAAAATCGTGTGGATAATTTTCTTTATGATGGTATTCAAAGACTACTAAACCGCCTGGCGATGTATATTTATCCAAACGCAGGAGAGTTTGAGGACCGGCTTCGCTGTTATAAGGTGGGTCGGCTACAATAATATCAAATTGTTGGCCGGACAAACGCTCTAAAGCTTTAGGCAACTGTCCGAAAACAATTCGTCCGGTTTTTCCTACGGCCTCATGGAGAAATTTTAGCGAGCGCTTATCTCCCTCGACAAAAGTAACTTCGGCACATCCCTCGTTCCAAAGAGCCAGCCCCAGAGAGCCTGTGCCGGCAAAAAGGTCTAGTATGCGGCTGGATTCGTTAATATAAGGGCGCAAGATTGCCGTTAAAGCTTCGCGTGTTTTGCTTGTGGTAGGGCGCATCCAGGTGCGTGAAGGAAGGCGCGGATTCTGTTTCATACAGTTTTTATCTATCCTCCTGAAGCCATTTGTTCCGGTTATCGGAAGACAATATGCAGTAACAAATTAGTTTAATCAAGTTTCGTCAGCTTCTGTTTCTTC
The DNA here is from genome assembly GCA_051874695.1 of Candidatus Bruticola sp. GTDB lineage: Bacteria > Vulcanimicrobiota > Xenobia > Xenobiales > Xenobiaceae > Bruticola. Next base: position 24,486 of record JBJEGC010000021.1, read on the forward strand.
TTCCTCTTCTTGAGGGTAGCGGTCTGCATAGATGTCTGCTTCCTGTTTGGCTAATTCCAGTAAGCGACGATCTCGCAATAAATCAGCGCAAATTAACTCAGGGAAGCCGGATTGACGCGTGCCGAAATAATCGCCGGGACCGCGTATCTCTAAATCTTCTTCTGCTACTTTGAAACCGTCAGCTAATCTGGCGACAGCCTCCAGTTTGCGGTTTGATTGGCAGTCATTTGAGGCTAAAAACAGACAGTAAGATTGTAGGCGGCTGCGTCCGATGCGTCCGCGCAGCTGGTGCAGCTGAGCCATACCGAAGCGGTTGGCATCTTGAATAAGTATTACGGCGGCATTAGCTACATCGACGCCTACTTCTATTACAGTGGTAGAAATTAGAATATCCAGATTGCCTGTGCGGAAAAGCTCCATAACATTTTCCTTTTCCGCTGCTTTCAGACGGCCGTGGAGCAAGCCTACTCGGTATTTTTTGAATATGCCCTCTTTAAGACGTTCTGCCTCCTGGACCGCGGCACTAGCCTCCAGCTTATCACTTTCATTAATGAGCGGGCAGACAATATAAGCTTGACGTCCCTCGTCAATTTGAGAGGCAATAAATTTATAGGCCTTGTCGGCATCTTGGAAAGGTACACAACAAGATTTTATAGGCAGACGTCCCGGAGGCAGTTCGTCGAGTTGGGATAACTCTAAATCGCCGTATATGGTGAGCGACATAGTGCGAGGAATAGGAGTAGCTGTCATGAGCAGTACATCACAATTTGTTTCAGCACCGCTTTTGCGTTTTAGAGCTTTGCGCTGCAGTACTCCGAACTTGTGCTGTTCGTCTATTACAGCTAAGCCAAGTTTGGCAAATTCGACACTGTCCTGAATTAGGGCGTGTGTGCCTACAGCCAGATCGAAAAAACCGTTTTTTAATTGCTCGGCTGTTTGTAACTTTTTCTTTTTACTGAGATGGCCTTTTAATAAACATATTTTTATGCCGGCCGGTCTCAAAAGCTCGCAAAGTTTGGCATAGTGCTGCTGGGCTAACAGTTCTGTTGGGGCCATAATAGCTGCTTGATAGCCGCTTTTTATGGCAGCAAAGGCGGCGTAGGCAGCTATTACTGTTTTTCCGGAGCCGACGTCTCCTTGCAGCATACGGTTCATAGGATGATTCATAACTAAATCGTCACTAATTTCATTCATAACTCGCTGCTGCGCTCCGGTAGGTTTAAAGGGAAGCAGCCTGACAAATTCCTCTTTAATAAGCGGAAGATTTTTATAAATGACACTGCGCTGTAAACTGCAGCGGGTGCGTCGCCGATGAGTTATGCGCAGCTGCAAAGAAAACAGCTCTTCGAAGGCTAAGCGCTGCTGAGCACTCCAAAGTTGATCGTAATTTTGGGGCCAGTGCATATACATAATGGCCTGATTTTTAGCAATAAAACCGTATTTTTTCAGCAGTTCAGGCGGAAGATTGTCTTCCATAAGCGAGGCGCAACCTGGGATTAACCTAAACATGAGTTTGTGCATAAAACTCTGATAAAGTTTGGCACTCAGTTTATAAATAGGCACGATGCGCCCAAAAGACGGAGAATTCTCACTTTGCAGAGCGAATTCAGGTGAAACTAAGCGCATGGTACAGCCGCTGTCATAGTCCGCTTTGCCAAAGGCTACTATATGCATGTTGGGGCGTATTTTACTTATTAAGTAGGGCTGATTAAACCATACCAGTTTTGCTAATCCGCTTCCGTCGATTATTTCGGCTTCTATCAAACGATGACGACTGAGGAGCACCGTTTTTACATTGATAATCACGCCGCTAATCTGTTCGAAGGTACCTGGACGCAGATTAGCGATTTTTTGAACTTGTCTGCGATCTTCCCAACGGCGCGGATAATTGGTAAGCAGATCTTGGAGCGTATAAATACCTAAATTATTAAATAAAGCTTGTTTAGCCCGGCCGATGTTGCGTATTTTCTCAATAGGTGTAGCGAGAGTATATGCTGTGGAAGCAGCGGGCATAATCCACTGGGTGGAACTGGTTAAAAGAAATGCTTCGTCCGATTTTATTTGTTCCCACTGAGTTTCTACTCTGTTCTTGCGCTCGGAAATACTGTCTGACTCTGCGGGCATCTCTGTGTGCTCTGTCTTTTCGGCAGAAAATGGCAAAGACGGAGCCGAAGATGTTTCGGGTGAGGCCACCTTGGCAATGGCTGCTAGCGCCCGTCCGGTCAAAATTAAGTTATTCTGCCGGACTCGCTGAGCCATAGTGCTATAGCCGATTAAGGCTTTTATAGTTTGACGCAGCTCTACTGCCTCATTGCGGTTTAGTTCATAGGTATGCTGACAAAAAGATTGGCAGGCCGCCTCTATATTGAGACGGCCCTGACAGCCTTCTCTGTACTCGCGGCGCAGGAGTCGCAGCATCCGAGAAGCCAGTTCTTGAGCCTGCGCTGAATAATCTCGTGCGCCTTCCATACTACTTTCGGTCTCTTTTCTGATATTCTGTGTCTGTGGCAGCTATATAACTGCATTGCTCGTATTATAAAACTATTTAAGACTACCGGAAACCGAGCATTACAGGCTCAGGTACGAGCTGAATACCAAATTTTTCGTGTATTTTGGCCGTTATTTCCGCTGAAAAAGCTAAAATATCATCGGCTGAGGCGCCTCCGGCATTGATAAGAGCTAAAGTGTGAGCACTGGATACACCGGCTCGGCCGTGGCGAAATCCTTTGCAGAATCCAGCCTGATCGACCAGCCAGGCTGCAGATATTTTGCATAAATTTTGATTATCAGTAGCGTAGACTGGTATAGAAGGATACTGCTCTTTTAGCTGTTGAGCTTTGGTGTACTCTACTATTGGATTGAGATAGAATGATCCGGCACAGCGATGATTAGGATTTTTTTTGTCGTAAAGCATCGATTTTGAGGCTCTGACCTGTAGAACGGCCTGGCGCACGTCATTTAAATTGGGACGCCAATTCTTGTTCGCGGCCAGTTGTTCAGCAAAAAAACGCTCTAAATCTTGATAGCGCAGAGAAGCCTGTCCTTGGTGTTTTAATTTAAAGCTTACAGAAGTAATAAAGAAGCGATCTTTCCAGATAGTTTTAAAATTGCTGGTGCGGTAAGCAAAGGCACAGTCCCGAGTCGGTATGTTCTTAAGTTCTAAGCTGTCTAAATCGAGTACTTGGACATGTTCAATGCAGTTGGCTGCTTCCTGACCGTAAGCTCCTATATTTTGCACGGGAGCAGCTCCAACTTGACCGGGAATGCCGCTGAGACATTCTAATCCGGCTGAATTTAAACTGACACTTTGGGCCACTAAATCGTCCCACAGTACTCCCGACTGGGCTTCAATGCAGACATAATCTTCTTGCGTAGTAATTTTTAAGTCCTGCATTCTTGATTTGATTAAGAGACCGGGGAAACCGGAATCTGCAGCCAGAATATTACTGCCGGAGCCGATGGGGAAAATGGGCAGCTTATGCTGTCGGGCAAAAGTTATACTTTCTTTAAGTTCGCTTAAAGTAGTCGGCTCGGCCAGATAAGCGGCCGGACCGCCTATTTCAAAAGTTGTCAGTGAAGAAATAGCCACATTGGTTTTAATGAAATTGTACATAGCGGCTATGCATTTTACAGAGCGGAGCGAAAGCCTCCGCTGTATTGTGTCGCTGTTGCGTCAGCTTTAATTTACATCGGGGTTTCCTGAATGCACAAAAGAGGACAAGGGGTAGAAAAGTACGAATATGCGGAGGCTTTTTGTTCCTTAATTTGTAAATTTCGGACGCGGAGTACAGTGCGCGGAGGTTTGGCTGAGTATGGGCGACAGTATATTGTCATCTATGGGATTTAATCGATCGAATTTAAATCAGGATGTTGCCCGTGTGGTAGCAGAGCAGGGTAAGCTCAATTACGCCCAGGTATTAGAAACGTGTTACCCAGCACGTCCGATTACTCCTGTGCGTTACAAGAGTGCTCATTTGAAGGCTCGTCGTGTGAAATGCATGTTCGTAGGCCCCAACGATCGTATTCCAGTGCGCTGTCCGCGCGGCTACGATTTATTGGCCGTGATGGGAATCGGCTTTACCAGACGTGAAACCGAAGATATTATCGAAGCTTTGGAAAAAGTGAAGACCGGTTCCAATGTCATAGTCGGTATTCCTGAGCAGCCATTGCCCGGCTCTGCTCAGCTTAAAGAGCTCCAAGCTTTGAATATGCTATCCGCTCAGGAACCTTATACTGAAGCTGGCAACGCTCAGAATTTATTGCAGAGTCGCCGTCAGATGGTGCGCCGTCAGCTTTTAGAGAAGCTGCGCCCTCAGCTGACTCCTAATAACTTCCGTTGGTTATACAAAGGTGAAGTTTACGACGGTATCAAGAGCGGTATGCGTGATATATTCTTCACCGATGTTTTAGAAACTATCTATAGAAAGTGTCCGCCGCTTAAGCCGTGTGGCAGCCTGCGCGATCGGTGTGAAGCTGCCGATATCCTGTTTAATACTAAAGAGCCTCTGCAGTTCACTTTCCTCGATAAGGGCGGCGGCTATAAGGTCATCAAAGAGTTCCTTGTCAAAGGCGGGGTCGTCTCTGTTGCTGAGGATTGCGGCAGCTATTCTGTTCATAGTGTCAACGGTATTATCGACAAAAAAGAGCCTTTGGCCGCTATTTGGAACCGTCTTTTGGTTATGCTCATAGGCAGCGGTCAAGAAGAGTGCAGCAGTAATCTGCGCGATATTTTGCGTAAGTTCTCCGCTCGTCCGTACGGTATAAGTACTTCTTTCCTCAATGTACTTCTGGCTGCAGCTGTGCGCCGATTCTCGCCGTCCCTTCATATCGTGAAAAGAGGGCAGGATATTCGCTTAGACAGTACGTCTTTAAAAGAGGCTTGGGGAGACGCCGCCAACTGCTGTGTTGTGTATACTCCGCAAGCTCCCTACAGTAGTATCGACGGATTGCAGTCTATCGTCGATATATTCGGTTTTGTCGGTAATAGTACGCAAGTGCGCAGTATGTGGGAAATTGCTCAAGATTCCCTGACCTCTTGGTATTCTAACCTCTCTCCTTTAGCTTTAACTTTGGCGTTGGAACCTGGCATGCCGGCCTACCGTTTGAACGAACTTTTAGCTAATAAGAAGAATGAGTCGGCCCGTCAGTTTATTTGCGAAGGGCTGTTGGCTGCGGCTGGTCTGTCCTGTCTGCCTGAAGGGGCCGATTTAGAAAAGTTCTGCAACTGGTTGCGTGAAGCCCGCGGCGCTTTTGATTCTTGTGAAGAAAAGTTCCGCAGTCAGTTGGCTAAGCGTATTGCTGTGCAGTTTGGCGGCCAGGCCGACGAGTTGCCGGAAAAAGCCGGTGAGTATGTGCCGGTTTTGAATGCTTTGTTCCGTCGCTGGTTCTCTCGCCTATATCCCAACAGCGGGGGGCAGAAAGTAAGTGCTTGGGCTGCTGCTCTGATAGAAATGTACTCCTTGGAACCTGAGGCCGATGCTCATTACTGGTTCGAGCTCTTGCCGCTCCAGTTTGATTTGCCTAGGCTGAGTAGGTGGGATCGCGACCATTCTGTAACTTTTGTTGCTCGTCTGGTTAGGGCTTGTTTGGAGTTGGAATTGTGGCATATCGAGAGACTTTTCCCCATGCCTCAAGACAAAGAAGAGGCGGAGCGCAAGCTGAGCCATTGGATGCGTTCGGTTATGAACGGAACTGGTTTAAGCAAAGAGCAGCGCGAGTCGATTATTTTAGACTTACTGGAAGAACTTTGCTGGTCTAAGTAAATTGCCGGGCGGAGCCCACTGTTTGGGCTGGCGCTTGTTTTCTTAAATAAGAGTCCTGCTTTCCGAAAGGAGAGCGGGATTTTTAATTGTGTTCTGAAAAATACAGTCGGCAGTCCGGCTATACCGCAGTCGGACACGTTAACTCTGCTATGCTTTAGGGTAAAAATTGTGGAAAGATGGTTAAAAAGGCAGCCGCCGGGTAGAATTATTGCGTTAGGATTTGCTTTGGCGATCTGGATAGGATCACTATTGCTGATGTTGCCGATTAGCGTGCGCAGTGGAGTGAACATACATTATATAGATGCTCTGTACACTTCGGCCAGTGCTGTATGTGTGACCGGCCTTATAGCCGTTGACGCTGGCGATACTTTTACTCCTTGGGGCCAATTTATGCTCGGTCTGCTTATTCAGATAGGCGGATTGGGAGTTACTTCAGTCGGTGCCGGTGTTATTTTGGCTATAGGCCAAAGAATTAATCTTAAAGGGCGCAGCTTAATTAGAGAGTCGTTAAATTTAAGCACCGGTCAGGGGTTAGTGCGTCTGCTTAAAAACGTACTGCTGACTACATTTATTTTTGAATTTACCGGTGCTCTACTAAGCTTTTTTATTTTTGTGCAAGATTATCCGCCTCTCAAAGCTGCCGGAATCAGTTTGTTCCATTCTGTAGCTACTTTTAATAACTCCGGCTTTGATATTTTAGGCAATTTTCAGAGTTTGATAGCTTATAAAGACAACTTGGCGTTAAATTTAATTACATGCGCCCTTATTATATTTGGCGGTATCGGCTTTTGGGTCATACATGAGGTCATAGCCTGCCGTTTTAATTGGCGGCGCCTTTCTATGCACTCTAAAACGGTTATTTTTATGAGTGTGTTGCTGACCACAGTTGGCACCCTTATGCTCAAAGCCACCGAAGATATAAGTTGGTTAGGAGCTTTTTTTCACAGTGTCTCAGCTAGAACGGCCGGCCTCTCCACTTATGCTGTGGGCAGTTTCACCAACACTGGCTTGCTAGTTATAATTCTCTTAATGTTTATTGGCGCTTCTCCGGGGTCTACCGGAGGAGGTATAAAAACGACTACTTTTTTTGTGCTCCTTCAAGGCATAAAATCGTCAGCTGTTAACACTTCGGAAAAGGCTTTTCATTACGCTTTACCTGCAGAAGCCTTCCGCAAAGCCTCTGTAATTACATTTATAGCTTTAACAGCCGTGTTGCTTGGAACTTATTTTATATTGCTGATGGATCCGCAGTTGCCTTTTATTGATGTTCTTTTTGAAATGGTCAGCGCCTTTGGCACCGTCGGCTTGTCTACTGGCATAACTGTTAAGCTCAGTTTAGGTAGTAAAATTCTGTCAATTCTTATGATGTATCTTGGAAGATTAGGACCTTTAACGATCGCTTCTCTTTGGTACTTTAAAAATGATGAGAGAGTTAGCTATCCTGAAGGAAATATTTTTATTGGCTAGAGTAGGAGTGGTGTCTGCATGTTCGGTAAATCGAAAAGAAACAAGACAACCTATGCTGTAATAGGACTTGGCCGTTTTGGCTATGCTTTGGCCGTGCACTTGGCCGAATCTGGAGCTGATATAATTGCAGCTGATAAAGATGAAGAAAGAGTGCGAGAGATACGCGAGTATACTGAAGATGCCTTTGTTTTGCACAAATTCGATAAAAAATCGTTAGCTGAAGCTGGTATTCAAAATTGCGATGTAGCGATTGTAGCTATAAGCGGAGATGAAATTGATGCCTCTATTTTAACGGCGCTCCATTTAGTAAGCTTGAAGGTTCCTAAAATCATTGCTCGGGCTGTTAGTACCGATCATGGTGAAATTTTGACTAAACTTGGAGTCGAAGTAGTCTATCCTGAGAAAGATATGGCTGTGCGTTTAGCTCATCGTTTAGAAGCCGCTTCCGTGTTAGATTTTGTGCAGCTTAGTGAAAGACTTAATATCGCTAAGCAGATAGTTCCGTCTCAGCTTGTAGGCAAGAGCGTAATAGAGGCCAATTTGCGTGTCAAGTTCGGAGTCAACATTATTGCGGTTGAGAGTGGAACTTCACTAATCGAAATGGTTTTGCCAACTTATGTTTTTAAACCTGGCGACATTCTGTTTGTTTCCGGCAGCAAAGAGAGCCTAAACAAATTGTCGGAGTGGTAGAGGCTGTCCTGTAGCCGTCATATATAAAAAAAAGCGGTAATTTTTTAAGTTACCGCTTTTTTTATACTGTCCCTTATATCGGTATATTAGTTGCCGGCTTTAATGATTTCCGAAAATTGAGCCATCACTTCATCGAGTTTGCTTAAATCTTTGGCTCCGGCCATAGCCATGTCTGCTCTTCCGCCTCCGCCTCCGCCCAAGCGTTTAGCAGCTTCTTTAACGAGTTTGCCGGCCTGATAACCTTGCTTGACATATTCTGGAGTAACTAAGACGAGCAGTCCCACTTTGCCCTGATTGGGGCCAGCGAGCATAGCGATACCGCTGAACTTTTGCTTAATTTCGTCGGCCATACTTCTGAGTTCATCGGGAGAGGCACTGTCCAATTTGATAGTCAAAACGGGAATGCCGTCTACCTGAATGGCTTGGTTGAGTACATCGGCAGCTTTGGCGGAAGCTAGAGCCGATTTGGCCTTTTCAAGTTCTTTTTCCAATTTCTTCTGATTCTCTAAAACGGCAGTTAATCTATTGCCGAGTTCGGCGCCATTTGTATGCAAAATTTCGCAGGCTTGATCCAGGCTCTTCTGGGTGCGTTCGGTAAGCTCTAAAGCTGCCAACCCTGCGGCGGCTTCGATACGGCGCACACCGGAAGCGATGGCTCCTTCAGAGACAATTTTAAATAAACCTATATCGCCGGTGCGTCGGCAGTGGCAGCCGCCGCAAAGTTCTTGAGAGAAACCGTCGTAATTAGGCTCATTGGCAGCAGAACTGGCTTGGCCGCCAACGTTAATCACACGCACCTTGTTGCCGTATTTGTCGCCGAAGAAAGCAATTACGGAATCTGGCTTGTCGGCAATATTAATTTCAAACCAGCTTACACCTGTATTGGCTATTACCTCGGCATTGATCATCTTTTCAATAGCGGCTAAATTCTCTTTGCTGACCGCTTCTGAGCAGGTGAAATCGAAACGCAATCTGTCCGGGGCGACTAACGAGCCCTGCTGGTGTACCTCTGTACCTAAAATAGTGCGCAGGGCGTGGTGTAGCAGGTGCGTCGAAGTATGGTGACGCTCAATAGATCGGCGGCGTTGACTGTCAATAGCAGCTTGAACTTCCTGACCGATTTGCAAAGCATCTAGTTCAGGTCCCTCAGCTACAAAATGCATAATTACGCCTTCTTGCTGCTTGGTGTCGGTAACCAGAAGTTTATGATCGTTCCAGCTTATAGTACCCGTATCACCCACTTGGCCGCCCATTTCGGCATAAAAAGCAGTCTGATCTAGAACCACAGCGCGGCTACCAGGTTGACCAATGATGGCTACTACTTCGGCTGAACAGCTGTCTTGAGTGTAGCCTACAAACTTTGTGGGCCGGAGATCGAGTTTCTCGCTTTCTGCAATTTGAGCTGTTTTCACGCGGGCCGCTCTGGCTCTCTGCTTTTGTTCTTCCATATATTTAGTAAAGGAAGCTTCGTCTACCTTGTAGCCCTTCTCTTTGGCCATCACAGCAGTTAAGTCGTAGGGGAAACCGTAAGTATCGTAGAGACGGAAGGCGGCGCTGCCGGGGAAAATTTGACCGCTGCCGTCGGCTTTAAGTTTGTTTAACTCTTCTTCGAAGAGGGCTATTCCTCGGTCTAAAGTCTGGTTGAAAGAGGTTTCCTCTCCTTTAATTATGCGGCAAATTTTTGTCTCTTCACGAATAAGTTCGGGATAGGCTTGGCCCATAATGCTGTTGAGTACCGGCAGCAGTTTATAGAGGAAGGGCTCGTTCAAACCAAGTTTTCGACCGTAACGGGCAGCACGCCGCAAAATACGGCGAATTACATAACCGCGTCCTTCGTTGGAGGGCAAGGCTCCGTCGGCAACGGAGAAGGCCACCATGCGCAGATGATCGGCACACACGCGCATTGCAGCAGAAATTTCATCTTTGGAAACACCGCTGGTGTACTTCAAGCCGGAAAGTTTTTCCAATTCGGCAATAATGGGGCGGAAAAGGGCGGAATCGTAGTTGGAAATTTCGGCTTGGAAATCGGTGCAGTTTTTAGTGCATTCCATGACAGCTGCAATGCGCTCTAAACCGGCTCCAGTGTCAACGTTGCAGTTGGGCAACTTGTGTAGTCCGTCTTTATCGGCATTGAATTCGGTGAAAACTAAATTCCAGAGTTCGATCACAAAGGGAGAACTGCCGTTTACCAAAGGGCCGCCGCTCATGTCCGGAGTAAGGTCAATATGAATTTCCGTGCAAGGACCGCAGGGACCGACTTCTCCCATCATCCAGAAATTGTCTTTGGCTCCAAAGCGCTTAATGTGATTGTGAGCTATATCAGTGACTTCTTTCCAGAGCTTCTCTGCTTCGACGTCAGCAGGCAGTCCTTTTGCTTCGTCACCTCCGAAAACGGTGGCATACAAGCGCTCTTTGGGTAGACCCCAACGTTTGGTAAGTAATTCCCAAGCCCATTCTATAGCTTCGCGTTTGTAATAGTCGCCAAACGACCAGTTGCCCAACATTTCAAACAGGGTGTGGTGGTAGGTGTCTAAACCTACTTCTTCCAAGTCGTTGTGTTTGCCGGAAACTCGGATACATTTTTGAGAATCGGCTACGCGGCGATGGGTAGGAGTGGCCTGTCCCAGAAAATAGGGTTTGAACTGGTTCATGCCAGCATTGGTGAACATTAGAGTGGGATCATCATGGGGTACAACCGAAGCGGAGGGGACTATTTTGTGCCCTTTCTCACGGAAAAAATCTAGAAATGACTGACGAATTTCTGCAGCGTTCATAAGGTTCTCTCAATCTGTTTAGTTTTTGTTTCGAGTATTATTCCTTGGCGTCATAGCCTTAGTTAAACAAAAGCCGACAGGATCGGAATTTGGCTGCACAGTGTTTCTGTTTTGGTAAGACGCTGCCAACCGTTTTGAACCTGTCGGAATTATTCTTCTGCTTATTTTTTGTCAAGCTCGGTTAAGCTTGTGATTCAGCTTCTACTTGGCAAATTTCAGTTAAGAAAACGGATAAAAGCTTATAACATTCTTCTAAACGGCCGGTCTCCACCCATTCAATGTTTTGATGGCAGCGATCCGGATCGCCTGGGCCAAAATTTACAGCCGGAATGCCGTGAGCTGTAAGTCGGGCCAGATCGGTCCAAGCCTGTTTGGGTTCTACTTGGAGTGAGCAGCGCTCTATCCAGCCTTGCATCAAAGGATGACTGACGCAAACTTGTCCGGGTACGGAAACGTCGCGCACCCTGATAGAAGCCAGATCGCCAACTAATTTTGTGAGTTCAGCGACTACATCGCTGTCAGTTCGATTAGGAGCAAAGCGGGCATTTACATTTATCTCGAACTTGTCGGGAACAACATTGGCAGCGTTGGAAGTAGAGGCCATAGTAGGGCTCATAACTTCATAAAATGTTAGGCCGTTAATGTTGACTTCGCGCCGAGGCAGATCGCGCAATTTTGCCAACAAGGGGAGAGAACGGAAAATGGCGTTCTGTCCTTGCCAGGGACGAGCCGAGTGAGCGCGTTTACCTTCTACCGTCACGATAGCATGAAGTCCGCCCATGCATCCTGCCATAATGACATTATTTGTGGGCTCCAGAACTATAGCAAAGTCGATGGGAGGCAGGGTAGAGATTAGAGTGCGCATGCCGTTGCCTTCATCGGGACCTTCTTCGCCCTCATAAAATACGGCCACCAGATCGGCGTTGAATTTTTCGTAGTTTTTCAGCAATCCCATCATAACTGCCACGCCGCTTTTCATGTCTGAAGAGCCGCAGCCGTAGAGACGCCCGTCTTTAATAACTCCCAAAGGCTGTTGTGGGTCGGCTGGTACGGTATCAATATGGCCGAATAAACCAATTACAGGCCGATCGCCATGTTGTGGCGGGCAAACAATCAAATTGTTGCGCGAGCGGCTTAGAGGTATGCCTGGCAACTCGGTACGCACCCACGATTCTATAAAATCGCCTACTGCTTTTTCATTTTTAGTTTGGCTGGGAATGGCTACTAATTGTTGAGTTAAAGCAACTAAATCGATCATTCAGGATCTCCAAAATTACGTAAAGCCTGGTTTAAGCTGGTCTTGCTGTCTTCTCCGGCGCGACGGTTTCCTATAATAAGGGCGCAAGGCAAGTTGTAAACTCCTCCCGGAAAATGACGCGGGCGAGTGCCGGGAATAACCACCGAATTGGGAGGCACGACGCCCTTATAAACTCTATTTTCAGCTGTTGTGACGTCGATAATCGGAGTAGAAGCGGTGATAGTTGTACCTGCGCCGATAATGGAGCCTTCACCTACCAACACACCCTCTACAATAACGCTGTCGGCACCTATGAAGCAGCCGTCCTCGATGATAACCGGCTGAGCTCCGGCGGGTTCAAGTACACCGCCGATAATAACTCCGGCCGCCAAATGTACGTTGGCTCCTATCTGGGCACAGCTGCCTACCAGGCTCCAGGTATCGGCCATAGTTCCGGGACCGATGTAAGCCCCTATATTTACGTAGCCGACCATAAGAATAGAACCGGGAGCCATGTAGGCTCCGTAACGAACCGTTCCGGGAGGAACTGCACGCACTCCGGCATTGTGCAGATCGGACTTAAGGCGAATTTTGTCTCTGTATTCAAAAGGAGGCAGTTCCCAAGTTTGCATTTCTGTCAGGGAAAAATAGAGCAGAATGGCTTCTTTGACCCAGGTGTTAACTCGCCAAGTTCCATCGATTTTTTCAGCTGCCCTAAGTTCTCCTTTGTCGAGCGCTTCAATAACTTCTAAAACATCCTGCTTAGCCTTTGCCAATAAGTTTCTGTCGGCAAAAGCCTGCGAAATTAGTCGTTGATCCATGAACAGCGCAATTCTGCAATAAAGCCCTATTCCCTTGTGAAAACAGGTCCATAAGAGAGTCTAAGTGAAAGTGGAAGCAGCTAAAAAAATAAGTATAATTGATAATGCAATATTGTATTATGGATAACAACTGAGTCAAAAAAATGTTTTTTTTACTATAATTTTTGGGCTAATTTGTGCAGATTGGCAGAAAACAAACGAAAAACTAACATTATTATAGCCTTTATCGATAAAAAAATATTGATATACACCTTATTTTGTGCTTTACTAAAGGTGGTACAGGAGCTCGCTTTTTAGGATCGCAGGAACTGTACTGCTTGTGTCGAGTTAGGCAAGCTGCTGTTTTCTCTGCTGAGTGGGAGAGTCTTTTGAGAAGTTTCGGGGTTTCTAAACAAACTTTACAGCGCTTGCCCATGTATTTGGCCTATTTGCGCACTTTATCGGAAACAGAACAGCGAGTTTCTGCATCTTCCATAGCTTCTGCTTTGAATCTCAACGATGTCCAGGTCCGCAAAGATCTGGCTTCAGTTAGCTCTTCAGGCCGCCCCAAAATCGGGTATCCGGTGCAGGTTTTGCGCGAAGAACTTGAGAGCTTTCTTGGTTATTGTAATATCGACTCTGCCGTTATTGTAGGGGCCGGCCATTTAGGAAGAGCGCTCCTCAACTACGGCGGTTTTAAAGATTATGGCTTGGAAATTTTGGCTGCTTTCGATATTAATGACTGCTTAGTTGGCCAAGAGGGGGGACGTATTTTGCCTCTGAGCAGGCTTCCGGATATTTGCGACAGTCTCCATCCCAGAATAGGTATTATTACTGTGCCAGCTGAGGCGGCTCAGGAAGTCTGTGACCTTATGGTTTCTTCCGGCATAGAGGCTATTTGGAATTTCGCTCCCGTACATTTGCGCGTAGATGACAAAATTTTTGTGACCAATGAAAATATGGCTGTTCATTTAGCCGTTATCTCTAACTATCTGCGGGCATCTTTGCGCAGAGAGGCAAATTTGAACAATTTTGATGAGAACGCCGTGTAATTTTTGTCTAAAATCAGGAGCATTTTATGCTACTTCGCTTTACTGTTGGAAATAGGGAAGGGCATTGCTGTTTATGATTGAATGGAGACGGCGCACATGAAGTATTTTTATACCGTGCGGACCACGGGAATTTAAGCCTGTACGAGGGAATATCGCCGCCACTATCTGCTGATAACTGTGGTCGGGCGGTGCGCCCTGCAATTCGGGAAGCCCTTGCCGCTGAAGGCGTCATGCATTGGGCGGTTCACAAAAAATGCTTAATTCCTGAAATGGAGATTGATATATGAGCACCAAGTTGGAATATACGGTCGTTGATAGTCTGGAGACTCTCCAGGACGCCTTAAAGCGCCTCAGAGAAGCTCAGAAAATCTACGCTACATTTACCCAGGAACAGGTCGACAAGATCTTTTTTGCCGCTGCTTCGGCAGCCGATCAACAGCGCATTCCGCTGGCGAAAATGGCTTACGAAGAAACTGGCATGGGCATAGTCGAAGACAAGATTATCAAGAATCACTTTGCGGCTGAGTATATCTATAACACTTATAAGAATACCAAGACTTGCGGTTTGGTTCAGGATGACAAGGCCGGCGGCTTTAAAACTTATTTAGAGCCTGTTGGCGTCATTGCGGCCATTATTCCTACCACCAACCCCACTTCTACGGCCATATTCAAAACATTGTTGGCCTTGAAAACCAGAAATGGTATTATTATTAGTCCTCACCCTAGAGCTAAGCAGAGCACTATCGCTGCAGCTAAAGTAGTTTTGGAAGCTGCTGTGGCTGCCGGTGCCCCTGAAGGTATTATCGCTTGGGTTGATGTACCTTCTCTCGAGCTGAGCAACTTGGTTATGAAGAGTGCCGATCGCATTTTAGCGACCGGCGGTCCCGGCATGGTCAAAGCGGCTTATTCCTCCGGCGTTCCTGCTGTGGGTGTTGGTGCTGGTAATGCTCCTGCCCTCATCGATGACAGCGCCGACATAGTTGTGGCCGTAAATTCGATTATTCACTCTAAAACTTTTGATAACGGCATGATCTGCGCTTCTGAGCAGTCTGTAGTAGTTTTAGACGGAGTATACGAAGCCGTAAAGGCTGAATTCGTCAAGCGCGGCTGCTATCTGCTCAACGATATGGAAACTGAGCGTGTCCGTAAAACAATGCTCATTAACGGCGCTCTCAACGCCAAGATTGTCGGACAGCCTGCTTATAAAATAGCCGAACTGGCTGGTATAAAAGTTCCGGAAGATACCAAAGTTTTAATCGGTGAAGTAGAGCGCGCCGATTTTACCGAGGAGTTTGCCCACGAAAAGCTCTCTCCCATTTTGGGCATGTATAGAGCCAAAGATTTTGATGAAGCTTTAGTAAAAGCTGAAGGCTTAATCGAGTACGGCGGTTTGGGCCACACTGCTTCTATCTATCTCGATGCGGTCAACTGCCAAGATAAGTTGGAGCGTTTCACTGCTAAAATGCACACTTGCCGCATTTTGGTTAACACTCCGTCTTCCTTCGGCGGCATAGGCGACCTCTACAACTTCCGCTTGGCTCCTTCCTTAACTTTAGGTTGCGGTTCTTGGGGAGGCAACTCCGTCTCTGAAAATGTCGGAGTGAAGCACTTACTCAATACTAAGTTTGTTGTAGAAAGAAAAGAAAATATGCTTTGGTTCCGTGCCCCTGAAAAAGTTTACTTCAAGCGTGGCTGCCTGCCCACCGCTCTTCAAGAGCTGCGCGATGTCATGGGCAAAAAGCGCGTCTTCATTGTAACTGATGAGTTCTTGTTCAAGAACGGCTACACTAAGCCCATTACCGACAAACTCGATGAGCTGGGCATTACTCACACCAGTTTCTTCGAAGTCGCTCCCGATCCGTCTCTGGCTTCTGCTAAGAAGGGCGCCGAAGCCATGCGGGCCTTCTGCCCCGACTGCATTATCGCTATCGGTGGCGGTTCCGCCATGGACGCTGGTAAAATTATGTGGGTGCTGTACGAGCATCCCGAAGTAGACTTCATGGATATGGCTATGCGCTTTATGGATATCCGCAAGCGCGTTTACACTTTCCCCCGCATGGGCGACAAGGCTTACTTCATTGCCGTACCTACCTCAGCCGGTACCGGTTCCGAGGTTACTCCTTTTGCTGTAATTACCGACGAAAAGACTGGTATTAAGTACCCTCTGGCCGACTATGAGTTGTTGCCCAAAATGGCTGTCATCGATTCCGATATGATGATGAACATGCCCCGCGGCCTCACTTCTGCCTCTGGTATCGACGCCCTGACTCACGACCTCGAGGCGTACGCTTCTATGATGGCTACCGAGTTCACTGACGGTATAGCTATGCGTTCTGCCAAGGCTATTTTTGAGTATCTGCCCCGCGCTTACAATAACGGTGCTTCCGATCCTGAAGCTCGTGAGAAGATGGCTCATGCCTCTACTATGGCCGGTATGGCCTTTGCCAATGCGTTCCTGGGTGTGTGCCACTCCATGGCTCACAAACTTGGCGCTTTCCATCACATCCCTCACGGTATCGCCAATGCGTTGCTGATTTGCCATGTGCTGCGCTACAATGCGGCTGAAGTTCCTCCTAAGATGGGCACTTTCCCGCAGTATGCTTATCCGCATATGCTGTCCCGTTATGCCGATTTCGCTAGGTATTTAGGCTTCGGTGGCAAAGATGATCAGGAAAGTTTAGACAATTTAGTTGCTGCCATTGAAGATCTTAAGAAGCAGGTCGGTATCAAGCCTACAATTCGTGATTACGGTGTGGAAGAGCAGTACTTCCTGGATAATCTCGATGCCATGACTGAGCAGGCTTTTGATGACCAGTGCACTGGCGCTAACCCTCGCTATCCTTTGATGAAAGAAATCAAAGAGATGTATTTGAAGGCTTATTACGGTCACTAGGAGGACAACATGCAGGACACAAAGTTGGATTTAAGTGCCGCCCGCGTTATTGCGGTTCGTACTAACAAAACTATCTACCGCCTCGGCGATTACTGTATTAAAGTGTTCGACAATGACTTTTCTAAGTCAGATGTACTCAACGAAGCTTTGAACCAGGCGCGCGTGGAAGAGACTAACCTCGATATCCCTAAAATCATCGAAGTTACTAAAATGGATGGCAAGTGGGCTATTGTTACCGAGTTCATTAGCGGTCCGACCTTGGCCGATCTTATGGATAAAGAGCCGGAAAAAGAAGATGAGTACATGACTCGCTTCATCAATATTCAGAGCCGTATTCTCAATACCAAGGCTCCTATGCTCAACAAGTTGGTGGATAAAATGCAGAACAAGATTAGCTCCACCAATTTGAACGCTACTGCCCGCTATGAGCTGCATATGCGTCTTTCGGCCATTCCCCGCCAAGACAGAGTTTGTCACGGCGATTTTAACCCCAGTAACGTTATTTGCGGCGTCAATGGTAACGATTACGTTATTGACTGGTCTCACGTAACCCGCGGCGCGGCTGAAGCCGATGTAGCTCGCACTTACTTAGTATTTTGGCTTTCTGGACAGATCGGGAGAGCGCAGAAGTACTTAGACATGTACTGCGCTATGACCGATACTGCCAAACAACAAATTCAAAAGTGGCTGCCTATCGTAGCTGCTTCTCAGTCTGTCAAGGGACGTCCCGAAGAGCGCGAGTTCCTGATGCACTGGATAAATGTAGTTGATTACGAATAAGGAGATAAGCTCATGAAGGTTACAGTATGTTTAGGCAGTTCCTGCCATTTGAAAGGCTCTCGTCAAGTTGTTGAAGATCTGCAGTTCCTCATCGCCCAAAATAATTTGAAGGGCAAGGTTGAACTGGGAGGTAAATTCTGCATGGGACAATGCCAAAAGGGTGTTTGTGTGACCGTGGATGATCAGCTTTTCTCCGTAACTCCCGATACTACCAAGAGTTTCTTTGAAAAGGAAATTATGTCTAAGTTCGCTTAGTTTTGCTTTGAGCTAGGTACGGTAAGAGCGCACAGATAGGTCGGACAAATTTTTCCGCTGTCTGTGCGCTTCTTTCATATCTTACATATCCTTCCGCCCTCTGTTTTTTTTTGGTATTATTAGAGCGGTTTAGGGCTGTCGGCAGGCAATTCCCCTTTACTCAGGTTGAATTGTCGGCAGGAAATTGGCCTGTTTGTCGAGCGCTGCCACAGCGGACCGTTTTTTTCTATACCAAACTGTGAGGCGGATACTGCCTTCTTATAACCGCATTCTGCATGTCTTTTATATTTTCAGTACCCTTTCTTTTGGGCTCAGGCAAAAAAGAAAGCATGTATTGACCAACCAATCTGTTTAGGTAAAAAGTCTTGTCAGATAGTTTTATTAAACAGATTTTTCTTGTTATCAATACTTTTCCGATTGGTAGCGCAATCGGAAAATAGTCTGCATTTTTTACGCTTTTTTTTTTTGAAAATACAGGGGTTTTGCACTATGGAAATAGCTGTTTGTATCGGAAGTTCTTGCCATCTAAAGGGGGCTCGCAAGGTTGTAGAAGGGCTGCAGAAGATTATTGCTGAGCGCGGTTTAAGTGACAAAATCAGGTTATGCGGCAAGTTCTGTATGGGCAATTGCCAAAACGGAGTCTGTGTCACTATTAACGAGGAAATGTTTTCGGTGAAGCCTGCAGAAGTGCAGTATTTTTTTGAGCGCGAAGTCGCTCCTAAGCTGTAAGATGAGTTAAGGAACTTGGAATCAGTATGAGTCAGGGTTGTATAGAGTTAAAAAAATCCAATTGCAAAAATTGTTATAAGTGCATTCGCTATTGTCCCTCAAAATCTATTCGTTTTTCCGGCAATCAAGCCCATGTTATTGAAGACGAATGCATCTACTGTGGCAGATGCGTAGTGGTGTGTCCTCAGAAGGCTAAAGTAGCCCGATGCGACGTCGAAAAAGTCAAGGTTTTCTTGGCTGAAGGTGCTCCAGTATGTGTAAGTTTGGCCCCATCTTTTGCTGCCAACTACGCGGGGGCCACCATCGGCAGTATGAGAGAGGCGCTTAAAGCTTTAGGTTTTAGCGAAATAGAAGAAACTGCTATCGGCGCCACCATGGTTAAAAAGCAATACGAAGAGTTAGTTGCCGAAGGCAAGCAGGATGTTATTATTTCTACTTGTTGTCATAGTGTTAACTTGTTAGTGCGCCGCCATTTCCCCGAAGTTCTTTCTAAGCTAGCCAGAGTAGTTTCACCGATGGTGGCTCACTGCCATTCCCTGAAAGAGCGTTTCCCCGGCTGCAAAACCGTTTTTATCGGTCCTTGCATTTCTAAAAAGCACGAACAGACCGAACACGCTGATGATGTAGATTGTGTACTCACCTTCAGAGAATTAACAGAGTGGCTGAAAGAAGAGAGAATAACCGTAAAACCAGGTACCGATGATAATGACTATAGCAAGGCGCGTCTTTTCCCGTCCTGCGGAGGCATTTTGCGCACCATGGACTGCAATCAGCCCAATTTTGACTATATAGCCATCGATGGCGCTCACAATTGCGTAAATGCTCTTCGTGACATTCAAGAAGATAAAATTCATAACTGTTTTATTGAGATGTCTATATGCACCGGCAGTTGTATTTGCGGTCCGGCCATGGATGAAAATGTAGAGGCGCCTATCAGCGCTCATTTGGCTATCAATAAATATGCCGGCAAACACGATTTTGTGGTTCCTCCTTACAATCCGGAAGAGCTGAAGTGCGATCACCCTTACGATGTAGTGCCTCGCGAGCAGCCGACTGAAGAAGAAATAAAACGTATATTGCGTATGGTGGGCAAAGTCAGCAAAGAAGATGAGCTCAACTGCGGATGCTGCGGTTACAACACCTGCCGTGAAAAAGCCATTGCCGTTATCCAGGGCAAGGCAGATCTGAGCATGTGCTTACCTTATATCAAAGAGCGCGCTGAGTCATTCTCCGATAATATTATTAGCAATACTCCCAACGGTATCATCGTCCTGAATGAATCTTTGGAAGTGCAGCAGATTAACAAAGCGGCTTTGAGCATCCTTAATCTGCGTTCCGATTCGGCTATTTTGGGCGAAAAGGTCGATCGAGTTCTCGAACCGCAGATTTTCCGCGAAGTCCTTCTCACCAATCAGAACGTGCTCAATCGGCAGCTTTATCTGGCTGATTATTTGAAACATGTAGACTTCTCTGTCTTCTACGATAATAGTTATCATATTCTGATGTGCATTATGCGCGATATTACTGCCGAGCAGGCCGGTCGTGAAGAGAAGGAAAAAATTCGTCAGCATACCATTGAGGTAACCGGTCAGGTAGTCGAGAAGCAGATGAGAGTAGTGCAAGAGATCGCCTTGCTGCTTGGCGAGACTACAGCTGAGACAAAAATTGCTCTCACTAAGTTAAAGGAGTCCCTCATCGATGAATCAACTATGCACTGATATAGGCTATCAGAGCCTTGTAAAATATGGTGAGCAGCTTTGCGGCGATCATGTAGATATAGTTGAGCAGGAAGACGGCTCTATCGTTTTGGTGTTGGCTGATGGTTTGGGCAGCGGTGTTAAAGCTTGTATTTTGTCCACTCTGACTTCCAAAATTATTTCTACCATGATGGCTGCTTCTATGAGCATCGACGAATGCGTGAAAACTATTATCGCCACTTTGCCGGTTTGCTCGGTGCGCCAGGTAGCTTACTCTACGTTTACTATTATTCGTATAACTCCCAATTCAGAAGCAGAAGTTATTCAATACGATAATCCTCTGGTTATTTTCTTGCGTGACGGCAAGCACATCGAGCTTCCTTCCACAACTATGGAAATCAGTGGTAAGACCGTATACTTCAGCCGTTTACAGCTGAGAGAGGGCGATGTATTTGTGGCCATGAGTGATGGCTGCATACATGCCGGTGTAGGTATGAGCCTGAATTTCGGTTGGGAGCGCAAAGAGATTATTGAGTTTGTGGAAATGATGTACGGAGTAGGCTTTACGGCTAAAACGCTCAGTACCATTATTCTCGATGAGTGCAACCGCCTTTACGGAGGCAAGCCCGGCGACGATACTACCGTGTGTTGCGTGCGTCTGCGCCATCGCGAGCCCATGAATTTAATGATCGGTCCTCCTGCCAATCCCGACGACGTCAACCGCATGATGAGTTTGTTCTTTGCCAAACATGGCAAGCATATTGTCTGTGGTGGTACAACTTCTAGCTTGGCCGCTAAGTTCTTGGATAAACCTATCGATATGCGGTTAGAATATTTCGATCCGGAAATTCCGCCGGTGGCCAGCATTGAAGGAGTCGATTTGGTAACAGAGGGAGTGGTCACTATCAATAGAGTGCTTACTTACGCTAAGAGCTATTTAGCTGACAACGAATGTTACAAGGACTGGAGCTACAAGAAAGATGGAGCTTCTCAAATTGCCCGTTTGCTCTTTGAAGAAGCCACCGATATTAATTTCTTTGTAGGTCGAGCTGTCAATCCCGCTCACCAAAATCCTTCGCTGCCGATAAATTTCAACATAAAAATGCAACTAGTGAAGGAACTAACCGATTGCTTAAAGCAAATGGGTAAGCGCATCAAGGTAAGTTACTTCTAATTTTCAGAAAGATTATTGTCTCTATGAATAACATTAAATTTGATACTAAGGTTCAATACCTTAAACACAGCGTGCTGAAAGAGGTTGTTCGCCTGGCTTTCAAAGATAGACTTTTGGAAGAAATTATCGAGATTCCCAAAAGAATTGTGCCGGGCAAAATTCCTACTATGCGCTGCTGTGTGTTTAAAGAGCGCGCTATATTAGGTGAGCGTGTGCGTCTGGCTTTGGGGGGCAGCTCCAACAATGAGAATATCATTGAAGTTTTGGATATAGCTTGCGATGAATGTCCCGTAGGCGGTTACGAAGTTACTAACGCTTGCCGAGGCTGTATCGCTCACCGTTGTGAGCAAGCCTGCAAGCGCGGCGCTATTACTTTCGATCACAATCAGAAGGCCCATATAGATAAGGACAAATGTGTGGAGTGCGGTATGTGCGCCAAGGTTTGTCCTTACAACGCTATCATGAACTTTAAGCGTCCCTGCGAGAGAGCCTGCAAGGTTAAGGCTATCAGCATGAACGAAGAAAAAGTGGCTTCAATCAACGAAGAAAAATGTGTGCGCTGTGGTGCCTGTGTTTATCAATGTCCTTTCGGTGCTATTGTTGACAAGTCTTATATCCTCAACGCTGTCGATTTAATTCGCAGAAGTAAGAGCGGTGGCCCTAAAGTTTATGCTGTAGTCGCTCCGTCTATTGCCAGCCAGTTCAGCTACGCTAAGTTGGGGCAGGTTGTTAAGGCCATTAAAGAATGTGGTTTCTATAATGTTTTAGAAGCTGCTTTAGGCGCCGATATGGTTGCTTTCAACGAGTCGAAAGAGCTGGCCGAGAAAGGTTTCTTGCTCAGTTCCTGCTGTCCGGCTTTTGTCGCTTTTGTACATAAAGAATTCCCTAAGCTGGCAGAACACGTCTCTCATAGTTTGTCTCCCATGGCTACTATCGCCAAATATATCAAAGAAACTGATCCGGGCTGCAAAGTTGTCTTTATCGGTCCTTGCACAGCTAAAAAGATGGAGACTCAGCTCGATACAGTCAGTCCTTACGTCGATGTTACCCTTACTTTCGAAGAGCTGCAGGCCCTTTTCGATGGGTTAGATATAGATGTGGCTTCTTTAGAGGAAGACATTTTGGACAACGCTTCTTACTTCGGCAGAATTTTTGCCCGCTGTGGCGGTCTGGCCGATGCCGTAGCTGAAGGTTTGAAGGAGCATGGTGTAACCGATTTTGAACTGAAAGCTGTTTCCTGCAGCGGTTTAGACGAGTGCCGCAAGGCCTTGTTGATGGCTGCGCATGGCAAGTCTCCTTACAATTTCATTGAAGGTATGGCTTGTATAGGTGGATGTATTGGAGGGCCAGGATGCTTAACTCACGGTGATAAAGATTCCCGTGAAATAGACAAATATGGCCGGGAAGCTATGGAAAAGACTATCAGTAGTGCGGTGAAGCAGTACATCCAAGATTAGTTTGTTCGCCTTGTAGCAAAGTAAATTCGGCTGGAAGAAAAATTTCAGCCGAATTTTTTTTATGGCAGCAGGAAAAAAAGATCTAATATCGTATCTACAGTTCGTTGCCCGCGGTAGTGGGAACTTCTATGTTGGAGAGCTGGCTGAGTGGTCGAAAGCAGCGGTCTTGAAAACCGCCGTGGCAGTAATGTCACCGGGGGTTCGAATCCCTCGCTCTCCGCCAGAATAAAATTAAGCGGGATCTGGGTTGCTTTAGTACAGCTACTCAGGTCTTTTTTGTTTGCATAATTGCGCTTCGCTTATAAGCCGACTTACTGTAGTAGTTAAAAAAACTCCGC
The DNA here is from genome assembly GCA_051874695.1 of Candidatus Bruticola sp. GTDB lineage: Bacteria > Vulcanimicrobiota > Xenobia > Xenobiales > Xenobiaceae > Bruticola. The sequence continues at coordinate 47,591 of JBJEGC010000021.1, forward strand.
CCGTTTGTTGACGCGGCGGAGTATGTACATATATGTTAAGACTTGCGCAGAAGATCCCTATAAGCTGTGTAGTCTTTCTCGAGGACAACGGTAAAAATAATTTTAGGAGCGATACTCTCACGATTAATATAATCGCGAACGGTACGCAGAGCTATTTCCGCTGCTCGGTGATTGGGAAAACAGTAGACACCGGTAGAGATACAACAGAAAGCAATCGATTCTACCCCTTGTTCATGCGCTAACCGTAAAGAATTGCGGTAGCATGCCGCTAAAGCTTCTTCATCTGTTTTGTGCAATTGGCGGTATATAATGGGGCCAAATGTATGAATTACGCATTGGCAGGGCAGATTGTAAGCTTTGGTCAGATGCGCTTCTCCAGAGGTCAGAGGGCGTCCCAAACTTTTTATAATTTTGGCACACTCGTCACGCAGCTGCAATCCGGCGGCGGAGTGAATAATATTGTCGGTACAGTTGTGGCAGGGAATAAAACAACCGAGCATTTCTGAACTGGCTGCATTTACTATGGCTCCACAACGTAGTTTGCTAATATCTCCTTGGTACAGATAAATATTATTCTCAGTCGGAGTAAGTTGTTCAATTTCGGTAATTTCCGCATGATTGAGTTCTTCTTGCAGATACTCATCTTGTATGAGCAAAAATTTTTCATCAATTTTTCGGGGAGCGCGTATATTGAACAGGGATCGCAAAAATTTTTTTTGCTTATCTTCTTTGTCGGGAATTTTGGTATTAGGCGATATCTCTCCGCTGCGGATGGCTTCTCTCAGAAGTTCGCTAATTAAAAAGATTCTTCTTTCACTTTGATTCATGAAGCACCTAACCTTTCCTTAATTTAGTCTGTATGAGAAGACCGACAAAGAATTCACTAATTAAATATACCTTCTCTATCGAATTATTTCAAACTCTTGACCTAAAGTTACTTTAGGTATGTATAATGGCAAGGTAAACGGGGCAACGTAGACGGTTTCTATATCTGCTTGCTCAGTTAGCAGGAACGATATGGGAAGACAGCCTCTTCTTTCTTATAAATTTATATATATAATGAGGACTATTTGAGTTCTTATCGGTAGTTTTTTTTCAGGTTTAGTAAATTTTAGTTTTTCTAAGGAGTGTATTTTTGAAAAAAATGGCCGCTTTTATGGTTGGATTATGTTTAGCGCAGACCGGTAACGCTGTAGCCGGAGAAACTTCCGACTCGATCGAGAGGGTTGAAACCTGCAGCCGCAACTTATCAGTTTTGTGGCAAAGAGAGTGGCAGCCCAATTCCGGTTCAGACGCTGAATTTATGGATATTCTGCAGAAATACATTTTTGGTGAAATTTTTACGGTGGGCCGTCTCGATATAAAAACTAGAGAAATGCTCACCGTAACTTCTTTGAGTGTACAGCAAACCCTGCCTCAGCTTAAATCTCATATAACAGGGGCCTTAAATGCCGGAGTTGAGCCCATGTCTTTGAGAGAAGCCATTTACCAATGTGCTCCCTTTATTGGTTTTCCCAAAACTCTGAATGCTATCGGCGTATTTAACGAAGTCATTAAAGAGCGAGGTTTAACCGATAAATTAGAAGCGGCTGCGGTGATTGGAGAGAACAATCGCTTTGAACAGGGAGTCTCAGTTAAATATCAACTTTACGGCAACGAACCCGAGCAAGATTTCGCTGATTTGCCGGACGATATGGGAATTCAAGCCGATAAATTCTTTACCGCTTTTTGTTTCGGCGATATTTATACTCGCCGGGGCTTAAGTTTAAAACAACGTGAACTGCTCAGTTTGGCTGTTTTTGTTACTAACGGACAGACCTCGTCCCTGAGGAGACATATCCAGGGAGCTATCAAGGCCGGCAACACTAGAGAAGAAGTTGTGGCAGCCATCATTCAATGTCTTCCTTATGTCGGTTTGCCCAATACTTTAGAAGCTTTAAAAGTTTTTAAAGAAATGAATTTAGAGTAATAGCAGAGGAGAACTATATAATGAAAAAAATGTTATTGAGCGCAGCTATTTTATCTTGTTGTACCGGTTTAGCCGGAGCCCAGGAGCTGGATCAGCCCTTTAGTCCGGGACAACTTAATCCGTATAACAAATTTTTTACTGGTACTACGCGTTTAAACGTTTTAAGTGATTATGATGAAATATGGCATTCAGCCTTGGCTAACGTAACTTTTGAAAAAGGAGCCAGAACTTTTTGGCATAGTCACAGCGGCGGTCAAATTCTGTTAGTTACGGCTGGCGAAGGGCGTTATCAGGCCGAAGGAGAGGAAATTCAAATTTTGAAACGCGGCGATGTCGTGCGTATTCCTCCCAATGTAAAACACTGGCACGGAGCTGCGCCAGACAGTGAGTTTGCCCACATTGCTGTAACTTCCAATCCTGCCGACAATAAGACTACTTGGATGGAGCCGGTTTCCAATCAACAATATAAATGAGAGCAATAGTAGCCAGATTGCTTTAAGCCTGAAGTAATTTTATATAGTTTTACGATAAACTGACCAAAGTATAAAAAAGCTCTTCTTTCTCTTGGGGTAAAACTCCAGGAGTAGGAAGAGCTTTATAATTAGGTTCGGAAAGTGTTAAGCTAAAGCATGATTTACGATGGAGTCGCGCAGCTTGGGCTCAAACCAGGTCGATTTGGGAGGCATAATCTCTCCGGCGTCAGCTATATCCATGAGCTCCTGCAAACTCACCGGGCGCATAGAAAAAGCCACCTGGGCGCGCCCTTCATCGACTCTCTTAACCAATTCACCAGTGCCGCGAATTCCGCCTACAAAGTCGATGCGCTCGTTAGTACGAGGATCGTCGATAGCTAAAATAGGATTGAGAATATTTTCTTGTAGTACGGCTGCATCGAGTTTTTGAGCCGGAGTAGCTGCCTTTTCTTTAAGAGCAGTAAGGTCTAAATCGTACCATTTACCGGCTAAATACATGCTTACATGACCGTTTTTTTCCGGCTCTGGGGCAGCATTTTCTTCTACAGGTACAACCTTTTTGAGCTCAGTTATAAATTCGTCGGTATTATGTCCGTTAAGGTCGGCTACTACGCGGTTATAGGCCATAATTCTGAGTTGGTTGTCGGGGAAGGCCACGGCTAAGAAGAAGTTGGCTGCTTCAGTGCCGGTCCAGCTGTTATTTTCCGAGCGCAGTTTAGCTCTGGTACGGCTGGCAGAAGCTGCTCTGTGGTGACCATCGGCTATATAAAGGGCCGGAATTTTAGCAAATTCTTTAACCAGCTCTGCACAGTCGGTTAATTTCCAAGCTGTGTGGCGTATGCCGTCGGGAGCTGTAAAGTTATACAAAGGTTCTGTTTCAGTTACTCGGTTAACTAAGGCGTCAATTTCAGGGCGCGCTTTGTAAGTTAAGAAGACGGGGCCAGTTTGGGCTTTGGTAGTTATAATGTGATTTGTGCGATCGTCTTCTTTAGCTTTACGAGTCTTTTCATGCTTTTTAATAAGGTTGGTATCGTACTCATCAACCGAAAAAGTAGCTGCAATGCCTGTTTGAATGTGATTGCCCATTTGCTGCTGATAAATGTATACAGCGGGAGTTTCATCAGTAAAGAGGGCGCCTTCGCGACAGAGTTTTTGCAAATTCTCAGCCGCTTTAGCATATACGGCCGGATCGTATGCGTCTGTGGAATCGGGAAGATCAATTTCTGCTCGGGAAACATGAATGAAGCTCAGAGGATGACCTTCGCCCAAAGATTTTGCTTCTTTGCGATCTACAACGTCATAAGGTACTTCAGCTACTTGGGCTACGTATTGAGGATGGGGACGCAGAGCGCGGAAGGGACGTAAAACGGACATTTTTTATCACCTTTACATTAAAGATCGAAGGTGTAACTTTTACATATAAAATAAAAAAACCTGCATAATTATTTTTTGTAACTATGCAGATTTTTTTTGCGGTTAAATTGAAAATATCAATTTATTTAGGAAGCAGTTGGATTGCGTTGATAGTGTTTTTGCTAAGGTAAATGGCTCTCCACAGATCGCCTCCGTTGGTGGTCAGGTAGACATTGCCTGTAAGAGTAGAGAAGGCAAAAGTACATTCGCCCAGAGCGCTTATAGAAGTTATACGTTGATTGTTAAGTGAGGGCAAACCGACATTTTTGACCTGCCAGCTATTCCCTCCGTCTTGGGAGCAAATGATAAGTTGCGCTCCGTTGTCATCGCGCATCTGACTGAGACTGACCATAACTAAATTGGGGTTATACGGGGCAATGGAAATGCGTCTGGCAAAATTATAAGGAATACCGTGATGGAGCTGGGTCCAAGTTGAGCCTAAGTCGTCGGAACGAAAAATTCCCGTAGAAGTGGCCGAAAAAATACGGTTAGGCGCCATGGCATGAATGGCAAAGTCGTTAACTTCTTTTCCTACGCTTACCGGCCGCTCTGACCAAGTTAATCCGCCGTCCAAACTGCCCATAAAGCCGCCTTGAGCTACAGAGGCGAAAACAACATTGGGATGGAGAGGATGCTGACGCAGTTTGGTAACAGAAGCTCGGTAGGGAGGTACAGGATAAATCCACTCATCGGAGCTGGCTAAGGCGTTGAAACTAGGCAGTTTCTGCCAGCGCAAGCCGGCTGTTTTGCTTTTGTAAATTGAGGGCGGCTGAGTGCCCACATACATAACCATGGGCGACTTAGGATGAGAGCTAATTGCCGTAATATTGAGGCCGTCCAGTCCTTCTACTGTGGTCATCCAGTTTTCGCCGTCTTTAGTTTTATGAATAGAGCCTTGAGAGGAGGCAGCTAAAATTGAGCCGCGCGGATCTGTGAGGATGGCCTGTATATTGCGGGCCTGATGAGCGTGAGATACCAAAGTCCAGGTATCTATATCTCGCTCTCCTTCTCGTAAAACAATAACTCCGCGTGTCGTTCCTATCGCTATACGCATATTGATTAATCGCCGCCTTTAACGCCTGTTTGGCAAAAAATTTTTGGGGGAGCAGCCGGGCTGATATTCTTGTTCAGCACTCGGTCAGTGCGAAGGATTTTGGCAGAATAGATTTTTACTCCTGCTTGAAAGCGGTCGTAAGCAGAAGCGCTATTGCAATCTAACCGATTGGTTCGGAGTGTCCCTTGGCAGGTTTTGACTTGCTTTTGGTCGTATGGAAGGGCCGTCAGTTTACTGTATTTTTTTTGAGGAGAAAGCACTATGAAACTTGTTATGGTACGCCACGGCCAGAGTATGTGGAACTTAGAGAATCGTTTCACCGGTTGGACCGATGTCGAGCTCAGCGAGAACGGCATCAAAGAAGCCGAAGAAGCCGGTCGTCTGCTCAAAGCCAACGGTTTTTCTTTCGATATGGCCTTTACTTCCGTTTTGAGAAGAGCTAATCACACTTTGGAGCTCATTCTTAAAGAGTTAGGCGAGAGCGATATTCCCGTTAAGTACACTTGGCGTTTAAATGAGCGTCATTACGGGGCACTGCAGGGGCTCAACAAAGATGAGACACGTGCCAAGTACGGTGCCGAGCAGGTTCATATTTGGCGTCGCAGCGCCGATGTCCGTCCGCCGGCGTTGGATAAAAATGATGAGCGTTATCCCGGCAACGATCCGAGGTACAAAGAGCTTACTCCCGAGCAGCTTCCTTTCACTGAACATCTGCTTGATACTGTCGATCGTGTTGTACCTTATTGGGATTCCGATATTAAGCCGGCTCTGTTGGCTGGTAAAAAGTGCATTATTGCTGCTCACGGCAACAGCATCAGAGCTTTGGTAAAATACATTGAAAATATTGGTACCAAAGAAATTATGGATGTCGAAATTCCTACTGGTAAGCCATTAGTTTACGAACTTGACGACAACACTTTGGCTTTTGTGAAGAAGTACTACCTGTAATAATTGCCTCGCTTGGTTGACCTATTACAGCTTCTGAATCTGTTTTAGCGCTCAGTTTTAGCTAAAAAGCCCGCTTAAATTTCCGGTTTGGAAGTTTAAGCGGGCTTTTCTTTACAATGCATCTGAGCCGGAGAGTGGATAGCATAAGGAAAATTCTCCTTCAACTATTCCACTCTGCCGTATTACAGATATTTTTTAATTATTTTTTCAAACTCTTCTTTGTCGGCATAACCTATATGGCAATACCTGATATTGCCCTGGCGGTCGATAATCAAAGTGGTAGGAATACCTTGAATCTCACCTATTTTTTGCTCGACGGCTTGCATGGCTTTAGGGTTTGATCTTCCCAGAATAGAAGGATAGTTTAAGCCTTCTTTTTGAGCGAACTGTTTGTGTTGGGCCGCGTCTTCATCGAGAGACACGCCGATTACTTGCAGCCCTTTGCTGCCGTATTGTTTCTGCAGAGCGATAAAACCGGGAATTTCTTGACGGCAAGGGGGACACCAAGTCGCCCAGAAATCGACAATTAAAACTTTGCCGAGGTATTTTGAAGTGTCCACAGCCTTACCGTCGTAGCTGGTTCCGGTAATGGAGGGCAGTTTGCCCAAATTCTGTTCTGCACTGTCAGCCTGGACACTGTGGGTGCAGGCCATCAGCGTAAAAACGCTGACGCAGATAATAATCAGGGTGTATAAAGACTTTCTCATAAGTGTTTCCTTTCTGCTCGCTTCGAACGCTATCTCTGAACTGCAACGGCAAACATGATGAGCGGCGGGCAAGAGATTGTCTGCGGTGAATTACTTATTCTAAACAACAGGCCTTTTTTCTGCTTAAAAATAAAAAAAGCTTTGCTGAAACTAAGCGGAGGAAATAACAATATTTATAAAATGCAGCCTAAAAAGATAAAAGACGGACCGATAACTAAGCTAATAAATTGTTGTCTTGGTCCGCAGTCGGGGCCACGAACTGTATGTCCCTAGATTGGTGAGGTTGGCGTCAGGATGTTCTTGTATCCTCTGAAGTTAAAACCTTATTTTGTTTCCCGGGTGTGGGGAGGAAGTTATTTAGCAGAGCATTATGCGCAATCTGCTCCGACAGCAGGTTGTATAGGCGAAATTTGGACAGTATGTGGTGAACAGCCTATTGTCAATGGAGTTTATGCCGATACAACGCTGAACGAGCTATGCCAGCGATTCCCTCGCCAATTCGGCAACTGCACATATAACGAACATTTTCCTCTGCTGGTAAAGTGGCTGCGAGCACAGCAATGGCTTTCCGTGCAGGTTCATCCGTCAGATCATTTAGCCGCTGAGCTTAGTGGAGCAGATCGAGGTAAAGAAGAGGCTTGGTATGTTGCGGAGGCCGATCCTGGGGCTCAGCTTATTTTGGGAGTAAAATCGTCAGTTAGGTGCAGTCAAGTATTGCAGTCATCAGGAGCAGAGCTGATGTCGTGTTTAAATAAAATTAAGCCGGCTGTTGGCGACTGTATTCATATTAACCCCGGACTTATCCATGCTTTAGGTCCCGGAGTGACAGTTTTAGAAGTGCAACAGAACAGCAATTTAACTTATCGCCTCTACGATTGGGATCGCTTAGGATTAGATGGCTGTCCTCGCAGTCTTCACTTAACTGAAGCTGCTGCTGTATTGCGCCGTTGCTGGCCAGTTAATTTGCCCGGTTTTGTGCAAGGGCGTTCTGGTAACTGTCAATCTGTCGACAACGGTGCCTCAGGGAAAAAGGTGAAGGGTGTTGTTTTTCCTGGGCAAGATTTTGATCAGGAAAAATTTGCTTCTCCTATAGGCCAGGTAGTGCTATCAGCCGAAAATTTTCGCCTAGAAGTCATAGACTTGTCTTCTGAGCCCGTACATTGGCTTACAGATGATGTTTGTCCGGAAATTGTTATTTGTATCCGGGGCTGTTTGCAGGTTTATTTACATGGGGAGTTCGAAGAGCTTAACCGCGGTGAAACTTGTGTTTTAGCAGCCGGATCTGTCAAGGCTGGTTTAACTGCCTGTCCAAATGGTGAAGCTGTGCGGGTTATTTGTTCTCGCCGAGTAAACAAAGTGTTCCGGTAATTAGAAAAATAGAAACAGCCGATCGGATTGTTTCTATTAAGCTGTCTGAAGAGAGGTTGGGGCCTGAGGTGGAGTTTGTATCTCCTTACGATAATTTAGCTTTCAGAAGATTAGGTCTGAGCGCATCGGCGTCTTGGGAAGAAATAGAAGAACAACTGGCCAGTCTGCGCCGTCTCATAGAAGAAGTTGGTAACGGTCAAAAGAGTGAACAGAGAAAAATCAGCTTAACTAAAGATAAAGCTGAACCTGAAGAAGATTGGCTGGGGACGTGTTTGAGCTGCCGGGCAGGAGAGGAACTGTTAGAGCGGGTTGGAGCGACCAACTTTCCTTGGCTAGAAGCTGTGCAACTCGATCAAGCTGGCGCCGACGCTATTGAAGAAGAGCTGAAAAACGATTCAGTGCGTCTTATGAACCGCGTGTTTTGGTACCATTGCCAAGGCAAAGAAGATGAGCAGGCTATAAAATTTATTCACGAGGGCCAAGCTGAGAAGGCGATTAAACTTTGGATAGAGGTCGGCACTTCCGCTTCGGCAGCTGCAGCCGTAAAGGCTTCCGCTTTACACAATTTGGCTATTTTATATCACACTAGGGCTTATGCTGCTCCTAGAGGCAAAGAATGTGCTCAGCAAGATCTAAAAGAGGCGGCTCGCTGGTGGAACAGAGTTCTGGAAGGTAAATTTCTGCCTTTTATACTCAGCGACGGTGAATCATTTGAAGCTTATATTTTGAACGGCGGTGCCGACGATGAAGATCCGGGGCCAGCACAGGGAAAGGTGCTGGATCAGGCTCGCGATCTTATTCCTAAAATTTACCGCTATATTCCTCAGTTGCTCAGCTTTGAGCGCTGCCAGCTCAGCGGCCAGTACGATGACGGGGCTAGGCAGGTAAATTTAGCCAAAGATAACGTAGCTTTGCCTGTGGAAATGGATGTGCGGGATTATCAAGAGACTAAAGCCCGTATTTCTGTAGCTTTGTCCGAAGCCGATTATTGTACTGCTCACTGTCAATTCCAGCAGGCTTCTCGTCTGATTGAAGAGGCCCGCAGCGAAGTAAATACCGATGAAATTGCTTTGCTTAATAGCAGTATTTTCCATATTGAGAATCGGCGTGTAGTGCGCGGTTTGTTGCCGGTTACCGATGTACCTAAACTTTCTTCTCGGGTAGCCTTCGGATTCAACTTTGGGCGGTTGCGCAATTTTGACGAGAAGACACGCAGCTTCTCTGCTCGTCTGGCCTGGACATTTTTCTTTATTCCCCTTTGGTATATCGCTAGGTACAGAGTGCGCCAAGAAGTTTCAGGCCGCTGGATTTTTATGGGTCGCTACGCTCACGATTCGCTTATTTCTGTATACAACTTTATGGCTTGTATTCTGCTGATTGTGGTGCTGATTACCGTATTGGTGCTCGGTATGCGCTTCGGACTTTCCGTAGATGTCGGCAGTTCAATTAAAGCTTAGTATTACATTGCAGCGGCAGATTCCCATTTAAGAAAGGCACAGGGCGGGCAATTTTATGAAGAAGGCAGCAGTCAATACCGGCAAAAGGAATAAAACTGACAAGACCAGAGAAGACAAGAATTTAAACGATGTAGTGAAAAGCGGCTATATCGCCAATCACCATTTGCTTCCCCAAATAAAATCGGCGGCTGTCCGCCGCTTCTTGGCTGATACTAAAGATTACTTTGCTATATTAAGTGAAGCTGGCAAGGTTGAGACTCCTTACGGTACGGTAGCGTATCTGGCTCAGGTAGTACTCGGGGAGAGCAAAGCGGTAATTCTGGAACACAAAAAAACGTTGGATAACACTCAAGGCCGCTTAGCTATATCTTTTATGCTGACTCGCGATTGGTCGGAATTCCGCATAATTTTTGTTAACAAGATTGGGCAGCCGCTTTACGAAACCGCTCCAGCTTATTATTGGAACACTTTGGAAATGCCGTCCTTGAGTCGTCATTTCCTTTTAGCTTGCTATGTGAAGTACCATCAGCTAAGTTTGGAAGGGCGTACTTCTGTTACTTCAATTGAGTTAATAAAGTTCGATTTAGTTAACTTTGTCATTCAGTTTCTAAAGGAAGGCAATATGCTCACTAAGGCTGTGAGCGAACTTGAAGAGAAAAGGGCCGATATTGCTCGTCCGCAGCCTTTTTTTGCCGATTTGCAGGCCGGCGCCGTTTTTGGCTTATATCTGGCCTCCTGTGTCAGCTACGACGGTCCCATAGAAATTTGTTTTCAGGACGGACTGCCTTTGGTGAATTATCCTTTGCCGAATGGAGTTTTAGTTTTTAAAGTCGGTCAGTTGGCGCACCATGTGCTTAAAAATCCTGCTTCTAAAGCGGCTTTGCCGGGAGCGGTCAGAGCTGTGGTCAGCCAAATATCCAACCCCTGTCTTTGTGTCGGCGCCGAGTACAGTCCTTATTTGGACTGGCAGGATAAAATTCAAGATTTTACTTCTCCTGTGGCGGAAAAAGCTGATATTCCAGCCGCTTCTTATGAGACTGATAGTCCGGCCGCTCCTTTTATGCTGGCGCGGCGTCTTCTATTAGAATGGCGCTCTAAGCAATCGGAAGCAGAGAAGAATGAAGCAGGCAGCAAAATTAAGCTGTATCAATATTGGCTTTGTCCCTCTTGCGGCAATTTTACTATGGTAGAGCGGGAGGCAGTCCATTCATCTGAGGCTGACATCGCTGAATTAGCTAAAAATCTGGCCAGTTATACCGCCTCTCTCGATGACCATTTATGCAGTCATTGTCGCAACCACTTAGATATTTTCTGCCTGCAATACACCGCTCTCAACTTCGTATGGACTTGGCCGGGAGTGGAACTGCTGCTGGAAACAGCGCGCATGCCAACAGATGGACGATTATTGCGTGGATGGGGATGGATACGTTCCTCCGATTTGCATGATGCCGCTAAATTCCGCAGTTGTAGCGATCTGCTGACTGAGGAAAGTTTGTACGGTAATTTGAATCGCTTCAGCTCTTTGGTAGTCCGCACTCGGGAGTTGGTACGCCAGAGTTTAAGTCAGCTGAGTTGTGCTGAAGATACATCTTTTGTTAAGATGCTGCCGCTGGGAGGTTCGTTATTCCTGCGTTTGGAAAATGCAACCAAGAGTAGTGGTGCCGATGCTGATCGGGATGACGGTTATTTTGCTGAGCTTGAAGGAAAACAATATTTTGTGTTCCCTATCGATTTGAGCAGCCCGATTTTCGCTCTTCCGGCTAATTTTATTAAGCTTAATAAAATATTAAAAGCCGATTATTACTTTGATTGGACGTCATTTGTCATTTTTTCTCAAGAGCATTTCAACTCTGTTTTCCAAGTGGAAGGTAGGGAAGTTAGACTTAATTGGATCGGCTCTCATAAACAAAGAATAGAGGTCGTCAGTCAGAAGGCTTTCTTTAGCCGCAATTTGGCCGAACTGGTATCTCAAGCTTTTTACGGCGGATCTTACCCAGAGGAGTTATTAGTCAAGATCTGCGCCGATGATTTCAAACTTTTCCAGGAGCAGGAAGCTGTTTTCGATTTTGCCCAGCGGTTGAAGGCTGAGGGAGAGCCGATACGCTGTGAGGCTGAAGGACGCTCTTATAATTTGCAGACGGATGAGGAAGGTACCAGAAAAGTCAGTGCTGAGGAGTTGCACGAGGCTCCGGAAAGGCCGATGCGCTTGGCTCAGTTTACTTTCTCTAAAGCGCCGCTCAATTTGTACCGCTGCCGTTGCGGTTTGGAAGCTGTGCCCAGCCTAGAATTTGTCGATTCTTCTCTTTTCAGTAATTTGAAGTACGTCAAATATGATAAGCGTTTAGAATATGTAGTTAAAGATTCTAATCATAAGTTGAATACTGAAATGTTCAGCCGCTATGAAGAGCTTGATAAGAACAGAGAAAAAGCTCTTAAGGCCTCCGGAGGCAAGTTGGCCATAGCCCTAGTGGAAATAGAGTCTTTATCGCGACGAGCTAAAAAAGTTCCTGGTACTTTTCAACGTACTGGACAGATGCTGCCCTCGGAAAATGAAGCTTTATTCTTGGAAGCGTTTAAAAAATGGTTCCCCAGAATGGATGAGGTGCGCATTATAAACAAGCAGAAAGTGAAAACTTCGTATTTACAGCCGGTCTGGGCTATGCGTTGTCCTTACCATATTGTATACATGAAACCGTCTTCCGAGTCCCTGCAAAACTTGTCGTCCCGCCGTCTTTTCAGGTTAGATAGATTGAGTGGCATATTTTCAGTGTATAAATTCAGACGTCTATGGGTCGTTTACGGCCCTAATGCTTCTTTTGCCGCTCTAGATCCGCGGTTAGCCGTGGGAATAGCCCGAGCTGGGAATATTAATCTGGACGATTTCTTTAAAGTGACTGTGCCTCACCAAGATATATTGATACTAAGCGATTTAGAGACAGACAATGAAGATTTATTGGAGGTTTGGCACCGTTTCTGCCGTCGTTTCCGACAGTTCAAAGGAGTAGCTAAAGACTTTTTCCTCTACGAAAGGGCTTGTTTCTGCGGGATAGCGGTAGGCCGATTCCAGGTTAAAGTTTACCCTCTTTAGTTCGAAGTCCGGAACCGGTTCATCAATATATGAAAACTTTCTGCTAACAAAAGCATTAATTATTAGCAGGAGCTGATTTAGGCTGTCGAGCGCCTGAGGTCGTGTCGGCAAAAAAAGGAAGCAGGCTGCATAGTTAGAAATCAGCCCCAATTTTAGAATATCGGCACGGTATTATTTTTTCTGGCAACCAGTTTAGAATCAAGGAGAAACATATGGGGATGGAGCCGTTTTCGCACGAAGCTAGGGTTTCTATAGTTTATGCTCGTGAAGCAGCTAAATCTTTTGGAAGCAGCTATATAGGCCCGGAACACCTTTTAATGGGGTTAGCTGCCAATGAAGGCTCTGAGGTCAGTGGCCTTCTGCAGAAGTATGGTATAACTTCAGAGCTTTTACACAACGAAATAGCTAAAAATTTAGGCGATTCCTCGGCCTATCAGAGCATGATGTTTACCCAGGCGGCCAAAGATGTCATTCAAGAAGCTTTTAAATGCTCTCGCCGCTACGAGCGGAGTTCTGTAGGATGCGAGGCGCTCTTGTGGGCCATTTTGAAGGTTGCGGAAAATTGTAGCCGCTCTTCAGAATCGGAAGTAATTTGTCGGATTTTAGGCAGTTTAGACAGGCAGAGTTTGGAAAGTTTAAAAGAAGATCTTAAGTCGCTTATTGCTGATAGCGATGAAGATAGCAAGGACAAGCGTTCGTCTGGTGCTGCCGCTGCAGGCAAAAAAGCGACTATGAGGACGCCAGTTCTTGATAACTACTGCCGCGACCTTACGAAGTTGGCTCAAGAAGGTAAGCTTGATCCTCTGGTAGGGCGTCACAATGAGCTAGAGCGCGTCATTATGGTTTTATCGCGTCGCAACAAGTGCAATCCTGTACTGATTGGCGATCCTGGAGTTGGCAAAACAGCTATTGTAGAGGGGCTGGCTCAGAGAATTGTTAGCGGCGAAGTTCCCGATAAGCTTAAAAGCATGCGAGTTTGTTCTCTATCTCTTTCCAGTGTAGTGGCCGGCACTCGCTATCGCGGCGATTTTGAAGATCGCTTAAATAAAATACTTAAAGAGCTCACCGATACTAAATCGAAAGTTATCTTATTTATCGATGAAATTCATTCGTTGGTGGGGGCTGGGGACAGCGATGGAGGCATGGATGCTTCCAGCATTCTTAAGCCGGCCTTGGCTCGCGGTGAATTCCAGTGTATCGGAGCTACAACGGTGGGCGAATATACCAAATATATAGAAAAAGATCCGGCTTTAGAGCGCCGTTTCCAAACTGTTGATATCAAAGAGCCCAGCGAGCAGGAAACGTGCAATATTATTTTTGGCCTACGCGATCGGTACGAAAGTTTCCACAATGTAGATATTTCGGAAGAGGCTGTGCGCGAAGCGGTGCGTTTGTCAAATAGGTACATCCCCGATCGTCTTCTTCCTGATAAAGCTATCGACGTCATCGATGAAGCCTGCAGCCGTGTCAGTTTAGCCAGAGCTAACAAGCCGCAGGAACTTACTAGCAAAGCTGAAGAGTTGCACGACTTGATGCGCCGCCGCGATGAAGCTCTGTCTGAGCAAGATTACGAATTGGCTGACGACCTCCGTCTTAAAGAAGAAAGTGTGCGTGCAGTTTTAAATCGGTTGGAAAACGATTGGCAGGAGCGTTTAGGCCGAGCTAGCGTAGTGAAGAGCAAGCGTCCGGTAGTTCAAGTTGATAATGTGGCCTATGTTGTGTCTTTAATGTCAGGAGTGCCTTTAAATAGCGTTACTCAAAATGAAGCTGCTCGTTTGGGCAGTATTGAAAAAATATTGCACGAGCGTGTGGTAGGACAGGATGAGCCAATTAAAGTAGTTAGCCGGGCTATCAAGAGAGCCAGAGCAGGTCTAAAAGATCCAAATAAGCCGATAGGCTCCTTCCTTTTCTTAGGTCCTACGGGTGTAGGTAAAACGGAGCTGGCTCGCACTTTGGCTCAATTCCTCTTCGATGACGAAAATGCTCTGATTCGTCTGGATATGTCGGAGTACTCCGAAAAGTTTACGGTTTCTCGTCTTTACGGAGCCGCTCCTGGCTACGTAGGCTACGATGAAGGCGGAGAGCTAACTGACGCCGTGCGCCGCAAACCCTATTCGGTGGTTCTTTTTGATGAAATAGAGAAGGCTCATCCCGATATATTTAATGTGCTGCTGCAGATTATGGATGAAGGGCGCCTGACTGACTCCAAGCGTCACGTAGTCGATTTTAAGAATGTAGTTGTTATTCTTACTTCCAATATCGGTTTTGCTAACCCTGATCCCAGTGTAAATATGGGCTTGCGTGGCAATCGCGATGACGGTTCTCCTCAAGTTCGTTTTGAGCGTATGAGAAAGCGTGTTCTCGATGAGACCAAGCAGGTCTTTAAGCCTGAATTTTTGAATCGTCTCGATGCCTCAGTGGTCTTCCACAGTCTAGAGCATGAAGATCTTATGAAAATTGTCGACATTATGTTAGACAAAGTGCGCAAGGAGTTATCTGTTAATCATCGCGATTTTGAAGTAACTCAAGATGTCAAAAGAGCTTTGGTCGCTTCGTGTCGTGAGCCCCAGTATGGTGCTCGCCCCTTGCGCCGGGCAATTCAGCAGATGCTTGAAGATCCTCTAGCTGATAAAGTTATTGAAGGTGAATTCCCCGAAGGAAGCCGCATGCTTATCGATTTGAGTGAGGAGTCACGCATTGAATTGACCACTCGTGAGGCTGAGGGCATGATTTCTTCAGTTGGCAAAAATGGCGACAACGGAGAAGAAGATAATTTCCGCTTCGTTTTCAAGTTGGCTGAAGAGTAATTTTGAGCTGCTTAAATGAGGAAAAATAGGGGGCTGATGCCAACGTGCTGAGGCTCCCTTGACATATAACGTGGCTTTGTGTTATGATTGCCACCGCCCTGTAATGTGGGGAAGTGGCTTAGTTGGGAGAGCGCCGCGTTCGCAATGCGGAGGTCGTGGGTTCGAATCCCATCTTCTCCACCACATATGGCGGATGAGAGCTCGAAATCGTTCGGTTTCGGGCTCTTTTTTTTTGTTGCTACAGCTTAAAGATTATGGGTCACAACATAACTATTTGACAGCAAGTGAGGGGCTGTGATTCAATAATCGAAGTTCCCGGCAGGGAGATCGGTTGAATTATTTTTCGATATGTACTGAATATTGTACATTTAATGTCTTAAAATTGGTATAGATTACATCTGTCTAATAAATTATGCACTTGTTATTGATCTGCGGAGGCTTGGAAGCTTAAAGTGAATAGTAAGAAGTTGGAAAAATGGGCCAATTTGCTTCTCGATACTGGGAAAAGAAATAATCTGATCAATTTTAAAGATTCTAAGTTTGCGTCGGTGGAAGTGCTGCTGCCGTCGTCCGATCTTATCCTTGAAAAAATAGAAGGTAATACGCAGTTTTCCGTTTTTGATCCTAAAATTAACGATGATGAAGAATTATCTGAAGGCTCGAGTTTATCCGGAACTCAATCTGTTGCTCAAGAATCTGATTTCGATGCTCGGAACTCCTATTTAGCTAAATATGGCCAGCGCCTCAAAACGCAGAAACAGCTGCTTCTGTATAACAGCGGCAGTAATCCTATTACCGCTCTTAAGAATATCAGCAAAAAATCGAAGGAATTTATTGAAGAGACGGGTGTAAACGTAGCCCATATGGCTTTCGGCTTTATCCATTGGAAAGAGAGCGAAGCTTCACAATACGTATATTCGGCCCCAGTGCTGTTGATGCCGATTCTTTTAGAACAAGACTCGGTTACCGCTCCTTTTTATATTCGTTCTGCCGGTGACGACATTATTGTTAATCCAACTTTTTCTTACAAGTTAGAAGCTGAATACGGCATAAAAATTCCGGAATACGGCGATGAAAATTTAAATGATTACTTAGCTCAGCTTGGAAGTTTGCTGAAAGGTTTGAAGTGGCAGGTCTCAGCCGAGTGCAAAATAGGTATTTTCTCTTTTTTAAAGATCAATATGTATCAAGATCTAAAGGAGAATAGTGAGGCCATTTTAGCTAATGATAACGTACGTGCTCTATTAGGGGAAGGCGGATCAGCCCATAATTTTTCGGGTATGACTACCGATTATAAACGGGTTGACGATCCGCTCATTGAGCTGCACAGTGTAGTAGATGCCGATTCCAGTCAAATTGAAGCCATTGAAATGGCTAAAAGCGGTAAAAGTTTTGTTTTGCAAGGGCCTCCAGGAACGGGTAAAAGTCAGACGATTACCAATATCATTGCGGAGTGTTTAAGTGATGGTAAAAAGGTTCTATTTGTTTCTGAGAAGCAGGCAGCTTTAAGGGTTGTCTATGATAAATTGAAACAGGCCGGTTTGGCTGAGTTTTGTTTGGAACTGCACAGTCATAAGGCCAATAAAAAAAGCATTATAGAAGATCTGTGTCATACGCTTCGAATGAGCAAGAGCACTGTTTCGGCCAGAGCCGACTCAGAAATTGCTTTGAAGAAACAATCTTTGCGTCAACTTGACGCCTATGCTGCAGAACTGCATAAGCAACGAGGTATAATTAACAAGAGCTTGTATCAGCTCTATGAATCATTTTCTGCTTTGCGCCACGCTCCTGAAATTGAGTGGGCCGTGCCGCAAATAGAATTAAAAAATGAAAATTTCCTGCATGAAGCCAATTCCTTAATCTCTCAATACACCTGTTTTGTACCATCGGCCGGATATAACTATAAGGAAAATCCTTGGTACGGATATCTTAATCAGGATAATTCCTACCAAAATAAACTTCAGCTGAAGAAGAATCTTGAGGCTGTGATTAAGTTTTTAGATGACACTGCGGACTTGGCTGAAGAAATTTCCCGAAAATATGGAGTCGCTTGTCACAATATTCAAGAACTATGCGCTTGGAGAAAATTATTTTCCCTTTGGTCCGACTCTAATATTGTCACGCCTAAGCTGTTGCAGAAAAACAGAATAGAACAGGTTGAGGCCCGTGTAGATGAGCTTAAGCAGCGCAGCGCTGCCGCCGCTGCTTTAAAGGCTGAGCTAGAACAAACTTTTACAGAAAAGATTTATGAACTTGATGGCTCCGCTTATAAGTCTAAGTTAAGCGATCGTTTTCGCAACTTTTGGTCTCGTCTTTTCAGTTGGGAATATTGGAAAATAGCTAAAGATGTGCGGCAACGTCGTAAAGACGGTCAGCGCCTTTCTTATAACCAAATAGTAGAACTGATGGGAAAATTGGCCGAGAAACAGCAACAGGAAGCGGCTTTTGCTCAAGTAGAGTCGGCCATAAAAGATTGGTTAGGCGGAGCTTATCAGGGACTACAGACCGATTGGGATGTAGTTGGACCTCAACTAGACCAGCTTCACAGTTTGGCGGAAATGGTGGAAGACTTCGGCAAGTTTGCGGAATTAACCGATTCTGCCTTGCAAGCGGAAAAAGAAACACTGAAAGATGTAGCTGAAAACTTGGGGCGTTACGCCGATCCCGTACAAAATCAGCTGCTAGAACTCTGCCGCAATTTTTCAGTGGAAACAGCCAATTTGCAAACTTTGAACAGGGAGGAGGTGCGGCGCAAGTTAAGTTGCTGTTTGAGCGAGTTTAATAAACTGGAGAATTGGTGCAGTTTGCGCAGCTTACTTTTAGAGCTGCAAAATAAGGGCATACTGCCTTTCGTTGACACTGCTATTGAATCTGGTATTCAAGCTGATCAATTTGCCAAAGCCTTCGAACGTCAATTTTATAATCAATGGATTTATTGTATCCTAGCAGCTAATCCTATTTTTGCTTCATTTAACCGCGCCGCTCAAGATAGAGCTATAGAGTTATTTAAAGAAAAAGATCCTGAACAATTCGAAATAAACAAAGCTTCTATTCGAGCGGTGCTTTCTGCCCAGCGTCCTGCTCTCGATCTGATGGCATCGGGGAGTGCTTCGGCTATTTTGCTGCGTGAAGGTGAGAAAAAACGCAGACAAAAAGGCATCAGAACACTTTTGAGTGAAACTGGTGAACTGGTGCAGCGCCTTAAGCCGTGTTTTTTAATGTCTCCGTTAAGTGTAAGTACTTTTCTAGCTCCGGGAGCAGTAACGTTTGACACGGTAGTCTTCGATGAGGCTTCCCAAATATTTCCTCAAGATGCCGTCGGAGCTATTTACAGAGGCAAACAGCTCATTGTAGTAGGCGATTCTAAACAGATGCCGCCGAGTAATTTCTTTAATGCTTCTATTGAAGAATCTGACAGCGATGAGGAGAGCGGTGATATTACCGATTTTGAATCTGTTTTAGATTTATGCTCTGCTTCTATGCCGCAACTGCGCTTAAGCTGGCATTACCGCAGCCGCTGTGAACAGCTAATTGCTTTTTCCAACAAAAATTTTTATGACAACAGCTTGACAACTTTTCCTTCAGCTAAAGCTGACAGTCTCTGGTACGGTGTAGACTATTATTATGCTGGAGGTGTTTTTGACCGCCGCAGCCATACTAACCGCCAAGAGGCTGAAGTAGTAGTCGATTTAATTTATAAGAATATAGAAGTTTGTCCGGAACGCAGTTTGGGTGTGGTCGCTTTTAGCGTAGCTCAGCAAGAGCTGATAGACAGGCTTTTAGCTAGGAGACGGCAGCAAAATCCGGATAAAGAGTATTTCTTCCGCAACGATGCTAAAGAGCCGTTCTTTATCAAAAATTTAGAAACTGTACAGGGAGATGAGCGCGATACTATTATTTTCAGTGTAGCTTACGGCAAAGATGCTCAAGGGCGTCTGCTGCATAACTTTGGTCCCTTAAATAGAGTAGGAGGCGGAAGAAGACTAAATGTGGCGGTTACGCGTGCTAAATACAATGTTCAGTTAGTTTCTTCAATGCATTATACCGATATTGATTTGACACGTACTGGAGCTGAGGGAGCCAGACTGTTGCGCGAATATCTCGATTTAGCAGAAAACGGCACTGTGGCTTTAGAAAGGGCCGTCAGTGTCAATCAGTTTGAACAATTTGACTCCGATTTTGAGTTGGAAGTTTGTGAATACTTGCGCTCTAAAGGTTTTTCTGTCGATACGCAGGTTGGCTGTTCCGGGTTTAGAATCGATCTCGGCTTAAAGAAGCCTGAAAGTTCCGATTATGTTTTGGCTATAGAATGTGATGGAGCTTCTTATCATTCGTCGAAGAATGCCCGAGATCGGGATAGATTGCGCCAGGAAATTTTGGAGCGCATGGGGTGGAAATTCTACAGAATTTGGTCGACTGATTGGTTTAAAAATAAAGCCGTGGAACAGGAGCGCCTTTTGAAAGCGGCTGCTGAAGCTATCAAAGGAGCGGCCCAGCCACAGGCTGCGCCCGTTGCCACCGAAACTCAAGGAGAACCTGCTGTAGAGTACTGTGAGGAGGCCGCTCCGGAGACGCAAAGCAAATTTAAGCCTTATAAAGCGGCCAACATTGCAAAGTTGAGCAGTCAATATATGGCTTATGGCAATTTTAAAGGTTTAGTCAAAGCTATTTTAGATATTGAGGCTCCGTTATCTGAAGAGTGGCTGCTCAAGCGCACTGTTTATCTTTTTGACAGAGAAAAAGTGACAAGCGTTGTCCAACGGCTGTATGAAGAGAAAATGTTCGGCTGCGAGCGAATAGGCATTTTGCGCCGCCGCGGTTTTCTCTATCTAGATTCCACCGATAAGGCTGAATTCCGTACTCCTGGCGATCTGACTCGCGAAATAAAGTATATAGCTCCCGAAGAGCTGGCTGATGCCATGCTGGAGATAGTTAAGCAAAATGTCACTATTGAAAAAAATAGTTTATACAAGTTTTTGGCGTCTAAGTGCGGCTTTGCTCGAGTTTCAAAAAGTGCCGGAGAATATTTTGATGAAGTGCTGGAATCTTTAAATGACAAATTCAGTATTGACGGCAATTTGATTTCTTTGAAATAACACTTTAAAAGCGTTAGAACGTGAGAATATTGTGCAGAGAATCCTATTTACCTTGGCTATGATCATCTGTACGATAGCCGGTATTATGATGGGACCGGTTGTCGGCTTTACTCTGCTCCTAATCTTGGCTCTATCATCCCTATTATTGCGCCCGGCAGTTGGGCTGATAAAGATTATGTGGCGGCTGGTCTGCCAAATGTTCAAAATATGTGCTGTAAGTCGGCTGCTTAACTTTGTCCGTTGGTTGCTTAAAGGAAAAGGCAAATAATTGTACTATCTATTAAAGGTAAATTGTATAGGCAAGTTTGAAACACTAATCATATATGAGATTGTGAGAACCTCTCCTTGGGCTTATTCAGCCTGACTAGACTTAAATAAAATATGAAACAAAATTTAACTTCAGGAAGTGTACTGAAGAATATTGTTTATTTTTCTCTGCCCTTCTTATTAGCTTATTTTCTGCAGACATTTTATGGATTAGCCGATCTGTTCTTTATTGGTAAATTCGATCAAGTTTCCAGTACAACCGCTGTTTCTATTGGCAGTCAGGTTATGCATATGGTAACTGTTATGATTGTCGGCCTCACCATGGGGGCTACGGTAACTATAGCTCAGGCTGTAGGGGCCGGTGATCAGAGTAAAATTAATAAGGCCATAGGTAATACCACGACACTTTTTGTAGGCGTATCTGTTGTAATAACTTTTATACTTTCTTTTTGCACCGAATTCATCACCGCGTTAATTTCTACGCCTCCGGAATCTGTCAAGGCTACTAACGATTATTTGTTCATATGCTTTTTGGGCATACCTTTTATTACGGCTTATAACGTTATTGGGGCTGTTTACCGAGGCTTGGGCGACTCTAAAAGTCCTATGTATTTTGTAGCGGCAGCTTGTGCAGTCAATATATTTCTCGATTATTTATTCATAGGCTGTATGCATATGGGAGCCTCAGGAGCCGCTTGGGGCACTTCGCTGTCACAGGCTTCCGGGGTAGTGTTGGCTTTAATTATGTTTATGCGCAAGCAGGAAGCACTGCCTGGTAAAGCCGATTTTAGGCCTCAGCGTGTAGTTATGGGCCAATTACTGAAAATAGGCGTACCCGTTTCCTTACAGGACGGTTTTGTGCAGATAGCCTTTATAATTATTACTGTTATTGCTAACCGCCGCGGCTTGAATGATGCAGCCGCAGTCGGTATTGTGGAAAAAATTATCGGCTTTTTATTTTTGGTGCCTTCTTCCATGCTGTCTTCTGTTTCGGCTTTATGCGCCCAGAATATAGGAGCTGCTAAGTTAGAACGCGCTTCCACTACTTTGTATTGGGCTATGGGTATAGCCGGAGGCTTTGGCTTTATTATTTCCTTAATTATGCAATTTGCTGCCGAACCGGTGGTCGGTCTCTTTACTTCCGATTCTACCGTTATTTTTATGGGAGGAGCTTATTTGCGCGGTTATATTTGGGACTGTCTGTTTGCCGGTATTCACTTCTGCTTCAGTGGATATTTCTGTGCTTGCGGTCATTCGGAACTTTCTTTTATGCACAACATAATTACTCTGTTTTGTGCCAGAATTCCGGGAGTATATATAGCTTCCGCTATGTATCCACAGACTCTTTTTCCTATGGGATTAGCCACAGCCGCCGGTTCTGTTATCTCAATTATTATTTGTTGCTTCTTCTTTATCAGATTGCAGCGTCGTCTGGCTGTAGAACCAAAAAATTTAGCTTACTAAAGATGATAATTAGCCAATAGCTGTATATTAAAATTTAGCCACCTTAAAGTCTCCGGTCCCTCGAAACTTTATGGAAGCAGTTTCTGAAGTCGTCATATTATATATTTTTTACAAATATCTTTAATACACTTCAAGGCTTGCAGATACAAAGAGTTGAACATGTTAGAATATTCATAGCTTGTTGGATAATTTTACGGCAGAGGAGCTAAAATTATGAATTTGTATACAGACAGCAGTGTAACGGGTGGAAATAAATTGTTCCAAGACACCATTTGGGCTAAAGTAGGTAGGTTCTTAATTTATTTGGCTTTTATAGGAATTGCAATAGCCTTGTGGTTGTCTTTTCTAGATGGCTTTAAACTTGTGCATATGATAGATATCATGGTTCCTATTATTTTTTTCGTCGGTGCATTGGCACTCTGTATATGGTTTAAAGGAATGGATGAACGCCACAGAATTAGTGTAGGTGAACATGCCTATAAGCTGGAGGTTTTGGAGGAACTTGAAAGTGGCGGTGGCGATTCAATAATGAAGTTGGCAACCTTTGGTATTGGTGCTTTCATTGGTGCTATGGTAAATGCTTTTCTACTGTTTAGTCCTACACCTTATCTTATTAAGTCTGCCCAGTATCTCAGCTTATGCTCCTGTTTTTTAGGAGCTGCAGGCATCTTTGCTTCGGCTTACAGTTATAAAAGTACTATTTACAGTATTGTCATGAAAGAACAAAAAGAAGGTAGGCTGGTACATCGAGACAGTGAAAGTCTCAGAGCCGAAAGTTATATTAGTGATGAACAATATGACGCTCCGGGAGCCTTTGGAGCTCCTCATAGCCGTTGTATGAGCAGTAATAATCCCTCCGGAACTGTTAATACTGGCTATAGCCGCTCTGCCCATACCCGATATGAAGTCGACAGCTCTTTTGACAATGATGACGATGAGCAATATTGAGGTGTTGGGGCAATTATAGAATCAGACACTCAATTTTTGCAAATATTATAGCGCAGTAGTAGGCAGGCAGAAACCGATATTTATGTAATTTATTATGAGCCTGCATAATAGTCAGGTCATTATCGTGGACAGTTGTTTAGGGGCCGATGGAGGGTGAAAGCATGGGATACAACAGCACTGAGAATGCGTCAGTTCCGCCAGGAATTGTGGGCAGGATTCAAGAATTCGATGCCAAGAGGCGCTCATTGAAAAATGTTTTAATATCGATTGCTGCCCTAGAAATTGTATTTACTGTTGTTTGGTTCTTATCTTTTAGTCAATTTTTTAAGGTTCCCACCTTTGTAACTAACATATGGGGTATCGGAATATTAGTGCTGTTGTTTGCGTCGGCCTGGTTTATCCATTTTTACTTGCGTAATGAAAGCGACTGGCATATATATAAACATCTGGAACATCAAATTATCCATGCTCCTAAGGAATACAGAGAAGACGTCGATCCTGAGACTGCGGAGCGAGAGAGAGAAGAGATAGAGCGTCTTTTGAACGACGACTTAGACGATATAAGCCTTATCCCCAGTTTTTTAAGACCCAGAAAACGTTGATTTTTCGCTTAATGGAAAATTGAACAAATAATAAAATAGCCTATAGCTATTCTTGACGATTGCAGCATAACAGGCTTCGAAAGCGGGAAATTGTATATTGTCTCTAGTAAATAAAGGAGACATCTGGAGTACAACTTGCCGCTGTTTGGCCGTTTTTTAGCTGAGTTAGCTGCCAAGTTGTAGTTTCTATTCAGAGTTATCTTTCTTGATATCTAGCAGAGTAGGGGAGCTAATTTATGGATGCCGAGAGCGGCCTCGCTGAGAGTCTTATTCCTCCAAAAGTTGAAAAAAAAATAAAAGTAACGAGCATAGTTCACCGTACAGTTAAATTCCTAGTTAATGCAGACATTATTGTGGGGATAGTGGCGTTCTCTTGGTTTTGCTTTTGCCTGGCCAATCATGAAAAAGTGCCTAGTCCTGCATTGAAATATTGCGGCACTGCGATGGGAATTTCGGCTATTTCTTTTATACCTCTCCTAATTCTGCTTTATATAACTGAGCTCTGTTTTAATAAAGCAAAAGATGACAAGGAGCTGTGCAAGTTAAGCGCTAAACGGTCTCTGGAAATTGGCGGCACCCAAGACGAACTGGAAAGCAACTATTTGCGATCCTATCAAGAGCTGCGCCATTTTAGCCAGAACCAGAAAGTGTATAAAAATAAAACGAATAAGGCCCGTTCAAATGTAACTCAAGGTTATATCTCGATTGGCTTTGGGATTTTGTTCTTATTGTTTGGTCGTGATCAAGAGTTTGTGGCCTTGTTCTGGATCGTTACGGGGATTGTCCTTATTAATGTTTATAAAAAGAAGGAGAAAAGCATAGAAAAGCGAGCTGCTAAAGAGGAACGAGAACATAATAGAGTTCATCAGGAGCGTGTTGAAGCATCCAGAGCTCGTCGCCTGAACTCGGAAGAAACTTCTGCTGATAATAGCCGCAGACCTGAACGGCAGGAGGTTGCCGAGGCTAACCAGATTGAAGGCGATTTTGACGAACAATATTGAGAGTTATGTCAGAATATGCGTTTACTGATGGTTAGTTGTTTTAGATAATGTTGTCAGTACAATATAGTTAAAAATGCCCTGGTCTTGCTAACGCAAGACCAGGGCATTTTTAACTACTCTGCATGAATAGGAAACAAACTAATTAAACTTTTCCAGCAACTCGGGCAAAAGTTTATTGTATGCTTCTTCCAAATTGGTTTCAGAGAAGCGGCAGGCCGCTGCTAAAGCATGTCCTCCCCCCGAGTGGCGGGCAGCAATATCGTTGATAGTTATTTTTTTAGATCGCAGTGAAACCCGTACTTCGTTCGGAACAACCGCCTTGAAGAAGGCGAACACTTCGCAGCCTCTCATTACATTCAGACGTCCCAAAAGCATTTGGGTATCTTTTTCTTCCAATCCGCAGGCTTTCAGCATTTCGTCCGTCAAGCAAGCTGTGACCAGTTTGCCTCCAGCATAAACTTTCAAAGTTTGCAGGCACAAAGATTGCAGCTTAAGATCGTTTAAAGTAAAGCTGCTAAAAAGATGATTGTGTATATAACTTATATCACCGATAATGCTGAGCAAATGGGCGGCGGCCTGATGGGTGCGGGGAGAAGTGGCAGAAAAGCGGAAGCTGCCCGAATCGTAAACAATAGAAGTATAGAGAGCCTCTGCACACTCGCGGTTTATTTCGACATTCATAGCTTGGAACACGAAATAAAGCATTTCCCCTAACGCGGCAAAGCTGGGGTCAATCCAATTGAAATCGGCCGGCAAATTATTGAGAGGATGATGGTCTAAGTTTATAACTTTAGAACAAATTTTTGATAAATTTAATCCTTTGGGCAAGCGGCTGAGTTGGGAACACTCTAAAACTAAGGCTGTATCGAAACTGGCCTCAGCAGGCAATTCTGTATGAATTTCCGCTGTGCCCTTAATAAACTTAAAAATTTCCGGGGTGCCGTCCGGGCTGTATAAATAATAGTTTTTATGTAGGCTTTTTAGTACCTGAGCGCAGGCCACCATGCTGCCTAAATCGTCACCGTCAATATTTACATGAGGTACAATTAAAAAATTATCGCTTTGAAGCAGAACCTGCGCAATATCTGCACACGCTTGTGGTGGCTGATAAGTTAATTTCATGGACTTTGGTTAATCCTCCTCAGGCTGACAATTTTCTTGAGGAATGTTGAGGCTTTCCAGTAAACTGAACATATGTTCAGCTTTTTCTTGAGTTGTATCGCGGAAAAAGGCTAAAGATGGGATATTTTTTATACATAGTTCTTTGGCCAGCTCGCGCCTTAAGAATCCTTTGGCTTTGTTTAAGCCTTCAATAATTGCCTTCTGTCTTTCTTCTGCAGCCAGAATGCTAACGTAAAATTTTGCTAATGAAGTATCTGCACTGAGGTCTACGTCGGTCAAAGTAATAATTTCTTGCCCTTCTTTTTCCGGAGGAAAAACTGAGGGATCTTTAACGCGGTGAATAATTTCGTTGCCTACCTCTAAAATTAGGCCGCGCAGACGTATTAAGTGGTAATTCATAATTTCTCAATCTTTCTTGATGACAATAACAAATTTAAAACTAAAAACCGCCGCCTTTAGAACAGAGAGGCGGCGGCCGCTTCGGTGCGAAGCAGCCGCATTTCGTTGATTAAACGGACGGCTGCAGAAAGCAGGTGCAGACTAAAGTTCGCGCTGGTGCTCTACCTTCTGATAGCACTCAACGATATCGCCTTCCTGCAGGTCGGCGTAGTTAGTTACGGTCAGACCGCATTCGAAGCCTTCCACTACTTCGCGGGCGTCATCTTTGAAGCGGCGCAGCGTATCTACTGTGCTGTCGTAAATAACTACATTGTCGCGGAGCAGACGGCAGAGAGCCCCTCTGACAACCTTACCCTCAGTAACGTAGCAGCCGGCTACTTTACCTATCTTGCTAATCTTGAAGACTTGGCGTACTTCAGCTTTACCGAGAACGACTTCCTCGATGTCGGGAGTCAGCAAGCCGGACATAGCCTTCTTAATGTGTTCGATAACCTCGTAAATAATTCTGTAAGTGCGTATCTCGACCTCTTCCATATCGGCCGAACGCTTGACCAGCGCACCTGGACGCACGTTGAAGCCAATAATAATAGCTTTAGAAGCCGACGCTAACATGACGTCCGTTTCGGAAATAGCGCCTACACCGGAGTGGATAATTTTGACAGCCACTTCGTCGGTACTCAATTTATTCAATGACTGAATAAGAGCTTGTAAACTACCGTGGCTTTCCGCTTTAACGAGCAGCTTGAGATCTTTGGCCACACCGTTTTTCAGATCGGCAAAAAGTCCCTCTAAAGTTTGGCGGCTGTTGGAGCTAATGCGCGTATGTCTGGCCTTAGCGGTACGGGCTTCCGAGACTTGACGAGCCATTTTTTCGTCTTCGACCACTTGTAAGTGATCGCCGGCATCGGGTACCGTCTCCAAACCGACAATTTCCACGGGGATAGAAGGACCGGCACTCTTAATATTCTTGCCTTTTTCATTCAGCAGAGCACGCAGTCTGCCCCAAGTTTTGCCTACAACTACCGTATCGCCGACTTTTAAGGTACCATTCTGCACTAAGACGGTGGCTACCGGACCGCGTCCTTTATCGATGGAACCCTCAATAATAGTACCTTGGGCCTTGGTATTGGGATTCGCCGTTAAGCTCATGGTTTCAGCCTGAAGTATAACTAACTCCAAGAGGTCGTCTAAACCGATATTGCGCTTGGCGGAAATTTTGCACATTACCGTGTCGCCGCCCCATTCTTCTGCCAGCAGACCGTACTCAGTAAGCTGGGTCATGACTCTGTCAGCATTAGACTCGGGAAGGTCAATTTTATTAATGGCTACGATAATAGGCAGGTTGGCTGCTCTAGCGTGATTTATAGCCTCAACCGTTTGAGGCATAACGCCGTCGTTAGCCGCCACTACCAGAATGGCAATGTCGGTAATGGCAGCGCCTCGGGCCCTCATTTGGGTGAAAGCTTCGTGTCCGGGGGTATCGATAAAGGTAATTTTGTGACCGTCGTGAGTTACGGTGTAAGCACCTATAGTTTGGGTAATGCCTCCAGCCTCGCCCGATACTACGGAAGTGCGGCGGATAGCATCGAGGAGTGAAGTTTTACCGTGATCGACGTGACCTAACACTGAAATTACCGGAGGACGAGGCATGAGCTTGCCATCATCTCCGTCGATTAATTCCAAGGGTACATCTTCGGTAGACATTTCGCCGACTTTATATCCGTAAGAGATGGCCAGATCGCGAGCTTCTTCGTAAGAAAGAGCCTGGTTGATGGAGACCATTTTGCCTTGACGAACAAAAGTACTAATTAGATTGTTGGCCGGACGGCCCATGCGGGCAGCCAGATCGGCCAAGGAAATGACTTCCGGAATAATGATGGTCTTTTCCTGAGGTTGCACCGTGGACTGCTGAGGTTGACTGTGTAAACCGCGCTGATTGTTACCGCCTCGGTTGGGAACATTGCCGCGCTGTCCGCGCTGATTATTGCCGCCTCGGTTGGGAACATTGCCGCGCTGATTATTGTTGGAACCGCGTCCTTGGGCATTGCCGCGCACTTGGCCTCGGTTTTGAGTGGCGTGAGACTGAGAACCGCCGCGTCCGGGCATGCCGTTGCGGTTTTGCTGAGCACCGCTATGGCCACCTTTATTGCGGGAAGGTCTTCCCTCGCCGGAATTGCGACCGCCCCGGCCACTCTCAAAACTTACCCTGGGAGTGTTGAACTCAGAAGAAGAAAAAGCGTCTTCTATGGAGATGCCCGTTATAGGAGTGGAAAGAGAAATACTTTCATCTTGCTGAATTCCCATCTCTTCCGGAGAAATGATAGGCAGATCGACTAGCTCTTTCTCGTTCTCTTCGTCGTCGTCATCGAAGTCGTCGATGGGACGTTTGCCAGTGGAGCGTTTACGACTCTGATCTTTGGCCAAAGCGGCGCGGTGAGCCGCTTCTTTTTCGGCTGCTTCCCGCTCAGCTGCTTCTTTGGCCGCCTTTTCGGCAGCTTCCTTCTCAGCCGCTTCTCTTTCGGCAGCTTCTCGCTCAGCTGCTTCTCTGGCCGCCTTTTCAGCAGCTTCGCGGGCTGCCTGCTGAGCTCGTTCCTCTTCGGCAGCTAGCTTATTAGCCGTTTCTTGGGCGCGCAGAGCTGGGCTGATACTGCGGGGAATAGGACGAAGACCGCCGTTTAAAGTGGCTCTTCTGAAGGCACCGGCTGTCTGACGAACTTTTACGTTGCTGGTACGAATAGGGCGCGCCGTTACGTTATCTTCGTTGCGGCTTACCTTACGTTCGATGAGGGCCTGCTTTTCTTCCTGAGTGGCGCGCTTAGCAATGCGCACGGCCGGTTTGCTAGCTGCCGCTTTGGCTTGAGCTTCTTCTTCCATCGCTTTGCTCTTGGCTTGGGCTTCGCGGCGCAACTGCTCCAAGTGAGGAGTCACCGTTTCGCGAACTTTTTGCACAGCCTCGTTAGGAATGCTGTTGGCAGCAGTCTTAACGGGATAGCCCATGCCTCTGAGGATATTGATCAGAGATTTGCTGTCTTCGATGCCTAGCTCTCGGGCTAATTCATATACACGAATTTTGCCCCCGGCATTGGTATTACTGCTCATAAATCTTTCACTTCCTCACTACAAGATGCTGCCGCAGGTTCGGTCTGGTTCGCTTTTAGGTGCTCCAACTGCAGGCTGAGCCACAGGAGAGCCTCCCCGGATAACTTTGCGCTGAAATTCTTACGCAGCCGCTTGTCTTTCTCTAGTTTTTGTAGACATTCGGCAGAGCGGCATATGTAAAAGCCTTTGCCGCATATTCTGCCGTCTTGATTGACAATAATTTCACCGCCGCCTGTAGGTCTTACAAGGCGAAGCAGCTCGTCTCTGGATCTTATTTGACGACACGCTACACACATGCGTTCAGGAACTTTCGACGAGCCTATAGACACGCTTTACTCTCCTTCTTGGGCGGCTGCTTCAGCAGTCTGTTTTCTGGCCGCTTCGGCGGCGGCACTAGACTCGCTCTTTATATCGATATGCCAGCCGGTCAGCTTAGCAGCTAAGCGGGCATTCTGACCTTCGCGACCAATAGCCAGAGGTAACTGTTGATCGGGGACAATAACTACGGCGTTATTCTGCTCTTTATTGGGAATCACTTTGGTGACTCGGCTAGGCTGAAGAGCGTTGGCAATAAATTCCTCGATGTTATC
Source organism: Candidatus Bruticola sp. (assembly GCA_051874695.1). Lineage (GTDB taxonomy): Bacteria > Vulcanimicrobiota > Xenobia > Xenobiales > Xenobiaceae > Bruticola. The sequence goes on from JBJEGC010000021.1 coordinate 77,463, forward strand.
TGACCAGGGAATCACATCGATCTTTTCGTTGCGCAGCTCTTCGACTATACCTTGGACCCGGCTGCCTTTAGGGCCTACGCAGGCACCTACTGGATCGACGTTAGGATCGGTCGATCTGACGGCAATCTTGGAACGCAGACCGGCCTCGCGGACTACAGCCTTAACCTGCACAATGCCCTTCTCAATTTCCGGAACCTGGCTTTCAAACAAGCATTTGAGTAAACCGGGGGAGGAACGTGACAGAATAATCTGCGGACCGTGCTGCCCCTCTTTGACGTCGATTACCAAAGCTTTGATATGATCGCCGATGTGGAAAAATTCATTGTGAGCCTGCTCAGAAGGAGGAATGACACCTTCGGCCCGGCCTAAGTTTATCGTGACTTCGCGGCGCTCGTGGCGGGTGACAGTACCGCTCATCAGTTTGCCGCGTCTGTCGCTGAACTCGTCGCGAATTATATCGCGTTCGAATTCACGCATGCGCTGGAGAATAACCTGTTTGGCACTTTGGGCGGCTATGCGTCCGAAACTATCGTTAGTAGTTTCAATGTCGATCTCCATACCGACTTCGACGTTGGGGGCCAGCTGCTCAGCTTCTTCCAGCTTAATTTCTTTATTGCTGTCGATAACTTCAGGAACAACGGTTTTGCGCACCCAAATATGTAATTCGGCGGTGTTGCGATCTAGTTCGACGATAACCTGCTGATTGTTACCGTAGTTGCGCTCATAGGCTTTCTGGAGGGCATCTTCAATGGCCTCTATAATTTTTTCTTTAGGCAATTTACGCTCGCGCTCAAGAGCATCGAGCGCTGCTAAAAGTTGTTCCCTCTGATCTTTACTCATCATCTCTGACATTTTTGCTGCGCTGCTCCTTAATTCAGTTCTGTTCCGGCGTTCTCTTCGCAGGGGTCAGGCGAGACATCTGAGCCGGGTGAAGAAATCTCTAAATAGTAAGTTCCCTTAATGGGATCTAATTCGTCTAGACGCTTGGACAGAGGACGATGCACCTGGGTGCAATCCTCCAGCGTAACCGGAGCGGGCTTTCTTCCGGGATCTCCTGTCTCGTGATCTACTGTCACTCTCAAATACCAAAGGCCGTCCTCACGTACGTACTCAACCTTCTTGATAATTAGACCTAAGGGCTGAGCAATAAGGGCGGCTTCTCTGCGGATTAAATCTAGAGCTTTTTCGCTTATTTTCGCCAAGTGGAACTTCCTTCAGAAATGCAAACAATTCTTAACCAGCCTTCTGCTCTGAGGAGCCATTTGCTTACAGAAAAAAAGAGCGGCCGAACCACTCTTAACACAGAAGGCAAAACGATATGCGTGAACTATAACATATAAAGTACCCATGTGCAAGCATTTCTGTTACTGTTCCTGCAGGAAGGACATACGTTGGCGCTGGCTTTGCGCTGTACGTTTTTCTGTCATAAAATCGGTTACTTATACTTGTAGTTAAAAAAATCTATCATTCTTCTAACGCTTGCCTACTTGTTTTGTTTTAAGTCAGCAGCTATAAATTATATGTAGGCAGGAGGCAGTAAAAATTACTTGTGATTGCTGCCGACTAAATTTTAACTACTGTCCGCTTGTTGGGCCTTCAATTGGCAGCTTGGTAAGTTGCAGGCGGGAAGTAGCGCCTGTAAAAATTGCATAGAGAGCAAAAGGCGTAAGTCTTTTTTATTATTTGCATTTAGGAAAGGCTCACCGCGTATTTCGGCAACAGTGCCGGTAGGGGGAGGCGCACCGGTGCCGGTGGGAGAGCATCCCGACAACTGGAGGTTATAAAATGTCTAGTATTCGTCCTTTAGGCGAGCGTATTATCGTTAAGCCTGCACCTTCCGAGGAAAAGACGGCTGGTGGTTTGTTTATTCCTGAAACTGCCAAAGAGAAGCCTCAAAAGGGTGAAGTTATTGCCGCCGGTCCTGGCCGCAGATCAGAGGATGGTGAGTATCTTCCTATGGAAGTAAAGGTCGGTGACAAAGTTCTGTACGGTAAATATTCCGGTACGGAACTCAAGTTAGACGGAGAGGTATATCTCATTATTAAAGAGAGCGATATCTTAGCCGTTCTGTAAGCAGGAACGTTCTGTTTGGGGGAGCAGTTTTTGCTCGTCAGTTTTACTATCTATAATTTCATATAAATTAGGAGACCAGTTATCATGGCTGCAAAGCAGATTCTTTATTCTCAGGAAGCCCGCAAGGCTTTAGAGCTCGGCGCCAATGCCGTAGCCGACGCCGTAAAAATTACTCTCGGTCCGCGCGGACGTAACGTGGTGTTAGATCGTAAGTTCGGTTCTCCCACTATTACCAACGACGGCGTTACCATTGCCAAAGAGGTTGAGGTAGAGGATCCCTTCCAGAATATGGGTGCTCAGCTGGTTCGCGAAGTCGCTTCCAAGACCAACGATGTTTCCGGCGACGGAACCACTACTGCTACCGTGCTGGCCCAGGCTATCATCCGCGAAGGTATGAAGAACGTTACAGCCGGAGCCAATCCCCTTTTCATTAAGCGCGGTATCGAAGAAGCCGTCGAAGCTATCGTCAGTGAAATTCATAAAATTGCCAAGCCCGTAGAAAATCGTGAAGCCACCGCCCAGGTAGCCATGATTTCTGCCAACAACGACAAGGCTATTGGCGACATTATTGCCGAGGCTATGGATAAGGTCGGTAAAGACGGCGTTGTGACTGTGGAAGAGTCCAAGACTATGCATACCTTCCTTGAGTATGTTGAGGGCATGCAGTTTGATAAAGGTTACATCTCTCCTTACTTTGTAACCGATACCGATAAGATGGAAGCTTCTTTCAAGGAGCCTTACATCCTTATCTGCGAGAAAAAGATTAGCTCTATTGCCGATATCGCTCCTATTTTGGAGAAGGTGGCCCGTGCCGGACGTCCCATTGTTATTATCGCCGAAGATGTCGACGGTGAAGGCTTGGCTGCTTTGGTGCTCAACAAGCTGCGCGGTGTCCTCCAGGTTGCTGCGGTAAAGGCTCCCGGTTTCGGTGACAGACGCAAAGAAATGCTCAAAGACATTGCCGTTCTGACTGGCGGCCAGGTCGTCAGCGACGACTTGGGCATCAAGCTCGATAAAGTTACTCTGGAAATGCTCGGCCAGGCCAACAGCGTTCGCATCAGCAAAGAAGATACGACTATTGTCGACGGCCGCGGCGCTAAAGAGCAGCTCAGTGCTCGTATTGAACAAATCCGTCATCAAATCGAAGCTACCGATTCTTCCTTCGATCGTGAGAAACTGCAGGAACGTTTGGCTAAGCTGCTCGGCGGCGTAGCCGTGATTCGCGTTGGTGCGGCTACTGAGACTGAGCTCAAAGAGAAGAAGCACCGCATCGAAGATGCTCTGTCTGCTACTCGCGCTGCCGTTGAAGAGGGCATTGTTCCCGGCGGCGGTTCCGCTCTGGCTCACATCGCTTACGTGTTAGACGATATTAAGCTCGAAGGCGACGAAGCTGTCGGTGTTGACATTGTACGTCGTGCTTTAGATGTGCCCGTTAAGGTTATTGCTGAAAACGCCGGTCACGAAGGCTCCGTCATTGCCGAAAAGGTCAAAGAGCTGCCTATGGGCCACGGCTTCGATGCTGCTAAGTGCGAATATGTTGATATGATGGCCGCCGGTATCGTCGATCCCGCTAAAGTCACCCGCTCTGCTTTGCAGAACGCCGCCTCCATAGCTGCTATGGTTCTTACCACCGAGACTTTGGTAACCGATCTGCCCGAAGGAAAAGAAGAAAAATGCCATAAGGGCGGCTGCGGCTGCGGTTGCCACTAATTAATTTATAAGCTGTCGCTGGGTTGCGTAGTTACCGGCGGCAGCGATTCGATTTTCACTAGGTTCGCGTCTGCTTATCTGTAAGATAAGATCAGAAGAGCGGCCTTTTTTTGTTGCTTATTTGGGCATAAAAAAATAGGCTGCTAATTAGCTGCATATTTTTGTCCTTTGTGTATGGATAATAAGACCGCTTTTTTATAATAATGGAAAAACGCCTAGGGGGAATGTTATAAGGTTAAGCTAAAACTCCCGACGCTAAGTTTTTAATAGTATATTCAGATTTGTTTCTGGAGTTAATCCAGATAGAGGAGGGGGCTTTTATGCCCAAGCTTTCTGCCCGCATTGCTCAGCGCAAACCAACAGCTATACGCAATGCCAGTATAAAATTTGCCGAAAGAAAAGACGGCTGTGCCGCTATAAATGTGGCTATAGGCAATGTTAAATTGCCTATGCACCCGTCTATGGTAGAGCGTCTCAAAAATTTAGATCGTCCTGATAGCCCTTTTAAGGATGGCATAGTCTGCTACAGTTCTACCGCAGGCTTGGAAGAGACTCGCCAAGCTTTTATGAATGTGCTGCAGTGTACCGGATTTAATGTTGAAGGGTTGCATGTGCAGGTAACAGATGGAGGCAGCCAAGCTATGGAGTTGCTGACGGCAGCCTGCTGCGGCTTTGACGGCAGCAGCGAACGTCCTTTGTTGTTGGTTGATGCTGCTTACACTAATTACTCTTCATTCGCTCATCGTTTAGGTAGGCGCACGGTTTCTTTTGCCCGCCGCCTGGACAGCAGCGGTCGTTTTAATTTGCCTTCTTTGCACGATATAGAGAAATTGATTATTAAGGAAAATCCGGGGGCTTTAGTTATTATTCCTTACGATAATCCGACTGGTCAGCTTTATACCCACCAAATGATGGTCGATTTCGCCAAGTTGTGTGTCAAGTATAACTTGTGGTTTATTTCCGACGAAGCTTACCGTGAATTGCATTATGTCGAAGGTGTCAACGGGGCGATCAGTATTTGGGGAGTGACCGAAGAAGAAGTTCCTGGTATTAGGGGAGTGCGTGTCAGCATTGAAACTACTTCTAAAGCCTGGAACGGATGTGGGTTGCGGGTAGGCGCTTTAGTGACCGATAACGAGGAACTGCATAAGCGTTTAGTGGCTGAAAATACGGTAAATCTTTGTACTAATACTATCGGACAGTGGATTTTTGGTGCCGTAGCCCATTTAAATAAAGAGGAAGTAAATGCTTGGTTTGCTAAGCAGCGTCTGTACTATAAACCTTTAATGCAGAATTTCAATCGCGATATGCGCCAGGCTCTGCCCGGAGTGATTGTCAGCCGCGCCGATGCCTCTCTTTACGAAGTAGTCGATTTCCGCGAAATTGTCAGTCAAAAATTTAAAGCTGATGATTTTGTGGTGTGGTGTGCCTCAGAAGGATATGTGATACGCAATGGCTGCAAAACAACGCTGCTGACGGCCCCTATGCCTGAGTTCTATAATGTTGCCGAGGGACAAGAAAATTGGGGGCGCACCCAGTTGCGCATAGCCTTTGTGGAAACACCGGAAAATTTGGCTAAGGTTCCCGATTTGCTTAGTAGTCTATTTCGTGAATATTTGCGTTTGTATCCCGAAATGGCCAAAAAGAGAGTTTGTTGATTTAGGCCGTAATTAGAAGAAATTCGTTAATCCGTTTTATGCTTGGAAGGCAGCTGCAGTTGTCATTCCAAGCGTTTTTTTATTTGGCTCTTGACATGAAGCTCTCTTTTGTATAATATACTGCTCGTTACGGGTACGTGGCAGAGTGGACAATTGCATCAGACTGTAAATCTGACGCGCGACGCGCTACAGAGGTTCGAATCCTTTCGTGCCCACCATATACAGGAGAATCCGGTTCGGTATTTGCTGAAGCGGATTTTTTTGTTTTCTGCACGTTTACGATAGTATCGTTCGCCGTGGTCAATTTGCTAGACTAAGGCAGACTGCGTGCAGACAGTGCATGATTTTATACAGAGGGGAAAGGCTGGAATCGTTGATTCAGGCTAGGGCGCAAAATTGAAAAAATTGATGCATATTAAACAAAATCCTAAGTTTCCGTTCAGAAAGTTTGCAACAATTGTAGGTGGTTTTTGCTTTATATTCGTTTTGTGCGTGACCATTTACAGCTTATGTCATTACTTCGTCCACGCCGATTACTTAAAAAACCTGCCTAGGGTGAGCAGCCGGGAGGAAATGAAAGAGTTTTTATACGGTCCGGTACGCCACTGTATTGTCTATGCTGCTCCTATCAGCGGCCAACCAGCCGAAGATCCCTTTCATATTTTTAACGAAGGTCACGTGGCCGTGTACTTCCAGTGTGAAGAGTACTGTATGGAAAAAGAAGAAGACTCAGAAGGCCACACTGAATGTCGGTACCTTTGGAAGGACCTCCGAGAATGTAATAAGTTGAATAAATCGAAGCAGGCTTTTATTTGTGAAGATATACCCATAAATTTAGATGAATGCGAAATTAACGGTTGGGAGACAATTAAAGATCTTAAAGATTTTTTACCTTCCGTGTGTTCAGATAAAAAACATATACTGCCAACCGATCCTAGTTATTATTATTCCCAAGGCTTTGGCGATTATATAGGCAATAAACGCTATCTTTCCAAGGTAGTGAGGCAAAACTCGCCGGTTACTTTTACAGCAGCTATCGGCGACGAAAAAGTGAGTGTTACTTGCATAAAGAGTGGTTATGCTTCTGATTTTTTTGCTTTTTTTGATTTTCCCACTTTATTTGTTAACGGAAATGAGGAAGATTTAGATCGTGCAGCTTTTTCCGAATATTTGATGGGTATTGGATGCGCTTGGGGATTGCTGTTTGCGGGGGTGCTTCTTTATAAACTATTTGATGTATAGAAAAAAAAACACTTCGGCTCAGTAACCGCCGAAGTGTTTTTTTATCAGCAAATGGATTGTTTAATAGCCGTACTTTTTTTTGTTGGCATATAGGAAAATGAGAGTCATAATCAGGGAAGCTGATTCCGCTACTATCACGGAAGCCCAAATCCATTCTACGCCAAAAAGGCGGGGCAAGATCATAACGCTGGCCGATTGGAATACCAAAGTGCGCGTAAAGGCAATAATGGCGGAAATGAGTCCGTTGTTCAAAGCCGTAAAGAAGGATGAACCGTAAATGCCAAAGCCAAAGAAGGCAAACCCTATGGAGTAAATACTTAAGCCGTGCTTGGTAATAGCTGTCAGTTCCTGATCGTAGCCGACAAAGATGCGCACTATAGGATCTGCTAAGGTTAGGCTGAGCAAAGCCATGCCTATACCGGCAGAAACAGTAAATATTATACTTTTTTGCAGTACATTTTTGATTTCCGGAGCATTTTCTGCGCCGTAATGATAACTAATAATGGGGGCTGCGCCTATCGAATAGCCGACGAAAATTGAAGAGAAAATAAAGCATAGATAGCCTATTACTCCGTAAGCGGCCACGCCGTTTTCTCCTATAAAGCGCAAAAGCTGAAAGTTATAAAGAATAACTAAAACTGATGAGGAAATTCCGCTCATAAGTTCGGAAGAGCCGTTAAGGCAAGACTGAAGCAGAGCTTGTCCGTAAAATTCGGTGGGGCCTAGGTGTAGCAGGCTGCCGTTAGGTCGAATAAAATAAATTAGCGCCGCCAGGCTGCCTATTACCTGACTGAGTGAAGTTGCTACTGCCGCTCCGGTTAGGCCCCAGCCGAAACCGATAATAAATAGGGCGTCTAGGAACATATTGGCAAAGCCGGCTAGTAAAGTAACAGCAAAGCCTAATTTCGGTCGTTCCGCAGCAATAAAGAAGCTCTGAAATACATGCTGAAGCATGAAGAAAGGCAGGGCCATCATGTTAATGCGCCCGTACAGAATACTGCAGCGGAGCAGTTCGCCCTCCGCTCCCAGAGCGTGAGCTACAGAGGGTACAGCTAAATACCCGGCCACGCCCAATATTATGCCTAAAATGGCGGTAGCCAGCACAATCATAGAAAAATAGCGGTTAGCCAGTTGATGCTTGCCCTCACCTAAAGTTTTTGCTGTAACTGCTGTTCCTCCGGTTCCCAACATGAAGCCCACAGATCCGGTAATCATCATGACAGGAAATATAAAATTAGTGGCTGCAAAAGCCGATTTGCCAACGTAATTGGAGACAAAAAGGCCGTCAACTACACTGTAGGTGGAAATGAAAAGCATCATTGCCATAGACGGCAGCACAAAGCGCAAAAGCTTTGAGTAGGTAAAATGATCTGAGAGTTTTATTTCCATACAAACATCATAAATGTCAATTGCTATAAAATTACAGCTAAATACCATTGTACAACTAATATATGAGAAAGCAAGACAGAAAAACACAAAATATTGTTTTGCTTGGCGTTTGATGTAAGGAAAATCGGGATAAAGCCTGAAAGAAGCGGCTTTTTTCTATAACAGATAATTTGAATTATACAGAATTATATTTGCTGTTTATTTAAGCAGGTAAAACGCCTGTGTGGCTGAGAAACACAAGGGATAAATATTAGTCGGCAGCTAAATCTGCCTATTGACAAGGGGTTGCTGCGCCTGTACAGATCTGAGTCTATTTCTGCAGGTGAATCAGCTGATGAAGGTTGAGGCGCTTGCCACTGAATGTGGCGCCGCTCTGGCGCATGTTATCGAAGTGGTGGCTCCACTTCTGTATGTTCGCTTTGTTCATTTGCAAACCGCCCCAACGATGGTAGGGGAGCAGCTCTACATTTTTACAGGAAGGCTAAATATGCACAAACGCCGTTTAGGACGCACAGAATTGATGGTATCTGAAGTTGGTATTGGCGGTTTGGGCATTATATCCAAACTGCTTCCCAACCGAGAGGCCGGTATTGAAACGGTGCGTCACGCACTCGATTTGGGGGTAAATTATATTGATACGGCGCGCGGCTATTTCGATGCCGAAGAGACGATTGGACAGGCGATCACCGACAGGCGCGATCAGGTTATTTTGGCCTCTAAAACATATTTGCGTTCAGGTTTTCTGGCTTACAAAGATTTAGAAACCAGTTTGGAAACTCTAAAAGTTAAGCATATAGACATGTATCAGGTGCACCATGTGCAATATAAGAGTGAACTTGAGCAAGTTATGGCTCCTAAGGGAGCCCTCGAAGCCCTGGAGAGCGCCAAAAAAGAGGGACTTATCGACCATATCGGTATAACATCTCATCACACCAGAGTATTGGCTCAGGCGTTGGAAACGGGCCGCTTCGATACTGTTATGCTTCCTTTTTCTCCCATTGAGCGCGACGGCTTAGCCGAAGTTTTCGAAGCAGCTAAACGTTTTGATGTTGGCATTATTGCTATGAAAGTGCTGTCCTCCGGCAGATTGACCTCAGTAGAAGAAGCCATTCAGTTTGTCTTAGCTCACGATATTTCTATGTGTGTGCTGGGATGCACTACTAAAGAACATGTAAATCGCGATGTCCAGGCAGCTGAAGCTTTCCATCAGCTCAGCGATGAGCAGCGTCAGGCTTTGTTAACCGGCAGTGCCGATCTTAAAGACGGTTTCTGCCGCCGTTGTCGCATATGTGAGGGGCTGTGCCCTATGAAAATTCCTATAGCCGATGTCTTTCGCTGTGAAGATTATCTGATCTTGAATGCCACTTATGCTCGCAATGAATACCGGTCGCTGTCCAGACATGTGCCTAACTGTCTTAAATGCGGACAGTGCGAATTAGTTTGTCCTTTCCACTTAAGTGTAATATCTTCGTTAGAAAGGGCGCACCATCGATTGAGCCGAGGCAAATTAGAGGATTGCGCCGTCAATATTTTGCACAAAATAAAACTTTACGATTTAGCCCGCAAAGCTTATTTCTCGCTGGGAGGCGGCTTGCCTGAACGGTAATAAAAAAGCCTAAAAAAGGGAAAAGAGAGCTGAGCAATAAACAAATGGGCCCGCGGAGGTGGACAAGGTGGATAATACTGAAGGCGTATGCCCATGGTTAAATAGAGAAGGACACAGCCAAAGAATAATCAGCGTGCCAGAAAAACGCTGGAAAATGGGCTTTATTTCTCTTTACGATGTAGAAAATAATGCTGCTCGCCTTTTAGGCGCCTGTGCCCGCCAGGCCGGATATAAGTTCATAGAAATTTATTTTAAGGATTGGATCAACAACAAATTTGATCCACCCAAAGATATCGAAATAAAGCGCTTGCTCGAACTTATAGGCAAGCACAACTTAAATATTATAGGCGTTTCGGTGCGGGCCTCTGCCTATCATAAAGTGGCTGCTCAGTTGACAGCGGTTATTCGGAAGCATTTTCCCGGCATAGTTATTCTGTGGGGCGGAACTCACACGGTGTTGGCTCCGGAAAAGTGTATTCAAGAAGCTGATATTGTTTGCCGCGGAGAAGCAGAAATAACTTTAATTGAGTTGCTCGATCGTCTGTCTGCCGATTCGGACATTACTGAGTTGCCCAATATTTGGGTTCGTTATCGAGCCGATTACAGACAAATGCAGGGGCGAACTACCGGCAGCAGCTCTCACATTTTCAAAAATCCGGTTGGTCCAAACGTACAAAATTTAAATCTGTTGCCTTTCCGCGATTTCTACTCTGACGACAAATATTTTATTTTAGGTCGCCGACTGCGTCAGGGAGACCCTATGATTGGAGATTCCTGCTTCCAAATGATGAATTCACGCGGCTGCGTGTTTCATTGTGCCTATTGTTACAATTCGGAACTTTCCGAACTCTATAAAGATCAGGGACGCTACTTCCGCACTCGTAGTGTCGATTCTGTGCTGGCTGAAATAAAACGGGCCCGTACCGTGTTTACCAATATGAAGCGAATTCGCTTTGATGACGAAGTTTTTCTCTTTTCTGATGACTGGTATGAGGAATTCGCTCGGCGCTATCCTGTTGAAATTGGTCTTCCTTTCGAAGTTTTTACCGAACCTAAACTAGTTAAAAAGTCTCTCTTTGAACTGTTGCGCCGAGCCGGTCTTGATGCTGTTTATATGGGCATACAGAGCAGCTGCCGCGTCAACAGTGAGTTGTACGATCGCAGCGGCAGTGATGACCAACTGCGCCGCTGCGCCGCCATCTTTGCCGAATTGGGACTTGACGCGCGCTACCATGTCATGATGGACGATAAAGAGTCTACTTGGGAAGATAAGCGCCATTTGTTCGATTTGCTGATGAGCTTCCCCAAAGGCAGCTTTCAACTCTATTTGTTTAGTGTGGTTATTTTTCCTAACACGATGTTGGCCCGTAAGTTGCTGGCCGAAGGTAAAATTACGGAAAATGATTTAGAAGGCGAACGCAATAAAACTTTTCAACAAATAAGAGTTAGCTTAAATTACCCTCGTCCTCCAGAGGATATGTTTTGGGCTGCCATGTTCGTTTTAGTTAGTAAGAGTTTTCTCAGCGATAAATTTTTGTACTTCTTGGCTGACAATAAGTTTTTGCGTCGTCATCCTAAAGTGTTGGCTTTATTCGCTCAGCTGTGTAACATTATCAAGATGGCTGGTGTGGCGTTTGAAATGACCTATAGAGGAGAAATGAACTGGACTTTAATCAGACGCTGGCTCAATTTGAACTCACTTATCAGTCAGTAAAAGACGAACGGCAGAAGCAGATACGATCGGTATTGATTCAGCGTAGACAGTAGTTTCCTAAAATACTGCAGGATAGAAATAATGGGCAGTCGCTTTTCAAAATTTAAGAAATTTGTTGCTACTGTGGGCGAATGTGGATTGGTAGTCAGCCTCTATACTGTTTTAGCGCTGATTTTTACTTATCCTTTAGTGCTAAATTATTCCGACTACGTGATCGGATGCATGGAGAGTGACGTCTGGAAGCATCTGTGGGGCATGTGGTGGATGCACGGTCGTCTGATTGAAGATAAGGTGCTGCCGCTGCATACTTTTTTGCTGAACTATCCATACGGCGGCGCCCTGTACTTTATTGATTCGTTAAACGGTTTGCTTTCTTTACCTCTGCAAAGTTTTCTTACCATAGTGCAAACCTTTAATACTATGGTTATATTTAACTTGGTGCTGGCCGCTTCCGGAACCTATTTGTTGGTCAAAGGCTTGACCGGAAGGCCTATGGCTTCTTTCGCTGCTGGAACTGTCTACGCATTTTCTGCCTATATGGGATCGAGCATAGCTTCAGGCATCACAGAATCGATCAATATCGGGTGGATGCCTTTTTTTTGCCACTACTTTATACGTTTATTTAAAACGCGCAGTTGGAAAGATGCTTGTTGGGCGGCCGTATTCTTCTCCCTTAATACACTAGGGTGCTGGTATTTCGGTACTTTTGCAGTTCTTTTTGCTGTTTTTTACTATATATGGCTGTTGGCCGAACGCAGCGGCCAGATTCGCCGAGATATAAGCGCGGATCTGTTCAGGTTTTTGCTTCCTCCTTGGAATCCAGAATTCACCTCAGGTTTAGTTATACTAAGCTGTTGGTGGTATCTGATGACAAAATTGTCTGCCTTACCTGTACATTTGGGCACGGGCTTTGTTCTGTTTTCCGATTTGGTTGCTTGTGTCTTTATGCCGCTTTTTATTGCGGCGGCTTGGTATATTTGGAGTAGCCCCCGAACTCCTTTCTCCAGTCGTTATTGGCTGCTGGTGGTTTTAGCTTGTGAAATGCTCGTTAGCTACTGGCCATGTTCTTACTTATGGAATAAAGCCGGAATGAGTTGGAACTGGCAGCCCCTTTCTTTCGGTTTGGCGGTATGCCTAGGTTGGGGGATAGTTTGGGCCGTTACCAAGCTCTGCTTTACTTTGCTGTACAAGTGGTCGGCTCCGGCCTCCCGTAGTGAAGCTGCCGCTGTGCAGATAAGCCAGGCTTCGGTAGCGCTGCGTATGGTTGCTGCAAAGTTCTGGCTAATGAAAATCCTTTCTCTGCTGTTTTTTGGGGCTGCCGGATTGGCTATGAGTTCTGGGAATGTGCTTTGGGGAGGCATAGGGGGAAGTCTAACTTTAAGTTTTTTATTGCTCGTTTTAGCCTCTATTTGGCAGCATTCGGTTTTGACTGGCTGCATAAAAGAAGCTGCTGCGGTCAGCGGAGGGGCTGTCTGCTCGTCTGCGCCTCTGTTTGTGCGTTGGGCTCACTATAGCTTGGCGAATTTTAACTTTATAATTTGGGGTCTGATACTGGCCATGCTGCTTGTGCAGTATCTTTTGGCCTACGATTATTCTCCTTTAGGACTTTTCTTTGTCTGGTTAGCCTGTGCTCAAATGGTGGAGCTGCTGCCCTTTGTTTCCAGGCGTTGGCGCCTTAATTTTGAACGCTATTTAAATAAACGTTGGTCCGTTTCCATAAATGATCTGAGTCGGATTTATTGGCACGGTTATTTCAAAGTGCCTTGTTTTATGGTTTTGGTCTGCGCTGTCATGATTGCCGGTCCGTTTATAGCTTTTAAAAGTACTATAAATGCTAGTGATTCTATTGTATTCAGAGGGCGCAGTGAGATGAATGTAGATCTTCATTTATCACGCCAGTTTTATAATGTAATGACTTTAAAGGACTTCTTTGTCGGCGGTAAAGAGAGGGCTGTAGAAAGTTACACTGTAGATCGGCTAATCCGCGCTTGTTATGTAGGATGGTGCGCTTTGGCACTGTCCGTGGGCGGACTGCTGTGGGGAAGGAGACGGCGCGATCGGGGCTACTGGGTATTCTGCACTTTAATTTTTATGATGTTTGCAACCGGTCCCTTCATGTACGTAAGCGATGAAATTTATTCTACGGTTAAGTCTCCGCTTTACATGTTCTTCTTCCGCTATTTCCCTACCTTTTCGGCTATATCTATTCCTTTCCGCTTTAGCATTTTGGTTATGCTGAGTTTAGCGGTATTAAGTGCTTATACTTTAGCCGATTTGGAACGGCAGCTGTCCAAGAGAGAAGGGCTGTTGCTGACGGTGGCCGTATGCGCTGCAATTCTTTTCGAAGTATCGGTTTTCTCGCCTTCGCCTTTCCCTTTGCCGCTTTCAGAAGCTAAAATGCCTCAGTATTGCGCCGATATAGCTGCTGCTGGGGGAGATTACGGCTTAATAGATTTTCCTATTCAGCGCACTCGAGGGGAGTTGCTGCCCGGCGAATATTTTTTCTATCAAACAGGCCATTTGCAGGCTATTCCCAACCGCGTAGAGGGGACTATTCCTCTGTTTGTTTATCAGAATTCTTTTACTAGCTACCTTTTTATTTTAGAACATTCTAAAGGCGATATTCCGGAGCGCAGCCGCGAAGAGCTTGATGTCGGCTTTTCCGATCTCATGCGTTTCCGTTTTCGCTATATAGTTGTTCATAATAATTATCTGCGCCGCCGAGCCAAAGAAAAGCTACATATTATGCTGCGTTTCTACTGCGGCGAGCCTAAACGTTACCCTAAAGGTGTCTATGTTTATACTATTCCCAGGCCGTCAGAATTGAGCAGTGACGTAAAAATTAAGGAGACGTAAAAGTGAATCGTAGGCGGAATTATTGGAGAGTACTCCAAAAGTTGGTTCGCAGTGACAATTGGGAAATTATTTGGACAGTGTTGGCCCTTATGGTTATATTGCAGCTATTTTTCAGTGTGTCTACTCCAGGAAATTACGCTCAGGAAACTGCTGTTCAGAACGATATGTCTATTTTTGAAGACAACGAATTCGTAGATAATAATGCAGAAGTACCTGTAGTTCCCGGCAATCACTTTAATTTTGAGAGGGGAGAGGATTAGCTTTGGATCCCCATACAATTGAAGCGGCTGACGCTCAGAAATCTGTGCCTCTTCCTTGTAGAAAACCCAGTTTTTCTTGGTCTAAATTGAGCTGGGGTAAACTGCTCACTGGCCTAGGAATATGTCTCTGTATTATACCGCTGGTAGAAACTGAACACTTGCTTAGCAGTTTCAGTCGGTTAAGTTGGAATTACTTTTTTCTCTCTTTAATTTTTTTTATTTTGGCTTCGGCCCCGGCAAGTCTGGTGTGGTATGCTGCGGCTCGTCGTCTGGGCTCTTCAATGAGCTTTATGCAGTCGTGGCGCCTTTCTTTAATAGGTTTTTTCTGGAACAATTTAATTCCGGGAGGTGTGGCCGGAGACGGCGTGCGCGTCTGGGAAGTTCATAAGTGGCGCCTTTCTTATGCTCAGGGAGCGGCGTCGGTATTTATTGAACGTTGGAGCGCCTTAGCTGCACTGATAGTTATTTCCTTGGTAGCCTGGTTTATGGCTGCTCCTATTTTTGCCTCTTTAGAAGAAAAAACTCATACTTTGCCTATTTTATCGGGACTTCACGAATTCAGCATAAAGTGGAGTATGCTAGCAGTTATAGTGTTAATGGCTGTGTGTTTTATACTGGGCAGCGCGGTTATTTTTTCGGAACATTTATGGCAAGGGTTGCGCCGCCGATTGCTTGGCCGGTTTAGTTTGGGATCTTCCGTGGAGGAGTTCGCGCAGACTTGCGCTTTGATTAAGGTTAATTGGGGAGCTTTCTTAGCCGCTTCAGCAATAAATTTGTTAGCTCCACTCTTAGAAGCTATAGCCGTTTATGTGGTATTTCAGAAAATATGTCCGCAGAATATGCCTATCATTTATTTTTTAATTTTTATACCTATCTTCCGCATCATGTTACATTTACCCATTTCTGTAAATGGTATCGGTACACAGGAGGCGGCTTTTATAATCTATTGGGGCGGTGTCGGCATGGATTTGGAACCGGTGCTGGCTTCCTCTTTCTTGGTTCATGCTATTAAACTCTGTATGTGCATTTGGGGGGCTTTGCTGTATTACTTGAAGCCGTCTGCGGATAAAGTTTGATAATAACGGCAGCTAGCTTATGCCGAGAGTATTCAATTATTGTTTTATTCTAAATTGAGTACGTGCGGATAGACGCTAACAATATAGTTGTTCAATAGGCACATAGGCAATCTTGGTGTACTCTCAGAAGCTAAAAACTTGATGCTGAGTCGGAATGTTCAGCAGGTAATAAGCATTTTAGGCGAAATGAACAGCCGATTTTTAGAAAGGGATGTTTCGTTTCATGTTATTGAATGTCGATACTACAAAGACTTCCGTAATCGAAGAGCTTTTAGGCAGCGAAGCCGAGTCTTTGCTCAAGCACGAGTGCAAGACTATTGACAAGAAGATGCTCCACCTTCCCGGAGCAGATATCGTAAATCGCGTTTATTGCGATTCCGACCGCAAGCCTCAGGTGCTGCGCAGCTTGCAGCAGCTCTTCGGCACTGGTCGTTTGGCTAATACCGGTTACTTGTCAATTCTGCCTATTGATCAAGGCCTTGAGCACAGTGCCGGTGCGTCTTTCGCTCCTAACCCTGCTTACTTCGATCCGGAAAATATTGTTAAATTGGCCATCGAAGGTGGATGCAACGCAGTTGCTTCTACTTTTGGTGTACTCGGTGCCGTAGCCCGCAAATATGCGCACAAAATTCCTTTCGTTGTAAAGCTCAACCACAATGAGCTGCTCACTTATCCTAACTCTTTCAAGCAGATTCTTTTCGGAACAGTGCGCGAAGCTTGGGATATGGGTGCTATTGCTGTCGGTGCCACCATTTATTTCGGTAGCGAAGATTCCCGACGCCAGATCGTCGAAATTGCTCAGGCTTTCCACGAAGCTCATGAGCTCGGCATGGCTACCATTCTTTGGTGCTACACCCGCAACGATGCTTTCAAGGTTGACGGCGTAGACTATCACACTGCTGCCGACGTAACCAGTCAGGCTAACCATATTGGCGTAACTTTAGAAGCCGATATTATTAAGCAGAAACTGCCTACCCTCAACGGCGCCTTCAAGAAGATTGGCTTCTGCAAGAAAGATGAGCGCATGTACACCGAGCTGTCCAGCGATCATCCCATCGATCTCTGCCGCTATCAGGTAGCTAACTGTTACATGGGTCGCATGGGTCTGATCAACTCTGGCGGACCTTCCGGATCTAACGATTTAGCCGAAGCTGTCAGAACGGCAGTTATTAACAAGCGCGCCGGTGGTATCGGTCTCATTTGCGGACGTAAAGCTTTCCAGCGTCCGATGGAAGAGGGTGCCCGCCTCATTAACGCCATCCAGGATGTCTATCTCAATAAGGATATTACTATCGCCTAATTGAGAACGTGAACATGCTTGCCGCCTGATTGCTCGTTGGGCAGGGGCGCTAGCGAAGGAGGAAAAGTCTGAGGCTCGGTTCTGAATGTCAGCTGGTCTCAGATTTTTTTCCTTTTGCGATTATTTTTGATTTTTTGTTCAAAATAAGGAAACAGACTTTACTCTTATTTTAGGGTAAAATATCTGCGAAGGTTTTTGATTAATCAGATCCTCGCCATAAAGACGTGGAGGTTCCAACCGTAAAAAATGATAGGTTCAATCAGTACCCCAAGTTATAGTAACTATAATATTCAGGGAATAGGCGCTCCTAAAGCTAAGCAGGCCGAGACTATCGAGTTCTCTTATAACGCTCAGGACCAGCTGGTAAAGTCTGCCGGTACCACCGAAGTTGACGGCGTCACGATTCGTAAAAATGTAAAGGGCGAGTCTAACATCTCCACTGAGCGCACCAAGCTCAGCGGCAGCTTAAAAGCCAACGACGAAGGTACTTACGTTTACGATCAGAAAGATAAACCCAAAGAGTTTACCTCTGCTCATGTATTTGCTACCGTCAATAACACTTTGCAAATGTTCCAAGATGCTTATGGCGAGAAGATTCCTTGGGCTCGTCCTGTCAGCCAAATGAAGATTGTCCCCGATGGCGGCGAAATGCTCAACGCTTACTATTCTCGCAGAGATGTATCCGTGAACTTCTTCCACGCTGTCGATCCTACTACCAATGAAATGATCTACTCCGGTCAGTCCGGCGAAGTCGTTTCTCACGAAGTCGGTCACGCTATGCTTGACGGTCTCCATCCCGAGTATCTGCAGGCTTGGGGTCCCGATCCCGGTGGTTTCCACGAGTCTTTCGCCGATATGACCGGCTTTATGATGGCCACTCAAGACGACGCCACCTGTGAGTTAGTAGCTCAGCAGACCGGCGGCGACCTCACTAAAGATAACAGCTTGTCTTTAACTGGTGAAGAGCTTGGTACTGTTATTGGCCATGCCAGCGGCGACAGCAGTCGTAACAACATCCGCAATGCCAATAACCAGTTTAAGTGGGTCGATCCCAAAACTTTACCCGAGAATCCTCCCAAGGGCGGTTTAGGCACCGAAATGCACAGCTGGTCTCAGGTCTACACTGGAGCCATGTACGATGCTTTCACCACCATGGTTAAGCGCGGTATGGAAGAGGAAGGCATGACTGCTGCCCAGTCTATTAAAGATTCCGGTAAGCAGCTCATCGAGCTTTATGCTGCTACTCTGAAAGATGCTCCTAAGGGCGATTTCACTTACAAGCAGATGGCTAACTGCATGCTGAAGGCCGATCGTGAATTGGGCGGCAAGAACCAGGAAGCTTTGCGCAATGCTTTCATTGGTCGCAATATTTTAGATGACAACATGAGCATTAACGAAACTCCCGACTACGGTATGAGAAACACTCGTCCCATGACCGTTTCCTTAGATGGCGATTTCGGTATGTTCTCTGGCGCTAAGGTCGACACTTTAGTCGATGCTGACAAAATGTATGCCAGCGATTCTTCTCGTCCGGAAGCTGTCAACCTCAAGCACGATATGAAGCGCTTGATTGACGCCGGTCGCATTCTTTACACTGAGCCTAACCAGACTCTTCAGACTAAAGATCTCTTCGACAAAGACGGAGTTCCTTACGCCGGTGTAGTCCGCTGGATTGATGGCAACATGACCATCGAGAGAAACACTATTATCAACTAGTGTTTAATAACAGGCAACCGTTTTTTGGGTAGCTAAAGGCTCCCGCCTCAACTCTAGAGGCGGGAGCCTTTTTGTTTGTTCTGCTGTGGAATGATAGAGTAAAGGAAGCGTAATAAAAAAAATCCCGCTTTATGTACCTGATAAAGCGGGATCGACTTGCGTTAACTATAGGCTATCAAATTGCTTTATTTTTTCTTGATAAGCAGATATTCGTGCATATTTGTTTGGGGAGTATTGGGGGAGGGGCCGTGGTGGATACGCCCGCCCTTCATGGCCTCCAGACAGGTCAGTACAGATATGTAATGATTTGTAGCCATCCAGAGCGATGATTCTGCCCAAGTCAGGGGGGTATTGACGCCAGGCAGATAAGCTTTGCCGGAATTGGGAGGCAAAGTACTGACGCACTGCCAAGCTTCAGGTACCGACCAGGCGGGAGCTACGGCACCATTGGCTTTAACAGTATCAGTTTCGGGAGTGATTCTGGCGTAAGCTCTGTTTATATTGCGGTTGGCTCCAGCTAAGCATTCTTTTATCAGAGCTTCTTCTTCGTCAGTCAGTGTGGGCTTGGCATTGGGCTTAGTTCTGGAGGAAGCTTTATCGCAAATTGCTTTGGCTTGCTCTGCATAACCGCGAGCTAAGTCGGACACTAAGAACCATTGAGCCTCACAGTTAGGAGTAGTCAGAAGAGAACGAGCCATAAATACATCAGCTTCACTGGCATCTTTCGACCCAAATTCTTTAAGCACGTTGAGCCATTCAAAATTGACATGGCCTTCAGGATCGCAGGCTATATTGTAATTCAAATTTAGGTAACTGTCGGGAGAAACGGCTTTTGATCCGTCTTTTAAAGTCATATCAAATGGAGCGTAACGCAGTACACCGTTGTCTCTTACTAAAGCGTCTTCCAACATTTTTAAGTTTTTGAGGTGCTTGCGGACGCTCTTTAGCAAATCATTATCGAGCATTACTTGAGTGGAAGAGAGTAAAGCCAAAGAAATATCTTTTTCGCGTTGGCCTGGACTTTCAGCATAATAGGTTTTTTGTACTCTATCTAAGCCGCGTTTATAAGCCTTTTCAATGTCTTGGCGTCGGCTGAAAATATCACCGTGTTTTTGGCAGCGCAGAGCTTTGCGCAGCTTAACGATGTCCTTATTGGAGTCAAAAGCAGGGTTATACATAATGTCGATCACTTCGCCCATAGCATCGTTAATGGCCTGAGTGTCCCAAGTTAAACCGCCAGGGAAGGGAATCTCTTCCCAGTTGCCTGCCGAAGGAGCGGTGGCATAGTCGATACTGACTAAGTAAGCCGTCAAATTAGTTACTGCCTGCAGAAATTGAGGAGAAGGATCTTTTATACCGCGATCCCAATGTTTAATACAGCCGTCGCGCAAAGCAGCCATAAAAGCTCTCAGGGCCAAACCGTGTGATTCGAGGCGTTTATTATTGAACCACTGGCTGTCACGTTCTAGAGTTGAGGGATAGAAAATATGGGCTACACCCTCAACAGGTCCTCCTTCGCGGTAAGAGGACGGATCGGCAATGGCTTTATCAAAAGCGCGCTGTTCTGCTTTGCCGGTATAGAACTTGGCCAGCGTATTTAAAGATGTAGTCCAAGCTTTAGGGCTGACATTGGTTTCTAAAAAGCCGGCATAGATGGTGTCTGTTATCCAGGCGCGCTCCGACATTTCCGGATTTTCACCTTCAGCAATGTCGCTGGTGGAAATTAAACCGTTCTTTTCGTTAAGGTTGATGCGGAATACATAATTGCGCAGAGCCAAGTCGCGCAGAGTTCCTAAAGTAGTGCTGGTATATTCGGGACGCATCAAATTAAAGATGGCTGAGTTGTAGACTGGTACTTGGTAATCGGGGCCGCGGAAAGTCTGATATTTTATATTAGTGGCCGCACGCATAGTTTTTAAGGTGTTTAACAGACTTGAAACACTGCCCTCTATTTTTGCTAATCTATCCCAGCTTAGACGGCAATCAACCTTGCGGCTATGGGGAAGATTTTCCAGACTGTCTGCTCCGAGCATAACATTTAGCTTATCGATCCAGGCCGCATCAGTAACTTGGAAATTTCTGCCTTC
This sequence comes from Candidatus Bruticola sp., assembly GCA_051874695.1. Lineage (GTDB taxonomy): Bacteria > Vulcanimicrobiota > Xenobia > Xenobiales > Xenobiaceae > Bruticola. The sequence continues at coordinate 98,150 of JBJEGC010000021.1, forward strand.
TTGCTTCATTTTTTCCAGCTTGCTGATACTTTCATCAACGAATTGGCTGATTTCCGCTGCTGAATAATTAGCTCGCTGACCGGGCAGGGTAGAGAAAACAGGTGAAGCCGTTTGAGCGGTGTCGGCAGAGGTAGAATCGGCTGGGCTGGCCATTAAAGAAATAGGCCAGCTAATTAAACAGGCTAAAGCCAAAAGATGAGCAGTGAATTTCATAATTGCGTAACGGATCTCCTGATAGTTTATTATCTTTTATGGCCGCTGCAGGCCGCTGCAGAGCTGTCTAAGCATCTCTGCAGCGAAAAAAAATCAGCTTTTTTTACTACTTTTAGGCAGTATGGATATGGATAGTTGCTTATCTTCTTCAGATAAGACTATGCTGTCTCCTCTGTTGGCTTTGCGCTCCAGAAGAGCTTTGGCAATAAAACTGCCGATTTCTCTAGAGAAGAGGCGATGTAGCGAAGATGCTCCATGGCCAACCTCTTCGTTCTTCCTTACAAGATAGAGCTTGACCGCCTCGTTGATGTTCAGATTAAGGTTGTGCTCGCGTTTAAGTTCTCTGGATAGCTCTTCTATCCAGGTATCCAGGAGTTTAAGTAGATCTTTGTCGCTGATAGGTGGGAAGAAGACGGTTTCATCAGCCAAACTGATAGTATCAGGTCGGAGAACCGTTTCTATATCGGGCATTAACAGACGATCGTACTGATCTTGGGAGTTGTCCTCTCTATCTTTGCTTTGACGGAAGCCCATGTTGGCATTTTTGAAAAACTCGGCATCGATAGATATGGAGAGAATAATAATGTGATCGCGGAAGTCTAAACGGCTGCCACCGCTGGTAACAAAGCGCCCTTTTTCTAAAATTTGATGGATGCATTCCATAACTTTAGGGTGAGCCTGGTCGACGTCTTCTATGTAAAGAACCCCGAAGGGGAATTCACGATTTAGCACGCCTAGTAGTGAATCCTGGCCTCCGCTACCAATGAGTTGGGCTGCCCGCCCTTCGTCGTTGAAGTCAGCTAAATTAAGACGGGCCATTCGATCCGAATCGTTGAAAAGAAATTTTGCCAAATTTTTGGCTAAAGTCAGGCGTCCTGAACCTCGCGGCCCGACAAACAGAAAACTGGCAATAGGACGGCTGTTGCCTAAGAATCCTGCCCAAGAGCGGGTCAGAGTATCGACAATACGGGAAACAGCCGATTCAGTAACGACCACATTCTTTTTAAGTTCTTCACCGCAATCGGACAGTCGGCGGCGCCATTTGTTGTTTTTGCTGATCGTACTCCCTTTGCTGCGGAATGACAAAACTTCGGGACGTCTGGTTGTGGACTCTACCAGAATATCTTCTATATCGGAGCACCAGCTTTTTGATTCGTCTTCGTCTTTGACCAGAACTTGGGCCGCCTCACAGCTGAATTCGTCGAGGATGGCCCAAAGCAGGTGGAGGGTGCCCACCGGCTTATTATAGGTTTGAGCGAAATCTTCGGCACTGTGGAAAAGCATAATATTGCGCAGGCTTCGAGGAGGATCTTCCAGCTTTTTATATCCTTTACCTAAGAGCTCAACTATTTGCTTGTATGTTTTTGAATAACTTATGCCCTTCTTGCGCAGAAAGTTAGCTGCTTGGCAGTTTCTTATATATAAAATGGCCAACAGCAAATGTTCGGCGGTTACGAACTGATGTCTGAGCTTAGTAGCCTCCTGCTTGGCGACAGCTTTAACCTGTTCCAAATTGCTTGTATAAAGTTTCATGAGTTTCCCTTTTTCCTCGGACGAACTTAAGAGTTGAACTGCCAGGCTCTGACAGCTTGACGAGCATTCGAACAAAGGGTCAGGTTGGAAGTTAACCAAACTGACTGAGGTATATGCTCCATATCGGCATTTATAGAGCGGGGCAAAATGAGACGTTTCCAGCGCACTCCGGCTTCGTACATACGCTGGAGCCCCGAAGTTAACTGAGGAGAACTGTAGATCCGCCCTTGCAAATCGAGACGCCCTCCTACTACACAGAGGGGACCTCCGGAAGAACCGGTAAGAGCACTAACCATGGCTAAAAGGAAAGCTAATCCTAGCTCTTCGCCGTTGCCCCAATCGCCGTCTTCTATTTTAGAGCCTTCTAAGTATTCGGAGAGTATATTCAGTCGCTTGTTAACGTCGAAACTAATATCTCTTATGTGGATGTGAATGTCGTAGCTGTTAGGATCGGGAAGCTCCAAATTGCGGGCTTCGGCCCGCAGGTTGGTCCAGGCTATTTCTACAGCGGCAGTTACTTTATTGGTACCAGTAACTTTGACGTCTCCGTTGCCTTCTATAGCTCTGGCACTAATACCCAGAGCTATGATGGGAACTGACGATGAAGGAATGGCTATAATTTCATTATCGAAAGATTCCTCTTCCTGATGGAACATGGATTGAATTTGAACGCGGGCCAAACGGTACTTTATAGTTTCACCAAGCTGTTTGTATAGACTGGCTAGCTGGTTCCATAGCTCTAAATTGCGGACTTGATCCGTTTGGCATGCATCCAGGAAATGTTCCAAGGTGTTGGTAGCCCCTTTGTAATCCCCATGGCATATCATAGCTTTAGCCTTACCCATACATGCTTCTGGAATGTTCAGGTCAGGGTAGGCGTTGCATAGTTTGTCCCAAGATTCTATGGCTTTATCATATTCTCCGCTGTCACAGAGCAGTTCTGCTTCTAAAGAAGTGCGAGCTACAGCAGCTGCTATTTCATCTTTGGATGGAGTATCTGAGGTGTCGCAGTCTTTGGTAACATTTTGGGTAACTTTGTCCGGTTCGGACTCAGCCTCTATCTTTTTGTACCGCTCAGCAGCTGCGCTAATTTTGCCTACTCCCAACTCGCAGCGAGCGATCATGCGATGCACAGAAGGGGGAGCTAATTCTAAGATATATTCAGGTATTGTTTCTTTTATGAATGTAAGGGCACTGAGATAATCTTCCATTTCCATTACGATGGAGATCATCTCTTCGAAAAGTTTGAAGGGGTCAAGTTTATTAAGTTGTACCGCGCTACATAAGCATAAGTTGAGGGCATCATCGTAGCGTTTTTGGATGTGAGCTATGCGGGCTCGCATAAGCGTGGCACTTTCGCTCGACCAGTTTAGGCCAAAGCGGTATTCTTGCCAAGTTTTCTCAGGATCTAGTTCGATAACTTTTTTAAATTCTGAATCGGCGCTGTCAAAGTGGGCAATACGCATAAACAGCAACCCCATCAGATAGCGCATGGGTAGACTGTCATACTCCGCTTCCAGAGCGCTGCTAGTCAACTGCAGTAAAGAAGTCTCTTCGTCGATGAAATTTTCGCCTAAAACAAAAGAGAGTAAAGCCAAAGAAGCGCGCAATTCCGGATCTTCTGGAGCTTGCTCCAAGCGCTTTTTGTACATGGATCGCAACAGGAACAGATCGACGGTCATACTTCCTTGGGCTAAGACGGCTCCCCAGCGATCGAGCGGATAACTGCTAGCTCTGTCAATTTGAGCCCACTGATTATAGGCCGTAACTGCTTCACTGATTTTGCCTGCTTTTTTATTTATGTAGCCGGACCATTCGTACACTAAAGAGCGGAAGTAGGAGCTGGGATCTAATTCGGCGGCTCTGTTAAAAGCTTTGAAAGCCCCGTCAGTGTCGCCATTACGCAGGCAGGCTTCGCCTATGCTGATGTGGAGATCAACATTGTTGGGTTCGCGATGAGAACGTTCAATAAGCCGCTCTGCGTACTGACGGGAAGTTAATGTCTTAGTACTCACGTAGCCAAGTTTCTATATTCGTTTAGTTCGAACCTTCGCCGGAGAGGACACGATAATCAGGAAAATCAGCTAGCTGAACATATAGGAGAATTGTTGTTAGTCTTTGCCTGAAGCTTCTTTTTGATTGTCATCTTTATCTTCACTGTCTTCCTCCGGGAGAGGGCGAGGAGACCAAACGTAGACGCATTTGGGAGAGCGAAGACCAAAAGTAGGTTCCTGACTGTCGTAAGTCTCCCAAGAATCGGCTTGTTTAGGATCGAGGCATACTATACGATCGTTACCGGTGTCCGCAATATAAATTTTGCTGCCGTCCTCGCTGGAGCTGAGACCTTTGGGCTCTAAAAATTGGAAAGCGCCTCGTCCGTAAGAGCCTATTTCTAAATGATTCTTGCCCTTAAAGTTATCAGCTTTCACCAAACGCTGGTTGGCAATATCTATGAAGAAAACGCCGTCGTCAGTTTTGACAAACTGAGTTGGAGTAAAGGTGGCTCCGCTGAGCCCTTGTCCACGGTAAACCTTCCAAGTGCTGGGCAGAGCTGTAAGATCGAAGGGAATACGTACAATATGCCCTTTCATAGTATTCTCTCCGCAGCAAACATAAAGATTGCCTTCCATGTCAAGCCATAAATAGCCGGGTTTGTTTATTTTGCTGTCTTTGAGCTCGGCCATGGGCTCTGTATCGCCAAATTTTTCATATACAAGAATACGATCGTTATCTGTATCGGAAATATACAGACGCTTGCCGTGAAAAGCGACGCCCCGCGGGCCGCTGAATCCGTTATCCATTTCTGTCCAGCCTAAACCGCGGATGTCGTCTATACGGATGATGCGGTTATTGCCTCGATCGGCGATATAAACTTTGCCTGTGACGTCGACCCAAATTTGTTCCGGATTGAGGAAACGGCCCAAACCGCTACCGCTCAGACCTAACGGATAAAAATCTTCACCTTGTAGATTTTTCATGTAGACTATGCGACCGTTGCCTGTGTCTGAAATCCAGATGCCACTCAAACGTTTATAATCTTCAGGATTAGACGACTGAAGCATGGTGAAGCGGGGCTTCTTTTTCATGTCCAAATCGATAGTTTTTACTTTGCCTTTTTGTAGCTCGGCATTGAGGTCTTGCAGACTTTTGGCACCTTCATTCTCGTCTGTTTCTGTTGGGGATGCTGTAGGGGAAGAAGGCTCTTCTATACTTTCGGCAGTACTTGACTCTGTTTGAGTTGTACTATCGATAGTGCCGGGAGAGTCGGATTTTTCTGTCTCTGTTTGTGAAGTAGGCTGCTCGGTTGAAGCTGGAGTGGCATCCTGAGTCTCTTCCGCTATTGAGGTACTTTCTGCTGTCGGAGCCGAAACTGCTGCTTCGGATGTGCTCTGAGCCTGAACGGGTAAAGTTGAAAGTCCGAGAATGGTAAGACACAGCGCTGCCTTCGTAAAAGAGTTTATAATCAGTGATCCGTAATTGATTTGCAAGAAAGTTTATCCTCCGCGCCGTTTCTGAGTTGGGCATATTAGCTAAAAGAGAGGGCAGCCCCTACTAAAATTACACTGCAGACTGCAATTTTCGATAAGATCGGCAATTTACTCAAAAAATTGGCCCTTACCTTCTTAGTGCTGTCAGTAAAAACCTGGTGCCCAAAATAGTATCTATATTATCTGCATAAAATATAGATAAAATTATGCATCAAGTTAAAAAATAAAACGGCTCTGCTGAAAAATGTGCAGGGTTCAGCCCTATGGAGAAGAAAGCAGGGCCGTTTTCCGATGGAAGCTCCGTTAACTAGCGGTAGTGTTTCTTGCGGTAGTGTTTGCGCTTTTTTGTGTTTGGCTCAAGTTGCTATTAATTCACTGTTTACAGGTTAATTTGGGCACAAAAGAGGCTAAAGAAGAATAAAAAAGAGGTGTGTTATGGAAATTCTCGATGTTCTGCGCAGTAAGGCTTCAGCTAATCGACGCCATATTGTGTTGCCTGAGGGAAAAGATGACAGAACTTTGCAGGCGGCTCGTATAGTTACCGATCGCGGCTACGCTAGAGTTACGGTTATCGGCCAGCCTGAAGAAGTGCGCGCCCGTGCTGCAGAACTTGGGTTCTCCCTTTCAGATGTAGAAGTTTTAGACCATAAAGCTGCTGACGATTTCGAAGAATATGCCAATGCCTATTATGAGCTTCGTAAAGCTAAAGGAATGACCCCTGAGGAAGCCCGTGAAGCAATGGCTGACCCCCTCTACTACGCCAATATGATGGTTCGTTCTGGTAAAGCTGACGGCACCGTAGCTGGAGCTACCAATACAACTGCTCATACTGTACGCGCGGCTTTGAAATGCTTAGGCGTGCAGCCTGGCCTTAAGACCGTTTCCAGTTTCTTCTTAATGGTTGTGCCCAACAAGACTTTTGGTGAGAATGGTGCCATGATTTTCGCTGACTGCGGTGTCGTGATCGATCCCGATCCTCTGCAGCTGGCTGAAATTACTATGACTACAGCCGATTCCTGCCGCCTGTTCTTGGAAACCGATCCCCGCATTGCTATGTTGAGTTTCAGCACTAAAGGCAGTGCTAAACATGAAAAGATCGATAAGGTTACCGAAGCTTTGAGTATTGTAAAAGCCAGACGTCCCGATCTTAACGTTGATGGCGAAATGCAGGTTGACGCTGCCCTGATTCCTAGAATCGGTCAGTCCAAGGCTCCTGGTTCTCCCGTAGCTGGTCGAGCTAACGTTCTGATTTTCCCCGATATTCAGTCGGGAAATATCGGTTACAAATTAGCTGAGCGTATGTCCGGTGGAGTAGCAATCGGCCCGATTCTGCAGGGGTTTGACTATGCTTCCAACGACCTCTCCCGCGGCTGCAAAGCTGAAGATATTGTGGATACCGTTGTGATAACTGCTCTGCAGGCCATCGACTGCGAACGCCGCAAAGCTGAAAGAGCTTAAGTTTTATCGCTGCATATAATTCTGCTTAATACACCCTGAAACATAACAGGCTTCCCTTCACTAAAGGGAAGCCTGTTATGTTTATTAGTCTTTTAGGTAGAAAAGCACGCTTTCGATCGTCAGTTAAGTAAAAAGCATAAAAAAAGAGCCTCCCTGCAGATTAGTTAATAACCGCTCGTTGGAAAGCTCTTAGGAGCACTTACTCCGAAACTAACACAAAGACTGCAAAGCTTCGGGCGCTCCGTTTTGCTTAGTAAAAACTATTCTTCGTAACCGTAGTCGCGCCCATCGCCCAACCAACCTGTTTTATCTACGTTGGAAGTATCTTGGCGCTTAATAGGGGAGACAGAAGGTAATCCGGGGAAAGGATGGACTTTAATTTGGCGGGTTGAGGAACTGCCTAAGTAGCCCTCCTGCTCGGCAGCTTGAGCCGCTTCAATGGCAGCAATATCAGGCAGGCCAGTACCACTCTCGGCTAGTTGGAGTTCCTCTGCATTGAGCTTGGAAGCGATGCGTTCCAAGAATCGCTTTACAACTGGAGTAGCCAGATTGAGCGGCTCTAAAGTGACAAACTTTTTATATCCGGAGTAAGCTCTGATCAGATCGCCTTTGTGTTCAGCCAAAATAGCCAAGCCGCGTACAGCAGTGGCGTTCATGGCGTCGTACTTGACAGCCTGAGCGTAAGCACGCTCTGCCTCCGAGTCGCGGTGAGCCAGAGAACAGGTGTCACCCAGCAGAGCCCAAAGCACGGAAGAAGCGGGTGCACATCCAGTCTGATGTTCAGCCGATTGACGCACCTCTTCAGCCAAAACAGCCGCTTCTTTAACTCGCTTGAGCAACAAAAGGAGCTTAACTTTACGGAAAACACAGTGGATAGAATCGGGATAAAACTCGCAGATTTCGTCCATGGCCTGCAGAGCGGCTTCGAAGTTGCTCTGCTTCATGTAAGCGGTGGCTAAAGCCACGGCTAAGTTTGTGTGCACTTCCTCTGTAGCGTAGTTGCACTCCAAGCCGTCGCGGGCTGCCTGAATAGCCTGCTCCCAATTGCCTTGGCGAACCCAGTATTCGGCTAGTCCCAGATGGCATTTGGCGTCGCGGGGAGATTGAGTCACCGACTTAATGTAAAGCATTTGAGCTTCAGGAATTTGGCCGGTAGCCTCCAGAATGGGGGCAATTATGGCCGAATTGTTCTCTTCATCGCTCATGTAAATAGACAAGGCGTCGTCGTACATGCCCAGCTTAAAGTAAAGTTCAGCCAGAGCTTTTTCAATGCCGCGTCTGATAGACTTGCGCTCGTTGGGATCTTCAATTATGTCTCTGTAGTAGTCGATGGCGTTCTGAGCTTCGCCGCGGCGGACATAGAGACGTCCGAGCTCCCAAAGGGCCTGAGCATTTTTCGAATCGGCAGAGAGAGCGTCTTTCAAAGTGGTGATGGCGTCGTCGAAGAGACCTGCTTGAATTTGCTGGGTAGCCAATAAGTTCCAGGTACGCTGATTAGTGCGATCTTTGGCTACTTGATCTTGGAGTTCGGCGATAAATTCTGAACTGAGACGAGACCAATGCTGCTGCAGTCCCAACTGAGCATAGACGCGCAGAAGCTCAACCTTCCACATATGGATATTGCGGTGAGTCGGGTTCGTTTTTATAGCCTGTTCGTAGGCACCGCGCGATTCTGTGTAGTTCTTGGTTCGGTAAGCCAAGCGGGCTGCTGCTTCAAGCAGACTGGCATTGCTGTCGTGATGCATGAGAGCTCTAGCCACGAGGTGCAGACCCATCTGTTGCAATTGGGAACGCTGGTCAGGCTTGAGACCTTTACCAAGCATTTCTTCAAAGAAGGTAGCACCTAAAGGACAGTCTTCCTCATCGCGCAGCTCGATCAGACGGAGATAGTTCTTCTCGGCCACAGGCAGGTCGTAAGCTCGGGCAGCAGTGGCAGCCAGACGCCGGACGGAGTCGGGATCGTCGGGTTGTCTGTCAAGTACCCATTGGCGCAGCTCCTGCGCTTTAGCATAGGCACCCCTGCCTTCTAAAATGTCTGCCAGCTTTACTGCAAAGAAGACATCGGGACAATTTTCCATCGCGTCTTCTAAGGCCTGCTGCATAGCACTGTTGTCATTTTGCTTGCGCAGGATGCTGATCTTGCGCTTATGCAGTTCCGGATCGTCCGGATTCTGCAGCAATTCTTGATTTACTTCCTCGAGAGCTTCATCGAGAGGCTCGTTAATATCGCCAAAAACAGGCTTGCCGAGACGACTTGTCTTGGCCGGGCCTTCACTGGAACTCTGTTTGCGTACTAGGCCTTTGCCCTGATCAGCCGTCGGCTGATCTTTACCCGGCATAGCCGGCTTAAATTGTTTGCTGGAACCAAACTTTGGAGTCATCACACTCTCCTCACAGACGGGAACTTAGCCGCCTGGGGTGTTTGACATTCCTCACAGCTTTAGGCGGAGAGGATTCCTAACTTGGAAACTTACGATTAAGCCTTTTGAAAAAAGCTCAGTCGTCCGATTCTGCTAGGCGTAGACTTCCGTGTGTCCCACGGTATTTTTTTTCAAAAAAAATGCTCCCTCGCCCTCGGTCGGATCTGCGCCCGTTCCTAGGCTTGCGCTGAGAGGGATAGCGCCCGGCATAACTTAAACACTTGCGTCAGGGCAAATGTCAGCATACCTATTTTTATTTTTATCAAAAAGGCTGAAAATCCTGCCGAGTGAACCTCAGCAGCTAAGATTAACATAAATCTCTGTACAGAATGTAAAATAGTCTTACGATGTAAATATAAACAGTCAATAAGTACTCTTTTTGGTGTATGTAAAATGGGACGACAAGAAGTCCGAAATTTCTTTTCAAATTTGCAAAAATCCCGAATGTTGAGATAAATTTTTTATTAACGATATGAAGAGGTAGGTAAGATTGATTTGTTTGCCGCTTATAGCTGCTGCAGACAGAGTGCTGCCTAGAATGATCCTGCTCAGCGGAATTAGGGAAACATGCCATTGATAGACAAGCAGGCAAGCACAGTAGATGCGCCATAGCTAGGCAGATAGAGCTCAAGAATGTTCATAAAGCAGAGTATTGCTCATTTGAAAAGCAGGCTGCGGGCTGATTGACTAGAGGACAAAAAAAGCATAATTAGAAAGTTCCCTAGTTATGATTGGTACCACAGTTGCAGATCGTTATGAAATAATTTCCCAATTGGGCGTGGGGGGAATGGCCAAGGTCTATAAGGCCAAAGACCTGAATTTAGGGCGCGACGTAGCTCTTAAAGTGCTGCTTGAATCGGTATCTAACGATCCTGAGTTCAGAGAACGTTTTCGCCGCGAGGCCAGAGCCAGTGCTGCTCTTTCTCATCCCAATATTGTTAGGGTTTACGATTTTTTTGAAGCGGGCAAAGATATTTTCCTGATTATGGAATTTATTGAGGGACGCGACTTGCGCGATTTGATGCAAGAGCACGGACGTCTCAGTCCCGATGAAGCGGTGCGCATTACCATCGATGTCCTTTCTGCTTTGGAATTTGCCCATTCTCGAGGGGTAGTACATCGTGATATTTCGGCGCGCAACGTTATGCTTGGCCGGGACGGTTCCGTTAAAGTTACCGATTTTGGCATTGCCCGCATAGTAGGGGAGCGCACACTTACTCAAAGCGGGGAGTTGATTGGATCTGTTCAGTATATCTCCCCAGAGCAGGCCAGCGGCGGCCATGCCACTCCTGCTGCCGATATATATTCTACCGGCGTACTGCTTTACGAAATGCTGACAGGCGAGCTGCCCTTTAGCTCCGACAATGTGGTCAAATTGGCTTTAATGCATGTGCAGTCTCCTATACCCAAGCCTTCTGTGCTGTGTCCGCAAATTTCCGAAGCTTTGGACAACATAGTTCTTAAGGCTATGTCAAAGAATCCGGTTAATCGTTATCGCAGTGCCGGAGAGATGATGGAGGCATTACAAATGCTGCGCGTTTCCGTGGCGCCTCCTGCTTCAGTGCATTCCTTAGGCCAGGGAACTGCGCCAGCGTTATCCGGTTCTGGTTCTGTGGTTCAGGCCGCTCCTTCTGCAGGAGCCTCTCTGGCCGGTTCTTTCTATGGAGCGGCCGCCGGAGGTGGGACGGCCCCTTTATTAGCTGGAGGTACCGAACCGGGCAGCGTAACTGAGCGGACTATGCTCAGAACGCGTCTGCCGCAAAATTTACTTAAAATGCAGGAAGATTCTTTGGCTGTGGCCGCGCGTCCGCTGGACGGTTCTTCACCAGTAGACACCGTCGATCTCAGCTATACACCCGACGAAGAAGAGTATCAAGAGCTTGGTTCAGAAGGTTACGAAGAGTATGTCGCCGAGGATGGCGAAGATTACGAATATGTTGAAGGTGAAAACGAAGCGGAAGATTCGTCTGCTATTGGGGCTGCCAATCACAGTTTAGGGGCCATTATCGCCATATCTTTAACCATCTTGATAGCTTTTGCGGCAGGTATAACCTGGGTAAACCTCAATGCCGCCCCGGGGGTCAATGTGCCTTCTGTAGTAGGGCAAAAGTTAGCCCAAGCCAGAGAAACTGTCAAAGAGGCCGGCTTGCGTTTGGAAGTGCGCTCTCAAAAGTATGAACAGGGCGTTCATCCCGGTATCGTTTTGAGCCAAGATCCGGTTAGCGGTGTGCAACTGGTCAAAGACGGAGTAATTTGGGTCGATATAAGCCTAGGACGGGAGTTAATTGCGGTGCCCGATCTAAACGGTCTGACCGAAGATAGGGCTTGTGATGAGCTTAACAGCAGTGGTCTGGGCTATACTATAGTACCGAAGGAAAGCAGCGCTCCTTCTGGCACGGTTTTCGCTCAAGATCCGTCTGCCGGACAAGAATTAGCCGCAGGTTCGGAAGTTACTGTATTTGTCAGTTTAGGTCGGGGCGAGGTTAAAATACCAGATTTAACCGGTTTAAGTTTGAAGAGTGCAGCCGATCTGATGGCCGGTTTGGGCGGTAGCGTAAAAGTTCGTGCGCAAAAAGACGATCCAAAAGCCGCAGAGGGAACTGTTCTGTCTCAAGAGCCTGCTTCTGGCCAAGCTTTGCGCCGTGGCAGTGTTATCTATGTAGTAATTTGCAGCAAGAGCAATAAAACCAAGCAGGCTGCCCCTTCGCTAGTGGGCAAGAGCGTTGCGGAAGCCAAGGCTGAAGCGGCCGCTTTGGGCATAGAGCTTAGTATAGAAGGAGACAGCTCTGAAGCTGCCCGCATAACCAATCAGAATACTGCGCCGGGAACTGAGCTAGAAGGCGGTCGCTTGATTGTTTCCGCTTCTGCCCAAGCAATCATTCCCGATGTTTGTACTCAGAGTTACGAACAAGCTTTACAAAGTTTACAAAATGCCGGCTTTAAGGTGGGACGCATATCAGTTTCGGCTGGTGTCGCTGACAATGTGGTTGTCGAGCAGTATCCCGGAGGAGGACAGACTGCGCCTTTGGGCAGCAGTATCGATCTGACTATTACGAAAGCAACTGAAAATGAGGGCAGCTCTACAGCAGCGCCCAATAACGGAAGCGCAACTATTAATATTAATTCTGTGCCGCTGAAAGCTCCCGATCCCAGTCCGGTGGCTCCGGAGCATTCCGCTCCTCCCGCTGAAGCACCTCAGCAGCCTGCTGACGGTGATAACGGCAACGGAGAAAGCGGCAATTTAGATATCGAACTTCCTGGGGATCTGCCCTAGAAAAATTAAGTGAGGCAGTAAAATGGTGTACATGAGAGGAGCTGAGTTCTGGCCATGGGCGACAAGGTGAAAACGAAATCTGGTGAGGCTGTGAAGCTGAGCAAAACAAAGCTGGAGTCGCAGCCTGGCAGTGCCGTTAATGGCCGAGTTGCGAGAAGTGCGGATACCTCTTCCGATCAGAAAGCGGGAGAGTCTGCGGGGGCTTCTGCGCAGAGAACATCTGATTACGAAAAGGGAAAGACTGCAGGGCAGACTGCACCTATCGATTCCAATTCTGCCGGGACAGATGCAGCCCCGGCGGTCGTCGGCGCAGTCGGCAGGCATATGGCTCCGCCCCTCCCGATCGATAATGAGCCCAATACTGAAGCCGCCGGAGAAGTATTGGCGGACAGCAATTCCGCTTCTCCGCAAGTGGTAGCTTCGTCTAATCCTTGGTTCTCTTGGAACTCTTGGTGGAGTCTGCTATGGATCGCTTTTAAAACTGCCGTTATTGTTGTTGTGATGTGCTCAGCCGCCGTATTTGGGGCTGTGGTAGGTGTGACCGTGTATCGCACCTATTTTGCCGTTCCTGACGAAATAGAAGTCCCGGCCATTCAGGGCAAAGATTTTGCTGTGGCCAACGAAATGCTGAAAAATATGGGGTTACGCCTGCGCATAGAAGAGGGGCGCCATACCGCAAAATTCCCCGATCGCATTATTATTTCTCAAGATCCTCCTAAAGGGCGGGTGGTGCGCAAAAACAGAGAAGTTTTGGCAGTAGTCAGTTTGGGACCAGAGCAGTTCAAAGTACCCGATCTCAAAGGGTTGAGTTTGCGAGAAGTAAAAAAATCGCTCAATAATAATAAGTTGAACCTGGGTAAAGTGACTTATGTTCCTAAAAGTACCAATCGTCCTGACGAAGTTTTAGATCAGAAGCCCGCTGCCGGTACTTTGGCTCTCAAAGGAGCTAAAATTAATATAACTATCAACAAAGGTTTGGGCATGGCTAAAGTGAGTGTGCCGGATTGTACTGGACGCAACTTAACTCGGGTTATGCCGATGCTGTCCAAAGTGGGGTTAAACTTAGGTAAAATTATTTGGTCCGTTTCTGACAAAGCTTCCGGAGAAATTCTTTCCCAGAGCCCTCCGGGCGGAGCGGCCGTCATGAGTGACAGCGAGATTACTTTGGAAGTTTCTGCCGGTTCTGCATCAAGCAACGTGTTGGTTCATCACAAGTTAGAAATATTTCTTCCTGGCGGCAGTGAACCAAGCGAAGTGCGCGTGGTGGTACTCAGTCCCGAAGGAGAAGAAGAAGTCTATCGGGCTTCTCATGTAGTTAACGATATAGTTAAGCTGTGGGTAACCGGACGTCCTGGAAGCGAAGCAGAGGTTTATATAAACAACAAACTATTTATGAGGGATAAGCTTTAATAGATATATGAATAAAGTTATTGTTTCAGCTTCTGTATTATCTGCCGATTTTCTTCACTTGGCCGACGATTTGGAGCGCGTATGTGCCGGTGGAGCTGATCAGCTGCATATCGATATAATGGATGGTCATTACGTGCCTAACTTAAGTTTCGGAGGCCCTTTGCTTAAGGCTATTGCTAAAGTTAGTCGCGTTCCTCTCGATGTCCATTTTATGGTTACTAATCCTATGGACTATCTGGATCTGTGCCGTCAATGCGGTGTTAAAACTATGACCATCCACCCTGAAGTGACAGTCCATTTAGATAAAGCTTTAGCTCAGATTCGTGAAGCTGGCATAGAAGCTGGAGTAGCTTTGAACCCGGCTACACCGCCTGAAGTGCTGGAGTATGTGCTCGATAAAATCGATTTCGCTTTAGTTATGAGCGTTAATCCAGGGTTCTCCGGGCAGAAGTTTATCAGCAATGCTGTGAAAAAAATCGCTAAGCTTCGTTCTATGCTTGGCAGTAGCGTCCGCATAGGTATAGATGGAGGTGTATCTCCGCAGACGGCTCCTCAGTGTTTGGAGGCCGGAGCCGACACTCTAATTGCAGCTACAGCTATTTTTGGTCAGCCAGATTATTCTCAGGCTATTAAGTTGCTGCGCGGCAAATAGGTGCGGATCAGATTTTATTCGAGAGTGAGGCCTCAAGAGCAAAGCTATGAAAAAGATCGAAAATTTTTTGATCTGCAGGCTGCTGCCAGCTGTGCTTGCTATATCGGTGCTGTTGACGGGATGCTCCTTCTTCGGGTATTTTGCCGCCGAACTTTCAGTTTCCGTTACTAATGACAAAAACCATATTTTAGCTGTAGAGGGGCGTTCCAATATGCCGGATGAGACGCCCGTCAGTGTGTCGCTGCGCGAAGACAAAGACATAATAGCTAAGGGCAACGCTTTAGTAAAAAACGGTAATTTTGCGGTAACTCTCGATTTGAGCACTGCCCCCGGAAATTGTGCTCTCACTCTGGAAGTAATTCTCGATCCCTCCAAAGGGCCTGTCTCTGTGCAAAAAATAACTGGCCAGCATGGCGAATTTTTGTACGGCAAACAGGTTGAAGAGGTCGGCAACTATTGTTATTTAACTGAGCGTTTGCGTCTTGTCTTGCCTATGAGTCGACGAATGGTGGCTATTCGCCGAGCTATGGCGGGAGATTACGGACAGGCTGTAGTCAGTTTGGAAGATATTTTGGCTGTGGAGCCCAACGATGAAGAGATAAAAGCTTGGTTGGCTTATTCTTTACTCAGTCGAGATCCGCATGAAGATAAATTGGGCAGCCAGGCTTACGAACTTTTAGGTTCCATCAATGTAAAGAAATTGAATGAACCTATCGCTTCTTACTGTAGTCAGTGGCAAGAGCGTTTGGTTTTTCTGAAGGCCAAGAGTTCTGCCGAAGCTGGCAGAAAAGCGGCTATTGCCAAAAATTTAGCCGCTAAGGCCGCTCTAAAAACTCGTTTAGAGGCCGGCAAATTCTTAGGTGGAGTCTATTTGGGCACTACGGCCAGAAAAGTGTATGAACTGGCCATTCCTGATAAGTATCCTGTCTGGTCGGGAGATGTGGTCATTTATCATATGCCCGATCGCAATGTTGAAGTTTACTTCGACGGTAAGACCTCTGAAGTTGTAGAGGTTCATACTGCAGATTCTAAGTTCGCTGCTAAAAATAACGTGGGAGTGGGCAGCACTTTGGGAGAAGTGGCCGGGGCGTATCCTAGCGGTAGACTTACTATGGGGCAGCCGGAACCGCAGTCGGACGGCAATATAGTTACTTTCGGCGAATACTCTTGCCCGGAAGGACTGATTTTTTACATTAAGCGCTTGTCTACCGGTGACGGTCTAATTCTGAGCGAAAATGTCAGGGGGCTCTCTGTAATTCCTCCCTTCGAGTGGGACAACGACAACGCAGAGCCCGATGAAGAAGCGGCAATAAGTGCAGATAAGGCCGGAGAAGCCATTGTCAACAGCGGCAGCTATCCCAGGTCAAAGGTGCAGGATGAATAGAACTGCCGGTAGAGTAGCCTCACTAAAAAAAAGTAATTTTTTTTAGGAAAAGCTCTTGCCAAATGTTTGTCGTCCTGCTATACTCCCACATGTCAGAGGCAGAGCCCGAAGACAAAGTGAGAATGGGAGTTCTCGGAAGTCCCGCGAGAGTGGCTCAGTGGTAGAGCATCGGCTTCCCAAGCCGACGGTCGCGAGTTCGAATCTCGTCTCTCGCTCCAAATTCATAGGCATGGCGTTGTGGCCGAGTGGCTAGGCGGAGGTCTGCAAAACCTCTTACAGCAGTTCAATTCTGCTCGACGCCTCCAAGGAAAATGGGCGCGTAGCTCAGCTGGTTAGAGCACTACGTTGACATCGTAGGGGTCGGCAGTTCAAGTCTGTTCGCGCCCACCAATCCTTAGAAGAAAGCCTTATCCTTCGGGGTAAGGTTTTTTTTGTCTTTACGACTGCAAAAAAAAGACTTCTCTTTTTTTACTTGAGAAGTCTTTTTTTTTGCGCATAAGCTACTGCTTACGTTATCCTTTTTTTTGTGCCGGTGCCGACTTATATTTAGAGTTGCTCAAACCGGCGCATGGTATGCTTACTTTAGATCGGTTTTGGCAGCTCTTCTGGCTAAAGTGATAAGTTCATTACCGCTAACTTGGGACCAGGTCATGAGCACGTAGCGTACTTTGTCGTATTCCCAGCTGACTGCTTTGGCGCCGGTACTGTAATCTGTAAGTTGTCCTTTTATGGAAGCGCCGGTAGAAGTGACCATGGAGAAGACTTGGGGTTTAGTTTTCGGCTTGGTCATGCGTTTGCTGTCTACTAATGATTCGTTGGGATTTCTGGTGGAACGGTAATTAAGTTCTGAATTATTGTAGCTGAGTATAATCTCACATATATCGCCATTTACTATCATATATTGGACAGGCTTGCATCCGGAAATAGGAGAGATCTTAATTTTGCACTCTTCGGTAAAGGCCTTATTATTAGGCACTTTGCGCACGGGGCTGGGGAGCTGAGCCACAAGTTGGGTTGAGGAAGACGTAGCCTCTTCTGCGTAAGAAGGAAGAGCTGTAACTGCCGCTCCTCCTATAACAGCTAAACCTAACATTATGCTGAAATATTTATTAATTTGGGAAGTCATTTTTAGACACCCTCCTTTTAGCGTTGGTGCAATGGATTGGGGTTTCTGAATTGGCGGAGTTTTCCCCCCACGTTTGATAAGTTTTTGCCTGAATGATTGCTCTCTTTTTTTTGTCTTACGACGGCAGGATCATGTTTATACAGCATAAACTTAAACGGGTTCAGCTTTGGCTGCGAGGTTTGTACATGGCTTCTATTTTGAATGTTTTCTATCAAATTTTCTCTCTTCACTGTTCCTCTGAAGAACTCGAGGCAAAGTTCAGTGCTTCTTATAAATTGGCCTTAGTGGGTAATCAAACTAATATAGCTTTTATGCTTGAATGCCTGGGCGATCCGGTGTCAAATTTTGGCAATTGCGGCGTTCACGCAGAAATAGATTGCTTTCCGCTGCCAAATCCTAAGGCACCTGAGCAGAATCGTTTTAAGAATATTGATGTAGCTATAGTACACTTAGGCGATCAAATTCCCGGTTTGTCTTATCTGCGTTTCTGCCGCGAGTCTTTTCCGGCTCAAGCTAAAGTGGTTTTTTTGACCGGTAGCTCTCTAGTCGATTGTGATTTATTGAACATCTTTACGGAAGGCAAGCAGTTGGGACCGGTTATGCCCAATGATGAAGAGGCTAAACGTTTGGCGATGGCCGCTCTGGATAAGTCCAGGGAGGTTGTGTCAGAAACGATTGAGACCGATAACGTAAAGCCTGCTTGGCAGGCCGCTCCCGGAGCTTCTTGGGCTGAACTTGAAGAGCAGGAAAAGGCTGTGCTGGCTGCAGAGCGTGAGGCTTGCAGCAGCGTGTCAGTAACTGATGAAAAAGAAGACACTCAGGCGGAGCCCTATGAGGAAGTTGCTATACCTTTACGTTCTGCAGATGAACAGCTTCACGAGACAGCAGAGCCTCGTTTGGGTCCATGTTGGAACAGCAGCAGCCCTTTGTCTTCTTATATAATTTCTCGTCTCGATTTCAGCAGTTGTGAATTATCGCCACGTTTCGATTCTACTTTACCCTCCTTAGGAGTACTCAGAAGCGGCTGTGAAGCTGCCGATTTTTACGCTTATCTGAGTAAAACTTTAGGAGTTTGGATCTACACTTTAGCGCGCGATTACAGCTCTATGAGAGAAAATATCGTTTCTCTAATGATAAAATCAGCTGCCAAAGATTGTGCTACTGTCGCTGCTGCTTCTGGAACATTTGCCTCGCTGCCGATTATCGGACCGTTTGTCGGTCTGTTTGCCGTCTCGGGGGAAACACTTTATATAACGGCTAAGCAGCTGCGTTTAGCTCTGCTTATTGGAGCTGTGTATGGACGTCCTGTCAATTTTACCGAACGCATAAGTGAGTTGATGCCTGTTGTGGGCGGAGCCTGGGGGTGGCGTTTGTTGGCTAGGGAAGCTGTGGGCTTTGTGCCAGTTTTAGGAGCTGCAGCTAAGGCTGCTGTAGCTTGGAGCGGTACTTATACCGTTGGACGGCTGAGTCAGCATTTTTATCAAACCGGTGCTGCTGATGACGGTTATAAAGAGCAGATAGTTCAAGAAGCTGATTCGCTGGCCCAACAGGCAGCTTCAGATGTGTTGAAGAGTAGGTCATGAACCGCATATTCCGCAATTTAGTTCTTTTTGTTATTATCGGACTGGTGGCTGCCCTGCCTATAATTATGCATAGGGTGCAGAGCGAGCAGCATAATAACTCAGCCGAAATCCTTTTCGATTATGCTGCGCTCAACGATTATGCCAGACGTAGCGGCAACTCTCTTAGTGTCGTTCTTAATTGGTGTAAAGCCAGCGGTGTAAGTGCTATAGCTGTAGAGGAGAGTAGCCGCGATTCTTTGGCTCTGCGCGGTTTAGCCAGGGCGGCCAACTATTTTGAAATGGTCGATTTACAGGCTCAAAAGCGCATCGACGAACGCATAAAATTAAATCCGATGTGTGCCTACTATGAGGCCAAAGATCGGGAGACGGCTGAGAGAATCAGGCAAGGAGCAGCTTACAGTTTAGGCGCCAATCGTGTCAGGTTGGTACCTGATGAGCAAGGCAGAGTTGTAGAGTTAGCTTGCGATATTCGCGATCTCCCCGTCATAGGTTTGGGTATTCCTTATGATATCGTCCAAGAACTGAGCAAAAAATACGGATTCAAAGTTTGGATTCGCCCTTGGAATAC
>JBJEGC010000022.1:0-111966 GCA_051874695.1 Candidatus Bruticola sp.
CGGAACAATATTTAGCCCGCCAGTTAATTCAGGCGGGCTTTTTTCTTTTGTGTTCCGCTTCCGCTCGGCCTGTGCCGCGCCTTAGGTTCCCGTTCCGCCTTAGCTAGTTGCGCTTCCGCTCGGCCTGTGCCGCAGTCCGGGGGCGGTTATCAGCCCATACGCTGCCTTTCATTTCAAGAATGAGTTCTCGGAATTCAGATTCTCAAGTTTTTATATAAAAAATAAATGTGCGCGTTTTGATAATTGTACGTTTAATTTTTTTTGTTATAAACAAGAATATCAAATTAAGAATCTGAATATATTTCATATATTGTAAAGTAATTTTTAAGCAACATATGATAGACTGCACGAGCAGAACAAAAGGATTTCATTCATGACTAGTAGATTAACACCATTTGTGAAATGGGCCGGGGGCAAAAAACAACTGCTGGACGAGCTTAGTAGTCGTTTACCGGAAAAATATAAGAGATATTATGAGCCCTTTATTGGAGGAGGGGCATTTTTTCTCCATATTCAGCCTACTTATGGTGTTATCAGTGATGTGAATGAGCAGTTGCTCAATGTTTATATTCAGTTGCGAAATAACGCGGAGGCAGTTATAGATACGGTTGAGCAGTATGACTCTGTTATCTGCACTCAAGAACGCTATCTACTGATGAGAGAGCTTTATAATCGTAAAATTATTGCCGGTACTCTAGATATTGAGTCTGCGTCATTGACTATTTGGATTAATAAACATTGTTTTAACGGTTTGTACCGTGTTAATTCCAGAGGACTATTTAATGTACCTTATAATCGTAAGGTATACGGAAGTTCTATAGAAAAAGACAATTTATTGGCTATTGGAGCTTATTTGAGGAAAAATGACATTTCAATTCGTCATCTCGATTTTGCTTCTGCCTGTGCTGATGCCCGTGATGGCGACTTCATTTATTTCGATTCTCCTTATGTCCCGCTTAGTCCGACTGCTAATTTTGCCGATTATGCCAAAGGCGGCTTCTCTTTAGATGATCACAAGCGTTTAGCTGTCCTCTTTAGGGAATTAGATCGCCGTGGAGTGTATTTAATGTTAAGTAACAATAATGTTCCCATAGTTCATGAACTGTACGCTTCATATAGAATTGAGACGATTGAGGTGCGCAGAAATATAAATTGTGATGCTTCTAAAAGAAAAAGCCAAGAGTTGATAATTAGAAATTATTGAGTCTTTAGGCTGAGAATGTAGTTACTTTTTGATGGTTGAAAAATATAATCAATTATCGATAAAAAAATATTTTTTTAGGGTTGATTATATTATATATTTTCGATAAAATTTTATCTAATGGCGGGCTTGTGGGGATAAGCCGCGCCGTATTTGAAAATAAGTAAGGGTGGTTGTTCTATTTCTTGTGAATGGGACAATTGGCGCTTTCTTATTTTTTTGTCGCGTAAAATAGGCTTGTCGAATCCATAGAGGGCCGATTTTATAAAATTAACGGCAGTTCGCAAGCTTTATAGGGAAATCTATTCTGCAGAGGAGACCTCGGAAAAGTGAAAGATGTTTGCAAGTGCGGCGGAAGCTGCCTTGAGTCAACCGATCCAAGGTTCGAAGAGCTTGGCAAGTTCATCGAATCTTACAATGGACAAACCGGTATAACTATGCCTGTTCTTCAAGAGGCGCAGCGCTTATTCGGCTATTTGCCTCTCGAGGTGCTGAAATTTATATCTTCCAGAATTCATGTGCCCGTAGCTGAGCTGTATGGCGTCGCCACTTTCTATAGCCAGTTTACTATTAATCCTAAAGGTAAACATCAGATTGGTGTCTGCTTAGGAACTGCTTGCTATGTGCGCGGAGCTCAGAAAGTTTTGGATAAACTTCGTTCCGAACTTAACATTGAAGTCGGTGGTACTACTCCGGACGGTCGCTTTACGCTCGAAGCAACTCGCTGTTTGGGATGCTGCGGTTTAGCACCCGTCATGATGATTGACGGAGAGGTCTACGGAAAGTTGGAAGACGTTTCCGTTATCGGCGAGATCTTGAAAAAATACGAATAAGGGGAGCGTTTAGGCATGACGGATATCGATTTGAAGGCTTTAAAAGAAAAAGCCTTAGAAGTTATGAATAGCGAGAAGACTCGCGTTGTCGTCGGTATGGCCACTTGCGGTATTTCAGCCGGCGCTCGTCCCGTTTTGGACGCCCTCAAGAGTGAATGCGTACTTAAAAATATTGATAATGTCCAGGTATGTCTTACCGGATGTATCGGTATGTGCACTTATGAGCCCTTAGTTGAGGTTTTTGTACCCGGTCAGCCCAAAGTTACTTACATTCACATGACCCCAGAGAAGGCGGCTCGCGTTGTTGAAGAGCATCTTAAAGGCGGCCAGGTTGTCGAAGAGTATACTATAGCAGGCGATCCTTCTAACGATGCCAAGTGCTTAGAAGACTTAAAGTTTTACGCTAAGCAGAAGCGTATTGTGCTGCGCAATTGCGGCATTATCGACCCCGAAAATATCCAGGAATATATTGCCAAAGATGGTTATGCCGCTCTGCACAAAGCTCTTCTGGAAATGACTCCTCAAGACGTCATCGATGAAATCAAGAAGTCTGGTTTGCGCGGTCGTGGTGGCGGCGGTTTCCCCACCGGTCTTAAGTGGAGTTTTGCGGCTCCTAACAAAGCCGACCAAAAGTACATTATTTGCAACGCTGACGAGGGTGATCCTGGTGCTTTTATGGACCGTTCCGTTCTGGAAGGTGATCCTCACGCTGTTTTGGAAGCTATGGCTATCGGCGGTTATGCTATCGGAGCTACCAAAGGATACGTTTATGTGCGTGCTGAGTACCCTGTAGCCGTCGATCGTCTGAAAATAGCCATCAAGCAAGCCAAGAAATTGGGAGTTTTAGGAGAGAATATCTTCGGATCCGGGTTCAGTTTCGATGTAGACATTCGTCTGGGAGCCGGTGCTTTTGTATGCGGTGAAGAGACTTCTCTGATTGCCTCTATTGAAGGCAAGCGTGGTATGTCCAGGAATAAGCCTCCGTTCCCAGCTAATAAAGGGTTGTGGGGCAAACCTACCATCATCAACAACGTTGAAACTTTAGCTAATGTAGCTCAAATTATCAACAACGGTGCCGATTGGTTCCGCAGTTTCGGTACAGAAAAGTCGCCTGGTACTAAAGTTTTTGCTTTGGGCGGTCGCATTAATAAAACCGGACTTTTAGAAGTTCCTATGGGCGTAACTTTGCGTGAGGTCATTTATGATATCGGTGGCGGATGCCCTGAAGATCAGGCCTTTAAAGCTGTCCAAACTGGCGGCCCTTCCGGAGGTTGTATTACTTCTGAAAATTTAGATACTCCTATCGATTTTGATGGATTAGTAGCTATTGGCTCCATGATGGGATCCGGCGGTATGATCGTCATGGATGAAAACAACTGTATGGTTGATATCGCTCGTTTCTTCCTCGACTTTACTGTCGATGAAAGTTGCGGTAAGTGTACTCCTTGCCGTGAAGGTACGAAACGCATGCTTGAAATTCTCGACAAGATTGTTTCCGGCCACGGTACCATGGAAGATATTAAAGCCCTCGAAGATTTAGCCGAGACTATTAAGAGCACTTCTTTGTGCGGCTTGGGCCAGACTGCTCCTAACCCCGTGCTCTCAACACTCAAGCACTTCCGCGATGAGTATATCGCTCACGTACAAGAGAAGCGTTGTCCGGCTGGAGTCTGCAAAGCGTTACTTGGTTATAAAATTACCGAGCTTTGCAAAGGATGCACCAAGTGTAAGCGTGTATGTCCCGTGGCAGCTATCAGCGGCGATATTAAGAAAACTCACGTCATCGATCAGAATAAGTGCATAAAGTGCGGAGCCTGCAAGGCCAACTGTCCTTTTGGCGCTATTATTAGAAAGTAAGGGGTATATATAATGGCTAATGTTAACGTAACAGTTAATGGTATACACGTAAGCGTACCTGACGATTATACCGCTTTGCTGGCTGCACGCGCTGCGGGCGTAGATATCCCTACTCTCTGCTATTTGAAGGATATAAACGAGGTTGCTGCCTGCCGCGTCTGTGTGGTAGAAGTTGATATCAACGGTCGCCCTATGCGCAATCTGCCTGCCTCCTGCGTACTTAAGGTGGAAGAGGGCATGAACATTCGCACCAACACTCCCAGAGTACGCAAGGCTGTGAAAACCAATGTTGAGCTTATTTTGGCTAATCACAAGCGCGATTGCTTAGAGTGTGTGCGTTCGGGGAATTGTGAGCTGCAGAAGCTCAGTCGCGAATTAGGCATTCATGACATTCCTTATAAGGGTGAGACACGCGAATGGCACATTGACAATCTTTCTCCCTCTATTGTGCGCGATTCTTCCAAGTGCATTCTTTGCGGACGTTGTGTCAGTGTTTGTCGTAATGTTCAAGGAATAGGTGTTCTCGACTTTACTAATCGCGGTTTTAAAACTGAAGTTGCCCCAGCCTATAATTTCAGCATGCGCGATGTCGAATGTGTCTATTGCGGACAGTGCATCCATGCTTGTCCTGTCGGGGCTTTGCACGAACACAGCGATATCGACAAAGTGTTTGCTGCTTTAGCCGATCCGTCTAAACATGTCGTCGTTCAGACCGCTCCCGCGGTACGTACTTCTCTGGGTGAAGAGTTCGGTCTGCCTGTAGGCACAAGAGTTACCGGAAAAATGGTAGCTGCTTTGCGCCGCTTGGGCTTCGATAAAGTATTCGATACTAACTGGTCGGCCGATTTAACCATTATGGAAGAGGGACATGAGCTGCTCAATCGTGTAAAGCATGGCGGCGTGTTGCCTATGATTACCTCCTGCTCTCCTGGCTGGATCCGCTACTGTGAAATGAACTATCCTGAGTTCCTGCCCAACCTGTCTAGCTGCAAGTCTCCTCAGCAAATGTTTGGCGCTATGGTCAAGTCTTACTATGCCAAAGCGATGGGACTCGATCCTAAGGATATTGTCTGCGTGTCTGTTATGCCTTGCACCTCCAAGAAGTTTGAGTGCTCGCGTCCTGAAATGGAAGTAGATGGCATCCGTGATGTGGATATTTCAATAACTACCCGAGAATTGGGCGATATGATTAAGCAGGCTCGCTTGCGTTTCGAAGCCCTTCCCGATGAAGAGCCCGATCCGCTTATGGGCGACTACACGGGTGCTGGTGTTATCTTCGGAGCCAGCGGAGGCGTTATGGAAGCTGCTCTGCGTACAGTTGCCGATGTTTTGACAGGTCAAGATCTGGAAAACATCGAGTACAAGGAGTGCCGTGGTATTGCCGGTATCAAAGAGGCCAGTGTAACCCTGCCCATAGACGGCAAGCCTACCGAAATTAAGTTGGCTATTGCTAACGGTACCAAAAATGCTGCAGCTTTGTTAGAAGCTATCAAGGCCGGTGAGAAAGAATATCACTTCATCGAGATCATGGCTTGTCCCGGCGGATGCGTCCATGGTGGCGGTCAGTCTATTATTTCTGCCAAGCGTCGCCTCGATGTCGAGCCTAGAGCTGTTCGAGCTGAAGCCCTTTACGCTGAAGATAAAGACAGAGCCAAGCGCAAATCTCACAAGAATCCTGAAATTATAGCTCTCTATAGTGAATTCTTGGGTGAGCCCAACTCTCATAAGGCGCATCATTATTTGCATACCGAGTATGCTCCGCGTCCTTTCTACGTAAAGAAGTAAATTATAGGTAAAATAATCAAGGGCTCCGCTGTTTGTAGGCGAAAGCTGGCGGAGCTGCTTGGTGTTGAGCTTGAGAAGCAGCGCTTGCCGAATTGCTGATTTATCTTCAGCGTCGCAACGTTGCTTTTTCATTTCATAGTAAATTTTGGGGAGTTAAAAAAGTGAAGACTAGAATAGGCATTTTAGGTGGTACTTTCAATCCTGTACATTGTGGGCATCTGCGTATAGGAATTGAAATTTGCGAAAGAACTCCAATTCAACAAATTATGTTACTGCCGAATTATCTGCCTCCTCACCGTGAGGCTCCCACTGTTTCCGCTCAAGATCGCCTGATGATGTGTTGTCTAGCTGCTAAGAGTAGTCCGGTGTTTACTGTCAGCGATATAGAAATACAACATAAAACTCTTTCTTATACCATAAATACTTGTCAAAAGCTGGTCCAGCAGCATCCGGAAGCAATTTTTTCTTTTATCACAGGTTCTGATTCTTTGGTAAAATCTGTTTGGTATCGATTCGATGATATTTTAGACCTTATGGAATATTTCTATGTTGTACATCGTCCCGGTGTCGACTTATTGGAACTAAAAGAGAAAATAGCCGGAATGCATTTGCAAAACGCTCATAAAATTATGTGGTTTGAAGCTCCGGGACTCGATATTTCTTCTACTTATGTTCGCCAGTTGTTATCTGAAGGACGCTCGGCTAAATATTTAGTCCCTGACAGTGTGCTTGAATACATCAGAGTTAGAGGGCTATTTTGAATTTTATGGACAATATGAGGAACTTTTTATGAATAGCTTGGGGGGCGGGGGGAAGATCTATATTTTTTGTTGAACGAGTTGCAGCAAGGAAGTGTTTTTTGAAAAAAAATCGGCTTTTCTAAGTACTTGTGGCTCTTTTTATTTTTTTGGTAGGAAAGGAAAAGTACTGTATGTTTTTTTACAAACGCAAATCTAGACGGGCTTTTACCATGGTTGAGCTCATCATTGTTCTAACTTTGATAGCTGCTGTTTCCGTGTCCATAATCAGTTCATTCAAAAACAGACGTGAACAAGAATACCGTGCGGCTTGTCGCTCTTACATTCTGCGTCTGGCCAGTTGGCTAGAGTCGAGCAAAGTTGAAGAAGGCGTTTATTTTAACCGGCATGGCGGTAGAAGTGCCAACTATGCTAACACCCGCAAATTTGAAGAGTGGTATGACAAACAGTGTCCTTTCTACCGCTGTCCGTACGGCAACCCCGCTTACGATCGCAACCACGGTGGCAACGACAACGAGTACACTTATCTGTTTACTACTACCTACAGTGCTTTTACAATAACTTGTACTTGTACTCATCCAGACGGTCTTTCTCCTCGATATTCTTCGTTGGCTGCCGGTGGTTGGGTTCGATAAACAAGTGTAAATAGGTTCCTAATTTTTATAAGTACAAAAAATAAGCGGTGCTCTGTTTCAAGATTGAGCACCGCTTATTTTTTCTTCCGTTTGTTTCATTGGGCGCTTCTCAGGCCGCTTTTATGAGCCGGTATCCTAGGGCTCATTGTATGGAGCAAACGGTTTCTTTAATTAGAACTTGAAGTTCAAATAAGTTGTGAACAAGAATCCTTGCCAATTGAAGGGGTGAGCTCCCTGCTGAGGTCCGTAGCTCAAATTGAGGGCTGGAATTCCTGGGCTAGCAAAGATTTCTTCATCCATGCGGTCTTTAGTAGTAAAGAATTCACCTAAGGCTCCCCATGACATATTGTCAGTAATATCCCAATCTAAACTAATATTAGGAATACGCTGTTCTAGGTTGATAATGTCGAATGTACTTGATCCTATGGCATTGGCGTAATTGTTCATTACTCCTAAATGATCCAAGTGGCCGTACATATCGACTGATTTGTAGCCGGTATGGATACGCAGATTATTGGTAATATCATAATCCAGATTGACTTGCCAGGCATCTAGGTAAAAGTTTACATAGTTCTGACTTTCTGAACCGTATCTTGTAGGGGTGTTAATTAAAGAAGCTAGCTGGGAGTGGCGGGTAAAGTGGGTGCTGCGAGCACCGCCGGAGAGAGTAATGCATCGCTTACTCTTTTTGGGTTCGACTGGATACTTAAAGCCTGTACTTAGTCTCCAGCTAGTAGCCTTGCCGCGCGGGTTTTCAAGAACTACTCCCAGTTCGTTGTTACCATCGCTGGCAAATGTTTCCGAAGAGAAGCCGCAGAAGACCGGATCCATGAAACCGGGAGAAAAGCCCAAAACTGTAGTATTGGGAGTGCCTGGAGCAATGGAGTTGGCCGAATAGCGCACGTCTTGGCAAGAAGTTTTTGTTTGCTCTAAATCTTTGTACTCGAATGAGAAAAGGCCAGTGCGGCAGAAGCGCCAATCGAGCTTAGCTGTCCAACCCTTACGGTTATGAGTAAAAGTGTTGGTGTCATGCAAGGAGTACATGGAGTTATAGTAGTCAAAGCTAGGAACGTTCCAAATAGTGTTGCCTATACCGTTAATAGTAGGATAATTAAGTATAAAAGGATCGTAAGTAGGGTCGGTGTGGACGTAAGTGCCCTGTAAGTTCAAAATATTGTCGAACATTTTGAAGTCGGCGCCTAATCTGTAAGCAGTACCGTCCACGGAATACGATGAATGCTTGTTCGGCTTATAAGTAGAGTGAGCATAGTCGGCGAACACGTTGGGCTTAACATCGCCTAAGTCGAATTCGTAGCTGGCACTGAAGCCGTAATTAAACATATCTTGGGCACCGATGCCTCCTACATTGGGGACGCCGGTTATGCCAGTAATGCCGTCGTTGCCGGCAGCTGCAATCATGGGAATAGGACGTTCATCACTAATTGATCCCATACCGGCCACAGCGGCGGTGCCCGCTCCTAATTGGTTAATGTAATAACCGTTCGGGTTGACCCAGTTTAAAGTGAAATTGT
This sequence comes from Candidatus Bruticola sp., assembly GCA_051874695.1. Classification (GTDB taxonomy): domain Bacteria; phylum Vulcanimicrobiota; class Xenobia; order Xenobiales; family Xenobiaceae; genus Bruticola. The sequence goes on from JBJEGC010000022.1 coordinate 8,602, forward strand.
CCTGCAGGTGCAAGCCTAGTGCAGCTTTATCGTATAGAGCACAGTCGATGGCATGGAGAATGTTTGCTTTAAAGTTGCCTTGGCCATCTTTAAAGATCAATTCAAAATTGCCGCCTTCTGCTCTGGACTGATAACCGTCATTGTCAAACAAACTATTGGCGATACCGTTGGCTAGGCGAGTTCCCATGAGCTCCCATTTAAAAGTGAAGTCCGGTGAAAGAGTTTTCTCGCCCTTTAGCTGAACGCCGTAAGTATCCAGATAATAATCACCCCAGGCGTTTGGGTTACGTTCTGGCACATAAACTAAGGAAGAAAAATTCTGCTCTTTTATACTGCCCACAGTCAGGCGAGTCTTACTCGGTTTGTGCATTACCCAGAAATTATCCAGAGCCAGTTTTGCATAGGGGGTGTGCTCTAAGCCTTGGGCACTGCTGTTTGCTCCGATGGTTGAGGTAAAGGGATTGCTGAGATAAGGTTGGGAGACTCCCCAAAAAGCGTCAATAACTTTGTTGCCGCAGCTTGAGTAAGCGCTGAACTCAGCTCCGCCTTCTAAGGAGTTGCCTAAATCGAATTTGGTGCCAAGCATAAGCTCGTGGGCTATGCTGGTGCCGCTTACCATTGGGCGTCCGTTAGACCAGTCTGTTACTGAGGCTACACCTATAAAGAAGGTATTAAAAGTAAGGCCTGCTGCTACTGAGGGGGCGGGAATAATACCGCCGGCTCCGGTATTGCTGCCTACTGCATCGGAGTAATCTAAAATGGCCGGTGTCCCTAGAGAGCCTACACCGACATTGCGCATCGACAGAGTTGAAATGCGGGCTTTATATTCACCATAGAAACTGATACGTTCTAAGTCGCTTACCCTGCTGTCTAGCTTGGAGACTTCTGCTTCCAGTCGCTCGGTTCTGGCACCTAAGGCGGCTAATTCATCTTTTAAGCTGGCAGCCAATTTTTGTAGTTCTGCTAGTTCGGCTTTAGTGGCCAAGGAAGTGTGTTCGTTTTGTAGCTGAGCTAGCAGTCTGGCTACAATTAAGGCTACTTCCCAACGAGAAGCTTGTCTGTCACCTTTGAAAGTTCCATCTGGATACCCTTCGACAATGCCTTTGGCAGCTAGAACGGCTACTGCATCACTTGCCCATGTATTTTCCGGAACATCAGGGAAGAGCGGAGCGGCCCAAGCTGGAGTTAGAATGCTCAGCCCTAGAAGAGCTCCTAGAAGAGGGGTAATATTTTTAACAGTCATAACATGTTTACCTTATGCTAGTCATCTTCTCTGTTAAACGGTTCAATTTATTTGCAGGCAGAGAAGCTGACAATTTATCTCGCTGCCAGTGTTGCCTATCCGCCAAGCAATTCAGTTTTTGACGGTATCTGAAGCTGTTTGGTGGCTGCATAACGGCAGTGCGGTTGTAAAACCGGAGTGTAAGCTTGTATCGTTTTTTATTTGATTCCTGCTTATCAATTGAATAGCTTTTAATTTTTTAGATAAAAAATTTCAGTGTCTGAAGATTCGTTTATAGGGCTTATTTGATGGCTTATCTACCCAAAAATAAATAATTTACTATAAGTCGCTTCCTCTAAATCCTACAGACTGTCTGTTGTTGAAACATTGTTTATTTGTTAAAATTATTTTGTTAAGGCAGTGTATTGCCGCTTTATTTTTGAAGAATGGGTGTCTAAACAAATATATGAATAAATTTTTTTATACTTTAGTGTGCTTGTTAGCTGTTGCTACTGCCCCTGTTTGGGCTGGTCTTTCTGAACGCCTCACCTGGATCGACAATATCCCCGGACTTAAGGTCATCAAATATGAAGAATCCATGCGCAAGGTTGAAAAAGACTATTTGGCCACTAACGCAGAGAAAGAGTACAACGCTATTGTTAACGGATTAAAAAAGAATGGCTGGCGCATTGTTAAAACCGAAATTGAAGATGGCCTGACCAATATGCCGGAAGTTACCGCTGTAAAAGACGGTATGAAATTTGAGTTGGAAGTAGACAAAGACATGCACATCGACGGCCACGAAATTTACAAGTTTGAGGTTAGTCTCAAATCTTATAAGTAGTTACCGATAGCAAAACAAAAAAATCCTGTTTAACTAATAAACAGGATTTTTTTTGTTATCTGGAGTTTGCTATACCGGACGCTTAGTAAATTTCACGTACAGGAATCCACCTATAGCTCCTCCTAAGTGCCCCCAGTTGTCCAAGAAAGTCATATTGGTCAAAAAAGACAAACCAAATCCTAAAAGCAGCAGTAGAACAACTCCTTGAATATAGGCAGAAGCTCTTTCAGAAGATCCTAAAGCCCAGCGTCTGTTATAGGCCCAATAGGCAGTCAGCAAAGCAAAAATGCCCGTTGAAGCTCCTATACCGCCGGCTGGATTGACAAAGGAAGATAATATATTTCCGGTGATACAACCGCATACAAATAAAAGTAAAAATTTTTTGCAGCCAAGTATTTCTTCCATTTCTAAACCTACTACATGTAGGCAGTACATATTGCAAAGTAGATGAAATAAGCTTCCGTGTAGCAAAGCTGCTGTGAGCAGTCGCCAAATTTCAGTTGGGGCAAACAAAGGCATATAAGGAGAGAGCCAAGGGGCTATCATTATTTGAAACTGAATTGGCCACAAAAGCTGCGCAGCATATATAACCAAACAGATAATTATTAGGGCATATACTGCTTTAGGGCGGTGATAAGAGACTGCACCGCCGGGAGATTGATATTTTTCCAGGATCTTTTTCTGGAAGCTGGAAGTTATGGCTCCGGATCCTCCGCATGATTCACATACTTTTGAACAGGGGATCGTTTTCCTACCTTTGCAAGTGCGGCAGGGCAGAGGTTTTCCCTGACTATTGTGTCCGGAGACACCACTGCCATTGCATCCTGGGCAGACCATTTCACCGCTGCCTCCGCAATCTAAGCAAGTTCCGCTGCCTTTGCATCTGGGGCAAAGGCGCCCGCCTTTTTGTTCTGCTGTTTCTGCGGCAGAAAGTGAGGCTGAAAAAGGCTTAAGCTCTGCTGCAGATTTGTTGTTTTGCTCGTTGTTTATTGTCGGCATAATAAGAGTCACCGCCGCGACATAAAATTTATGAAACCTTTACACTATATATAGAAAGGTGTTAAGCTCCTGCTATGGATATTATACAGGACACTGTTGACAATTTGTGTCTGACCGATTTAAGCGCAGCACATAAATTAAATAAAATTATGCTGTCTCGTGTTTCAATGTTGGCCATATCTGCTGCTCTGGCTTTGGGGGTAACCGCTAATTCAGCTTGGGCTGATGAAATAAGGGCGGAAATCCGTATGGTCAATGGGCAGCAGGAAGTTGTCTATACAAACGAAGCCAACGATATTTACAAACGCAGCATTAGCAACACGAACGGTGTAACCGTTATAAAAGATTATCCTACTTATAAAGGAAAGCAGCGTTCGGCTTCGGCAAAAAAGAAGAATAATGCTGCGCCAAGTAAAGCGGTGGCCGCTTCTTCAACTGGTTCAGCAGCTGCCAAGAAAAAGACAGCTCCTAAAGGCAAGCGACGCCCAGACGGCACCTATGAATTTGCTCCGCCTCAATACGAAGTTTATGAGGTCAAGCCCAGCGGTCTATATCGAGATGACTGGTCGTTTGCTACTTTCAATGCGGCTCAACGTCAGCCTCGTTTAGTGAGTTATTACGGATGGGACCCAAACGATGCTTCCCAGAATCAACGTACCTGGGTTGAGGTAGATATCAATCCCATTATTTTGAAATACGCGAAAATTTGGGGCGTAGATCCTCTGTTGGTAGAGATCGTCATCTGTCATGAATCCGGCTTTAATCCTAGGGCTGTTTCACCTGCGGGAGCGGTGGGTTTAATGCAGCTTATGCCCGGAACTGCTTCTGGATTGGGCGTCTATGACGTTTATGACGTAGAACAAAATATAGCAGGCGGAACTCGCTACATAGCCTCCCAGTTGGAGCGTTTTAATAGTGTGCCTTTGGCTTTAGCAGCCTATAATGCCGGTCCCGAAGCGGTACTTTATTACGGAGGGATTCCCCCGTATTCTGAAACTCAGTATTATGTAGATACTATATATGGAGAGTATTTGGCCGGTAAAAGGGCCAGAGAAGGCAGATGAGGAGTGTACAAAAAACAATACGCTGGTAGTATGAGTTCGCTTGGTCGTCTTCTGCTGCAATACTGCTTGGTTTTTGTATCGGTATTGAGCTTTTTATTGGTCGGCGATCCTAGTCTGGCGCGGGATCGTCGTTTGGTCTGTTCCAAATGCGGTCGGGTTATAAGCGGATATTATTATAAAATGAACGATGGCAGCATCGTTTGTTCCGATGACATCCCAAAGTGTTATATCTGTGGTAAAGAGTGTGCCGAGGGCTATTATGTGTTAAAAGATGGCCGTACAGTCTGCGCCAAAGATATGGAACGCCGGATTCCCACCTGTTCCTGTTGTAATAACAAACCTTCCGACGCCCAAATAGTTAGGCTGCGCGACAATTTGATATCATGTCGCAAGTGTTGGGAGTCGAAATTACCTCGCTGTTTTTTATGCAATTTACCTATTATCAACGGCGGGTTAGTCTTTTCTGACGGCCGTCGTCTTTGTCCGTACCATTCTGTTTCTGCTGTGAACGACCAGCATTCTGCTGAAGTATATTTTGACAAAGCCAAGCAGCTAATTCGTCAGTACGTATCACCGTCAATCAATATTGATGATGCTTCTCTCAGCATTCATATAGTGGACCAAAATGTTCTTTGTGAGAAAATGCGCTCTAGTGGCGATCCCAGCCCTTCGCTAAAGTTAACTAGCGGACGCACTTTACTATACAAAATAGGAGGGCGCATGCTCTTCCGTATCTATGTTTTGCAAGGGCTGCCCTCTGAAGATTTTCTAACAACTATGGTTCATGAATGCGGTCACGTATGGCAAATGAAAAATAAAGTTGTTCCGTTAAGCAAACGCCGTGAGGAAGGCTTTTGCGAGTGGCTCTCCTACAAAGTTAATCAACATTTGCACCGCCAAACTCAAATAGAGCTTTTAGAGCATAAGAATGATTCTATTTATCATCAGGGGCTTATGGAATATCTTGACATAGAAAAGAAGCAAGGACGCAATGGAGTCCTGAGCTATGCTTTGGGCAAATAGATTTGGGCAGGTATTAATAGTCTTATATAGAAAATTCGCTGCAATTTAAAAGTGACGAATTAGGGAGAGTGTTGAATATGGCTGAAGAGCGCCGTCCCATATTGCAGGGCGAATATAAGTTGATTAGTGTCCTAGAAACTGTTGGCGACAGCACTATATACAGAAGTCAGTCAGTAAGTCATTCTGAGCGTGTTTATGCTGTGCGTGAGTTTAAACTTGAAGGATATGAGGCTCCAGAAAAGAGAGCCATGATTTCTTCCTATTTCCAGCCTATTGCTCAGGGTTATATGGACTTTATAGATCCCTGTTTAACTTCGCTGCGCGACTTCTTTATTGAGAACGGCTACATCTATTTCGTTTTCGACTATGTTCCCGGGCGCCGTTTGAGCGAATATTTCCGTGCCCGTCAGCGTCCGTTCCCGGAAAATTTGGCCCTAGATATAGCTTATAAAGTAGCTAAAGCTTTAGAAACTCTGCACGCTTGCAAACCTATCAAGTTCTTTGCCGATATGTCGATATCGAATATTGTTTTAGCCTCCAACGGTTACGCCATGCTGACCGATTATGGCTTAGGCAAGCTTCTGGTCGATTTGCCAGTCGATGCTCCTCGTATGGGGACGGTCGGGTACGCTGCTCCTGAACAGTATGGCTTGGCCGGTATAGTTAGCCAATCTACCGATATATACGGTCTGGGAGTGCTCATGCACCAGATGGTGACCTATATAGATCCTACTCTTAATCCGGGCAAGCTAGCTCCTATTGCAGAAGTAAATCCTGCTATCAGCGATGAGTATATACAAATTGTACGTACCGCTACCCGCACCGATCCCAAGAAGCGTTTTCTTTCTGCCGCTGATATGGCAGCAGCAATTCGTTCTATCTCTCCTAATCGCGGCAAAAGCTATAAAGTGTTGAAACGCGATCTGCTGGCTGAATTCATCGCTTCTCTGAAGGCCCCCTTTACAACAGCTAAGTAGCTATATGTAGTTCTTAACTAATTGTCGATCGAGCACCCTCTTTTGTATCAAGAGGGTGCTTTTATATTGCTCAGCTGTACAGATGCAGCAATATTTTTTCATAAAAAAACTCCATCTTCTTTGCAGAGTAATATCTCAAAGTTCAGATGGAGTTTCTGATGGCTCTTGTGTAAAAAAGAGTGAACGTGCTCCCGCCTACAGAGGAGGGAGACTTCTTGCAGGATGGGCTAAAGCTAGAGTACTTTGATCTTGTTATCCAGTTTTACTCTGTCCGGGGGAATTTCGGCCATACCAATACGGTACTTACCGTCGATCAAGCCTGCCTCATTAACAGTATGTCCCTGCTCTCTAAGTTGGCGTACGTACTGCTCCGCCACCTTTTCTCTGGGAATGGCTCTGTCTGACTCGATGGCAATGTTAGTGCCTTCGACTGGCTTATTGTTCTCGTCAACAAAGAAGAAGCCCCAATGTACGAGACGGCCTAAAAGGCGCAGGCCTTCACGGTGATGAGCGATAGAAGCGTTGAAGCGAGCCTGTCCTTCTTCTTTGTGACCCAAAGAATTTTCGACACCGGCTAAATGACGCAGTAGCGAGGATATCTGAAGGTGGAGCTCTCCGCTTTGAGGTAATGCTTTGATACCTTCTTCAAATACAGCCAGCGCTTTGTCGAACTCATTACGGCGCACATAGTAATGGGCTTTGTGGAACCACAGTTCAGGACTTTCAGGATCGAGTTCAATAGCTTTTTCAAAAGAGGCTATGGCTTCAGCTTGACGTTGTGGAATTAACGCTAAAGAGATACCGTTGATAACGTAGAGCTTAGCCTGATCTGGATATTTGGCTACGACCGGCTCTAAAATTTTAACGGCAGATTCCGGCTCTCCCATGCGGCAGTAAGTCATGGCCATATTGCCGAAGGGAATGTAGTCGTCAGGATCAAGTTCGACAGCTTTATCGAAGAATTCTTTAGCAGTTTCTAGCTCTTTCCGATTGGCTTTGTCGTCATCTGAATGAATATTGTTCATATGGGCTTCGCCAATATGGTTAAGTACTCTGGCTTTGTCTTTGTCGCTGAGTTCAGTCTTTAAGGCTTCAGTCAAGCATTCGATAGCTTCAGTCCAGTGCCCCAGCTTGAGCAAACAATTACCCAAATGAATTTTAATTTTAGGGTAATTAGGGTCAAGCTTGTTGACTTTGTCAAAGCATCCAGCAGCCTGGCTAATGTTGTCGTGCTCGCTTAAAAAAGCGCCCAGCTCAAAGAAGCAGTCGGTATTTTCCGGCATGTCTTTGCAAGCTTGAGTGAGAACTTTGAAAGCTTCGCTGGGTTTGTCCATGTCTTGAAGCAAGCTGGATTTGGCGCAATAAGCTTTGCCGTTCTGGGGAGCGAGCTTTATAGCCTTCTCGACAGCTTTGAGAGCTTCTTCAAGGTTGTCGTCGTCTTCTAACTGTTCGGCCAACTCCAGGAGCTCATCGGCACTGGAGATGGAATCTATATCTCTAGTCATAATTTGCGCTTATTCAATTGATAATATCCTTTTCCTTTCACGTGCTTTTCCGGCTGAATTATATTTTTGTTGTAGTCTTGACAAAACAACGCTAACTGTGCATAATACTGACCGTAGTCAGCTGGTATCGGCTGGCGGTCGCTTGTATGCGGGAGTGGCGGAACGGTAGACGCACGGGACTTAAAATCCCGAGTCCGCGAGGGCGTGAGGGTTCAAATCCCTCCTCCCGTACCACAAACGGTAACTGAGTTAACAGTGAAGTTCGTCTTCGCTGTTTTTTTTTGCTTTTTTTAGGTCGGGCGGTTGCTGCCAAATATGGGAGGAAAGTAAGAAAAAAATCCCTTTGTTCTGTTTTTAGGTAGACAGACCAGAATATAGCGAAAATGCGTCTTTGAGGAGAAAAAATTGTCCGAAGTCGAACTTATCGAGAAAGACATGTTAAATTGTGGGGCTGAGCTGCGCCGCTGTACACTTCCCTTAGCTACTGCCGGAGCAGGGGTGGCCGCGCTTTGTCTGTCTTATTCCGGACATGATTCGTCTGTGGAAATGTATGGCGTCAATTCGGACCGTATTTTTCGGGCGGCCAGCCTAATTAAAGTGCCCATTATTGCAGCGCTTTTTTATGAAGCTGAACAGGATAGAATCTGTCTGGATGATACTGTAGTATTAACGGCAGCTGATCTGGTCGATGGGGGAGTTCTCTGCGAAGTCGGAGAGGGGCGTCCCTTTAGTTGGAGGGAGCTCAGTCGTTTGGCTATCGAATTTAGTGATAATAGCGCCTCCAATGCTGTTATTAGGAAACTTGGTTTCTCTTTCATTAACGGCTTTATAAAAGATAAGCTGCGGGTTAAGAATACTGTGTTACGCCGCTTTTTTATGTATTCTTCCGAAGAAATGGGAGAAAATTATACTTCTGCCCGAGACTGTGTGTTTATTCTGTCCGAACTTTGGCAAGGTAGATTGCTGAGTGCGCCTTTGTATAAAGAATTTTGGAATATTATGAGGCGCCAACAGTTTATAGAGAAAATTCCCGCTCGCTTGGCGGGAAGAGCCAAAACGTACAACAAAACCGGTGAGTTGGATGACGGTGCCCGCCATGACATGGCTATAGTAGAAGCGGATGGGGTGGTGTGGGCCTTAGCTGCTTTAACCGATCAGCAAGAAAAGCCTGGATGGCTAATCGATTGGGAAATTGGAGCTTGGGCAGAAAGTGTTTGCTGCAAATCCTGTCTGCTGTCCTGACCTATTTATTTACTTTTTTCTTTTTTTTGTTTAAGCTGAACAGCTGAAAGCAAGAAAATAGACGGAGAGTTCAGTATGAATGCTAAAGAATTTCACAGCGGTTTTGTTGCCCTTGTAGGCAGACCTAATGTGGGTAAATCTACCCTGCTTAACGCTATATTGGGCACTAAGGTGGCTATCACTTCCGGTATGCCTCAAACTACGCGCCACCGCGTTCTGGGAGTCAGTCATGCTCCTAATTGTCAAATCGTGTTTGTTGATACGCCCGGATTTCATCCGGCAGAAACGCGCTTAGGAGAATGGATGCTCGACTCTGCCAAAACAGAAGGAAGTGAGGCCGATGTAGCTGTTTTAGTGGTCGATGCTTCCTGCAAGCCCAGCGATGAAGATCGATTGGCTGCCGAATTCTTGGCCCAAGAAGTTAACTCTCCTAAATTATTGGTAATCAATAAAGTTGACAAAGTAACTCCTAAAGAGGCTTTGTTGCCTAGGATCGAAGCTTACCGAAAATTGGGAAATTTCCTCGATATTTATCCTGTTTCTGCTAAAGATGGCGACAATCTGCCTGAATTGCTGGAGTGCTTACGCCGATTGATGCCTGTGGGAACTCCGTATTTCCCGGAAGAGCAGATTACCGATCAAGATGAGGAGCGTCGTGCTGAAGAAATTATCAGAGAAAAAGTGCTGCGCTGTACTTACCGTGAGGTACCTCATGCGGTGGCTGTTAAGCTGGAGGAGTGTCGCCCAGCGGTTAATAAAGACAATGTGCAGTATCTGCGGGCTGTTATCTATGTAGAGCGTGAGGGACAAAAGCATATAATTTTAGGACGCAAGGGTGAGAAGCTGCGCGATATAGGAGCGGCAGCCAGGGCAGAATTGGAAGAAATGTTCGGTTGCAAGGTTTATCTCGATTTGTGGATTAAGGTTAAGGAAGATTGGCGCGACCGTCCCGATTGGCTGCGTGCTCTAGGATACGATTGCGAGTAGAAAAGTAACTAAGGGAAATTCTGTTTCGGCAGGCATGGTAGACTTTTCAGCGTAATTCTACGTGGGGGATCTTTGGCTGAGGCCACAGATAACAACGGAAATATCTTGGTTGCGCCTACAGTTGGGCGCAGGAGGCAGTTTTAAGTGGAAAACAAAAAAATTACTGGGCGCATGATTGGTGACATGATCGATCATACTCTTCTTAAGGCCGATGCCGTAAAAGATCAAATTCTGAAAATTTGTGAAGAGGCTCGCCAATACAAGTTTGCCTCTGTGTGCGTCAATCCCGGATGGGTCAGCACCGCAGCTGAGGCTCTGCGTGGTTCTTCGGTAAAAGTTTGTACGGTTATAGGTTTCCCTTTAGGAGCGACTACTAGTTTTGCTAAGGCTTGTGAAACCAGAGACGCCATTGCCAACGGTGCTGACGAAGTTGATATGGTTATCAATATAGGAGCTCTTAAGGCTGGCGATGATGAGTTGGTAGAAAAAGATGTCAGAGCTGTAGTAGAGGCTGCCGGCGGACGGTTAGTCAAATGTATTTTGGAGACTGCTATGCTGACCGATGAGGAGGTAGAGAGAGCCTGTCGTTTAGCTGTAAAAGGTGGCACTGACTTTGTAAAAACTTCTACTGGTTTTGGCCCCGGAGGAGCTAAAGTTCATCATGTGGCTATTATGCGCAAAACAGTCGGACCAGATATCGGTGTAAAAGCCTCCGGAGGTATTCACGATTTTGAAAGTGCCGTTGCTTTAATAGAAGCTGGGGCCAATCGTATCGGAGCCAGTGCTTCTATTAAAATTATGCAGGGCGATCCTGAATTCAAACTGTAATTGAACTGTTAGAATAAAACAGCCGGACCTTAAATTTGAGTTGCTGTTGACTTGTTTTTAAGGTTCGGCCTTTTTTGTGGCCGAGCAGATGAGTGAGTTCTTTTCTTCAAGGAGTATAGTGCTGCATCGTCGCCGTCTGAATGAAAATTCAGAATTAGTTATGTTGCTCAGTGTTGATAAGGGGCGCATCGATGCCGTATGCAGCGGACTGAGTAAGCCGCGCAGTTCTCTGCGCGGCCAGGTTGAGCCGTTTACCGAATTAGACGGACTGTTCGTTAAAGGACGCAGCTCTTTGGCCCGTTTAACTCAGGCAAAAACTGTCAAAGTCAGGCCTGTATTTTACGGTGACTATGAGTGTCTCTGCTGGGGAGCCTTTCTTCTTGAGCTGTTTTCTGCAGTTGCTCCAGGTATCCAAGACGGGGGATACAGCGCCGCTCCTTCCGAATGTGCGGGCTTTTTCCGTATCTTATCTGATGCTCTGGATAATTTAAGCTGTTGTCCGCGCAAAGGAGCGGCTGTTTCTATTTGGGTTATGGAGCGTCTGTTGGAAATTATGGGGATACTACCCAGCTTAAGAGAATGTGCCGTCTGTGGAAGACCTGGGCCTCTTGAAGCCTTTAACTCCCTGAAAGGAGGCATGCTCTGCTCGGAGTGCTTGGGAAATCGCCTGGATAATTTGCCTGTAAATCACGAAATTGTATCGCTGCTGCAAAAATTTGCTCAAAATTCTTTAGCAGACTCTTTGCTTAGTCGTTTCTTGGCTAAAGTTTATGCTCAAGCCGAGCACATTTTATGGCGTCATCTTTCCACTTATTGTCCGCTCAATTTAAAATCGCGTCATCTTCTTCGCATAGGAGAAAAGAGTCTTGAGAGTTTTAGGTATTGATTTAGGGGAAAAAAGGGTAGGTTTGGCTATTTCTGATCCTATGGGTATGATCGCTAGTCCGTACGACGTTTGGGAAGGACGCGATCGGGACGGATTACCTGGTCGCATACGTCGCTTGGTAGAAGAGCGCTCCATCGGGCTGGTAGTAGTAGGGATTCCTAACCGTACTGACAGATTAGGTGGAGAAAAAGCTGAATACTGCACCGCTTTTGCCAAGGAGCTTCAAGAACGTTTGAACGTGCCAGTAGAGCTTATGGATGAACGTTTAACAACAGTTATGGCTCATCAAGCTATGCGGGCCGGAGGAGTAAAAGAAAAAAAGAGACGTCAGTCTGTCGACAAAGTTGCAGCTGTACTTATTCTACAGAGCTGGCTGGATAAGCAGAGTCGTCCTGTCAATTTCGATCCTCCGGAATGGGAGTCCTAATTTTTGAAACAGAAGCAGCTTTTTTTGTTGTTAAAGTTTTTTGTGTACCGCTGAACTCAATGCTGCTTGCGTAGAGAGGGAGCCGCCAGTGAAAAAAATATTGCTGTTTTTGCTAATCTGCTGCATAGCTGCCGCTGTGGCTGCTTTTTGGGCGTACAACAGATTCAATGAGCTCAATCAGCCTGCTAAGGAAAAAGCTGAAGCCTCAGTTTATCAGGTTGAGCCGGGCACAACTTTGCGCAGTTTAGGCCGCGATTTGGAGAAAAAAAATATTATAAGATCGGCTTTAGTTTTTGAATATTGGGGACGACGTTCAGACAGTGGTGCTCATATTCAAGCTGGCCACTATTTAATCAGTGCGGCTATGTCTCCTCAAGAAATTTTGCAGTTGATTACTGAGGGCAGGACGGCCTCGCAAAAAATAACTTTTCCTGAGGGGCTCACCCTGAAAGAGTGCGCCGCTATAGTTGAACAACACAAAATAGGTACTGCCGCTGAGTTTTTGCGTATAACTCAAACTCAGGGTAAAAAATATGGCGATATTTTTCCCGACAACATGGAGGGGTACTTTTTGCCTGATACTTATACGCTGCCTTTAGATTGCGATACTGAATTTTTGGTGAAAACAGTAGCTGAACGGTTCAAAGAGTTGGCTCTGCCCTGTCATACCGATAATTCGCCTCTGTCATTGAGAGATACTGTTATTTTGGCTTCTTTGGTAGAGAGAGAGGCTCAGGTAGCCGCTGAACGTCCGATAATTGCCGGTGTTTATATCAACAGACTCAATGACGGCATGAAATTGGAATGCGATGCCACTGTGCAATTTGCGCTCGGACGCCAGAAAGAATACCTGTTATATCGCGATTTAGAAATAGATTCACCTTATAACACCTACAAATATGCGGGATTGCCTGTGGGTCCTATTTGCAGTCCCGGTCTAGATTCTATCAAGGCTGCCTGCAGTCCCAAATCTAGCCGCTATTATTACTATGTACGCAACGATGTGAAAGGAGACGGAAGTCATGTTTTTGGACAAGACTTCGGAGAACACCAAAACAACATTAGAAAATACCAATTGTGAGCCGAGCAACGACGTAAAAGGAGCTGCTCTTATTATCGGAATTGCCGGAGGAACAGGATCCGGAAAAACTACGGTTGCCCGCAAGTTGAAAGAGTCTTATCCTCCTCATTTGGTTCAGGTAATAGCCCAAGATTCTTACTATAAAGATCAATCTGATATACCTTTAGAAGATCGTCTTAAAACTAATTACGATCACCCCGATGCTTACGACAATGATCTTCTGATTCAGCATTTGGATGCTCTGCGCCGGGGAGAAGAAGTTAATCAGCCGGTTTATTCTTTTATTTCTCATACTCGCTGTAAAGAGACAAAATTGGTCAAACCTGCCCATATTCTCATCGTTGAAGGTATATTGGCTTTGGCCGATCCCAGGCTGCGCGAGCGCATGGATGTAAAAATTTTCGTACAAACAGATGCCGATGTGCGCTTTATACGCCGTTTGAAGCGCGACACTATGGAGCGTGGCCGCAGTCTCAAGGATGTTATTGAACAGTATCAGAAGGTAGTGCGTCCTATGCATATGCTCTATACTGAGCCTACTAAGCGGTACGCTGATATTATTATTCCAGAAGGCGGTTCCAACGCGGTAGCTATAGGTATGGTGCGAGCCTGGATCGAGCAAGTGGTAACTAGAGCTAAGGCAGGACTGACACCTGTGGTAACTTATTTTGCGCAAGAATCAGAAACGTTTTAGCTGTTATTCTGCCGACAGTTCCTTCTTTCACCGTATTCCTTAATTTTCATTGGGAATTGTCTGCCGCCAAATACCAATTTGGCGGTATTTTTTTTCTTTTCATTTAATAATTTGTTCCTGTAAACAGGATTAGATAAAGCTTTGCTTGAAACAGTTCAACCCAGTTGGCGTGTAGTTTTTTTCCTGTTTTCATGAAAAATAAAATCTGCGTCGAGTGAGATGCTGGCAACGGAGTGAGTTTGGGATGGTTAGCAAGAGTCCAGAAGAAATTGGAGCTATGCTTGTTGAAGAAGGCTTTATTACTGTACGTCAGTTAGAAAAAGCCAAAATTCAGGCAGAAAATACCAAAGAGCCCTTACAGAAAGTTTTAGTCGCTAAAGGGTTTGTCACCGATAAAGATATCGTTGAATCTTTAGGAAAAGCTATGAATGTAGCTTTCGTCGATCTCGATGAAAAACACCTAGATTCAGAACTAGTCAAGTCTATTCCCGAACACCTGGCTAAACGATATAACGTTATTCCTGTCGAACAGCGTGACAATAAACTCACTTTGGCCATGGTCGATCCGCTCAACGTATTGGCTATCGACGATATCCGTTTGATTACCGGATTCGATATTAAGCCTGTTATTGCCACAGAAGACGCCATTAAAAAGGCTATCAGCACTATGTTCGGCACTACCGATATGGTAGCCGTCGATGATGCCGTTAAGGACCTGGCCGAAACCGATTTTGGCGGTATGGAAGTTGAAGACGACATCGAAGAGAGTGAAGTCGATATTAACAAACTGAAGGAGCTGGTCGATGAAGCTCCTATCGTGCGTGTAGTAAACTTAATTATTTCTCAGGCTATTAACGATAAAGCCTCCGACATTCACATTGAGCCTGAAGCACGCAACGTAAAAGTACGTTACCGCGTAGACGGTGTACTCCACGACGTAATGAGCCCGCCTAAGCATATCCAGGCGCCGATGGTCTCCCGTATCAAAATTATGTCCAATATGGACATCGCTGAGCGTCGTATTCCTCAAGATGGTAAGATTCACTTGCGCCACGACGGACGTGAGTTCGACCTTCGCGTATCTACCGTACCTTGTATTCACGGCGAAAAAGTGGTAATGCGCGTTTTGGACCGCGGTTCCGTTATGCTTGGTTTGAACAAGCTCGGTTTCTCCGATGTCAACCAGCGCATGTTTGAAGATGTGGTAGAAAAGCCCTACGGCATGATCTTGGTTACTGGCCCTACGGGTTCAGGAAAATCAACTACTCTGTATTCCTGTCTGAATAAGCTGAATACCGGCCTTACCAATATCTTAACTATTGAGGACCCTGTAGAGTACCAGCTCCCTGGTATTAACCAAGTTCAGGTTAATAATAAAGCCGATTTGACCTTTGCTTCCGCTCTGCGCGCCTTCCTCCGTCAAGACCCCGACATCATCATGGTCGGTGAGATCCGCGACACTGAGACGGCTAGAATCGCTGTAGAAGCTGCTCTTACGGGTCACTTGGTGCTTTCAACACTGCACACCAACGACGCCTCCGGTGCTATATCTCGTTTGGTAGAAATGGGTGTAGAACCGTTCTTGGTTGCTTCTTCCGTTATCGGTGTGCTTGGTCAGCGCTTGGCCAGAACTATTTGCCCCAACTGCAAAGAGCCTTACGAGCCCACTCCTGAGGCCGTGCGTCGCTTCGGTCTTTCCATGTATTCCGATACCACCATTAACTTCTACAGAGGCCGCGGCTGCGATAACTGCAAGATGACCGGCTACCGCGGGCGTACTGGTATTCACGAAATTCTTACTATTAGCGATCGTGTTCGTGCTCTGATTCTGCATCGCAGTTCTACGGCAGAAATTAAGCAGGCTGCTATTGAAGAAGGTATGCGTACCATGCAGGATGATGCCTTGGCTAAAGTGCTTTCTGGCGTTACTTCAATGGAAGAGAGCCTGCGCGTCGTTTACGTAGAGAGCTCGGGCGAGTTCTAGAAATAGAACTACCTGTTGTGGGGGGGCCGGGAAATCTGCTGTTTTTGTCGCTATCGAGTTCTTCTCGGCTCTCGCATGTATATCACTTTTTATACCGTACTGCAGGGCTCTGCCAGTTCGCTTTAGCCGGATGGGGGAGGAGCGTCTGCCAGGCTTGTCGGTTTGCTTGAACAGACTGCGAGTCGGCCTGTAAAGCGGTTTTGTCTGTTAACATTAGACTAAAGCTCAATATCTGGAGGTCAAAATATGTCAGTAGCATCTGCGTTCCGCTACACAATGGACGATTTGCTTAAACTTACCGTTGAAAAGGGCGCTTCCGACTTGCATTTATCCGTAGGTCTGCCTCCTATTCTGCGCATTAGCGGCAAGCTTACTCCTACCGAACTGCCTCGCCTTGTGTCTGATGACAGCAAGCGCTTGATCTATAGTATTTTGAATGAGCGCCAAAAAGAGAAGTTTGAAAAAACTTGGGAATTAGACTGCTCCCACGGTGTGCGCGATTACGGACGCTTCCGTGTCAACGTGTTTAAGCAGCGCGGTAATGTAGGCGCTACTCTGCGTGCTATTTCCAGCGTTATCCCTTCTCGTGCCGAGCTCAACCTGCCTCCGGTTATTGAAGATATGGTACGTAGCCCTCAGGGACTGATTTTGGTGACTGGTGCTACTGGTCAAGGAAAGTCAACCACCTTGGCCTGCATGCTGGACTTAATTAACTCCGAGCATAATTTCCATATTTTAACCATCGAAGATCCTATCGAGTATGTCCACTTCCATAAGAAGTCTATGATCAACCAGCGTGAGCTGGGACAAGACACCATGAGCTGGGCTAACGCTTTGCGCTCTTCGTTGCGTGAAGATCCCGATGTAATCTTAGTCGGTGAGATGCGTGACCTTGATACTATGGCCGGCACTTTGACGGCTGCTGAAACTGGTCACTTGGTGTTCTCTACACTGCATACTTGCGATGCTTCTCAAACTGTAGACCGCATTGTTGACGTCTTCCCGCCTCACCAGCAGCAGCAGATCCGCATTCAATTGGCTTCTGTACTTGAAGGTGTCTTCTCCCAGCAACTTATTCCTCACGCTTCTGGTAAAGGACGTGTGCCTGCTGTAGAGGTTATGATTACCACTTCCGCTGTACGCAACCTGATTCGTGAAGGTAAGAGCCACCAGATTTACAACGCCATTCAGACCGGATCTAAGCATGGTATGCAGACCATGGAGCAGGCTCTGCTCGATCTGTACAACACTAAGCAGATTACTATGGAAGATGCTCTCAACCACACGACCCATGCCGACGACCTTCGCCGCATGATTGAGAGTTCCAACCGCAAGTAAGGCCCGACAAGCCTTCCCCGTCAGGAAGGAATATCGCGCTGTTATCGAAAGAACGAAAATTGTGTCAATGGGCCAGCTGCTCTTTGAGCGGCTGGAAGATAAATAGGAGGTGTTAGCTATGTCAGCTATTTGGTGGCTCGTGCCCGTTATGTGCATTCTTGTCGGTTCTTTGTCTCGCATCTAGTTTTTAATTGAAGAGAGTTGTTGCAAGGAGGTTAGGCGCCAATGCCTGTCTTCGTATACGAAGCACGTGATCAAGAGGGTCAGATAAGAAAAGACCAATTGGAAGCTCCTAATATCAGAGCTGCCCAAAAGATCGTCCAACAGGACATGAAGATGACCATCGTTAAGATGGAACAGCGATCTGGCAGCGCTGCCGATGGGGATATCTTTGGCTGGCTCCAGAATATGAAGAAAGTCGATGAGCAGGCGCTTACGGTTTTTAGTAGACAGTTTGCCACGATGATTAACGCTGGTTTGGCAATGGTCCGTTGCCTTGACATTTTGTCTGAGCAAACTGAAGACAAAAAGTTGCAGCAGGTTCTCGTCCAAGTTAGGCGCGATGTGGAAGGCGGTTCTACTTTATCGAGCGCTTTGCAGAAGCACCCCGATGTTTTCTCCACGCTGTACCACAGCATGGTAAAGGCCGGCGAGATGGGTGGTGTACTCGATGAAGTTCTGGAACGTTTGGCCGGATTTATGGAAAAAGACTTCGCCTTAAAGAAAAAGGTGAAGGCGGCTTTAACTTATCCTGTGGTTATCTTGGTTATGGCCATGGGTATCGTATTCTTCTTAGTTACCTATATTTTGCCTACGTTCGTATCTTTGTTTGAAGGTATGAACTTGCAGTTGCCTTTGCCTACCAGAATTTTGATTGGCCTCACTAAACTGGCCAGAAATCCTGTAGTTCTGTTCCTTGTTTTTGTCTGTGGCGGTGTGATTGCCGTAGTTTTGAAGAAATATGTCGAGACTCCAGCCGGACGCAAACAGTATGACCAGTTGAAATTGAATTTGCCGGTGTTTGGTCTGTTGAACAAGAAGGTGGCTATTTCCCGCTTCTGCCGTACGTTAGGTACATTGCTGTCCTCGGGTGTGCCTATTATGCAGTCTCTGGAAATTGTAGGTAAAGCCTCTGGTAACGAAGTGATCGCCGCTACGGTTACCCGTATCCGTGATAGTATCCGCGAAGGTGAAAGTATCGCTTCTCCTTTAGGCGCTTCGGGTATGTTCCCGCCAATGGTAACTCAGATGGTTGCCGTAGGTGAGGAAACCGGTAACTTAGACGCCATGCTTTCTAAGATTGCCGACTTCTATGATACTGAAGTTGACTACCTGCTTTCCTCTTTAACTTCAATGTTAGAGCCTATCATGATTGTTGGTATGGGTGGTATTGTAGGTTTCATCGTTATATCCGTATTCTTACCTCTCTATCAGTTGGTTGGAAGTATGGCCTAGTTTTCGTCGGGAGGTCAGCTTCGGTTATTCAAACCGAGACTGACGCTTTCGGTTTATTTGAAAAGAGCTTTCCGTCTAGTCGGTACGACTTTGCGGAAAGCTCTTTTTTTTACGTATTTTTACGTATGTACAAAATCGTAATTTCTGTAGTGAACTAGAATATCGTAAAATTAAGTTTTTTTTTCTTTTTGTCGGGGCCGAACAAGTTAGTTTGTTTGCCAGGTGTATGCCTCTTTATAAACATTATTTTTTTTGTAAAAATCGTGGAAATTACTATTAAAAGCTATTGATAAAAGTAAGTTCGTATATTATTATTGTTGATAACTGCAGAGTTTATTGCAAGGGCAAAATTCTGTCAGTACTGCATTTATGAATACTTTGGAGGAAATCATCAGATGATGCATCGCGTCTCTTCTCGTAAGGGTTTCACCCTAATCGAGCTCATGATTGTAATCGCTATTATCGCTATCTTGGCTGCTATCTTGGTGCCTAACTTCATCCGCGCTCGTGCTCAGGGCCAGGTCACTTCCTGCAAGTCCAACCTGAAGAACATCGGTACTGCTTGCGAAATGTATGCTACCGACAACGGTGGTCGTTATCCTCAAGACCTCAACAAGCTCACCGTGTCCGCTCAGGGCCAGCAGCCCTACTTGAAGCAGATTCCTAAGTGCCCCTCCACCGGTACTTCCGATCCTTACAACTCTTACACCTCCAGCATGAACCCCGACGTCTACACCATTTTCTGCCAGGGCTCCAACCACACCGCCGCCGGCTGCGAAGCTGACTATCCTAAGTTCACTGCCACCCAGGGTCTGATCGAGAACCAGGCTGCTGACCCCGACAAGAACGGTGGTTAGTTTACGCTTTGCTGTTTAGCTGGTTTTCAGCTGATATAGCTTAAGCAAAAGAAGGGATTATGCTAATGTAATCCCTTCTTTTTTTTTATTTTATTGGTGCCATGCTTTTTTATTGACACCCTTTAAAGTTTGTTTTAACCTTTACAGAATTGCAACTAACCAGGAGCGTACTCTCTTTATGCTGGAAGAACTGTGCAGCGCTAATTTAGTAGGTGCTGTAATTGTCTTTATTTATGGCTCTTTAATTGGCAGTTTTCTTAATGTTGTCATTTATCGTCTTCCCCTAGATCGCTCTATCGTCTACCCGGGATCGGCCTGTGGCACTTGCGGAACTCCACTAACTTGGTGGGAAAATCTGCCCATAATCGCTTACTTCTATTTGGGAGGACGCTGTCGAGTTTGCGGCAGCTCTTATTCTTGGCGGTACGCAGCCGTTGAAGCCTTCACCGCTGCAGCTTCTGTGTTTCTTTTCTATTTTTATGATGGCATAAATGCTCAGTTCCTTTACAGTTTTATTTTTCTTTGTTTGCTTCTGGTTGTTTTCTTTACCGATTTTGATCATTGGATTATTCTTGACTCCATTTCTTACGGCGGCATGGCTGTCGGTTTAATTGGGTCCTTCTTTGTGCCCCTTAGGGCTGATTTTACTTTTTTTGATTTTTCTCTTTTGCCTGAAAATTGGCTTGTTTATGAGGCTATGGGATGCCCTTGGCTGAACATACTTTCTTCAATTTATGGTATGGCTATAGGAACTGCTTTCTATTGGGCTATTCAATATGTCGGTAAAGTAATTAGTCGCCAGGAGGCTATGGGCAGCGGAGATATAAAATTGGCTGCTATGATTGGGGCTTTTTTGGGTTGGAGCTTAGGTATAGTTTCTTTCTTCATCAGTTTTATTTTAGGGGCGGTTTTTGCCGTATGTATGATGATTTTCTCTAAGAAACGAAGTAAAGATCCGCTTCCTTTAGGCACTTTTATGGCTATAGGTGCTTTTGTGTGTATGCTTTTTAACAGCAGAATTACCAACTTCATTTATTATTGGCCTTTGTATATCGGCTTGTGGGATTAAATGAGAGTTGGCAGGGGTTTTCTTTAGATAATCGAACTGCAGAAACTCTCTATAGGTGTATCTTATTTAGGTTGGGGGGCCCTTGGAGGTTTTTCACGAACTAAGAAGAAAGACTGCGGTATAGCAACTGGGAGTTAGTGCGCTCTCACGGCTTTTTTGGGAAGAAGGGGTTTGTATGGACTTTATCAACGGGTTGTTGAAGAAGATCTTCAAAAAGGAAGAAGAAGTATGCGGCATGGATATTGGCAGTAGCGCTATAAAAGTTGCCGCTATGGTTCGCGGCAAAAAAGGACTCCAATTGACACGCTACGCCTCTTGCTCCACGCCACCGGCCACTATTAAGGACGGTGCCATTGTAGATGCCCAAACGCTAGGTGAAACTATCCGTGAGTTGCTGCGTGAAAATAATTTCCCCGCTGATTGTCCGATTGTAAGTGCCGTTTCTGGCCAGTCTGTAGTCATCAGACCCATTAAAATGCCTATTATGACTGAAAGAGAACTTTCTACCTCTATTCAGTATCAGGCCGATCAATATTTGCCTTATGCAGTTTCTGATGCGCAGGTTAGTGGTATCATTTTGCGGGAATCTCTCCCCGATGAGCCCAACACTATGGAAGTTCTGTTGGTTGCTGCTCCTAAAGAAATGATTACCAACACGCGCGAGCTTATCCAGATCGCTGGTGCCGTTCCCGAGGCCGTCGATTTGGAGCCGTTCGCCTTGCTGCGTGCTATCCAAGAAAGTAACCCCGAAGTTTCTTCCGGAGATAAGACGATTGCTCTGATCAACTTAGGAGCTTCATCGGGGAGTGTAAATATTTTTAAGGCGGGCTTGCTCCGCCATAATAGAACAATTTCTATAGCCGGCAATAGCTTTACGAAGGCTATCGGCCAGGAGCTTAACTTGTCTTTTGAAGAAGCTGAACGCTTCAAAATTGAGAAGTGTGTGGTCAGAGTTGGTGAAAATGACTCTGAGCCTGTCGCTCCTACCACGATGCGTGTCTTTAAGATCATTGTTCCCGTTCTGCAGGAACTGGTCCGCGACATACAGCGTTCCTTCGATTATTATCGGTCTAGAGAAAAAGCAGAGTCGGTAGATTTAGTTGTTCTTTCCGGCGGTACTGCCCGCATGAAGAATATCGATGTCTACCTGGCGAACGAGTTAAGTATCGAGTGTCAGATAGCTAATCCGTTCCGGAGCGCTTCGATTTCGAACGTTCAGGGCATTTCAGCTGATGATCTCGAAGCACTTGCGCCTATGGCTATGGTTGTCGCCGGTTTAGCGCTGCGCAAACGTTAAGTTTGCAGCGCGGGCTTGGCGAGCTTAGTCGAGCTGATACTCCAAAGGGAGGTGCACGATGACCATCAAGGTCAACCTATTGCCTACTGAGCGTAAGAGGTTTACTTTCGACCCGCTGGTCGCAGTTTTGTTTGTGTGTGTCTGCGCCGCGCTGGTTGGTTGCATAGTTTGGGGGTCCCGTCTGCAGCAAGATGTAGACGCTACTCAAGCTAAGATCCAGCGGCTAGACGACGAGATCAAAAAAACGGAGCAGAGTCTGCCCGTTATTGATGAGATCAAGACGCAGATTGCCAAACTAAAAGGTGAGATTAAAGTTATCACCAGTTTGAAATATGATCCGGTTCGGTATGCAAATCTCTTGACTGAAGTAGGAAAGGTCTTACCAGAAAATGTATGGCTAACTAGTTTGTCCGTTGAACCTTCGACGACTGCCGTTACTATGAGCGGTGTTGCCGTTCCTCGCCCCGGCAAACCCCCGTTAGCTACCGTGGCTGAGTTTATACAGAAGATGGACAACTCTAAAATTTTTACAGAGTCTTCCTTGTCTTCAACTTCCCAGACTAGGGTTGATAATTCTGGTGTAGGCTTTACTTTCCAAATTGAAGCTCGTTACGACGCTGATACTGCCGCCGGTTTAGCTGAGCAGCAGACTGCTGGAGCTTCAAAAGACGTTTCATCCAGTGAAACAGAATCTTAAGGAGGTACGATGACTATAAATACACCTATTAAAATCGTCGTAGCCTTCGTAGTAATCGCACTCATTGTTGTTATGTTCTGGTTGTTTGACTGGAAAGATAAAACAGAGCAGATCGAACAAAACAACAACAAAGTAGCAGAACTTGAAGTCAAATTAGAGGAACAGCGCAAGCTGGTTGCCGATTTGCCTGCTCTTACCAAAGAGAAGAATGAATTGGACCAAGAGCTGGCTCGTGTCGTCCAGACCAATCTCGTTCCTGAAAAAGCCGAGCTCTTTGTTGCTAACTACATCAAAGAGATCGAAAAGCTGACCCAGGAAGAAGGGTACCGTACTGGTGATGATTCCTTTGAAATTATCTCCATTACCCCTGGTGCTCTGACTTCACAGGCTGCACAAGGTTCCGATGCCGGCAACACTGAAGCTGCTGAAGAAGACGAAGGCGTTGACGCTACTCCCGATGCTCTTAAGCAGTTCCCGACCCGTATGTTCCAGATGACTATGAAGGGCAGATACTCTACCCTGATCGAGTTCCTCTATCAGTTGGGTGATCTCCGTTTAGAGCGTTTGGTTACAATCGACAAGATTGCGCTGCAGCCTGAAAATAAAAAAGAAGGCGAAGCTGGTAATCCCGTCTTGACGATCCAAATTCCCATCACAGCTTACATGAGACAGGGAGGTTAAAGAAAAAATATGAACCTGCCTGAATTTGGCTCAAAATTGAACAAGGGTTGTAAAATTTTCGCTCTCTCTCTGGCTATGTTAGCTTGCGCCGCTTGCGGTGGAGGAGAGACTGCTGATGATTCTCCCAACTCTCCGGTTAGCAGTGAAGTAGAAGTTGCTGAAAATGCCGGCGGCGATGCCTCTGGCGGAAGTGCCGTCGAGAATCCGGGCGCTTCTTCTGAAGGTGGTGCCGAGGTAACTGATGCCGGTGTGGCCAGCTCTGGTGAGGGTACCGGAGATGGTACCGTCGTTGAGCCTGCTGCCGATGAAGGCGCAGCTGCTTCGTCTAATAAGGCTGCTTCTGAGAAGAAGCCCGCTCCTGCAAGACGCAAAGTTGCCGTTCGTGACCCCTTCCTTAACACGGCATCAGGTCCCGTTGTGGTTTCTAACGCCAGTCTTGCCAAGATGTCGGCTGCTCAAAGAGCTGCTTTACAGAGAAGTCAGAAGAAAGCTGTAACGAACACTTCTGCTAAAAAAGCCAAAGCTGCTAAAAAGGTCGTAAAAGTCGTTAAGCCCAATATCATGGTCAATGGTATTTTGAGAGGCAGTAATGGTTACGAAGCCATGATTAGCGACGGCACTCAGACCCGCTTGGTGGCGGTCGGTCAGAGAGTTGATAAGTATCGCATCTTGGGAATCGATCCTAAGACAAACACTGTTACTATCGGTCTCGGCAAAGAGCATAAGTTCCGCTATACCTTGGAAAAAGAGCAGTTCGGAGACGCTAAAAAATAGCTCATCTTCTGGATAAAATGTCAGTCTCTTTTGAAAAATTGAAAATAATAAAAAGCACGGCCAGGCTTTCGAGGGTGTCTGTCCGTTTGCAGGAAGGTCTACCTAATTAAGAAAGGGGCGCACATATTGCTTTGCGCGTGCTTTCCAAATGGTGGATCGCACCCTCGGAATGAAACTTATGGTTTCAAGTAATTAAGTTCTTAATTGAACGTGATGGCCAATAGGAGGTGGGTAAAACCAATGCTCTTGTCCAAGCGTAGAAGCATTCAGCTTCTGTTTGCATGCCTGATGGCCGTGGGACTATTTTTGTCTTCGTCCATGGCAGTGACAGCTCAAGGCAATGCTGCAACTATTAACGGCGTCAATTACAGCCTAGATAATTCCAAAGGTCTTATCAAGGTAGTAGCTGATACCACTGCACCAGTTCAGTATAAACAGTTGAAGTCTGACAACGCCATATGCGTTGAAATTTCTCCCGCTGTTGTCGGTAAAAATGTAAAACGCAGCCAGAATATTAATACTGGTTTGCTTCAGAGTATCGTTGTCGCTCAGACTTCTGCTAACGTAGTATTAGTTCGCATGAATGTCAGCGGCACTCCCAAGACCAGCTATTGCACCGCTTTGGCGGAGAATAAGGGCGTCTCTGTCGCTTTCTCCAAAAACGAAGTTGCTAGTGCGAAAGTAGCGAAAGCACCAGCTGCTGATACTGTAGCTAAAGCCGGAAGCAATGTAGCTCCTCGTAAAGTCGCTGCGCCCGCTAAGAAGGCCGCTGCTGCTAAGAAGGTTGCTCGCAAGCCCGTTGCCAACAGAGTCAAAGTTGTCAATATGGAATTTGTCAACGCTGACCTCGTTTACATCGTAAAGTTCCTTGCTAAGGAAATGGGACGTAACGTCTACGTCGGTCCCGATGTACAGGGCTCTGTTACCGTAACTTTGAAGAATGTTCAGCCCGAAGGTGCTTTGGCTTTGGTTCTGAAAATGCAGGAAACTCCTTATGACTACAAGATCGTTGACAACACCGTAATTGTAGCCACTTCCGAGAAGCTGCAGACCATTGCTGACAACATTCTTACTCCCAAAACCAAGTCCAGCTCCGTCAGGAAGAACCTCTCCGAGCAGGAATTCGTTCTTGAAGCTGCTCCCGCCGCTAACATTATTGAGTTCTTGAAGGGTCAGTACCCCGACGTAGTTTTCACTCCCCATCCCACTATTAACGGTTTCTATGCTAAGGGCACTCAGCAGGAACTCAGAGAGATCAAGAGCAAGCTCCCTAACCTCGATCAGGTTCCCGCTCCTCCGCCAGCTCCTCGCCGTGAGTACATCACCGTCAACTATGGTAAGGCTGAAGAAATTCAGACCCTCATCAAAACCTTGGTTCCTGATATTACTCTTAACTTAGACAAGCGCATGGGCATCCTCGTTGTTGAGGGTACTGATGAGCAGATCGAACAAGTTCAGGAAGTGTTGGCTAATATTGACAGACCCTTAAAGCAAGTCATGTTAGACTTCAAGGTCGTTGAGCTCAACGAAACCGGTTCTAAGAACTTAGGTGTACAGTGGAGTGATGACGCCGGTGCTATGGGTGTATTCAACACTACCTTCGCTGAAATCGTTCCTTCCTTATTCTACGGTGCCGATCGTCACATGATCACCAACGAAGAGTTCGACCTTGGTGAAGACACCAGCGATTTGACCGCTTTCAACCTCGGTACTTTCGGCCGTTCCCCTCTCTTAATTAAAGCTTCTCTCTCCTTCGTGGTAGAGAACAGCGATTCCAAAACCTTAGCTTCTCCTCGCATTGCTACTCAGAGCGGTGAGAAAGCCGAAGTTTATGTGGGTCAGAGATATCCTATCGTATTCTACGATCCTCGTGCCGGTCAGTTCCAGGTTCAGTATGTTGATATCGGTACTAAGTTGGAAGCTACCCCTGAAGTCAAGGATGACGGCCACGTAGTGGTTGAGCTCACTCCTACCACTTCCAGCGCTGGTAACTTGGTAAACAACCAGTATCCTATTACTTACGAGCGCACTGCTAAGTCCAAAGTCCGCGTCAAAGACGGTGACACCATCGTTCTGGGCGGTCTGATCAGTGACAGTGAGAAACACTCTGTCTCCAAGCTCCCTCTCTTAGGCGACCTTCCCGTCATCGGTGCTTTGTTCCGCTACGAGAGCCACAGCTCAGACAGAAGCGAAGTCGTATTCATGGTCACTCCTCATATCATGGACTAATGGCTTGAGCTAATCTCCATAGTGAGACAAAAGTAGGCAGTTGGTATAAAACCAGCTGCCTATTTTTATTGGTGGAAAAAAAGTCATTTTTATACGGTGGTGAGGAAACAGTATACTGCATATACTGAGTGTTTTATGCAGGAACTAATTAAGTACAGTACGAACTTTTAGCCCTCTTTAGTCTCCTTGGATCGCAAGATGTCGCAACAGAATCTCTCCTATGTTTCAACTTTTGCGATTTACCAAGGCAAAGAAGAGCAGCCGCAAGGTGCAGGTTATTGTTTACTGTTTTTTTTGTGGCTGAGGAGGGGGCGTCTCTAATTCGCGCAGGGCGCCGTCGACCGTCCTGCAGTGCAGCTCATCCTGCTGGCGGTTGTACCCGTGCAGGTGTGCGATCCGGGGAATGCTGAGAACCTGACTGCGCAATGCTGCAGCTTGGCTGTTTCCCCTGCGGAGCAGTCAATTTAGACAAGATTGAACTGAACGGATTAGTAGAAGATGGCTGACAAGTCGTTGAGAAGGTGGTGTGACTTACGTGGCTGATACCATTGAAGGGTTGATGCAGGAGGCCCGAGCGTTCGCTGACAGCAGAAGCTGGGACCAAGCCATAGAGAGTTATTCCAGAGTAATAGATCTGGATGCTGATAATGATGAGGCTTGCCGAAGCTTGGCTAATATCTACGCTTTGCGTGGAATGTTTAAGTCGGTAATAAGTACCTATCTGCGGTTGATGCACATCTATGTTGCGCGCAGTGACATGGATAATGCGATGGCTGTGGCTAACTATGTGCTCCTTTTAGAACCGGCGTCCATTGATGTCCGCTCTGAGCTCATAAATATGTATCGCTATCGCGGGGATACAGCTGAGGTTGTGTCGCGCTCGCTCGATTTAGCTCGCCTTTATACCGAGTTAGACGAGGGGGATCGCTCTATTGAACTTCTTCAGGCCGTCTTAAACGACGATCCGAATAATGCTGACATCTGCCGCGAACTGGCCGAAATGTATATTCAGTACGGTCAAGTAGAGCGCGGTGCCAGCCAGTATCATCAAGTCGCTGATTTGTATCAGGCGAACGGTCAGCTTGACAAAGCTTGCGATGCTCTAGAGCGAATTCTGGTTGTAAACAGCGGCGATTCCGGCGCAGTATTCCATCTGGGAGAACTTTATTCCATGATGGAACGCTGGGAAGATGCCGAAAGGCAGTTCCGCAGCGCTCTTAAATTTGACTTTGAAAATCTCGATGTCATGTTCGCTTTGGGCAATGTTTGTCAGCGCAAAGGAGACTTGGACCAAGCCAGTTTAGCATATCGTAAGATAGTCATGATTGCTCCCGACTATGTCTTGGCTCAAGAACGCCTCGGCGAAATTTACCATATGCAGAACAACATAGAGCTGGCCATTAAGGCTTACCTTACGGCTGGTGGTCTCTATGTACGCAGTAACGACTCTGAACACGCCATAGCGCTTTATCAGCGCGTCATTTTCCTCGATCCCAATAATCCTGCTGCTACCCGTGAACTTACCAACTTGGGAGCTCCTGTCGTCGGTAACGATGGTGGTATTCAGCCTCTCGTTAAAAATAAGGCTGCAACCAAGTCTTCCCGATCTGAGTCACGCCGCGAGAAGAAAGATGGAGAGCGTAAAACTCGCAGCGGTTTGCTTCCTAAGGGAGGCGGTGGTGTGCGCTCTGGTCTGGTTGCCAAAGGTGGCGGCTCCAAGCCTGGTTTAGGCGGAAAGCCCGTACTTGGTGGCGATGGTGAGGCTGAAGGTGCGCCGCGTCCGGGCTTAATGCGCGCAGGCTTGAAAGCTTCCGGAGGAGGTAAGCCCTCTTTAGGAGGCAAGCCTATGCTCGGTGGCAAGCGCGTTTTGGGTAGTCGTAAGAAGAAGGCTGAAGAGGCTAAAGAAGAGGCTCCTGTTGAGCATACTGCTATTAGCTTGGCTAAAGAGCCTGAAAACGATCAGAGTGCTGCTGTAGAAAATGTTGCCGCGAATGATGGTGAAGTTCAGGCCGCCGAAGTTGTAGCTGTAGAGTCCGGCGTAGATGAAGTAATGCCTACGCCAGAGCATGTTGAATCTTCAGAGTCACAGCCAGAAGTAGGAACCGTAGCTGAGGCCGTTCCAGAAGTAGGAGCAGCTATACCTGAGTCTGCGGGTGATATTCATTCCGAAATGACTCCGGAGCATAACCCGGAAGCTTTTTCCGCTTCCGAACATCAGGTTCCGCTCGAAGATAACATTTACGCCGATGGAAACCAGCAGTATGTCGGGGAAGATCAACAATTCGGCGGTGATATGCAGCAATATGCTGGTGAAGCCCATCAGTTCGGCGGTGATATGCAGCAGTATGCCGGTGAGGCTCAGCAGTTCGGCAATGATATGCAGCAATATGCCGGTGAAGTTCAGCAGTTCGGCAGTGATATGCAGCAGTATGCTGATGATTCTCAACAGTTCGGTGGTGACATGCAGCAGTATGTCGGCGCGGAGCAAGGCCAGGGTCATGAGTATTATCAGGAACCTTATGCTGCCCAAACTGGAGAATTCTACGGAGAGCATGCCGATGGAACCGGCCATTTTGAGCAGCCTACCGAATCTCACGAAGCTTATTACCAGCAGGAAGGAACTGCGGCTGAATACGGAGAGCAGCACCAGTACGAAGATGCTGCTTACGGTGGGGAAAACTACTCTGATAACGGTTACGGATTCGATATGCACCGTCCGCTTATCATGGTGCCCGAGGGCGAACTGATTGTACCTGCTCCTATACTTTATTTAGAGCGCACCGATCTGTACGAGGCTATTTGCCAGGCAATCACCGAGGTGCCGGATCCTTCGGTTATTCCGTGGGAACCTCTGCGTGTTATCGATGAAGCTGCTATAGAAGAGAAGCTGGCTCAACAGAGTGCTGAAGCTGCCAGAGCCGCGGCCGAGGCTGAGGAAGCTGCCAGAGCTGAGGCTGAGAAAGAACAGGCCGCTTCTAGTTCAGTGGAAGGTTTCGACTTCAGCGGTGGCGTTAACCTCAAAGGGGTTTCCGGGACTGGACTTCGCCGCAAATATTCTAAAGGTGAGTCTAAAGGCAGCTCGTCTTCAGGACGTTCCCGTCTTAGCGGCAATCAATCGCTTTCAGAGCGTGTGGCCCGCATGCGTGCGGAGAGCGCTGAACTTGAAGAAAGCGCTTCCGAGCATCGCGCCATTAGTGGTATCAACCGTCATCATCAAGATAAGTCTCAGAAGAAGGAGAAAGGCCGCTCGATTGTTGGCGGTATCTCCAGACCTATTAACCAAGTTATTGAAGAAGCCAACCAAGCCAACCAAGCCAATGGCACTGCTCCTCAAACTTATGCCGATCAAGCTCCTGAGATTCCTCGTCCCGAACTCACAGCCACGCGTTCTCGCAGCAGTTTGAGTGAACGTATTAAGAGGGCCAGACAATCGAAGGCTGCGGCTAAAGTTCAGGCTGAAGAGGTCAACGCGGAGCTTTCTGCTCAGTCTGTAGAACAGCCTGTTGCTGAATTCGACGGCAATGCTTATCAGGCTGAGTCTCAAGAAGCGGTCAACACTTCAGCGGCCTCAGCAGAATATGGTGCACCTACTGCTCCGGATGGGCAGTTAAGCGGGGAATATGAAGCTTATCAAGCTGCCGAGCAGGCGGCAAGTGACCCGTCTGCTTCCGAGCTTGGTCTTGCTCAGGTTGCTGTCGGCGCTGTAGCCATTGGAGCTGTCGCTGCTGCTAGTTCG
This sequence comes from Candidatus Bruticola sp., assembly GCA_051874695.1. Taxonomy (GTDB): domain Bacteria; phylum Vulcanimicrobiota; class Xenobia; order Xenobiales; family Xenobiaceae; genus Bruticola. The sequence continues at coordinate 38,498 of JBJEGC010000022.1, forward strand.
GCTGTAGCCGACAATCTCGACGATCTCACTCAGGGCGAATATCCAATTGAATCTGGTGCTGAAGCAGAGCAGCTTGGCGGTCAGTACGGTGCCTATCCTGAAGCGGAACAGGCTAACGAAGGAGAGCAGCTTGGCGGTCAGTACGGTGCCTATCCCGAGGCTGGGCAGGCTGCCGAAGGAGAGCAGCTTGGCGGTCAGTACGGTGCCTATCCTGAGGCTGAACATGCTGCCGAAGCAGAGCAGCTTGGCGGTCAGTACGGTGCCTATCCCGAAGCTGAACATGCTGCCGAAGCAGATACTTCCGGCGTTGGTTTAGCCAAAGTTGCCGTAGGTGCTGTGGCCATAGGTGCTGTGGCTGCTGCCAGTTCTACCGTTGCTGACAATTTCAGTGGTGCTGAATTATATGCCGACACTGCGGCTGAGGAGCTGCTTGGAGAGCAGTATGGCGGGGGTGAAAACGTCGAAGCCGAGCCTGCTGCTGTCGTTGAAGAAGAACAGTTGGGCGCTCATTATAGCGCTTATCCCGAAGCTGAACCTGCTGCCGAAGCAGATACTTCCGGCGTTGGTTTAGCTAAAGTTGCTGTTGGTGCTGTGGCTATAGGTGCTGTAGCTGCGGCTAGTTCTACTGTGGCAGACAATTTCAGTGATGCTGAGTTGTACACTGAGGCTGTGTCTGAGGAGCAGTTTAGCGGTCAGTACGAGGCTGAGCCCGTTGAAGCTGAACCTGCAGCCGCTGAAGCTGAACAATTAGATGGAGATTACGGAAACTACGCAGATGCAGTTGAGCAGGCTGTTAATTCTGGCGTAGGCTTAGCCAAAGTTGCCGTAGGTGCTGTGGCTATAGGTGCTGTGGCTGCTGCCAGTTCTGCTGTGGCTGATAATTTTGGCGATTTAGAGCAGTATGCATCCTATCCCGATGCAGATGGTGCTCCTGTGAGTGAACCTGTCGCTCAGATAGAAGATCGTCAATTGAATAAGGCAAATGCGAATCCGTCAAGAGACGTGGCAGAGGAAGTTCAGTCGGTGGAGACTCCTGTCGCCGTTGCCGATGAACTTGATACTTCTTCTAACGATGACAATGCTCAGGTGGTAGAGCTCGATGAAGCTGGAGCTTCAATGATTGAATTCGTTGAAGTTGACGACGATCGAACCGATGTTCCTGAGATAGTACTTAACGAGCCCGATGAAGTTGCTACTCCTACTAAGGTTAAAGTTCCCGTTCGCATAAAACGTAGAAAACGCCGCAGCGCTCCTGTTATCGAGCAAATCGAAGAAGTAGAAGAAATTGAGGCTGATCTCCCTCAAGGAGACGCTGGTTCGGATGCCTCTTCCGGCGTAGGGTTGGCTAAAGTTGCCGTCGGTGCCGTAGCTATAGGTGCTGTGGCTGCTGCCAGTTCAATGGTCGCGGATAACTTTGCTGCGAATGCTTCCGAACTTTACCAACAGGATGCTCAGTCTGAGTTTATTGAAGCTGAGAATATTCATGAAGAAAGTGCTGTAGCTGAAGCTGAACCTGAAGAGGTGCAGCCAGAGCCGGAACCTGAGCCGGTTGGCGATGAGCTTTGCTCGCTTTCTGTAGAATCTGAACTGCCTCCGGAATACTTAAAGGAAGCTCAGCGTCTGCGTGACAAGTTGGTGGGAGCCGATGTTACTACAGCTATAGGTGATTACCGTCGGGCTATTGAGAATTCTCCCGAAAACTTAGTGCTGCGTACCGATTTGGCTGATGTTCATTTGCGGTTCAGCTTAATGGATGACGCTATTAATCAGTATCGTCAAATTCTGCGCCGTAAACCCGACTCTGTGGCTTTGCGCCATCGTTTAGCTTGTGCTCACTTGTGGAACGAAGATTTCGATGAAGCTATAAAAGTGTATCTCGATTTGGCTGAACTGCATACTCAAAACGAACAGTATGCTGATGTAATCGATGTTTTGCAAACTGTTCTCAGCCTCGATCCTCAACACTTTAAGGCTCGTCGTCTCCTTATTGATCGCTTTATCGCTCAGGGTAAAGTCGATTTAGCCACTCATCATCTGCGTCAGTTCGTGGATGCTGCTCTCTCTTTAGGTAGCGTAGATAATGCCATCTTCGCCCTTAAGCAACTTATAGAACTCTCTGATGATCCTGCTTTCGTAGAGCGTCTGGCTAAAGTTTACGAAGAACATGACAATGTCAGTGAAGCCATCTCCTACTATCAAATTCTTTCTGAACGCTACAGAAAGGAAGAAAAGTGGAGTGAAGCTTTGGCCGTCTGCAGCAAGTTGGTTGCTTTAGAGCCGGACAATTTTGACGAGCGCCGCCTGCTGATCAGTCTGTATCAGAATCTGGGCCGTTACGATAAGGCAATGGCTGAACAGTTCCATCTGGCCGGACTTTACAAAGAGCAGAACTCCATGGATGAGGCTGCTGAACTTTACCAGTCGATTGTAGACAAAGATCCTGGTCACTATGCCGCTCGTCGCTGCTTGGTTGACTGCTACCTGAGTAAGGGCAACCTGCAGGCTGCTATGATGCAAGTTGCTCCTTTAACCGAGCGTTACAGATCTGAGCGTCTCTTCGAGCAGGCTATTGAAATGTATAGAAGCTTGGTCGAGGCCGATCCGAGTTCTGTAGATTTGCGTGAAGAGTTGCTGGCCTTCTATACCATGGGAGAACAGCGCGAGAATATGCTCAGTGAGCTGCTCACTCTTAACGAAATTCATGAAAACAAAGGCGAGTACAGAGATTCGGTTCGTTACTTGCGCCGCGCTATCGAGTTGGCGCCGGATCGTGCCGATCTGCACTGCCGTCTGGCTAAGCTTTATGATGAGCAGTTGCAAAGCATCAGTGGAGCTATGCAGGAATACAGAAAAGTATTCGAGCTCAATCCAGGTGATGCGGAAGCTATGAGCCGCTACGCTCAGCTTTTGGTATCCCAGCGCAAGCCCAAAGAAGCTGCAGCCGTCCTGCTTAAATTGCAATCAATTAATAAAGAAGTTGGTAAGCAGGCCATCAACACCATCTGCAAGTCCTTCTTGGACAAGATCGCTCAAGACGGTGCTGATTTAGCTACCAGATATAGCTATGGAGAGCTGTGTTACTACCTCAACCGCATTAGCGATGCTATCGAGCAGTTCCAGAAGACTCATGCCGACAGAGACTTAGAGCTGCGCTCCCGCAACATGTTAGGTTTGTCCTTTATAAAGATGCCTCGTATGCGTGAAATGGCTATCCGTCAGTTCCGCTTAGGTCTTGATACTAAAGGACATGCGGAGCAAGATTACCTCGAGCTGCGCTATAACTTGGCTATGTTGTTCTACCAGACCGACCGCCTCCAAGAGGCTCTGACCGAATTCAAGAGCATTTTGGCCTTTGACATTACTTACCGCGATGTCGAAGCCAGAGTTAAAGATTTGCAGGCTAAGATCGCTGCCGGCGGAGGCGCTTCTAAAGGCAGAGGCGTTCCTCCCCGCCGCAAATAGTGGAACTCTTAAGCGCCTTTATTGGAATCGGAGAAAAAATGACAGATCGTAGCAATATGGAGTCCCTTATTCAGCAAGCCGATGATTTAGTTGGCGCTGGTAATTGGGAAGAGGCCCGAGAAATATATAAGCAAGTGGTCAGTCAGGACCCTAATAACGTGGAAGTGCGCGAACACGTGCTTGCATCTGCAAAACGAGCATTGGCTTTCCAGGTTATTATCGGCCAGGATATGGCTCTGGCTGAGCTCTTTGCGGCTAACGGTGAAGCTGAGAAAGCTATCGATAGCTACAAAGATATCCTTAATTTAGAGAAGATGGCTCAAAGTCAGGGTATCAGTGGTGCCCAGCTGAGTGAAATTCAGAACTTAGTGGCTCAGGTTAAGCCGGAAATTTTCGCTAAAACCGGTACTATTTATCTGAATGAAGGCCGCTACATGGAAGCCATTAAGTGGTTGCGGCCCAGTTTAGATTTGGATCCTAGCCGTTGGGATACGCATATGGCTATGGGACGCGCCCTGATGATGGACAACAAGAACAAGGAAGCCATTTCCGAGTTCCAAGAAGTTGTTCGTTTGGCCAGTACTGAAGCTGCTAGTGCTTATGAACTGCTGGGTGAGGTCTTCCTGCGTATTGGGCGCTCTCCGCAGAACACGATCGTTTGGTTCCGTAATGCAGGTGAACTTTTTGTGCAGCGCAATGAGTTTACCGATGCCATTAGAGCTTATGAGCGTATTTTGCAATTTGAGCCTCGCAACAAAGATATTCTAGTTCGCTTAAGTGACATCTATACCGCCGAAGGCTATACCGAAAAAGCTTGTGCTGCTTACTTTACTCTGGCTCAAATTTTTGAGGAAGAAGGCTTCTCCGACAAAGTAATGAGTTACTTGGAGAAGACAATTGAGTTCAATCCTGCTGATGATGAAGCCAGAACGAAGCTGATCGCTATTTATGGCGAAGCCTTGGAAAACGATCCCTCCAATGTTAGTCTCAGAGTTCGCCTCATTGAGAATCTCCTTAAAAAAGGCATGTTTTCTGAAGCGGCGGAAAATCAGCTCGAACTGGCCAAGATCTATATCGACAAGGGCAGCATAGATGACGCCATCGCCACTTTGCGCAAACTTATCGATATTGAGCCGGATAATATTGAGGCCCGTCGTTTACTGGGCGATCAGTACCGGCGCAAAGATATGGGTACTGAGGCTTTGTCTGAGTATCAGGAAGTGGTACGCCTGTATCAAGAGAACGGCTTTGCCGATGAGGCTATTGAGTTCCAACATCAGCTGGTCGAGATGTTCCCCGAAACTTCGGATTTGCGCTATCAAGTTGCTTTGTCTCTGCGCAGTCAAGGCAACCATGAGGGGGCTGTCAGAGAGTTGGACCGTCTGGTACGCAGCAATCCCGATGACATGATTGCCATGAACTATCTGGCTGAGGAGTATGCGGCTTTAGGCCATTGGGATAAGGCCATAGGGGCTTACCATGAGATACTTAATCATGATCCTGCCCGCTACGATGTGCGCAAGCGTTTAATTAAGTATTACGTTGAGCAGAGCTTTTATGAAGAGGCTATGGCGGAGATTCGTTTACTGCCTGATGACGACTTTGAAAAGAGAGCTTTTGCTTACAAGATCATTGAGCGCTGTTTGGAAGAAAACCGCACCGACGAAGCTGAAGCTTATATTCATGGTCTTGAGCCGGATGACGAACGTCTGGTTTCGTTCCACAAAGAGCTGCTTAAACGTTACCTCGATTTAGGAGAGCTTGTTCAGGCTGACAGGGTTGTAACTTTAATTCCTCGTTCTGATAAAGAACGTAATAAGTTGATTACTCGCCTGATGGAGTTGTATCTTGGCGCCTCCAATATGGAAAGTGCAGTAGCGTTGATCGATCGTTTGCCTGACGACGATTCCCTGCGCCTTTCTTTTCAGCGTCGCCTGATTAATTCTTATCAAGAGATGGGACGCTTTGAAGATGCGGCTACTGAAATGGCGAAGCTTCCTCCCGGCGATGAGTCTTATCACGATTTCTCCATGCGTCAGATCTCCGGTCTTATGCAGTCTGGCAGACTCAACGATGCCATGAACTGCATCAAAGAGCTCAGTGAAGACGACCCTGCCCGCAACTCCTTTATGGGGCAGCTTATAGAAGCTTATTTGCAGGATGGCAATATCGATAAAGCTGCTCAGGAAGTGGCCGGTCTCCCTCCGAAGACTGAAGTTTGTTCCAGATATATGCGCCGCATTATTCAGGCCTATTTGAATAATAACCGTTTTGAAGAAGCTGAGCGCGATATTATGCTTCTCGATTCTAACGATCCTGAGAAGCTGTCGTTCTTGCGTATTTTGCTCCAAAAGTACGAAATTAACGGTTTAGTAGATAACCTTAGAGAGCTTGTGGTTAAGTTGCCTGACGGCATGCCTGAAAAGCAGCAGTATCTGGACGGTATAGTGCATTCTTTCTTGACTGCCGGCAATATGGCGAAGGCGCGACAAGAAATTTACAGTTTAGCCGAGACTGTGTCGGAAAAAGGCAATCACTTAGAAGCGGAGCGTCTCTATTCCGATCTTTTGGCTTACCATCCCGTCGATGTAGAAATCAGGATGCGGTTGTGCCAAGAAGTGGCTGCTCAAGGTAAGTTAGAGCGTGCTTCTGAAGGATTGTTGGTGTTGGCCGGACGTTTCCGTAAAGAGGGCAATGCTACATCGGCGGTAGACATTTATACTCGTCTTTTAGAAATTGATCCGGGTAATCTCAATGCTCGCTACCGTTTGGGTGAAATTTGGGCTCAACATGGCCAGACTGCTCAGGCTTTAGAGCATTTCTCTTTCCTGGCTAGTGAGTATTTGCGGCAGAACTTGAATGAGGTCGCTCAAAAAGTTTTGCATCGCATTCTCGATTTGGACAGTAAGGACATTGTTCACCGCCGTCAGCTTATCACTTTGTTGGCCAGAAACATGCGTCTGGAAGAAGCCATAGAAAATTATCGGGTTCTTTTGGGCATACATCTGGACAGGGGAGAGCTCGAAGAAGCTTTGACTTGCGTGCGTGAAGTCAAGCTGCTGCAGCCTTTGAATTTGGAGCTCAGCCAGTGTTTGGGCGCTATGTTCCTGAAGGCCGGTTACTTAGAAGAAGGACAGCAACTGCTGGAAGAGCTCATTCCTGCTTACAAAGGGCGCTCCGATCATGAAAACGTGGTTAAAGTGTTCCGAACCCTTTCTGAAGCCTTCGATGCTAATCAGCAATGGGAAGCTGCTTTGGAGTATTTGGAGCGTGTTGGTGACGAACAGGTTGAGGCTGATGAGTGGAGGGAAGCTCAATCCAACTATTTGAAGGCCTTGGAAGAGTACTTGCGCCGTGGACGTCGAGAGTACACGGATACTCTCTTTGTTAAGTTGATTGACGGTTTCTTCCGTCATAAGAACGTCAATGAGGGTGTAGAGCTGCTGAAGGAAGTTGAGGAGCGTTTCGTTAGGGCGGGTCGAACCGATTTAGCTCTGATCGTAAAAGATCGCCTGGCTTCTATCATGGAGCGGCTTGAAGAATGGAGCGAAGCTCTCGATGTGGTCATTCTGATTGCTGATACCAACTTGGAGCTGGGGGATGTCGAGCAGGGTATTGCTTACTATCGTCGCGGCGTCGATTTGGCTGTCAATCATGATATGACCGAGCGCGGCGTTGAGCTGGCTTTCAAAATGGCCGACTTACTCATTAACTATCGGGGCATTGAGGCAGCTCGTCCGATTTTCGATGAGGTCAGGGTTTACGATAACCAGTCTCCGGAAACCATTGAGCGCATTGCCGATATTATGTTTGAGCGTGGTTACCGCGGTGAAGCTTGCCCTATCTACAAGGAAGTTTTGGAGTTAGAACCTGGACGCGCTCAGTCTCTTTCCCGCGTGTCTATTATTTACGCCTTAGAAGGTAAACTGGAAGAAGCGGCCGGCTTGGCTCGTCAGATATTCGCGAAGGGACTCGTTGGCAAAATCACTGAGGAATACGGCAAAGCTCTTTGCTGCAAGCCAAACGATGCCGTTTACCACATTAAAATGGGCGAATTCTTTAGGCAGCTTGGTTTCTTGGAAGAAGCTATCGATGAGTTCCATAAAGCTATTACCGATCCGGCTAAGGTTTTGGTCGCAGTTAATGGTTTAGCTATGGCCTTCCAAGAAAAGGGCTACCGTGACTTAGCTATTAAACAGCTGCAGAAAACCATGGAACAGCCTGGTTTCAGCGATGAAGAACTCCTCGATCTGCGCTATAATTTAGCTATTATTCTCCAGGCTGAAGGCCGCTACGATGACGCCATTCAGGCTTTCCAAGAGTGCTACGCCGTAGATATTAAGTACCGTGATGTATCTGAGCGCTTGAGTGAACTCTTTGAAAAGGTTGGAGACGGAGTGCCAGGTGAGGGCAGTGGTTACGATGATTACTACTATTTCGAAGGAGAGGAGTAGGGCTGAGTTTTACATGAATTGCTCTGTTACTCCATATCGGAAGGTTTTGCGCAGAAGCGTAATTGCTGCCGGTGCAGCGATGGCTCTCTTCTGCCTTTCCTGCAGAGCATGGGCCCAGGAAGTCGGCGGCGAAGCTGCTGCTGGTGAGGGCGGGCTCGTGCAAACTTTAGCTTCTCATATGCAGGTGCTACAGATAGTCTGCGGAGTGTCTGCAGCCATTTTTGTAGTCTGTCTGTGCTGGGAAGTTTGGGTCTCCATTCAGCTGCATCAGAATGGAGGTGTGCTTCCTGAACCTGAGCCGCAGGAAGAAGAGCCTGAACCTGAAAAGCCTTCCCGCTTTGAGGCTCCTGTGCTGGACGAAACAGAAGATCCGTTTAAGGCGCTGTTAAATAAGGCCAGCTCGTCTGAGGATGCTAATAAAAATGAGGGAGGAAGTAAGAAGAGTTCTGGGTCTTCCTCTGCTTCTGCACCTTCGTCTTCCGATTCTGCTGAATCGGGGAGCGGTTTCTCCGGCAGTAAGAAATTTGAACCTTACAAAAATGTCGAACCTATTAAGAGTGGCGATCGTATAACTCGCCGTGAGCAGGATAATCCGTCTTTTGATGGCGATGCGACTATCGCTGTTGGAGCGGGGTTAGTTCCTCCTAAGGTCGGTGGTTTTGGCGTAGGTACTGGCGGAGCTGTTGGATTTGGCACTCCTCCTAAACCACCCGCACAGCCTGCTGCTGTCGGATTTGGAGCTCCTTCCAAGCAACATAGTATAGGTTTTGCTCCGCCGAAGTCTCCCGCCTCCGGTTCGACTGGCTTTGCTCCGCCGAAGCCTCCCGTTTCTGGTCAGGCCGGTTTTGCTCCGCCGAAGTCTCCCGTTTCTGGTCCGGTAGGCTTTGCTCCGCCGAAGTCTCCCGTTTCCGGTCCGGCCGGTTTTGCTCCGCCGAAGTCTCCCGTTTCTGGTCCGGTAGGTTTTGCTCCGCCGAAGTCTCCTGTTTCCGGCCCTGTAGGCTTTGCTCCGCCGAAGCCTCCCGTTTCCGGCCCGGCCGGTTTTGCTCCGCCGAAGCCTCCCGTTTCCGGCCCGGCCGGTTTTGCTCCGCCGAAGTCTCCTGTTTCCGGCCCAGCCGGTTTTGCTCCGCCGAAGTCTCCTGTTTCTGGCCCAGCCGGTTTTGCTCCGCCGAAGTCTCCTGTTTCTGGCCCAGCCGGTTTTGCTCCGCCTAAACACGGAGGTTTAGGCGTTGGTCCGGGAGCATCCTCAAGTCGTTCTGCTGCGGTTCCTACCAATGTGGGAGCGGCTCGTCCGACAGTTCCTTTGGGGGCAGCCAGGAGCGCTGCCGGTTCTGCTGACGCCGCTAAAACAGGAGATTCTTGGAAAGCTTTAGCCAGCGGTATGGAGAATAAAGGTATGGCTCACGGAGCGCCCCGAAGCCAATCTTTAGATATTAAGCGCAGTGGTTTCCCCCCTGCTAACCCTTAACAGTGTGAAGTTCGACGGAGGATGTCCAGTTGTATATCCCTAAAGGCAACATATTAATCGAAGACGTAGAGTTGTCGTATGACAATATGCGCGAAATGCAGGCTAACTTATCCAATGACGGCTTCACCGGCTATGTCAAGTTAGACTTAGAAAATTCTTCTGCTTATGTTTTTTATGATAATGGCACTGTGGTCCAGGTTTTAGAGGTTGATAACGCAACTAGTCTGGTTAGTTTGCAATTGGAACAGCGCCTTCTTAATCGTATTAAGCTCGACAACATAAAATGCTCTAGCTACGTGACTTCTAAGCGTATTGTCAACGTACTGACAGGTATTTTTGCCTTCCAACCTCTTTATCTTGATTATGAAGCCAAAAAGCGTGATATGCCTCGCATTTTGGAAAAACTCCAAGATGGAGGTTACAGTGGTCTAATGAAGCTGTCTACTCGTGAGGGTACCTATTATTTGGCAATCGATAATGGCGATATTGTGCGCGATCGTTTTTGCTACAACTATGGGGAAGTTCTCAGTGGTACCGAGGCTATCGATCGCATACTCAATTTTGAGTTCGATAGCGAAGGAGCCACTATGAGCATCTTTGCTGAGCGCGTTGAAGAGATCGACATTAAGCGCAGTGCTAAAGAAGAGGAACTTGAGAAGATCAAGACTCTGATTGTCAAATCTGATGGCGGTTTCCTGCGGGCTAACGATGTTGTCAAAGTTGATAACTATATTGTGCGCGAGTGGAATATCGCCGATATTAAGTCTACTTTCTCTGTCGAGATTGAAACTCCGGACGGCTCTCTCTATGAATACAGATGTCAGGCCGGTTCTAAGTTCGGCGATCGTGCCGGTTTAACGCCTGCCATGATGAAGAAGATGGGATTAGCTGAAGGAGATAATATCTCTATTCGTCCTCTGTAAACTTAATGATGCCGGTGCCTCTCTCTATGAAATTTTTTCTGATTAGGGAGGCCCCCGGCTTCTGGCTCCATGAAATAATAGGTGTTTGGAAGGAGAGAGAGCATGTCTCAACTGACATCTCTGCTGCAAAGTTTTCAGCGTTTAGATGGGGTTCTGGGCGCTTGTATTCTGAGCAAAGATTGTGAAATATTGGCGGAAAATTTAAACGATTCGGTCAAAAATGATGTCGCAGCCGTTTCTTTTAAGGAGTTCTTGCCTAAAGTAGAAGCTCTCGTGTCCGGATTGGGCGTTGCCGGGGTTGACAGGCATCATCTGATTCTCGATGATAAACAGCTTATGATAGAAGTTTTAGTCGGCGGGGCTATGCTGGTTGTTTTTACCAGCAGCGACAACAGCAATCAAGGGCGCGTGCGCTTAGAGATTCGCAAGAGCAAAAAGAATATAGAAGCAGCTTTGGCTTAGCTGGTTTTTGGGGTCGAAATTCGGTTTATAAGCTGCAGATTGAATTTTGTCTGTGATAATTAAATGAGGAATAGTGAGGCCGGATACTAAAATGGAAGTAATGACTACTCTGGAAAGGCAAATTCAGAGAAATCGCCGTTTACTGGAAAGTGATCCTAATAATGTCGATTTGATGCTTACTTACGCGCTGGATTGCCTGCGTCGCGATTTGCGTTTTGAGGCTTTAGTTACTTTCCAGAAGGCAATTCAACTGAAAGATACGGCTGATGCTCATCTGGCTTTGGCGCAAATTTTCTATTTGCAGTCTCTTTATCGCGAATCTTATGAAGAGCTGCGCCGTGTTTTTAAACTCGATTCCATAAATATAGGCGCTCATGTTTTACTCCATCTGTTGAAGGATAAAGAGAGCATTCCCGACGACTTAGTGCCTCGTTTAGCTTTTGTGCCATCCCGTTCTGCTTTGGGAGATGAAATGATCAACGCGAGCAATGAGCGCGATCTATATCGTCGTGAAGTTCAGGAATATGAGGCTATTGCGGCTAGCGGTGTCAACGATCCCGAGCCTATTGTTCTTTATTGTTTGGGGGAAGCTAAAAAGCGCGTTGAGCGCATAAATGTCAACTTGAAAATAATGAGCCGCTGGGAGCTTTTGGCTATTGATATGCCAGGCTTCCTGCCTGAAGAGAAGAGCGACTTAGTTGATAAATCTGAGGCTGCTTCCTCTGCTGAGTCTGAGGAGGTGGAGTCCGTCCAACCTCAAGAATCCTCTGTTGAAATAGAGGCTGTTGCGGCTGTGGAAACTGAGGCTGAAATTGATGCTGAAGCTGAAGAAAGCCACACTAAGAAAACTAAGAAGTCTAAGCGCCGTCGCGCCAAGGAACGCCATACTTCAGCCGTTGCTGAGACTGAGCAAGTTGCTGCTGTGGAAACCACAGAGCCTGCGGCTGAGGTGGAAACTGAGGCTGCTGTAGCTGAGGAGACAACTGAAGCGGAAATTTCTAAAACTGCAGAAACTCTTGATACCACTAGTATTGAAGCAGAGCAGCCTGTTGCAGTCAAGATTGAACAACCTGTTGCTGAAGATGAGAGCACCGTTTCCGAAGTTGCCGATATTGTCGAGGAGGTTCCTGCTGTTGCAGTTACTCTCGATAGTGAGTCTCCCAAGAATGAAGTGGCAGAAGTTGTTTCATCCGAGATTGAGGTGCCCGCTGCTGATCTGTCCGTTGTAAAAGACGAACAAACTGAGGATAAGGCGACTGCAACTGAGCCTGAGTCTGTATCCGATGATAGTACAACAGAGGTAATAGAAGTTTCTGAATCTGAAGTCGCTGTCGCCGAAGAGCCTGCAGCGGTGGAGGAAGTTCCTGAACTGCCTTCTGAAGAGGAGTTGGCCAAAGAGGCGTCCTTTAATGAATTTTTGGCTTCCATGTGCAAAATTAAAGGCAGTGTGAGAGCTATGGTTTTGACCGCTCGCGGACGTTTGGCTGCTATAGAGGGAGAGTTTGAACAGCCTGAAGAGACTGCTGCCAGAGTCGCTGGTTTCCTGAAAGGTGTCTGCAGTGACGGCAAGATGCGTCTAATTACTTTTGTCAGTGAGAGCAAGAACAGTTCAGTCATTCTGCAGCAGATTAATGACACTTATTATATGTTGGTAGACGGACGGTCAGTCACCTTGGGCGTTTTGCGCCAACGTGCTGAGCGATGCAAAACTGAATTGGCTGGTTTGTGTTGATTTGAAAGCAGAGCGCGTTATTTTTAACATAAGCACTTACGGTGCTTTGGCTGTTGTTGGTGGTATTTTGGCCTTTCCTGCCGTTACAGCGGTGTCACAGGCCTACAGTAACGGCGCGCTCAGCTCTGCCCCCGTTTCTTCTCTCAGTCTGTTCGACTTTTTGAGACATGTTGTCCTAGATTCCGATTCAGGGGCCATGATGGGAATGGGCAGAGGGGCTCTGGTTATGCTCATTGGAGTGGCCTCTCTGCTTTGGTTGTCTGTACCTCGCCTGCGCACTGAAAAGGGTGTTTTTGTTGGCATTGGTTTAAGTCTACTGCTTTTGTGGGGGGCCCTTTCTGCTTACTTCAGCGTCTGCGCTTATGAGAGCATGCTCGATTTATGTTCCTACGCTTCTTCCGTCAGTTTCTTTTTGTTGATAGCTGCCCTTAGCAGAGAGTTCTCTCTAAGGAGATGCCTTGGGGGAAAAAGTGGCGGTGAGGTTCAGCAGTCTGCAGAGCGCACTGCCAAAGCGGCTGTTTCGTATTTGCAGCTGATGACTTTTGCTGCAATAGCAGGGGCATGGCTGCTTTTTTTATGCAATCCTGTGGGCGATGGCTTGTCCGGCAGCTTTTACAATAAGAATTTACTCGCCGTATTTCTGCTTTTAACTCTTCCTGTAGGAATAGTTCGTCTATTTGAGCACTGCCGGGAGGCAGAAATCCATTATATAAGTGGTCTTAGTGCCTCTTTAGTTGCGTCAATTTTTTGTCAGATTTCTTTTATCACTGCAAATATAAGTAGTCTGTTTTTAACTTACAGCCGTTCTTGCTTAATATTAGCTTGTTTTGCTCTGTCTGCTTCTTTTTGGCTAATTGTTTATCTTTCTAAAAATAGTCGTGAAGCTTGGCGTGGGGCAGCTTGGGCCGCCTTAAGTTGTCTGCTGTTGATCTTTTCAGTTTTTCTCTTTTCACGCTCGTTTTATGTCGCTTTAGTTTGCCTGGCCGCATCAGCAGTGGTTGTTTACAGGTTTTTCTTGAGTGGTGTCAAGGGCGGTAAGTTGATGGCGGCTCTTTTATGTGCTTCGGCTGTTTTATTTTCGTTGGTTGTCCTTTTTGTGCAGAGCGATTCGATGGCCGCTAAAGGAAGTCGCCATTTACAAGATTTGGGGGCCAAAGGCGATACCTCTTTAACATCCAGATGTCAATTCTATGAAGCTTCTCTAAAAATTACTGGGGAACATCCTCTGCTGGGAGTAGGGGCCGGTAATTTTGAGCGCTATTATCCTCTGTTTCAAACTGATTTTCGCTGGTTTTCTAAGCGTTCTCATTCTTTGAGCTGCGATTTGTTGGCTGAAGGAGGGGTGCTCTCGTTTGTACTTTTTTATGGACTGCTTGCTTTTGTTTATGTGCAGACCGTCAAAAAGGTCAGATCTGATGCGCCGCTTGTGGCTCAGCTTCGTTTGGCCTGTGCTTTAGGAGCTGCCCTTCTACTTATTCATGCCCAGTTAGATATAGACAGCCATGTTATGGTACTGCCTCTTTGGGGAGCTGCTTTGCTTGGTTTGGCTTGGGGAATTCCCAGCCGGGATGAGTGTTTATCTAATACTCTGGATGAGTGTGGTTTGTGGAGCAGTGGCAAACGTTACTTTATTAGTTATAACTGCATTCCCGCCGCGGCAGTTATCTTGGTTTTTTGCTTTTCAGGACAGGCCTGGGGAGGGCAATATTACAGTACTATAGGTAAAATTTATCTTGATATGGATGAACCGGAGAAGGCCAGGCAGTGTTATAACTGGGCTTCTGAATACGATCCCAATATCGGTGAGTACTGGCGTCAAATGGCCGCTCTGGCCTTAAACCAGTGTAAGAGCGAAGATAAAGCTAAGTCGGTAGCCGTTAGCATACGTTTTTGTGCTATGCAGGCTGCGCGTCTCGATCCCCATAGAGCTTCTGTACAGAGTATACTGGGACAGGGATTGGAGCTGTCTGACGATTTGCAGGGAGCCGAACAATGTTATAAGCGCGCTTTAGAATTGGATAGTAAAAATTCTCCTGATATTTATAGCAATTTGGCTAGAGTATATTCGAAGCAAGGACGCCTTAAAGAGGCTAAGTCTGTACTCGATCGGGCTTGGTCGGCTTTTCCGGAAGAGTTGCTGCATCAGAATTATTTCTTTGACTTTCGTTACAAGCTGATAAATAATGAAATGGCTTCTTGTTGTTTAATGCGTTTTGAAATTGCTGCAACTGAAGGCAACATGGCAGAAGCAGAACTCAGCTTGTCCAGGGCGTGCAGGTTTGATAGCTCTCTTAAGAATAGTTTGAAAGATGCAGCTGTCTATTTTCTAGAGCAGAGCAAGATTTCTGCTGCAGCGGGACAAATTAGCAAGGCAGAAAAGGAGAAAGCCAAAGCTGTATGCTTCCTAAAGGTGGCTGCTTCTGCTATGCCGCAGGACGACAATATAAAAGGTTTGCTCCGGCTAACGGAAAGGTAATCGTTACTGTTTTTATTTTTGCATTAAATAAAACTCCCCGCCGACGGATGGCTTATCTGACGGCGGGGAGTTTTTATATCAGAAGAAGTACTATATTGGCCTAGCCCCTTTAGTAGGGACAAGGCCGACAGCACACTATTGGGCAGATGCCATATATATATCGCTTTGAGGAGCCTCAACCCTATTGGCATAAAATACGAAGTTGCCGTCAGGGTGCTGAGGAGCAGTATTCATAGCTTGCTTGGTGGTTGTGCGCAACTCTCCGGTAGCAGGATCGGCGATGGTGACGGTATCACCCTCTGTTTTGACGATGGTTACGATGTGACCGCGTCCTGAAGGGGAGAACTCAGGGCCGTTCAAAGCTACAATAACAGGAGTTTTTTCGTTGTTAACCTTGTGATCGATCAGTTCCCAAGAACCGGCGTTGAGATCGCCGCCGTCTTTCCAGTTATAACCTGCCTTACCGCATTCTGCATTGAGAGCGTTGAGCAGTTCAAAACCGTACTTGTCGTTAATATCGTAATCGGTTAAGTTCTGTCCAGTTAAAGCGTTGACAGCCATGGCTACGCTAGTTTGACCGCAGGAAACTGGGGTATTCTGAGCCAACGGTTTTACTCCCATTTCGCCTAATCTGGCACTGCCGAAGTTAGAAGGATCGACTACGCCAACATTCTGGCTATTCATTAGGCTCCACAATTGGGGATTTACACCTTGAATATCATTCAAATTGATGGGAGCTTGAGGCTGAGCAAGGGCTTGAGGCACAGGAGCCTTATTCACCTTTTCAAACATCTGGGAGAAAGCGAGTGAATTCACTTCAGGTTCTTTGTTCAGACGCTTTTCGATTTGCTCTATACGATTCATCGCTTGCTGGATGTTATTGAGCATAAACAACCCTCCTGATAAAAGATAGCCAACTTTGATAAAAATCTGCCATTGTATGCGAATATTTTACCTTATTTTGTCAAGTATTATCATATTTATATATTAAATTTCAATGAACATTAAGGGCCGAACAGTTACGATAGTCAAATTTCAGCCGATTTAAATAAGGGAGCTGATATCGTTGAACTGATGGCGGAAATTTTGTGAGCCTATAGAGCGCACATCGCTGACTCTCTCTCCGTAAACAGGCTTAAATTCTTCTCCTCCGTAGCGATAGGCATATTCATTCCAAGGACCTTCGCATACCAACCTAAATCGGCAGGATAAACATGGAGGAAATTTTTCTTTTATAGTAGGTCGGAGTTCTGACCAGTTCGAGGCGCCGAAGTTTGAGCCGTATTGGTTGATTTCCGAGTAAGCTTGCGTCTGTTGGAATATTTCACCGACTAAGTGTTCGTATCCGCTTACTGTACAGTAAGGGAAAGTTTCCAGCCGTACATTTACATGTTTTTGCTGCAAACGCCGGGCTGCTTCTTTTACAAAGGGAGATACGTCTTTGTAGCGGGGAACTACTAATTCCCACATTTTTGAGGCACGCCCCTGAGCGTGTGGAAAGGCTATATCGATGGATTCTGCCTGTAACTCGGCAAATTTATCGGCAATTTCCGGCAGCAAGCGAAAATTTTGCAACGAAATGACAATTTTTCCGCTAAAGGAAAAACCTAATTTGTGAATGTTGCGCAGCCCCTGAACAGTTTCTGCAAAGGAACCGTTTCTTTGAGTTATTTTATCGTGAACAGTTGCTGTAGGTCCGTGCAAGGCGATACAAAAATTGAAAATACCGCGATAGTTGTTCAGATTTTGAGCAAATGCCCAATCGGAAAAAGCTCTGCCGTTGCTTTGCAGCATGATATTGTAGTCAAGTTCCTTAGCCAACTGGACAATATCCCAAAAATCGGATCTTATAGTCGGTTCTCCGCCGGTAATTACCAGTGTGTCTCCGCGTTCTCTGGCCGAACGCATTTCCTGAGCTATTTCAGCAAAAGTTTTATCTTGCTTCATATGCTTATTTTTGAGAGCATCGCGAAAATCATCAACTACACAGTGTATGCAGGCATCATTGCATGAATAGCCGACTTTTAAATCTATTACAGTCATAAGATAGCCTATTTTTAAGTTCTGTGCGCCTTCCTTCCCATGGAACATTCAACTTTTTCAACCTTATCGAGAATCGGTAGCTGTTTTGCCGTTACTTGTCTCTCTCGATTTCAGGTTAAGCCGATTTATTTTTGGCTATAAAAATGGGGATCTGACTACAAGCGGCGAAAGCGCGCCAAAACGGTTTTGAATAGCCTAAATCATTTGGATAGAGCCATGAAGCATAGTAGTGAAAAAATAGTAGATGAAGAGTTAGATAGAGCAGTATTTGTTAAAGCCGATCATGTGAGAGTTTTTAAGGAAAATTCTGTTTGGGCAATAGATCTGGAGAGTGGTTCTGTTATGAACTTTACCGATTTGGGTAAATCTCTGTATATGGCCTGCAACGGTTTAGACAACGTTCAGGAAATTGGACGCTGTTTGGGGATATCCACAGAAAATGCCCGCTGTTTATTTCTGGAAATGATGCGGGCCGGTTTCATTAAAATTGCAGGTAATGTGGTGTCAGTTAAGGAGAGTGCAGCCGGTACTGGTGTGAATTGTAGTTTTGGGACTGACACATGCGTTTTTGATGCCCGAGAATTGGAAGAAAATGTCAGGCCACTTAATGAAATCGAACAAAAATGGCGTGACAGAGGATATGCGTTTCTGAAGCACTTGGGCAATACGGCTCATGTGCCGACCGAAAGCAGAAGGCCGATTTTTTATTTTAGAAATTGGGATTGGTATAAACACAGTCAAATATTAAGTAATTTGTTGTCTGTTTGGATGGAAATAGTCGGCTTGAGCGATGAGGCACTGCCTAGTATGAATAAGGTTGTTGCTCCCTTCAAGGTTGTTATTGAAAGTGCAGTATTGCCCAAAGCTTCTCAGTTTGTAGATATATGTCGTGGCTGTGCCTCTGAAGAGCTGCTGTGCAATTGGGAGCGGCTAACCGATTTAGGGCTTCTGTGGTGTCGTTTACATCTGCTCAGTGCACATATATTGTGGAGCGTCAGTCCGGCAGATATAAAGCAAGGCAATACCTCGGCTTTTGCAAAATGTTTTAAGTTCGAGCCGGTGAAACTTCCCGGTCTTGCTGCTGCAGCAGAAATATCTTCAATGTTATTAGATACAGCTATAAAGCATTTTGCTTTACCCTCCGGATATTGCGGCAGTTTTCCCATAGCTGGTATTTCTGTAATGCCTGTAGTGTGCTGCTCTCACGAGGGAGAGCTGAAAGAAATTGCTGAGAACTTAGCTGAAGTTAGTTGTTGCACTTGGGGATTTTCGCTAAATGATTCTTTGTTGTCAGCAAGTCCGGCTTGGTTGGAAAAAGAGCTCGATGAGCTTTTGCTATTGTGCTTTAACAGCAACGGCCTATCACAGAATACAGAAATATTTCCTTTAACTCGTTGGCTTAAAGATATTTTAGGTTATGTCGATCGTTGTGAAAGTTTGGAAACAGTTTTAAATAGGAAAAAAGCGGAGCCATGGTTTAAAAATAAGTGTCGCCGTTGCCCAAATTGGCATTTTTGCGCTTCAAGTTTTGGCCACCCGTCTTTACCTTGCTCTTGGTTGACTCGCCAGTCTCTGCAAATCCTGCGCAGAGTTGCTGACCTTCCTTCTAATAAGCAGCACAGCTAAAAGGAAGCCTATTTGCAGGTATAGAAGCTGAGCGGGCTATGACTGATAATCATCAAAAATTCACCGAATTAAGTGAAGAGTCCGACAGTAGTGACTCTTTTTCATCTTCATCTCAGACAGAAAAATCTGTCGAAGAACATGTTGAAACTATAGATAAAAGTGTAGAAGATAGCCAAGAGACATCAGAGAGTGCTGTGCAATCGTCTAAACAGCAGATTAGTTCCGATATTGCAGAAGATCCTGGCGATGCATTTGTTTTTGTTGACAGTGACGCTCCTGAAGGTCCGAGCTCTATGGAGCGCTTAACTGATGCTCTGATCAGCCGCTGGCAGCAGCGTCAGGAAAAGCATAGAGCTGAATCGGAGCCTCCGGTTGTGGATTCTTCTGCTGTGGAGAATAATAAGGAACCAGATCAAGCTTCCGGTGCCGATAAGCAGTCTGAAATCTTTCAGCTCTCGGATACGGAATTTGACATTATAGGAGCTGACGGAGGCGTTGTGCCTAAAACTGAGGTCGAAGAAGAAATGGACCGTGAGGTTGAACATCAGCGGCGCCGCAGTGCTTTCTTTGAGGAACAAGAGTTGGTTATGCTGCCTGTTCCTGATATTGTAGTTTTTCCCGGTTTGATTCTACCCGTTTCCATCGAGACGGAAAGTTCTATAAAGGCAGTAGAGTATGCTCTGGAAAATGACACGCCTTTATTCTTAATTACCAAGAGGCAGAGTGACAGCTCTAACATAGCTAAAACCACTTTATATAAGACCGGCTGTATTTGTGCTTCAGTTCAGGCTGCCCGCTTGCATAATGGCAGTTTTCGTTTGGTGCTTCATGGTATTCTTAGAGCTAAAGTCAAGAAAATTACTTCGCGCAAGCCCTTCGCTAAAGTAAGACTGGAAGTAGTTCATGACATTATTAGCGATAAGTCGGAAATTGAAGCGGCTATGCAGGTGGTGGCCCATCAGTTCCGCCAAGTGGCCTCTTTGAGCTCCAATATATCTCCTGAATTAGCTATGGCTATGTCTAGCGTGCGCAACCCTGGACAGATAGCCGATTTAGTGGCTGTCAATTTGGGAGTAACAACCAAAGAAAAACAGTCAGTTCTCGATACGTTAGATGTCTGCGCCCGTTTGCACAAAGTTTCTGTACTACTTTCTAAAGAAATTGAAGTACTCAAGATAGAAAATAAAATTCAGAACAAAGCTGAAATGGAAATGATGAAGGGGCATAAAGAGTATTTCCTTCGTCAACAGATTAAAGCTATTCAGGAAGAACTGGGTGATAGCGTCGACGAAGGCGCTGATGTGCAAAGATTGAAAGAGGGAATCGCGGAGAGCGGTATGCCACCAGAAGCTGCTGAGCATGCTTCAAAAGAGGTAAAACGGTTGAGCCGCATGTCAGCAGCCTCTCCCGATTACAACATGATCTACACCTACGTAGAGCGCTTACTGCAGTTCCCTTGGAATAAGACTACCCAAGACATTCTCGATTTAAAAAAAGCGGAAGCTATACTCAATGAAGAGCATTATGGGTTAAAAGAGGTCAAAGAGCGAATTTTAGAGTTCTTGTCCGTGCGTAAGCTTAAAGAAAATCATCGAGGTTCTATTATTTGCTTTGTAGGACCGCCTGGAGTTGGTAAAACTTCTTTAGGTCGGTCAATTGCCCGCACTATGGGACGCAAGTTCAATCGCACTTCCTTAGGAGGTGTGCGCGATGAAGCTGAAATCAGAGGACACCGCAGTACTTACATCGGTTCTATGCCTGGTAGAATTATTCAGGCTATGTGCAGTGCCGGGGCGCGCAATCCGGTAATTATGCTCGATGAAATCGATAAGTTAGGTAACGATTATCGAGGCGATCCCTCGGCAGCTCTATTAGAGGCATTGGATCCGGAGCAAAACAAAGAATTTAAAGATAATTATTACGGCATACCTGTCGATCTTTCGGCAGTAATGTTTATCATGACTGCCAATGTGCTCGATACTATTCCTCCGGCTTTGCGTGATCGCATGGAGGTCATCCGTCTGTCCGGCTATACTTTAGAAGAAAAGATGGAAATAGCCAAAGGCTTCCTTATTCCCCGTCAGATAGAAGAAAACGGTTTAACTGGTCAGCTGTTTAGTCTTACCGATGAAGCATTGCGCTGTGTGATTAAAGAGTATACTCGGGAAGCCGGCGTGCGCAGTTTGGAAAGAGAAATAGCTGGGTTGTGTCGTAAGGTTGCTCGCAAAATTACAGAATCACGCCGTCCGCGTCGCAAATTAAAAACCCTGACAATTGCAGACGTCCGTGAACTGTTGGGAACCGCACCTTATACAGATTCTGACAAGCTGGATATAGATCCTATACCCGGATGTGTACAGGGATTGTCATGGACTCAAGTTGGCGGAGAAATGCTGACTATTGAAACTAATATTATTCCCGGTAAAGGACGCATGACTTTGACTGGAAATTTGGGTCAAGTTATGAAAGAATCGGCCAAGGCTGCCGTTACTTGGGGGCGCAGTTTCTTGAATAGCCGTGGTATCGATTTTGATTATTACAAACACGATATCCACATTCATGTGCCGGAAGGGGCTATTCCTAAAGATGGTCCTTCAGCAGGTATAACTTTAGCTAGTTCTTTTATTTCGGCTGCTTTAGGCAAGCCTGCTCGCCAAGATATTGCCATGACTGGTGAAATTACTTTGACTGGACGTGTTATGGCCATAGGAGGAGTTAAGGAAAAGGTTTTAGCTGCTTTTAATTCGTCTATACGTGAGGTTATTTTGCCTGAAGAAAACAGACGCCATCTTCAGGAAATACCTGACGAGATTCGCAGTCAAATCACTTTCCATTTTGTTAAACATGCCGATGAAGTTATAGATATAGTTATGACCGGGGCAAAATAACCTTATGAACGGCTGCTGAGACGGCTCCGTTTGCTTGTAAACAATATAGCCGAGTTTTTTGTTAAAGCAGGGAGGTGTCTCAGCCTATGCATCCGGCAATCATTAGAGTGACTCCAGCGGTAAAGTTTATACTGATACTGAACTGCCTTGTGTATGTGGGCCAGTTGGTGTTTCAGAAACTGTTGGGGAGTACGCTCATAGAGAGCTGGCTGGCCTTAGTCTGTAAGCTAAGTTATATCTGGCAGCTTTGGCGTTTTGTTTCTTATGCTTTTTTGCATACTTCTGTTTGGTCTTTGTTGCTGTCCATATTGGCTTTGCTGCTTATCGGCCCTGCTCTGGAAGGATATTTGGGAAAGCTTAAGTTTTTGCATGTCTATTTCGGGAGCGTTATCTGTGGAGGCTTGGCATCTTATGTAGTGGCGCAGTTTGTACCTGAGCCTGTAGTTGTCGTGGGCGGTAGTGCCGGAATTTTTGGAATTTTAGCTTGTTTTGCCATCTTGAATCCGGAAGCGTGCTTTAATGTTTGGCTGCTGTTGATCATTCCTATTAAGGCTATTTATGTGTGGTGTATTACGGCGTCCTTTCTTGTCATATGCATGTTGGACGGCCCGGGAATGGGCTGGTGGCCAGCCAATGATTTAGGAGGTTTCGTTTTCGGAACTTGTATCTGGCTGTCGCAAACGGATGTAGGACGGAGCTTAAAAGCGCGATATAGCCGCTGGAAAGCTTGGAGACGAATAAAGTTCAGCAGATTGAAGGCTATGCGCTCTTCCGGTAGTACAATCCTTAATAAAGATAATCAGGATAGCAAACGCTGCATTTCTTTAAAATTGTTGCCCAACTCTCAAACTTTCCATAATTCTGAAAGCAGCAAAGCTGCCAGTAATCCTGATGAATTGAAACTTAACGCTCTCATGGACAAATTAACTCTCGAGGGAGCGAAGTGCTTAACGGAAGAAGAGCGCGCCTTTCTGAAGTCGAAGTCAAAAAGAAATTGATTCTCTCTGCTAAGATATATCGGATTGGGGCGAAGAGGAATCGCAGTTTGCTGAAGCTTGCGAGTCGGCCAAATTTTGTGCCGTTTTTTTCGGATCACCTTCAGTATGGCTTATTGCCTGAGTGCAGTTTTTATTCGTTTTGCGCCCCGAGAGCAGACTGGCTAACGGTTTCGCCCAGTCTATACGATCGATAACCATTTTACAGGCTACAGTTATTGGTGTAGCCAGAAGCATACCTACCGGACCCCAAAGTACGCCGGCGAGCATCAAGGTTAATAAAATAACTACCGGATCTAACTCTAAAGAATCTCCGATAACTCTGGGCTCGATTAAGTGGCCGGAAATTAGATGAACTACAGTAGGCAAAATAACCACCATACTGAAAGAGTAAAGACTGACATTGGGGTCGAGTAGCACTAGAGGAAGTGGCAGAATAACCGCTATAATAGGTCCTACGTTGGGAATAAAGTTCAGGGCGAAGGCCAAAATGCCCAGTACATAGGCCATGGGTACGCCGAAAATGGTAAGAATGAGCCAAGTTAAACCGCCTACAGTAAGCGACAATACTACTTTGACAAATACGTAATACTCGATGCTCTTGCAAATATCTTGAAAAAGAGTGGTCTGTTCGCTTTTTTCATTGCCTATCGAAGAACCAAACATAAGGAAAATGAGATAAATTCCCACTAACACAATGTTTGAGACGAAAGAAAAAAGAGCATTGAAGACGGCGGCTAGGGCATCGCCAATGCTGTTGGCCGCTTCTGAACCTATAGTGGAAAGTATATCTGCACTTTTAAAGTTCAGGCGGCGCATCCAGGGATTGCTGCATAAATTATCTATGAGGTTTACAAAGCGCTGTTCATAAATATCTAGGTTAGAAGTTAAATCGACTACAGAGTTCGATACAACTACAGTTAAGCTAACGAGCAGAAAGGCGCCTATAAAAAGAGTTAAAATAATAGAGAGAATTCTGGGACAGTGGAATTTATTGGTAAGATAGCTGACGATAGGGCGCAAAGTGAGCGCCAAAAAGACAGAAAAAGCGAAGGGCAGCAGAACCGATTTTAGCCAGTAAGCCGCAGCAGCACAAGTCAGACAAGTTAGAATGAGCAAACAGAAAGCCTGCATTCGCTGGCAATCTTCAAGGCTGATTTTAACGATATCAACAGCTTCTCCGGAGTTCAGCTCCGGCTCCAATGGCAGGGTAAGCTGACAATTCTTTTCTGACATACACTATGTTCTTTCTGTTTATTATTTGTGATCGAGAGCACCGAATAAACACCGACTATGCAGTGGCTGTCATAATAAATTTAATAATCAGGCGGAAGGAGAAGTATTTGACTCCGTTCCAGATGTAGTTTCCTGTTGGTGTACCGCCGGAAGATCGTCTTCGGAAGGCCGGTATTCTGGGTCAAGATTGCGGATCTCGTCCATAACAGCTTCGGACAGTTTTGTGTAATAAAGCATTTGGTTAAGACGATCTCCGGGCAACTTATCCAGGAAGAGATGGCTCAAATCCATAGGCTTGCCTATGTAGACTTTCATTGTTTTGAAAACGGTGGGAAATTTCATCCCTACGCCCAAAACTTGAGCCGTTCCGGCCATAAAAACAGGCATAACTATAGGGCGTGCCTCGTGAATAAGTTTACCCACGCCCGGCTTCCCGTGGCCTACTTTGCCGGTGCGGGAGCGGGTTCCCTCTGGATATACGATCATTATATTATCTTTGAGGAGCTTGCGCCATTCCTCAACCTGCTCCATATTACCGGTGCGTCGATCTACCGGATACGCTTTGAGATGGCGAAAAAAATGACGTCCTAAAATGCGCATGACTCTATCACGCAACTTCCTGGAAGAGGGGTCGCCGAAAAAGTTTTTACGGTCTGCTAAATTGATGGGCAGATACTTGGGCTGGAAGAATATTTTGGGTACGTAAGCGGCGGCTTCAAAAATAAAGTTGTCCAGCAAAGAGTTATGATTGATACAATAAAGTACATTCTCATGTTCTTTGGGAATATTCTTCAATCCGTAAACTTTGGTTTTATTCAGCATTCTGAAGAGTACGACAGAACCTACAGCTGCGGCTCCGAATGCAACGGAAAAACCAAGGCCATCTATAGTTTTGCCTATAGCCTTCTTAGCTGCGCCAATAAATTTGTTGGTCCGTTTAAGTTTGGTCTCACACATTCTTACCTCATTGGTACCTAAGTCTGCTGACGATTCGGTAGAGTCCAAGTCTGAAAACTTTTCAGCTACGGTTGTGTCGCCACTTTTCTTAAAAAATAAATTGCGCACGGCCCCGCCTAATTTGCTGCGAGATACAACTGCAGGAATGTCTTTCCGCTCCGCTTTGGCTTTATCATCATTAGTCTTTTGGTACATATCGATCGAACTTCTACGTATGAGGGTAAAATCTTTTTATAAGCGGGATCAAAAAAAATAGCCGCACACCGTCTGAAACGACTAGCATACAGCTATCACCTATAATTGGTGCGGAAGAAGAGATTCGAACTCTTACAGGTTTTACCCCACAGAATCCTGAGTCCTGCGCGTCTACCGATTCCGCCACTTCCGCACGGAAACCTCAGCCTCTGCTCATCTGCAGCGGCCCCGAGCATTTAGAATTTTAACAGAAAAAATACGATTGTCAAGAGATTATCTCTTAAAAATTTCTGTTTGTTCTCGGGCCAATTTATCGCACAGTTCATTGTAATAATGATCTTTGTGGCCAGGTACATATTGCCAGTCGATTGTATGGAGTTGACTCACTTCCAGAAGTTGTTTCCACAGATCGATATTCTCAACCGGTTTCTTCTTTGAATTAAGCCAATTGGATGACTGCCATTTTTTCAGCCATCCGTCTTTGAAAGCTTTTAGTACATATTGAGAATCTGCAAAAACGGTAATTACTGCCGACCGTTTGACGGCCTTCAATCCCTCAAGTACAGCAGTAATTTCCATACGATTGTTAGTAGTGTGTTTGTCGCCGCCTGATATATGTTTCTCCGTACCCGATTTTGGATGAATTAGCACGGCAGCCCATCCTCCCGGCCCAGGATTGCCTGAACAAGAACCGTCAGTAAAAATAACCACTTCTCCAGAAGACTTAAAGTCGGCAGCACGTCGAGTTTTTAATAAACAAGTCATTTCTTCTTCTTCTTCGTCGTCGTCAGCATAGCCTATCTACATGCTCCTGCAGGGAAAGAGTTGATCAAGCATTTTCTTAAAAGTAGCCTACAGTTAGGCATATAGAGAGCAAACGTACCAGAAGTACGATCTATTATAGTGACAAACTCATTTAAATACTAGGATACTTTTTGTGTGGCGCGAACTTTGCGCAGGGTCTTTCCTCGTTAAATTGAAAAATCCCGTCTTCAAACTGATAACCTGAGTTCGCTTACGGTATCAACATATTTGAGGAGTATATACTAAGTTTATTAGCCGCAGGCTGATTAAGCTGTCAGAGGTTCTTTGCATATTATGTCAACTTTATTCACCAAGATACTGAATCATGAACTTCCCGGTCATTTTGTGTACGAAGACGAAAAATGCGGCGTCTTTCTCTCCATTGCTCCTATAGGTCGCGGCCACCTTTTGGTCGTGCCCCGCAGCGAAGTTGATCATTGGATCGATCTTAGCAGCGAAGACATGAACCATTGTACTGCTGTTGCTCAAAAGATGGGAAAAGTTTTGATGAAAACTTTTAATCCCACTAAAGTGGGGGTATTGATTGCCGGATTAGAGGTTCCTCACACCCATATTCACTTGATTCCGATTATTACCGAAGCCGATCTGTTTAAACGTCCTCAGGAAGTTTCTCAAGAGGAATTAGCCCAGACAGCTGCACTCATCAGGCAGAATATTTGAATCGATTAAGCTTTATCTTGATAGCGTAAAACGGCAGGCCCCCCTCTTTTTTGCTTTACCTGAAGATAGTACGAGTTAATAATGCTCCATAATAATGTTTATTTGCAGTCTCTAGAATATGAGCTGCCATCAAATGTTGTCACCACTGAAGATATTTACGATCGTCTTAATGTAACTTTCAAGCGTTTAGGGTTGCCTATCAGCTGGGTTAGTGCTCTTTCTGGTGTAAATGAGCGCCGGGTTTGGAGAGCTGAAGAGAAACTTCCGGATATAGCGGCCAGAGTTGCTGGTAAGGCGGTTAAGCAGGCCGGTATACCTTTGGAAAAGATTGGCTGCATTGTGTGCACCTCTGTATCCAAAGAATTTATAGAGCCCTCAATGGCCTGTATGGTTCATAATGCGTTAGGATGTCCCCCTGAGACTATAAGTTACGATATTTCCAACGCGTGTTTAGCATTTATCAATGCCATATCTTATATGGGACAGCTTATTGACAAGGGTATTTACGAGGCCGCTTTAATTGTCGATGTGGAAAGCTCCCGCTTGGTTATGGAGAATACTATCGAGCATTTGGCCAAGAGTGATACCGATTTAACTACGTTCTCTAAGCGTTTTGCCGGTTTGACATTGGGATCCGGGGCTGTAGCCGCTGTTATTTGCAATGAAAAGTTGGCTACTTGTGAACGCAAAGTTTTGGGACATGTTCAGCTAGCTGATACCAGGTACTGCCGCCACTGTATAGGCACTTTTTCGGATATTATTACGGATCAGACTAGTTTAATGAAAGCTGGCATTGAACTGGCCGGCCGAACTTGGAAAGTTGCTGAACAAACTTTAGGGTGGAGCGCTGACAAATTAAAACATTATATTTGTCATCAAGTTGGAGCACGTCACTACCGCTTGCTGTTTGAAGCTTTAGGTCTCGATTTAGCTAAGTCTTTCCAGACTTTTCCCTTCTTGGGAAACGTAGGACCGGCGGCAGCTCCCATTACTTTGGCGATAGCTGCTGAGCGGGGAATAATCAAAAGTGGCGATCATGTAGGTATTATGGGCATTGGCAGCGGCTTAAACTGTGCTATGATGGAGATTGTTTGGTAAGATGAAAAAAGTAAGATCAGATGCTTGGAAGCCTTTATATCCTTTTGCTTCCAATTACATGTATGTACCCAACACCGGGTTGCGCATGCATTTCATCGATGAGTGCCAGGCTGAACCGGGGCGGGAGCGTGAACCCATTGTTTGCGTGCACGGTAATCCGACTTGGTCGTATTATTACCGGGAATTAGTCAAGGCTTTCAGGCCTCATCACCGTGTAATAGTACCCGATCATATCGGTATGGGCCTTTCCGACAAGCCGCAACATTATAATTATTGCTTAAGTTCCCATATAGATAACTTTGAACTGCTCATGGATAAGCTCAATCTTGAACCTTTTACTATGGTCGTTCATGATTGGGGAGGGGCTATAGGACTGGGGTATGCCGTTCGCCATCCGGAAAAAGTGAAACGTATTCTTTTCTTGAATACGGCAGCTTACCGCTCTCCGTTTATGCCGTCCGTCATAAAGTTGGCCCGAGTTCCTGTATTGGGTAGTTTATTAGTGCGCGGTCTTAATGCTTTTGTTATAGGAGCTTTATTAATTAGTACTAAGCGGCCTATAAGTTCTTATACTGCTTCCGGTTACATCGCTCCCTACAACTCTTGGTCTAACCGCATAGGTGTGCTGCGCTTTGTGCAGGACATTCCTATGGATCAGTCACACCCTTCTTATCAGACTTTGAAAGAAATAGAATTAAACTTACCTAAGCTGGCTTCTATTCCCAAAACCTTTGTTTGGGGCGGCTTGGATCGTGTGTTCAATGATAACTTTTTGCGTCGGTGGCAGACTATTTATCCAGATGCTGAGTTCCATCGTCTTAATGATGCCGGTCACTATGTAATGGAAGATGCTTCGGAGGTAGTTTTTGAACATTTAAGAAATCTGCTGGCACGCTGATTTTAATATATTTTTTGCGACAGGTATTTTTGTATGAGTAAAACACGCAGCCAATCAGCTGAAGGTAATAAGGCTTCAGCTGCAGCCAATATTTCAATTCACCTTCCTAACATGGCCAAAGAACGGCCCGATCAGGATGCCGTCAGGTTTCCTGTGAAAAAAGAGTATCAGTCCTGGACTTATAAGCAGTTAAATAAAACGGTTGACGCTTATGCTCAAGCCATGAAGGCCGCCGGTGCCGTTAAAGGACAAAAGGCGTTGGTCTTCCTGAAGAGTGGCCCAGAACTCATTGCTGCGGTTTTTGCTCTCTTTAAAATGGGTGTGCTGCCGGTAATGCTCGATCCGGGCATGGGTACCAAGAATATGCTCCGCTGCATAGAACACGTTCAGCCGGATATCTTTATAGGCATACGCAGGGCTCATATCATGCGCTGGGTTGTTCGTAAGTCGTTTAAGAGTGTAAAGTTGAACTTTACCGCTGGAGAGTGGATGCCCGGATGTATTGATATGGCTAAGGAGGGAGCCAAATATACTGAAGCTTTTAAAGTGGTTCCCGTAGAAGAGAACGAAACTGCGGCGATTCTTTTTACTTCCGGTTCTACTGGCAAGGCAAAAGGCGTAATTTATACGCACTCTATTTTCCAAAACCAGGTCAAGTATCTGAAAAATCTTTTCAACTTTAAACCCGGCGAGCTGGATATGCCCGGATATCCTCTTTTTGCTCTTTTCGATATAGCGTTAGGTATGACTTCGGTTATTCCGCGTCTCGATCCCAGCTGTCCAGCCAGTTGCGATCCTGCTCTCTTGGTAGAAACTATGGAAGAGTTCGGAGTTACTACCTGTCAGGGATCACCTGCTATTTGGCGCAAAGTGTACAATTACTGCAATGAAGAATCCATTCAGCTCGATACCCTGAAGCGTCTCATTACTTTCGGTGCCCCCATCCCCAGTGAGCTTTTAAAGGGCATGTTCTCTATAATGAACGACGAAGCCGAAATTTATACTCCTTATGGAGCTACCGAGAGCCTGCCTGTGGCAATTATTCCCGGCAGTAGTTTGTTAGAAGAAGCTGCTGATAAAACTATCTCCGGTGCCGGTACTTGTGTTGGAAAACCTATTAATGGCATGGAAGTCAAAATTATTAAAATTACTGATGACCCCATTGCTGAATTCGATGACAGTTTAGTATTGCCCGACGGTGAGGTCGGCGAAATTGCTGTTTATGGTCCGGTAGTTACTCAAGAGTATTATCATGAAGATGAAGCTAATGCGGTGTCGAAAATGAAAGACCGCCGTGGACGCAACTGGCATCGTATGGGTGACACCGGCTATTTTGACAGTAATCACAATTTGTGGTTCTGTGGACGCAAAGCTCATCGTGTGGAAACTGAGAAGGGAACGCTTTTCCCCGTTATGGTCGAAGGCATGGCGAATAATCATCCTCGAGTTTTCCGCAGTGCTTTAGTGGGCGTGGGCAAGCAAGGGAAACAAACTCCCGTCTTGGTTGTAGAACCTAAGCCCGGTTCTTTCCCTGAAGACGATAAGCAGAAAGAGTTGCTCTCCCGTCAAATTTTGGCTCGCTACGATGAAGACAAGCTTTATAGTCAAATTCAAGAAGTACTTTTCTACGATTCTTTCCCGGTAGATCCGCGCCATAATGTTAAGATCCATCGTGAAGAACTTGCTCAGTGGGCTGCGGAAGAACTTGGCAGTGCTCAATAGCGGAGAAAGAATATGGCAAAAGTATTAGTCGTAGGCGGTGGTGGATTCTTAGGCAAGGCGCTGGTCAAGAGACTTATCGCTCGAGGCGATAGTGTACGTAGTTTAGCTAGAGGGTCCTACCCTGAGATCGAATCGCTCGGTGCTGAAGTTATGCGTGGCGATATCGTCTCTTCAGAGACATCTTTAGAGGCCGTTGCCGGATGTGAAGCAGTTTATCATACTGCTTCTAAAGCCGGTATTTGGGGCGATTATGCCGAGTACGAACGCATAAATGTTTATGGCACGCGCTCACTCCTTGAAGCCTGCAGACGCCAGGGTGTGGCTAAATTTATTTATACCAGTACGCCTAGTGTCATCTATCATCCTAAGGCTAAAATTGAGAACATTCAGGAAGATACTCCTTATCCGGAACAGTTTGAGTGTGCTTATGCTCAAACTAAAGCTCAAGCTGAGAGAGAAGTGTTACAGGCTAACAGCCAAAGCCTGCAGACAGTTTCTTTGCGTCCCCATTTAATTTATGGACCTGGTGACCCTCATTTAGTTCCTCGCTTAGTGGAGCGTGCTTTTGCCGGTCAGCTGTTTCAGGTTGGTGATGGAACTAATAAAGTTGATATAACCTATGTTGATAATGCTGCGCAAGCTCATATTGATGCCTTTGAACATATAGATAAGTGCGCCGGCAAGGCTTATTTTATAAGCGATGGTCAGCCCGTTGTACTCTGGGATTGGGTTAAAGAGCTCTTAGAAAAAGTTGGAGCTCCTCCCATTACTCGTTCCATTCCTTATGGCCTTACTTGGGGTTTAGGGGCAACCCTAGAATTTGTTTATAAGGTGCTGCGCAAAAAAGAAGAACCTAAAATGACGCGTTTCACCGCTGCTCAGTTGGCGACTTCTCATTACTTCAATATCGCTAACGCTCGTCGCGATTTGCAGTACGATCCTGAAGTTTCAGGTGCTGAGGGTATGGAACGTTTAGTGGCCTGGATTAAAGAGCAGGGAGCTGGTACTTTGCGCCATCAGTAAACGGAAGAGGAGGGATTCCGCAGAAAAGATGTATTTATCGATGCCGTTGTCAGTTGCAGTGTAAACTGACAACGGCATCGCTGTTTATACGGCACAGTCTGGTGTAATCGATAGGAACGATGACTGTGCGTACTCCTTCTTTCTTTAGTTGGTTCATTTTAAGAAGTAAGAAGGCGGCTCTGGCAGTTATATCTTGCACTTGCAGATAATCGAGACGCTCTTCAAATGTCAGGGGCATATGATTGTAAAGATAAGTTAAGAATCGTGGTAAATCTTGGCTATAGCCTTTAAAATATTTGTTGCCCCGTGAAGGCAAAACGGAAAAAATTGTATCATCGGCAGCCGCAATTAGACGCCGACAACACATCCAAATATTGAGTAGCAGATTCCTTGAAGTATTAATACTAGGCATGTGTTCAATATTAGGAAGAGCTTTTAGCCCAGCTCTCCAGAAGGGCAGAGCCGTATTAAGTCGATCGGGATTGTAAGAAGCAGTATACAAAGCTGTCACTTGAATTTTCCAAGAGCTTTTACTTTTATATGGCGAAGCAGAAGCTTCATCGAGATGTACGATGCTCATAACCTGATGGAAGCTGGGTTTTCTTGCACGTGGTTTAGTTAAATAAGCTAGAGCCAGCAGCGAATTTGTGTTTTCTTTGGCATAGTTAAACAGCTCTTGATAGTATTTTTTGTTTTTTAAATGAAAAGTAAGCGTTTGCTGCGGGTGGCAGACAAAGCCGTGTACAGGCAGCAAAGGCAGAAAAAACTCCAAGTTTTCAGGGGTGCTATCCATACTTTGTTATTTATCCTTGCAGAAGTTTTCTGTATGACTTAGCAGTCGAAATAGTGGGGTAAACTGTCGAGATCGTCTACCTTTTCTATATTTTGTAAGAATTTTTCTACCATGTAGGGAGAAAACTGAGTACCGTTACCTCGTTCTAGCCTGCTTAAAGCTTCTTCTATACTAAGCCCTTTACGATAGGGCCTGTCGGTAATCATAGCATCGAAAGAGTCCGCAATGGCGATAATTTGTGAGCCTAAGGGAATGGCCCGCCCCTGTAAGCCATCGGGGTATCCTTTGCCGTCGTAGCGTTCGTGGTGATGTACGACCATGTCAATTACTTGAGCAGGCAGAGAAGTAATATTATTTAAAATATTTCTGGCATTGCTGGTGTGAGTTTTCATAATTTCAAACTCTTCATCAGTCAAAGCATCGGGTTTCATAAGTATATGGTCGGGAATAGAAATTTTACCTACGTCGTGCAGAATGGCTGCTTTAGCAATAAGTTCAGTCGATTCCTGATCGAGCCCTATGCACTTGCAAATAAAAACTGAAAGCTGTTCTACTCTGGAAACGTGGCCGTGGGTGTAAGGATCTTTTGCTTCAATAGCTTGGGCCAAAGCTAAAATAGTTTCGTAATAAGAGCGTTCCAGCTTGCTGTACAATTTCATGTTGCTCAGGGTAATGGCCGCTTCTGTAGCTAAAAGTTTCAAGTAGTCGATATCATTTTTATCGTACTGATCTCCCATTAACTTGTTAGCTACAGCTAACACACCAAACGGTTTATGGCCGCTGGCATCCTGTAGAGGTACTACCAAAATATTGCGCAGTGACATACTGTTGCTGTCAAAAGGTTTTTTTTCTGTCGCACCTATACCTTGAGTGTGATATTGAACGTTTTTGTAATTTATAATTTCGCCTGTGGAAATAACTTTAGAAAAAATTCCGGCTTCAATTTTTTGGCTAATAGTGCGGGCCATAACTTCGCTGATGCCTAAGAAGTTAGGGGTTCTCCACTTGCCGTCTTCATTAAAGGCTACAAAAGAAACCTGCGATTTAACTTCTTCACGAGCGAAATAGACAACTCCATCTTCTACAACTTTAGCAGAACGTTCAGAAGAAAGTTTCTGGAAAAGCTGCAGCAGACTGTACAATTTGCGTTGACGATCGAAGAACTGAATTTCACTTTCTTCTTTTTGAGCTACCTGATGGCGAGCAATGGCGTAAGCTTCTTCGACTCGTTCGTCTTTGCGCTTTTCCATTTCGGAAATAGGCTTGTTGATGGCTGCGTTAATAAAAAAAGCTACAACTGTGAAGAAAGGCAGCAAAGTTAGCTCGGTAAGAGAACCAATATCATCAAAAATGGAAAGGCCTTTGCCGGATACAAAATATGTTGTGAAAGAAGAAACTGCGCAAAATACCAGACATGGCCAGATTTTGCCTTTTAAAGAAGTTATCAATAGGGCTAAATAGAGGAGTAGAAAATATTTACTGTCTAGTGATCCTGTATTTAGAACAATACAGAATGAAGATATACATAGCAGTAAAGATAATGTGTACCAAAGTTTTAAATTATCTGAGCGCAGATAACAGAGAATAGAGCCGATAAGTGATACCGCCAGTATAATCCACATAGAAGGCATAAAGTAGATCTGAAAATAAGATAGATCTAGGCCCAACAAGGCGGGCATCATATATAAACAAGATATGGTCAGCCTCATACTCTACTCCGCAGAACTAAGCGCTGCAAAGAGAATTCAGACTCTTTTCTCTTTGCAAAACTTTAATGATAACTTTAGGGGATAAAATTCTTCATTTAGTAGATTTATCCCGCGCTTTTAACTGCGGCAAATTGTGCTTATAAAATTAAAAAACCGCCTGTCGGGCGGTTTATTTTTTTTTACTTAACTCTGGAGGTCGCCGGAGAAGGTACAGAAAGGATCTTTCGCCTTTATGTCATCTTTGAGGACAAACGCTCTGGTGCGGCAGCCTCCTCTGCAGGAAGCAACTTTATCACAGGCTTTGCACTTGCGGCAAACGGCGTCGGACCGCCATGACTCCAAAACTGCTGATTTATTCCATATGTTGAAAAAGCTAGTTTGACGAATGTCTCCGGCTTTCCAAGCAGGATAAGCACTCAGGAGCGCACTGGGATACACCAACCCGTTTGACGAAATATGGACGCTTGTTCGACCACATTCGCATCCCAAACCGTCAAAAACCCGTATTTTATGGAATTTAGGAGGAGTAGGAGACTCTATTTCTATATTTAGCTGCTTATTTTTTGGTATATTGTTGATAATTTCTAGAGGCTTGGCAATCTCATCGGGGCCAAACAGCCTATCTCGGTAATTTGCCCCTCTTCCTACAGGAAGGGCTATACGGAAAATTAGCTTGTCAACCTTTAACTCTTCAGCCTTTTTTACAATAGAAGGTATTTCGGAGTGATTGCCTTTAAAGAGCGTCACATGAAAACTGAAGCTGGCGTCTGGACAGGCACTGCGCAGATGAGCGATGCCTCGCATAGCTTTGCGGTAAGAGCGCACTCCGCGTATGTTATCGTAAATTTTTTCACTGCCGGCATCCATGCTTATACGGAAGGAGTTGATTTTTACCTTAGACAGTTGCTCTTCCATGGATTTGGTAGCTACAGTGGCATTAGTAGACACATTGACACACATGCCATACTCATTAGCCAAAGCTACTACTCTGGAAAAGTCTTTCCTGGCTAGAGGCTCTCCTCCACCTATATCCAGGATAAACACCCCCATAGAGCATAACTCGCTAAACAATTTGTCCAACTGCGGCAAGGTAAGCTCGTCGAGGCGCGATCTGCCGGCATCAGCCCAGCAATACGGACAATTTAAATTGCAATACTTGGTAAGCTGTAGATGAACTCGTAGGGGAGCACTAAGGTGGCTTCGGGAAGTAACGAACTCATTATTAAGAATAACGCCGACAAAGCGCCCGTTCTCTATAATGCCCAGCTCAGAAGACAACATTACGAATTGAATGTAAGATGTCTTGCTCGTGCTTTGGCGGATCTCTTCCGGAAGAAGATCGTAAGCCCGATCCGCGTTCTCCTTTTGACACGCCAACAAAATTTCCAGTGCTTCTTTATTAAAAGTAAAATAGTCTTGGTGTGATCTGCGGTATACAATACAGCCACATGAATCCCGCCGCAAGACGCACGGGGCTGCTGCTATCTTACTTTTCAATTCTGCTGGTAAATTTGTCATTAGAGAAACATCAACGAAAAAATGCCACCTATATCAGGCATACTAAAAGCGCCCCCGCCTTCAGTTCAGAGCTTATCTGGCTCTTAGCTTATACTAGCCGAGCGATTCGCCTTCTTTGTCGTGGTAATCGCAATCTTCCAAGCAATCTCTGAAGCTTTGCATAGGACGAGACTGGTAGGGGTGGGTGCAATTGATAAAGATTCTCGGAGTTTCACCTTCTAAGCTGAAACCAAAATCGACGTATCCACAGAAACGATCAGGAACGTTGTCGTAACAAAACTCATATAGCTCGCTGTAAATTTCGGGGCTTGAGTGCTGGAACATATGTTTTTCACATTGGAAGATGCCTAATACTGAGCTGCGGAATCTGCAAGGCCGGTATGCCATATCTACGTCTCCTGAAATCAGCCGGTTTTCGTCATCTGCTGTAAAGAGCTGACGAAATTCGACCTCTACTTTGCTTATGACTATGAAGTGTCAGAAGCTGACTTTCGGTAATGAAAATCGGAAGTGATGCGTTTTATGCACAACGCTCAAACGTTTTCGCTGTCTTTAGTAAGATCCCCTGCGATAATGCGTATAATTTTGTCAGGCTAGAATGTACGGATAGGACGATTATTTGTAATAAGCAGTGTTGTGCTTCCCTAGTTATTAGCCAATGTAGTGATGTCAAGTTGTTCGATCGTAAGGGGGCAGTCAGCTTATGGGAAAAAGCACCGACAGTGTCAGATGTTTATTTTCTTCTTTTAGGCGATAATTAATGATGCGTTAGCATACCGATATATAGGATGTCGATTTATGCGCCGTCTCTAAGTGGCATTCACATAAGGCAGGTCTGCGGAAACAAAAAAAGCCTCCTCTCAGTCAAAGAGGAAACTTTCTTCAGAAGATCTCTACACGATCTTATATATTCTGTGTGGTGGAGCTAAAGGGACTTGAACCCTTGACCCCTTGCATGCCATGCAAGTGCTCTCCCAACTGAGCTATAACCCCGAGAACGATGTCATTATACTCTATTACTAACGAAAGTCAATACGTTAACGTAACTTTTTTTATGTTTAATTTGTTTCCGCAGACAGTTGGAAGGTAGATGTGGAGGATATAAATTGGGAAGTGAGAGAGTTTCGGTTTCAGACTTAGTCGGATGCCATGTCTCTTCTTGATCTTGAGGAGCTGGCGAGATTTCAGTGCCAATATATGTAGGGAAACAAAAAAGCCTCCCCTTAATTGCAGAGGAGACTTCATTCGGAAGGTCTTTGTATGATCCTACACATTTTTTTTGTGTGGTGGAGCTAAAGGGACTTGAACCCTTGACCCCTTGCATGCCATGCAAGTGCTCTCCCAACTGAGCTATAACCCCAAGAACGCTGTTATTATACCCTATTATTAACGAAAGTCAATACATTGACTTAGTTTTTTTTTTGTTGTTTTAGCTTATTAGTCGGTTGCTGTAAGCTCTGGTTATCAGTTTGGCATTAACTATATTTTGCTTTGAACTGATCGGCAGGTGTAGTTGTCAAGACTATCGAGAGTTTAGTTAACTTATACAAAAAAGGCACCACCTCTACCAAAGGAGAGGGGTACCTCTTTTTGTTAGTTTATCAAGTTGCTTCTAGCGATTGGTAGCAGCAGACTGAGTAGCGTTGAGGACATCGACGCTGATGCTGGGACCCATAGAGCTGGTCAAATAAATGGAACGGACGTAGGTTCCTTTGACGGCCGTGGGGCGAGCCTTCAAGATAGCATCGAACAAGGTGCGGAAGTTTTGCTCGATCTTTTCGGAATCGAAGCTGACTTTGCCCAAAATGCTGTGTACGCAGTTGTGTTTGTCGTTACGGTACTCGAGTTTACCTTTTTTGAACTCAGAGATGGTCTTGGGCAGATCGGGAGTTACGGTGCCGGATTTGGGGTTAGGCATACGCGGACCTAACACACGGCCGAGCTCTTTACCAATGACGCCCATTACGTCGGGAGTAGCTACGCAGATGTCGAAATCGGACCAGCCAGACTTAATTTTGGCAATTACATCTTCGAAACCGGCAACGTCGGCTCCAGCCTGCTCAGCGGCTTCTATCTTGTCAGCTTTAGTGATGACGCAGATGCGAAGATTCTTACCGGTACCGTGAGGCAGAACGATGGTTCCGCGGATATTCTGGTCAGACTTTTTGCAATCGATGCCGAGGTGGAAGTGAGCCTCAATTGTCTCATCGAACTTAGCATAGGAGAGTCTTTTTACTAAGTCGACGGCCTCAGTGAGGGTGTACATTTTACCTTTTTCGATTTGCTGTACTGCTTCTGCGAATTTCTTACTCTTCTTCGCCACTTTAAACCTCCAATGTGGTGCTGCAGGTTGAACAGAATAATTTCAACCCTCCCACTTGTGCCCGTATTCAGGCACACAGAAAATACGAATTAACTAACCTTCTACGACGATACCAGCGCTGCGGGCGGTGCCGGCGATGATCTTCATGGCGGCTTCGATATCGTTAGCGTTGAGGTCTTTCATTTTGATCTCGGCAATTTTGCGGACCTGGGCAGAAGTTACGGTGCCGACTTTTATCTTGTTGGGTTGGGCGGAACCGTGCTGAATACCGGCTTCTTTAAGGAGCAAAGTCTTTGCCGGAGGGGTCTTGGTAATGAAGGAGAAGGTCTTATCTTCGTAGACGGTTATTTCTACGGGGATGATCATTCCTACATCTTTGGAAGTGCGCTCGTTGTATTGTTTAACGAACTCCATAATGTTGAGACCGTGCTGACCCAGAGCAGGACCAACAGGGGGGGCGGGATTGGCTTTTCCCGCGGGAATTTGCAATTTAATGATGGCTTTTACTTTCTTTGCCATTTTTTACACCTCTGCAGCTGAAGCTGTGTTTTCCATGAGCCGGAAGCCTTTAGGCCGCCATGCTGCGGATAAGACAGCGGCTAGATTTTTTCAACTTGACCAAACTCAAGAGTGTGCTTAACTTCACGACAACAAAACTCGACATTGACAGTGAGTTTTTCACTCTTTGGATCAACTTTAATGACTCTGCCAGTATGATTCTGAAAAGCACCGCTGAGAATGTGGACTGGTTGACCGATCTCCAACTCGAGCTTTATCTTCTTAGGTGCAGATAACCCCATCAATTGCTTGATTTTCTCCACCTCATCGTGGGGGAGGGGAACGGGTTTTAAACCAGGGCTGACAAAGCCGGTCACGCCGGGAGTATTGCGGACAACGTACCAGGAGCGGTCGTTCATTTTCATCTGAATGAGAACGTAACCAGGATAGAGTTTCCTCTTGATGGTACGCTTTTTCTGCTTTTTGTTTCCGTCAGTGCTGAAGCTGACTTCTTCCTCAACCGGCACCAGAACTTGGAAGATCTGGTCACGCATATTCTGAGTTAAAATACGCTTGGTAAGGTTTTCGGAAACTTTATTTTCGTACCCGGAATAAGTATGGACTACATACCACTTAGGGGCGTCGGGATCGTTCTCGTCAAATTCGGGGGCGCTCCCTACTTCCTCTTCCAAGGCTTCATCTTCAGTAGCAGGGACTGACAACTCCGTCTCAGATTCCTTAGCGCGCGTTATTTCATCTTCTGTCATGCTCATACACCTTTAGGCGAATCAAACTAAGCTTTTAGCTTTCTGTCGTTCCAGTAGAACCTGCGTTCTGCGATCCGGAGTTATAATACTAATACTCCTGATATCGTTTGGCTATACCGAAATATCGGTAGTGCCAAACAGCGCGGTTAGTATTTTGTTAACGACTCCCATGTAAGCGGAAACCATAATCAGAGTGACCAGTACTACGATAGTGGCAGTTCTAAGCTCCGGGAACGAAGGCCAAGAAACGCGACCCCATTCGTCTTTGACTGAACTGAGAAACTTTGCTGCTTTGTCGTACAGCCCGACCACACCGGTAGTTTCGTGAAGAGAGGTATTCTTCTTTGAAGAACCGGATTCTAAGGACTTCGTTGCATCCGTTGCCGGGGATTGGTCTTTCTTTATTCCGCTGCGGCGGGCTTTACTGCGCGCTGCGCTGCCGGAACTAGCCACGATTACTTAGTCTCCTTGTGAAGCGTGTGCTTTTTGCAAAAACGGCAGTACTTTTTAATCTCCATGCGATCGGGATCATTCTGCTTGTTCTTCTTCGTCGCGTAATTACGGCGCTTGCAACTTTGGCAGGCTAAATTGATAATTACACGCACTTCTTTTTTAGCCATTATTGACTCTCCTTGGTTAGCTATTTGGCGGTAAACTCAAAAAAAGAGCCCTGACAGCAATCTCGCCATATCATGGCTTCACAGATTACTCCAGAACCCTTTTTCACTAGAGGCCCCACCCGCCAAAAAAAAGAACAACCGAAGCCGCTCTTTTTGTTTGGGCTGTTAACTCTATGTTTGCGGGAATACCTTTAGGCAGACTGCAAAAACACAAGAGATACATGGAGCTGAGAAACAGGCTCGAACTGTCGACCTCGTCCTTACCAAGGACGTGCTCTACCTACTGAGCTATCTCAGCGTAAGTGCTGAATACCGACACAAAGACAGCTCGCTTATTAGCGTGGAGCTGAGAAACAGGCTCGAACTGTCGACCTCGTCCTTACCAAGGACGTGCTCTACCTACTGAGCTATCTCAGCGTATCTTCGTGCGCTATTCAGCTTGTGGAGCGAGGAACGGGGCTCGAACCCGCAACATCCAGCTTGGAAGGCTGGAGCTCTACCATTGAGCTATCCTCGCGAGCACCTGCGCTTGACCCCCGCCTTGCGCACAAAGAGTATATTCTTTGAGAGGGGTTATGTCAAGCATATTTTAGGCTCGGCAACAATATATTTTTAGTTTAAATTTTCTATCTTTTTTGCGTATAAGCCGAAAAGCAGTAAAAAAACACCTAATAGGGTAGAAAATAAGAAATATGCGCCCGTTTAATGCAGGGATGAACTATTTGTTCGGCGAATCGACGAGCCGCTCAGATGGCTGTTTGGGGTAGCAGTTGGAGCTGAATTAGGTTTTTTATCTGAACTTGTGTTTTCCGTTTGGATAAAAAACTTAACTCAGAAGGTCGGCTACCGAGGGCGGCTATCTCTTTAATTTAGTTGTGGAGATTATTTGTGCGTATAGCTAAGTTTTTTGCCGCTTTTTCATTGTTGTGCTGCTTGGGATCAGGAATAAGTGCCGAGGCCGATGTTGTTTATTCCATCAGAGAGCATGACACGATAAGTAGAGTGGCCGCCAAGTACAACGTAACTCCCGAGCAGATCAACAGAGTGAACCCTAAGCTGAAGCAGTCTGGCTTTAAGCCTGGTGTTGTTATTGTCATACCTAACAGTCCCGATGACGAAATTTTGACTAAAGATCAGGAAAAAGAAATTTTAGCTAAACTCGAACAGGATATGCCTTCTCCCAGTTTAGTAAATTTAGAAGTTTATGAAGTGAATCGAGCCGGCAATCGTCACAGAGGCCAGTTAGCTTACCGCGGTGGCATGGGAGTCAGTGGCCGTTTAGTTGATAATGCTCATAAGTACCTAGGCACTCCTTACGTATTCGGCGGAACCGGAAATGGTTCTTTTGATTGTTCCGGTTTTACTATGAAAATGTACGAAATGTACGGCGTGAGTTTGCCTAGAACTGCCGATGTGCAGTACGGAGTGGGAGTAAAGGTGCCCTTCGGTGCTGAAATGCCCGGTGATCTGGTTTTCTTTGAAACTTATCTTCCCGGCCCTTCACACGTTGGTATTTATATCGGCGACGGCAAGTTTATTCATGCTTCTTCCAGTAAAGGAGTTACTATTAGTCGTTTGAGTCAGCCATACTATGCTGCTCGTTATCTGGGAGCTAAGAGAGTTTTCAAAGAGGCCTTATAGCGTAAAGTTTGCCCTGGTTGTCGGCGGGGACCGTGCTTTTTAAGTCTTGAAGTATAGAAGCGTCTGCAATTGTTTGGGTTGCAGACGCTTCTATGTTTTTTTTTAGCCATAACGTATGACTGACGGCGGATACAATTTGTATCCGCCGTCAGTGTTTATATCTAACTTAGTAACGCTCTCTTCTGGCTAAGCCGAGGAAGGCACGCATGGAATTTTCTGACAATCCGTCAGGATTTTGCTGCACCAAAGCGTGATCGATGCCGACTGCTTGCAGTTCAGCTCCTACGACTCCGAAGGGACCGTCTGCATAGCGATTGCTGTAAGGATCGTAGGCCCAATTGTCCATTGTACCCGAAGCTGCGTTGTAAGAGTGCATGAGTTCGTGATGGAATCCAACCAGTGGGGGACGATCCTGCCAAGCTTCATTTGCATTTAAGGATACGGAGGCACGATTGTAATAAATAGTGGAGTCGGAACCTGCATTGGCTTCTCTGGCTTCATGATCGTAATATCCGTCAGCTCCAGAGCTACACTGGTTACCGTTGGGAGTTTCGGAAACGCTCACCTGGCGTCCCGTTTCGGCTATGGCAGTGTAGGCAATTTGACCTACAGGAATGTCGCCTAAGGCTTCTAAATCGCTGGTTACACGGTTTTTAAAAGAAGCGTCGCCGTTGATAGAAAAGAATTTGGGCACTTCAACAGAGGTAACTTCTTCTGTTGAGGAATGGCTACCCGCTTCGACTTCTGTTTGGCTCGAAGCATATATTTTAGCTTTGCTTTCATCGGCAGTTTTTATGGCGTTGCTGCCGCTGCCGTCAACTATTACTCCGGAACCGCCGCTCATAGAGATGGCGTCGTTACCACGTCCGCCAAAGAGCATGTTATGGCCTTCAGCAGCTGAAATAATGTCATTGCCGCGTCCGCCATCAACGTAATTTTGCCCCGAAGTTACTTCGATAAAATCGCTGCCGTCCAGGCCGTAAATTACGGTGCCGCCTCCTTCATCGGAAAGGTGATCGCTGTTGTTG
Organism: Candidatus Bruticola sp.; assembly: GCA_051874695.1. Taxonomy (GTDB): domain Bacteria; phylum Vulcanimicrobiota; class Xenobia; order Xenobiales; family Xenobiaceae; genus Bruticola. The sequence goes on from JBJEGC010000022.1 coordinate 80,535, forward strand.
CTGCCTTCTATGTAGTCTCTACCTAAACCACCGGAAATTATGTTGCCGTTGACAGCAACACCGTTGACAGTTTCCGTCGCCGGAGAACTGCTGTCTAGATCGAAACCGCCGGCTATAATGCGATCGTTGCCGCGTCCGCCGTGAATTTCATTTTGGCCGTAATTATCAATTATGGTGTCGTCGCCGGAACCGCCCTGAATGAAATCGTTGCCGCTTCCTCCCGTGATAAACAAAGGTACGCGGACTTCTTCCTGAACAATTATTTTGTCGTTACCGTCCAAGGCGTCGATAACTAGCTTTTTGGCTTCGGCAGCGGTGAAGCTGCTTTTGTTGCCATTGATGTCAACGGTTATACCACCGTTTTCTGCCGATGATACCGTTATTTCATCGTTATTTTTAGTAGCTGCAAGGATAGTTACTTCCGAAGGATCGCCTCGCTTGCCTACTAACCGTCTGGCTAATATATCGGCGTCACTGCTGTGAGGTTCAGCACCTGCCTGTGCACTGCTTAGGTTAAGACTGTCTTGGATTCCGGTCTGGTCTGACGACAGGGGAACCGCAGGCTTAGCTTCGCTTTGGTAGGCCGGTTGGGCCATAGGGAGACAACTGTATGCTGATACGTTAGTGCTGATCATATTGTTAGTAGTGTATCATAAAAAAAGGCATATATCTCTGCTGTCTGTTGAAAAATAATTAACTTTACTTTGAAAAGTAACCTGAAATATACAACTTCCCTCCAATTTATAAAAAAGTAATATGTTGTTTACTTGGCAGCAGCAGATATGACGTCTGCTTGTAACGATTACACCTCATATTTGTTTTATGAAGTTGATAAGTCTCAGATTGCGGACCGCTTATAATTTTTTGTACGCCTGGCCTATGTGGGGAACGCTGGGAACTGCTTTCGGTGTATTTATCAAAGCTTGTCCTAGCGCAAGGGGATGGGGAACTGCGCTTGCTATGGCTGTAATATGTCTCTCTTTTGCTTCGTTGCGCAGCCTGCGCCTTAATATTTTGCTGTGCTATTCAATTGCTGTTGTCGCTGCTGCAGTTGTATTTGCATTTTATGTCCCTTTCGACAGTGAAGCCGATCTGGCTTATTTTAAGCCCTGGAGATACTCATACGTGTGCGGAGAAGGGCAGGTCATCCGCGTATTTGCTTCCTATCACAAGCAGCGGATAGTTTTGCAGCTCAAGAGCGGTCGGACAATTTTAGCTGAAAGCAGAGAGCCTTGTTTTCCTGTTATCAATGAGGGGACTCTAGTGAAGTTTAACGGTTTACTTTTGCCCTTGGGCGACGAAGCTGCCTATTATCATCGGTGGAAGGTCAGCCAAATGCTACGGTTGCAAAAACTGCATGTGTTAAAAACTCCTTCGCCCATAACTACAGGTAGTGAAGTTGTGCGCTTAAAAATCAAAAAACGCATTGACAGGCTGTATCAGTTATCCAGCCGTGGATTGGTTGCCGGTATGTTTTTGGGAAACAGTGCTTACCTGTCTGCACGAGATAAAGAGTTGCTTCGCAGTGTAGGGCTGAGCCATCTGACGGCTGCTTCAGGTTTTAATATTTCAATAGTGGCTGCTTTGGCCTCTATGGCGGTATACATTATGGGGGGCAGCCGCCGAATAGGAGCTTATTTGGCTATAGTACTATGCAGTTTATACCTGTTTTTGGTTGGTTGGGCCGCTTCTTTAGTGCGGGCGTTTTTTATGGCCAGTTTGGCTTTGATGGCCCTTCCGATCGGACGCCCAATATATTTTGAACGAACGCTGTGTATAGTGTGGATGTTTATGCTGATAAGCGATCCTGCTTGGATTGAAGATGTCGGTTTTCAGCTTTCTTTTGGGGCTATACTTGGCATAGTTTTGTGGATGCCAGTCCTAGTTTCAGCTTTTTCTTGGCTGCCTAAAGTTGTCAATCAGTCCGTTAGTTTAACTATATCTGTTAATATCTTTTTGCTGCCTCTGCTTATAACATATTTTGAAAAGTTCCCCAGTGCTTTTTTGCCGGCCAATTTATTAATCGCTCCCGCTTTAGAACTGGTGTTCGTTTTAACTATGCCAACTCTAATACTAGCTGATTTTCCCTATCTAGGGGAGCTTTGCTTAACGATTAGCGAATGGCTGTGTCGTTACGCCTTAAAGATGGCCTCAATCCTCAGTAGTTTTTTTCCAGTTCTGAATGCTACTTCACTTTCTTCCACACAGCTAATGTTGTCTTATACGGTGCTTATTTTAGGACAGATACTGCTTTGTAATGTGTCCTATCACATAAAGACAGAAAGCCAATCTGTTAACGAAGCGAAATTTAATACAATTTCTTAAGCTCAATTGACCGAAAAATATTGGCTTTTAATTCTTTTTCAAAAGTAGGATTGAGGCCCTGTATGCTGAAGGTAATCGACCGATCGCTTGGGAGAGCGTGGAGGCCGAGCTTCGGGTTAGGCAGCAGTTTATTTCTATTCTGAACTATTATGGTGGGCTTTCTGCATGTTTGATTGTACTGTTAAAGTGGAGCTAGTCACTGAAAAGGCCCAACTGCCGAAGAAGGCCTTTCCTACAGATGCCGCTTACGATCTTTTTTTGCCTGCTAAAGCTGTTATAGCTCCTGGGCAAACTAAGGTTCTCAAAATGGGACTGCGTCTTGAAATGCCCGATGGTTGGGAGGCTCAAGTGCGGGGACGCAGTGGCTTAGCTCTTCGAGGGTTAACAGTGCATTTTGGCACTATCGATCATCTATATCGCGAAGAATTGGGCGTTATTGTTCACAATCTCTCCTCGGAGATTATCGAGCTCGAAGAAGGTGACAGAGTGGCCCAGCTCAAGTTTGAGAGAGTTTGGCATATCAATTTGGTATGCGGAGCTGTGGCCGATACAGAGCGTGGCGGCTTTGGCTCAACAGGTTCTTAGCCTGCGCTTTTTCTCATGTATCCCAGCGCTCTTGTTTATAAATGTATCGCCTAACATTTTAAGAGGTTTGTGGACGTGTCAGCTATGAATGGAAATCTTTTGTCTTATACCGATGACATTGACTCTGAAGATGAAGTTGGCTTAATAGACTTATCTACTGACAACAGCGGCAAAGGTAAGAAAGCGGCTGCTGTGGAGCCTGAGAATCAGGAAGCAGAAGCCGAGGAAGTATTGACTGCTGAAGCAATTCCCGCCCTGCTTGAAGAAGCTGACAATTTGTCCCAGCAGGGGGAGTTCAAAGAGGCTGTTATTAGGTATGAATCAGCTTATAAAGTTACCCCTGCTTCTTTTCGCACAGTTAACGGTTTGGCTCGTCTGTACGCTATCAGCGGTAAGCTTAAGCGCCTTATCAAAGTTTCTTTACAATGGATGAAGCAGCTGGAGGAGGAAAAGCAGTTTGAATTAGCTCTCTTAGCTGCTCAAGCGGTCATGCGTTTCGACCTCGATTCTTTAGAAGCGCGTTTGGGAGTTTTACGCTGTATTAAAAATAGCGGCGATGAAGATAGATACATACAGTATGTTTTAGATTATTCTAATTACTTCATAGATATCGGTAGCGGTGAGCTATCGATAAAGGTGCTCCAGGTTGCCCTAGATGCCTTCCCTCTGCGTGTGGAATTGGCCGTTAAGTTGGCTGACATTCATATGCAGTTGGGTAACATTCAAGAATGTACCAAGCAGTGCCGCAATATAGCTTCATTCTATGAGAATAAGAACGATTACGTTCATGCTGCCGAACTGTATCGTCGTTTACGCATGCTTCTTCCTGAAGATCTGGGTGTGGCTCTGCGCTTGGCCGAACTTTACAGCCTGACCGAAGAATACGAAGATTCGATTTCTGTTTATCGTTCTTGTATGCATATAGCCTACGACAACCGCGAAGCACTCATGGGATTGGCTTCGGCATCTATTGCGGTAGGCAGACACTCTGATGCCAGCTTGGCGTTGAGAAAGATACTCTCCAATACACCTGACGATTTAGAAGCCAGAGAAAAGCTGGCCGAAGTGTATGTGGCCATAGAGAATCCTTCTGAAGCTGTAAACGAATTGATTACTGCTTCTAGGGCTTACATAGAGGCCAAAGAATATGATAACGGCGTGCGCGTACTGGAACGCTTGCTTGAGCTCGATGCATCCAATGCCTATGCGGTACGTGAGTTGTCCAACATTAAAACTATTATTGCTCAGCGTGAAGCCAGACTGGCCAAGATGGCTGAGATGGCTAATCAGGTTAAGGCTGCAGAGAAGGTTGCTCCTATTGTCGAGGCTGCCAGCGAAGACGATCTTTACGCTGATGACGGTCCTGTTGGCGGATTTGATGGCGAGTTAGATGACTTGGAGGGCGGTTCCGATAGCTCGGATAAAGTCGATGATGATTTCCTGCCTCTTCTGGCCGAGGTTAAGCCTGCTACCGAATCTGTGGCAAAGGCTGTCAGTCGTCCCGGTAGTTCCGTTACCCGAGTGCTGGTTGGCAAGGCTGTACCTGGCAAACTGCAGATTCCTGTTCCGTTTGTTATGGCCTCCTATCCCGATACTATCGAGCTTATGCAAAAAATTATTGTGGAGCCGCCGGCACGCGATGTACTTCCTTGGGAATATCTCGCCGTATTGGAGGCCGATAGTGTCGCTGTTGCATCTGCGCATGAAGCGGCCGGAGCTTCCGCTCCGTCTTCGGACGCTCCTGTCCAAGCTGCTAAGAAAGAGGTTAAGTCTGGACCGGTAGCTTCGGCGTTTGCTTCTTCTGGTGTTTCCATGTTTGGAAACGGCGTCTTTGGTGCTGCCAGCGTACGTTCTGCTCGTGGAAATTCCAAGAAACGCAGAGGACGTAATAAATCTCGTTGGGAATCTCCCGCAGATGATATGGAAGAGGAAGAGACCAGAGAGACCAGAGGAGCTATGTCAAGTGTACAGGCTGCTCTGGTGGCCCGTTTCAGCAAACGTTAAGCGGTGGAGTTGTAAGAACTGATTCAAGAGAAAAAAAGCGGTGACAGTTTTTTATTCCTGTCACCGCTTTTTTGTACAGTGGTTTTATTTATCAGCGGATATTAATTATTGTCTGTTGTTTGGTCCTTTTCGGGTGTTGTATCTTCGGCAACTAAAGCTGCAATGGGAGTAAGACCAGCTTGGATGGTGTCACCAACTTTTACTAAAGAGCGGTATTTGTCGCAAGGTAGGTAAACGTCGGTTCGCGATCCCATGCGTATGAGTCCGTAACGCTCTCCTTGGGCCAGCAGCTCGCCTCTTCCTACCCAATTGTAGATTCGCCTGGCAATTAAACCTACTCTCTGAGCCACAGCAATGGTTCCGTGTTCGGTTTCCAACAGAATATAGGTGGAGTAGTTATGATTGGCCTTAGGTAAATTGGCTCTGGCATAGCCGCCTTTTACGTCAAATTGGTCAACTATTTTTCCTGATACTGGTGAACGGTTTATGTGGGTATCAAAAAGGGAAAGGAAAGTAGCTATGCGCAGCCATTGACCGTTGCCCAGATGGGGATCGGTAACAACAGCGACATCGAGCACTTTGCCGTCGCAAGCTGATAGAGCCACAGTACGATCCGATTTGATAGTGCGTCGAGGATCTCGGAGGAAAGCAGCTACTCCGGCCAACAGGATCATTGGCCAGTACCAAAGAGAACTGCCGAATTTTTTCAGCCCCCAGCTTAAGGTTCCTAAAGGCAGCACAAAGCGCAGGAAATCTTTGGCAATTTTCAGGGGGCCTAAAGCTAGAGAAGAGCGCCCTTCAACAGCATGGATTTTTAGAGCATCCTGATAAGAACTGGGAGTAAAGCGAAGATGGTTTACCCATACGGGAGGAACATTAGTAACAATTGTTTCCTTATAAACTCGGAACGAATTAATAAAACGCTCTAAGCAGGTAGGTTGAACCGGTTGACAGGAATTTCTCTTCCAGCAGGATGTCAGGAAGCTACGAACCTTGCGCAGCCAAGCAATTTCCAAGCAGCTGACCGTACCTCCCTGCGTCAGGAGGGAACGGCAACTTTCCATACTTTTTTTAAGTATATCGTCAGATAAAAGATCGATGGGATAGCTAAGGATAATTGAATCGAAGTATTCTGGTTTATCTAATTCCCAAATGAATTTGTCTTCGAAGTGAATTTGAGAAATTCTAGCTTGATAAGACGGCTCTGCTTTCAAATTATCTTTGAGAGATGAAATCTGTGTAGAAATACTGTCAGTAATAAACAGTTCATCTCCATCATGCAGCGATTTGATAAGCTTGATTACTAGAGCCGGTATCTGAGCCCCCGATAACAAAATGCGTTTGGGAGAGTTTAGGCGAAACGTTTCTTGAAGCAAAGCTTGATATAATCTTGGAGAAGTAAGCATATTTACCTCATATCAAAAGTAGAAATACAGTCGGATATACGGAATTTAGGCGCATAATTTATGCCGACATTACATTGTGTTGAAGTGTATGTACCAAAAGCAAAAGTTGAAAGCAAGTGCAAACTAAGCACTAACTGAACTGACTGCTGTGCAGGTTCGTCAGTATAACTGAAAGTTCCCACATGAAACGAACTATAAAGCGGCTAAATTGCGCAGTAGTATATTTATCTCCGGTGGAGGCAGAGTTATTTCAATTGCTCCGCGCAGCACTGCCTGCATAGGCATACTAGAAATTAAGCAACTGGCCTGATCCTGAGCGACAGTTAACCCTCCGGTTTTTCTTAGCTGTGCCAAACCTTCGGAACCGTCATCACCCATACCGCTCAGGATGATACCGACCGCTTTTTGCGCATAAGTTTTAGCTAAGCTTGAAAACATGACTGTGGCTGAAGGACAATGCCCTTCAAAAGCCTCCTGAGGTAAAAATTTAATTTTTCTTCGGCGATCGATAGTTAAATGATACTGAGATGGAGCCACATAGACCGTACCGGCTTTTAAATGTTCGCCTTCAACAGCTTCTTGGACGCGCAAATTTAAACTCGACGATAAGGTAGAAATTAAGGTTACATTAAAGCCTTCGCTTATGTGCTGCACTAAAACTATGGGAATGGGGTACTCTTGAGGAAGCTCACTTAAAATAGCTTTTACCGCTTGGGGACCTCCTGTTGAAGCCGCTATGCCTATAATTTGAGGATGTAAAAATTGCTTCAAAATAGTCGAAGTTTGACAAGCCAAAACAGAGTTCAGATTATTGTGCAAATTTTTTAATATAGAAAGTTTGCTGAGACAATTAGCTTGTGGAATTGTTGTTTTTGGACTGGAGCAAGTAGCCGGATAATGTGGAAGTTTGGAGGTTGTGGAATGGCCTGGGCTGCGCTTAACCACTGGAACAACATGCATGAGCTGAATAGTATTTATTAAGCTTTGCATATGTTCGTTGTGTCCTTCAGACAACGGTGGGGGAGGAACGGCCATAGAGGCTACGGCCCCACACCAGCTTATATCTTCATGTTGGTCGGCAGTTTCCGTACTGTACAGCAAGACAATGGGGGCGGGAGCCTGCTCCATTATAGATAAGGCCAATTGTGCTCCTTCAAGTTTGCTGGACAGGGGGGAAATGAGAACTAGGTTCGGTTTATATTTTTTTAAGCTTTTTATGGCCAGTTCGCAGACCAACACGGAATCGAGCACACAGAAGCCGACCGAGCTAAGTTTTTGATTAAGCCAAGTACTGCGTTCAAACTCTGTATCTATTATAACTATCCTGACCATGATTTATTTGCTTACTTTAACTTCTCCTAAGAACCTAGTTACTGCTTCTAAAAGTAATCCTTTGTCAAAAGAACTTTTTCCGATATAGGCATTTGCCCCTAACTTTAAGCCTCGCTGTCTATCTTCAATTCTTTCCTGGCCGGTTATAAGGATAATAGGAGTTTTGCTCAATCTGCTGTTAGAACGAATTTTTATGGCTAGATCGAAACCGGTAATTCCTGGCATATCGACATCAGAAATAAGCATATCAAATTTTTCGTTCTGCATCAGTTCCCAGGCCTGACTGCCGTCAGCTGCTACTCTTACTCTGAATCCGGCTGCCTCTAAAAGGCCTCGTATAAGAGTTCTGGTTGTTATGGAGTCGTCTGTAACTAAAATTAAGGGTGAGACGTGAACTTCAGGCTGAGGTATAGAGCGAATGCTGCCACGTATATTGGTAAGCAAATCTGCAACATTAAGTACAGGTACAACCTGGTGGTAACCTACCATACAGGCTCCTGTAATGAAGCGGACTTTTTTAAGTTGCGGTCCCAAATCACGTGATAGGACTTCTTGTACTCCGAAAATTTCATCAACTATTAAAGCTAAGTGACGACCTCCGGCGGCGGCAATAACGGTTGAACAGCTGGTACGAGGCTGATCGTGGTGGAGTACAGGAAGTTTTAATAGCTGTCCTAAACGCGTAATTGGCAGGCTTCGCCCTCGAAAACGAATCATTTGACAGCCTTCGATAGTGAAAATTTCTTCTGTCTTTATTTGAGCAACTGCCTCTATACCACTTAAAGGAAAAACTAAAAAGCGTCCCTGTTCTTTTATAAGTAATCCTTCAAATGTAGCTAGACTGGTAGGGATAGATAGAATAAAAGAGGTACCTTCTCCGATTTTTGTTTTTACTCTTATGGCTCCCTTGAGATTTTCAATTTTCTCCCTAACTATAGCCATGCCCAGGCCGCGTCCGGACAGTTCTGTCACTTTCGAAGAAGTAGATACTCCCGAAGTAAAAATGAGATCGAGTGAGTCCGCTTCAGAACCGTCAGAGATAATACCCTGTTTTTGGGCGGCTTCTATAACTTCGTCGGTTTGAATACCTCTGCCGTCATCAGAAATAATAAATTCCATTAATCCAGTACCTCGGCTGATCACTTCTATGCTGAGATGCCCTTCTTGATTTTTGTGTACAGCCAGGCGCTCTTCTGTGCTCTCCAATCCGTGATCGAGAGCATTGCGGACTAAATGAATAAGAGGAATTTTGAGAGATTCCATAATGCTGCGGTCAAGTTCTAGATCGCCCCCTACAATATTGATGCGAACTTTTTTGGACAGTTGTCTGGCTATGCGTCGGGCGGCAATCTCTAATTCTTCAAGTAAAGGGCGCACCGGGGCTAAACGGGCGCCTTTGACTTCATTTAGCAGCGACTGCAATTGGTTGTTTAATTCGTGGTAGTCCGCTCCTAAACTGCGAGTGTGGCGTTGCATGGAATTTACTATAGATCGCAGATCTTTAGACAAATGATGGAGAAAAGGATCGCCTTCGCTTTTATCTGCAATTTCTTGAAGCAACCTGTTGGCCAGATTAATGTTGTCCAGCAAGTTTTGAGCTTCATTCCAACGCTGTTTACTGTTTAAGCGGGCTAGAACAAGCTGTTCGCCGCGTCTCAGCAGCAAATCTAGTTTATTGGAACTAATGCGGACCGTCTCTTGTTTGGTTTGAACTGAGTTTGAAGAGAGGTCAGAAATTTTTTTGTCAGTTGGGTTACTTTTGATCTGTTTTAAATCGGACAAAGAACTTTCGGGCGAATCAGCACTCCCTTTGTAGTTTGAGGTAAAACTGCCGTCATTTAGAACTCTATTTGATGAGTTCTCCGGCCCTATAGAAGGAGGGGCGGCTACGGGAACCGTTGCTGAAGATGCTAAGTCGATTTTTAATTCCGAAGCTGCGCTGAGGGCCGCCTCAATCATAGAGGACAGTTCGGTTTTGTTAGCTTTCGCAGGCACTTTTTTCCAAGCAGAGAGTATGTTCTCTGCCGATTGGCAAATTCTGCCTACGTTGTCGAAGCCTATCGCTTGAGAAGCTCCTTTCAGGCTGTGAAATTGGCGAAAGATAGGCTCTATCAATGCTGCAGCTTTCAGAGGATCGCTGTCTAAAGCTGCTTCTACAGCTGAAAGACCGGAGAGAATTCCCTTAATATAATCTTCTGCTTCAACTTGGAACGTAGCCAGCAAACGGCGTCTGAATTGTTCCTCGCGAGTACCCAAAATGTGTCTCTGCCTTTCAATATTCTGCTATAATTTGCCGTTTTTAAGCAAATTGTGCAAGGAAAATGACATATTTTTCATATTTTTAGCTTGCTCTTCAGTTTGATGAGTGTTTTCCAAAGTTTGTCTGCTGGCTACTTGTATAGCTGCAATAGCCTGAGCAATTTGATCTACTCCAGCTGATTGCTGTTCTGAAGAAGCGCGTATTTGGCTGGCTGAGCTACTCGATAAACTGATTGTTTCTGCCAGGGTTCGGATGACATCGCCGGCTTGATTTACCAATTCGACACCGGTTTCAACGGCTTTGGTGCCTGTAGCTGTATTGCTGAGAGCTGCGGTAACAGCTTTTTGGATCTCGCCTAATATAGAGCGGATTTGTACTGTCGCTTGGCGGGATTGTTCTGCTAATGATCTGACTTCACTGGCCACTACAGAGAAGCCGTAGCCGTGTTCCCCGGCTCTGGCTGCTTCGATAGCGGCGTTGACCGCTAACATGTTGGACTGTTCGGCCAGTTCTTGAACTGTAGATATAATTTCTCCTACGGCTTGAGTCTGTTCAGATAAGTGCTGCATGTCAGAAGCAATAGCTTGAACCTCTTTGCGAATAATCTGCATACCGCTGATAGTTCGCTCTACGGCTTCTTGGCCACGCCGAGTGACTTTTTCGGAAGTTAAGGCCAGATGAGCAACTTCTTCGGCCTTTTTTGTTGATAGAGCGGTTACTTGTTTTAACTCACCTACGGTTACGGAGGTTTCGGATACTGCAGAAGATTCTTCTGACATAGCGGCAGCTTGTTTGGTAGTTGCGTCCAAAATCCCGCTGGAAGCTTCTGCCACCAGAGAGGCTGTCTCTTGCAAAGCTTTTATTAAGTTCTCAAGTTTGCCTCTGGCTTCGCGCTCCGAGATGATTTTGGCCTCAATTTGTTCTGCCATATTGTTAAAAGATTCTGCCAGAGTGGTCATTTCGTCATTGCCTATGACCTGAACTCTGGAAGTGAGGTCACCGGAAGAAATTTTCAGAGCAGATTCCTGAATGAAAAGTACCCGGTTGGATACGCTGCGGGCCATAGTTAAAATAATTAGGATCAGGCATAAAATAAAAGCATTTACACCGGAAGTAATAAGGCTGACTTGATTGAAAAGCTTATCGGTATAATCTGCCAACATGTCTGTGACGGCATTTAACGACATAAGTATGGGTGATATGTCTCTCTCAAATGAGAGCGGCCGATCTTTATGAGCGCTGCCGGAATTCTCAAGCGAGTGATTTAGCTGTACAGAAATTTTGTTCCAGTCGTCGTAGGCTTTTGTTATATTATCGCTGGCGGGAGCAAAAGAAGTAGGTATGGCGTTAGTTAAATCGTTGAGTTCCCTGGTGAGTTGTTTCTGTTCGGAGTTGATCTCTTCAATCGTTCGCAGGCGATCGAGATCGCTGAGATTGCTTGCTAAACGAGTAGAAAGATCGAAAATTTTCCACAAGCGGCTCTCTGTGCTGGACGTTATTTGGCACAATTTATTGGCTTTTTTTAATTTAGGTTCCATGCCCAGCACTAACACGCAGGTCACACTCAAAGTTACTGCTAGCAATACGGCCACAACCCAGCTTAATATCTGCGATGTAGAACGCCGCTTGGTAAAACTTACCCTCTGCATAGTTGATGCCACTTGCTTCCACCTCTTGAAAAAATAGTATTTTGAGTTGAACATACAGTCTTAAACTGATGTAGTTTCCTCTGACGACAGCTATCCCAAAATATGAATACCTTTACGGACAAAATAAATATCTATTACCGGAAAGATGTACTGCACTATCAGTTGTGACCGTTTTAAACGGCCACAGCTTGAAAAATGCTGCCAATATCGCCTTAGGTCAAAAGCAGGCAGACACAAATTCGCACTGCTTTGATATGATCATATCGGTACTGCTGTTCAATTTTTAATCATCTTTTATGATTAAACGTGAATCTGCCGACAAGGTCGCCAGATCGAGAACTACAGCAGTATAGTCGATAGTTCCTTTTATAAAGTTGCGCGGAATGCGTTCATTTATGTCTGGGGGAGGACAGAGCTTGTATGTATTGATAATCTCCAGTTTGGAGTCCGCCATAATGCCGAAGCGCAGATTGGGAGTTTCTACCAATATGGCTCTAGGATGGTCGGAAATTCCATGCTTAGGTATTGAGAAAAAATCGCGTATGTCAATAACTGACCAAATGCGTCCTTGGACAGACAGTAGACCGGCTACAAAATTGGGTACTCCAGGGATAGGAGTTAAATTATTGGTACCTACCACTTCAGAAACGTATTTTGATTCAATTGCGTAAAACTCTGTGCCTAATTGAAAACGAAGCAAACTCAAGAATTTGTCGCCGCTATTCGTATGAACGATCGGTTGGGCTAGGCGTTGGGCTCGTTTAATTAAAATGTCTTCATTGCGATCCATAACTAAAAGCTCCCGGATTTTTTATCTGCGTGCGGAAGAATTGAGCAGGAGGGAAATATGGGCGCCTGGTACCGGGTCAGATGTTTGATTAAACTTTTGCAAAGTTTCAGCTAAATGTTTGGCTTCGCTTACTTTTAGACCAAAGCCGTGTTTTAGCGGTATGCCATCGTCCATATTTTCAACGAGTTTGTTAAAAATGGCTACATATCGTTGGAAATTATAATCTTTGTTTTTATACATGGCCTGGGCCAGCTGCAAATAGGCAACAGCGGTATTCGGATCGAGATAAATAGCTCTGTGTAACGATTCTATTGCTTCTTCATGCAGTTCTAGTTCTCTTTGAATTGTAGCCAAGATCATCCAGCCGTCTACGTAAGTGGGACAATAGTCTATACTTTGGGTAGCTGAGATAAGGGCTTGGGCAAAGTCGCCTTTATCAGCATAACAGCGCGCCTGTCTGGCCAGTTCGATTGCCTGATTTGAAGAGGTAAATTGAGAAGGCAAAGAAAAATTGGAGGGATCTTCATTACTCAGGTTGTCGGTAAAAGTTTTAACAGCACTTTCTTCTAAAGACAATGATCTGCCTATCGAATCATGTAAAGAGTTCGATTTTGATGGCAAAGACAGGGAAGGGACTTGAATAAATAAGTTCGATGAGGAAGCAGTTAGGTCAAGATTGAGAGCCAAATCGGTTGATATAGCAGTAGCTTTAGTATTTAGGGTAGCTTCCCGCGGCCTGAGAACTAGCAGCTTCGATTTCATATATTGTAGATGCAGATAGGAAGGTAGCTCGAATGGGATCTCTGTTGGCGCTAAGATGAGCCAGCCGCGCGGAGAGAGACACTTATAAAAGTGCTCCATAATTTTGTTTACATAGTCTTTGCTTAAGTAGATAAGCACATTGCGGCAAATCAGGAGATCTATGTCTTTAAAAGTGTGGTTTGGAAAATTAAGATCGCAAAGATTCTGCCGAAAGAAAGATGTCAGTTCGCGCAATTTAGGATTAATTTTTAAGTTAGTTCCTTCTTTTTCAAACCATTTTAGTTTTAGATAGTCGCTTATGCCTCTGGTAGAGCGTTGGTTATAAATGGCCTCGTGGGCTCTGGATAATGAGCGCTCAGAAATGTCTGTGCCTAAAATTTTTACGTTCCAGTCGATCAAATTCGGGAAAAATTCTTTTATAACAACAGCTATACTGTAGACTTCTTCACCGCTGGAGCAGCCTGCACTCCAAATGCGCAGGGAGCGCTGAGCATTCCTTTCTTTAATCAGTTCTGGAAGTATTTCTTCTTTGAGACTATCCCACAGCTGTTGATCGCGGAAAAAATAAGTTTCTCCTACCAGTATTGACTGGACAATTTCATCACATATCTGCTTGGGAGGATTATTCTCCAGGAAAATGATAAAATCGTTGATGCGGTTGGTATACCCGTAGCGTTTTGCGGCACTGATCAGAGCATCTTGAAGATCGCCACGGCGGCTTTCCGGGAACCACTGACCTGCCCATTGATAAAGAAGAGACTCAAAACGCGCTATCAAAGCATACATACCTCGTGGGTTAATTTCTGAATTTGGGGTCGCTGTCCTTGTAATGATTTTCTCAGTTAGGACAGGTATGCATTGTATTATATAGCTTATTGACTCTGAAGCACCAGCCGACGTATTTTCTCTAAGTCGAAAGGTTCCAGAAGTTTTTCAGGGGAAAGAAAAAGAAATACTTGCCGATTTGTATCGGTTATTGCACTGGTGATTTTTAGAGAGTTTTTTATCAGTGAATTCATATCTGTTTGGGAAACAATATAAGACAGACCAATAATTCGATCGGTTACAAAAGCTAAATTTTGCATTTTTGCATTAATAATAATAAACTGATTGCCGGGGTGGAGAGGCTGAATTTTTATGGCAAAGACAGACCTAATATCTATTACCGGGATAATGGTACCATGGTGGTTGAGTAGCCCCATAATGTAATCTGGCATGTTGGGAACCTTAGTGAGGGCTGCTGCCTGTTCAACTCTGGCTACACAGTGCACAGGGACTGCAAAATTGCTTTCACCGAGTTTGAAAGTTAAAACCGTGTTGTTTTCTTGCTGTTGGCCGAACTGCTTCATACGCCTTCTATAGTACCAGAAAAGGGCGGCTATCGATATATCCGGCAAGAAGGCAATTGAATTTTATACGTTGCGGCAGGTTATGTGAGCGAGTTGCGTTGGATAGAAAATTTTAAGTCTTCTCGAGACAGCAAAAAACTAAATGAAGTTATTGAAGGTGGCGGAATTGTGGCTTGTGTTTTTCAGGCCGGATGTTTGCTCTTATGCAGGGCAGATCGTCAAGATGTTGTGACAAAATTGGCCGAGTGGCACGGAAAAAAGCGCGTTATTCATTTCTGTGCCGCCGAATTGAAAGAAGCTTGGCAAATATGGAAAGATAACTCGGATAAAGCTGATATCAATAATTTCCTTTCCTATCTTTATCTAGATTTAACGGTGCTTATCTGCACTGCCGCGCCGTCAACCGAAGAATGGATGAGGATAGGCTCCGCCAAAGCTGCAGTCTGGATTGGTCAACGCGGCACCGTCAACAGCATACTGCGCTCAGTCAAAAGACGTTTAGCGGGCACCTTTTTAAAATTAGACGAAGAAGGACGAGAAGGAAGGCTGTTAGAGGGACAGTTTCTGGTTGATATAGTTAAGGCCGAAACTGCAGGTTGCGATCTAATCATAGGAAGTAGCTTAAATGGTCCTGTCTTTAGTCAGGAAAAATTTATCGCCGACTTGTCATCTGCCGATTGGCGCGTAATTCAGCGGGGCATTTATTCCTTGCGTGAATTGAAAAGTTATACTAAGCGCCGTTGGATTCTCTCTGGTGAGTTCCTCAGCACCAATAAATTTAATCGTCTTTCCCTAACTAATGTAGTTTTGTGTTTAGGTAAATCGGAGCGTCTTTCTAGCCGCATTAGTCACCTTTACGAAAATTTGCGCAATCCTAAAGAAATTGTTTTCTTTATTAGCTCAGAATGCGTGCATGAAGCCTTGCACGAGACTACGTCTTTGTCAGGATATGAAGATGAATTTAATGAAATATATCCTCTGTTCGATGTTAAGCGTCTGCACGAAGAAGAATATTTGGATCAGAGGCGTCAATATCTGTCAGAGCAATTGAAAGCTTATCGTTTGAACGAAGACATTACAACCGTCTGTGTTGAGATTAATGATGAAAAATTGGGCGGCAGTTTCTTGGAACAAGTTCAAAATTGTGCTGATCGAGTAGTCCGTTTTGACGTACCGGAGCATTGGGAAGACGGTGATGGGTAAAGCTGCTCCAATTAAAATGCCTAAAAAAAAGTTATCATTCTGCAGGAAGAAAGTCCGCCGATAATGAAAACACGGGGCGGTTATAGAGCCTGAGCTGTGTACATTGAAACAACAGCTTATGGCGCACTGTACTTTTTGGAGCATTTGATAATGAGTAAATGTGAAAACAGCGCAGCCGCAATCAAGGCTGAAGTCGCTAAACATCGTGAAGATATCGTAAAGTTTCTGCGTGAAATATGCGCTATTCCCTCTATGAATTCCCAGCTTAAAGAAGTTGGCGAGCGCATTAAAGCTGAGATGGATAAGCTTGGTTTCGATAAAACTTGGTTCGACAGCATGGGTAATATTGTTGGCGAAATCGGCAACGGCCCCAGAACTATTGTTTTCGACAGCCATATCGACACTGTTGGCATCGGCGACCCCGCTGAATGGAAGTGGGATCCTTTTGAGGGCAAAATAGAAGACGGTGTTCTCTATGCTCGCGGCGCCTGTGATGAAAAAGGCAGTACTCCCGGTATGGTCTACGGTTTGGCTATTGCTAAACGCCTGGGCCTTCTTGAGGGATGGAAAGCTTATTATTTCGGCAACATGGAAGAGTGGTGTGACGGCATTGCACCTAACGCTTTAGTTGAGCATGAAGGTGTGAAACCCGATTTCGTAGTGATCGGTGAACCTACTAAAATGCAAGTCTACCGTGGTCATAAAGGGCGTGTAGAGATTGAGATTATCTCTAAAGGACGTAGTGCTCATGCTGCTTCCAACCATTTAGGAGACAATGCTGTATACAAAGTGCTTCCCGTTATTGAAGGCATTTCTAAGCTCGAGCCTGAGCTGGGAGACCACGAGTTCCTGGGACACGGCAAAATTACCGTCTCCGACGTGAAGGTGGAAACCCCCTCTATCAACGCTGTACCCGATGAATGCCGCGTTTACGTCGATCGCCGTATGACCTTTGGTGAGACTGCCGAAGGTGCCTTAGAGCAGGTTCGCAAGCTCGTTCCCGAGCAGTACAAGAACGATATTACTGTGGAAATGATGAAATACGCCGAGCCTTCTTACACCGGTTTCGTTTTCCCGGTAGACAAGTATTTCCCCGCTTGGGCTTTGGAAGCTGAGCATCCTTTGGTAAAAGCTGGTCAGGAAGCTCGTGTAGCTATCGGCTTAGAAGATGTACCTTCCAGCAAGTGGGCCTTCTCCACCAACGGTATTTACTGGATGGGTAAGGCTAACATCCCCTCCATCGGTTTCGGCCCTGGCGATGAAGTTACTGCTCATACTGTGCGTGACAGTGTGCCGATCGATGACGTGGTCAAGGCAGCTGAGTTCTACGCTATTCTGCCCAGCTTGATTCCGTAGTTCTTTCAAATTTATCCGCTCTTGTGTGTCTCTCTCTTCGCTGTACTTTTAGGGGAGTTTGCCGCTCGTGTTTAGAGTACAGCGGAGCAGAGGCAGTTCAGTTAGCGGTTTCCGGCGGGGCTGTTTTTCTGTCTGTTGCTCAGCTAAAAAGTTGAAGTATGCTTGGTTGGGCAATCGCCAGTAGCAGCCGGTGCTATCTGTATGCGCTCCTGCAAGGTAAGCAGACAGCATCTCTGCCTGCTCATTCGCAGGAAACATAACATGGCAAGACTGTACCGACGACATACGGGAACAGTATAAAAATACGCTTGTGGAGATTGCTTAAATCTTTGCCCGCCGTTGGCAAAGATAAATCGATCTGTGAAGCAGGAATACTGCGGCTTGTGCCGCTGGTAGTGTCAAATCTGTAAATTGGAATTACTCGGAGGCTTTATCTAATGTCCCAAACCCCGTTCCAGATGGCTCAGGCCCAGTTTGATCACGTAGCCGATTTATTAGATCTGCCGCAGGACGCTCGCGAACTGCTTCGCGTGCCTATGCGCGAGTATCACTTTACTATTCCTGTACGTATGGATGACGGTTCCACCCGAATTTTCCGTGGATTCCGTATTGTGCACAACGATGCTCGCGGTCCGGGCAAGGGCGGTATCCGCTTCCATCCCGAAGAGACGGCTGACACCGTGCGCGCTCTTTCAACCTGGATGACTTGGAAATGCGCTGTTGCCAATCTGCCTTTGGGAGGCGCTAAAGGCGGCGTTATTTGTGACCCTCGTGAGTTGAGCGAGCGTGAGCAGGAAGGCATCTGCCGCGGTTGGGTGCGTGCTATATCCGGTACTGTTGGTAATGTAAAAGATGTTCCGGCTCCCGATGTTATGACTAACGGCCAGCACATGGTTTGGATGCTCGACGAACTTGAGCACATTCGTTTCGCTCATGAGCCCGGTTTTATTACTGGTAAACCCGTAGGTATGGGCGGTTCCAAAGGTAGAACGGAGGCCACCGGATACGGTGTTGTCTACACTCTGCGTGAGGCCCTCAAGTACAACGGTTACAAGTTAGAAGATATGACCGTTGCCGTTCAAGGATTCGGCAACGTGGCTCAGTACACCGTGGAGTTGATCAATAAGCTTGGTGGTAAGGTGCTTGGAGTTTCTTGCTGGGACAAGGCTGACCGCTGCGCTTATACTTATACAAAAGAGTCTGGTGTAATATTCAGCGAACTCATTTCCGCTACCGACAAATATGGCAGCATCGATAAAGAAAAAGCTGCTGAATTGGGATATCAGCGTTTAGCTGGTGATGAGTGGATGAAGTTGCCTGTCGATGTTTTGATCCCTGCTGCCTTAGATCGTGCCATTACAGAGGAAAATTGTGACCAAATCGCTTCTACAGTCAAGATGATTGTCGAAGGTGCTAATGGCCCGACGACTCCGGCTGCTGAAAAGGCTCTGATTGAACGCGGTGTGATTATTGTTCCCGACTTCTTGGCTAATGCTGGTGGCGTAAGCTGCTCTTACTTCGAGCAGGTTCAGTGCAATATGAATTACTACTGGGAGCGTGAAGAGGTTCTCGAGAAACTCGAGAAGCTGATGGTTACAGCTGCTCTCGCAGTTTTCGATTTAGCCAAAGAGCGCAAAGTTTCCTTACGTGACGCTGCTTACATGATTGCTATCGATCGTGTGGTTAAGGCTTGCCGCATCCGCGGTTGGATCCGTTAAGCAGTTTTTAGCGAATAACGGTGCGGCTGAGGTTATAAAGCTTTCAGCCGCCGGTGTTGAAGAAATCGGCCCCGTATCTGTTTGGGGGCCGATTTTTTTTTCAGCTGTCTTCTAGTCGACAGTCACCTTTTCCAAATTGTAAGCCAGCTCTTCTTCCTGCTTGGCTAAAATCAGGTCGTATTGGGCAAGAACGGCGTCTTGCAAGTCGAGTTTGTCTTGTTTATCGGTAAATTGAAGAGCTTCCAACCAGCGTCCGTTTTTAGTGCGTTTAGCCGGCATACTCAACCATCGCGAGCTATTCTTTTCAAAAATTTTAGCTCCCTTAATCATTAAAGGGCCCAGCCGGAACATAACGGTAGCTTTGGCACAGGTGTCAGAACAAATAGGAATAATTTGGCGAATTTCTATATCAAATTTCATAATTATGGAACTCCTTTTTTTAGATGACACAATAAAAGCTTAGTTCAGTTTTATTTAGTTGCGCCGGTACGTCCGCTTTTTTCGTAGGCTTGGCTGTACTTTTCGATTACAGCCCGTTCTACCAGGCTCTTCAAATCCTGATCAAGAAAATAGACGAAATCGCCCCAATCTCCGTTATCGCTGATGCGTCCAGGCATACCAAGCCAGCGCTGCCCGTTTTTTTCAAAAATTTTGGCTCCTCTTATGATGACTGGTCCCAGTTGAAAGACTACTCCCGCCAGAGCAAAGCCGCTTTCGTATTTTGTGATATTCCTTACGGTAAAGTCTTGCAGCATATTTACTTACCTCATAAGTTTAATTTAGTTAGGAACTTGTGCGGTAACCGCGTTTGTCAGTTCTTAAGCGGAGTATAAGAAAGCATTTTTGCTGCAAAGTTGCCTAAATTTATCGTAAATATTGTCAGTATGTGATTGTATTGTAAACAGAACTTTTTGTCGGCGGATCCATTCCTTTTATTTTATATCAGTAGAGTGGAAAATAGCTTTTAATATGCTGGTGACACTTGGATATTGAAGAGGTTACTGAACTTGATCACTATCGTTTTTTGCTTTAGCATAAAGCAGATATGTCGAAGATACGCTTTGGAATAGAACTGCCTAATGTGCTTCCCTGGTCCGTATTGCGGGAAGCGGCTGTGACCATGGATACTCAACGCTGGCGCGGCCTCTGGACTTACGATCATTTGCTGCCTTGTACCGCCGAAGAACTTCCTCTCACTGTTAATTCCGTTGAAGAGTGTGAAAAAGGCCCTATTTTGGAGGGATGGAGCCTATTGGCTGCGTTAGCTGCCGTAACTAAAAGGGTTCGTTTAGGTACCATGGTAACCTCAGCTACAATGCGCCATCCGGCTCTGTTGTGTAAAATTGCTGTTACTGTCGATCATATTTCTGGAGGGCGGACAGAGCTGGGCTTAGGCACAGGTTGGCATGAACATGAACATGAGGCCTTTGGTATTCGTTTAGGAGGTCTTAAAACGCGCTGTGATCGATTTGAAGAGAGTGCGGCTTTGATAAGGCGATTGCTTAATGGACCTTATCCCGTAACTTGGGAAGGTAAATTTTTTCATCTTCAGGAAGCGCCTTTTGCTCCTGCTCCTTTACAGCATCCTTTACCTTTGTTACTGGCCGGAGGAGGAGAAAAGCGTATTTTGCCTGCAGTGGCTCAATATGGCGATGGATGTAATTTGTACGTTAACATGTTCTCCTCTTTAGAAGAAGCCAAACATAAATTAGAGATCCTGCATCGCTTGTGTGACGAAAAAGGGCGAGATTTTAGCAAAATACGCAAAACTGTTACCATGTATGCCGATATTATTGATGATGAGCAGGAAGCGCACCGTTACAGACGCTTCATGGGACAGCATCTTTACGATGAAGAGGCTGATGCTTTGCCTTTCGGAACAGCTCAGAGAATTATAGATTCTATAGAGCCTCTTGTAGATATGGGTATCGACGAAGTTATATTTAACGGTCCTTACCCGGATTCAGAACGTCTGTCCCGCTTAGACAGTGAAGTACTTAGCGCGTTTGATTAATAGTTATAATAAAGCGGCCGCTTTCTTACTTATAAATAAGATAGCGGCCGCTTTATTTTTTATTACTGCAGTCATTTAACAGTTTGTTCTTAACTTATCGACCGCTCGGAAAACAAGGTTAATTAAGTTAAATGAGCCAACGAGTGGTGGAGCTTTCTTCTTGGATAATTTTAATCGTTTTATTGTAAAAATCTTGAGCTTCTTCTGGAGTATTGCCTATACAAGTAACACCAAATTTCCCATATTGGGAGACTGCTCCAATCATATGGAAAACAACTCCTGTATTGGTAATTGAGTTAAAGTGTAGTTTTGCGTAGGTAATGATATCGATAAGATCTTCCGGAAGTAGTCTTTTATACTTCTCCGAAATAAGATTATCGGAGGCTACATAGTATTTGGTAGAACCACGCGGAGTAGTGAAGAGGCCCGTTTCGTAATTGTAATGGCCTCCGGTTAAAAACTGCAAACTGCGCAGGGGGTGGGTAGTGCCTCCTTTGCGCATATTAATTTCGATAGCATACAGTTTCCAAGGGTTATCGGCGCTGACATGACAATCGGGAATTGTAGGAACAGCCATATAGTCTATGGATACACGCTCTATCAAACCTTCTTGGGCCAGACAGCCTCCGATTTTTAATCCTCCGGCGTGAAGCATAGAGTGAAAAGGTGTAGAGGCTGGGAAGCGGCAGCCTAAGAAAACTTGGCCGTCATCGCCTCCCATAATTTGATCGTGAGTAGAAATAATTTGTACCTCTTGTGGAGGTACAATTCTGGTTTGAACACTGGGAGATGCTTTATCAACGCCTTCCAAAAATTCTTCAACAATGCCTTCCATTTGTTCAAATTTTGACATAAAGCTTTCGTAAGGCAGATTGGCAGCTTGCATTTTCAAACGATAAGGGAGGTCGCTGCGAACCAGATCGATGGCTTTTAAACGATTAGCAGCTGTCGGTTCTATTCTGAGCAGTTTATCGAATTTATAAATGGCATTGCCCTCGCCAGAGAATCCTTCGTTAATTTTTATAACGGCTCTCTTAAGCTTAGGATTAGTAAAGTATAGGTCAACAATAGCTTGAGCTACTTCCTTTTCACTTTTTAGGTCCTCGTGGCCTTGAGGGCAGAGCACACCGCACTTTTTAAATAATTTGCGGGCTCCCGACTTTGTTCCGTAATGAAGGAATTTAGGATCAGCTCCTAACAAGGGCAGGCCCAAAGCTACGGATAAGCTCTTCTCGGCAGGAGTAACATTAAACACTGAGAGGTGAGCTATTTGGGAGTGAATGGTGTGGTTGCGGATTCTCTGCAGAATAGCAGGGCGTTCGAGCACTTTTTGTGTAAGTGATTTGTCGCGGGAGGCGTCATTGACATTATACATATGCAGACGACGTCGGGCGTGAGAGTAGGGCACACCGGGTAAAAGCTGCAAATAATAATCGACGATTCTGTCTCGGATAGGCTGAGAAGTGACAAAAATAACTTCGGTGCTGGGGTTAGCTAGTTGAATTAAAAGAAAAAGAAGGCGCTCTTCATAATACTCAATACCGTCTATTTTGCGTAGTTCTTCGGTATCAAGAGTTAGAGAAGGTACGACAACTACTGTCTCTTTTATGTTTACATTATGCTTAAAGACATCCCACATGAGCGGAAGTTTGCTATAGAGGGCCTGAAATAGGCGATCTTCTTCTGCACTTCCTCGGGCAGGCAGTTTAGAAAGAGGACAATATAAAGCCGGATCGTTCAGAAGCACATTTTGCGGCATACTGAAGCTGGCGGAAGACTCGGCAGAAGGCTGCCCATCCAGATCGGCAACGCGCAGGGAAACTTTTTGACTGTTCAAATTTAGTAGAAGTCCGTCTCTTTCTGGTTATTCTTAGAGAAGTAAAAACACAATAGTCGGTCTGATTTTGTCCTTTTTCTTTTTCCCCCTCCTGTTATGTCTGTTAAAAAGGGTAAGTGTAGTTTAGTTGGAAAGTGATGTTCCGGAGTTTCTACTCGGAGTATTTAGGTTAGACCATGAAAGAACAAATAAAGGCTGCAAGTATAGACAATGCGGGGACTGATTCTGGGGCTGAACCCAAGATGGGACGTATCTACAGGCGTCATAGGTTAAAGAAGAAGGAAGTAAGGACGCATACCAGCCGCCGGGCTTTTCGTTTAGGCAAAGATGTTCGCTGCTTACCTATAGCTGAGGCCAGTCCTTTGGTTCTCAGATTGCGCTTTGCGGTCTCCGAAGAGGAGGACTCTCGCCCCAGCTGGAACGAAATTTCCGCTTTTTTGGTAAGTTTGGATCACACACTTTTACTGCCTGAAGTAAAGAATGCCGGGCCGCAAAATCCACAGTACGAATACTACAACAACGAAACCAGGGCCTACGCAAAGTTTGTGGGGTACCTTCCGGATAAAGATGAAGAAGTTGGGTTAGAATTTGAACTAAGCCTGCCCTGTCCTCACGTTTTTGCCTTGGAATGTTTTTTAGCTCCCATTGTCACAGCACGCGAATTCGACCTGCGTATAGACTATTTCCCTTGCGTTGCTCCCAGAGAAGATTCCGATAAGCAGGGATATGCTCTGAAACCTCTTTATAGCTCAAGTAATCCTGTACTGGACGACCTTATGCTTCTTTGGCACGATGTAAACGGCCGGGCCCGTCAAATTTGGGAATGCATTCACGGTCCGTCTCCCCGATATCGCCGCTCATTCTTGGAGTGTGTTTGGGAATACCGCATTATCGCTCCTGTGTTGCGTAGCCGTTACTCCAAAGATAAAATGAAGCGCAATTATGCCGATATCGAATTCTATCAAGATTTAGACACCAGGCGAGTGTTCACCATGTGTGAATGGCGCAATTTGGAGCCGACAGTATTTCCAATAACCGATCGTATTCTTCTTAGCAGTAAAGACCGGAAGCTCGACGGCAAAATTATTGATGCCCGTCTTTTCTTTACTGAAGGCAAAACTTGGCTAAAAAAAATGAGCACTCCCATGAAGCATTATTTTACCAGAGATAATTGTTCAATTGATAATGAAGAACTGTACGCTTTTTTGTGCTCATTGCCTAGTGCTGTTCCGCAGGAGTACCGGCGGATTCCCTGTCAGCGTTTAGAAGACGTTTAATCGTGAGTTGTTTAATTGTCGTTTCTGTTGACTTCCAGATAAGCTTATCTGCAGCCAATTTGTTGTGAGGAAGTTTAAAATTGGTGCCGGACAATTACACCTGTATTACAGAAGCAGTTATTCTGGGTATTATTCAGGGGATAGCTGAGTTTCTGCCCGTTTCTTCTTCTGCCCATTTAATGCTGTTGCCAAAATTGGCAAATTTCCCCTATTTTGGAAAAACGTTCGATGTTATCTTGCATGGTGGTACTCTGTTGGCCGTCTGTTTTTACAAGAAAGAACAGATAGAAAAGCTATTTTTAAGTTTGAAAAATTACGCTGCAGCTTGTGTGACAGCTCGCCGTCTTATCTCTTGGCGGGAGTGCAGTAGCAACTTTAAACTGGTTTTAATTCTGCTGGTGGCGGCCATTCCAACAGCTGGGTTGGGATTTGCTTTGGAAAATGTCATGGAAAAATATTTCCATGGATTGTTGTTTACCGCTGCGACTCTGTCGATTTTTGCTTGCCTGCTCGATATAGCTGACCGCCGTCAAGGCAGAATTCGTGAATTAGCTGAGCTTAGTTTGAAAGACGCCTTTTGTTTGGGAGTCGCCCAAGGGCTGGCACTTTTTCCAGGCGTATCCCGCTCCGGCATAGTGCTGACTGCAGCTCGTTTTTTAGGACTGTCTCGCCAAGATTCCGGTACAATATCTCTTTTAACGGCCTTACCTGTGGTCGGAGGAGCTTTTCTAGTAAAGGTACTGCGCGGTTTCGATGCTTTGAAGGTGACAGACATGTCTTCCCTTTTGACTGTAGCCAGCGGTTTTTTAGCCTCATTTTCCGCTGGCTTAATCGGCATTATGCTGTTGGAAAAAATAGTTGCTAAGCATACCCTGCGTCCCTTTGCTGTTTACCGAATTGCTTTAGCAGCTTTGCTAGTGGGGGCAGTTTTGTTTTCTTAAATTGTTACTGATGCGTCTATTACTTATTTGTCAGTGTAAAAGCTAGAAAGGTTTCCGAGATGCTCCAATATTTACAACTGGTAAGAGATATTTATGAGAAGGGCTCTCTGCGGGATGATCGTACCGGTACAGGAACTAAAAGTATCTTTGGCTACCAGATGCGCTTCAATTTGCAAGACGGATTTCCAGCTGTAACCACCAAAAAGCTATTTATAAAATCTGTTATTTACGAGCTGCTTTGGTTTTTGCAAGGAAGCTCCAATATATCGTATTTAAAAGAACATAATGTCTCTATATGGGATGCCTGGGCTGATTCTGATGGAGAACTTGGACCCGTATACGGAGTTCAGTGGCGCTCTTGGCCTGATTACTGTGGTGGCACTATCGATCAGTTGCAAGAAATTATAAAGGAAATAAAGAGCAATCCGTATTCACGCCGTTTGATTGTGAGCGCTTGGAATGTCGGACAGCTGCAAGAAATGGCCCTACCTCCTTGCCATGTACTGTTCCAATTCTATGTTAATGGAGGGCGCCTTTCCTGTCAGCTTTATCAGCGCAGTGCCGATGTTTTTTTGGGAGTTCCTTTCAATATCGCTTCATACTCTCTGTTAACTATGATGGTGGCGCAGGTATGCGGCTTGGAGTGCGGCGACTTTATCCACACTATAGGTGACGCTCATTTATATTTGAATCATCTGCCACAGGCGAAAGAACTGCTAAGTCGCCGACCTTACCCTTTGCCTAAGTTGGAAATTAATCAAGTCAGACAGAGTCTAGATGAGTTTGTTTATAGCGATTTTTGTTTAAAAAATTATCAGTATCATCCGGCCTTGCGCGCTCCGATTTCTGTTTAAAAGGCTATTGACTGAGCTTGGCTAATTAACGCCGGAAGATTACCTGAGAGTTTGAGTTGTTGTCTGTTTGACTGCTGAAAAATTCTTGTTGTTTGCCTTGCGAAAAGGAGGAGACGACATCGGCAGTTGCGTGATCGCCATTGTGATAACTGACAAATTTATGGGCAGATGCACTTGGGGGACAATGGCTGGATCGAAATTGTTTAAATAATACTCGGCAAGCGATAACCATCATTGCGGGAGCTAAGAATAAGGGATATTCGAGTGCGCCCCAAAAGCAAAAAATCACCAGTCCGCTTTCAATCAGACTGAGACCGGCTGTATTTAAGACGGGGCTATTGGAATTCGTTTGCAGAATACGGGGCAAAAATATTCGCTCTATTCCTACAGCTTGGTAAGTAGGCTGAGCACCTTTGAGATGAATATACTGATGGCGTATATTCAAAAGCGGCCAACATATGAATGCACCTACTATTATCGTAGCAAGAATTTGGAACTGTAAGTTGGCATGGCAAGAGGCCGCTGTTGACAGAATGCATAGTGCCGCCGCCGCTGGGCGCAATACAATCATTAGCATGTTGGAAACGACGGCTCGTAGTGGTAGAAAGTCGCTCAATATTTCCATAATAGCAGCTACGCCTACAACATAGAGGCTTACATCTGAAGTGAGTATTTTAGTCTGCTCGGAGCAGAACAAAGTTAGATTTGTTGAAAAGCGGCAGGTCAGGCACAAGAGTAAAAGTGAAACAAAAGGCCTGACCGAAGCACAGACAGCCATGCATAGGCATGAAGATAAACACTTTACAATAAGCACGAGCAGTTTCCTAGCGTAAAAAAATGTTGTTGAGAAGCGGCCGATCTTCCAGCAGTATTTTAAAAAGCGTTGCGTATATGATCTATTTTTAAATGGGGAGCAAATCCGGTAATACCTATCACATCGAAGCGCACTTTTGTATAGGGCGGCTTGCGTAAAGCTAAATAGGCTTCTCCTAAGGCTTGCAGTCTGCGTTGTTTAGCTGGAGTAACACCTTCTAAGGGACTGCCAAAGCGGTTGCTGCTGCGCCATTTTACTTCCACAAATACTAGACAACCGTTCTCTTCAGCTACGATATCTATTTCGCCTGCAATTGGCCCCTGTCCAGGGGTATAGGTAGAGTTCTTGCCTGAATAGTAATGGCGATGCAGTTTAAAACTATGTTCAATAATTTTTATTCCTATAGAACGAAGATATGATATAGCGACTCGCTCCCCGTAGTCACCCAAAAACTTGTTGTTTTCCTTAGTTTTCACCGTTTCCCCCTCCTGTGTGGTGTACTTACGGTACACTGAGACGTTTTTTTGCAGTATAACTTAGGCCGTAGACTGCCAACTACAAGCTAATTAGCAAAAGGAAGACAAGCATTTCCCACAAACTATCAGCCTATGTTTAGATTTAATCTTTGGAACTGCGAACTGAGCAGCAGCATAGGCAGCTGCTTCAATTTTAAAAGGTTGTGTACTGTTTTGCTGATCAGTTCTCTTGGAGTCGGAGCGGCCGCTTGCTCGGGCGATAAAGAGCAGACCGCTCCCGCTCCGGTAGCTGTCTCTAATTCTGCAGCTCAAGATTCATCACTCGAAGATGAGGAAGAAACTTTCACTGAAGAATCTTCTCCGTATAATCGAGGTGCTTCTTTATTACAAGATTATTATAAACATAAATACAAAAAGCGTGAGCGCTCTGCGGTAGTTAACGGAGTCAAAGATCTGCTGCCGTCTTATAGTGAAGAGCAAGCTGAGCAGACAGTCAATACTATTTTAGGCTACCATTACGTGGTATATCATCAAACTCCTCAGCACAATTTGCTCAATAACCACGCTGTCGCCCGTCAAGTTGAAACTCAATTGCGTACTATTTGCACCGGGCTAAATGTTCCCTTTGAAGCTGTTTGGGCCATTGTCAGTTGGGAAAATTCCGGAGACGTCAGTAAGGTCTCTTTTGCCAATGCCGCTGGGTTGGGACAAATTACCGAAGGGGCTGTTGAAACGGCTCATGCTTTTGGCAAAGCCAGGGCCGAAGAATGGAGGCAGGAAGCAGCTCGTTTGCGTACCTCCGACATGAGTGAAGATAAAATAAAGGCTGAGCGTTTAGAAAAAGCGGCTAAATTGGCTGATTGTGAAGAACGCCATGCCGTTCTGGCGAAGAACAATAAGCTCAAAGATGAACGTCTGCTGATGGAATGCAACTTAGAAGATTCAGTACTTTTCTTCAAGTATCTGCTTTCAAAGTATGGAGAACGTGTCGATTTGGCTATTTCCGCTTATCACAACGGAGTAGTTAACAATGATGATGTTATTTACGCCTACTTGCGCCAAGTCAAAGATTTAAACTTGGAAGCGGAAACTGATCATAACCGCATCGGCTTGCTTGAGGCTTTAGAGCGTTACGACCTAAAGTATATCGATCTATGGAACAATCTTTATACCAGAGAAATTCTTTGCGGACTGCGTACAGTTTACGGAGAGCGAGTCAACGATGACAACTCTTCCTTGGCCTTGGGTGATGAGTCCGATCTGTACCCTTGGAAAGTAATTGCTTCATATGCTGGGTTGAAAGCCGGTGATAATTTTGTGCGCACTTTGCAGGGACGCTACGAACAACCCCTAGATTTTTGTGAAGTTAGGGGACTGCCCGCTTACGATTCTCTGGCTAAGTGGCAGGAAGGTTTGGAAAACGATTGGCTCTGTGTTATCAGCTCAGCCAAGTTTAAAAATTTTGGTGTCGATGTGCCGGCTGCAGAGAAGATTATTCCCAAAGTCAGTCAGGCTAAAGCTGCTGATAAGGCCAAGAACAAAGCTGATGAGAGCGGCAAAAAAGTTAAAGCTCAAGAAAAAGAGGTCGTTCCTGAGTTAAGCGACGAGGTCAAGGCCGCCTGTTGGTATGCTTCTCCTGAATTGTACGGTTATTTGTCCTCTTTGCAAAAACGTCTCATAGAAGCAAGCGGCAATCCCAATGTTAAATTGCCTTTAAAGAATATCTCTGGAGCTTGGGCCATCGGGCGCAGTCATAAGGCTTGTGCCGCCAACAGCACCGAGTCTCATGATAGGGGAGTCGCTGTCGATTTTGCCTTGAACAAGCTGCCGGCTGTGCATAGGAATATCTTAGAAAAGCTTATCTTAGAAGATTTTCTGCTTGATGTCGTTTATATTAAGCGGGCTCCCGATGGGATAATTCATGTGGTTATCAATCCTCGGTGTGGTGATGAATTTATTAGAGGTTACGTTGCCAATGTGTCGCCCAATGGTAAAATTGCCAAAGCTTTGGAAAGAGCTTCTAATCAAGAAGCCGCTGAGGCCAGAGAAGCCGCTGAGAGGGAAGCTGCCAAAGAAAGTGCCAATCCTCAGTATAGTCATAGAATGGCCAAAGAGCGTGCTCTTAGAGAGCAGCGCGAAGCTGAGAGGCTCGATGCCGAAGCAAAGGCTCGTGAGGCTGTGCAGTCTAGGGCCAGTGCTGTAAAGAGAAGAAGCGGCAAGAAAGATTATGAGCTGCAGGAAAAGCCCCAAGAACGGCTGCCTCAGGCAGATGAGGAGAACGAATTACTGGCTATTCCTGACGAGCCCGTTAGTGACGGCACTGCCAAAGGATTCAGCGATAAGGGGCGTCAGACAAAAAATGGTGCAGATGATGGCGTCTATGATTTCTAAACAATTATTTAGTTGGGTTCAAAGATTACTGTACTCGCATAGATTGCGGCTATGTGCTGTCGGTCTGATCCTTTCTTTGGGGATTGTTTGGACTGTTCGGCCGACTGATTCCTGGGCTTCGAAACGCGATTTGGAAGTGCGCAATCTATTTACTAGTTTAGCCAAACAAACTTTGGAAAAGATAAATAGTGAGACTGGCGCCAATGCAAACTTGCGTAAGGCTACTGCGTCTAGTATATCCTCAACTCTGTTCCGAGCTTTTTATTCTGATGATTCATTGCTGAATACAGTTCCTGAAGCTTACTTAATAGGCGTCAAACAGGCGCAAGGAGCTGAACTAGCTCGCTTCAAAGCCATGGATCTTATGCAGTGCTATGCTGAAAACAAAGGCAGTGCAAACAAATTTCTGTCTGGCTTACGATCTATGGGGGTAGATCGCGGGATTATTTTGGATTGGAATGATCCTAAAGTCGTAAAAGCTGTTTCTAAAGTTTACGGATGTCTGGTTAGATTGGACGAGCAGGATATTACTATATCGGCTTCCAGCCATTACCGCTCCCGTGAATGGAGCGGCGAAATTCGCTTTAGTTGGTACCCTTCCGATAGTATGGCCCGTCTGTATGCTGTTATTACCTTTTCCGGTTCTAACAATGTCAAGACTGCTATTTTAAGTTCTTCAGGGCGAATAACTACTCAGAAACACAAACCCTTTGCCCGCACAATCTCTATCAGCGATTACTCATTAAATTTAAGTACCAGAACTTTGAATGCCAGTGGTAGTTATTGTTTGCCCAATGTAACTAACATGGCTGGCGGCGGTTCGCTTTTTGTCGATAATAATTGTCGTCTCAAAATACAAAATTTTGAAGTTAGCGGACGAGTGTTAGAAACTATTGCTGAATCTGGCCGTGAAGGAACATTTTGGAATATTGAATATGTTCTTACCGGAACAGCAGACAAATTTGGAAACATGAGCGGCACTTGTGTGATTAAAGGTAAGCAAGCAGCGTTTGAGGCTAGATTCGGCAGTGGAGTGAATACTGAAGGCGCTACTTGGAAGGCGTCGCGTCGTGGCAATCAGCTTAAAGGTGTGATAAATGTGGGAGGAACTCACACCGTTTCCTGGCAAGCTAACCTCAGCGATTGAGTTCGGCAGCGGAGCTGCTGAAAGGAGGAGCTGTGTCTGTTATATCTATACGTGGTTTAACACGTACTTATATTATTGGCGGTGATGTGGAAGTACAGGCTTTGCGAGGCGTCGATCTCGACGTTCAACAGGGGGAAATGGTCGCCATTATGGGACCTTCAGGTTCTGGTAAGTCCACTATGATGAATGTGCTTGGGTGTCTGGATAAGCCCACTAGTGGATCTTACAAACTTAATAATCAAGAAGTTTGTAACCTCAGTAATGATGAACGAGCTTTAATACGCAACAGGAATATAGGCTTTGTCTTTCAGGGATTCAATTTGTTGGCTAGGACATCAGCTATAGAAAATGTTGAGGTTCCCTTACTGTACACCGGCGTACACATTAAAGCTGAGGAACGCTTCCGACGCTCCAAGGAGGCCCTTTGCCGCGTTGGTTTAGAAAAGCGAATTTATCATGTGCCCACTCAGCTTTCCGGTGGTGAGCAGCAGCGTGTGGCTATAGCCAGGGCTTTGGTTACTAATCCGGCCCTTATTTTAGCTGATGAGCCGACAGGTAATCTCGACTCTAAGCGTTCTGATGAGGTCATGGCACTCTTTCAAGAATTAAATCAAAAAGAGGGCTTAACTATTGTAATGGTGACGCACGAGCCTGATGTAGCAGCTAAATGTCAAAGAGTTGTTCTTTTTAAAGACGGAAAGATTATTGGCGACGGCACTCCCGACGAAGTACTTAATAAAATGGCTTATGGTGTGATTCGCTAGGAAAGGCTAAATTAGCTCTCATAGATTCTCTTGGAAAAAAATGTTCTTTTTTTCTTAAAGTACTTGACAGGCAAAGGGTTAGGAGCTAATATACTCGGGCAGTCGCGATGAGCGACGCCAAAGAAGTTTTGAAAACAGAATAGCAGCTTTTACTATGAAGCTTGTGTAAGTGCCCTGT
>JBJEGC010000023.1:0-6438 GCA_051874695.1 Candidatus Bruticola sp.
CTCTTCCAGCGCTTACTATTGGCCAGCGTATAAAGCTCATTTAAGTCTATTTTAATGGCTATTCCTGCCATTTTTCATACTCTTTCCCAGTCAACTCTTTGTAGCGTTGCTTAAATTCATTTATGCGATCGATAAAAAAAATATGCCAAAATGAAGGATCACTCAAAGTACCCCCCTCATCAATTAACTTTTCAAAAAAACTTATCTCGTCTTCAATGGTTGCAATATCTGTTACGTGCTTCGCTGAAAACATTGCCTCCATCATATCCTGTATACATCCACTAGAAGCATAATAATCTTCGTCGTGTGAGCGTTTTACTGTAGTCGCCACTTTTAATCTCCTAAATAAGCATCTACATCAATGCAATCCCTCAACTCATTATACCTCATATATGAATTTATTTTTATCCCTTAAAAGAGCATTCATGTTAGGAGTAAGCATCCCCGCTATAATGCAAAAGGCCAACTCTCTTGCTTACTCAATATTGTTGCTTTTTTATAAACTGCTGCAGCTGTTCTTTATCTATAAGGCGCTGATTAGCTGAACCGCGGAAACTTAAGCGTAAATCTTTTTGCTCTTCAATAAAAGGGCCGTCGACCAGCATATCGATCATTCCTAAAATGGTGCTGCTATTTTTCGTATAGGCGAGTCCGCCCGGTATAAAATCTTCTAAAAGATAGCCGGTGTAGATCCAGATGTCTTTTTGCGGAAGTTCTTGTTTAACTTTCTGCAACAGCGGCAGTAAAGTAGGCTGATGCTGTGGAGTCAGAGGTTCGCCTCCCAGAATAGTAAGCCCGCGCACATGAGGATGACGGAGTAAGGATATAATTTTATCTTCAGTTTCATTAGTGTAAAGATAGCCGTAATGCTCCGACCAAGTTTCCTGGTTAAAGCAATTGCGGCAGTGATGCGGACAGCCGGAAACGAATAAAGAAACGCGTATACCGATACCGTTTGCAATATCTAGCGGACGAATAGCAGCATAATTCATAGCAGTATACTTATCCTTAAAGCATTATAAATGCATTATTCTATCGTGAATTTCTTGGGTGCGTCCCTGATTCCAATACTGCGAACCAATATATCCGCAAGTACGCCTGGCTACATTCATAGTATCTTGATCTAAATTTCCGCAGTTAGGACAGCGCCAGATATACTTGTGATCTTGGTTTTCTATAACCTCAATTTCGCCGTCAAAGCCGCATCTTTGGCAGTAGTCACTTTTAGTATTCAGTTCGGCATACATAATATTATTGTATATAAAGCGCATAATTTCTAAAACTGCTTCAATATTATTCTGCAGATTGGGTACCTCAACATAGCTTATAGCCCCTCCAGTCGATAAAGCTTGGAACTTGGCTTCTATAGCTAATTTCGTAAAAGCATCAATGGGCTCTGTGACATGAACGTGATAACTGTTGGTTATATAATTCTTGTCGGTAACACCTTTGATAATACCAAAGCGCTGCTGCAGGCAGCGAGCAAATTTATAAGTGGTCGATTCTAACGGTGTGCCATAAAGGCTGAAGGCTATATTAGTCTGTTTACTCCATTTTTGACAGGCTTTATTCATATACTGCATAATGTCAAGCGCTAAAGGCATGGCTTCAGCTGAGGTATGACTGCGTCCGGTCATATAGCGCACACATTCACATAAGCCAGTATAGCCTAAGGAAATAGTAGAATAACCGCCGTAAAGCAAACTATCAATAGTTTCTCCCTTTTTCAGGCGGGCCAAAGCACCGTCTTGCCATAGAATAGGCGCAGCGTCTGAAAGGGTTCCCTTTAAACGATTGTGGCGGCACATTAAAGCTTGGTAACAAAGCTCCAACCGGTTATCGAAAATTTCCCAAAATCGGTGAGTATCTTTACGGCTGGATAAAGCTATATCGACGAGGTTTAAAGTAACTACACCTTGATTAAAACGACCGTAATACTTGTATTGGCCGTTTTTATCGCGCCAAGGGGAAAGGGCGGAACGGCAGCCCATGACCGGAAAACAGCAACCTTCTTTGAGCTCCTTCATTTTCTTTTCGCTAATATAGTCGGGAACTAAGCGACGAGCTGTACATTTAGCTGCTAGTTTAGTTAAGTACCAGTAGGGAGAATCTTCAGTAATATTATCAGTTTCCAGCACATAAATTAATTTAGGAAAAGCTGGAGTAACATATATACCTTTACAATTTTTTACACCTACACAGCGCTGCTTGAGTACTTCTTCAATAATAATAGCTAAATCGCGTTTTTCTGCTTCGTTGGCCGCTTCATTTAAATACATAAATATGGTGACAAAAGGAGCTTGGCCATTAGTAGTCAGCAAAGTTACAATCTGATATTGAATAGTTTGAACGCCTCTGGCTATTTCCTGACGCAGTCTATTTTCGGTGAGCTTAGCTAAATCATCTTTACTTATTGCTATGTTTAAAGAAGTGAATTCTTCCTGCAATTCTCGGTACAGACGCTGGCGGGAAACTTCTACAAAAGGAGCTAAGTGAGTGAGGGAAATACTTTGACCGCCGTACTGGTTGCTAGCTACTTGAGCGATAATTTGAGTTGCGATGTTGCAAGCTGTAGAAAAACTGTGTGGCTTTTCAATCATAGTGCCAGAAATTACTGTACCATTCTGCAGCATGTCTTCCAAATTTATCAAGCAGCAATTATGCATATGCTGAGCATAATAATCCAAATCATGAAAATGAATTAGCCCTTGGTTGTGAGCTTCTACTATGTTGGGAGGCAGAAGCAGACGGCAGGATATATCCTTAGAGACTTCACCTGCAATATAATCGCGCTGTACACTATTTATAGTGGGGTTTTTGTTGGAATTCTCTTCTTTGGCTTCTTCGCTGCAGCATTCTATTAGGCTGATAATGCGGCTGTCAGTAGTATTATTTTTGTTTAAGAGACGGCGTTTATAGCGATAGGCAAGGTAATTTCGGGCAACTTCGAAGGCGCCGGCCTCCATGAGCTGTATTTCTACTAAATTTTGAATTTCTTCAGCGGTCAGAGGGCGAGACAGTCCTCTACAAATAGAAGATACTTTTTCGGCTATGCCGTTAATTTGCTCTTTATCCAGAGCGGTCTGTTTATTGAGAGAAGAGCTGGCTCTGGTAATAGAACTGACAATTTTAGAGATATTGAAAGGTCTCTCTTCACCACTTTTTTTAACAACGTTCATTAGCTAGCCCTCTCTTAAGCTTAAATTGGCTCTAACGGCATTAAACTTAAGAGAGCTACTAAGACGCTAAATAAGCTACCTAAAAACGCGCTGCCTACCTGATAAACAGGCTGGCAAAGCCCAACTATATGAATACGGACGCACGTTCCGGGCTACTCTTCGTTTTCCGGCCAAAAAGAGCAAGAATTTTCTGCGCCGTCTTCTGGCTTCCAAGTTGAACTGTCCGCACAGCCTTCCCACCATATTAAATAAATTGACAGTGACTGCGGGAAAATATTATCTCTTGGTTACAGCAGCCGGTCTGCGTCGGACTTTCACCGATCTTCCGCTGCGCAGAGAACACTATAAATTGTAAATTATTTTTGCTTAACGATTCCCATCGACACCG
Source organism: Candidatus Bruticola sp. (assembly GCA_051874695.1). GTDB lineage: Bacteria > Vulcanimicrobiota > Xenobia > Xenobiales > Xenobiaceae > Bruticola. The sequence goes on from JBJEGC010000023.1 coordinate 3,568, forward strand.
TAAAGCAACAAGGGAACAATAGCACAGCTTTTCTCGGTATGCAATACGGCTGATTTAGTGCAAAATAAAGGGAGGATACAATCTGTACTTTTGAAGGTTTAGACTTGCGCACAAGAGCTGTCGCTAAAATACAAAAGGCCGACTCCTTCTTGCGAGTGTCGCGCCTTTTGCTATGTTTTACATGCAACTTTTTTATATAAAAACACTGATCAGTTAAGTTGGCAGACTCGGTTATCCGGATCGTTTCTCCAAGGTGAGCCGGCTTTGAAATAATCCATAAACATTTTTTGAGCTGAGCCCATATTTTTCTTTTCGCATTTGTCGAACATTTTTTTATCGGATAGTGATACCGAAGTAGCTAAGTTGTAAATTTTATGGGGATTGAATTCAGAACCGTCATCCATAGTGATAGAGGTAATACGTTCGCCAACCGGTTTAGATAAGTCGTAAGTATAAGAAAAACCGGACGGGGAAGCGGGGACAAGGCGGCCGGCTACGCGGTGTTCCAGAGCCTCTTTTAGCAATGATCCGGGCAGTTTCATAAGAACGGCGTCATCTTCTGTGTGGGGTAGCGCGTTAAAAAGATTTTCGTAAGTAACTTCGCCGGCTTCTACGTTGGCCCGCAAGTTACGCCCGTTAACTAGCCCTATTTCCGTTCCCATTGCTTGGCGCAACGAATCGGCGTGAATCTGATCGAGTTTGGCGCATTCGCTATGAGAGTAAGTTAAGCGCTCCAAAGCTTGCCCCATAGGCTGTTGGGCCACTTCGTTGCTTAGGGTGACGAACTTATTGACAATTTCCGCTACTTCCGGGTCTGGAGCTATATTGCTGCTATCTACGCTGATTAATTCGGCTTTCGTATTGACTATACGGCGGGAAGCTATGTCAAATTCAAGATCGACTTCTCCCACGAACTGGCCTTTGTAGCCACTTTGTACAATTAAAGTGTCATTTACATATTCACCTTCAGGCAATTCAGTGTGAGTGTGGCCTCCAACGATAACGTTGATATCGGGACAATTGGCTGCTAAGAAGCGATCCTGCTCGATACCAAGATGGGATAAAGCCACAACTAGCTCAGCTCCGTCTTGCCGCATTTGGGGCACATATTGTTTAGCGGTTGCAACAGGATCTTTATACTGCAGGCCTTCTATTTTATCATCGGTAGTAAAGTTGGATATATCGGTACTTAGACCGAGTATGCCGACTTTTACTCCGTTAACTTCGCGTATAATGTAAGGCTGAGCGAATTCATGCCCTTCAGCTTGTTCTAAATTGGCACATACGACTGGAGCATTGGTCTGACCTAACATAGAGCGCATAGTGGCCTGACCCCAGGCAAAATCGTGATTGCCTGGTTCTATGGCATCGCATCCCATTTGAGCTAAACTTTCACTGACCACACTGCCTTCACTCAAATAAGAAATCATGGTACCTTCAGCTATATCGCCGGCGTTAAGTACCAGTGAACTTTCTGGCATTTCAGCTTTTTCTCGTTTAACTACAGCTGCTACTTGGGCCAAGCCGCCCCGGCCGTCCTCTGGCAAAGCCGCTCCATGCAAATCATTCAAATGAATAATGCGCAAATGGCGTATATTTTCATCGGTATCAGCTTGATGGCAGATGTTGCCGACTTCTTTACTTATCGAGCAAAGATCGGCTGCGTCTATTTGTTCGTTGTCGCAGTTGCTCCCTGAAGTGCTGATACCTGAATATCTACCGGCATCAATACCAGACTTTACAGCCAGAGACATAGAAGAAAAACCGTTGATTTGCATATTTGTAACTCTTAAATACCGAAGGTTATCAAAATCTTGGATATATTATATTATGTATAACGAAAAAAGAAAGGTTGGTTTGTTAAAATAACTTAAGGATTAACATTAAGAAATAAAGTGAAGCGTGGCAGCTATTGCTGGCATGGGAACAGAAACAGATTAAAGGACACATAAAATGTATGTATGTTAGTGTTTATAACTCTCCGGTTGGACAGTTGTTGCTAGCTGCCGATGAAATAGGTTTAACATGTATCAATTTTGATAGCAACCATTTTTATAATCAATTTTCTAGACATATTGAAATTGGAGAGAATATTTTTATAAGCGAAACAAAGAGATGGCTAGATAGGTATTTTACCGGCCAACAGCCTGATTTTTGTCCGCAGCTTCATCTTGTAGGTACATCATTTCAATTGAAAGTTTGGGATATGCTTAAGCACATTTCTTACGGTCAATTAACAACTTACGGTCAATTAGCTAAACAAATAGCCGCCGACAGAGGAGCTGGTGGAAAAATGTCTGCGCAAGCTGTGGGTGGGGCTGTCGGTCGCAATCCTATTCCTATAATAGTGCCTTGTCATCGTGTCGTTGGAGCTAAGGGTAATCTGACTGGCTATAGCGGTGGATTGGATATAAAAAGAAAGCTTCTTTCTATAGAAGGAATAGAGCAAAGCGCAACGACACTTTGTAAGTTGTCCACTACTAATTTAGGGCATATTAGCTACTAATTTATCATAAGTATTATCATTTTATTTATCATAAATAAGAAAATATATAAAGATTGTTTTTATCACAAATAATAAATTAAATATCCGTAAAAATAAGCAATTATGCGTTTAAAATTACTGATGATATTGTCATAGCTTTTGATTAAAATATATAAAATAATATGATCTTAACTTAGTTATAATCTATAAGCTGTAAAGAGACATTTTTTGCTGCGCTGGTCATTTTTGTCAACAAAGCAACGAACGAATAAGCAACGATCGCCAGAAGAAGTAAGCAGGTTAACTTTCAAACAAGTCTCCTGACAGATAAGACTGCTGGCTTGTATTTTTCATATTAATGATCGCCAAACATTTCTTTGGCGATC
>JBJEGC010000024.1:0-23807 GCA_051874695.1 Candidatus Bruticola sp.
CGGAACAATATTTAGCCCGCCAGTTAATTCAGGCGGGCTTTTTTCTTTTGTGTTCTGTCATTCATCCTGACGTACTGCGGTTGTGTCTTCGTATTGTGTTCCCCCCCCTTCACCTTTTCGCCTGGCTTTGCAATGTGTTGGGGTATTATGTTTCGCTTTAGTTTGTTGCACCTGTACCACGTGTGTGCTATGCTAACAGCTCCGCTCCTCATTAGTTTTTTTAGTGTTATTATTCTAAATAGATGTCAGCATGTAGCGGGCAGTTATTAGGCAACATAAGTTTAGGAAAATATTATCACCAATAGGTGTCTAACTTTGGGTGGCCGATTTTTTGTCTGTGTAGACTGAGCGGCAGCTATACGTTTTATATGTGCAATTTATCTTCCGGAGCAGAGTAAGGGGCAAAGATCGAAGACTTTGTACTGGTAGATTTTGTATATCTTAAAACTGCCACTTTTATTTGAGGTTTTATGCAGTTTAGAAATATAAATTTAGAAGACAAATTTTTATTCCAAAAGTATATAAATGATACAGGTTGTGTATATGACTCGTTTGCCTACTGGTATGGATGGGCAGAAAATGGCAATATATTAGTTGCCGAAGATGAACAAGCTCTTTACATAAAAACATATTATTACAACAGTTCAGGCATTTATTTGTCTCCTTTTGTCAAATCTGCTCATACGTCTATCAAGGGGCCACTTGAAAAAATTAAAAAGCTTTGTGCTGGTCACCGTTTATTGGTGTGTGAATCTGCCCGCCGTTGTATTGAAAACGATTGTCCTGGGGCTATGTCTTTTGCTGCTTCCCGCGATTTGGCCGAATATATTTATAAAACTGCCGATTTAATTAACTTAGAAGGTCATGTCTATCGAGGCAAGCGGAACCGTATAAATAGTTTTGTAAAGAAGCATGCTAATTTAGAATGGGTTGAGTATACGCCAGAATTGCTCGATGTCTGTCTAGAACTTGATAAAACTTGGGAAAACAGTAAAGCTTCTGAAGGCAGCGAAGATTTTTCCGCTATAGTTGCCGGAGAGGCTGAACATTTAGCCTTGAAGCGCACTTTAGCTAAGGCCAATTACTTAAATGTAAGAGCATGTTTAGTTAAAGACGTTAATAAGTTTATAGGCTTAACCGTGGGAGAGCAGATTTCTGCTGATACCGTTTTAATTCATTTTGAAAAGTGTCATCCCGATTATAGAGATCTGTATGCTTGGATTAACAGAGAATTTCTCCGTCGCTGTTGGGAACACACAACATATGTGAATAGGGCCGAAGATTTAGGAGAAGAGGGGTTGCGCAGAGCCAAACTTTCCTATAATCCGGTTTCTTTTAGTCAGCATTATTGGGCCGATTTTGTACAGAAAACTGAAGAAAATGCTGGTTTATGATATAACTGCTAAAAAAGAACAAGAATTAGATGATAAGTCTGTTGCGGAGTTATGGCTGGAGGCTTTCCCTGAAGATGATATAAATGCTTTTAGCAGCTATTTTCAGGGCAGATTATCTAAAGCTCAGGGGATAGTTTGCCTTCGCCAGCAAGAATTGGCCAGTATGGCCTTTGCTTTAACAGTAAAGTATACTGAGTTATCCAAACTATCCTATAGAAATGCTGTTTTTGTGGTTGGAGTTGCTTCTGCTCTAAAATGGAGAGGATATCGCTTAGCTTCTCAGGTGATGTCCTTTATAGCTGAACAAGCTGAACTTAGCAAGGCAGATTTTGTAATGCTATCTACCTACATTCCAGATTTTTATACTAAATTGGGGTATCGGTCAGTTTCTTGTCATAAACTTTGGCGTTTGCACAGTAAGTTTCAGACTATTTCTCCTGATAGTAGGGTAGTTTTAGCTCATAGTTGCGATTGTAAAGCTCTAGCTAACTGCTACGATAAACAACGAAAATTTGGCTGGTTGAAACGCAGTGCCGAGTATTGGCAATGGCGTTTTAATGATGCAGCTTCTATTTATGTACTTAAGAATAATAATGGCCAAATTTTGGCTTACGCTATTTTGAATAAACAAGGTGAGTGTGAGGAATTAGGCGGCAGCGATGTCGAGGCAATTACTGAAGTGGCAGGAAGGGCCTGTAATAGCTGTCCATTTGAAATTGCTGATCCAACTTTAAATAAAAAGATCGAGTTAGATAGCCGGTTTAAATATGTAGGTTTGGGCAGCTATCAAATGATTCTTCCTTTAAAAGACGGATTTGCTGCCGAATATTTTCAAAATAAGGATTGCTTCAGTTGTCAAGACAATTGGTAGGTAAATTATATGACTGAAATTTATGAACTTGTCTCTGCAAGTAACATTGCCGAGGCCAAAGATATAATTGAGCAACTAAATATCATAAGAATATGGCAAAGTATAGGTGCAGAAATACATCTGATTGGCTCATTGGCCACCACTCTGATGTGTACCCATCTTGATATAGATTTTCATGTTTATTCGGAATACGTCAGTGTGGAAGATAGTTTTCTTGCCGTATCTAAGTTGGCCTCAGATTCTCATATTAAGCAAGTCATGTTTTTAAATTTACTGAATACAGAAGAAGCTTGTTTACAATGGCAGCTTATTTATGAGACTGAGTCGGGGAAAAAATGGCAAATAGATATAGTCCATATTAAAAAAGGCAGCAAATATGACGGCTTTTTTGAGATGCAGGCCGAGCGTATTAAGCGTGCTCTTACCGAAGAACAGCGGCAGCTTATACTAAAGCTTAAATATTTAACGCCGGAAAGTGAAAAAATTATGGGGATCGAGTATTGTCGAGCCGTTTTAGAAGCCGGAGTGACAGATTACCAAGAATTTACAGAGTATCGTCAGCTTCATCCGGTGCAGGGCATTTTAGAATGGATGCCACCGACAGTTTAACGGCAAAAAAGTTCAGTGATTAGAGCAGTGAAGCCGGTTAAAAAAATGAGAACGATAGGACCTATCATTTTTTTGTTAAGAGCATAAACAGATAGCCCTATGACTACCAAACTCAACGGATTAAAAGTAAAGCTGTCAGTTTCCAGAGCGGCTAACTGTGGAGGCTTGTTCATGGATAGAATGACGAAAGAAATTGCTACACTAACCAGCATGCCTAAGACAGCAGGCTTAATACCTTTGAGAATAGCGTCAACTGTTGTACAGTTTTGATAACGCTGGTATATGTAAGCTAGAACAGCGGTAATTAAGCAGGGGGCAGAAATTAAGCCGACAGTGGCTATTACTGCTCCCAGAATACCTCCCTCTTTCGCTCCAACAAAACTGGCTACATTGAGAGCTATAGGACCAGGGGTCATTTCGGCCATAGTAACAATGCTGCTAAACTCGCCTGGAGTTAGCCAATGATTTATATATACAGTCTGTTCTTGAGATAATTGCACCGCAGCATATCCTCCCCCAAAACAGAGCAGCCCAATATTAAAAAAAATTATATATAACTTCCACAGTACTGATAAAGATGGCCACATAATTTTATTTTTCTACTCTATTTCCGAACAGTTTCTGTCGGCGCAATTTTGGGCACAGAACGGCGGAAAAAATAAATCCTACAGCAGCAAAGATTGCTACTACATAAATTACACTGTTTGCTGCCGTCATAATAATTGAGGCTGCCAGTATTCCCATAGCCAGGCCGGTTAGACCTGATGTTTTGAATACTGTTTTTGTCATGTTTACAGTAACATTGGCGATTAGGGCCGCTTCTGCATAGCGAGCTCCATAGAAGAAAGCCTGTAACGACTTATTGTCGGCTATCCAATTATAACAGTAGGCGATAACGGTAATAATGATCAGCGGAGGTAGAGACGTTCCTAAGACTGCACAAAAGGCCCCTGTCAGACCGGCCAGTTTGTAACCTGTCAACACTGCCGTATTGATAGCTACCGGTCCAGGACTACTTTGAGCAATTGAAACTAAGTTCATCATTTCGTCTTCGTTAAGCCAATGTAGTTTTTCGACGAAGCGCTCTTGCAGGAAAGCTATAATAATAAATCCGCCCCCGATAGTAAAAGTGCTGATGCGTAGAGTCTCTTGGAAAAGACGGAGTAAGAAGCGCCAATCTTTTGAGCGGGTTACTGCTTTATACTCTTGAGGATGGTCGGGGAGAGAAGACAAAATGACGGCTCCTTGCTGCAAAAAAAGCGGCCGCTCCAGTGCAGAGACTGAAGCGGCTCATACTTATAGTGTATTTAAGCCCAAAACTATATTTTTTGGAACTTAGGCTGAATTATTAGGCCTTTTCAGGAGGAGTCCAAGTGCCGCTAGTACGGTTGAGACGACGCAACAGCATTTGGCGCTCCATAACCAGCTCTTGGGGCAGTCTTTCGCTGAGTTTAACGAAAAGCTGCTCTTGAGCCAGCAACTCGCCCTTCCAGGCTTCTTTATCAATAGTCATGAGTTCATTGAACTGCTCGCGGGTCATATCTAATCCGGTCCAGTCAATATCTTCGTAAGTGGGCATTAAGCCGATGGGAGATTCTACAGCTTTGGCACGACCGTGTACTCTGTCTATGATCCACTTTAAGACGCGCATATTGTCGCCGAAGCCGGGCCAGAGGAACTTGCCGTCTTTTTTGAGGAACCAGTTGACGCGGAAGATCGGTACAGGACTGTTAGTTTTGCGTCCAATATCGAGCCAATGATCAAAGTAGTCAGCCATGTGATAACCGCAGAAGGGCAACATAGCATAAGGATCGCGGCGGATTTCGCCAATTTTACCATTGGCTGCAGCTGTCTTTTCAGAGCCCATAGTGGCTGCCATGTATACGCCGTGGCCCCAGTTGTAAGCTTGGAATACCAAAGGCATATTGGAGCTTACGCGGCCTCCGAAGATAAAGGCGGAAATCGGCACGCCATTAGGATTGTTCCACTCTGAGGAGAGGGTGGGGCACTGAGCAGTGGGAGCGGTAAAGCGTGAATTGGGATGAGCCGCCGGACGTCCGCAGTCGGGAGTCCAATCGTTGCCTTGCCAATCGATAAGATGGGCTGGGGCCTCTTTGGTCATACCTTCCCACCAAACATCGCCGTCATCGGTGAGGGCCACATTGGTGAAAATGGTGTTGGCACTTACGCTGGCCATGGCGTTGAAGTTAGACTTCTCGGAAGTTCCGGGAGCTACACCGAAGAAACCAGCCTCAGGATTGATGGCATAAAAACGACCGTCTTTGCCGGGTTTAATCCAGGCTATGTCGTCGCCGACAGTCCAAATTTTCCAACCCTTAAATGATTCGGGAGGAATAAGCATAGCAAAATTGGTTTTTCCGCAGGCGCTGGGGAAAGCAGCCGCTACATAAGTGGTTTCTCCGTTGGGAGCTTCGGCACCCAAAATGAGCATATGTTCAGCTAACCAGCCTTCACGTCTAGCCATATTGGAAGCTATGCGCAGAGCCAAGCATTTTTTGCCCAGCAAAGCGTTACCGCCGTAACCGCTGCCATAAGACCAAATGCTATTTTCTTCAGGGAAGTGAACAATATATTTGTTGTCCTTGTCGCAAGGCCAAGCTACATCAGGCTGGCCAGGCTCAAGAGGAGCACCTACACTGTGCAGGCAAGGGACGAAGTAGCCGTCATCACCAAGTATGTCGAGTACCTTTTTGCCCATGCGGGTCATGATGCGCATATTGGCCACTACATAGGGGCTGTCGGTAATCTCGACACCGATTTGGGCAATATGAGAACCTAAAGGTCCCATGCTGAAAGGGATAACGTACATCGTACGACCGCGCATGGATCCTTTGAAGTGGCCTTTCAAAATAGCCTTCATTTCGTCGGGAGCCATCCAGTTGTTGGTAGGGCCAGCGTCTTCACGCTTGGAAGTGCAGATGAAAGTGCGGTCTTCTACACGAGCTACATCGCCGGGATTAGATCGGGCTAAAAAGCATCCGGGACGCTTTTCGGGGTTGAGTTTAATGAAGGTGCCGCTTTCGACCATCTCCTGACAGAGACGATCATATTCTTCTTGGCTGCCGTCGCACCAATAAATGGAGTCGGGAGTGCAAAGCTGAGCAATCTCATTTACCCAGCTGATAAGTTTTTGATTATTGGTTGGAACATTTGTCATGCTTGATAAATCACTTGGAGCCGCAGATGGGCTTCATTTCCTTCCATTGAAATAAAGCTTCTGTCCTTTTGTGCAGCGTATTTTTATACCGAACGAAAGGACATAAACTAATTGCAACTATGTACATCCTGCCCATAGGATAAGACAATAATAACCAGATCTTACAACGAGCAGCTTGCACGGACTTTAACCTTGGAATGCCGTTTGTCAACGCTCAGCTTCCGGAGCTGAATCGTTTTTATCGGACTTGGTATCAGAATGAGTCGAAGGGTCAGCAGCACTGCGTTCCGCTTCGATTACTTCTCTGGGAGTCCCCTTAACAGTTTTGGGAGGAAGTTTTCCTTTGGGAACGGGCGGAGGGATAGCCACGCCTGGTAAAGCTTTAAATGTTTTTATATCGATATTCTGCTCCTGTAAACGCTGGGCCATATTTTTCACGGCTTGTATGGGAGTAGTGCTGTTTTTTTGCAACAGCGGTGTAGACTCGACGTCGAGCAAAATATCCAGAGAAATAGCTAGAGCTACTATAGTTGGTAAACTGTCAGGAGTGATGGGCTGTGAATGAGCTAAAATGTTGCGCAGCGATTCCAGTTTAGAAAAGAACTCTTGGCCGCGCCTTTTAGAGGCGAATCCTAGAGCTGAAGAAGTTACGGGATAACGGAGCAGAATGTCTGCTTTGTCGGAGAATTGCAGGCAGTCATCGAGATCGATATCTTCGTTGCGCCTTCTGCGTTCATCGTAGAGGGCGCAGGTTCTCTCCAAGCGCCCCGATGACAAGTACTTCTTCCAAGTCTCGTCGGGTAGCTGTGAAGTTATGGCCCTATGCATTAAAGTTTCCATCAGAGTAATTAGGCCAAAGAGCCACATGCGCATAGGAGCATCTTGCAAATCGCAGGGACATATAGCTGCTGCCGTTTCGCCCATAACGTTTACAAATACTGGAGAGCCTTTAGCTAAGCTTAAAACAACCTCTTTGAATGAAGCTGTTTCATGTATGATCGGGCGTTCTTCAAAACTGCGTAGGAAATCATCACATATGCCGTCTTGTTTGCCGATCAGATCTTGCAAGTCGATCCAACCTATATATTGACCGTCTCGCTGTACTCCCAGAATAGGACACCCTAAGCGGTTCATCATCTCTTTCGCTTGAGTAATGGGACTATTGAGATCGATAGCCGGCATCAGATCCGCAATATCTTTGGCTGTGAAGGCGGACTTGAGAATTCTATGAAGTGCTTCCTTAGCTGCAGGCGAACTATGTCTGTATTCCGTCATGCGGTGCGCCTTCTAGAACAACGCGGGCCGTTCCTTTGCTACAGTCTCATTTGCTTCCGCACTATTTTTAAACATTTATATGAAAAAAGTTTTTTTATCTTGCATAAATTTTTTTCAGAAGCAGAAAATTTTGCGAAAAATTGGGCAATTGTCGTTTTTGATCAGTTTTTAAAAATATTCTGAAACGATAAGATTTTTTTTATTTGTGTCGAATGACAAGACGTGTCTTTTGGCGTATCGATTTTTGCCTATGTGAATGGGGATTAGGCAATAATCTGCGTCATGAGTTTTCACAAATTCATAAGGGAAGACTTCTGTACAATATGTATCTAGACTCTGAGTGTATCTCTACCGAGGAAATTTACGGCGTTTGCCTAGTTCCACCCGATGAGTGGTATTAGCAGCATCTGAATTTGAGGGCGAAGCAAAAGGAAGAACCCCTTTGAGGCATACCTCTCAAGAGAGTCCTTCCTTTTTCTTTGTCAATTTGTCTGTCATCTTAAGGTTCATCCGTCCAATGTTTGATAAGAATTTTTCCATGCCTGTAGGCTAAGTCGGGCAGGTTGGCAGCATTTAGGAAAACAGTATCTGCAAAGCTCAGGGGTACGGTTAGAGCAAATGCAGGATTAATTATAAAATATCGGTGTTGTCTAGTCTGAGGTACTCCATCTAAAGGTATCTGTGTTGTCGGATATACAGTTGCAGTGGTAATTCTCTTGGCCCTATCGATTCACTTTAGGCTCTATTCGATTCTTAGTATCACCTTAGGACAGCACTTTTTCCGTATGCTGAAAACGAAAGGATTGTATTTATGAAATTGCCAACCAGCTTCAAAGAGTTTGCCGTCCGCCGCAAAGCTCAGAGCTTCAATTTTAGTAATAGTTCTAAATGTGTTGTCTGCCATAATGACGGTTCTCCTTTTGCATATATCTTAGCGGCTGTACGAGCTGGAGTACGTTACGAAGATAAGCAAGATTGGGGTGCTTCCCATTTCTTGGAGCACGTGGTTATGCGCGGTACTGAAAAGTTTTCGGCTCTTCGGGAACTTTCGCGTTGCGCCGAAGGAATCGGTGGGCAGATTTCTGCTTATTCTACGCGCGATTTAACTGCTTATTGGGTTAGAGTGCCTGGCGGTTTAGAAGAAATAGGGTTCGACCTGTTGGAGCAAGTTCTTTTTAAGCCGCTCTTGGAACAGCACAGTATAGAGTCTGAACGCGAAATTATTATTCATGAGCGACAGCGGGAATTGGCCAACTACGGTCCTTACGTGGCTCATGCGGTCGAGAGCCTGCTTTTAGCTCCCAATCCTATGAGCCGCCATCCTGTAGGCGATGATAGTTGCTTAGCTAAAATGGACTCTGCCTATATGCGATCTTTTTTGCACCGATTCTATAATAAGGGCAACATTTGTATTGTTGGTAGCGGCAATTTAGGCAACAATTTCGCCGAGTTGGTAGAAAAGTTTTGGGAACGGGCACCTCAAGGTAGGGCTGTTAGGCCTGCCAATTTTCTTATAGAACATCCTTATGCCGACGGTAGTGTTATTGTAAAGTCTTCCGGTCCTAAAGAGCAGGCCTTCGTATCTATGGGGTGGCGCTTTCCTGTACTCAGCTATAACGATTTACTCACTTGGAGGGTAGTCAATACCTTATTCGGAGCCGGATATTCCAGTTTGCTCAATCTGGAATTGAGAGAGAAAAACAGTCTTACCTATGTTTGCCGCACAGCTGTAAATGTTTACGACGGCATGGGGGTTTTTAAGCTTTATTTGGCGGCTCATGTGCAAGAGCTTCCTAAAGTTTTGCAAATTGTAGAAAATATTATCGCTGATTTCGCTTCAGGAACTGTAAGTAAAGTCGTTTTTGATGAAGCGGTTATGCGCCATGCTGCCGGTTTAGTTTCCACCTGGTCTACTCCTTTAGAAGCGGCTCGTTTGTTAGGTCATTCTCTTTCCAGAGACGGAGAAATTTTTGATATTGAAGCATATTTAGAAGAATTAGAGAGAGTTTCGGAGCTCAGAGCTGCTGAATTGGTGAAAAAGTGGCTTAGTCCGGCTGATCGGCTTGTTTTTATGTCCGGCTCTGCTGAAGAATTAAAGACGCTTTTCCCGCGTGCTTATGTGCTTCCTTAGCTGTTTTTCAATGTATATGCATCCAAAATATTAAATATAGGAGAAGAAGCTGCCTTGAAGTTAGGAAAAATTTTTCAGAGCAAAATATCAGTTGGTGCGGCTTGTTTAGCCTTAGTTGGAGGATTGTGGCTGACCGGAGACGGCTTAAATGAATGTTGGGCCGCTTCGTCTCCTTGGCAGCAACTGTATGCGCCCAATACAGGAGGAGGACTAGTTATCGATCCTCAGCTTTTAGCTTATAAGCGTCTTCAAGTGTTTTTTGGATGGTCGAATAACAATAGCGCAGTTAAGGCCCCTGAGTTTAGTTTCTCTGTTTTTGAATCAGGCGATAAATGGACAACTATCAATGCTCCCTTTTTTGGCTCAAATTTAGCGGGTGTGCGCAAAGTCGCTGCTGCTTCGGCAAAGTACAGTGTAGGTATATTGTTTATGCACAACATTGTTGAGCAGAGTGAGAACGCCTTCGAAGTTATGTATTCTTACTCCGGAGATAACGGCTGGAGTTTTTCTAAGCCGGCTGTGTGTGACAGCTTTGTGCTTTCTGGAGGCGGGGGAGGAAGTGATATAGATATTGCCGGTGTAGGTGGGCGCAAACCTAGTTTGTGTTTTGGCTGGACCGCCGAGAACAATATGGTAAAGGCTGCTTTATTCGATCCTCAGTATCGTGGTGATCGTCCTCGTGCCTGTAATTTAGGGCATCAAGGGATTAACTGCGATAAGATTGAGTTGGCCGGTGAATCGAAAGGCGGTTTTGTGGCTGTTTGGAATGACGGTCAGAATTTACTGAGTTCATATATCCGTCCTTTAGTAGGTTCAAATGAGGACAGTATTAAGGCTGCTAAAGGGAAGTTTGGACTTAATTTTTCGCTTTGCGATAACTTTGGAAAAGATCCGCTTTTAGTTTACGATCTGCCGCGTTTGGGTAAAAATGACAAGTGTCGCCGACAGGTGCGCCGCTGGGATAACGGTGCTTGGCAGGTTGTTGCGGCGGCTCCTCCGGCTGCAGGGGAAGCACCTATAGGGTCTACTCTGGAATCTTGCCAAGACAAGGACGGGAATTTGTATGTGGCCAGTCTGAGCCGAGATGGTGAGTCTATTCTTTACTCGCGGTTAAAAGATGGCAAATTCTCCGATCCGGAAGTAGCCGTAAAACTTAAACCTATAATTGGCTGCACCGGTTTCAGTATAGCTGTTTTAGACAAATATGTTTATATTTTTGCCAGCCAAGGGCCTAGCAATCAATTTGTACGCCGCGCTTTGTAGCTTTTTCGATTAAATAAAGAGTTCAAACGAGGGAGTATATTATGAATCCTGATTTATCGGCTCATGAACAAGGCCGCGTTTGGCTGGAAAAGCTTGAGGCTGAACAGAACCGGTTGCTCAGTTTGAGCTATAAGCCTAAAGTTATGGTTTCTGCTTGTCTATTGGGGTGGCCATGTCGTTACGATGCGCAGAGTAAATCCGATGCCGAACTGCGGTTGCGTTTTTCTCCCGATCAAGTTATGCCTGTTTGTCCTGAGCTTCAGGGAGGATTGCCTTTGCCGCGGGCCGCAGCTGGTTTGGAATGCTCCTCAAGCGATGAGTTTGTACTCGGAGCTAAATGCAGGGTCTTAAACAAAGATGGGCACGAGGTAACAGCTTTTTTTAGGCGTGGAGCTGAGGCAGTTCTGCAGTTGGCTATAAAATTGCAGCCGGAATTGATTATTTTAAAGCAGCATAGTCCGTCTTGTGGATGCGGAAGTGTAGGCGGTGCCGATTGGAAGCGTCACCGTGGGCGTGGGGTAGCTTGTGACTTGCTGGCCGCAGCAGGTTTTACCATAGAGTCGGCAGGGTAAGTACTCGATATTTGAAAATTTTCGGCCCAACTAATACAAAAAACGATTAGAGGTTAGGTTAGCTTTTGAAGCTACAGTTTGAAGCAGCTTCATTGAGCGAAAGGTAAGCAATGCAGATAGTCGTCCATTACCATGAAATTGCCCTTAAGGGCAACAATCGCAATTTATTTGTAAAGCGTTTAGTAAGTAATTTGCGCAAAACTTTCCGTGATATGGGTAAAATTTCAGTGCGTACTCTTTACGGGCGCATTACTTTTGAGCTCGATTCAGAAAATTTTGCTGAAGTGCGCCGCCGCATGAGCGGTGTTTTTGGTGTGGCTAATTACGCTTTAGTTTATGAAGTTGCCCAAGACTTGGAAGAAATGAAGAAGGCGGCTTGGAAGTGCTTTTGTGAGGCTGAAGGTCGAACTTTCGCGGTACGCTGCCGCCGCCCTGACAAGAGCTTTCCTATGCGCTCAGGCGAAGTAGAGAGGGCTGTAGGCGGTTACTTAGGCGATCGGGCCAGAGACTGTGGCCGAGAAATGAAGGTAAACCTTACCGATCCCGATATAACTATTCGCTTAGAGATTGTCAACAAATTGGTTTTAATTTCAGGCGAGCGCATTAAGGGGCCCGGTGGTTTGCCGGTAGGAACGGCCGGCAAAATAGTAGGTTTGCTCAGCTCCGGTTTCGATTCTCCCGTAGCTTGTTGGAAAATGATGAAGCGCGGTGCAGACGTAATTATGTGCCATTTTCATTCTTATCCCTTTACCAACAAAGCCAGCTTAGAAAACTGCACCTTGTTGGCTGATATTTTAACGCGCTTTCAATATCGCACCAAGCTTTATTTAGTAAGTTTTGCCCCAGTTCAGGAAGAGCTTCTCAGTATGACTCCTGCTGATTTGCGCATGATCCTGTATCGCCGGTCTATGGTGCGTATTGCTTCTTTGGTAGCAGAACGAGAAGGTGCTCAGGCCTTGCTAACCGGAGAAAGTTTGGGACAAGTCGCTTCACAAACTCTTACTAATATGAGGGTCATTGATGAAGCTGCTAATATGCCTATGCTGCGTCCCTTAGTAGGCACGGATAAAGAAGATATTCTTAAAATTGCCCGCAATATTGATACTTATGAGCTGTCGGCCCGCCCTTATGAAGATTGTTGTTCTTTAATGCTGAGCAAACATCCCTGTACTAAAGCCAGGCTCCGTGAAGTTCTGGAATTGGAAAAACATATGGAGCTAAGTACTTTGGAGGCTGAAGCCGTAGATAAAGCCGAAATTTTGGAGTTGAATTGGAATGGCAGTGGAGTTGAGCACGTACAGCTGCAGGCACCAATTTACAAAGATGGCGAGTGGGGATGTCCCCTCAACTTGAATAGTTAATTTTACGAGCACACGATTCAAAAAAGGTGGTCGCGGGGAGCAATCCAACAAAGTAGCGCAATAACGTTTTCGGGAAGGCGGCATGATTTTATCATGCCGCCTTCCTTCTTATATTTTGCATTATTTTCCAAAAACGTGTTTTTTTCAACAGATCAACAGCGAATGACACTATGATTTGTCAAGAATACTTCTGATGTTTAATTTCGGCACTATTGGCACCAAAGTAAAAAGAGACTTGCGCCCCACTGAAGCATAAGTTTCGTTGGTGGTATTCGGCTATTCTTCCACTTGTCTTATTGTAAACTTATATTTGGGGTTGCCTTTTTAATTTTTAGTCAAAACTGTATGTTTTCTTTAACTAATTTTTAGACTACACCACAGCTTTTAGACAAAAAATAAAGAAAATTTCTTTATTATATAGTTGTAAATTCTTTTAGTTAATGTATTGATTTACTTTGGAGGTTAAGATTATGGCCGTTAAGCAGCCTTTAGTTTTAGTAGTCGATGATGAAGAAGCTATTCGTGAATCTGTTACTTACACTTTAGAACATGAATCTTACAAGACAATTACTGCTGCAACGGGCGGTGAAGCCTTAAAAAAATACAAGGATCATCATCCCGATTTAGTTATTTTAGACATAATGCTGCCCGATATTTCCGGACTGGAAGTTTGTAAAGGTATACGCAGTATAGCCGATGTACCCATTCTCTTCCTCAGTGCCAAAGATCAGCTTGATGATTTGGTTGAAGGATTAGATACGGGAGGAGATGATTATTTGGCTAAACCTTTTCATTTCGCCGAACTAATGGCTAGGGTTAGAGCCCTGCTGCGCCGCAGCGATGGCCGCAAATCAAGTTTCTTGGAGTACGGCGATATTATTTTAGATCCCGATTCTCATATCGTAACTAAAGGTGGACGCACTTTACATTTAACTTTGCGTGAATTTGAACTCTTAGAAATGTTCATGAGCAAACCACGCCAAGTTTTCACGCGCCAGCAAATTCTGCAGCAGCTTTGGGGCTGGAGTGACGATTTAGAGACTAATGTAGTAGAAGTTTATATTTGCGCTCTTCGCAATAAACTTGATGATGAAAAGCGTTCTCTGCTGCGCACTGTTCGCGGCGTAGGGTACGCTTTAGGTTAAAAAATTCGGGTATGATTATGCGTAGGCTTCCTTTTTCAGCTCTAATTTCGCTGTCATTTGTAACAATTCTAACTTTGGTTGTCCTCTGTTTTGGAATTTTTATATGCACTACGGTGGATAATGTTGTTTGGAATGAGGGAGCCCGCTCTCTCTCCACAATTGTTTACTATTTTTCTGACGATCAGCGCGAGGCTTTTAAAGCTAAAGTTGACGAGCAGGATAAACAATTAAAGAGAGTTAGGGGGGAACACGAGTTCTGGCGTAGCCTCAGACACAGTTTTGAAGACGAATCTGACATACAAGATCGCAAACGAGTTATAAATAAGCCAAAGTTTAGAATGCTAAGTATGGCTAATTTTAACGGCGATTACCAAAAAATGGCTGAAGTTATTGGACGTAACTGTAGATATGTGCGTATATATAATGAAAATAAAGAAATGGTATGCGCCTATTCCAGAGATGAGCAACTCAGCGGTAACAATATGCCTCGTCGGCCTAGCGATGACATGTTTAATTTTTTGGCTGACAATTGGCTTGATTTTAAAGAACACGAACGCATTATGCGTGCTCCTAAGGTAGATAAAGTTCGCGAATTAATCGATCGTGCGCATAAAATATTAAAAGAATCGGGTTTTACCTATTATGGGCCTCCTAGGCTGCCCAGAGAGAACGGTTTAATTCACTATCTGTTCGTTTGGTTGGCTGATGAACGCAACGAAATGGCCCGTCATGCACACATACCTCCGCCACATTTTGGTCCTTTCAACTTAGTTTATGTAGATTCACCAAACTACCAAATTATGCTCTGCCCGATTATTGAGAGTGAACGATTGAGTGGCTATGTCGAGGCTGCTGTTCCGTGGAATTATGCAGATAAAACTATCAAATTAATTAATAGAATTTTTACCGTAGGCACTTTATTGTTAGCCGTATTTATTTCTTTTGCCGGTATATTGGTAGGTAGAGTGCTCAGTACGCCTATACAGAAAGTTTTAGCTGTAGTAAATAAGTTGAACGTTGGTGATTTGACCGCGCGTGTAAATTTAGGAGACGGACGCAATGAAATTTATATCGTAGCTAATGCGCTAGACCGTATGCTCGACACTATGCAGGGAGTTTTCTTAGAACAGCAGCGCTTCATAGGTGATGCCTCTCACGAGTTGAAAACTCCTCTGACCAGTTTGATGGGAGCTGTGCATGTACTCAAACTTGAGTTTGAAAAGGCTGAAGTTTCCGATAAAGTGCGCAGTACTATGTTAACTGTAGACAAAGAGCTCAGTCGTATGGAGCATTTAGTTATGGATCTACTCATTCTATCGCGCAATCAGGAGCTTTCTTATCGGACGATAGCTGATCCGGTGAGCATTAACGAGGTGGTTGCGTGTGCTGTAGATGCATCTTTGAGTGAAGCTCTCGAGCATCCGGTAAAGGTTGAAACCGGACGCGATATCTGGATTTTGGGTGATTCGTCAGCTTTAAGTAGAGCTGTGCGCAATATTATTGATAATGCATTGCGTCACACCCCTAAAGATAAACAAGTAAAGGTCTCTACCAAAGTTGGGGCTAAAGAGGTGGAAATTTTGATAACCGACGAAGGCTGTGGTATCGCTCCTGAACATTTAGCCAATTTAGGCAAGCGATTTTATAGAGTCGATACGGGTAGAGACCGAATTTGTGGCGGTACCGGTTTAGGTATACCCATAACTGAAGCAATAGTGAAGCGTCATAAAGGCAGCGTGACTTTCACTAGCGAGCTAGGAAAAGGCACGCAGGTGTCAATCAAGCTGCCCTTAACTTCCGGAATAGAATCAGACGCCTAAACGCAAGCCGATAGGCAGATCTTCACCGAAGAGGACGGAGGCAGCTTCGTCCTCTTCTTCACATAGTGACAGCACGCGTTTAGCTGCCGAGGGCAGCCCTTCACGAATTAGACGATCCGCTAGACGTTGGCGAATTTTTTCGTTGAGATCGAGAATGCGGTTATTAGTATAGCGAGCCATCTCGGCTGCCGCTAATCCGATGGCACGGCCATCTGACCATTTAGACTGCAAAATTTTATCTAGCCAAGTTTCCACCAGTTCAGCTGCCATTACGTGTTGCGGTCCTGCCCCCATTAAGCGGCGTGCCCCTAAGCGGGAAAGCTGCCAAACAGTGTCGGGACGCACTTTAAAATCTTGGAATATAGTTTCACCAAGAGCTTCCTTTTCGGACATGGGGATACGCTCTAAGCTAACGGCTAGGCGCATAATTTCCACTTTTTCGGCCGGTAGCAAACTTTTGAGACGGCTCTTAATATGCTTTCTGCCGGGTATTAAACGTGGAGCTAAGTTTGCCCACAAACTGGTTTGAGCCGCTACTTCCATGCCTGCCGCCAGACGGCGCCAAAAAACCCAGAATTCGCGGCGCACGTTTTCATCTTGTGAAAACTGAATCCATTCCGGCAGTAATTTTTGCATTTGCTCCAAGCGCCATTTATCTAGAGGAGCGCCTATACCAGGACGAAGCAGAAAACCTGCTCCGTTAAACCAAGCGGCCTCATATTCCGCACAGGAACGCCTCTTGTCGGCACATTGCCAAAAAGCTTCCCATAAATTTCTATTTAAAGCCGAAGGCCAGGAAGTACGTTTACCTAGAGAGGCTTCCATTGAGCCTAAGAGGGCTCGGGGCCTTATGTCGTTGGGGTTGAGCTTATTAGCTTTGGTCGTGAAAGTGTAAACAATAAGCTTTTTGGCCCGATCTATAAGCTGAGGAGCAATATCCAGTGTTGTTCTCTTTTGGCGCCGTCCGCGTAAAGGCAGTTGTAGCGACCAGCTACGGGAGCCGTCTAAGGAGGTTGCCCATAAGGACATTGTGCCTATTTCAGTAACTTGAGCAGCTAAGCGGACGGAAACTTCACTCTCATTTTTGCTGCCTTTGGCCACCGTCTCTAAAGTACCTAAAGGTTTGAGTAGCTCTTGTTTTATAACTTGACCGGCACGATCTTGAGGACGCTCAGTAGAAGCGAAGAGAGGAAAAGCAGCTGGAGCTCCTACTCTCAGTTTTAATTCCACGCTGCCTATTTCTTGACGTTCTCCCTGATCTTGATTGCGGTGGATAACACATAGAGCTTCGTTTTGACTTACGCCAAGGTAGTACGAACGGGCCGTGCCGCCGCGGATACGCTCGCGGCCATGATGTTTGAGCCAGCCGAAAGCGCAGGCGCCGTGAGCCACAGCCAGATCTTCGGCTTCATTTTCCAAAACTTTAATTTCATTACCCAACCAGTTACTAAGTATGGTGCATATTCTCTGTTTTATGGCTTGGGGACGACAGGCACCTCCGTTAAACAGCACCGCTTGAGGATGAAGATTGTGAGTGCGCAGAAAAGCTGACATGTAGTGAGGAACAATGGGATCGCTGGCGTATGGCAAGCCCCATTCTTGCAGACCGACTCGGCGAGCGTGAGATATTGGCTCATCAAAAGGAACTTCGGGAAAGAAACCATTTAAAATAAGTTCTTGAATTTCTTGGCGGCTCACTTCTGTCTGAAGAGCACTGTCAACCAATTTTGAACCTACGCCGGGGGTAATTACTAAGCACGATTCGGGAGGATTGGCTCCTAAAAGTTTTTCTTTGGCTTGACGGCATTGCTGCTGCAGCACTCCCCACTGCAGCAGATTAAGCTCGGTATTCATTCTGGATTCGCATAGTCTGGCGATAGCAATATCGAGGTTATCGCCTCCGAGCATCAAGTGTTCGCCTACAGCTACACGGTGTAGCCCTTCTTCGTCTACTTTTATAGCTGTAAAATCGCAGGTACCTCCGCCTATATCGCAGATCAGAATTTCATTGACGCCTGTTAAATTTTGTCTCCAGGACTGCCGCTTGTTCCAAAGCCAAGTATAAAAAGCGGCTTGCGGTTCTTCCAGCAGAGTTATGTTTTCTAAACCGGCCCGATCTGCCGCTTCTACGGTTAGGTCGCGGGCTATTTCATCGAAAGAGGCCGGCACGGTTAAAACAAGCTCTTGTAAGGCCAGAGGATGCTCTGGATTGTCGTAATCCCAAGAGTCGCGCAAGTGGGCTAAGTAACGGCGTGAGGCTTCAATAGCACTAACTTTACGCCCCTCTTTGACTGCTTCCCAAGGGAGGATAGCTTCGCTTGGTTCTGCTCGGCGATGAGCTAACCAAGATTTAGCCGAACATACTACACGGCCCGGAATTTTGGCACTTTGAGTACGGGCAAAGGCTCCTACTGCGTAATCAACTTCTTGGTTCCAAGGTAGCTCTAGGGCGTGAACCGGCATTTCGTGAGCACCAGGCAAGTATAGAAAACTGGGTAGAGTAGGCAGACGGCTAATCTGATTTTCAGAGATGCGCTGGGTGATCGGCACACTTTCTAAAGTACTGTCTTCTGCAAGAGGCAGGCGTGACATGGCGGAGTTGGTAGTGCCTAGATCGATTCCTACTACCCAGCGTTTGCTACGGTCAGTCAGACCGGAATAAGTGTTGTTGCTCAAAAAGATCTCCTGGGAAAATCAGAGCCTCTTTTTCGACAGCCTTTCGATATGTATTCGAAAAGACTGATTAAGAGGCTCTGTTGATAGAAAGTGTATTTACTTTTTCAGTTCGGCAGCCTTGGCTAATGAGGCTTCAGGAGTAATAGCCCCTGCTCCCAC
The DNA here is from genome assembly GCA_051874695.1 of Candidatus Bruticola sp. Taxonomy (GTDB): domain Bacteria; phylum Vulcanimicrobiota; class Xenobia; order Xenobiales; family Xenobiaceae; genus Bruticola. Next base: position 18,455 of record JBJEGC010000024.1, read on the forward strand.
AACGTGGTTGCTAAGCATGCTTTGCTGGAAAGGTACAGCTTCACTCATGAGAATTTGCTTAATTTCTTTAGGTTTAATTTTGGGATTAACGCCTTTCATGAGGGCGGCTACACCAGCAGTAAAAGGAGCAGCCATAGAGGTGCCCGACATTTTTACGTAGCCGTCGGAAGTGTTGGAACAAGATATTATGTCTACTCCCGGGGCTGAGATGTCGGGTTTATCTAAGTTGTCGAAACGAGTAGGACCGACACTAGAGAAATAGGCGGGCCAGTCGTCCTCCCTTCCTTCTGTACCGCAGTCATCAAAGGCACCCACGGTAATGGCATTGGGCGCATTTCCCGGTGAACAAATTGTTCCTGGCGAGGGACCTTCGTTACCTGCTGAAACAACTACAGTAATACCGCATCTGGCTGCGGCTTGAACTGCCATGGTCATAGGATCGAGAAAGCGCGTGCGCGGAATAGGACGCCCCAACGATAAGTTAATGACATCGATGTCGTACTTATTTTTATTGAGTATGGCCCATTGAATGCCTTTAATAATTTGAGATGTTTCTCCGTAACCGAACTGATCGAGTACTTTTACGCCTACAATGTTGGCTTCGGGAGCTACACCTACATTTTTGCCTCCGCTGCTGGTGCCGTCTCCGGCGCAGATACCGGCACAGTGAGTACCGTGTCCGTTGTCGTCGTAGGGCTCAGTGCGGCCATTTACGCAGTCTTTGAAAGCTATAATTCGATCTTTTAAATCGGGATGCATGGCTATGCCACTGTCAATAACGCATATACAGGTACCTTTACCAGTTATGCCTTGCTCATGTAGCTTTTCTACCCCGAACATAACATTTGTGTCTTTATCGGCAGGGGTAAATATGCTCTGCATTTCAATTAGGTCGTTGGCGGTGAAATCGTTTGCTTCATCGATAGTGACGGCAAAAACTCCGCTTTGCTGGGCCTCAGTTAAGTTGGCCAGAGCTTGGGAATCGTGGGAAGATACTTCGATGGAAAAACCGTTTATAATAGGTAATTCAGCGGTGACCCTGTTCTCTTCGTTAGTTTTCAGGAGTTGAGCTTTAAGACTGGCTAGCTTTTCTTGATCATCACTTTGAATGATTAGGTTGACAGGCTTGTCCTCTGACTTGGTAAATGTTTCTGCCAGAGAAGGACCTTCGTTGTCTATATTATTTTGAGAAGCCAACGGCCCCGAATTGCTGAGGTTCTGAGGGCAAGCACTGAGCGAGAGGCTGGGGAGTGAGCCGATGCCGATACTCATAGAAAAGCTCCTTAGTATAATTTGGCTAAAATGCTTAATTACTCCGATTTTATCAATTGAAAAGGGTTTAAGCAACGATACAGAAGCTCTGTTTTATAACGAGGTGTAAACAATGCCCAAAATAAGTAATGATTGGCTCAATGTAATCGGAGACGAATTTCAAAAAGACTACTATCTCCGGTTGAGACGGCTTTTAATTAATGAATATAAAACACAAACTATATTTCCGCCGGCTGACGATATTTTCAATGCTTTTCACTTCACGCCTTTCCATAAAGTGAAAGCTCTTATTCTAGGCCAGGATCCTTATCATAATGTAAATCAGGCTATGGGGTTAAGTTTCGCCGTTTCGCGAACGCAAAAGCAGCTGCCTCCGTCTTTGATTAATATTTACAAAGAGCTTCACGACGATTTAGGCTGTACTATACCTCACAGCGGTTGTCTAAAAAAATGGGCAGATCAGGGGGTGCTACTGCTTAATGCCGTACTTACAGTCCGGGCTCATCAGGCCTGTTCACATCAGAAATTGGGCTGGCAGAATTTTACAGATGCCGTTATTAGGGCTGTCAATACTATCGATCGCCCTGTTGTTTATATTCTGTGGGGGCGATTCGCTCAAGAAAAGCGTGTACTGATTAATAACCCGAAGCATTTGATTCTTTGTGCTGCTCATCCCAGCCCTCTTTCCGCTTCTCGAGGTTTTTTTGGCAGCCGTCCATTTAGTCAGACTAACCGATTTTTGACAGAACATGGAATAGAGCCTATTGATTGGCAAATAGAAGACTGAGACAAAAGTATGGGCGGTTTTGCTGCCGTTGTTGTAACAGTCAGACCAAAGTTAGGTATGACTTGAGCCGCTTAGCCATTGTTGCCTTCGCCTGTTGGTGGCTTTTTTAGTAAAATAAAAAAGCCACCAACATTGAGCTGGCAGCTTCTTCTAAAACCGAGCCTTAACGACGGCGGCGGCGACGAGCGGCGATAGCCTTCTTTTTACGACGTACACTGGGCTTATCGTAATACTCGCGCTTCTTAACTTCGGCCAACACGCCCTCTTTCTGGCATTGACGCCGGAAACGCTTCAAAGCGGTTTCGATAGGTTCGTTCTCACCAACTGTAGTTTCCATTATGCGTTCCCCTCCTTCCGTCACGGCCAAATATTGGGGTAATAAACAGCCGGGTAATGGTCGGGGATTTTACCCCGAAACTTTAGGGCCAAATATTAATACTTTTGGCTTCTGGTGTCAAGGGCCGCAGCAGTTTTTAGGCCAAGATTGAAGCGGAAGCCGACTACAATTTTAGCTTAAAGCAGGTTAGGCAGCTTCCGCTTGAGGAATTATTCCGGCTTTAAGAGTTCTTTGTAGCGGGGAGTAGCCACTGCTGGGAAGTCGCGGAAGTACGTCCGGAACAAGTTCTCCATATAGGCTTTGTCCGTTCCATCGAAGTATACTTTCGACTTAGCGTCGGTACCGGACGGACGCAGACAAATATCGCGCACTTTAGCACCCTTAAACCAAAGTTGCAAACCGTCAGACCAGACATCAATGCGCTCTAGAGCTTGCCACTCTTCAGCCATACCGGGAATAGCTTCAGTTAATACTTCTTTTACCTGCTCCAGGCTGAGCACTTGGCCATTGTTGGTTAAAGACGGATCGTGCATGGCCATAGCCAAACGGCGGAAGTAGTTGTTGAAGCGATCTTTTTCGGCTATGCCTGCAGCCTTAGCTTTAGCTAACTCTTCCGGATCGAAAATGGCTTCATTGTAGTGAATCTTGTCGCCACGGAATTCCATTTTGTTAACAATAGAATCGCGGGTAAAAAGTTTCGCTAAGTGGTTGTGCAGGAACATATCGGCAATATTGCCTGTCTCTTTGTATTTGAGATAAAGTTTAGAGACCATGACTACTGCGGAAATACAAGCTTCACCGCTGCTCTTTTCTCGCATAGCAATAATTTTTTGGCCCAAAATGTTATAAATTGGCTGTCTTGGACCGCCGATTTTGCCTCCGCTCTCCTCACCGGCGTGATGAACTTTTGGTTTTGAACCAATAACTATTTCCCGTCCGAGTTCATCTTGCACCGATACAACCTGGCCAGGATTCTCTTCCATAGCTTTTTCTACTTTGCGCTCGATGGCCGCTATCTCCTTAAAGCCCACCGGTGTGCGCACAATGGGAATATGATGTTTTTCCGCCCATTCATCCCAGGAGAGGGCTGAAACATAGGTATGAATATCAAAACTTGAGTATTCATTCCAACTGTAGTCGTCTTCCATAGAAGCCCGATCACTTTCGGCTAACATTAAGAAAAACTGATTGGGGGAGAAGAGAGCAAACAGCTTGTCATCGGTAATTTTTATTGAGCTGATACCGTCGGCCTGTAGTTTCGGCTCTTCAGAGGACGGTACAATTTGGCCGGCTACGAAACGATCGGAATCGGGGTCTACATTAAAGATAATCTGACCAATGGGAGCATCTTTCAAAATAGTACCGTAATTGGCGGACTTCACCACAATGGGCATACTTGCGTCAACGCTGTCGTGTACTACTTCGTACTCTTCTGAGCCTTTCTTAGCTGCTACTCGGAAACCGATATTGTGGAAGAAAGGATCTTCTTCGGTGCGAATATAGCCGCCCTCAAAAGCTCCATCTATGCCCAGATCTTCAAGAACGGGGGCGATAGTTTTGTAACCGGCGCCGCCAAAGAAGTCGAGCTTGAGACGCATACCTTGGCCGATAGCTTCTTTCACTGTTTGTAGGGCTGCTGGAGAGGCGGGACCTTTGCGCAGATAATCGGCGTACAGACTGCACATGAGTTTGTAAGTCAGATTATGATGAAGTAAAGGATCGTCGGCTGCAGCTAGCTTGATAGTGTATCCTTTTGTCTCGCATTCTTCTAAAATTTTGTACATTTGTTCGACAATTTTAGAATACTCTGGGGGCAAGTACTGAGAACCATCGGGGCCGAGAATTTTATCGCTTTGCTTTTGAGGAGCACCATGACTTGATGTGTAGTAGTCACCGCCGGACAGACCGAGCATATAGGTTAAGAAACTCCACATAAAAATGGTAGAAGTATCTTTGTTCTGCATATCTTCAGTTAAGAAGACATGAAACCCTCGGGCGGCATAGATTCTGGACACTAAACTGACAAAGCGGGAAGTATTAGAGCGGGTTTCTCCTCCGACAATGCGGATAGGATTGTGGCGGACGAACTCCATCGCTTCAGCTAATGGCATACCAAAGATGTTTTCTATAGTCTTTACACCTTCTGGTCCAAGATGAGCTTTTACTTCTTCAGGAGTACGCACAGGCAAAGAGGCAATATGATCGCGGTGCAACTGCGGGACTATATTGCTTAGAGATTCGGCCATCATGGCCAGCATGTATTCGTTTATTCTGTAGCGGTGGTCCCAAGGACAAAGTACGTTCTGATTCTCACGTACGCCAGCTGTAGATACCTGGGCTTCCTTAGCAAAGGCATCTACTTGTTCTCTTAAGTTTATAGCCTTGGCAATTTCCGGAGTAATGCAGAACTGACTGGCCTGAGGAGAGTCGATCTGGAAAGGCGGATGATCGCTTATATTGTAGTGCTTGGCTTCCCAGCTGGCTAAGCTGCGCTTAGTCTGCTCTAAGAAAAAATCTTTCATCTGAGCTGGAGTCATACCGGGGGTGACGGCAGGAGAAATTTCTTGATTTTTTACAGTCACTTTATCGCTCCGAGAGGAAAAAAATGGGGCGGGGGCCTTCGCTTTCAAACGGCGGCTGTCCTGGTTTGCATTTTTATCTGCAGATGAAGCCTTTGCCGAAGTTGCAGCTGTTCCGGGCTGATTTGGCAGAGCCTCTGCATATAGCGGCATCAAAGATACGATGGCTGAAGCCGCTAAAATACCGAGTTTTTTCATATTGACTAAACCTCACAAAAGGCATTTAGTGCCTTTTTGTCCGAAGAGATTTCGCTCTTGATGTCTTATTTGCCTTCGCCCCATTTTTAGTCAGGTGTAAATTAGCAGCTTAGGACCAGCTAATCAGCTCTGTTGTTGCCGTCAGTTTCTTTTTTTCTGGTTGCGCGTTTCGGCTTAGCT
>JBJEGC010000024.1:23907-88034 GCA_051874695.1 Candidatus Bruticola sp.
GTCAGCCTCTTTTTTTCTAGTTGCGCGTTTCGGCTTAGCTGCTACTGCCGTTTCGCTGCTGCTGTCAGCCTCTTTTTTTCTAGTTGCGCGTTTCGGCTTAGCCGCTGCTGCCGTTTCGCTGCTGTCGTCAGCCGGTTTGACTGTTGGCGCAGTATTGTCTGCAGTCACCGCAGCTTTACTGAACCGGGGAGCAAACTCGAAGGCGTATCGGCCCGTATTTTTATTGAGCACAATGTAGCCTTTAAAAGGTTTATTGAATCTGGATACAAAGTTGTCCAGTAATTCTGTACGTCCTTTATTAAGAAAATGGGCTAAGTCGTCATGGCTGATGGGGCGTTGGCAAACAATGCGCGGCATGGAGAAGCCCTTTTTATGGGAGCCATTCTGCACGCAGATTTGCTGACATTGGTAGCTTGATGCGTTTTCGTTAACACGGCAATTCTTATCGAAGGGGCAAACTCCCAAAACTTCGTCGCTGACGGGCAAATCGATTCCGTCGGAAACGACCGTGCCGCTGTCTGTTTCCAATTCCAGGTCGCTACCTTTTAAGCGCAGCTTAGCGCGGTAAGTTTGGCGTCCGCTACCCTTGAACCCCTCAAGGTATTCGGTTTCACCGTGCTCGAGCAGCTCTTTCATAGTGCGAGTGTCTATATAACGCCCGTTTTTATCTTTCCAAACTATAAACGAGCAGCCTTCGCCCTCTTTGCCCTGATTCGCTTCACAAGCATAGAAACGCATTTTTTCATATACTTGGCGATGACATATTGGACACTGTCCCAAAGGCTTTTCATCAGCGTAAATATCGGCATATTCAAAGTCTTTAGTTTTGACAACAATATCTTTGGTATAGTCGATAATGTCGCCCATATAGTCCTTGCGCTTGTAGGTACCGTGTTCGACTTGATTTAAATTGTATTCCATCTGGCCTGTCAGTTCCGGAGATGCCAAACGACGACAGCCAATGCGCTTGAGCAAGTCGATCAGAATAATACCTTTAGTGGTGGCTTTCAAACCGTGATCGGCTCGTTCTATGTAGCCTCTGGTCAACAGCGCTTCAATAATTTCTGCTCTGGTTGCCGGGGTGCCCAGGCCTGTTTCTTCAATAGCACTGGAAAAATCTTCATCTTCCACTTGCTTGCCGACTTTTTCCATTAAGCTGAGCAGTCTAGCTTCGGTAATGCGGGCGGGCGGCTTGGTAATTTCATCCTTTAATTTTGTTTTGATGTTTTGGGCCTGTATAGGATGATCGGGAGAAGTGCCGAGTTCCGGTAGAGCGGCACTTTCTTCCTTGCTTTCGATACCGTAAACTTCTCTCCAGCCTTTTTCGCACAAGAAGCTGGCTCTGGTCCGGAAAGAGAATAACTCTCCCTCTGCCTCTACGGTAGTAATTCTTTCAATGACGGCCGTTACTGAGGGAGGGAAGAAAGCTGCTAAAAAGCGGCGCAAAATTAAGTTGTAAATTTTAGCTTCGTCGTCGCGCAGACTGCGGCCCGCAGGCTGAGTAGTGGGAATAATGGCGAAGTGATCAGAAATGCGCGAATTGTCAAAAATTTTGGCATAATTGCGCATTTGAGGTTTGCCCTCTAGTTTTTGGGCTGCAGAGGCGTAGAGAGGAAAATCAAGGGCGCCTTCCTGCTGGCGGGAGCGGTATGCGCTTATAACCGACCAAATTTTTCTAACTTGGCCTACATAGTCGCTGGGCAGGCACTTGGAGGAAGTGCGCGGATAAGTAATGAGTTTATGACTTTCGTAAAGGCGCTGGGCTGCCGCCAGAGTGCTTTTTGCCGACATGCCGAAACGGCGGTTGGCTTCTCTCTGCAGGGAAGTTAAATCAAAGAGCGGTTGAGCCGCTTCCTGTTTGAGACGGCGCGTTTCCGTAACGTTGCCGCAGCGGTTTTTTACAGCTTTTTCGATGCGTTCAGCCTCTTTTTTATCAAAAATGGCTTCATCGCGCCCTTTGAAATTTTTATCTTCTCCAATCTGTTTGATATTGAAGCTAGGGTCAAAATAAACAGCTTCATAAGTGTGGGGTTTTGTTTCGGTATTTGGTAAAGAATCGTCTTTAAGTGCAAATTCCGCTTTTAAGCGCCAGTAAGGAGCCGGCCGGAACTGTAAAATATCGAGTTCATGACTTTGCAGCATGGCCAAGGTGGGAGTTTGGACGCGTCCCGCCGACCAGGAAACTTTTTCGGTGCGTGTTTTTAGGCGTCTGGTCAGAGCTCTGGTAGAATTTATGCCTATTAACCAGTCGGCTTCGGCGCGACATTGAGCAGCCTGGTACAGGTTCTCGTATTCTGCTCCCGGTTTTAGCGAATCAAAACCGCTGCGTATAGCTTCCGGGGTCATGGACTGCAGCCAGAGACGTAAAATAGGCTTTTTGATTTTACAGAAGGCAATCAGTTCGCGGAAAATTAGTTCGCCCTCGCGTCCGGCATCGCAAGCGTTTACAACGGCATCTATGTCGGGACGTTTGGCCAGCTTAGCAATAATGCGCAGTCTGGGAGTGCATCTGTCTTTAGCTTTTAAATTGAAAGACTTGGGAATAATCGGCAGATCCTCAAGTTTCCAGGCTTTGTACTTGGGGTCGATTTCCTCAGGTGCAATAAATTCAACCAGATGGCCTACTGCCCAAGTAATGACGTTTTCTTCGCTTTCTAAGTACTCTTTCTCATCTCTGCAGCCGCCCAAAGCCTTGGCAATATCTTTGGCCACGCTGGGCTTCTCGGCAATAATAAGACGCTTGGACAATAACAGCCTCCTGAAGTGCTTTCTCGGCGGTATTCTATTGAACTATACCGCTTAATATGTAAAAGGGCATTATAACCTATGATATTTTACCCGGAAGTTTTTTGGCGTCAAGATACAGGCCCGACAGAAGCGATTCGGGAGGATGCTAGCAGTGATCTGGCGTGTTCCAGAGCCTGATTCAGAGAGGCGCTTCCGCTCATCATTCTGGCTATTTCCTGCTCTCGTTCGCGGCCTTCCAAAATGCGCACATGAGTAGACGTCCTGCCGTCCTGAATTTCTTTGTAAAGGTAATGATGGCGTTCTCCGGCCACGGCTAATATCGGCAGGTGAGTAATGCAGATAACCTGGGAACGAGATGCTAAGGCTCGCAGCCTTTCCGCCACCGCTTGCGCAGCCAGGCCGCCTAATCCGGTATCAATTTCATCAAAGAAGAAAGTGGCCGTTTTTTGAAATTCGGAAAATAGGCTAAGCAAGGCCAACATAATACGGGAAATTTCACCTCCGGAAGCTATTTGAGCCAAGGGCCTGGGAGCTTCACCAGGATTGGGAGCAATGACAAATTCAATAATATCAGCTCCCGTGTTACCGTACTCTTTGAATTTTGGTACAAAGCCTGTTAAATTATCCGCGGTCTTTTCGATGTTGCTGTTATCGGCAAAGGATACGCTAAAGCGGCAGTGCGGCATATCTACTCGGGCTAATTCGGTTTCGACAGCTTTAGACAAATCGGAAGCAAATTGGCGCCGATTGTCGGATAGTTTTTGCATAATGCTATCCCGCTGCTGCAAGGCACGCACGAGCTCTTGTTCCAATTGCTCTGAGCGGGAGGAGCTGTTGTTTAATCGTTCCAAATGCTCAACTGTATTTTGACGATAATGCAGGACATCTTCTAACGACGGTCCGTATTTGCGCATAATGGAACGTAGTGTATCGTACCGGGCATGCAGCCTATCCAAACTATCATTATCCGAGACAATACTGTCGGCATAGGCACTGAGTTCGTAAATGTTATCGTCTATAATGGCCAAAGCTTCGTTTAAACTGTCAGCTATAGTGCATAGCCGTTTATCCTGATTGGTGAGAGCGCTTAATTCGCCGCATAGGAGAGCCAATCTATCGCGCAGTCCGTTTTCCGCTATGAGTTCGGCATGAGCTGAAAGTGCACCATGGCGCAGCTCGGCAGCAGCGGACAAAATTTTTATTTGCTCTTCCAAATTACGATCTTCGCCTATTTTGGGAGCTGCTTCATCAATTTCGTTTAATTCGTGTTGAGCCCAATCGATCTCGCGCAGTCGGGAACGTTCTCCTTCACGCAGTTCTTGCAGCTCACGGCGCAAATCGCGGCAGCTTCGGTGTGCTTCTGCGCATTTATTGAGCAGTTGTTCATGAAAGGGCTGGCGAGATATTATGTAGCGGTCGAGTACTTTGCCATGATCGTTGGGACGAAGAAGCGAATATTGTTGATGCTGTCCGTGCAGATCTACCAACATTGAGCCCAGTTCTCTCAAAGTTGCCACTGTAGCTGGTTTACTGTTAATACGACAGGCGGTTCGTCCGGCAGCTTTAAAATCGCGGCTCAGGAGCAGCTCGCCCTCTTCGCTTTCTTCAAAGCCTAACTCTTCTAACTTAGCTTTTACTTCCGGTGGCAGATCTACAAAGCGAGCGGCAACAAAACCGCTCTGAGCACCGCTGCGCAGAGGTTTATCCCGCATCATGGAACCCAGTAGAAAACCCATAGCGTCAATGATGAGCGATTTGCCTGCGCCGGTCTCGCCGGTAAGAATATTCAAACCGTCAATAAAGAAGAAAGTCTCATTTTCTACCAGAGCAAAGTTGCGGATGGCTAATTCTGATAACATATGTTTGTTCCGATCTGCTGCAAGTCCGCTTTTATGCCGAGCAGAACGGTTGCAGCGTCGCCGAGAAAAAAGTTACTGCCGAAGAGTTGACCTTCAAAATCGGCAGAGGGCAAAGTTCATTTTTGTTTTTCTCCCTCCTCTTCAGGCTGGTAAAGGAAAGGAGGGCAAAGGCAAGAAAAACGGAGCACTTCGGCACCATCTGTTTATTATTTGATATTTTTTTTAGTTTGTACAGAAATAAATGATAAAAAAAACTGAATTAGCAAACGGCATTTTGGTAATCAGCGAAGAAATTCCGCAGTTTGCCTCTTGCTCTTTAGGAGTTTGGGTTCAAAGTGGTGCTCGCTGCGATGAACCGGGCTGTTTTGGCATGGCCCATTTTCTGGAGCATATGCTTTTTAAAGGTACGGAGCAAAGGACTGCTTTGCGCCTAGCTCAAGATATGGATCTGCTGGGTGGCCGTATGAATGCTTTCACAGAACAGGAGCAAACTTGTCTATACACTGTAGTGCTGAATGAACACATCAGCCAAGCTTTCGAAATAGTGGCTGATATGCTTGTCAACTCTTCATTTTTAGAGAACGAACTTCGGCGGGAAAAGGGAGTTGTCTGCGAAGAGATCAAAATGGTGGAAGACGATACCGACGAATTGGCTTCCGACCTTTTCTACGCATCCATATGGCCTAATCATCCGCTGGGGCGACCTATTCAGGGCAATATAGAATCGGTACAGAACTTTACTCGAGACGCTCTTTTTGACTATTTACACCGCTGTTACCGTCCTGGGCGTATTATTGTCGCTGCTGCCGGAGGAATTAAGCACGAGAAGCTTCTCAGTTTGGCTGAACGTTATCTGCAGAGCGGGTGGTTGCACTGTGGTAGCCAGTCCGCTTCGTCCTTTACCTCAGGACCGGAGTCTTGGTGGGCCTGCCCTCCGGGTGGAGCTCCCCAAGCTGCTGCCGTAACTATAGTCAAATATCGTCCTACAGAGCAGGTCAGTATTTGCTGTGGATGGCAGTGCTTGGCCCAAAATGACAAGCGCGGCCATATTCTTTCCGTTTTAGACAGCGTTCTAGGCGGCTCTCTCTCTTGCCGTCTCTTCCAAGAAATTAGGGAAAAAAGCGGTTTGGCTTACTCGGTAGAAACTTTTCGCTCTTCATACAGCGATACCGGGCTTTTTGGAGTTGAGGTCAGTGCTTCTTCTGCTAACGTTGCTGCCGTTCTCGATCGTATTCGCAAAATATTTACCGAGATTGCTGCCGACGGAATTACTGCTGACGAATTGGAAAGAGCTCGTCAGCATATTAAAAGTTCTTACGCTCTCGGTTTGGAATCCAGCTTCGGACGTATGAGCTGTATAGTGCAAAATGAGCGGGTTTGGGGACATCAGCTTAGTTTGGAAGAGCTGGGGCGGGAATTGGATAAAGTCGGCAATGGCGACATCATAGAATTCTCCCGGGAATTTTTTAATTTAGACAAAATTACGGTGGCGGCGGCCGGTCCCATATACTCTTTGTAAAACTTAGAGGAAATGGACTCTTTTCATAAATTAAGCTGCTCCCAATATTACTTATAATATAACGTTTGTCCTCATATTCAGGAGGTTTTAATGGACAGTATGCTGAGCCCTATTCCGGTAGTAGTTTCTGGTGCTACTGGCCGCATGGGACGTGAAATAGTATCTACGATTTTGGGCCAAGTAGACATGGAGCTGGTTGGAGCTATAGGCCATGCTCGCCATTTGGGAGAAGATATTGGCGAACTGGTTACGGGAGAACCGTGTGGCGTGATTGTGACTACCGATATCGATCAAGCTTTATCAGCGGCTCGCGGCGGTGTGTTAGTGGAAGTATCGACGGGCAGCTTCATCAAAGAAGTTGTTTTTAAAGCCGTTGAGTATAATGTATCTTGTGTAATCGGTTCTACCGGTATATCCAACGCTGACTCTGAGGCAATTGCTGTTTTGGCTAAAGAGCGCTCTCATCCCGTGTTGTTTGCTCCAAATTTTGCTATGGGAGCTGCTCTCATGATGAAGTTTGCTAAAATGGCTTCTAAGTATTTTCACTGGGCAGAAATTATCGAAAAGCATCACGAGCGCAAGTTGGATGCTCCCTCAGGAACGGCTCTGTATACCGCAGAAATAATGGCCAGAGCTTCCGGAGGGAAGTTTAGAGCTCCTGTTGAGGGAGAAGAGTCGGTAAAAGGTGTCAGGGGAGGCAAGTACGGCGGCATACGTATTCATTCAGTACGCATGCCAGGCTATTTGGCCGATCAGGAAATTGTCTTGGGAGCTCAGGGAGAGACCCTAACCATAAATCATAGCGCTTTGTCCAGAGAATGTTTTATGTCCGGCGTAGTTATTGCTATTCAAAAGGTGCGCAGCCTGGACGGCATGGTGGTAGGGTTAGAAAATATTATCGATTAAGTCAGAGCTTTTTATAAAAATGTGTAAAAACGTATCTGGGGAACAAAATTTCCTCATAGAAAGTGAACAAATGTGAGCATGACTTCTAAAAAATACAATTTTGCTGTTGTAGGAGCCACAGGTTTAGTTGGCTCAATGATGCTCAGAATTTTAGCCGAACGGGTCAATATTCCCGTAAATAAAGTTAAGGTAGCAGCTACTTCCCGATCTGCCGGCACGGTTGTGAAATTCCGCGATCAAGATCTTATCGTAGACGATATAGCTTCTTTTAACTTTCAAGGAGTAGATATAGCTCTCTTTGCCGGCGGAGATACGGCATCTGTCGATTATGTGCGCCGCGCTGCTGCCGTCGGCGCGGTTGTTATAGACAATTCCTCCGCTTTTCGCATGGATCCGCAGGTCCCTTTGGTAGTGCCCGAAGTCAATGGACAGGCTCTGAGCAAGCATAACGGAATTATTGCCAACCCCAATTGCTCTACGATACAAATGATGTCTGTTTTGGCTCCTTTGCATCGAGCTTTTGGCTTGCAGAGCGTCAGTGTAGCTACGTATCAGTCTGTCTCCGGAGCCGGTAAAGAAGCTGTCGAGGAGTTGCGTCGCCAAACTGGCAATATTTTATCCGGTCTTGATACTGGAGAGAATAAGGTCTTTCCTAAACGCATCGGTTTTAATCTGTTCCCTCAAATAGGCAGTTTTGATGAAAACGGAAGTACTACCGAAGAAACTAAAATGGTCAACGAGACCAGAAAAATTTTAGAACTTCCCAATTTGCCGGTTTTGGCTACCTGTGTGCGTGTGCCGGTATTTTTTGCTCATTCCGAAGCTGTGCAGGCCTCTTTTGCCCAAGAGTGCTCTCCGGAAGCAGCCACAGAGCTGCTTCGTCAAGCTCCCTGTGTAAAAGTAATGGACGATCCTGGCAGCGAGCTTTATCCTACACCTCTGGACGGCGAAAATCAGGATGAAGTTTTGGTGGGACGAATTCGCCGCGATCATACCTCTACTCATGGATTGGCTATGTGGGTAGTCGCCGATAATCTGCGCAAGGGAGCGGCGGTTAATGCTGTCAATATTGCTCAGACTCTCATAGAGAGGGGGGATGCACTGTAAACTTTATGCCTATTATAGTGCAAAAGTTCGGAGGTACTTCGGTTGCGTCCGAAAAGGGATGGAGTGCCTTGGCTGACAAGATAAAACTGGAGCTGGCGCAGGGAAACCAAGTTATCGTTGTGGTGTCCGCTATGGGTAGGCGCCCTGCCCCTTATGCTACCGACAGCCTTTTAGGCCTAATAAAAGATTACGCTTCTTACACCGATAATCGGGAACGCGATATGTTGATGGCTTGTGGCGAAATTATTTCTGCTGTAACCGTTAGTCATTATCTGCGCAGTTCAGGTATAAAAGCTGAGGCCTTCGACGGAGTTAGGGCCGGCATTTCTGCTGTCGGAGCTTATGGCAGCGCCAGTATTGAAAGTATCGATCCTAGTCGCCTGCTTGAAGCCCTACAAAACGGATGTGTTCCTATAGTTGCCGGTTTCCAGGGAGTTAACCGAAATGGCGATATGGTTACGCTGGGACGCGGGGGCAGCGACACCACGGCAGTGGCTTTGGGAGCAGCTGTTAAGGCCGAGCGTGTAGATATTTTTACCGATGTCGAGGGGGTTATGACTGCCGATCCGCGTTTTGTTCCCGAAGCTGCCGTACTCGATCTTATCAGTCATGCTGAAGTAGGTGAAATGGCCAATGAGGGAGCGAAGGTACTTCACCCTCGCTCCGTGGAAATTTCACAGAGTCATCGTGTGCCTTTGCGGGTGCGCTCTACTTTTAGCAGCTGTCAAGGAACGAGCATAGACAGTATGCCAACTGCCGTTAGTATTTCCGATCGCCACACAGAAGCTGCTAAGTTGGTTACAGGTGTTGTCAGTGTGCCGGGATACTGTATGGTCAGCATAGATTTGCAGGCTACTCCCGATCTTCGTGCGCGTCGTCTGTCAATTTTTGAGCGTTTGGCTGAAGCTTCTCTCTCGCTTGATATGATTAATGTGGCCGAAGACAGAATATGCTTTTTGGTCAACAGCAGCGATATTAATATAACTAAAAATATGCTCCGAGAATTGGGCTGCCGTTTTGCCATGCGCTTTGGCTGTGCTAAGCTTTCGGTGGTGGGGCAGGCTATGAGAGGACAGCCGGGAGTTATGATGAGAATTTGTCGGGCTTTGGCTGACAGCGGTATAGAGCTGTTTTATACTACCGATTCTCATATTACTATTTCAGCTGTAGTCGCTGAAAGCTCGTTGGCAGCCGCTTCTAGGGCTGTACATCGTGAATTTCAGCTAGGGTAACGAAGAGAACTTTATAAGAACGATCGCGATGTGGTTAATGCCATTGTCGGCGATCGTTTTTTTCTTCTTTGCGTTTAAAAGCTTCAGCCAGGTCTACATTGAAGCGATTGGCTAAATCTAGCAAATAGCTTAATACGTCAGCCATCTCTTCTGATAGATTCTCCTGTATAATTTTTTCTCTATCCGATTCGGTCGGGGCTGAGTCCGTTGGTTGCACTTCTTCAAATAGGGCATTTTTTTTACGTATAGCTTTGGCCATTTCACCTATTTCTTCTGTTAGTAATAGGTAAATCTCTAAATTGGAAGCTTTAGTAAAGCCTCTTTCTTCACATTTCTCTTTTATGTAGTTCTGTAATAAAGGAAGAGACGGTGTTTTTGGAAAATGTGCTTTGTTCATAGTGCTTATTGACTGCGCTTCGGCTTTGGGCTTTCCTGCCTGTGCATATGCGGGCGCGTCTAGTAAATGAAAATCGAGGAGGACGCTCCGATTATGGCTGATGGTTCGCTGGAACGGCTAGAGAAGTTAGAAAGTAATGTACGCGGAAGTTTGTCGCAGCTGCGCCATTTGCAGCAGCTCAGTGCATCCGAAATGAAGAGAGATATTTCAGAACATACTGAGCAAATGCGCAGAGAGATGTCCGAAGTAGTCGCTCGTATGGCTTCTCTTGCAGAAGTGAATTCCTTGAAAGATGACATTAAAAAAGTTTTTGACTTGGTTGGCGGACAATGTTTTTCCGGCAGTTCTCCTGCAGTCGCTGCTCCGGAAGAGCTGTCTGCAGTTGATAAAAGAATGGAGTCTTTGGAAAAGAAATTACAAAGCTGTGAAAATAGGCTCAATCAAGTTTTGACAGCTACAGAGAAGTTGTCTACCCGAGTAGATGCTGTGGCTAATTTTGAGGAACGGTTGGCCGTTTTGGAAGAAAAGTTGGCTTCCTTTAAAGGTGTAGGAGAAGATAACGGTACTAAGAAGAAGAGCGAAGCTGCCGTATTTGAAGATGAGCCGGTAGAGTGGGGTTAATTTTTGCTATAATGGCAGGGGGACGGGGGAATCATCAGGCTAATTTTAACTTTGTAATGCAGTTAAAGGAATTTTGTATATGAGAGTCAGAGATCGGAGGGGCAGCATGTCTTCAGCGTACCATCATGTGAACTATTACCGCCGCCAGCTTTCAGGCTTCAGTCTATTGGAATTGATGGTATCTGTCGGTATTATGTCCGTAACGCTTCTGTTAGTGTTAGCTGTCTTCACTGGCTCCATGAAAGCCAGTCAGAAAACTACCGACTTAACTGCCGGTGTTATTGTAGCCGAAACCGTTCTAACCAAAGATGTATACAATATTGTCAATAAAGTTTCTGAAGAAGCCGACTTAGGTGCTTACGATAAATTAGTTGGAGGCGGCGGTGTAGTTGCTTCTGGCATTAAGAACTTAAATAATACAACTTTTGTTTGGGAGCTCACTTCCAATAAGGTTGTCGATTCCGGATCGGGTAGCGGTAGCAGCGGCAGCGAGGTCACTAAAAATGACTTAGTAAAACTCGATGTCGTTATTTGGTGGGGCAAGAGCGGCGATCAGGTTGCTGACTACAGTTCTGGCAGCGGAGATATGAAAGCTGCAGCGGCTGCCAATACCACTACATTGAGTATGACCAATGCCGGTATACTGCGTTGTGAAATGAGCAGGCTTTTTAATGTCAGCTCAGATTTTTAGGAGGGCGTCCTTATGAATACACTTAATGTAAGCAGAAGAAATACTCTAGGCGCCACTCTGATTGAAGTTTTAGTTACAACTGGTGTCTTCAGTGTACTGATGCTGGTGCTTTTCAGTGTCGTGCAGTACGGTATGGACTCGTGGAATAGCATTGAAGGCCGGACTGTGACCCAGACAATGATGCGTAAAGTAGGCGTTTTCGCCATGGACGACATTCGGCGTACCAGTTTTGGTGGCATAGCGCTAGCTTCGTATAGCCAGTACAACCCAGGCACTCTTTCTGTAATTGAAGGAGTTAATAACGATGCCGGAGCGGCGAAATACGGTCAGGCTATCTGGATGCTTTCAGCCTATAACGATAACTCCAGTATATCTTCTAGCGGACCCGATCCTGAAGTTATAAGTGCCGCAGAGCGGTTCCGCCGCGGATCTAATGGCGTTCCGGAATGGAGTAAAAACGTCATATATTACGCTTCAGTCATAGGGGATGAACTGCACAAAGAAAAATATCACGGCACTGTCAGCGAGGTCTGCGGAGACGCCGATTCTTGTCCTCATAAGTGGTTGATTCGCTGCGAAGTAAAAGGTAGCAGTTTGCTTTCTTCCGGTGGTGGAGGCAACATTCAAGATTATATTGTAAAGCCTGAAAAGACCGGAAAAGGCGTTAATATTTTTACCGACGACAAGTTTAAAAGCAGCGATTGCAAAGTACAAGTTTTAGCCGATTGCATAGTGGCTTTTAGAGTAATTACCAAAAAGCCTGAAGTTACTTTGGTAATTAAATCGGCTCGATTGGCTGAGCTGCGCCGAGCTGCTCAACAGCAGGGGGTAAAAATGGGAGGACGTAAAGAAAATACGTCTGTATCCGAAACTGACAATATGCAGGCCCTAAAGAATCTGGATACATTGACTGAAGCTACCAATCGTTTGGGAGCCTATACTCTGCAGTACGATATTACAGTTATTCCTCGCAACAACATGGAGTAGTCTGAAGCATTTTTTAGAGCTGGCTGCTGTAAAGAGAGCTTACTGTTTGGAACAGTTCAATAAAACAGTATTATAATGTTTTCGGGAAGGCGGCATGAGTAATTGTGTCGCTTTTTCGTTTTTGAATATCATAGAATAAATCAGCGGAGAGTATGCCGATATAGCTATAGTTGATAGTTACCTCCTGCACTCGGCATCCGCTGAACTTGTCCAGTACATGAACATATGGCGTTTACTATATCATTCAAGATAGCTGGGGGCAGCTTCTTTAAGTATTGATATTTTTTACCTGTTGGATAAAACTATTAATACTTTTGGGCTGTGACATAAATTTGAGTGGCATTTCAGGAATTATTAATTTATGTTCCCATTTATGTAATTTTTTAGGGCCAAAATGCACACATTTATAGTGAACGACACTCTAATTTTTAAAGAAAAAATCGCATTATGAACTGAAACACAATTGGTGTATTTCTCAAATAGATACGTTCACAGCTCACCATTAAGGCGCAGGTCGTTGAAGAGAATATGGTTATGAGCTTTGATATAAGCTCTGTGTATGTAAAAGGTATAAAAAGGCGATACTTGGTTATGAAAACTAAGTATCGCCAATTTTTTTGTCGCACTCCTGTAGGGCAGCTACCTTATATCAGTAATGTTTGCATACTGTCTTATTGGAAACTGCTCTTAGACAGGCTTTTTATTTTTTTACACTTTGTAAAGAGTTAAGTTTTGTTGATTAGAACATGGTGCTCTGGTAAGGCCGCTCTCGCTCTAACCAGGGTTTAATATGTTTGTAGCAATCGTGCGGAACCATAAGCAAACTGCGGCGCACCGGCTCAGAGAGAGCTTCTATGGCTTTGGTGCGGCTAGCCTGAGATATTTCTTTCCAACTGTTAGGTGGGTTATCCAATATGCGGATCGGTGCTGCTGAACGACCGGGCTGATAAATGTCGTAACCTAAATTTTGAGGTACATCTTTGTGAAAGTACCACTCCCAGTTGCTGCCCAGGGTTTTTTGCACATATTTTCTTATCTTATCGGTGATGGGGCCGTCGCCCGGATCGTCAAAGGCTTTGAAAGGACGTCGCCCCAAAAAGCGGCGAGAAAGATCGGCCATAACTTGATCTTCGCTTTGGCTCCATAATTTCAAAGTGTGATAAAAATCAAAATCATCAATTTGCAGGTAATTATCTAAGAATTCATCGGAGCAGCTAGCACCATTGGGATTGTTTTTATCAAATAGGAAGTGCAAATTGCGGGGAAGCTCCAGCTGGCCGGGAAAATGCTCCTGCAAATAGTGGGCTCTTTTTAAAATAACGCGCAGTAACGTTTCATAAGACCGCACTGTTTTGTGCAAATAGACTTGCCAGTGCATGAAGTAACGGCAGAATAGGTAACCTTCAACCGCTTCACATCCTTTGTGATCTACGGCGCAGCAATAAAGCCCTTCACTGTTTTTAAAAGGACGAATAGTGTAAATAATGCGATCAATATCGAACAGACCGTACTTGGCACCAGTATATAGGGAGTCACGCTGCAGATAATCCATGCGATCGACGTCGAGTTGGCTGGATAGCAATTCGTGGTAGACCGGCTCTTGGTAGGTCCCTTCCATTATTTCGATAATATGCTCAACTTCTATTCCGTACTTTTGAAATAACGGAGAGAGACGGCGTACAATTTTTAAACTTAGCTCTTCATGATTAACGCTGGAAAAAGCGTTCTCCAAAGCATGAGAAAATGGTCCGTGTCCGATATCATGCAGTAAAGCGGCTGCTTGGGCTTCCAATATGAGCTCTTTGGTGAGGCCCGGCAGCAGTTTGTTGTCGCACCAGTAGGTGAGAATTCGCTGCATGAGCCACATGGTACCGATAGAATGTTGAAAGCGCGAATGTTCGGCCCCATGGAAAACGCTGAAGCACATACCCAGCTGGCGGATGCGTCGGAGCCTCTGGAATTCCATAGAATCGATAAGATCCAGAATTAGAGGGTGGTTGATGGCTATATTGCCATAAAGAGGATCGCGCAGTACTTTCTCTTTAAATTTTTTGCTCATGGTTGGGACTGATAACTACTTTTTTATTGATTTTCTTTCCGGGACTATTCCATATACTGATAAATATTGTTCTAGAATTCAAGCGACCGGAAAAGTACAAACCTCCTTTTCGCTATATGTTGTGGTTTTCCTTAAGTTTATGATATTTATTGCGGCGGTTTTGCCTATGTTGACTGCGTTTAGAAATATGTTTGCTGGAGGAAGGGGAGGCGTTGGTTAGATTGTCTGAAGCGGCAGTATCAGCCAATTCCGGCAGCGAAATATCAAAGTCATCTTGAAGGCTGGTATGCAAACTATTTAAACTGGGATTTATTATACCTTTAGACAGAGCTGTGCCCATAAGGATGCCGACAGCTATGCCGCTGGCAATTAACATAGCGTTCAAGCCGTCTTGCAGAGCGGCACTAGTTTGCCCTCTGATAATGCTTATCATGGCATTATAGGTAAGAATACCTGGTACTAAGGGGAAAATACCCGGAAGTACAAATACTGTGGAAGGCATACGCAGGGCACGAGCTAAGGTTTCACTACACAGTGAAATGGTTAAGGTGCCGAGAAAGCCGCAATACATAGGATTGACTCCCCAAAGGCTGACCAAGTAATATACCTGCCAACCCAAAAGGCCGGCCAACGTGCATCCTAAAATGGCTCTGATCGGTATACGGAAGAAGACCGCGCAGCCCACCAGGCCGAAAACGGCTCCAAACCAGCTTATAAAAAAATCTGCTACAGAAAATATTGCCATAAACCTATTCCCACCACAGCTCCTGCAGCCAAAGCTGCGCTGGTTAATAGTGCGTCGGTAGTGCGAGCTATTCCGGCCAATAGTTCCCCGGCCATAAGATCGGCTATGGCATTGGTGAGAGCCAACCCTGGTAACAGGGGAACCATACCGGCAATAACAATGGCGCGGTGTTCTACGCTGGAGAAGAAGAAACACCATACGTCAGCAAAAACGGTTACAGCCAGACCGTTGAGGAAAACCATCAAGAAAGGAACCAAATTAGCACATTTCAACTCTACATATTTGGCTAGCAACCCTACCAGAAGTGAAGGGATAATGGCAATTAAATTTCCGGCTATAAGCATGCCGAAACCGGCACAGCATATAGCCTGGAAGATATACATTACCGCTTGACTGTAGAGCGGGGGGCGTCGGATGATTTCATCAACTGCCTTGTCGGCACTTTGAAAAGAGATTTTACCGGCAGCTAAATCTCGGGAAATAGAATTGATGGCAATTACTTTATCGAGATCTATAGTACGGTTTTTGACGCGGGTCACAATAGTGATTGTTCGCTCTCTTCCGACGGTTACGGTAATTCCTGTCGGAGTAGCGTAGCTCTCTACTGGAGTGCCGCAGGCCCGCCCTATATGTTCCACTGTAGTTTCTACTCTGTTAGTTTCCGCTCCGGAAGCCATTAATACTTTGGCTGATTTTAAACAGAGACCGGCTATTTTGCGCAAGGCATTTTTAGAACATAATTTTGGCATGAGAAACAGAAGGCAGATCTTGCAAACAGACTGTAAAAAATTGTTTCCGATGATACTGAGAAAACACGATAACTACTGTCACTGATCCTCTTCCACAGTTTTATCGTCTCTGTTTTCAATGTCTTTGTAACTTGCCGGATCGTTGAAGAGGGCCTCTAAGAAAAGATCGGGGTTGAACTCTCGCAGATCGTCGGCAGCTTCACCCACACCTATATAGCGCACGGGCAGATTAAACTCTTCACCTACGGCTATGACTACACCGCCCTTGCCTGTTCCGTCAAGTTTGCACATAACCACACCAGTCAGTGTGACCGCTTTGTTAAATACTTTAGCTTGTTCTAAAGCATTCTGCCCCGTGGTTGCGTCGAGCACAAGCCACGTTTCGTGCAGAGCGTCCGGACAGGCTTTATCGCAAACACGCCTTATTTTGCCGAGTTCTTCCATCAAATTGATTTTATTATGCAGGCGTCCAGCTGTGTCTATAATTACTAAGTCGCAGTTGCGGGCTTGGGCTGCTTTGATAGAGTCGAATACTACGGCACTAGGATCAGATCCCTCTTGGTGACTGACAATATCTATGTTTATGCGTTGAGCCCAAGATTTTAGCTGGTCTATGGCAGCTGCTCGGAAGGTATCGGCTGCGGCCAAAATTACTTTATGTCCGTCATTTTTGAATTTAGCTGCCAGTTTAGCCGCAGTGGTAGTTTTGCCCACTCCGTTAACACCAACCATCATAATAATTTTCAGACGGTCGCTAG
Source organism: Candidatus Bruticola sp. (assembly GCA_051874695.1). Classification (GTDB taxonomy): domain Bacteria; phylum Vulcanimicrobiota; class Xenobia; order Xenobiales; family Xenobiaceae; genus Bruticola. The sequence goes on from JBJEGC010000024.1 coordinate 40,286, forward strand.
GCAGATTAAAATCGCACTGTTCATTCTTGCGGCGGTTGAGAATTTCGCCCAAAATTTGTTTTAGTTCGTCTAACAAAGCTGCAGGATCACTGATCTTTTTGCTTTTCTGCACATTTTGGAGTTTTTCGAGTATGCTGGTAGAAGCGGTCAAGCCTACATCTGCTGTGAGTAGAATATTTTCCAACTCGTCCCAAAAGTCTTCATCGATGCGCTTTGAGGAGTTAAAGAGGCTACTAACGCGGCTAACTAAATTTTGGCGTGTTTTGTCGAGTCCTTTGGCCATTTTATTGAACCAAGGATCAACAGGAGTTAAGGCCAGCTCGCGGGCGCTGTCTAAAAAGCCGCGCAGTCCTTTTTTATCTGACTGCTTTTCTTCTTTGGACTGGTGAACAGCAGCTTCTGCCTCTGCAGCTTCCGCCTCGTTCTGTTCTACCGGTTGAGTTTCAGCTGTTTCCGGAGCGGCGGGAGTTTCCGTCGGATTGTTTTGAGCTTGCTTTTCATCTGTACTGCTGCGTTTAAACCAATTCCTAAACATAAGACCCCTGTAATAGCGGTGTAAAATTTATGACAACAAAAAACTGCAGGAACCAACTTCCTTATAAAATCTGGTTTCTGCAGATAATGGAAGATGCAGGGCCATATTTTATCAAACTAGGGTTTTTGCCTGCTCAGCATTTTATTTTACTTACAAAGGGGGAGTTAATTAGAGCCGTATCTAATTAGCTAGCAGTTTTTGTATGTGAAAATGTGTTAAGGGAAGGTATCAGAGAGCATGGTTTTTTCGACACCCACAGTTTTTTTGAGTGCAGATAAAGCAGCTTTGATTAAGACCTATGTCGCTGCTCCGCCCAATCCTTCTGAGTTGCCGTGGTCGCCTATGCCTCAACTCGACGAACGGGCTATTGAATTAAAAGAACGACGCGAGGAAGCTAAGAGAAGGTTGGAGGAGGAACGGGCGGCAGCAGCCAAACGTTTGCAGTTGGAAAACGAGATTTCTGGCACTTCTTTGTATGGCTCTTTCCGTACACAGCGCACAGATCAAAATGCCCCCTCTTCTTCGGCTCCTATGTTCTCTTTGGGGGCGTCTTCACCGCGTCGGCCTAATTTGGGAGGAGCTCTAAAAAAGCTGGAAGAGGCCAGTCCTGGCATGGTTATTCCCGATATGGAAGTACCTGCCGGATTTGCTGCCGACGATTCACAGCCTGAGCCGACTAGGTCAATCGGATTCGCTGGCTTTGGGCAAGTGGAGAGTAATTCGCGTCATCGTCCGCGACGAGAAGAGAAAGAAACTAAAGAAAATGCTCTTCCAGAGCGTCACAGAAGAGCTTCGCGCAGTCGTGAAGTAACTCTGACTTGTTTAAATACTCAGGTTTTTGGCAATTAGTTTTTATTGCCTGTACAAATAAGCTATGGCTTCTAAAGAAGAAAAGTTTTTAATTTCCGGCATGACCTGTGCCGCTTGTCAGGAGCATGTCCGTAAGGCCATGGCTTCCGTTGCAGGGGTAGAGCTGGCTGAGGTCAATCTGCTGTCCGGTACAGCCAAGGTCGTATACATAGATAACCCCTGCAGCAGTCAAGTTATAGCGGCAGTTGAGGCTGTCGGCTATCGGGCAGAACCTATAAAATTTCAGGAGGAGTGGAGCGGAGAAGGTAAACGCCTCCGCTCTGAGACTGCCCGGCAGGAGCAAAAGAAGCTTCTTGGTCGCTGTCTAGCAACTTTTATTTTTTTAATACCTTTGCTGATTTGTTCTTTGTCCACCATGTGGAATTGGCCTATCAGCACGTCCGATTTTCTGCTTAACCCCGCTGTATTTTGGTTCATGGCCGTCCAATGTCTGTTGGCTTTGGCAGCTATGCTGGTCAATCTTTCTGTTTTTAGCAGCGGTCTAAAAAGCTTAGTGGCCAAATGTCCCAATATGGACACCTTGGTGTCTTTGGGTGCTTTGGCCTCTTTTATTTACAGTACTTACAGTCTTTGGGCGATAAAAAGAACTCTGACCGTTTTTGTGAGCAGTGGTTTGGAGTACGATGCGTTTTGGGCTGAAACTGTCAGACAACAACTCTCTTCATCGTATTTTGACAGCTGTGCTTTTATTCTGTTTTTTGTCACATTAGGAAAATATTTGGAGGGCCGGGCTAAGGCGAGAACTTCTTTAGCTCTGGAGCGTTTGGCCGATTTCGCCCCCAAAACCGCCTTTATTCGTTTGGCAGACGGTTCAGAAGTAGAGAGGTCGGTCAGTGAGCTGAAGGTAGGCGATATTGTTGTTGTTAGGCCCGGTCAGGTTGTACCTGTCGACGGCATAATCGTCTCGGGCAGCAGTTCTTTAAATGAAGCGGCTCTGACTGGTGAAAGCCTTCCCGTGTTTAAGCAGACTGGTCAGGCGGTTATGTCAGGTTCTATAAACTGTGAGAGCTGCTTTGAATTTGCTGCTTCTCAAGTTGGCAGCAATACAACCTTAGCCCAAATTATTCGCTTAGTTGACGAAGCTTCCGGTTCTAAGGCCCCGAGTGCACGTTTAGTCGATAAAATAAGCGCAGTTTTTGTGCCTGTTGTTTTGGCTATTGCTGCTATTGTGGGGCTGCTTTGGTACTTTATTCCTGTATGGCTGGATTCTCCCGAGGCCGGGTATTTAGGACATGTCTTTAAGTATAGTGTTTCTGTATTAGTTGTAGCTTGCCCGTGCGCTTTAGGTTTGGCCTCTCCGGCAGCAATTATGTCCGGCATGGGACGGGCTGCTCAACTTGGCATTTTAATTCGCAATGCTCAGAGCTTGGAAACTTTGAGCAAAGTTAAGGCAATAGTTTTAGATAAAACTGGTACACTGACGGAAGGAAGGCCTATTGTTTCTGAAGTGATCTCTTTAATGGAAGATAAATACACTTCGGAAGATATTTTGCGCTTGGCCTATTCTTTAGAGTACCATAGTCGCCATCCGTTGGCTGAGGCCGTGAAACTTAAGGCACATAAGATTGAGCGTATGGCAGTTGAAAATTTTAGAGAAATTATCGGTGGTGGGGCGGAAGGGCGTATCGGTTCTCGGATCTGGAGAATCGGCAGTCGTCGCCTGATGGAGCAAATTCTGCCTTCTGAAAGCACTGGTATAGGACTGCATATAGCCGATGAATACGAGAAACGCGGTTGTAGTGTACTGTACGTGTTCAATGATCAGGACGGATTGGGCGGAATCGTGGCCCTAACAGATAAATTGCGTTCCGATAGTGAAGCTGCGGTGGGGGCTATGCAGCGTTTGGGGTTAAAGGTTATAGTTGTAACCGGAGACCGCCGGAGCAGTGCGGAGCATATGGTTGGGCCTCTCGGTGCCGATATTTTGCATGCCGAAGTTCTGCCTGCCCGAAAAGCAGAAATTGTCAAGGAATATCAGACGGAATTTGGCTGCTTGGCCGCTGTTGGCGACGGCATTAACGATGCTCCTGCCTTAAAAACGGCCGATGTCGGTATCGCTATCGGCACAGGTATCGACGTCGCCGTGGAAGCTGCCGACGTAGTACTTATGAAAGATTCTCTGCTCGATGTCGTCAGGGCTGTTGAGTTGAGCAAGGCTGTCATGGTCAATATTCGTCAGAATATTTTTTGGGCTTTCGCTTACAATGTGTTAGCGATTCCTATAGCAGCCGGTCTATTTAGCAGTTTTGGTTTGGAATTTACTCCGTCTGTGTCAGCTTTGGCTATGAGTTTAAGTTCTGTTACTGTGGTAAGTAATGCTCTACGTTTAGGACATTTCCAGCCTAAACTGGGGAGCGAAGAAGAATCTTTGGCCAATAAACTGCATAAAACAACCGATATACGCGCTGAGCAAAATGGGGCGTTACTTGAGACGGACCTGTACAAGGAGGAAAAAATGGTAAAAACTATTTGTGTTGAGGGCATGATGTGTTCTAAGTGTGAGGCCCATGTAACTAAAGCTTTGGAAGGCTTGGCCGGTGTTAAAGTACTGCGCATTGAAGATTGTCGAAATGTTACGGTACAGATGGAGTCTGAACTTGAAGACCGGATGTTGCGCCAAGCGGTAGAAGAGGCCGGATACGAAGCAACTTCCATTATTTCTGCGGCTCATTAGCTCTTCGGTAGGTTTGCAAGTTTTTAAGAGAGAAAAAACGGGGTGACCAGCCTTGGTATTTTCTGGCCGGAAGCATATTGCGTTGTAAAGTTGGAGGTTATGAAGCGTAATGTTAAAGCATGTTTGGTCTGTCGATCCTGAAACTGCTCAAGCTATTTATAACGAAACCAAGCGTCAGGCTGAAACTCTGGAAATGATAGCCTCTGAAAATTTTGTCAGTGAGGCTGTTTTAGAAGCTCAGGGCAGTGTTCTAACCAATAAATACGCTGAGGGCTACCCGGGGCGCCGTTACTATGGCGGTTGCGAAAATGTAGATATTATCGAGAACTTGGCTAGAGAGAGAGCCTGTGCCCTGTTTGGTGCCGATCACGCCAACGTTCAGCCTCACTCCGGCTCTTCTGCCAATTTAGCTGCTTATTATGCTTTGGCCTCTCATGGCGACAAAATTATGGGCATGTCTTTAGCTCACGGTGGCCATCTGACTCACGGACACAAAGTAAATTTCAGCGGTTCTCATTTTAATGTTGTTCAGTACGGATTAAACCCTGAAAGCGAGCTGATCGACTACGAGGAAATGCGCCGCTTAGCTTTAGAGCATCGACCTAAAGTAATACTGGCCGGTTCCAGCGCTTATCCCAGAGAGATAGATTTCGCTCCCTTCCGCGCTGTCGCTGATGAAATCGGCGCTAAGTTGATGGTAGACATGGCTCATTTCGCCGGTTTGGTGGCCGCCGGTCTGCATCAAAATCCTGTTCCTGTGGCCGATATAGTGACAACTACAACACATAAAACTTTGCGCGGGCCCCGCGGCGGTATGATCCTGTGCAAAGCGGAGTTAGCTAAAGCCGTAGATAAAAACGTATTCCCCGGTTATCAGGGCGGACCTTTGGAACATGTTATCGCCGGTAAGGCCGTAGCTTTGAAAGAAGCGCAACAGGATTCGTTCAAGGTATATCAGCGTCAGATTGTGAGTAACGCCAGAACTTTAGCCAAAATTCTGGCTGAAGGTGGGGCCCGCTTAATTTCCGGCGGTACCGATACGCACCTCATTTTGTTAGATGTAACGCCTTTAGGGCTGACCGGACGTGAGGCCGAAGAAGCTCTGCACAGAGCCGGTGTTACCGTTAACAAAAACGCTATTCCTTTTGACAAGAATCCGCCCGCCGTAGCCAGCGGCATTCGTTTAGGTACTCCGGCACTTACTACTCGCGGTATGGGAACTCCGCAGATGGAGCTGATCGGAAGCTGGATATTAAGCGTTTTGAAAGCTCCTCAAAATATTCAATTGGCTAAGCAGGTGCGCTGTCAGGTGGAAGAGCTTTGCCGCGAATTTCCTCTTTACGCTCAGCGTTTAAAAGATGATTGTGCTGATTGAAGTGAACAGTCGGCAATGAGTTTACAAAGGAAATAATTGGTAATCTTGGCAGAAAAGCACTAAGTTGTTTCGGTTGTTATCGTTGTAATGTCTAGTTGCTTTTCTGCTGTGGGGGAGAAATATAAAGGTAAACAACACCCTTGGAGGTTTTTTTCTTATGTCTCGTGTGGCCGTAGTGGCTGTAGGCGGCAATTCTTTAATTAAGGACAAGCAGCATCAGACTGTGCCCGATCAATATAATGCCGTATGTGAAACCGTTTCTCATGTTGTCAATATGATAGAAGATGGTTGGGACGTTGTCTTGACTCATGGCAATGGACCGCAGGTTGGCTTTATTTTGCTGCGCAGTGAAACTGCTCACAAAGCCGTTCATGTTGTCCCTGTCGACTCTGCTGTAGCCGATACTCAGGGAGCCATAGGCTATCAATTTCAGATGGCCATGCACAACGAGTTTCTAAAACGCGGTTTATGCAAAGAGTGCGCTACTGTGGTAACTCAGGTTGTAGTAAGTGCTGATGATCCCGCCTTTCAGAACCCTACTAAGCCTATAGGTCCGTTTATGGATGAGGCTCAGGCCCAAGCCCGTCACGAAGCTGACGGCTGGGATATTATGGAAGATGCCGGACGTGGCTGGCGCCGTGTAGTTGCTTCTCCTAAGCCTAAGAAAATTGTCGAGTTAGAATCAATACGGGCTCTCATTAAGGCTGGACAGGTAGTGGTCGCGGTTGGCGGCGGAGGCGTACCCGTTATTGAAAAAGACGGACGTTACACCGGTGTGGCGGCGGTCATTGATAAAGATTATGCTTCCGGGTTGCTGGCCGCTAACTTAGACGTCGATTCTTTCATTATCTCTACAGCTGTAGATAAAGTGTACATTAATTTTGGCAAGCCGGATCAGAAGGCACTCGATACGGTTACCGTCTCTGAAGCCAAGGAGTACATGGCTCAAGGACAATTCGCGAAAGGTAGCATGGCTCCTAAAGTGGAAGCGGCCATCAAGTTCTTGGAGGCTGGCGGCAGAGAAGCCATAATTACCAATCCGGAAAATTTGAGTAAAGCGGTAAAAGGTTTAGCCGGTACTCGCTTTGTGAAAGATTAGCTGTTTGATACTTTAAGCAACTCATAAAATACCGTGGGGCGCACGGAAATCTACGCCTGTGAAGAGTATGTAAGTCGTCGTTGCTCTTTGGAGCCAACGGTGCTGTCCTCAATGAAGCAGGAAGCTCCCGCCTTTATAGGCGGGAGTACGTTCACACTGCCAGTTTAAAGTTGGGCAGAAAGCTGGGAGAGGGGAAGTAGAGCGGACACAACTACCAGGCCCACTACAACGCCCATAAAAAGAATGAGGCAGGGTTCAAGCCAACGGACCATGGCCTGACGACGGCGGGCTAGCTCACGTTCGTAAAAGCCGGCAGCTGATACTAACATTTCGTCAAGGTTTCCGGTTCGTTCTCCAGTTTTTAAGAACTGCTGTAGCAAAGGGGGAATAAGCTGAATTCTAGATAGAGAGTTTGACAGTCCGTCGCCACGTTCTACCGCTTGTTCAACGCTTCTCAGTTCTTTATCGAGAGCTGCATTGTCGACTACTTCACGGCTCATTTGTAATGAGCGCACTAAAGGTACGCCTGAGCTTTGTAGCAGAGCCAAAGTTCTCGCCCAGCGAGCCAATAGTCCGGCTTTAATCATGCGCCCCAGAATAGGCACGCTCATCTTTAATTTATCTTTAGTAAGACTGGAAACAGACTTTAAAATTAAAAATATTAAAACAGCTGCTCCAGCAAAGGATATTAATCCCCAGCTGCGCAGAAAAGTGCCCGTATTAACCATAGCTTTGGTGATAGCAGGCAGTTCATTTCCTGTAGAAGTATACATTTCCTGAATAACAGGAGTGAGAAAAGTAACCAAGGCAACCAGCAGCAAGAGAGAGAGGCTAACCAGCACCACCGGATAAGCTAAAGCTGATTGGAGAGCCCTCCGGTGTTCTATTTCATCTTGTAAAAAGTTGGCATAGCGCTCCAGAATAATACCTGGTTGACCTGCTTCTTCACCGGCGCTGACCATGCGGACTAACATAGGCGGGAAGATACTGTCTTCTGTAAGGCTGCTGGACAAACTTTCACCTTCGCGCAGTCTGACTTGGACGCGGGCAAGCGCCTTGCGCAGTTTGGCACTTTCAGCTGATTCGGCCAAAGACCCCAAAGCTTCATCCATAGGTATGCCGGATTTGAGCAGAGCTGAAAGCTGTAAGACTGTATAGGCTAAATCATCATCTCCGGCCGGAGCTCCTTTAGTGCCGCTATCTTCTTCTACCTTAGTGGGGAAAATTTTGCGCTCTTTAAGTTTTTGATGAGCAACTGCATGAGAAACTGCCGCTACTAATCCTTTTACCTGTTTGCCTTTACTGTCGGTACCTTCATAAGAATAAAGTGGCATATGGTTTCACAAAATCTCCTTGGATCTGCTCCGAATAGGTTACAAGCGGGCGGCGCGCAGGGCTTCCTGAGGAGTTGTAAAGCCCAATTCAACTTTTTTGATGGCATCATCTAGTAGAGTAGCCATGCCTTTATCGCGAGCAGCCTTACCTAGAATGCGGGAATCTTCAGAACGGGCGATGCGGCTGCGCAAATCTTCATCGACACTCATAATCTCGTAAATACCCAGACGGCCTTTATAGCCGGAGCCATGGCATTGAGGGCAGCCTGCAGGCTTATAGAATTGGGCACCGGGAGGCAGTTTTTGTACTCCTAAACGATAAAGATCGTTGGGGTCGGGATCGCAGGGTTGTTTGCAGTGCGGACAGAGATTGCGCACTAAGCGTTGAGCCATAGCTCCCAATAGGGAAGAAGAAAGCAGATAAGGAGGGATGCCGAGGTCGAGAAGGCGGGTAGCAGCTGTAGGAGCGTCGTTGGTGTGTAAAGTGGAAAGCACCAAGTGACCGGTTAAAGCGGCATGAATGGCAATATCTGCTGTTTCCGGATCACGTATCTCACCAACCATAATGACATCAGGGTCTTGGCGCAGCACTGAACGCAGACCGCTGGCGAACGTCATGCCTATTTTTTCATTAACTTGTATCTGTCCAACTCCGGCCAGCTGGTATTCTACAGGATCTTCGATGGTAATAATATTGCGCTCAGGCGAGCGAATCATATCTAAAATGGCGTAAAGAGTGGTAGTTTTTCCCGAGCCGGTAGGGCCGGTAATTAGGAACAATCCGTAAGGATGGCTTACCAAATCGGTAACGAGACGGCGATCGTGATCATTCAAGCCCAGTTGCTTGAGGCTGAGCATGCGCAAATTCTTTTCTAAAAGACGCATAACGACTCGTTCGCCGTGTAAAGTAGGCACTATGGAAACGCGGACGTCGAGTTGTCTGTCTCCAGAGTGGACGTGGAGGCGTCCGTCCTGAGGATGACGCGTCTCTGCCAGATCCAGATTGGACATGACTTTAACGCGGGCTACCAGCTGAGGGTGGCTGGAACGGGCCATTTTGTGTACTTCGTGGAGTACACCGTCTATGCGCATGCGCACAACGGTCTGCTCGGCGTAAGGCTCAATATGGATGTCGGAAGTGCGCGTTTCCATAGCCTTGAGAAAAAGCGTGTTGAGAAGGCGCACAACGGGAGCGTCTGCGGCGTCGGCTAATAAATCTTGGCTGACATCTACATCTTTTGTGTCGTCTGTTTCATCGCTGTGGCCCAAATTTTCTTCGTCGACCATCATACGGCGCAGGCCGTTTTCCAGCTCTTCTACGCTCATAATAACGGGAATGACGTCTTTATGAAGCAGTAAGCGGATGTCCTCAAAGAGTTGGCGCGGGGTGTCGCGATGTATGCCTATCTTTATGTAGCTTTCTTCTTCTTCCAGAGGCAGAATATGATGGCGCTGATAAAACTCGCTGGGAATTGAAGGCAAAGCAAGACCTCCTGACTTAAAGAAAAGTTTCTGAGCGTTCGTTCGAAGTTAAAACCGCTCAGAAACGATGAACCACAAATAGACGATCGGTTACTCTTGGTCGTCTATACTGACATGTCCGGGCATAACACCGTCTTCTTGAGACTGTGCCGGTACAGTTTCCGATCCGGAAGCAGGAGTGATCGTCACTGAAGCCGGAGTGAGAGAGTCCTGAACTTCTGACGGCACCTCCGCGCTGGCGGTGCGCAGCTGCTCGTGTTTAGGCAGCGGATCTTGCACATTGCTGTAAATGTTGCGATCGGAATCCATTTTATCAAAAACTTTGCGCTTAGCTGTGCTGGCGTAACGTTTAGCTGAGCGTCGCTGAGATTTAGGAGTATTATACTCTTCTGAACCAGCCAGCTGTTTTTGATCGTCTTTACTGTCATCGTCAACGGCAGAAGCTTTCTGATCGTTGTTTGCTTTCACTTTGTTACGATCGTTTGAATCTGGTTTGCTGACCTTTATGCTGCTGCCCAAACCTTTGTCTCGAAGTTCGGGTACAGTATCCAGAGTGTCGCGATTCTCGTAATTCTGATCGCCGGATTCCCCTATGCCGTCGAGATAGGGGGTTATGGCCGTGTCTTTATCTTCTATCGACTCATCAAGGTCAACGATTTTGGGAGTCAGAGAAATGAAGATGCTAGTTTTTTGATCGTCGGTGCTCTTGTCACGGAAAAGCCAGCCCAATAGAGGCAAATCTTTGAGAATGGGTACGCCCTTGACTTGATCCGAAGTTCGTTTGGAAATTAAACCGCCGATAAGCAGAGTCTTGCCGTCGGGAATAGTTACGGTAGTATCGACGCTGCGGTTAGAAACTACTGGAGCACTGAATTTGACACCGGCCATTTCTTGGTCGAGGTATTCGGTAACTTCTTGAATCTCTTGTTTGACTTCCATACGGATTTTGCCAGTGCGGCTCATGTGAGGAGTAACTTCCAGCTTAATACCGACTTCGCGGTAGTCGAAAGTTACAGTAGGGGAACCGTAGGCGTCGAGTTTGCCGCCGGTAGCAAACGGTACTACCTGGCCGACATTGATAGTCGCTTTCTTGTTGTCTTGAGTCAAAACTCGAGGCGCAGAAATTAGATTAAAATCGTTGCTAGAATTTAAAGCCGACAAATAAGCGAAAAACTCAGGGACATCGACGCTCTGGTTGCTGACGGTAATGGTGCGTGTGTTTCCTCCAACTACACCGGCGACAAAATTGCCTCCAGCCAACACATTAAGCAGACCTTCCTCAGTCAGGCCTCCTTTGTACGAACCGATCATTCCCCCAGAAGTGAGAGCTTGCCAGCCTATGCCTAACTCGGAAGCTCTCTTAAGAGATACTTCGGCGACTATAGCAGAGATTTGCACTTGGCTGCGTTCGGCATCTAACTTGGCAATGACTGTTTTTAGTTCTCCGTATTCGGAAGGAGAGACATACAAAACTAGTGAGTTTGTATCGGTATCAGCCGAAACTTTTGAAGAAGTAAAGGCTACCGTTGGGGGGGCATCCTTGGCTCCAGTTGGACCGGTAATATCGTCGGCTGCTCCTTTGAAAGATTTTGAATTGCGGGAAGCTTCTTCTGTGGCCGGAACTTTGGACTCTTTGAGCTGCTCTTCAACGGCTTTTTGACGCTCAGAAAGCATTTCGGATAGTATTTTGGCCACATCGTCAGCTTGGGCAAACTGTAGATGGTAAACAAAAAAGCGGGCCGGCTCAGTTTTAGTCGGAGCTGCCATAGGAATGTCGAGCTTTTTTAGAATATTCTTAATGTCTCGTAAGTCTTTGGGATAAGCACTGATAACTACACCGTTGGACGGAGCGAAGGCGGCGATACCGAAGAGGTTTTTCGACTCTTTATCTTTATAGAGAGGCTTTATAGCAGTAACTACCTTGTCTGCTTCCATGTATTTGGGGAAGATAACTTCCGTTTTTAGGCTGGGCTCTAAGCTGTCTAAGCTCTTAACAATTTGACCGATACGGTTGACAATGGAAGCTTTATCGACAACTAAAACTGCCAGGCCGTCTTTATAAGCGCTGAGCACACCGTTTTCAGATAGGAGCGGCTTAACTGCGCTGACTACATTGTCCGGATCGCCCTGACTCATGATGAGAACAGCCATGACATATTCTTCGCCGACAGGATTGGCCTGAGAAGCGGACATAAACGCCCCCACACTTCTGGCTGCACTGCCGGGAATAATCTGTATGTGATCGCCACGGTTGGATACGGTAAAACCGTAACGGTTAACTGCTGCTTTGAAAATATCCCAAGCTTCAGGAATACTGACTTCCCGTGAAGACAGGATAGTGAGCTTACCCTTTACTTTCTCATCGACAATAATGTTGCGTCCTGTAAGTTCACTCATCATGCGGGAGAGAACACGGATATCAATATTTTCGAAATTGAGCAGAATATGGCCGTGGCGCATCGATTCAGCAATGGTTTTGCTGAGCATCGGCTTTTGAGGTTCTGTTTCTTTCTCTTTGGTAGGAGTATCAGAGAAAGCCGGCGTTATCGAGACTAACGCTGTCAGTAAAGCTGTCACTATGTATACTCGGAATTTATTCACTAGCGTGCTCCTGCAAGATTCCATTCTGGATTGGCCCAAGTTCCGGAAATATTGACTTTATGAGTGCCAAACATTTTAGTTTTGAAAGTGAGATCGCCGTTGAGTACCGGCGAACTGTTTTGGGGGACAGAGCGCAGCGTAACTGATCCTTCACCGGTGACATCTTGGCTGTAAAGTGTCAAACGGCTGTTGACTGAAGTGCTCTTAGAAGCTGCCGAAGCTGCTGCTTTGTCGGAGGAGCGACTGGCAGAAGACACGACCGCTTCGTAAGGCTCTATGGTAATATTGGCGCCTATCTCCAAATTGTTCAGTTCAACGGGTAGGGAGCCTTTCAAAGAAGGTACTTTAAAGTCGAGCGTCCCTTTGCCCTTGCCGGTGAGATAGTTATAGGTGAGTTGACCGCCGAGACGGACAGCCTTAAGGTCTTTGGAGCCTGTATCTAAAGCCAAATTATCGCTTTTAAAAGCGAGTTCCGAAGCGTTAATCCGCAAAGAAGCGGTGCCAGGCACGCTGCCAGTTCGGTTCGAACTGTCGGAAGATGGAGCAGTGCTTTTAGCGGAATTTTCCGCTGTTTGAGAGCCGCTGCGCTTGCTGGCTTCAGCCAAAACTTTAGCCGAGTCGTACTGAGTAAAATCTACACTCAGGCCGCTGAGCGAGTAGCCTACGAAGGCCTTATCGGCCGTAAAGTAGCCTCCGGAAGGGATGGTTACTAAAAGCTTATTTAGGTTTATGCCTGTTAAGCCCATAGACATTTCGTCCCATGTTATAGAGACGCCGGTTGAACCTTCTGCTGAAGTAATTACTCTGGTTAATATCGTTTCATAAGGCAGGCGCAGTAGTAATACTACCATGAAAACGGCTATCCAGACTGCGGCTCTCAATAAAACTTTCATGAGGGCACCTCAACCATCAGCTCCAAGTTCCAACGTCCGTTGCCGTCGCTGTCATCAAGCTTAAAACTCTTAATTACTACATTAACTGATCGCATGGAGTCGAGCATATCAGTAATTTGTCCGGCTGTAACGGAGCGAAGCTTGAGCTGGACGCCTTGGCTGTTTTTGTAGGGATTGTTGCTCTCGACATTTTTTTCTAATTTTTTGAGAATAGACGTACTCATCCAGGCTGCTGTGTTGGGGCTGGGAGCTGTCTTGGAGCTCTTGGAACGTGAAAAATCTTGCATGGCACGAGTGATGCCTTTGCGTTCGGCCCGCAAACCGGTTGCCCGAGTTTCTGCAGCTGCAGTTGATTTGTAGCGCGGCAGAGCGTAAATAAACCCCCAAAGTAGGGCTACTACAATGAGAGAGGCCGCAAATAGCAACTGTCGGGAAACGTTTTGGTTCATGGGGCTGGCACTTCTCCTTCAATAGAGAAAGAAACCGTAGTCTGTCTGCCTTTCTTGTTCTCTATAATTTCTGGCTTTTGCAGTATGCCCTCTATACCTTGGCGGAATTCCTCTACTTGCTGCACCGAACGAGCTTGTCCCTTAATCATCATGGTTGGTGCAGATTTTTCTGACGAAAATTCTAAGCCGCGGATCTCGAAGCTGGGCTGCCTGCTCAAAGGGCGGGCCATTTGGGCCATAAGCTCCAAAATGTACTCGGGTGACGAGCGCTTGTTAGCTACATTTGCTTCTGTAAGCTTATTAAGGGTACTTTGATAATCTTCGGGTGACTGCCTAACCAGCTCGGGAAGTACTTGAGAAGCAGCTTCCTCGTATATCGCTACCTGTTGCTCTAAGCTTTTGACGGCTGTGTAATGGTGAATTTCCAAGCTGCAGGTAGCTAAAGCTAAAAGTACGACTAGCCAAACGGCGTATTTCCAGGGAATACTGTCTTCTTCTACTTTGTGAATGAGCTGAATGCTGGGAAGCCCAGGTTTTCCTGCTAAGGCGGTACCGTAGGCTACGGCATCTGTATAAGGACTGAGCCCCGCTGGCATAGGGATGGGCTCAACCGTTTGACCCAGTAAGTCGGAAAGCTCGTTGGCTAGTCCTTTCATTTGGGCTCCGCCGCCGCAGATAAAAACTTTGTCAAAAGGAACCGGAGAGGTCAGCAGACTGGCGGAGACTATATCGCGGAGCCACTGTTGACACTGCGGAGCATCGAGACCGACGGTGAGTTTACGGGTTTCAGCTTCAGAATCGCTGATTTTTTCCGCTGCGGCGATCTCTTTTGTTAAACTGCGCCCTCCTCTGAAAGACACTTTCACCCAGCACAAAGCTCCGTCTTTTATGGCGCAGACGGTGGTCTTGGAGAAACCGAAATCAAAAATTAGGGCCTCGTCTATTTTTGCTTCAATACAAAGGCGTAAATAGGCGAAAGGTTCGGCATCTACTACTGCCTCGTTGGGCAGCTGTCGCTCTTCTCTGAACTGGCTTAATTGGGAATTTAGGGCCACCGCCACTGCGGCATTTTCTTCTTTAACGATCCAATCCCATGAGGCTTCATCTATGGAGAACGGCAAAGACAGACGCAGCTCTTCCCTTATAACGCTGCCTTGAATAGTCCGATCTGAATTAGGAACGTTTACAGTTCTGATTGTAAGCAGGTCTGCAGGCATGCTGACAACAGGCGATTTTAAATTGGGGGTGGAAGCCAACTTCAAAGGGGAGCCCCAAAGCAGTCCTACTGATACAGCACGCGTCTCCGTATGTCCTAAGTCTAAACCCGCTACGCGGAACATAGTTTAACTCTTACTTAAATGTCAATTGCTTGGCGTCATACTTCTCAGCGGCGTGCGGGCCGTCTGCACCTATCTCACAACAAGCTGCCTCAACTTCTATACGTAGGCGCGTAAACCTCCTAAACCGCTTCTGCTTTAACCAGAGCTGTTCTAAAATTGTTCAGTAAGAGGAAAAAAAGCTTTGTTGCCAAAAATAACCGGGTTATGCTCAGTTCGTCTTATAGCCGCTTACTTAGTTGGGCCTTAATTATAGGTTCTGCTGCTTTGTGTGCCGATATTGGCGCCGCTTCTCTAGATGCCTACTTTACCGGTTCGCCCAGAGGTATCGAAGTTGAACGGGCCGAGAGGGGCAAGCGATCTCGTTTGAGTTCAGAGCAGGCAGGCAGTATAGCTTCTGCACTGCGCCAGCCTGTCGACCAGGAAGCCGCTTCCAAAGTTAAAGGGCGCAAAACTCAAGTTATCAGCGAACATGGAGTCGCCAGCGATTCCGACGGGAAAAAGATTGATAACGGTAGCAAAAAAGAAGACAAGCGCGATATAAGCAAAGGTGTTTTGCAAGGGACTCTTATTTCGCCTACAGCCAGGGCGGCTATTTTGGAGTTGGGGCCG
This sequence comes from Candidatus Bruticola sp., assembly GCA_051874695.1. Classification (GTDB taxonomy): domain Bacteria; phylum Vulcanimicrobiota; class Xenobia; order Xenobiales; family Xenobiaceae; genus Bruticola. Next base: position 55,547 of record JBJEGC010000024.1, read on the forward strand.
GGTCAGGTCGAAGTTATTGGCCAAGGCGAACGAGTAGGCAATTACGTTTTAAGTGAAGTGGGTTCTGCTTGGGCGCGCTTTGAAAACAACGAAGAAGAGGTACTCTTTGTTGCTGACAGTTTGAGCCTGAAAAACGGCAACGATGACAAAACGTCAGGACCTATTGTGAAAAAACGCTCTAAAAACGACGAAGACGAAAACGATACCCCTCAGCCTGAAGATAATGATAGCTCCGGACAAGATAGAGTGAGTATAGCCGACGTTCGTCAAGCTTTGGACAATTCGGCGGAAATGGCTAAACAGTTGCGTGTGGTTCCGCAGGAGAGGGACGGACAGCCATATGGCACTAGAGTAGATTTCCGCAACCCCGATAATTTGCTGGCCCGTATGGGAGTTAAGAGCCGCGATATTATGCTGTCTATTAACGGTGTGCCTACACGCAGCGCTGAGGAAATGTATCGGGGCTATATGACGCTTCGCAATGCCAGTTCTTTTGAATTTGTAGTAGAGAGGAACGGCCAAGAGGAGACCATTCGTTACGAGTTAGATAAGTAATTCGGTTGTTTCAGGCAGCGGATGCCGGGGTGGCGGCTGTCTGACAGGCTTACGATAACAGAGAGGCAGGTACAGAATATGGCTAAACCTAAAAGCATACGTGTTGGTCAAGCTATCGATTTTGGCCGCTGCAGGCAGGGGCGTTTCGTTGTTAAGAAGGAACGCCGCGCTCTCAAAGCGGGGGGACTGAGCCTAGAAGAGAGGAGCCGTCGGAGCGATCCTGATGAGCTTTATCCAATCAGTCCTATTCGCTGGCGCGTTTTACAAGTTAAACCTGAAGAAGGCGTCGCTTTGCTAATAGTTAAGAAATGTTTGGCCTGTCGCCAGTTTCATAGTCAGCCTCCTTATCCAGGATGGGAAAATAGCGAAATAAGGAAGTGGCTCAATGGCGAATTTATCGAAGGTGTTTTCACTCCTGAAGAGCGCGGTCTAATTCCCGAAATTACGGTCAGTAACGCTTGTGAGCAGGACTGTCGGTTCGGTAAAAGCGGAGGACGAGATACTCAGGATCGCATTTTTCTGCTTAGTTACTCCGAAGCGCGCAGCTACTTTGAAAATTATGCTGACAGGCGCTGTTCGTTAACTTTGGCTGCTAAAGCTCAAGGAGGCTTCAGCGATAGTGAGGGCGACTGCTGTTGGTGGCTGCGCAGTCCCGGCGCTCAAGAAAATTCTGCCGGTTTTGTAAGCTATGGCGGCAGTTTCAGTTACGACAAGAATGTAGACTTCATGGGTATATCGGTGCGCCCGGCTCTTTGGGTTAAGTATCGACCTCTACTTTATAAAAAATTATTTTGAGCTCGTAAGTCTGTTCATCGGTTGAAAATAGGCTGGGGGGAGCTGGGCTGCGTAAGCCTTTTTTCTGCATAGAGAGCGCGTAGAAGAGCACAATGGAATTCGGACACTACCCCCAAGACAGCGACGGAGAAATGCTGCCTATAAAGTGGATTGTAATTAAAGAAGAAGCCCAGCGTCGGTTGCTGCTTGCCAAATGGGGCCTGGAGTGTGGGCAATTCCATGTAGAAGCTGGAAATACCTTATGGAGTTGCTGCAGCCTGAGGGCTTGGCTGAACAATGAGTTTTACAACTTAGCTTTTAGCCCAGCAGAGCAGGCTCGTATAGAAAGAGTTTGGTTAGAAAATAGAGCTTCCCAACTTTATGATACTCCCGAAGATAGTGCTACTCTCGATTATATTTTTCTGCTCAGTCCTACGGAAGTTGAAGAGTATTTGAGTCGGCGTGCCAGTCGTCTATGTGTGGCGACCCCTTACGCTCAGCGTATGGGCGCCGATATGTACGCTGCCGAAAATGAAGGCGATGACGGCTTCTATAGTTGGTGGTGGTTGCGTTGGCCCGGATATTCCGGTAATGCCACCTACGTTTACAGCAACGGAGTAATTTTTAACGATTTTGGCGTTGATTGCAACGGAGGCAGCATACGTCCGGCTTTATGGCTGAAAAAGTGAATCGGCATTGTAGTGTACCGATACGGTAGCAGAAACGTTGAGTTTAACTTACCAGAAGCCTAAGGCCGCTCGGGCTTCTTCTGTAGGATGGGTCTCCGGATCCCACATGGGGGTCCAAACTAAATCTACTCGGCAGTCTTTGACTCCTTTTAAGCGAGTAATTGCCAAATACGCGGCACTGGTAATCTCCGGCCCCAAGGGGCAGCCTGGACTGGTGAGCGTCATATTTACAGTAACAGAACGCTGGATCGGATCCGCAATTATGTCATAGACTAAGCCCAGCTCTATAATGTTCATGCCTATTTCCGGATCATTAACTTCACTGAGAGCCTCTTTTATCTGATCTTCCGTAGGAAAGGGCTCTTCAGGAGCATTTTGTTCGCTGTCTGTAGTTAGGCCAGTCGGTACCGTATTTTCAGCAGGTGCTTCGCTCTGCGGTTCTGCTTTTTTGTTGGTCTCATCGGTGTCGCCAGAGGCATAAGGAAAGCACTGGGCTTGAATTAAAGGCTGCACATCCTGTTCGTTATCAAATACCATATCTGTTTTAAAGCTCCTTATTGTACTTCCTGGCCAGTCTCTAAAGCCGAGAGTAGCGTATTCCAACTTAAAAGAGCACACTTAATGCGCACAGGGTAATCTTTAACGCCATCAAGAGCTTCCAATTCGCCGATATCAACTTCTTCGGCTTGTTTGGCTGCCTCTTCGTTTTCGTGGCTAAGAAGACGAGCTTTGAAGGCATGAGCTATCTTTAGCACTTCTTCAATAGGTTTGCCCTTAATAGTGTCAGCCAGCATCGAGGAAGAAGCTACCGAAATAGAACAGCCTTCGCCTACAAAGCCTACATCGGTGATTACGCCGTTTTCTAATTTTAAGTCGAGCTCTATTTCATCGCCGCAAGTCGGATTATTACCTTCGGTAGTTATGGTCGGATTCTCTAAATGGCAGTTATGGCGAGGCCTTGAATAGTGATCGAGAATAATCTGGCGATAAAGATCGTCATCTATAAGATTATTGGTATGCATAGCTTTACGGAACTTCCTTTTTTCTAAACTTAACTTTTATTTTCTGCGGCAGTCAAGTTGCCCGTTACTTTCGATGTTGTGACGTCGATAGTAGGGGTAGATAAAGTGGGAGAAAATGAATCCATGGTGTTGCCTAAAGCTCTAGAGGAAGGCAAACTCAAGCAGGAAGCACAAGAAGCTTTGGGGCAGCAGCTAGGCCAAAGCTGGCGGTGACCAGTCTGAACCATAACTTTGAGCTTTCTTCCGGCACATTGCGAGGAGCAGACCGCATCTTTAAATATTTCGCCAGTTTTAAGCAGGGCTTCGGCCAGTCTGTCAATGTCTTCAAAATTATTGTAAATGTAAAAACTGGCGCGGGTAGTGCCCATAAAGCCGATCTCACGCATAAGCGGCTGGCAGCAGTGATGGCCGGCTCTGACGCAGACCCCTTCTCGTCCCAACAAAGTAGCAATGTCGTGGGGATGGATGCCTCGGAAATAGAAAGAAAGAGCTCCCGCTCGTTTACTTACTTCGGCCGGTCCCAAAATTTCCGCTCCCTCTATGTCGTTCAGCTTATCTATGGCGTATTGCATAAGAGCCTGATCGTGAGCTCTGACATTATCCATACCGACTTCTGTCAGGTAATCGCAGGCAGCTGCCAAGCCAATGGCTCCTATAATGTTGGGAGTGCCTGCCTCGAAGCGATTAGGCAGCTCGTCCCAAGATGAGCGATCGCGCTTTACCGAGGAAATCATGCTACCGCCAAAAAGAAAAGCCGGCATATTTTCCAAGAGGTTGCGTTTGCCCCACAGTACACCTATGCCGGTAGGAGCCAGCATTTTATGTCCGGAGAAAGCCAGGAAATCTATGTCTAATTCTTTGACATCTGTTTTTAAATGGGGCACTCCCTGAGCGCCGTCAAGAGCAATGGTAATAGGTCCGTGCTTTCTGGCTTTGGCCACAATATCTTTAACCGGATTAATGGTGCCGAATACGTTCGATACCCAGGTAAAAGCCAGTAGTTTGGGGGAGTAGGAGAGAGCCTCTTCCAGCGAATCGAGGTCGAGTGTACCGTCAGGCAGAACTTCTATCCAGCGCAGCACAGCCTTTTTGCGCAGAGCCAACTGTTGCCAGGGAACTAAGTCGGAGTGATGTTCAAGTACCGGCAAGGCGATACTATCGCCTTCTTTAATGTACTTTTCTCCCCAAGTATAGGCCAGCAGATTGATCGACTCGGTAGTATTGCGTGTAAAAATAACTGTGGGATCGTCTTTTACACCAATAAAAGAAGCCACGGTGCGTCTGGCTTTCTCGTATTGTTCGGTTGAAGCTTCCGACAGAGGATAAAGGCCGCGGTGTATATTAGCGTAACTGTGGCGCATAAACTCGGCTGTTGTATTTATTACATACTCCGGTTGCTGAGCGGAGGCTGCGCTGTCCAAATAAGTGACCGGTTTGCCGTTAATCTCTTGCTGTAAAACGGGGAAATCGTTGCGTATTTTAGCAAACTTAGCTAATAAATTTTGATCGAGCATTATTTTCCAACTGTGAACAAAAAATAAGGGTATCTAATCTAACTCTGCGTAAACCTGACCGTCTTGTATGCTGACAGGATAAGTTTCTAAACTACCAACTGCGGGCATACGGACAGCTTGGCCTGTGCGCACATCGAATCGAGCCCCGTGGCGAGGACACTCAATTTCGAAGCCACAAACTCGGCATTGGCCCATCTCTTCTCCGTCGTGGGTGCAATTATCTTCATAGGCGAATATTTCGGAGCCTATTCTCACTACCCCGATTGAACTTAGCCCATGGGGAACTATTACAACTTGATTTTCTTTGAACTTGTCAATTGAACCTAAAGCTTTTTTCATGGCTGTCCTCCGGGGCGGTGTCCGCACACAACTGTTAAAGTTTCAGTTGCTATGCTTAATAAATTATACGGGCAGGGTCGGTAAGCTTAAGCGACCCTGCCAACTCGCAACCGGACTGCTGTAGAACGGCTGGCTGAGCAGCAGTCGGCTGTTTGGCAATATTGCCGATTAAGGAGTATAGAATCTGCTTGCAGCCGCGTCGGCCAACCAGTCCGCAACAGAGCTATTGTCAGATTTTTCAACAATTTCCTGAAAAAATCCGGCGGTGATCATGCTTTTTGCCGCTGCTTCACTCAAGCCGCGACTCTGCATATAAAATAATTGGTCTTCATCGTAGTTGGTAAAGCTGGCACCATGAGTACAGCGGACGTCGTCGGCAATAATTTCTAACTTGGGCATAGACTCTGCCCGAGCTTTGGGTGACAGCATTAAGTTTTTATTCTTCTGATAAGCATCGGTATGCTGGGCAATTTGATCAACATAGATGTTTCCGGCAAAAACCGACCTAGCTTTTCCGGAAACGGCACAATTAAAGAGCACATTGGAAAAAGTGAATGGCGCTTTGTGATGGACAAAAGTATCTACATCGCTGCGGCTCTGTCCGTCGGCCAGTACTACACCGTAAATTTCCGCTCTGGCTCCGGATGAGTTGAGATCTTCGGAGAAGAAAGTTTTATTCAGTCCTTCTCCTAAGCCGGCATAGATAATTTTTAAAGAGGCATCTTTACCAAGGCGAGCATGAATGGTGGTTAAGACGGAAGTTTCTTTATTACAGAGACCGGCCAAAACGTAAGTTACATCAGCACCGTTGGCCAGATCGAATTCTATGAAAGAATGTAATTTTACTGATTGGCCGCTTTTATTAGTAAAGCCTTCTACTATGGAAGCTTTACCGGGACCATTAGCTGCAACAAGGCTGTGGCTGAAATGGCAGTTTTGCACTTCGCTTTGGACTTCTTCCGCTGAAGTGCTGCCGCCGATTTCGTGAAGTATGCGGAAAGCACGTTCTCTCTGAGCTTCGGGAGTAATTTTAATATAGGCTCCACCGGTGCGCAGAGCGCCGTTAAGTGCTGCGCTCAATTCTTTTTGATGATGTTCTGCTTTGAAGAAGTAATTTTTGAGCTCTGCCTCCGTCTGCAGAGCTTGGCTCATAGAAAGGATACAGACACCACTGCGTTTTGATTGTTCGTCGCAACTTTGGGCTGATAGCTCAGAAACTGAGTTGGTTATCGTTTCTGCAGTGCCGCTAATTCCGTATTCGTGTAGACTGGAAGCCGTTTCTGAAGTAAGTGAGAACTCATCAACAATTAAATTCTCGCCCAGCAGACGGATGTCTTGGCTTCTGTCCGGGAAGAACCAGGACGGCGTACTGCGCCGCCAAGCTTCTTCTTCTTTGGAGGGGATGGACAGAGTGCGAGCACTGACTAATGACGCTTTGCGTATGTTGGCAGCCCACTGCGGTTCTTGGCACAGTTCCGCCAGACGGACCGTGTTTTCCATGGTTTGCTCAAATTGAGCCTCTAAATTGATTATCACGTTTCCTCCCGTGAATCCGAAAAAAATGCAGTGAAATTAACCTACAGAACCTTCCATTTCCATTTTAATGAGGCGGTTCAGTTCGACGGCATATTCCATGGGCAGTTCCTTGGCAAACGGTTCAAAGAATCCGTTGACTATCATGGTAATGGCGTCGCTTTCGGAGAGCCCGCGGCTCATCAGGTAGAAGATTTGCTCATCGCCTACTTTGGAAACAGTAGCTTCATGTCCGATATGGACATTAGGATTAGCAATATCCATAGTGGGATAAGTGTCGGATCGGGAGTGATCATCTAAGAGAAGGGCATCGCAGCGCACGCTGCCGCGTACATTTTCGGCTTTAGCTTCTACTTTTACCAAACCTCGGTATGAAGCTTGGCCACCGTTTTTAGAAATCGATTTGGATAAAACGTTGGAAGTGGTATTGCTGGCAGCGTGGACAATTTTGGCTCCGGTATCTTGAACTTGACCTTCTCCGGCAAAAGCGACGGAAACTACTTCGCCGTGAGCTCCTTCGCCCATCAGATAAATGGCCGGATATTTCATAGAAACTTTTGAGCCAATATTGCCGTCGATCCACTCCACCACTGCATTTTTGTGAGCTACAGCTCTTTTGGTGACTAAGTTATAAACGTTGGTCGACCAATTTTGAATAGTGCTGTAACGGATGCGGGCTCCTTCCATGGCAACAAGTTCAACTACGGCCGAATGAAGAGAATCTTTTGAATATATGGGAGCAGTGCATCCCTCTACATAGTGGACGAAGGCTCCTTCATCAGCGATAATGAGAGTGCGCTCAAACTGCCCCATAGCCTGAGCATTGATGCGGAAGTAGGCCTGTAGAGGACGCTCAACATGTACGCCTTTGGGCACATATATGAATGAACCGCCGCTCCAAACAGCCGTATTGAGAGCCGCAAACTTGTTGTCGGTCATGGGAATAACAGTGCCGAAATATTTTTTTACTAGCTCAGGATACTGGCGCAAGGCACTGTCCATATCGAGAAAAATAATGCCTTCTTTTTCAAGATCGGCCCGTATGGAGTGGTAAACCACCTCCGATTCGTATTGGGCAGTCAGGCCGGCTAAGTGCTTGCGTTCAGCTTCTGGCACGCCGAGCTTGTCGAAAGTGTGCTTAATTTTGTCAGGCACATCGTTCCAATCTGTTGCTGTACGATCTGAGGGGCGCACATAGTAATGGATGTCATCGAAGTATACGCCGCTTAAATCGGTACCCCAGGTTGGCATAGGTTTGGCATTGAAAACTTCATAAGCTTTAAGGCGGTTCTGCAGCATCCAGTCGGGCTCGCCTTTTATTTTAGACATTTCTACAATGAGCTGTGGGGTGAGTCCTGTACCTGATTTGTATACATAATCCTCGGCATCGGCAAAACCGTATTTGTAATCGGTGCCGATACTATCTAAAGATTCTTTTTGATTATTGGGTGAATCCATGTAAAGCTCCTAGAAAAGCAAATGGGCTGAGCTGCCGACAGTTTAGGCCGCTTTAGTGGCTGTTTAGTCTGTAAAGCTGTGGTCCAGCAGGCAGCTCTGCTTTGGTAAAGAGTGTTTGCTTACTTATCGGCGTACTTGCTGAGAATTTCGTCGTACCCCGTCTGCTCAAGGCGCAGAGCCAGCTCCGGCCCTCCGCTCTCTACAATTCGTCCGCCGGCCAAAATATGAATAAACTGAGGCTTGAGATAATCGAGCAGACGTTGGTAATGTGTAACTACTAAGGCACTGGTGTTGTTCTTTTCCAGTTCCTGATGAATGCTTTCAGCCACTACTTTGAGGGCGTCAATGTCTAAACCTGAGTCTGTCTCATCTAAAAGAGAAAGAGCGGGCTTGAGCAAGGCCATCTGCAAAATTTCGATGCGCTTTTTTTCACCGCCGGAAAAGCCTTCGTTTACATAGCGCCGGGCAAATTCAGGTTTAATACCCAGATCTTTCATTTTAGCTTGTAATTCTTTGCGGAAAGGCAGAGGCTTGACATTTTCCTCACCGCGAATACTGCGCACAGAGGCCATGAGGAAGTTGCCCAGAGATACTCCCGGAATAGAGATAGGGTATTGGAATGCCAAAAAAACGCCGCGTTTGGCCCGTTCGTTAGCAGGCATGTCCTGGATTTCCTCACCCTTAAAGATGATCTGACCGGAAGTTACTTTGTAGTTGGGATGGCCCATAATAGTGTTGGATAAGGTCGATTTGCCTGATCCGTTCGGGCCCATCAAAGCGTGAACTTCACCCTGGTTAATAGTTAAATTCAAGCCTTTAAGAATTTCTTTCTCCCCTACTGAAACATGCAGATTCTTAACTTCAAGTAATAAAGAATTGGACATAATTGCCTCACTTGCTTATTCTAATGCGCTCAGCTTATTCACACCTTTTCTTTTTTACCCTGCCGCTAGGGCCATTCTGTTACAAAAATGTTCTCTAAAGGGGGTAAATAAACTTAATATTTTTCGCTTATAGGTTATAAATACTATCTATTTAGTAGTATTTATTCTATTGAGATTCAATTCGGCTGTCTATAAAAGTTTCTGACAGTTCATAATGTAAAGGTTCATCATGGTTGAAAACTTTTTTACTTCAAAAAACTAGATGTAAATTTGCATGTCGCTTTTAGTTTAGTTAGAATGAAGCTTCGGTTAGCGCCGCCGGCGGAAAAATGGCATTCAGATTAGAGGGTAAAATTTTGCAGGAAAATGGTTTTGCAGCCAAGTTCGTAGAGCTTTTGGAGAAGTTCGCTACTCAGCGCCATGTGCTGGCTTTACGAGACGGTATGCTTGGTTCAGTGCCGATTATTTTACTGGGCAGCACTTTTTTGCTACTGGGAGCACAAAGTGAAGTTTTAACCCAATATTTCGGTGGAGGAGTTAGCTGGCTTCCCAACATAGTTGATAGTACTTTTGGACGATGGTATTTGGCCAATTCTGCCGATTTTTATATACCTTATCGGCTAACTATGGGGCTGCTCGGAATTTACATTGCCTTTACGGTGGCCGCAGCTTTAGCTAAGCAGTACGAACTTCCCCCCATTCCTCAGGGACTCGGCGCTATGGCGGCACTTTTGGTTACAGAGGCTCCTGAAAAGGTAAGCTTTGTCGAAGGAGTAGGGTGGGCCATACCACTGAAGCCTTTTGGTCCGGAAGGCATTTTTTTGGGGATTATATCCGCCTTTTTTGTAGTAGAAATTTCTCGCCTTTTTATTCTCCCAGGTAGGTCGAAAGCCGTTCAAGATGATGTAGGCAGAAGCATTCCTCCGGCTGTAGCTGAAGCTTTCGGAAGTTTTCTGCCTATGCTATTGGCAGTCTGTTCTGTATGGATAGTCAGCCATGTTTGCGATCTGAATATAAACAAAGGAATTATGCTGCTAATGTCGCCCCTTTCCAGTATGGGGGATAGTTTGGCAGCAGTTGAAGCTAGTAATTTCTTTCTTCATCTTTTTGCCGTAGCCGGCATTCATGGCATTTCCGTGATTAATGCAGTTATGTTGCCTTTGTGGCAGCAGTTTGTGGCTGCCAATGCTGAGGCCCACAGCGCGGGGCTGCCTCTGCCGCACGTAACAGCTTACCCTTTTTATCAGTGGTTTATTTGGATAGGCGGTTCCGGAGCGACTTTAGCCCCTACTTGCCTGCTTTTTTTGTTTAAAAAAAATGTCCATTTCCGCAAAGTCGGTAAAATGGCTATTGTGCCAGCCCTTTTTAACGTAAATGAACCTTTTCTTTTCGGTTTGCCTGTAATTGCCAATCCGGTGCTGGCTGTTCCCTGCATCATTGCGCCGATGATTTGCGGCGCGGTGGCTTGGTTTGCTGTAAGTCGGGGATTGGTCGGTGCCCCTTTTATAGAAGTCCCTTGGGTGATGCCCGGATTTTTGGGAGCAATTCTGTCTACTCAGGATTGGCGCAGTTTAATTTTGTTTGTCGTGAATTTTGTTATCAGCGGTTTTATTTGGCTGCCGTTTTTGCGTTACACCGACAGAAAGATGCTTAACGATAGGCACAGTTCCGATAGTGGGGCTGAAGCCGATGAGGTTAAGAAGTAGGCAGCGACTTAAAATTGACCCAGCGTTTAACAGTGTCCCAGGTGAGTTCGCCCCGACGCAACATTTGCCAAGCTAATTCGGCCAATTTGAAGAAATTAAGCGTTTGGGCCAAAATGCAGAGTGGCTGAGGAAAACGCCTGAGCAGAGAAGAATTGGCCAAAAGTTTAATAAAGCTTAGGGGAATTCGCTTGGACAGCAGCGTGTATATGGAATACCAGAAGGTGTCTTCAGTCGGGCGTGGCCAAGACAGTGATACTCTGAACTGTTTCAAACATTTGTTATTGCGCCCTTCAATCTGCTCCGGGGTAATAGTACCGTCAGCTAGATAGCGTTCAGTAATATCAGTTTGAGGCCAGTATGAAAGAGAGAAAAGATATAGGTCATAAGGCCTGGGTATTTTAACTAAAAGTTCAAAAAGCTGCCGTTTCTCTGCCGATGTTACGTGCGGATCGTCCAAAAGTATCTGATAACATGCTTTCAAATTTAGCTCATGAAGGATGCGCCCTGCTTCCAATACTTTTTCGTCCGCAACGTTGCGGTTGTAAAGACGCTTGTTGACTTGGCTGATGTGCTGAATGCCCATCATAACCGTATCTAGGCCGACGTCTTTCAAGCGCATGAGCAGATCCCGATCGGTAACTCTGGGATCGGTTAAAATTTCAAAGGGAAGTTTTACTTTTTCCTTGTAAAGGCGGCAAAATTCGTCTACCCATTCTTTGCGTAAACAGAAGAGCTCGTCATCGAAACGAAAACGGCGCAGATGGGGAAAGTTTTGCTTGGCATAGAGACATTCTTCTATAGTGCGGGCCGGACTCATAACCCGGTAGAAATTGCCCAAGTTTTTGTATACTTTTCGCAGAGCACTAATGTCGCAATAGGCGCAATTGAACAGGCATCCACGGGCTGACATCATCAAATAAATAGTTTGATTAATGTAAGGATCACCCAAGGTTACCGAGTTGTTGTCTATGTAATACTTGAATTGGTGAGAGTGGAAATCGCGGAAAGGAATGGCGTCGAGATTATCTTGCAACGGACGCAGCGGATTGCGCACTACTGTGCCGTTCGGCTCTTTATACCAGAGTCCGGCAATGCCCTTCCAGGAAGAGCCCGTTTCTACCGCTTCCATGAGTTCGCAGATAGTTTCTTCCGCTTCGCCTATCGATACGCCCTGACAGCATTCTAGAGCCGTTTCCGGAGACATAGTGACATGCATACCGCCCCAAATAACGGGTATACTAAGTGTTTTGTGGAGATAGATACTAAGTTTGGAAGCAAACTTATAATAGCCTCCAGCACGCACTGACAGACCGATTATATCTGCTTTTTCGCGCCGGAGCACATCAATTAGGAGAGACAGCTCTTGGTCACTGGGATTAGTAAAGTGATGGTGTTGGTAATCTTTGAAATATATTTCGATAACCCGCCATCCTTTAGAGCGCAGCGCAGAAGCTAAAAAACGTATTCCATTATTTTCGACAATATAGATTGAGATAAGGGCTATAACTTTTTGTTTGGAAGCGGGGGATAATGCCAAGAAAGTTCTCGATTCTGTACCGACTAAATAAGCTTGGCTGCATGCAGAATTTGTTTAGCTTGTTGCATGATATTTTTCTCACTCTGGTAATAAAGCTTGCGCCAAGCTTCTCCCAAGTCGAACCAGGCTACTTCAGAAGCTTCACCGTCAGGTGCTGCCGCATCCTCTTGAATTAAAGGCATAAGGAAAAAAGTGACTAGCTTGTAATACAGAGTGCGGTTGTCTCTCCAATAAAAGTAATACTCTATTTGGTCGATGCGTTCAGCGATGGTAGCCAGATGGCCGGTCTCTTCCAGAACTTCGCGGGTTGCTGTCATTTCCCAGGTTTCGCCGCTTTGTACTCTGCCCTTAGGCAGAGCCCAGATGGTGCCATCTTTTTTGGCAATTAGGCAAACTTTTATCTTGTCGCCTTCTTGCTTGTAAACTACACCTCCGGCCGATTGCTGAATGGCATGGTGACTTTTTACTTCTTGGATGCGATCATTCTCTTCTATGACCGCGGAATCAGCAGGAGGGCGTAGGCTTGCTTCGAGGGCCAAAGTTAAAACTTTATGGGGAGACATACTGTCATAAAGGGAAAAGTTCACCTTTAACGAGCGCAACAGGCGGCGGGCTCTTTTATGCAGTCCTAACACGCGCAAATCGGAAATGGTCGGATTGTGCAGTAGAGCTCTAATCATTTTGGCATTGTCTAGAAAAATACTAAGCTGATTATAGCCGTGCTCAGAAGCCCAGAGCAACGCCATAATGACCGCCTGATACTGCGCCTGAGCGGTGGTAGCAATACCTATATTCTCAGAAATAAGTATCTGGCGGCCGTCTGGCCTTTCAATAACGAGACCAACACCGGCACTTCCCGGATTGTTGCGGGCTGTGCCGCAAGTATGTATAACTAAACCTTGTGTCACTTATTCTGCTTATTTGGAAGCGTAAGCTTCATTGGCCATTTTAGGAATAGAGGTAAAGCCCATGGCTTTTACAATAGTCAGTTCGTGATCGCGCATAATGCGGCGCGTCTCGTTGTCGGGGTGATCAAAACCTACTAAATGGAGTATGGCATGAGCAATGAGCCAGGCTGTCATATGGCGCAGGCTTACGTTATCTTCCTGGGCTTGGCGCAAAGCGGTGTCAAGGCTAATAACTATTTCGCCCAAATAGAGGTGAACATCGGGATAAACCAACAGAGCCGATTCGTCTTCCCAGGCAGGAAAGCTCAAAACGTCGGTAGGGGAGTCTACTTGGCGGAATTCTTTATTGAGCTTGTGAATAGCCTGATCGTCCACTACTGAGAGCTCTACTTCGAATTTGCGGAGGCTGACAGTATCGATTTTGTCGTCTTCGCCTACCATTTTGCCCAAACATTTAAACATACCGATTTGTTGATCGATAATGCGTACTGCCTGATAAACAGCCTGACGGTAAAAAGTTTTGGGAATTAATTCGTATTTGCAATCTTTTTTGTTAAAGAGTTCAGTACGTACTTTTAAAGAATGTCCACGCATAAGCTAGCTGCTCCTCTGGGAATAGACTGTTTTTTCCATAAAACTAGGAAAACACGCCCGCGCGCGGGCTGTCTTCGCCTGTACATGTATTTAAACCCTCCCCGCGGTTTTTGCTTTTTTCTTAACCTTTTGTTGAATTGTCTGTTTGAACTTTATCAGGTATCTGAGAATTAGGGATTGCTGTGGAGTTGGCAGCTACGGGGTCTGCCTTTGCTTCTTTCCGGGAAGGCTCCTGGGAGGGTGCCTGAGATGGGGCAGAAGCTGACGCCTTTTTACTTAAGCTCTTCGAATCTGGGTAAGCTACTCGATTGTGGTAATGACTGGTTAAAGAACGCAGAATCGAAGCCTTAACCGTGTTAATATCTCGCATGGACAAGGGGCACTCGTCGAGCTGATGATTGTTGATAATGCTGCCCACTATCTTATCGATTAAGTTCTTCAGATTTTCACGGTTAGGTACCGGCAAAGTGCGTGAAGCTGCTTCTATGCCGTCGCAAATCATTACTATAGCGGTCTCTTTAGATTGAGGGCGTGGACCCGGATAACGGAAGTCTTCTGCAAAGACGGGCTCGTCTTCCTGAGCTTTGGCTTTTTGATAGAAGAAAGAAGCCAGATTGGTACCGTGATGTTCCGGAATAAACTTGGCAATTTCCGGAGGAAGTTTATATTTCACAGCCAGTTCTTTGCCTAAGTTTACATGAGAAATAACAATCATGGCCGATAGGGCCGGAGGCAGCTTATCATGTGGATTATCATGACCTGTTTGGTTCTCAACAAACATGTTGGGCTGTCTCATCTTTCCCAAATCGTGGTAGTAGGCTCCGGCCCTGCACAACATGGAATCGGCGCCTATAGCTTGAGCGGCAGCTTCAGCCAAATTGGCTACCATAATGGAGTGCATATAAGTACCCGGAGCTTTATTGAGTAGTTCGTGCAGAGCCGCTTCGTTTGGATTAGCTAATTCCAGCATTCTGATGTGGGTAGTTACCTTGAAAGCTCCTTCCAGGAAAGGCAGAGCTCCGGCGGCAATTAACGCTGGTATTAATCCGTTTAAGCCTCCGTAAAATAGGGCGTCAACAGCTATCTTTTCAAAGCTGCCGCCTCCGCTAAGTGCAAAGAGCACCACGATCAGAACATTGGTTAACCAGACCCATAGTGAAGCTGTTACCACGTTCCAACGTTTGTTGGCGCTTTGCACTGCTAAAGCACTGACCATACCTGTCGTCAGAACTGAAACTGCTGCCTCCAGCGTATTAGTCATCACTCCTGCGTAAATACCGAGCATAGTTACAGAAAGCAAGGCCAAACGAGGACAGGCCAATATGGAAATTAGCATACTCGTAAAGGCTATGGGCAGCAAATAAGGAGACAGCATGGTAGTGTAATGGGAAACTACCATAAATACGGCGCAGAGAGCCGCGGTGCCGAAGGTGAGCCGCAGATTAGCATACAGCTGCGGAACATAGAGCCTGATATAGACACAAGCTATTGATTGTAAGATCAGCACCATTATGCAGCTGATAAATACGGAACTCCAGGTTATGCCCTTTTTGTATAGTCCCAGAGCTTCCAGAACGTGAATGTCACGTTCACATACAATATCGCCTTCACGTATTATGATCTGTCCCGGTACAATAGTTTTGGTAATGGGCTCAACCTGTTCTCTAGCCTGAATTTTGGCTTTTTGAGTGGCGTTGTAGTCTATAAATTTGTTGGGAATGAGGGCTGCTCTGGCTATTTCGGCGTCGATGGCGGCATTGTCTTCGGTTAAACCGGGGAGAGAGCGCGACTCTTGCTCAATGCGTTTGTAGGCTGCTTCTTTTTCATCTTCGCGCACGCCTGTCTGCATAACTACACCAAGGATGTGTTCGCTGTTAGTGTAGTACTGCTCCAAGGATGGTATACTGGAAGCCAGCAGTTTTTTTACCGTAGATTGCTGCAGATCGAGAGGAACCTGAGCTGAAATGTCAGCAGCCTCGGCCTCAGTGAATTTCCCTGAAGTATGGCGGCGCTGGGCTTCACGGATAATTTCAAAAGTTTGGCTTATTTTATTCTTGCTTATTTCCAGTGATTGAGGGCTGATCTTTTCTATAGAGGCAACTTGAGCCGCTGATTCCTCTTTAGCTTTGTTCCAGCGGGCTTCATCGACAATTTGCACGGAACGCGAAGCCTTTATGTCCCAGGGAGCTGGCTTGCCCACTTCAATTTTGCTGACGCTGGGCAAATTGGTAATAATAAGCACTGTTATGGCTGCAGTGTATAGAAATAAACCAATGGCTGCGCGAATCAGCTTATCGTTGTTCTGCATAGACTGCAATAAGTCTTTAAACTTGGCAAAAAATCTTGCAATCATTAGTACTCTCGCTTACTGTATGTCTCTCTTGAATTCTAGTTTAAGCTTATAAAGTCTTGCTGTTGCAGATGAACTAAGTATCGGCTGGCATACCTAAAAAGTTTTTGGCTGCGACAGACGGTCTGTAAAATAAAAAAGGTTTGAAAATCTACTGCGGCGAAGGCCTCGACATGTGTGAACTTCAAAACCGTAATAATTCTTGCGAATGCAAAAAAGATGAATTGCTCGAGGTTTTCTTGGGCAGCGATCTAGGAGCCGCCGACACTCAGGAAAAAGCTGCAGATGCCGAGAGGATAGAACGTGAAAGGCTCGGATTAGCGAAAGTCGCCGAGGAACTGAACGCTAATCCTAAGTCTCTGGAAGGTATTGCTTTTGAGTTGTTAGGCAATTTGCTTCTTGGAGGTGTCAGCGTTGTCGATAAAGTCGCTGAGTTGATGATGGACAAAAATCCCGTCGGATACGTCAACGCTATTTTTAAAGCCGCCGACAGATGTACTGTTCCTTATGTAAAATTCGCTTTGGTTCGCTCCGTATTCCGGCGCTATCCCGGACGGTATCGTCCTTATATTATGGCTTTGGGGCGTGAGCTTATTTCCGGTGCCTTCGATGAACACACCATCGATGTCACATCTTGGTTGCTGCAGAAGTTCGGAGCGGAAATTCTGCCCGACTTAGTTTCATTTATGCGTTCAGAAGGACACGGACCGGAAAAAATTAAAATTTTGCACGATACGGTGCAAATGTTGGGTAGTACGGCTCTGCCCGTAGTTACAGCTGCGGCTGATAGTGATTGCGCGAAACTTGCTCAGGCAGGATTAGAGGCGCTTAAACGCGTAGGCCAAGTTTAGCAGCTTTTAGCAGCTTCTTGTTGGGGTTGTCGGATACTTTATCAATCTAGGCATTCTTAGTATCGAGGCTGTTTTTTATTTCTAAAACTGTTTTTTGGTGATAAGAGTTGAACGATTACGAAGTTGATAACAATAGAACAGCTCTTCGTCCGATTCACCTGGCCGTGGTGTTGGCTTTAGTGTTCCATTTTATGGCTTTGGCAACCTTAGCTTGGTATTCACCTAAGAGCGTTAAAGAAGACGACACTTTACGTTTAGTTTCTAAAGTTTCTTTGGTAGACTCTATTAAGCTGCCGGTTAAGCCCCCCAGCCCTCCTCCTGTGAAGAAAACTGCTGTTAAACCCAAAGCGGTTAAGCCTCACGACATAGAAAAATATGCGCACATTCCCAAAACGAGCATGAACAAATATGGAGCAGCTCCTGGTAAACCGGGAGCTCCCGGCGATCCTGCCAAAAAGTTGGGGAGAGGTTCGGGAAGGGTCGGCTTGCGTACCGCTATCGATCCTGATATGCCCAAGTTAGGAGTTTCTGCTTTCGGAGGCCCCGGTTATCCTACCGGACACGGTTACGGGAAGTACGGCGATAAGTTTGGCAAACACTCCGGATTTGGCGAAGACGGTGGTGGCGAAGGTGGTGAAGGCGGCGAGGGCGGCGTAATAGTCAAAGATCTTATTTACGTTATAGAGCCCGATTACACCATTTCCGTTTACGATAGCAAAGTGGACAAAAAACACTACATGTCCGACGAAGCTCGTATTGTCGACGAAGAGGGGCGTGAGTTTATCAAGGTTTATTTGGCTTCTCGCTTCAACGTTACAGTAATTAACAACTGCGAAGAACCGCTCAATTTCCGCTTCGAAGGAGAGGTGCACCATAAGGGAGGCTATGTCGGGGCTAGTAGAATACTCGATCCTTACCTGTGGGGCAATTTAGCTCCCGGAGAATCGCGTTGCGTTGACAACCTGGTAATGGTTTCCGGCTACAGAGCGGCCACTATTTCTCATGTGAACGATCCTGTAGGCACTTTCTTTAACATTGAGCAGATGCTGTTTATCGCTTCGTATTAGCGCCTTTGTGTTTGTTTTGCCGCTGCTAGAGGCGGTGAGCTATACGTACTCAATAGTGCTTGCTGAAACAGCAGAATTTTAACGGTTTCCGGCTAATAGTTCGGAGCCGTTTTTTTGTAAAGTAAGAATTTGTTGCTATTTTTTTGAACTCAGTTACCTATGAAGTTATGTAGGAAAAAAAAGAAGCGCAGGTAACAGCACTCCTTTTTTTCCCATGTAGAGTCTAATATCTCAGATTGAGCTTGCCGACTGAGTAAAGAGTAGCGACATATTCTTTAGTTTTAACAATAGTTGTAAAGTAAACAGGAAGATTTTCCTCATTGTTCAGCAGGTATCTGATTCTTTCCGGCTCAGACGGTTGTAGTTCGCGAGCGTAAACATCGACAACGTAGTCATAATTATGATGTTGTTGATTATTGATGATTCTGGCTAAATTTTGGGCCTGCACAGGGTACAGCTGCGCCATATTGAGTAGATTTCGCTGCAGTTCCAAGCGCAGAGTCTGCTTGGTGAAGTTTTTTTCATCTACTAATGTCGGTATTATGCTGCCGTTGTGATAATTTGACCAAGTGTGCATTCCTATTTTGAAGGATTCTGAAGAATTGATATTAGGGTATCGATCGTGTATCAGTATGGCCACAAAAATTGGTGTCTGATCTTGAGTTTGCACTGTATTGTGCAGCTGTGCGGCAAAATCCCAACCTCGTTTAAAAGGCACATCAGCAGTTGATGGATAAGGAAAAAGGCTGGTATATACATTGATGGGACCGAAATTTTTAGTGATGCTGAAATTCTCTTCGTAGCTAGGGTACAGTATCGATTCCATGATATTGAGCCAGAACATAGTACAAGCTAGCACTAAGGCCATAATATAGCCACGAGGTACGCGGCGGAAGAAAGCTGTATAGAAAAAACTGCCCACAGCTATGGCCGGTAACAAATAACGCACTGCCGGACTCAGCATGGTGATAGAAATTAGACTGGCTATTAAACAGGATATGACGGTTAAGCGTTCTTCTAAACTTCCTTGGGAGCGCCAACTATAGAGAGCTCCCAACAGTGTTGTCAATATGGTAGGAAAATCGCCCAAACCTTCAACTAAACCGTGAAAATAGACATCGGGGCCAAAAATATTAATGTTCCACAACAATTGGTTGCCTAAGTGGTGAGCACGCCAGAACATGGTGGCGCAATTGGCAGAAGCCCAAGGGAAGAAAACGAAATAAAAGCAGGCAAAGGCGTACAAAAGATTGCGCATCAATCTGACAGGTTCTGCTTGAACCAAGTTGTCGTTTTGGGGCTTCCACAGATAAAAAGCGCTCAGGAAGAGAACGATCGCCCCGAGCATAGCTGCAGCTATAAAGACTATTTTGTAGGGAGGGAAAAAACTGGTGAGGTCTGCAGTGCAGCAAGGCCAAGTATATACATATCCGGCTGCTATTACCGGCAATATAGAGAGAAGGGTAACTAGAGCAACCGAAATAAACAGTCTACCTTTATAGGCCCAAAGTTTGCCCAGTCTAGTTAAAAATAAAAGAATGAGAGCTGGGGCTACAAAAAATATTGTAGTCGGTTTAAATATGCAGCCCAATCCCAGGGCCAGTCCCAGAAGGATGGCTCTGTCTGTCTTCTGCATTAACTCTGAATTGAAGAAGAGGCAGATGCACAGAGCCGTAAAAGCGGCTGAGGGATAGTCGACAATATAGCTGATGGATCCCATTGCCAGAAATACTGAGGAAGCGCAGATAACTGCTGCCGAAGAAGCTGCAATTATGCCATATTTGGGGCGCACCATGTAATATATAGAGGCATTGAGTAGAGGAAAAAAGCACATCTGGCTCATCATGGCCGACATAACGCCGCGTCCGATTATAAAAGAACTCAGATAGGCCGACCAGTACATTCCGGGCGGATAAGAGCTGGGCCAGAAGAGAAAAGTTAGTAGTTTTTCTATCCAACTTGTGCAGCTGTTCAGACGTAGCTCCATAGCTGAGACTTCTAAAAAATGGTGAGCATGGTCGGCATGAGGGGGGAAGGTGTAGTTAATTTGCCAAATTACATTTGCATAAATAACTACCGCGCTGATAAAACTGATGATCAGCAGATCAGCTACCCAAATCCATTCTAAATTGTTGATTTTTTTCAGAAATTTTATCATTTGTAGATTTATAAACTTTAGACTTTTAGGGTGGGCCCAGCACTACAATGTGTTGTTTGCATAATAAACTTGAGAAAGCAGTTCGTAACTGCAGTTACAGGTTTTTATCGGCAGATCCTTTTTTGTGTGGTTGAATGTCTCAACTGTGAGCAGGGGAACAAAATTTGAGCGTCGCATTGAGCAGCTGCTATGAAACGCCTGTCTGTACTTATTATGCTATCGATAATCTGTTGCTTAGTCAGCGGATGTCAAAAATACGATGTCGATCGGGATGTGCTCCCTCCCGGAACTCCTTATACTCGTGAGGAAAATTCTTCGTCTATAATGTTGTCCATTTATCCCGATCGTATCGAGAAAAGTTTTGAAGGCAAATTTACAGAGGGTAAGGGCTTATACTTTATCAATGAATGCTTTGTCAAAGTGGCCAACTTTAGCGATGATGTCTGGTATGTCTGGATAGAGGGCGAGGGAGCTTTTAAAGGTGTTTATCCTGGAGCTGAGAATATCGGATTCCAAGGGGGCGTTGTTGCCAAAATGATGCTTATGCTTGGCGAGAGGCGTGTCTTGCGCGTTCCGATCAGGCCTTCTTTTGACATTGTCTGCCAGAGCAATAAGAGTACCGTTCGCGAACGCTGGAATATAAAGGACTTGGGAGCTCCGAAAAAGCGACTGGGTACCGGAGTTGTTTTCAGGTTAGATTAACGCTGACAAGGCAGCCTGTAGTTGTCTTGTAGACGGGGATTATGCTGCAAATCCATAATCAAGGTGTACATATCCTTACCATAGAAGTTGAATTTGTCTTTTATTTCAAATCCCCAATGACTAAGTTGGCGTAAACTGGCCTCATTGGAGGTTTCTGTAGTAATTTTTATGCTCTGGCATCCCGCTTGGCGAAAATGTTGAAAAAGAACTTTGTTTATATGACCTGAAATTCTGGTGCCGCGCAACTGGGGACGAAAAGAACAGAAAAGCGATTCCGCCTTAACGGCTTCCGTACCCGATTTTGATGAGTTTGAAGCGGCACTGCGCATAAAGTACAGCGGGGTAGTCAATATATAACCTAGCAGCCGGGGGCGGCGCAGCAGTCCGTGCAAGGCTGGCCAAAATAAACGTAAGCCGTTGCTGCGCCAGAGCCTATGGAAAGTACGCGGTACATCGAGGCTGCCGGCAATGAATCCTTGTACTTCCCCCTGATCTACGTAAACATAAGCTACGAAAAGCGGATCTTGGAGCAGCCCCCTGTAGAGGGCTTCCAAAAAAGAAACTCCCAACTGAGCCCACAGGCTGTGGCCCATGGCTGCGCAGTGCTGTGCTGCTACTGGCTCAATATCCTGAATCTGCATAGTGCGTATGCGCTGCATTACGCTTTCATCTACGGCAAAAGGAGTTATCTCTGCAGGCATAGTCAGCTTTAAGCTTCAGTACAAACAATTTGCGATAAAGAAGCCAAGTAGGCTCCCAAATGGTTCTCTCGCAGAGAAGCTGAACTTTCGGCCAATAGTCTGCGTGTGTTCAGCCAAGCCAGGCGGGGAGCTGAACTTAATTTGCGCAGTAGCTCGGCTTCAACGTTGGGGTTGTCTTTGTTAAGTATCAGATCGGCTAAGCCGAGTTGGTAGGCGGAGAGGCCATCCCATACTTCTTGACCTAAGAGGAATTTTTTTGCAGTGGTGTAGCCAACTAACTTAGGCAGCATCCAACTGCAGAAGCCTGCAGGCAGTCCTTGAGAAACTTCGGCACTGCTAAACTGGGCTTCTGCTGATACTAAGCGCCAGTCGCAGCTTAAAGCCAAACTCAGTCCCCAGCCCTGACAGATTGAGGTTACTTTGGCCACAGTAGGACAGGGAAGATGCAAAATTAGTGAGAGTAACTTCTCTAATTTTGAACATACGGGAAGCAGACGTCGAGAATTATCTTTTATGTCCGCAATTGTCCAAGCTCTCCAGAAATTTAAAGCCTGACTGCTGATAATCAGACATCCTGTAGGTGGGTTGTCATCGAGGTATTTGACTTGCTCCTCAAATTCTGCGGCAAACTGTTCAGACAATACATCGGTATTTAACACTAAGAATGCGTGTTCGAGGTTGCAAACAGTATCTTTATGGTATGTTAACTCAACAAATTTCATCGATTTTGGACATAAACTTCAGGGTGGTGCGCCCAGGTTCTGCTCTTTAGTCGTTTCTTCCTTCCCTGATTGATCTGAAGCCGCGGCGGAAGGTTTTATCAGTGTTTTTTGCCAAAACTAGGGAGAGGCTGAAATCTACGAGGGTTAGTACAACTCAAAGAGCAGTCTTAGTTTCGCCGGAGGTTTTTTGTATGTCGCCAGATATATCGGGCAGACAGGCGCGCCCCAAGCCGTTTTTGCTGCCTCAATATTGCAAGGGATGCGGACGCTGTATTGCGGCCTGCCCCAAAAAATGCATCGCTTTTACAGGAGAGGTTAACCCTGAAACCGGATGTGTTCCCGTATCTATCGATTATGACAAGTGCGTAGCCTGCGGCACTTGCTTCAGTGCATGTCCTGAACCATACGCCCTGCATCCGGACAATATAAAGTATTTCTGGGAACTGCCTGCTCAAGAGCAAGAGAAAGCCGAGCGCGAGCAGCTGCCGTCTGCTGTGCCTATTCCCGATAAATGTATTCCTCTGCCGCCTACTGAACCTTTAATGATTAAAGGTACATACGCTTCGGCTATAGGAGCCCTTTTAGCTGGATGCCGTCACTTTTTCGGCTATCCTATTACGCCTTCAACAGAAGGTGCAGAGCTGATGGCTAAAATTTTGCCTCATATTGACGGCGTTTTTATTCAGGCTGTCAGTGAAGTAGCCGCTATTAACTATATGTACGGATGTGGAGGGGCCGGTCGCCCTTGCATGACCTTTACCTCTTCTCCGGGCTTCAGCCTAATGCTGGAGGGCATTTCTTATATGATTGGTGCCGAGGTGCCGGGTGTTATTGTCAATATTATGCGTGGCGGTCCTGGCTTGGGTAACATCGGTCCCGAACAGTCCGATATTAAACTTGTTTGCCGAGGTTTAGGACACGGAAACACTCACGCCTTGGCGTTAGCGCCTTCCGATCCCCAAGAAATGCTCGATCTGACTATGGACGCTTTTCGCTTGGCTTTCAAATACCGTCAGCCGGTAATTCTTCTGGGAGACGGCTATTTGGGGCAGGTTACCAGTCAAGTTAAGCTTCCCGATCATATGGTTGAACCGGGTGTTCCTGAGTGGGCTGTTTCAGGAGATCGCGAACATCGCGCCAATGTAATTACTTCAATTCGTTTAACTGAAGCCGATTTAGAGCAGTTTAATCTGCATCTCAACGAAGTTTACGCTCAAATTATCGAGAATGAGCAGCGGTCCGATACTTTCATGGCCGACGATTGTGAAGTATTGTTTGTTGCTGCCAATACTCCGGCTCGTATGACTAAGGGAGCTATTCGCACTCTGCGCGCTCAGGGTGTTAAGGCCGGTCTTTTCCGTCCGATTAGCTTGTGGCCGTTCCCCATTAAGGCTCTGAAAGAGCTGCTGCTTACAGGCAGAGTTCGCCGTGTGATTGTGGTTGAAGCTTCCTATGGTCAGTTAGAAGATGAAATGCGTTTGGCTTTGAGCCGTGCTGGCCTTACCGATATTCCGCCAATTGCTCATGTACAGCACTCCGGTGGCGTGTTGCCTCAAAGCTCTGAAATAGTTCAGTATGCGCTCAATATGGAGGTGCCGGAATGAATCATGTATTTTACGAAACTTTCGAACGTCATGCTCATGGCAAAGGTGTAAAAGCTCATGCTACCCACTATTGCCCGGGGTGCGGTCACGGTTTGATCCATAAATTCCTCTCTGAATCAATTGCCGAGTTGGGTATACAAGATCGCACCGTCGCCATTTCTCCGGTAGGGTGCAGTGTTTTTCTATATTACTATATGAACGTAGGCAACATTCAGTCTGCTCACGGCCGTGCTCCGGTGGCAGCGCTGGGACAAAAAGCCGCTCGTCCCGATTCAATTGTGGTTTCGTACCAGGGAGACGGTGATTTAGCTTCGATCGGTTTGGCGGAAATTATTTCTGTTGCGCAGATGGGACAGCCTATAACTGTTATTTTTGTCAATAATAGCACTTACGGTATGACCGGAGGACAGATGGCTCCGACTACCTTGATCGGTCAAAAAATGGCTACTTGCCCTGATGGACGCACTCTTTCAATGGGACAGCCCATGAAGGTGGCTGAAATGATCGCCGGTTTAGACGGTCCTGTTTATGTGGAGCGTGTGGCTCTGTTCGATCATAAGAATCGTGTCAAAGCTAAAAAAGCCATAAAGAAGGCTTTGCAAATCCAGATGGACGGTCTCGGATTCTCCTTTGTAGAAGTCGTTTCTGAGTGTCCTGTTCAGCTTAAGTTGGATCCGGTCAAGGCTTCCGAGTGGGTGCGCGACAATATGATTCCCGTTTATCCCTTGGGAGTGAAGAAAGATACTGCTGCTGAGGTTGTCGAACTTCCGGAAATTAAGCGTCCTGTATACAAAGCAGAAACCCTTCTGCGGGAAATAGGTGCCGTTCATGAAGCCGTACCCAAGTTTGCTCAAGGTTTTCCAACTCATCTCGATTCTGAGGATATAGGCATTAAATTTGCCGGATCGGGTGGAGACGGTGCCCAAACTGCAGCTCTCTTGTTGGCTCGAGCTGCTTTGCAGGAAGGTTTTGACGCCACTCATATCCCCAGTTACGGTCCGGAATCGCGCGGGGGCACTTCTTATGCCGATGTGCATATCGCTCACGAAGTGCTTTCACCTTCGGTGCCTAACCCTCAAATTTTAGCTGCTTTTAATGCTCCCAGTTTGGTTAAGTTCGCTCCTTCAGTGGAAAAGGGGGGAATTATTCTTTATGACAGTGCGGTTATTTTTGAGGTGCCTCCGGTTCCCGAAGGCGTTAAAGTATATGGCATACCTTTTGCCGAGATTGCTCAGAATTTGGGCACCCGCATTCTGAAAAATGTGGTCTGTTTAGGAGCATTTTGTGCTGCTACGCGTATTTTCCCTGAAGAAACTTTCTTAGAAGCTTTGAAAAACGGCTTAAAAAAGAATGCTAAAATTCAGGAAATCAACCGCCAGGCCTTTTTTGAAGGGGTTAAAGCGTTTAACTGTTTATTGGAACAAAGTAAAGTTTAGACTTTAATTGCGGTTCAGTGTCGTAAAACGGCTTTTTGTTTCCCATATCATATGCATATATGTATATTATGGGGCCGCAGAAAGCCGTTTTTTATTATTGTATTTTGGAGTCTGCTGTTCGGCTAACGAAGAATAGGCAGAAAAAAGGTAAACTTTACTCAAAAGGTAAATAGTTCGTTCAGGAACGCAGATTTGCTTGCGGGAAAATAGAGGTGTTGTAAAGATGGATTCATCGTCTGGCGATAAAGGTTCCAAGTCGCGTACAAAGCTGCCTTCGTGGATGGTAGAGGAAGAAGCTAAGAGTACAGAGGTATCTCTGCCTTTAAACAGTGAAGTGAAAGATGGCGAGAATACTGCCGTTAAGCCACTTGCTGCCGCAGAAGAGTCGCTTTTAGGAGCTCCGGCCGCCGCTTACACGGACGAATCTGATGATTTTTGTGCTCCGACTTCTCCTTCCGATCTTTTAGGAGAGGCGGAAGTCCCTCCCGGTTTTCAAGTTGTAATTGAAAACAAAAAAGTCGGAAATAAGCCCGAAGTACGTAATACTTCCGAAATTGTCTCCGCGGTGGAGCCTCCTGTTGAGACAACTGCCCAAGTTAAAGCTGCCGAGGAAAGTCAGGCAGATGATGCTGAGATGGCCAAAGTAAAATCCGATATGGAAGAGCTTGAAAAAGTTGTCAGCAGTTTAGAATTTCTTTCTTATCTTAAGCCTCGTTTGAATCGCATCCGCAAGCACGGCTGCACTGCTGCTGATTTAATCGGCTTGTATCGCATGACTTCTCAAGTAATGTTGGAGAATTTGCAGCGTCAAAAGGAAATTATGCAGCGCAGTAAGGCCGAGTACGATCGTCAATTGCGCAAACTTCAGGAAGAGATGCTTTTTGAGCAGTCCAGTGCTCTAGTGACCGGTCGTGCTCCTAAAAAATCTTACGCTTCCCAGCAGTTGGCCGCGGCTGCCGAAGCAGCCGGAGTCTGTGTTTCAGCTTCATCGGCTCAGAGTACTCCTCCGAAAGCGGAAGTTAAACAGGAGGACAGCGCGTCAGAAACTACTTTAACGGCTTTACGCCGTCAGATGGAGTTCAAAGATAGCCTGCTTCTTAAAGCTCGTATGGAAGCAGAAGAAGCCGAAAAGCGCTGTGATAAAATGGCTCAAGATGTCACTAACATCAAGGCCCGTTTAGAAAAAGATTTAAAATTTAAGAGTCAAAAGGCCAAAGAATCACTCTTTGAATGTTTGCTTCCGGTTATGGACAGCTTTGATGGGGCCCTTAAGCCTTCGGCTTCCTCGCAAAATGCAGACAGTATTCTCAGTGGTTTAAAGCAGATTCATAGCCAGCTGCTCGACTGCTGCAAAGCTGAAGGTCTAGAAGCTATACAAGCGGAGGGGCAGCCTTTTGATCCTAATTTTCACGAGGCCATGGGACATGTGCAGACTAACGACGTACCTGAAGATCACGTGTTCGATGAACTGCGTCGGGGGTATCTGCTCGATGGCAAGTTGTTGCGTGCTTCTATGGTGCGTTTAGCCAGTGCCGATCCCGATGCTTCCAAGTAGAGCTGTAATAACAGCCAATTTGCCCGTAAGAACGCACTTGAGCAAAACTTAAGTTAAGGCTTAGTCTTTGCCTGCGCACGTTGTTTTGTCGAAGTGGCAGTTAGGTGTTTTTTTACCGTTTTAACTAACCCATCCTGCAAGAAGTCTCCCGCCTCTATAGGCGGGAGTACGTTCACGAGCAGATGACGCTGTTTTATTTAAAAGAGTGTCTCTCCGGAACTTTTTTTGTAAAGGTAAACAGTTCGCTGTGTTGAATGATCCGGCGAGCTGTTCAGCTGTTATTGGGAATATCCGGGGTGGCAGTACAAAAAATAGAACGGCAAGGTTTTACATTTTGTGGTCAATGGGTGTGGGTGCGCCATTGTCCACTGTGGCGGGAATAAGGGTCAGTCCAGTGCGTTTAAGCAACGTTTTTCCGCCGTTCATTTTCAACGCTCGGCTTGTTGGCAGGGCGGCAGAATAAAAAACGCCCAGTTGTATATTCTCGCGTCAATGCGTAGAGAGAGAGCATACGCTCGTATTCGGAGGTTCCGGAAATAGTATGGCAGGTAAGATTGTCGGTATAGACCTTGGTACAACGAACTCTGTTGTATCTATTGTTGAAGGGGGGCAGCCTATTGCCATCCCTAGCGCTGAAGGTGATTATCTCTTCCCCTCGGTAGTTGGTTTTTCAAAGACTGGCGAGCGTTTGGTCGGTTCCGTCGCTAAGCGTCAGGCTGTATCTAACCCAGATCGTACGGTTATTTCAATTAAGCGTTACATGGGTACCGATCACAAGACGGTAGTTGACGACAAACAGTACAGTCCGCAGGAAATTTCGGCTATGATTCTGCAAAAGATCAAGGCCGATGCCGAAGCTTATTTAGGCTTCCCTATCGAGCAGGCTGTAATCACTGTTCCTGCCTATTTCTCCGACTCAGAGCGTCAGGCCACCAAAGACGCCGGTACTATCGCCGGTTTAGAAGTACTGCGTATTATTAACGAACCTACTGCTTCTTGTATGGCTTATGGCTTGAATAAGTCCGATGACGAAGCCGCTTCCGATCGTACCGAAACCGTTCTGGTATGGGACTTAGGAGGTGGTACCTTCGATGTTTCCATTGTGGAAATCGGCGGAGGTTTGGTAGAAGTAAAGGCTACGGCCGGCGACTCCCACTTGGGTGGTGACGACTGGGACCAGCGCATTATGGATTGGTTAGTTGAAGAGTTTAAGAGCCATCACAATCTCGATTTGCGCACCGATCGTTTGGCCATGCAGCGTTTGAAGGAAGCCTCTGAAAACGCTAAAATCAAGCTTTCCAGCGAGACGGTTACCCGTATCAATCTGCCCTTTATAGCAGCCGATTCTACAGGCCCTAAACACCTCGATGTCGAGCTCACCCGCGTCAAGTTCCAAGAACTGACTGCCGACTTGGTAGCCAGATGCGAGGAACCGGCTAAGAGAGCCCTGAGCGATTCCGGTTTGGCTATCGGCCAGATAAATAAAGTTTTGTTAGTCGGCGGTTCTACTCGTATGCCTGCGGTGCAGGATAAAGTGCGTTCCCTCTTTAACAGGGAGCCTTCCCGCGAAATCGACCCCGACAAAGTCGTGTCCATGGGCGCTGCTATTCAAGGTGCCGTTTTGGCCGGCGAAGTCAAGGACATGGTCCTTTTAGACGTCACTTCTTTGTCCTTAGGCATTGAGACTGTGGGTGGTGTCTTCACTAAACTCATTGAGCGCAACTCTCACATTCCTTGTTCGAAGACCAGAATCTTTACTACTGCGGCCGATGGTCAAACTGTGGTAGAAGTTCACTGTCTGCAGGGTGAGCGTGAGTTGGCTGCTCATAACAAATCGTTGGGTCGCTTCGAACTCCGCAACATACCTCCGGCTCCGCGTGGCGTGCCGCAGATCGAAGTTACTTTCGATCTCGATGCCAACGGTATTGTGAACGTATCTGCTAAAGACATGGCGACTGGCAATAAACAGAAAATTACTATCCAGTCTCCTACGAACTTGTCGCGTGAAGAAATTGACCACATGGTCAAAGAAGCTGCTGTTTACGCTGAAGAAGACGGTCGCCGCCGTGAAGAGTCAACGATTCGTAACAAGGCTAATATCGAAATCGATACTGCCGAACACACTATGCGCGACTTAGGCGAGCGCATTACTCCTGAACATCAGAGAGCTCTGCGCGATGCTATCGATCGCCTGCGTATGTCCATGCAAGCTTTCGATCTTCCCAAGATTGCCGCCGATACCAAGGCACTGTCCGATCAGCTCTTCAGTATATCCACTGATGCTTACTACGCTCTGGAGACCGGTCGCGTAGGTGCTGAGCCCAAGAAGGCTGAAGATTCCATCAAGGCAGCCGTCGACGATGAACCCGCTGATGAAGATCTCTTCAGCTGGTTTGACAAAGGAGGATCTAACTAAATTGTAAAACGGCAAGCATACAGCTGCCGCAATGTATAACGTCGGCTTCGAGGAATTTGTTCATATATATTCCCCGGGGTCGGCGTTTTTTTGAGGAGTACCATATTTTATGGCAGTCAACATTGACTATTACGAAATTTTAAATGTACCTCGTGATGCTTCAGAACAAGATATTAAGCAAGCGTATCGCCGCTTAGTGCGCAAATATCATCCCGATGTAGCCGAAGATAAGGAAAAGGCTCAGGAAGAGATGATAAAAGTAAACGAAGCTTACGGGATCCTTTCCGATCCCGACAAGAGGGCTTATTATGATCGTTACGGAGAAACTCCCGGTACCTCTTCTGCTTCCGGTGGCGGATTTGGTGGTTTCGGAGGTTTCGATGCTTTCGGAGGTTTGGGCGACATATTCGAAAGCTTCATGAATATGGGCGGAGGAGGGAGAAATAGTCGTCAGCCCAGGCGCGGACGTGATATACGTTTAGGTGTAAAAATTACTCTTCAAGAAGCTTTTACCGGCTGTAAACGCGATATAACATTTAAAACTCACGAAACATGTTTATCTTGCCGAGGCAAATTGACTACCGAACCTGACGGTATTGAGGTCTGTTCCACTTGTCAAGGGACCGGTCAAATTCAGAAGCACATAAATATTGGCTTCGGTACAGTAGCTCAAATTGTCGAGTGCCCTGCGTGCGGTGGTTTAGGCAAGAAGGTTAAAAAGCCGTGTGCGGAGTGCAAAGGCGCCGGAATGGTGGAAAAAGAGAAGCACATGGAGATTAACATTCCGGCCGGTATCGATACGGGCAACGGACTTCGTTTAGCTGAAGTCGGAGAACCGGGAGCTAATGGCGGTCCTAGGGGCAGCGTACTGGTTATGGTCGAAGTCGAAGATGATGACCGCTTTGTGCGCGAAGGTGCCGATATCATCTACAAGAAAAATATTACATTTACTCAGGCCGCTTTAGGAGAGGATATTACCGTTGAACAGATTGTGGGTGAGCCTAAGAAGCTCCGCATTCCGGCCGGTACACAGAGCGGTACCACTTTTAGAATGCGCGGTTGTGGTATGCCTGAATTTAATGGCAGTCACTTTGGGGATCTTCATGTAGTTATTCAGGTAATTGTGCCCACCAAACTTAATGAGAAACAAAAAGCGCTCCTTAAAGAGTTCGCTGAAGCGGGACCTCAAGAAGCGAAAGAACCTAGTAAAGGATTTTTTGGAAAAATTCATGATGCAATCTTCGGCTAGCCTGCGCGGCCTGACTTGGCAGGAATTAGAAATTATCGCTGCTCCCGAAGTAGCCGATGAACTTGACGCCTTTTTGACTTCGTGCCAATTAGGTGGTTGGGTTGTGGAAGCTGAGGAACCTCAGTTACGTTGGATTGTTTATTTGCCGTGTACTGAAAAATGGGAAGACAGGCTAAGTCTAATCGTGAACGGTGTGCGTGCTGTAGGCGGTGAATGTCATACTCGCGGCAGTATTGTCGACGAAGATTGGGCAAATTGTTGGAAGCAGTTTTATCATCCTATGCGTTTCGGACGTCATATTGTAGTTTGTCCTTCTTGGGAGGAGTTTATTCCTGAAGAAGGCGATAAGGTGATAACGCTCGACCCGGGTATGGCGTTTGGTACCGGAGCTCATGCCAGTACAGCCATGTGTTTGGAAATGATGGAGCGGGTTTACAGTGATGGCGTTCCCGACAGCGTACTTGATGTCGGCACGGGATCTGGCATTTTGGCTGTGGCTGCTCGTCTTTTGGGCAGCACGTGCATTACGGCGTCAGACAGCGACCCTGTAGCGGTAAAAGCCGCCAGAAAAAATTTTGCCGCTAACAATTTAACCTCCCATTGCGATTTGTTTGAATATGTAGGAGTTCCCCTTGAAAAAGGGCGGTTTCCCTTAGTTTGTGCCAATTTGGTGGCTTCATTGCTTTGCCGTTTAGCTTCCGATTTGTTAAAGGTTGTGTTGCCGGGCGGTCATCTGATAGTTAGCGGTATAGTGCAGGAGCGTGCCGAAGAAGTAATTGAAGCTTTTGCTGATGAGGGGGCTGAGGTTGCCGATCGCATAGATAAAGACGACTGGGTTTGTCTCTTACTTAAAAACAAGTAAGGCCGGTCAGTTTATGCGTATAACCAGAGTATTTTCTTCGGCTCCTCTGCAGGTTGGTGAGTGTTTCGATCTAGATGCCGAAACCTGCACTCATCTCACTAAATCGGTGCGCTTGCGCCCTGGCCAAGAGTTTGCGGTTTTTGACAATTCCGGCGGAGAATTTATTTGCCGCCTATTAGAGGTCTCTCGCCGGGGGGCAGCTCGAGGAATGGCAGTGTCCGTGTCTTTTCCTGATACCGAAATGGAATGCCGTTTGCGAGTTTGTCTGTCTTTGGTGAAAGGTGAGCGCTTTGATTGGGCTGTAGAAAAGCTTACTGAGTTAGGGGTAGCCGAAATTGTACCTTTATTAACTGAGTTCACTCAAGTGGTTGATCCGGGAGCGGCTAAACGTTTGCGTTGGCAGCGCTTGGCTGTAGGGGCCGCTTGTCAGTGTGGGCGTGTCAAAATTCCTGTAGTAACCGAACCAAAAAGTTTTGCAGAGGCTTTGAGGCAATACGCCCACAATGAAGAGTGTTTGCTTTTTAGTTGTCATGTGCCTTCGTTGTATCCTGAATCTCCTGCTTTAAAGGCCTGTACTTTATTTATAGGTCCGGAGGGAGGCTTTTCTCCTGAAGAGTTGTCTTTAGCAGAGCTATCCGATTGCCGTTTCTGCAGTTTGGGCAAACGCATTCTACGTGTAGAGACTGCTGCTCTAGCGGCAGCTTCGCGTTTTGCTTTTTAGTACCGATTAGTTCTTTTGAGCGGCCTCTTCTTACTGAGTAAGAAGAGGCCGACGTCTCATATAAAGGTGCAGTTAGGCTTGTATTTGCATACGCATAAAAGCTAGTTGGAAAATGTAATAGGGAAAAAATCCCCCAAAATGCCTTTTACCCTATTGACATATCCGATTTATATGGATAGAATGTCTCTGTCCCAAGGGCGAATAGCTCAGTTGGCTAGAGCACCTGCGTCACATGCAGGGGGTCACAGGTTCGAGTCCTGTTCCGCCCACCATTTTATGTACGGGACACAAACTGAGAAAGAGTCTTCTGCGGCATGGGGGAGTGGCCTAGAGGCTTAGGGCGCTGGCCTGTCACGCCGGAGGTCGCGGGTTCGAATCCCGTCTCTCCCGCCAAATCAGACTCTTCTTTGTTTCGCCGGGGTAGCTCAGTTGGTAGAGCATGCGACTGAAAATTGCAGTGTCCCCAGTCCGAATCTGGGCCTCGGCACCATCAGAGTAAACTGTGTTTTGCTCTGGGAAGTTGCTCCATGGGGGAGTGGCCTAGAGGCTTAGGGCGCTGGCCTGTCACGCCGGAGGTCGCG
>JBJEGC010000024.1:88134-99655 GCA_051874695.1 Candidatus Bruticola sp.
GGTTCGAATCCCGTCTCTCCCGCCAAATGGATGTGTACGTAAAAGAACGCTTGGCATGTTTAAGCCAGGCGTTTTTTTTGTTTTCTTATCCCATTGTATAAACGGGCAGATGGTACTATCCATACTGTGCAAATAGTGACGATTGTATTCGCTGATTTTATTTTTTTGTTGGAGGCTCTTTGTCTTACCTGCGGGAAAAATATAGTTAGATAGATCAGCTTAAAGTATCGGAGAAAAAAATATAGTGAGAGAAGATTATTCCGCTTACAAAAGTAGAGTTTTAGAACTGGTGCAGAATCGTGCTTGCTTCCCCGTTGTGGGAAAGACTTTTTGCACGGCTCCTGCTCTAAAGGCTAAATTTGATGAGGGCGGAGCTTTTAGGCCATTTTACGGAGATACGACAGTGTTTCCGTTGCCGCCGGAGGTAATCTGTTCTCTAGCTAAGCTTCAAGAAAAATTGTACCGCTGTACAGAATATATGCTGTCTGCGCAACTGCCACCAAGTACGTTTCATATCACTCTGCACGATTTGAATGCTGGAGAAATAAAGGAAGAGCTTGCGCCGAGCATAGCCGAAAACACCCACAGGGTAGTAAAACTTTTACATACTATTCGCCTAAAAGGTGTAGTGAAACTGCGTTCAGTTGGTATAGTTAGTATGGTATCCAGCTCGCTAGTGATGCTTTTTGAACCCGCAACTGAAGTCGATCACAATATAGTTCAGGAAATTTACCATATAATTGATCCGCTCAAAGAACTCTCGTACCCCCTAACTCTGCACTGCACTTTGGCCTATTATAAACCGGGTATATACAGCTATGAACAGTGGAATCCGCTATTCAACGAGGTGACAGAACTAAATTGTCAAGAGCCCTTGGAAATTGCTCTAAACTGTGCGGCGCTGGAATATCAGCATTTTGCTTCAATGAAAAATTATTTTAAGGCTGAATAACGGTAGGCGAGAATGTTATCTAAGGTACTTCCTGCACGTCTCTTGGCCTGTTATAAACTAATTATTCAGTATAATTAAAACTAAATTCATATGATAAACAACGCTTGTTCTATTTAAAACGGGCGTTGTTTTTGTTTGAGATTGTTAATTGAATGGCTAGGCAGGAAGCAGCTTTTTCGGGCAAGAAGGTAATCAAGTTGTTTTTGCTAATTTGTGGTTAGTAATTTCGGAGGAATGTTAAATTGACTTTATCGAATGGAACCAGACCGATGACTGAGCGGACTCCCGTTGTTGCTGTAATGCGCCGTATACTGAAAAAACAGGAAAACCCCATTACAGTCAGAGAGCTTACCACTTTGGTTATCGATGCCTGGGGAAGAGATTTTCCGCAGAATCCGTATGCAGACTGCTGTTTGGTTTACAAGCTGGCTGTAGGCATTCTTAATTGCCAGGAAAAATACGATAATCTTCCTAACGGAGCTCCGATTTTTTTAGAGCGTGAACAAGCTGGCAGCGATCCTATCATGGTGAATCCTCGCATGGGTATGAATATTCTCAACGAGATAGCCGATGAAGTGGGTGAGATTCTGCTTGTTTATAAGGATCGATTTTAGCAGGACTTCTCCCAGTTTCAGCCTTTCTGAATTTGAAAAAAACAGAGATGGTTGACCTGTGGGGGGAATTTTTATACGGAGGGGTCTTTTATGGATAAATTAAAAGCTTTAGATGCCGCTGTTGGCCAGATAGAGAAGGCTTTCGGCAAGGGCTCTATCATGAAATTGGGAGAGGCCGGTGCCCGTTTCGAAGTGCCAGTTATCTCAACTGGAGCTATGTCTCTCGATTTAGCTTTGGGTATTGGCGGCGTGCCCAGAGGGCGTGTATGTGAAATTTACGGTCCTGAATCTTCAGGCAAAACTACTTTGGCTCTTCAGATTATTGCCGAAGCTCAGCGCAGCGGCGGGGTGGCGGCTTTTATCGATGTAGAGCACGCTCTGGATCCGGTTTATGCCAGGAATTTAGGCGTTAATATTGATGAACTCTACGTTTCTCAGCCTGACACCGGAGAGCAGGGATTAGAAATTGTAGAAATGCTGGTGCGTTCGAATGCTGTCGATGTCGTGGTTGTCGACAGTATCGCCGCTATGGTGCCTAAGGCTGAGATCGAAGGCGATATGGGCGATTCCCATATGGGGCTGCAGGCTCGTTTGATGTCTCAGGCTCTGCGTAAGCTTACCGCCGTGATATCTAAGTCACGCACTGCAGTGGTCTTTATCAACCAGATACGCGAGAAGATAGGCGTTATGTTTGGCAATCCGGAAACAACGCCGGGCGGTAGAGCCATGAAGTTCTATGCCTCAGTGCGTATGGATGTCCGTAAAGGCGATGCCATCAAGTCCGGACCCGATAATGTAGGCCATAGAGTAAAAGTCAAAATTGTTAAAAATAAATTGGCTCCTCCGTTTAAAACTGCCGAATTCGATATCCTCTTCGGGCGCGGTATCTCTCGTGAGGGCAGCCTCATCGATGTAGGTACCGAAAAAGGTGTTATACAGAAAGCCGGCGCTTATTATTCTTACGGTGATATGCGATTGGGTCAGGGAAGAGATAATGCCCGCAGTTTCTTAGAACAGAATCCCGATATTGCCGATGAAATTGACGATCAGATTCGTGAGAAAATTTTGG
This sequence comes from Candidatus Bruticola sp., assembly GCA_051874695.1. Classification (GTDB taxonomy): domain Bacteria; phylum Vulcanimicrobiota; class Xenobia; order Xenobiales; family Xenobiaceae; genus Bruticola. The sequence continues at coordinate 90,770 of JBJEGC010000024.1, forward strand.
CGGATCGAGCTCCTGCGGAAGAAAAAGAACCGCTTTCTGATGGTCAGGTGTAAGTGAACTCTGCTGAAGCCGAATTTCGAGCCTTCCTTGAGCGGGCTCTGCACATCTTGTCTCTGCGCGATCACACTTGTTCAGAATTAAAGCAGAAGCTGATTTCTCGCAAATGTTCCGCTGAGGTTGCCCAGAAGATCGTCGATCGCTGTTTGGAGTGGAATTATCTTAACGATGACCGCTATGCTGAGCGTTTTGTGCAAAGCAAAGCTGCTGGCGGTTGGGGGAGCAGGCGCATTTACAATGAACTGATTAGACGCGGTTTAGATTCCGAGTCTGCCCGTTTAGCTTGCGCCTCTCTTCAAGAAGATAGTCAAACCGAATTCACTTCTGCGCTGGAGCTGGCTTGTCGTAAGGCTGCTCGCGGAGGCAACTACACGAGTGTGTGCCGTTTTTTAGCTTTTCGCGGTTTTCCTGCTGAAATTGTCATGAAAGCGGCAGCACAGGCTTGTAAGGATAAATCTTCAGAGGAGTAAAATTTTGCTCTGTCTTTGACAGTTTAGAGTCGGCTTTTCTTGAAGAGTAGCCGACTCTTTTTTTCTGATATAAGTTTAGGCTGCGGTAAGGTGTTCTTGGCAGCATATCGTTATTGGCGGCGTTAGATTGCCAATAGAGTGTTGATAAAAATTTGGGCTGCGTGTAAATAATCTGAGGGGCAGTAGAAAAAGAAGGAAGTTATATTTATTATGCCGGCTATGTTAACCGTTCTAGATCAACTAATGGTTATTGTGGCTAGTTTACTGTTTTTGGCTGTTGGGTGGGCAATTGGAATTAGGATAGAGATCCGCAGGCAGCAAGCGGCAAAGTTAGCGGCTGACGATATTAGGGCAGAGGCAGAGCGTTATGCAGAATCCGTAAAAAAGGCAAAAATTCAAGAAGCGGTTGAAAGCATAGAACGAGACCGCTCTGAGGTAAAAAGAGAAGCGGAAGAAGTCCGTTCTGCTCAGCATCGTCTGAAAGAAGAACTTGATAAACGCGAAAGTGTACTTGAAGCCAAAGAAAAGCAGCATATTGAACGGGAGCATTGGCTCAGCAACCAGCAGATTCATCTTGATGCCAAGGAAGAGCGCTTGTCTGCCTTAGAGACCGATCTCAATGCCAGAAGTAGACAGCTCAGCGAATCGGAAATTGCTTTGCGGGCTTCATTGGAACGTCAGGCTGAAATGACCTCGGAAGAAGCTAAAGCGGCTCTTTTTGAAAAAGTAGAGAATGAAAATCGTTTAGCTTTGGCTCGCAGTATTCGTCAGGCAGAGATGATGACAAAAGAAGAAGCCGCCCGCCGAGCTCGTCGCATTATTACTTTGGCTATACAGAAGTACGCCTCAGAGCAGGTTATCGAATCTACGATAAATGTGGTTAACCTGCCTTCGGAAGAGATGAAGGGTCGTATTATTGGGCGTGAAGGGCGCAATATTCGCGTTTTTGAAAATCTTACCGGCGCCGATGTCATAGTCGATGACACGCCGGAAACGGTGCTGCTTTCCTGCTTCGATCCTGTAAGGCGTGAAATTTCCCGCCGGGCTGTTGAGAAACTCATAGCTGACGGACGCATTCGTCCAGCCAAAATAGAAGAAATGGTGGCGGCTTCCAGATTAGAAGTGGAAGAGATTATCGCTAGCGAAGGGGATAAGGCTGCTCTTGAAGCGGGAGTTTTAGGGTTGCACCATGAGCTTATTAAACTGCTGGGACGTCTGCGTTTCCGTACTTCTTATGGTCAAAATATGCTCAGCCACTCTTTGGAAGTAAGCTTTTTAGCGGCTCAAATGGCTGCTGAGTTGGGAGCTAATGTGCAGGCTGCTGCCAGAGCCGGCCTGCTTCACGATATCGGCAAGGCAGTTACTGGTTCTATGGACGGGCCTCATGCAGTTGTGGGGGCTCGCTGCTGTGAGAAATATGGTGAAAGTGCGGCTGTAGTCCATTGTGTCGAAGCTCACCACGAAGATGTCGAGCAGAAAACCATTGAGGCTATGTTAGTTCAGGCTGCTGATGCTATTTCTGCCGCCCGTCCTGGGGCCCGGCGTGAAAATATTGAAGATTATATTAAACGTTTGGAGAATATTGAAAAGATTGGCCATAGTTTTGAAGGGGTCGATCAGGTTTACGCTGTGCAGGCTGGCCGGGAAGTGCGCGTTTTTGTCAATCCCGGTGTTGTTGACGACTTGGGGGCTGCCCAGTTGGCCAATAAGATTGCCGCTCGCATCGACGAAGAAATCAAATCGCCAGGCATGGTTTTGGTTACGGTGGTTAGAGAAAGTCGCCATCAGGCCAAAATTATTTAGAAACTTTATCGCTGCATAATCGGTCATATGGCGGTTGATTGAAAGCCAATTTGAAAAGGAGCGTAATTGCCATTGAGAAAGATCTGTCTAGTCCTGACAACTCTGTTTTTATGCTTATGCTGCTTTTCCGCGGTTGAGGCTCAGCAGGTGGGCGCACTGCAGGAGTATCAGCAGGCCCGCACTTATGTATCCGGCAAGCACTGGAAAGAAGCTCTGCCTTTCTTGGAAAGAGCACTTAAGGTCGATCCCGGTTATGCAGACGCTTTATACATGAAGGCGATCTGTCATATGTCTTTAGAAGAGTATGATAAAGCTGTGCCTCTTTTAAAGCGTTTAACTGGTTTGCGTCCCGATTTCGTTAATGGATGGGGGCTGCTCAGCCAGTGCTATGTGCAGCTTAAGCAGCTCGATAATGCTAAAAATGCTATTGGAGAACTGAGCAAAGCTCCTGGAGGGGGGCCTGAATCTCGTTATATGGCCGGTGTCCTCAACTGGATTAAAGGCGATTTGGATCAGGCTGAATCCGAATGGCGCGAAGCTGTGCGGTTGCGCCCGGAAATGGCCAAAGCTCATTATAATTTAGGCATGCTCTATCGTTTAAAAGGCGATCGTGTGCGTGCCTCTTCTTTTTTAAATGATGCAGTGCGTCACAATCCTGATAATCCTGCCTACCGTTTAGGATTAGGTATTCTACAATACGAAATGGGGCATAAAATTAATGGCGCTGCCAATTTGGATAAAGTTAGGGCTCAAATGGAGCGCACCGATTTGTCATCTTTAGCTTTGGCCTATCAAATGTATGTTAACAAACGTTATGAGGCTGCTGAGAAAGCTGCCTCTAGGGCTTATTTAGAAAACGGTGAACTCAGCGAAGCCTATTTGTTGCGTGGTCAGTGTTTAGTAGAATTAAATCGCTCAGAAGAAGCCAAAGAAATGTTCCAGCAGGCTCTTAAGCTTGATAAAAACACTCGTGAAGCTCAAAAAGCTTTAGATAAGATTGAAGCTGCTGAAAAAGCTGCTGCTGAAAAAGCTGCTGCTGGAGCAAAAGCAAAGACTGAGGCTGAAGCTGCTAAGCAGGCGGAAAATAATGCTAAGACCGAGTTGCCCGATGGCCAGCCATTAGACAAAGCTGCTGAAGAGTCTGCTCTGTAGTAATGCGTTGGTCTTGGTCTTTTGGAGTAGGTCTGGTTATATTGTGCTTAATAGTCGGACTGATGGGAAGTGGATATTTGCGCCCTTCCTGTCAAAGGCAGACCCGTCGGTTAGAAGTCTGGACTATAGCCCTTAAGCCAAAGTTTACTCCCCTTATGCAAAGTCTCTTTGACGAATTTGAGAGGAACAATCCGGAGAGTAAAATTGACTGGATTGATTTGCCTCAGCAGAACATTATGCAGAAGTTAATGGCTTCCATAGCTGGAGGAGTGCCTCCCGACTTAGTAAACTTAACTGCTGCTAATGTACTTTTTCTGGCTCAGCAGATGAGTTTAGCCCCTGTTTCTCAGTATATTAGTGATAGCGAAATTCAGGAATACTACCCCAAGTTGTGGCGTTCTTCCGAATTCAATGGCCAAGTTTATGCCGTACCGTGGTATGTTTCGGTAAGAGTGCTTATTTATAACCGGTCTTTATTGCAAGAAGCTCACTTGTCCGCTGATTGTCCTCCACGCAGTCGTAAAGAAGCGGCTGCTTTAGCCGCAAAGGTTAAGAAACACTGCCCTTCCAAATGGGGGTGTTTCCCCGTAGTGCGGCTCACTGATGACTGGCAGATTCTTGGTCTGCCGGTTTACGATCATAAGAGCGGTCGAGCGTTGTTTAATCAGCCTGCTTATGCTGCCTCCCTAGATTGGTATGTTGAACTTTACAGACAGAATTTGCTGCCTAAAGAATTTTTTATTGAAGGATATCAGGGAGCGTTAGAAAGGTACAAACAGGGTAACTTAGCTCTTTTGGAGGCCGGCCCCCAGCTATTGACTCAAATTAAGGCGGATGCTCCTCAAGTTTATGCTCATACAGATATCGCACCGCTGCCTTGGTCTAACGATGGAATAGTTCCGGCCGCCTTGATGAATTTTGCCGTACCTCAGTCTTCAAAAAATAAGGCAACAGCTATAAAACTGGCGCTTTTTTTAACTAATTGGCAGAATCAGTTAAAATTCGCTCAGGAAGTACCTCTGCTGACTTCGTCTAGGCGTAGTGTGCAAGAACCGTTTTTCCAACAGAGTCGCGGCGACGCTCTTTTAGACAAGGCTATGCAAGTATCATTGCAGCAGTTGCCTAAAGCTGACGATTTTTCTTTAAGTTTGCCCCATGCCCGCGATTTAGAGCGCATTATTAACAGGGCTGCAGAGGCAGCCATATACGGAGAAAAGGGAAGCGAACAAGCTTTGAATGAAGCTGCAGTGCAGTGGAATCAAATTATTGAAGCTTCCGGTTACGGAGAAAGAAAAAATGAATGAAGAAGTAGCTGATGACAGCTGTACCACGATAGCTGAGTTGCGCCGTCAAGTTATTGCCTTCCGCGACGCACGTGATTGGAAGCAATTTCACAATCCCAAAGATTTGGCCATAGCTATGTCTATTGAGGCTGCCGAAGTTCTGGAATTATGTCGCTTTAAGAGCAGCGAAGAGATTATAGACTCGGTTAAAAGCGGTAAAAATCGAGAATTTGCTTACGAAATGGCCGATGTTTTGTCCTATTTATTAACTTTGTCTGATTGTTTAGGTATAGATTTGTCCCAAGCGATGCATGATAAGGCTAAAGTAAATGAAGCACATTATCCAGTTCACCTAGCTAAGGGTAAGAAAGCTAAATATACGGAATTCATCTAGCACTCAGGTGAAGTGGGCGTTGTATCTTTCGTTGAGGAGATGCTATTCATATATGAATAGTCGTCGTGGCTTTTGCTGTCAGTAAAGATAATAAAGATAGTGACAATGGAGCTGCTTACGAGCATAAAAATAAGTCCGCGCACACTTTGAACGACTCCAAATCTGTCAATTCCGGTCAGTTTTCAGTGCCTTCCAGTTTCGGAACTTATCAGCTGTACGATCCTATAGCCCGCTTGTCTGTTGCTTCCTTTAAAGTTCCTGGCAATTGGTTAGCTGCAGGTAAAGTTAATTGGGAGCTTATGCTTGATAGTGTGGTAGACTTTAGCGCTACTTTTCTAGATTCTAATTCGGGAGTGGTTATGAGCTTATCTTCCGGTCGATGTACTACTATAAAGGGAAACTGGAAAACTGCGAGGTTTTATAAAAATCCTAAAGGAGTTTGTCAGGTTTTTACTGGAGACTTAAAGAGATTGGAGGCTAGCAACGATATAAAATTGGTTTCCTTTTCTTTGAACGAATTAGAGGATTCTAGAGCACAAGCACTGCTAGGCACATCGGCTAATAATGACGGCTCAGTTCCGCAGAGGTCTCCTGAGCTGGATGAGTACAAAAATGAACTTCGTGCCTAGGCTAACAGCAGTGACGTTGATTGTACTAAGATAGATTAGGTGTTATTTTAGGCACAGAACGAAATGCGCAAGAGTAAAAACCCGTTTGTTCCTTGGCTTTTTATGGCCCCTATGCTGATAATTTTGGGAGTCTTTCTAATTTATCCCATTGTTTGCGGCGCAGCCTTGGCTTTTTTCGATTTCAGTATGCTGCGCTGCGACAGTAATGGTCAATTGGTTGGTCCCAAGTGGGTAGGCTTGGCTAATTTTCGACGTCTTTGTGTCGATCCTTATTTCGCCTGTGCGCTGAAAAATTCTTTGCTTTATGTGCTGATGGTGCCATTTTTGCAAGTTAGTTCTATATTTATGGCTTGGTTGCTGCGTGGAGAAACATTAAAAGAACGCATGGCCAGAACTATACTCTACATACCTGCCATCACTTCAACAGTTGTACTCGGTTTAGCTTGGAAATGGTTGTTGCGTCACGACGGCCTGTTTAACCAGGCTTTAGCGTGGTTGAGTTTCGGTTTAATTGAACCCTTACCGTGGCTGACCGATCCTAAGTTAGCAATTTTCTCGTTAATGATGGTTACTTCATGGCAAGGGTTAGGTTATTATTTAATACTGTATTTGGCCGGACTGCAGGCTGTGCCGAAGGAGTTGGAAGAGCAGGCTGCTTTAGAAGGAGCTTCATCTTGGCAAATTTTATTAAAAATTATTCTGCCTTTGCTTAAACCTACTGCGGCTGTTTGTACTTTATTGTCAGTTATTTCCGCTCTGAAAGTATTTACGGAAGTCTTCATTATTACTGGGGGGGGGCCGCAAAGTTCCACTTTAACGGCTTCTTACTACATCTATGTAACAGCTTTCGAGAATTTCGATATGGGTGGGGCTTCTGCTGCTGCTTTGGTGTTGGCAGCTATAATAGGAACTGCTTCGTTAATCCATTATTTGTTGTTTAAAGAAGGGGGTTGGGAGTCCGCTTAGGGTAATATCTAAAAAATGGTATAAAAAAACAGCCTGTTTTTTCTATTTGGCAAGAACAGGCTGTTTTATTTGACAGGGCAATGCCTATTTTATGCTGATGCTCTGCTCTGGAGTTACCGATTTGTTATATAATTTGATAATTTTGCCCGGGTAATTCGACATCTCCCGGTATTTGCCCAAAGCCCCACCTCTAAAAATATCTTGGCAGGCAAGATATAAGGGAGTGTTGTGAGGATCATTCATATCTCCAACCAGGTTGCTCCATTGGCGCGGATCAAGACCGCGATCAGAAGCTATGGCCATAGCACGTAGGATAGTTCCGCCTCCTCCGTTATAAGCTGCCAGCATTAGGCACCAATACTGTTCAGTATTGGGAACTCCATATTTTTTGTAGGCTGCTGCTACTTTTTGAGCATAAAGGCATCTATCCGGAGTTAGCCCCATCATTTTGTGATAGTTGCCCGGGTCTATAATAACTTTAGCTTTTTCAGCCAATACTTTAACTCCGGCGGGGATAGCCTGCTGAGGATCACGGCTGGCGGACCAACCTAAACCGAAACGCCGAGCCGTTTCAGGAGTTAACTGGGCAATTCCGACAGCACCAGTGTAACTGACTGCTTCTGGATTAAAACCACTCTCACAGGCTAACAGTGACTTTAAAAGCAGCGGGTTGAGAGGCACTATATTTTGATGAGGCCAGGCTTTGGCAACAGAACTGAAAATATAGCTATTGTAACTGTTCTCCCGGGAACCATATCCCCATGAAGTGCGCAAATCTTCGGGAGAGGTTATAACGGGCATGGAAAAGGATGGTAACTCCTCTTCGGCCGGTTTTATATTTTTCGGCTCTGTGCGGTGAATTGGATTCGGTTTTATTATGTTGTTGTGAGTTCCGTTGCCAATAGGTTCTATGGCGGGGACGGTATCCCGCTCTGGCCAGACGTCATCTATCTGAAATAGGGGAGAGGATATACGGATCTCATCAGCTGTGTCGTTGGCATAAGCTACACCAGTCGGCATAAGGGCTAGAGCTAGACTAAATAGAAGCGCGGCCCGCCCAAGTTTTTGACTAAAATTAATCACGAGTTCTCACCACTGAACTTCAATTTTGAACTTCAAGAGGTTCTGCCCAAGGCAGCCCTCTTCCTGTATAGTATGAAAAAAACCAGGCAAAAGCACGGCCTGGTTTCTTTGAATGTTGGTTAACAAACAGAATTAGTACTCTTGAGAAGCATGTTTATGCAGGAACTTATGGTTGAAAAGGTGGGCGCTTATTAAGAGGCATCCTCCGGCTGCGCCTACAATTTCCGAACCCAAGTGACCGATCACTTCGTGTAGAGGATGAGCTCCCAAGATCATGGTTAGGGAAATAACTCCCAAGTAAGCTACCAAGTTCTGCTTGTGTCTGAGCCAGCCGGTAACTAAAGCGATGCAGGCTACAGGAACTATCAGAGCTGTAATATAAAAATGCCAGCGCTCATCTAGATGGAACTTACTACCTAAAAGGGGGAGCAAGGCCAGTACGGCCGGCAACAGCGTGCAATGAATCAAACAAGCCGAAGACAATACTACGCCTAACAGATCGAGGCCGCGCAGCCGAACAGGTTTAACTGCCTCGCTGCCGGTTTTATGACATTGACATGTAGAAGATATAGCTGTCATAACTTTTGCCCACAAAAAAGAGCCCGCTTCATTGGGACTCACAACACCTTAGTTTATTTTTTTTACTATGTGATAATAATTTATCATTAGAATATTGTCAAGAGTACCGACAGACAAAGGTAAATTGACAAAAACTGCAATTTTGTGCGGATAAATTCTCTTTGGCGACAAAGTTAAGGAAAAAATGTCAAGAAATTTATCTTACTGTTGAGATTTTTTTACTAGAAAAATAGCAGCAGCCAAATAGTGTGTGGGAATTTGAACTTTTTGTTTTGTCTGTGCGCTTAGCATTATTGCGTTTAATAGAGGGTTAAAATATTACGCTTCCAAAAAGCGTTCTTTTTTTTCTTAAAGTACTTGACAACCAAAAGGCTGAGTGGTAATATACTCGAGCAGTCGCGATGAGCGGCGCCAAAAAAAAGTTTTGAAAACAGAATAGCAGCTTTTACTATGAAGCTTGTGTAAGTGCC
>JBJEGC010000025.1:0-98759 GCA_051874695.1 Candidatus Bruticola sp.
TAAAATGTAACCTAAAAATTCTCGCAAACCATCTTAAGATTCTCGCAAACCATTTCATGCGTTATAACCGAACTACATTGCACACAAAAAAAAGACCACCCCAAGCCAATGAGGGCAGCCTTTTTTAAGGAGCAACCAAATGGTTGCGGTTGCATCCTTCCCTATTTAGGAAGGACACACTATTATCACACTAAGCAGAAGCCGAATCAGTTCCGCCGCTTGCTTGAATCTTCTTTTGTTCTGTTTCGGAAACTTCCTGATCAACAGCGGCTCCACCCAACTCAACAACTTTGCCTTCTGCATCTGGAGCAAGATTGCTACGGGCGGGATTGAGCAAAGTACTATGTTTATATCCGTACATCATATAGATAACGGTACCGATAACCATCCAAACAAAGAAACGAACCCAGGTCATAGAAGGCATGCCAGCAACTAAATAGAAGCAAAAGATTATGCCTCCAATAGGAACCCACGGCACAAACGGGGTACGGAAAGGACGTTCAAGATCCGGACGCTGGCGACGCAAAACGATTACTCCCAGGCAAACCAAAATAAAAGCGAACAGAGTACCGATATTGCAAAGCTCAATAACTACACTTAAGTCCATAAAACCGGCGCAGGCAGCCACTACAACCGTAGTGCCCCAAGTAGTTATGTAAGGAGTGCGAAACTTATCGTGTACTTTGGCAAAGAACTGGGGAATCATACCATCGCGAGCCATTACGAAAAAAATACGAGGCTGGGCCACTTGGAAAACTAACAGCACAGCAGTCATGGCCACAACAGCGCCTATAGAAATAAAGGCAGAAATTTTAGGCATATTTATAAGAGCAAAAGCGGTGGCCATAGGTTCAGCAGTGCCTAATTGGGTGTAAGGAACCATGCCAGTTAAGACAGCAGCCACAGCCATATACAGCAAGGTACTTATAGCCAAAGTAATGACCATACCCAAGGGCAAATCTTTACCCGGATTTTCAGTTTCTTCTGCTAAAGTAGTAATAGCATCGAAGCCTATGTAAGCAAAGAATACCAGAGCAGCTCCGGCCTGAATGCCAGCCCAACCGTTGGGGCAGAAAGGAGTCCAGTTTCCGGGGTGAACGTAAGCAGCACCCAAAACGACGACCCCTATGACTATGAGAATTTTAAAAATAACTAAGAAATCATTGAAACTGGCTGAACTTTTAATACCGCGTACAATAATGCAAGTAAGTATAACCACAATAAAAATGGCGGGAATGTTGCACATTATAGGCACACCAAAAAGAACGGGAGCGGCGGCAATGGCCTCAGGAGAAGCCGTAAAGTAACTGTCAGCCAACCAAACAGGGAAATTGATGCCGAATCCTTTGAGAATGGAGATAAAGTATCCCGACCAGGATATAGCTACAGCTATATTACCGACGGCATATTCCAAAATCAGGTTCCATCCTAAAATCCAAGCCACATACTCGCCTAAACTAGCATAGGCATAAGTATAGGCACTACCAGCAGAAGGAATTACCGAGGCAAACTCAGCATAGCACAACACGCACAACAGACAGGCTAAAGATACGACTAAAAAAGAGATTATAACTGCGGGACCGGCCGCAACATAGTCTCTGCTTCCGGCAGCAGCTAAACCGACAGTTACAAAAATGCCTGAACCTATTACGGCTCCGACTCCAAAAGCCACTAAATCTTTTAGCTTTAAAGCGCGCTTTAAGGCATTTCTCTGAGCTGAGCCGGCTTCAAGTTTTAACTGCTCTATGCCCTTAACCCGGAAGACCTGCTTCAATAGCGTCAACAGACGTTCTAACATTGTCTAAAATACGGTCCTCTCTAAATAAATCAACAATCTTACGGTCGTGTCAGGTTCTCAGTATTCCGGCTTTGTCCCCTGCCCGCAACAGTTTTATATCTCGCTAAAAACGGGATACTCCAAGAAATATTTAACACTTTTTAGTGCTTATGCACACTTGTTTATTTTAAATATGGATTTTATGTTTAAATATCAAATTTACCCTATCTGTAGGCATAAGCAGATAATGCATAATAAAAAATAGAGAGCTGCACATGCTCAAAGCAGAACAACTCTCTATTTTAAGACCATTTTTCTGCACTACACTTTATATATTGCAGATAGAACAAAGGCTAATTATTCAAAGTTAATATGGTTGCTCCAATACCTCCCTCGTAAGCTTTACCTATACGATAAGAAGCTACTGAGGGATGATCTTTTACATATTCGGTTACGGCTTTGCGCAAAGCACCCGTTCCTTTGCCATGGATAACTTCTATCTGGTGCAAACCGCTCATAAAAGCGTCATCAATTTTAGCTCCCAGTTCCCAAAGAGCTTCATCAACATTTTTACCATGAAGATCGAGACGACTGGAAAGTACGGTCATACTGCCTCCTCGGGGAATAGAGCCCACCTCACTCTTTTCTTCGGGAGCTAATACCTGAAGATCTTCTTTTTTGACCTTGATACGAATAACTCCAATTTGTACTTCGGCTTTTTTATCAGATATGGAAAGAACGGTACCGTCTTGACCATAGCGAGGCACAAACACGTGAGCTCCTACTTCCAAAGGCAAGTTTACCGCTTTTACCTCTTCATCGGCTTGTTCGCTCTCATCCTCCCGAATATTGAAGCCATCCAATCCTAATTCATCAGCCAATTTTGCTCCAATAGCCTTACTCTCATTTACAGTGGCATTGGGATCTGCTGACAAGCTAACCTCCAGAGCCTGTGAGGCAGTGTGCTTAAGACGCTCATTCAATTTGACATGACCGGGAACTTTGGGAGCATTATTTTTAATAGTACTCACTTTGGCATTTATGTCATCAAGATATCCTTCAGCACTTTGAGCCTGCTCTCTCACATACTGATCGAGACGATCCAGACGTGAAGCATTACTATCGTATTTATCTGGAGTTTCCGAAACCGAATAGGAGCCGACGTCTTCCAAGGCTACACCCAGCTGCAGACTGTCGGTCTCTGAACCGCTTGAAATATTGGGACAAGTATATACCGGAGAATAGTCTCCAGCAGCAGTATGAGCAGAAGATAAAGCCTGACGATCCTTTTTATAAGTTACAGTTTCATGCAAAGCTTTAGCCAGAGCATCGGAAGCTACAGGACTCAAAGCTACCAATTCTTCTAAAGCTTCAAAATCGGCTAAAGCGCGGCTAAGCTCAGCTGCCGCCTGCCGCAGCTCTACAATTGATTGGCGGCGCAAACCAACCAGTTGAGACAAACGCCTACGTACACTGCCAGTTAGGCCGCGCAAATGACGGCGAGAAGATTCAACCAATTCCGAAGTTTCTGCCGTGGCTTTGGCAATCATATCTGCACATTCTTGTTGAGCTTTTTCCACTTTTTGCTCATAAGCCGAACGAAGACGTCCTACCTGAGACAGCTGATCGCGCAGACGCTTGGCCAAGCGCTCATTAACCTCGCGCTCCTTATCAAGTTCTCCAAGCAGGCCCTCAACCTGCGCACTGCTGCCGCCCAAAAGTTCCATAGCCCTACGTTCTATTTCAGCCGGAAGTCCTAAACGACTGGCAATTTTTAAAGCATTAGAACGGCCTGGCACTCCCATAATTACTCGGAAAGTAGGCGCCAAAGTTTCACTGTCGAACTCCACGGCGGCATTATTCATACCTTCACGCTGAGAAGCAAAGTTCTTCAATTCGGAAAGATGGGTAGTAACTACTGTAGTAGCCCCTTTAGCGTGGAAATGCTCCAAAACGGCCTCAGCTAAGGCCCCACCCTCAGCCGGATCGGTTCCAGCTCCCAGTTCATCCAGCAGCAGCAACGTACGTTCGGAAGCGTGAGGAATCATGCGCAGAACTTGGTTAATGTGAGCAGAAAAAGTAGAGAGATTCTGCATAATACTCTGGTCATCTCCGATTTCTGCCCATATCTGCTCGAAGAAAGGCAAGCAACTTGATTCATCAGCCGGAATCGGTAAACCGGACATGGCCATCATAACCATTAAACCTATAGTTTTTAAAGCTACTGTTTTTCCTCCCGTATTGGGTCCAGTAATCACCAGAGTACGGTTACTTTCCAAATCGAACGTCATCGGCACAACTTTATCGCCTAATCTTTCGATCAAAAGCGGATGCCTGGCCGAAGAAATAAGCATAGGAGCTTTTTCGTTAATCTGGGGCAGCATGGAATGGGTGCGTTCCGAATATTTAGCCACTGCCTGCAGAGCTTCCAGCCAGGCCAACTCTTCCAAGCTATCGCTCAAAGAGCGGCTATGAGCCCCGACCAGCTCAGTCAGACTTTGTAAAATGCGCTCTATTTCGGCAGCCTCAGCCAGAGCTTTAGTACGGCTCAAATTGCTCAACTCCACTACTGCTAAAGGTTCCATAAACAGGGTGGCGCCACTGGCAGACTGATCGATAACTATGCCCGGAAAATGACCGCGATATTCCGCTTTAATAGGAATAACTTGGCGTCCGAAGCGAGAAGAAATCACAGCATCTTGAATCATGCGTGAGTATTCGGAGTTGCGCAGAAAATCGTACAAACGCTCCTCGACCGAAGCCCTGGCTGCAGCCAACTCCTGGCGCAACCGTGCCAAGGCAGGCGTAGCATTGGGAGATACTTCTCCGTCAGGAGTGATAGCTTTGGCTACCTGCTTTTCAATATCACGAAACTGGCCCAAACGCAAAGCCTTGTCACTCAAAATAGTATATTCCTGGCTATGAGACCGCAGAAAAGTTCCTACTTGACGAGACAGCTGAGCCAAATTAAAAATACTTAGCAGCTCCGACGGTTGAAGAGTTTTGTGACGTTTAGACGCCTTTATAAACGATTTAACATCGCCCAAATTGTCAGTATAGAGGTTATATCCCCTATCTTTATTCAACCGTGCCGCTTCTTCCATTTCCAGCTGGCGCATATGCACATCCTCCAAATCATCGAGAGGACGCATGTTTTTTATAATATCTACAGCCGGCCCCCAATGGGCATACCCGGCTATAATGTCGAGCACCTGGTTAAATTCCAAAGTTTTGCCGCTTTGGGCATTTATAAGCTTTTTTTCATTTTCTTCCATATTTTTTTTATAAAAACTCACAATTATCACCTTTAAAAATTGCCAGAATTACAGCTTATCTGCTGCTTTTTCAACAGTCTGTTAGGCGTTTTATCTCTACCTAAGGCCTGACAAAAACTGCGCTGTTAAAATGTTCAGAACACGAAAAATACGGTCTAAATACGCTTGAATTTAGCGCAATTTTTCCTGCATGTAAAGTAAGCCTCATCTCTCACTAACAACATTATTGAATAACTTTGTAGGCTTTTCTAGGTTCAGCTAGAATTACTGCGGGACTTTACTATGCCTGCAAATAAGTTTTTTTCGCTGAAAATCAAAATGCTTTTGGCACTGCTTCCTCTTACAGTGCTTTTTGCTTTGTTCTGTTTTGCCGTCATAAAAGGCGGCGAAAAGCTCTCTCTGACTCGCTCTATAACTATGAGAAGCGAGTCGCTGGGAGAGTCTTTGGCCTTGATGAGCATCGATGCTCTGTCCAATCCCAACGATTCTGCCAAATCGGTGCGTCTGAAAAGAAATATAGCCCGTTTGGCCGAGCAACGCAGTGTTGTAGCTTTGGAAGTACTCGATAGTTCCGGAAGAGTCAGAGCCGACTCCATAATGTCGGAGCTGGGCACCGTAAAAAATGATGAAAACTCGCGCCGTGCCCTCAGTTTAACCGTAGCTCAGAGCAATTTAGAAACTTTCAACGACATGCTCTGTGCTGTCAGCAGCGTCCCTATACGTTCTGCAGATACCAGTTTAGGAGTGGTTCGGGTTTACATTTCAGCAGAGGAACTCAATTCGGCTTTCAGCAGCTTAAAAATACAACTAGCAGGTTTAGTATGCGTGCTTATTTCCGGTGCCCTGGGATTCACGGCCTTTATATCCTATTTTTACGGCAATCCTCTTCTCAATTTAGCTGAAGCAGCCGACAAAATGGCTCAAGGTCAATTGGAGATAAGAGCCGACGAAAACCGTCCCGACGAAATAGGTTTGACAGCTTCACGCTTAAATCGCTTAGCCGAGTATATTCAGGGAATTATCTCTTCTTCAAGATCGGAATCGGAAAGTAAAAGACTGCGCGTCCAGGCTCTGCGCAACTTTATAGACGGAGTGTTGTCGGGAGAGTCTGAAGGACAGGCTCAAGTTGAAGACATAGACGAACTGGGTCAGTTAACTATGAGCGTCAATGAATTGGTGCGCCATATGCGCAATTTAAGTGCTGCCGAGGAAGCTCTTCAGAAACGTGTTCATGCTTCTGAACATCTCGACGTAGGCTCATGCCCTACTATCGGCGATATTCCAGTTAAAGGCAGTGCTTCGAATCAGTCAGGTCCTGATTTGGCAGCTTCCTCAGCTCCTCAGTATTACAAAAACCGTATTTTACCCGAATCGGAAACTGTTATTGCCATGGCAGCACCCGCGCCAACTAAGAAATCAGAGCATCGCCCTTCTGCTGAAACTGCCGCTAAGCAGGTGCCCGATAGCCAAAATAATTCTTTCATATCCTTCCAAAATGAGTACAGTCTCAGTAAAGGCGGAGAGCTGAACAATTCTCAGCTTGAATACGTTAACAAACTTAGTCGTATGGGAGCCGGAAAGACAGCTCTGATAGCCACAGGAGGAACTGAAGACTCTTATCCGTTTCTGCGTCAAGTTTTGGAAAATGAAGGATTTAGCGTTCTCTATGCCTCTACAGTAGGCGAAATGCTGGAAATAGCCTCTTATGCCAGAGTAGATCTGGTAATGATGGAATTCAACGATATAGACGGAGGCAATAAACATGCCGTAAAACGGCTCCGTAATCTTCCCGGCAGAGAAGACCTTTCCTCAGTAATTTTAGAAGCTGGAGAACATAACGGAGTGCCTTACTCTTCTTCCATGCCAGGAGTTATTCAGATATTCATACCTAATTCCGATGAAGAGTTGATAGGCATGATTCGCGAAGCTCTGGCAGAAATAGTACTTACCGGAGGCACAAACCCGTTTATTTCTTAAAAATTGTCGTTTATATATAACGAACGAGAAACATTTTTTTGAAGCCAACCTTTAACTGAAAAGGAATTTGATTTCTTGGGGGCTTATACAAGTGATTGATACCGTATTCAATTCCAACAATGAAATAAGCACCGATGAGCTGCCTGGCATTCCTAAGCAGAGCAGTCCTATGGCCCTAGTAGTTGCCGCTATGGTCTTTGGTATTATTGGTCTGGTACTGCTGCTATGGCCTTCCGCTTCATGAACATAATAAATAAAAGTCATCCCAAATTTCACCCATCTAATTCTTCACTCCTGAATTGGCAGAAAGAATAACGCTTTTACAGAGTTTAGAAAGGCTTTGTTTGACAATGAGCAAGGTTTTTTTTATCATTCTATGAGTTTTTTACAAATCAGGATGTAAGATCGAATTGAGTATTTTTGACTAGCCCGCTGAAAGGGCCGGATAAATTATCGGCGACGAGCTGACGTCAGGTCTTCTCTGCCGATCATAACGGCAAACACATTTTTTGCCCCAAGCACACAAAAAACGGCGGGAGCTTATAATCAGAATTAATTTCGGCAGTTTGGTTTTAACATTCGACCAGTTTTCCGTAAAATGAGGTTAAAAAAAATAACATGTTTGCAACTTCCCTAGATATGGCCAAAGCTATAGCTGACATTTGCTATCAGAAACTGGGCAGAGACACTGTAGTTTTGGATATGAGCCAAGATTCAGTACTATGCGACTATTTTGTCATCTGCGATGCCCCAACCCGCAACCAGCTGCGCGATATTGCTGAAAATATCGATAAAGCTCTTTCGGAAAAGGGAATTGAGCCTAAATCAATACAGGGTAAAAATGATAACGCCTGGACTTTAATGGACTATAGCTCTGTAATTGTTCATTTATTTATTACCGGCGAGCGCAGCTTTTACAACTTAGAAGGTATGTGGAAGTCCGCTCCCATAGTTTACGCGCCGGACGCTGAAGCAGACGAAGAAAAAGCTTAATTTTCAGACATTGGCTAATCCGGAGCCCTCAGGTCGGCGGCAGTTTCGGACGCAGTGAAAGGTTGAATATGAGCAGCAATATAAAAAAGAATTTGCATGGCAATACGGCAATTACTGTTATTTGTGGAATTGCCGGTGTATTTATAGGTGCTTTCTTAGTTTTTATAATTATGTATGCTAACAATTCTTCTCTTAAAATTAACAGAGAGGAGTCCGAAGCAAAACGTACTGCAACGACAGAAGCTGAAACTTCAGCTCCAAGTACTGATTCTACCCCGAATAAAGGCGGCAATTCCGCTGATTTTAATATTAAGTACAGTAATAAGTCAGGCGCAGCTATGCCTCAAGGAAGCAGTGCTGTAGCCGATGCTGTAGCAAAAGTAGCTCCTGCCGTAGTCAATATTGATACGACCATGACTACCAGAGTTTATAACACTCACGGTTTTGGTTTTGTGGATCCTTTCGATTACCAAATTCAGGAGATTCCCCGCGGTATGGGAACTGGCATTATAGTCAGCCAGGATGGTATCGTGCTTACCAATAACCATGTGGTTCGAGGAGCAAAATCTATTAAGGTCACTTTAAGTGACAAAAGCCAGCATAACGCCTCAATTATCGGCACAGACCCAGTTTCCGATTTGGCTATTTTGAGTATCCAAACTAAAGATCGCAGTTTCCCTACCGCAGCTTTAACCAATTCCAACACTATGCGCATCGGCGATTGGGTTATCGCGCTGGGTAATCCTTTAGGAGTCGGTCAGACTGCCACTTTAGGTATTCTTTCAGCCAGAAATCGAACTCTCAGCGACAGTAACGTAGACTTGCGCAACCTGCTGCAAACGGATGCGGCCATTAACCCTGGTAACTCTGGAGGACCTCTGATCAATCTCAAAGGCGAAGTTATAGGTATCAATACAGCTATTATCCGTTCTGCCCAAGGCATAGGCTTTGCTATTCCTGCGGAAACAGCTTATACCGTTATGAAAGAGCTGCGCGCCAACGGCAAAGTATCTCGCCCCTATCTCGGTATAGAAATGGCTGATTTAACCCAACCGGCTAGAAGTTATTTAGGCTTAGATAAAAACATCAAAGGAGTTATTGTCGGACGCGTCCTCCAAGGAGGACCGGCCAACAAGAGCGGCATTAAGAGCAATGATGTAATCGTCAGCATTAATGGCACCGAAACTCCCAATGCAGCTGATCTGCAGTCTTTCGTGCGCTCACTCAAAGTTGGTTCTACTGCAACGGTAAAGCTGTGGCGCGATGGCACCGAAAAAGAAATAAGTGTTCAGTTAGAAGAACTGCCTTCATCTCTCTTTCAGCAGCGGGACGAATAACTACTAAAACTCAATTATCTTGAGATGCTCTTGAAAGCTGACTCTGAGAGTCAGCTTTTTTATTTAGATTAGATACAAAATAATGCTAATAAACTACATAAATATATCGTTTTTTAACTCTAAAAATAGCATTATATAGACAGTATTTTATATTTACGGCACTGTTTTCAACTTATAATTATAAATTATTGTCAATCTTTTTAGCGATATTTAGATGGTAAATGCCGAAAAAAGGCCATTCTCCCCATTTTAAATATAATTTAGTAAAGTTAATTTTTTGTTTTATTTATTAACATTTTTGTTTAAAATTCAACAATATATCATATTTTGTTTACAAAATTTACAGTAATTTACCATTTATTGAATGAATTATTGCAGGATTGCCCTATTTTTGCGAGAAAAAAAGGCAATATATAAATCTTATTTTGAGATTTTATTATTCCTTTTATAACCTAACTGTTTCAGTAAACGATTATAAGTAATAATACATTTCATCTCCTTGGCAAAGAGATGAGATATAGAGAAAAACTCAGGAGGCCATAAATGCGCAAGCTTTGGGCTTATGTGCTAGTGGCATGTGTATGGACCGTTCCTGTACTCCTACTAGCGCAAAGCGCTTTCAGTCAGGATCTGGGGCTGCCGCCAGCGCCTTCTCTGGTGTCTGTATCGCCTAACGAGAGCAGTTTATTATCTGCCGAAGTTATTGCAGAGACTGTTGAAGTCGATAATACAAGAGATATTGAAGATATAACAGTTAAAGAAAACAAAGCCGATAAGGGCCGCGAAAATAGCAATCACTTAAAGATTGCCGATTCTTTAGCCGCTTCATTTATCCACGGAGCACAGACTAGTGCAAAATATAAAGTAAACGAACCGGAACCTCAAGGCAAGACCTTTACTGTCACGGCCTACGCTTACTGCCTAAATGGCAGAACAGCTAGCGGCCATTATACTGGCCCTGGATGTATAGCTGTCGATCCGAGCGTCATTCCCATTGGTTCGAAAATTTATGTTCCCGGTTACGGATGGGGCGAAGCCAGAGACACTGGCGGCGGCATCTATGGCAACAAGATAGATATCTGGTTGCCTAGCAGTGCCCAGTGCTCTCAATGGGGAGTGCGCACCGTAACTGTAACCGTACTAAAGTAAAGACATGCTGCGGCCGTCTTTTTAATGATGAAGCGCTGTATGCCATAAATTGCAAGGCCGCCCTCAGAGGCGGCTCTTTCTTTTTTATAGTTAATTTTTACCAACTAAGCTTTATTTATTTTAGGAGGTACCGAGGCCTCTATAATGGAAAAGCCTCACTCCTTCATTTAATAGTTGTTTGGAGATAATTTCGGTTATGAGCTATAAAGTTGCCGTAGTAGGTTCAGGAAGTTGGGGCACAGCACAGGCCTTGCATTTGCAGAAAGCCGGCAATGAAGTAGTCATCTGGGGACGGGACGCCATTGATCTCGAATCTTTACAAGAAGGGTTTAACAGGCGCTATTTCGGTAACATGCGTTTATGTGCTCCGGGAGAGATGACAGTTGAGTATAATTTAAATAAGACTGTGCAAGGAGCCGATTTTGTTGTTTTTGCCGTGCCTTCCGACGCGGTTCGAGAGGTAGCCGAAGCGATAAAAGACAGCATCAGTCCTTCCTCAATCATAGTAAGTACTGCCAAAGGCTTAGAAAAAGGCAGTTTGTTGCGCATGTCTGAAGTTCTTTCCGATGTACTGGGACGCCTGGAGCGCATAGTAGTTCTTTCCGGTCCTTCCTTTGCTGCCGAAGTGATAAAAGAATTACCTACAGCCGTAACTTTAGCTTCTCCCGTTCCCCGCATATCTTCACTGACTGCCAATCTTTACCATTACAAATATTTTCGCGCTTATGCCTCTACTGATATAGTTGGTGTTGAACTGGGCGGAGTTATCAAAAATGTTATAGCTCTGGCAGCGGGCATGATAGATGGAGCCGGCATGGGAGCCAACGCCAGAGCCGCTCTTTTAACCAGAGCGCTCATTGAAATAAAACGTATTGTTATGGCTATGGGCGGACGCTCCGATACAGTTTCAGGTTTGAGTGGCTTGGGCGATCTTTTGCTTACGGCTACTGGCGATTTGAGCCGCAACCGGCAAGTAGGTCTTATGTTGGGCAAAGGACAACATCTTTCTAAAATTATGGAAGATATGCACCAAGTAGCTGAAGGCGTAACTACAGCCAACAGCTGTCTGCAATTGGCTCAAAACTTAGGTTTAGAAACTCCTATTATAAAAGAGACTTGCCAAATTCTCTCCGGAGAGCACAACCTTCACCAGGCTATTACGAATTTATTGGCACGTTCACAAAAATTCGAATAAAAAGACGTATAAATTTCAACCTTAAAACAAACGCAAGTGAACGATGGCCTTTCAGCTCCCACCGTTCACTTGCGTCACCACTGTTTATAATGTAGTCGAAATATTTCAGGCTATATTCAGAATTGAATCGTAACTTCCCCAAACATTAGGTTTGCGATACAAATTAGCGGGATCTTCGTACCAATCTTTTTCGTCAACTCTGAATTTATAACGATAGCGTCCTGGAGGTGGAGCATCTATTTCCACTTTCCAAGTGCCATCAAACATCTCATAAAAATGATACTGATTAGGAGTCCAGTCGTTAAAATCTCCCATCAGCTCAACTTTTTTAGCCGTGTAGTTTACAAATATAAAGCTCAATTTACCATCCAGAACCAGCGGAGGACGCAACTCACAAATCTGATCATGAGTCCACGCTTCATGAGCCTGCTCCACAGCCCGACTAGCGTTAACTATGCCGCACCCTTGAGCCAGTAACTCTTTACCGTTAACACGATCGGCTGTAGACATAAAAATTTGACGTATAGCAGCCGGAGTCAACTGCGGATTAGCTTCCAACATTTGCGCTGCAATAGCGGCTACAGTGGGAGCGGCAAAAGAAGTACCGTCTACGTGCTGATAATGACGCCCTACTACTTTGTCATCGAGTAGCCACTTATCTAAATTTTTTTTCACTTCTTCGCGACTCATTTGGTACAAATTATCAGGCAAATCAAGTCCTTCCGGGACCTCACTGAGCAAATTCAATAGCGGCCCCCCCACGGCCGTGGCTAAGTCGTAGCAGTATTGAGCTCTCTTATACTGTACAGTTCCCGGCAGTATTGGAGCGGCCACCCAAGCGGCAGGAGCAATTATTTCCGGCTTGACCACCAAATCTAAAATGACTCCGTAGCTACTGCAGTACAATTCAGCTTCTTCAGGGCTACAAGCGTTGCGAAATACACATCCGCCTACAGTAAGAACCGAAGGTGCATTAGCCGGAGGACGAGGCAGGGTTCGTGTATTACCAGCAGCCGCTATAACTAAAATGCCCTTGGATACAAGTTCTTCTGAAGCTTGAGAAATGGCACAATTCAACTCTTTAGGATCGAAATCGCTACCTACTGAAATATTTAAAATATTAATATGGTACTTTTCGGCATTATCGCGCACCCAATGGAGACCTTTTAAAATAAGATCATCACAAATCATACCTTTGCGGCTGCACTTTATGAGTACAACTTTAGCCTCAGAAGCCAATCCTTTGTACCTGCCTCCTGAAAGAGAGCCGTTTCCGCAAGCGGAAACGGAAGTCATCATACCATGCCAATTCCAGCCGTTGCGATTGTTGTGAGGGGTTAAATCGACAGTTTCTTCTCCTAAATCGACATAAGCCGTAATTCTGTCTCCCAAATCGGGATGAGGATAGAAACCTGAATCTAAAAAGGCTATAGTAACTCCCCGCCCTCTCATATTGGTATCAGCATGCAGTCTCTCCGCAGTGCTAGGTACAGAATAATCGCTAAAATTTACTAGCGCAGTTTCACAATCTTTAGCAAGCATAACTTAAATTTTTCTCTTAAATTATCGAACAATTTGTGACTCTCATTTTTAATGTATCTGCTTCATTCCTGCCAAAGTATAATCAGCCTACGGATCAGCCAGAATCAATTTACAGACAATTTATTCCTCAACTTTAACGGCCTATTTTATTCACGCCCTATTTGCAATAAAAAAAAGATGCGCAGGTATTGCATGCACATCTTTTTTTTCAACTGCCGTCAATTTTTCACCGTTTAAGGCTTATCGTTTCCTTCACTAGCTAATTTAACATTGTCTTCTTCAAAAATCGACAAAGATGAAGACTTTGTATAGGAAAGTATCCAAATAACTAGCCCAGCTAAAAAATATCCTGAAGAAAATTGGAAAGGAATAGCTCTTTCCACCTCATTGGGCAAATAAAAAGGCCAGTACATAAAACCGGTCGGCGATACAGAATGAACTAAGCCGACAAATGAACAAGCGGACAAAATAAAAAGCACGACTGCCGCTCGTCGCAAACGTCTTTCAATAAAAAAAGCCAAAAATGATCCCCACAACATAGAAGTAAGGACAAACCCGTTGCCTAAAGCAGGAATAATTAAATTTTCACTGAGATAGCGGTGACCGTTCGAATCGGCCATTAATCGACTAACTAAAGAATCAAAATTATCACTGTAACTGCCTTTAAGGGCTAAAGCTCTCATAATGCAGGGGAAAAGTGCAAATGTAAGAGCAGTGCGAAAATCGCTATCACTATCCTTGAAGGCTTGAGAAGTCAGTTCCAAGGCAATAAATATTAAAATAGGAGCCAAAGCAGCTGTCGGTACAAAATCGACAATAACTTTAATTAACCCGAAAATTCCAAATAGACCAACAAATATTCCTGTCAGAAACACATGACCCGCTCGGCAGTTCATACCCTTAAACGCAGCATGTCCTATGTATAAAGTTGTAGGGGCGATACCTCCGCATAAAGCCGAAATGACAGTCACACCGGCGTCTATCTGCAACACCTGCCTTATGTTGTAACTATCTCCTGCCATGACCGCACCTTTAGCTACGTTAACCCCTCCGACTATAGTCAAAATGGTAAAAGGCAAAACTACTGGAAGATACTGCATAGAAGCGACTAAACCATCAATAAAGTGTATAGTCGGCCAAGGGCAATAAAAAGCTATGGAAAAAGATGGCACCATAAATTTATGACCGGCCAGCCCCAGCGGCCCTAAAATATAGTACAAGGCCGTAGCTGACATTACGGCAGCCAAAACTCCAGGAATTTTACCGGGTAATTCTATTTTAGCAACTAGTGAATAAAAAACGATGCCAAAAGAAAGCAGTCCCACCGCTGGAGCTCCCATTACCTCAATAAAAGGAACCACTCCTAATAAAGCAATACCTACTCCGGCTAAAGCTCCCACCAAACCGGCTTTAGGTACTATATTAGCGATCCATTCGCCAATAAAAGCGCCTAAAAACTTGCCTAATCCGCAACACATTACTACAGCCATGCCAATGTACCAAGTCTGCACGGCCGCCTCGTGCGGAGCAAGGCCAGCCGCTTTATAAGTAAGAAAAGTCGGACCGAAAACAGCAAAAGCCAATCCTACGGTGGAAGGAGTATCAATAGCGACAGGAATAGCCGTAGCTGGCTTTCCTTGCTTTTTAGTTTGAACAAAAGCTAACCAAGTAAAAACAAGATCGCCACAAAGAACGGCTAAAGCCGTACCGGGAAATATTCTGCCGTAAATAAAACTCGACGGCATACCAAAAATCTGCGTCAAAATAAAGGCTAAAAACGCTAAAACAGTCATGTTATCGAAAATGACGCTGAAAAAACCGTTTAAATCGTTTAAAACGAACCACTTATAAGTTAAAGGACGAGTGGTGGAGTTCCTATGAGCGCTTTGCATAGCGAGCCCAATCTCCAAATAAAGGTGCGGTATACGTATACGGCCAACCGCTTTCCATAGCCATTTCGTTATATCCTTCAAAATATATCGAAAAAAATAGTCAACTCCTAGACTCCCTCTACTTTAGTCGTAGAAGTACATTAGAGAATATAAGTTGACAAAAAAGCCTACCCATTTTTACAGTGGGTAGGCTTTATACTGACAAGTTATTTTATACAGCTTTAAGCTTCAGCAGCAGCTTCAGTTTTAGAAGCACCAACTTGCTCTTCAGCGGCTGTATTACTTTCTTCAACCTCAGTAGAAAGCAAACTGTCTTTGGTGAAGTAAAGGGCCAGAATGACCGCCCCCAAAATGAAGTAACCTAAAGCAAACTGGTAAGGTACAGCCTGAGCTACTTCGGGAAGATTCCAGGGCAGATACATAAAGCCGCTGGGGTTCACAGAGTGGATTACGCCAAAGAAAGAAAGAACAGACAAAATGAAGAGGAAAAGCGAACATTTTCTAAGCTGACGATCTATCATGAAGGCGAAGAAAGCTCCCCATAACATAGCCGTTAAAATAAATCCGTTACCTAAAGCGGGAATGAGCAACTTTTCGTTCAAGTAGCGGCCCGGCTCTACAGCTAAAGTATTCAGTAAGTTGTCAAAAACTCCATTATCGCTGTAATTACCTTTAATGGCCATAACTCTGGCTATATTTGGTATGAAAGCAAAAGCCACAGCCGGGAAGTGAGCCTGAGGGCAGCAGCTAAACGCCTGAGCCACTATTTCCAAACCTACAAAACAGAGAATAGGAGCTAAGGCAGCGGTGGGAATGGCATCAACAATAAACTGAATGACACCCATCATACCGCAAATACCTACAACAGCACCTGTCAGTACAGTATAACCGGAACGGCAACCCATTTTTTTGAAGGCAGGCTGGCCGATATAAGGAGTAGTCTGAGCTACAGCACCACAAAGGCCGGCAAAAATAGTAGAACAAGCGTCAATCATCAAGATTTCGCGAGTATCGTAGTTATCGCCAGCTAAGCGAGCGCTTTCAGTAACGTTAATACCACCTACTACAGTAAGAATGGCAAAAGGAATAATTACGGGCAGGTAGTTAACAGCATCGGCTAAACCTGCCGTAAATCCTAAAGTAGGATACGGTAAACTGAAACCTATAGCCACAGCACCGGGAGTCTGGAAATTCTGACCAGCTAAACCAACCGGACCAAAAATATAATACAAAATAGTGCCTAAAATAACGGCCACCAACACACCGGGAGCATTAAAAGGCAGGCGAATTTTGGCCACCATATTGTAGAATACCAATCCCATAGCCACCAAACCGACCAAAGGAGCATTCATAATTTCAATAATGGGCACTACACCTAAAAGCGCAATACCTACACCGGCCAAAGATCCCATTAAACCAGCTGCAGGAATAACTTTGCTCAGCCAGTTTCCAAAGAAAGAGCAAGCGACCTTAAAAAGTCCACAGTAGAACATAGCTGCCATGCCTACATACCAGGTTTGCATAGCGGCATCGTGAGGAGCCATACCCGCGTTAGTATAACCGACAAAAGCGGGACCCAAAATAGTGAAAGCTATACCTATAGTGGAGGGTGTATCCAATCCGAGAGGCATGGCTGTAACGTCTTTATTTTGACGTTTAGCCTGCTTAAAAGCTAACCAAGTGTAAACAAAATCTCCTACCAGTACGCCAAAAGCTGTGCCAGGAAATATTCTGGTGTAGACAATATCAGCCGGCATGCCGAATATACCGGTTAAAATATAGGCCAAAAAAGCCAAAACCGTCATATTGTCGAACATGACGCCAAAGAAACCGTTCAGGTCTCCAAACGCAAACCAACGGTACCTGAATGGTGCGCCGCCGTTTTTATCAATGGCTACTGCATCGCTCATATTAACGCTGCTCCGAAAAAAAATTAAATTCGGAAGCTGCCGCCGCTCACTTTAAGCAGCCCGGCTTAAACAAAGAAAAAAGCGGCAACTCCTGTATTTCTATGGGTGGATTCAAATTTTTAAAATAAAAACCTGCCCAAGTAACCTTCTAAATTACGCCTAAAAGCCAACAAGAGCAACGCAGCGATATCTTTTTAGTGGGCACTACCAGAATCTAGTTGTCATTGGGACGTACCGGAAGAACAATAGTAAACAAGCTGCCCTCTCCCGGAGTCCCCGAAGCGGAAATAGTTCCGTTATGCGATTTGACTATGCTTTCAGCGGCGCTCAGTCCCAGACCGGCTCCTCCTAAATTGGCGCTGGCCGAATTTTTTCCCCTGTAAAAACGTTCAAAAATATGCTCCAGATCGTCTGCTTCGATCCCTACACCATTATCTTTGATAGAAACGACAAATTCGCGACCACGCATTGACAAATCGACTTCAATTCGGCCTCCTCCTTTTACCCCAGTAAAACGGACGCCGTTATCTAAAATGTTGATAAATACCTGGCGCAGCAACCTAGGATCAGCCGTAATCCAAGGCAGATCGTTAGCTATATGACAGATTAAAGAAATATTTTTACCTGCTGCAATGGGCTCAAAAGCGGAAATACACTCTTGGACCAATTCTTCCAAACGGAAGCGGCTCATAGTAGGCTTAATTTCTCTGTCTTTGGTAACTGAATCCAAGGACATAACTAAGCGTACTAAATTATTGGCTTCACCATTAATTATTTGCAAAAATTTTCGGGTAATTTGGGTATCTAAATAAGCTCCGTCCAAAAGAGTTTCTACAAAGCCCTTAATGGTGGTCAACGGAATAGAGATTTCTCTGGTTAAACTGGTAAAAACGTCGTCGAGACCGCGCTCGATCTTTTGCATTCCCGACACGTCGTGCAGCGAAGCATAGGCCCCCAAGTTACGCCCGCGCGCAGAGCGCACAGCCATCATTTTAACCGAAAACATGCGCTCGTTGGGAAAGAGCATCAAGCGCTGTAAAGGTTCAGGGTCGCTTTCTTTTATTTGAGACAGTAAAGCTTTAGAGAATTCACACTTGGGCAAGACATCCCATACATTTAGTCCTACAGCTTCGCAGGGCTTGACCCCAAAGATCCTGCCCGCCGCTCCATTAAAAATGCGCACACAGCCGGTACGGTCTATGCCCAAAATTCCATCTTCAGATTCCTGTATCAGAGCTTCGGACAGCTGTCCCTCAACGCGCGGCGGCATACAATTTCATTTCTCTCAATCTTGTAGGCTAAAAAGACAAATTCTCTAAGTTTTACTCTTCATTGTTCTCATCATGCTGGAACTTATAACCAATTCCATGAACAGTTCTAAGCTGTTTGGGATTGGAAGGATCATCTTCTATCTTCTGACGCAAACGGCGCATGTGTACGTCGACAGTACGCGTATCTCCCAAATAGTCATATCCCCATAACTGCTCTAAAAGAAAATCGCGCGTATAGACCTTACCAGGATTTGTAGCCATAAGGCGCAGCAAATCGAACTCTTTGGGTTTTAATTCCACAATCTGCCCGTTCTTACGTACTTCATGTTTAACTAAATTTATACTTAGCTTATCAAAAGTTATTTCATCTTTTTCTTCAGAATGATCGGAAGTGCGGCGCAGTACCGCCTTAATGCGAGCCACCAATTCCCTGGGAGAAAAAGGCTTAGTAACGTAATCGTCAGCTCCCATTTCCAATCCCAGCACTTTGTCAATTTCCTCTCCCTTGGCGGTAACCATAATGATGGGAGTTTTACTCTCTTTGCGTATGGCTCGAGTTACATCGGTGCCGGTAAGGCCGGGCAGCATAATATCAAGGAGGATCAGATCGGGATGCTCACGGCGCGCTAAATTTATGGCTTCATTGCCGTCGCTGGCACAAATAACTTCAAAACCCTGCTGCTCCAAATTGTACCTCAAGAGTGAGACAATATTGGCCTCATCGTCAACTACCAGAATCAGTTCCTTAGCCATACAAAAACGCGCTCCTCCCATGCAAATAAAAAAACAGAGGCAGCTCCTCCGACGCGAAACTGCACCTTCACCAAAACAGGCACAAAAACAAACCGCGCGCCCGGAAACACAAGATTCCACCCACCGCTCTCAATTGTCTTTTGCCCAATAATGACGCCGCTGACTGTCCTTACGACAGCGGATACCACCGACAATCCAGGTTGTGAAAACCAAACATAAGCCGTACACTCCAGCAGTTCTCTTACATACCGACAGGAACAACGCTACCGCCGATTGTTACGACA
Organism: Candidatus Bruticola sp.; assembly: GCA_051874695.1. Classification (GTDB taxonomy): domain Bacteria; phylum Vulcanimicrobiota; class Xenobia; order Xenobiales; family Xenobiaceae; genus Bruticola. The sequence continues at coordinate 19,356 of JBJEGC010000025.1, forward strand.
AAACTACAGCCGAAGCCATACGACCCGTCACTCGTTTGTCGCGCCTATAGGAGAAGCACAAACTGTCCTGACACACAGAACAGACATTGCTAAGGCATATATTTTCAGCTTTTACACCCGCTTCATGCAAAGCAGCCAGATTAGCCAGCCATAAATCAACACGGCAGCCAATATCTCCGTTTTTTCGCCCGAACAAGTTTATATCCTCCCCATAGGGACTACCGGCAAAGGAGTTGGCAAATTGCTGAGCCACATCTTGGCCCACTTCAAAACAACAAGGACCTATAGAAGGGCCGATACCGGCTTGAATATCTTCAGGACGACTGCCAAACTGACGGGTCATGCTTTCCACAGTCACAGAAGCTATGCGCTCAACAGTACCTCTCCAACCGGCATGAGCCACTCCTACTGCCTTATTAACAGGATCGTAAAGAATAACTGGCACACAGTCGGCAGTGGTAATCATCATAGGCTGCCCTATTTTGTCGGTAATGCAGGCATCTCCCAAAGTTAAACTGTTGACTGGGCCGTCAACTTTTACAACCTCTATACCATGTACCATAGCCAAAACGGCTGCTAATGGCACTCCAGAAGCATAATAGAAACGACGCCTGTTCTCCTCCACATCTTCAGGATTGTCTTCAGTAGTAAATCCTATATTCAGACCGCTGTAAGCGCCGGAACTGACGCCTCCTTGACGAGTGGAAACGGCATGAGGAATGGCAATATTAGGGAAAGTCAGGTAAGTAAGGCTGAACGGTTTAAACCAGTAGTCGGGCTCTTCAACACACGACTCCGCGCGCTCTTTCTCTAGCTTAACAATATTGAGCTCAGCCTGCAAAGGATGACGGCCCAATAATTCAATATAAGCAGGACTGAACTCCTGAATGCACATATACCCAGAGGGCATCGCCTCAAGCTGGCGAGAAATTACCTTGTACATATTTTTTCCTTTTCCCTTGTCAAGAATCAGCCGTCTAAAGTGCTGCCACGGCTCTTCCGGCCAATTCTTCATCGCGGCGCAAACGTTCCAAACTGCCCGGAGGCGTCAGATGGCTCCAAGGCATAATTTCATCTAGCACTGAACGCTTCCGGTACAATTCGTACTTAATATCTATGCCCTCTTCTTGGCAGGCCTTAATCCAGGCACTAAATGAAGGCTCTTTGTAAACCCTAGCTATAACTTGCGAAAAGCGGCGATCTCCTCTGGCTAATAAAGCCTGAATCATAGCTTGTTTGGGCGATTCTCCTGCGAATTCAACCCCTCCTATGCGTTTAACCCCACGCTCCAAGTAATGAATCGCTTTAGCCGCCTTATTCCTTTCCAAAACCGAATTCCATTGAAAAGGAGTGAAGGGCTTGGGAATAAGCTGACCGGTAGAAAGAGTTATACGACCAACTCCCCGTCCCATTTTTATTTGTAAGCGTCGAGTATCAGCGGCCAAATCGATCAAAGCCTGTAGATGCTCCTCACGCTCTCCAGGCAATCCTACCATAGAATACATACGCAAATTGACTATTCCAGCCGCAAAAGCCCTCTCGGCCGTAGCTAAATATTGAGCATCTGTAAAGCGTTTGTTAGCCACACGACGTAAAGCATCTGACCCAACTTCAGGAGCTAGAGTAATAGTTTTGGCCCCACCTGCTACCAAGGCCTGCAACATGCAGTCAGGCAGACTGTCTACCCGCAGCGAAGAAAAAGCGACGGAAACCTTACTGTCGATAAGACGTCGACACAGTTCTTCTATGTGGGGATAGGTACCGGCTGTAGCCGAAATAAGGCCAACTTTGTCTGTATATTGATGAAGCTCTTCAATCGCCGCCCAAATTTTTTCCAAGGGCTTCCAGCGTATCTTAGGATAGGAAAAACCTACCGTACAAAAACGGCAATTAAAGGCACAGCCGCGAGAAATTTCCACCAAACCGGAGTAACCTAATTCAGTATTCTCAGTCAGTATTTGAGAATGCTGACAAGTGGACTCATATTCCTGAAGTGTAAGATGAAGGCGCTCTATTAAATTATCCGGGGACCCTTGGCGCGGAGTACACTTTTGAAAATGGCCAAAACTGTCGTAGTAACTGCACCAAAAATAAGGGATATAGGCGCCACGCAAAGAGGCCAAACTCTCTAAAAGTTTATTTTTAGTAGTTCTGCTCTTTTGCCAGCATCGATACATTTCAATAAATTCAGGCAGAAAGCTTTCCGCTTCTCCCAGGCAGAAAATATCGATAAAATCGGCTACAGGCTCCGGATTCAACAGCGAAATGGCCCCCCCAGCCAAAATCAGCGGACAGTTCTCATGCTCCATCCTGTCTGCTGCGGAGAAGGGCAAACCGGCTAAATCGAAGATTTTGGCAATATTGACATAGTCAGGCTCAAAAGCAATTGTAAAAGCTACAATCTGAAACTCACTTACAGGGCGTTGACTTTCTAAAGTAAAAAGGCGCCGACCGCTGCGTCCGTAGAGCTCGATTTCTTGCTCAGAAGGCAAAAAAAAGCGCTCGCACACCACGCCTGGTATGCTGTTAAGTATGGCATAGACTACTTGCATGCCCAAGTTGGACATACCGACTTCGTATGTATTGGGATAACCCAAAGCAATTCGGACGTCACCACCGGCAGTTGAACGTTGTAAAACAGTTTCCTGAACTTTATATTGATCAGATCGTTTAATCAGATTCCAAGACACGATAAGTAGTCTACAACTAAGTCCTTTCGTGAGCAAGTAGCAGAAGCCGGCCGGACCAAAGACTTTATTTCCGGTTTTTACCGGAAGTGCGCGCCCTCTTTTCCTCATTACCTGCAGAGCGCAAGAGGGCTACTTCCATATTGTGGCCGACCAATCGGCTAGTGCCGTCGCCGCTTCGTTCTAACTCTAACTGCACAGCTATATTATCTTTTACTTCGGCTACATGAGAAACTATGCCTATCATTTTATCCGAGCTGCCCAACTTATCTAAAGCAGAAAGCACCACACTGAGAGTCTCAGAATCGAGAGTACCGAACCCTTCGTCAAGGAAAAGAGAATTGAGATTTCTTTTCCGAGAGGCCAAGTCGGAAAGAGCTAAAGCCATGGACAAGCTTACCAAGAAAGACTCACCTCCGGAAAGATTCCCTGAACCTCTCACTACAGATTGATACTTATCGATCACTTCAAAATTGAGCCCCTGATCGTATATTTGCTCTTCATTTTCCCCCTGCTTATCTTCCGACTTATTTATCTTGTTATCAGCTTTAACTTGCAACTCGTAACGATCGGTAAATTCCTGCAGACGATCGTTAGTTTTTGCCAGCAAAATTCTAAAAGTAAGACTCTGAACAAATTTATTTAACTCTTGTCCTTTGATAGGCCCCAATACTTTACATAAACGCTCCCACTTGGCTAATTCTTGGTTAGCCTCATTGAGTACACCGACCAAACTTAATTTCTTAGTTTTGGCCTTCTGATGGGAATCTAGAACTAATGATATAGCCCCGATTTCCTGCTGTATCTGATTTACTTCCCCTCTGGCCTCATCTATTTTGTTCTCCAGTTCTTCTTTGGAGCTGCTCACAGCTTTTTCCGCAGCTTTGGCCTGCTGCCACTTTTGCCAGGCGGCCTCCCGATTACCTTGCGCCTTCATAAGCTCGTTATCAATTTTGTTGGTATAGCTGCGCAATTTTACTATTTTGTTCTCATCGGTCAAGTATTTATTATGCCACGCTATTTCGTTATCGAAACCTAACTTTAAGAGTTTATCGTTAAAGGCCTTCAGTTTAGCTTGATACTGCAATTCTGCTTCCTGCTTATGCTCGTCGGCCTCTTGCAAATTATCGTGAGCCATTTTTGCTTCAGTCTCAGCTTTGCTCAAAATGTGTACGCTTTTATCTAGCAGCTCTTTGAATAAGTCTTTTTGCTTGGCAAATTCATCGAAAATAGATTTAAAAACAGACATAGTTATTTCGGACTCAGTGTTAGGCAAAGTTTTCCTTATAGAAGACTTATCGCAGTTGCCAGACCAAATACTGATGAGTTCATTTAACTCGGCTTTTAACAGCTCACTCAGCTTACTACATTCGCAGTTAATATCACTCAAATTTTGCTCAAGACTTTCCAGCCTTCCACTATTTTGACCAATACGTTCTTTAAAATTGTCAATTTTGGTCTTATATTGGAGAATACAGTTGTTACGCTCGTAACTGGACTTGGCAAATTCATCTAATTTATGTAAACATAAAGTTATGGCATCGGCTATTTCGAGACTGCCAAGTTCACTGTCACTGCAACGATTAACAGCGGAGGAATTGTTCGCCCCAGCTGCTGCGTTAATTTCAACTGACAGTTCATGCTGTCTGCACTTCTCCCGTAGCCGCTCCAAAAGATCGCTTATACTACGTTTAAAATTACTGCGCTGAAGCAGATTTTGTTCATAAATATGTTTTGTTGTACTTAAACTTTCCTTATCTTTTTTAAGATCAAACAACCTCTGGCGGTTATCGGCAAAAAACTGCCACCTTCGCGAAGCTTCGTCGGAACCGTTTTTGACCTGCCCGCAAAAAGTAGAGACAGCTTGACACAACCGCTCAATCAGATCTTGTCCAAAATCTGGCCCCCAAGATGATACAGCCTGAACCAGCTCCGCAACAACATTCTGCAGTTCCTGCCCATCGTAACCTATCGCGGCAGCCTGTTGTCCGGCAATGCTTATAAGTTTAGAAACACAGATATGGGCCATTTGTATCTTTTCGGCAAAACTGTTTCTCAAACTCCGATGCGCAATATACAGCTCATCCGTCTGATCACTCAATTTTTGACAGATACTTTCACAATTATGGACGGCTTGCTCCAACTGTTCCTTTTGGGCAGCGGCACGTTCCAAATCGGCGCGGTACAGCTCATCAAATTTTGGATCGGCTAAATAGGGATGCTTGTCGGATCCGCAGAGGGGACAATTCCCGCCTCTTTCCCACAGCAGATGACGATATTTAGCCAATTCATCAATATCGCGGGCTTTCTCCCACTGAAGTACAACCTCAGCTAGCTCAGCTTGCTTCTGCTCCAGATGGTGCTGCTGCGCTGACTTTTGCTTTAACTTGTCCTCATATTCTGAATTAGCCTGAACAAGTGCAAAGTAGCCCTTTTTAATTTGTTCCGACTGGTCTGACAAATTGCTACACAGGCTTTGAAGCTCATTCCAGCTCTCCCGAGACTGCAAAAGGTCATTTTCACAGCTTAAAAACTGCTCTTCACTTTGACCTTGCAGAAAATGATCAATTTCGGCTTCTTTCATACTGAACAGCCGAACACAGTCACAAATTTCTGCTTCCAGCTTGCTAAGTTCTTTTTCTTCCTGCTCTAGAAAGTGTTCAGCTAGACAACTGGCACGAACAACCATGCAGCAAAGATCACGGGACTCTTGGTCAGCTTGTTCCTGAAGCCCCCTGATTTTTGTCACCAGTTCCTGAATTAAGTTTTGTTGTTTTCCGTTGTCATTTATAAGCTCTTTTATGTCTGTAGTCAGTTTGGCAGATTCCGACCTTAAATATTCCAAAGTACGAGCTTTATCAATTGAAGAAGTGCATACCTGTCCAACATGCGGAAAATTGCTGTTCCAAATTTGACTGTTGATTTCACAAATTCGTTTATTTCTGCCAGCCAGCTCATAATCAGCTTCTTTGACGGTTAGTTTTTTTTGACTATCGGAGTATTTACCTTGGCACTGCTCTAAGCGTTCTTTGCTGTCCAGGTATTGAATATACTCAACTTTAGCCTTGTCCGCGCGCTCAGCAGCTTCCAAAAGCTCAAATTGAGGTGCAGCTTCCTGCTTTCTCTTTTGACAAGAGCGCAGACAATGCTCAGCCCCCAACAATTCGTCCTCGGCTTTTTCTCCCGCCGTTACGATATTAAGCTGTTCTTCCAAACTTTTTAAACAATTTTCTAATTCGCTATTTCTTGCCTGGCAGGCCTGAAGCCTATCTTTTTTCTCCTGCAGTACCTCTTCACTGAGAAAATTGGGATCGTCACTCTGCCTCCGCAAATCCTCTACCCTCTGCTTAACTTCCTGCATTTTTTTAGAAGCTTCTGCAGGCAGTTGCTGATAGAGAAGTTTACCGGTAATATTTCCCAAAAGTTCGGCTCTATCTTGAGCATCAGCTGAAAAGAAACGGCGAAATTCTCCCTGAGCCAGCAGAATAGCCTGCGTAAACTGCTTAAATTTCATGCCGAAAATTTTTTCTATTTTGCTTTTGGTCTCTTTAACTTTATCCGATTCCAGAACGAATTCCGAGCTGTCTTTATCCTTCTTTTTCAAAGACATATTGGCAGAACAGTTTTTTCTCTGACTCCAAGAACTGATGTAGGTAATGTCATCTATAGTAAACATTATCTCGGCTCGGCCTGCATTCTGCTTAACATTAATTACATTGTCCGTTCCGAACAAGGTTTTGGGAGCGCAGCGAGATGTTTCTCCGTAGAGAGCCAAACAAATACTGTCCAGTACAGTACTCTTACCGGAACCAACCGGACCAGTAACGGCAAAAATATTCTGCCCGGCAAAATTGGATTTATCGAAATCTATTTCCCATTTACCTACTATGCAGTTAATATTTTCAATAGTCAGTTTATGTATCTTCATAATTCACTCTCCCCTTAAACCTAAAGCATGACCATAAAAAAGCAGACTATTTCTGTTTTTGTTCCAACGCGTAATAAAGCTCCAAGCAGCACTCTTTCATCCAGTTTTGGAGCTCCCCACTCTCGCCGCCTGCCTTCCAACTGATTAAACATTCAAACACTTCCTCAGGCTTAATGTCTTCAAAGTCTTTGTTGCTCTTCAAAACGTTGGGTTCTTGCAGTTTCTTAATGAATTCTTGATCTTGAAAACTCAGAATTTTTACTCGACTGCCGACTGTTTTTTTCTTAAGTTCATCGTAAAAGGTGGAATTTATCTCGTATGGGCCGCTGTAATCGATAAGCACCCAGCTTTCGTTTCCTTCTTCCAATAAACGCTCTAAATTGCTAATGATATTTTCTTTATCGTGGCTGCGTAAAATGACAATATCGCGGAAGACGGGCACGGCAATTTCTTTAAATTGAACATTTTTTCCGGTAAATTCAAGTTCCATCACAGATTTAGGGAACTGTCCGGAGCGAACTATTGACTCTTGTTTGGCCTCAGGGCGATCAATTTCAGATTTGCTGAAATGAAGAGGAGAGCCGCTGTAACGGCAGTTTTCTTGGCCACCTACCGCTTGGGCTATGTGCAAATGACCTAAAGCTATGTAATCGGCGCTCTCTTCAAGACCCAAATTTTGCACGGCATCCAGGTTGCCTACGGGCAAAAGGCGCTCCTTGCCGCTTAACTGACAGCCTGTTACAAACATGTGCCCCATATAAATTACAGGTATATCGACTGCCAGCTCGGATAGCTTTTCCTCGGCCACCCTCTTCACTTCCCCATAATGCTCAGCATAAGCCGACCAGAATTTCTGATTTTCTTCTTCGCTGCTCAAATTTCGGCTGTCAAAACTTATCTCACCCCGACGCAGATAAGGTACGGCACAGACCAACAATTTTGGCTGTCCGCCATCATCTTTCAATATTACTATTTCATCGCTTATATCGGCGGGTTTACCGGAAACAATGTGAACATTGAAACTCTCTAAAATATTTTTAGCAGAATTTAGGCTGGCAGCCGAATCATGATTGCCAGAAATAATAACTACACTGCATTGTCTAACCCGACTGTGTAGAGCGGCTAAAAAATCGTAATAGAGCCTCATAGCTTCAGCGGACGGATGGTATGTATCAAAGACATCACCGGCAATCAGGAGAACTTCAACCTGCTCTTTTTCAATAGTATCAATAAGCCAATCCAGAAACTTTTTAAACTCTGAACTGCGGTCTTGTTCATAGAACTCTATGCCTAAATGCCAATCGGAGGTATGCAATATTTTCATATAGGGAGACTCCTTACATTTAAAATTAGAGCGTTATGTTATCTTTTTTCTGGTAGTGTTCGTTTTTATATTTATTCTTTATACCTAATAAATAAAGAGCTTGCTGTAGATTATCTACAGGAATAATATTCATTTCGCAAATATTATCTACATTTTTAGAGTTTATTTCTGTAGTTTCTAAAATTGTTTTATCTACATTAAAAATAGAACCCTCGACCCGCCTTTCAGCAGAGTCTAGCTTCCGCTCAGCAACCGGAGAAGGAAGCTCTGCAGCGGATCTCATTTGGAAAACCTGACGCAGCTGCGCAAATTTACTTTTTTCGGCATTCTTTTCTAAAGCGGCAAACTCGTCGTCACTCAGAGGAGCACCTAAAGTGAGTTCGCCAATGACATCTTCTTCGTTAGGTTCAATAATTGTTTCCGCACGCGGACGAGAGCCGATATTTTTGGGCAAATGACCAACGTCATTAATTTTAAAACGGCGATCTTTTAAATTAAGTGAGCGTGAGGGCACCAGACAGCAGCGAAAGCCCATTTTGCACAATTCATTCAATCTTAGTTCTAAACCGCTAACAGCACGGACTTCACCCCCCAAGCCAACTTCTCCTAAAGCGGCCCAATCGGCTGGAATTACTAAATTAGCTCGGCTTGAAGCGATGGCCAATAGCAAAGGTAAATCGAGAGCAGGCTCGTTAAGACGCATGCCGCCAGCGACATTGATATAAATATCGCACTTGCTTAACCCCAACTGGGGACGGCGTTTCTGCAAAACCGCCAGCAACAGCCCTAAACGGTTCATATCTATGCCTACCGATCGACGAGTTGGCGGCACTCCCAATTGGGCCGCGTAGCTGTCCGATACCAGAGCCTGAACCTCTACCAGAACCGGACGCGTACCCTCCAACGAAGGGAAAATAAGCGATCCTGTAATATTTTGAGCCCTCTGAGCCAAGAAAAATGAAGAAGCATCAGGGATCGATTGCAGCCCTTCAGCTTCCATAGCAAAGAAGCCGGTTTCCTGAGTGTTACCGAAACGATTTTTTACTGCTCGCAAAGCTCTTATATTGTGTAGGCCATAACTTTCAAAACTTAAAACTGTATCAACCAAATGTTCCAAAACACGCGGCCCGGCAATTTCCCCCCCTTTAGTAACGTGACCAACCAAAATAATGGCTGAACCGCTACTTTTAGCCAAACGCATTAATGAAGCAGCACATTCTCTGACTTGAGTAACACTGCCGGGAGCCGAATCGAGATCGCTGCGAAACATAGTTTGAATAGAATCTATTATGACTAAACGAGGAGTTAGCTTTGACAATAAATTTTCGGCTGCTTCCAAAGATGTCTCGGCATAAACAGTAATATTACCGGTATGTACCCCCAGACGCTGAGCCCTGAGCTTTATTTGGCGAGGCGACTCTTCACCACTTACATATAAAACCGGACATTCAGTGGTACCAGCATTACTGGCTGCCTGCAATAAAAGAGTAGATTTGCCTATTCCGGGAGGGCCTCCCAACAGAACCACAGATCCGCGCACTAAGCCTCCACCTAAAACTTGATCTAGTTCAGTAATACCGGTGGAAAACCGGGGATCTTCTTCAGCAGAGACTCTGCTTAAACAGACCGGCTCATTCTGCCCAGCTAAGTTGAGAGCCATACCCATAGATTTGCGTTTATCAGGCAGAACTTTTTCTTCTTCTAAAGTATTCCAAGCGCCACATTCACTGCACTGCCCTTGCCAGCGCAGAAACTTAGCTCCACATTCCTGACAAACAAAAGCCGTATGATTCTTGGCCATAAAATCTCCTCAACGGTAAAACTGATGCAGACACCAACCTTTCCTTTTATAGGTGCCTTTATCCTTTATTTTTACTAAAAAAGGCTAAAAAATAAGCTTAAATAAATTCACATGAGACGTTTTTATACCAAATATACACGTATATAATTCATATTTTTACAGTCGACTTACTTTACCGACAAATTATAAAATAAACTAAAACAAGTTTTTACTGATTACTTAAGAGAAACGCGATGTCTGACATAGTATATCAAACAGAAGGCACTTTGCTTATACTGATATAATGGGTTCAAAGTTTAACTCGACCCATTAGCTGCTAATCAGCGGAGGTAATAACTTTGAAAAAACATAATCGCCTCATTTTAGTCGGCACTATCCTGGCTACAGGTCTTTGTTTGTCTTTAAGCTTTAATTCGGAAGCTGCTCCCTACTCAAATCCTCTTATCGGCGCTCCTGATGAGCAAACTCACCCTTATCAAAAATTCTCCTTTGATATCCATAACGATAAAAAGCCGGAAAGTATAGCCCTGGTAGCCTACAATCATTCTCAAAATGGCTATTTAGGACAGTTGGTTTTTTTTGATGAAAACGACGAGGTCATTTGGGCCGGACCTAGGGCTAAGTATGCTTCCGGACAAGCTTTCCGCCGCCTAGATCCCCAAATAATTATGGAAAATGCTCTAATTTTCGGTAAAGTAGATAATTTAAATTACGAGATAAAATACGTAATCGATCCGGATAAAGATGGCAACATTCTTGTAGTTTTAGGTGAAACTCCCATTGGAGTACAAATAAGCAGCTTCAGAGTACTGCGCTGGAACGGTACAGAATTTACCTGCTTGCGCAAAGACTGCCGCCTTATTGAAGATCCGATGACGCCGGATCATTATATTTGGTCTGATAAACCACTGCACTCCTACAACAGCGGTTACAGCGACGGTCGCTGGGTCAGAGATTTGCGTCTAACTTCCAAACCGAATGTGCTTAACGCTATTATAAGAGAGGTGAAGCATCCGTTCAGCGGGCCAGACAGATCTCCGCGCTTCCGCCGCGGCGAAGCAGAGATGGAACCGGAACCGACCGGTACCAAACTGGTGCGCTGGGATCACCCTCTGCAGAAATGGTACAAAATAGACTGAGCTATTTCCCCCAAAGGAGCGGATCAGGGAGACCGCTCTGTTTTACTTTTCTACCACAACAGTTATAGTATGACAGGCCTGGCTATGCTTGCTTTTGTGCAAACTCACTTTGTGGACTCCCTCCTGCAGAGGCCAGCCAACCACATGGGGAGCAGAACTAATCTGCCAGAATTTGCCATCTATTTTCCAAACTAATTCTTCTGAACCACTCCCTCCTAACGCCTTAAAATTAACTTTTTGATAATTACGGCGCAAAAAAGGATCTATATGAAAAACAGCTCCGTCCTCCGGATAAATAATAGTATACTTGGGAAGTTCTTTAGGTAAAACATGCTGAGTCGCATTCCTTTGAGGAAGCGAATTTTTTGTATTTTTATCTCTGTATTGAGCCCACTCTGGAGGAAGTTCCAAATGATTTTCCCTCATCCAAGCTTGATAAATATGAGGATAAACTGAAACAACTTTGGTGTAATAAGCAGAGGGAGCATAATTTAATGGACAGACTGGCAGACCGGTCTTCTTGTCGAAACAGTAAAGTTTGTGTACTCGACATGTTTCCTGGGGAACACTGCCAGGCAGAAAATACTCTTCTACAGTTCGGAAACAGTAAGGACCAGTTTTTTCTCCCGAATCGGCACAAACCCGCTCCTTTTTTAGTTCTTTTAATTCTTGGTAATGGCTCCAAGTATCTGTCACTGAATTTGTGTAATCAACTGAACGACCGGAGCTTAAACTGATAGAGGAAGCTGAGCTTTTTTGTGAGCGATAATTCACATATTTCATAACATCGCGGAAAATTGGGGCTGCTCCGGTGGCTCCAGAAACGCCATGCATGGGAGAAGCATCAAAATTGCCGATCCAAACTCCTACTACGAAACGTCCGTTGTAGCCAACACACCAATTGTCACGATAGTCTTTAGAAGTACCTGTTTTAACGGCACAATAAAAAGGCATATGCAAAAAGCCGCGCATGCCAAAGGCCTCGGCCCGAGCCGAATTATCAGCCAAAATATCGGTAATAACGGCACAGACACCCGCAGGCAGAACCTGCTTCTTATCGTATTTTTTCAAATTATCATCTGCCGCTTTACTTTGGCTGCCATTGTAGTGACGGCTAGTTTCATAGACAGTTACAGGCGAATAAAAGCCTCCTTGGGCCAAAGTGCGATAAGCATTAGTCAAATTGAGAAGACTGACTTCGCCGCCTCCCAAAGTAAGGCCTAAACCATAATAGGAAGCACTTTTATTCAATTCAGTCAAACCGACCTGATGTAGCAAGTTTAAAAGAGAATTGATGCCTATTTTCTGCAGTACATAAACGGCGGGCACATTGTAAGAGCAAGCTAAAGCGCGCCGCAAACGCACCGGTCCATGAAAAAGGCGATCGTAGTTTTCCGGCACAAAAGAATCGTTAAGCAAAGAATCAAGATAAGGTACATCAGGCAAAATAGAAGCGGCCGTAAACCCACGCTGTAAAGAAGCAGCGTAAGTAAAAGGTTTCAAAGAAGAGCCGGGCTGGCGTCTGGTCAAGCACCCGTTATTTTGACCTGCAGAACTCTCAAAATAATTTCTAGAGCCGACCATAGCTAAAATTTCACCATTAGATACATCTAAAACCACAACACTGCCATTACTGACATTACTAGTGGATAAGTATCCCAAGTGATGGTTCAACACCCGCTCAGCGTATTGCTGTATATCTAAATCGAGAGAAGTATCTAGGCGAGTTAAGCGACGCAGCTTTTCTTCAGACAGCTGAGATACCACATAATCGCAAAAATGAGGAGCAGCAAAGCGCTCACTAAAAGGAGAAAGCTCTATTTTTTCGGCTAAAGACGACTGCAGATCGGACTCGCTTAAAACTCCGCGCTTTTTCATATCGTGAAGTAAACTGCGCTGCAACTTGAGCGCAGTTGCAAAACCGCTGCTGACGGAAAATTCCTTAGGAGATCGCAACAAAACGGCCAAAAAAGCCCCCTGAGCTGGAGATAAAGTTTGGACAGAGCGATTAAAGTAACGCTGAGACGCGGCTTCAATACCGTAAACCTGATCGCCAAAATAGGCCCTATTTAAGTAAGCTTCAAGTATTTTGTCTTTGCTAAAATGCAGCGAAAGACGCAGAGAGTACAGCAACTCGATGCATTTAGTTTTAAAATTGCGCGGACGTGTCGGCATTAACATGCGGGTAAGCTGTTCGCTGATAGTAGAGCCACCCATAATGACTCGGCCAGCTTTTAAATTAGAGAATGCACTGCGCCCCACGGCTAAAGGATCGACTCCCGGATGATAATAGAAATGCCGATCCTCAGCCGTAAGTACTGCCTCACGCACCCACAAAGGCACCTTTTCTAAAGCGATCCAACGGCCGCTGACTCCTCCTGAGAAATAGACTTCACGGAGAAGACGACCGCTGCGATCGTAAATAAGAGTCGAGTTCTTTGAAGTAACTAAAGAATAAGACTGAGGCCAGGGCATCAGTATAAACAAAACCAGCACCAGCCCAGAAACGATAAACAAAAGGAACAGCCCCTTCCACATCTGCCGTCTGTATGTACTCCAAACGGCAGATCGGAAGAAACTAACTTGCTCGTTTTGCTCAGAAGCCAATCTTCATCCTCGATTCAGCGGTGCTTCCGAACACTTCGGGACGCTCTTTTTGGTAAACTTTAGCTCCCGGCACGCGATAATGACCGCAAGCCGAGGCTCTGACCAAGAAGCTGTAAGTATGTTCTCCAGCCTGCAGTCCCTGAGCCCATATATTTACATGATCGGAGTAAAATTCGGCATTGGTAAAAGTTCCGTAGCATTTGTCAGGATTGACCCGGTTGAGAAGGTCAGCATAAATGTTGCTCTCCGTATCAAAATCGGTATTGACCAATTCTAATCCGGCCGGTATCGGAACATTAACTACAACCTGATCTCTGTTAACCGGAGATATGACGCTAACACTCATCCTGTAAACTTGGCCAAACTTTAAGTCGGAGAAAGGAATGGGACGATCCGGATCGTCAAGTGGACTGCAGCTTTGGAACAAGTAGAAACCGTTATCTAAAGCAGCCAGAGGCTTGGCCGGAGTGTAGCGCAAAAGCATATCGTAATATACTTTGCCGGGTCCGTCCTTACTTATATTAACGTTTACCTCCTGACCGATAGAAGCTATAGAATTAGATGCAAACAAGCAGTTGGATTCGGGAGACTTAAGAGTACCTTCCAGAAGTTTTTTACCTCCGGAACGAACTTTTACTTTCACATCGCTGTAAGGAACACTCTCTATATCAGCATAAGCGGCCAAAGCCTCAACTACTCCAAAGTCGGCGCAGCTCGTTCCCCAATGGCCCATAACTCTGTTGGCCGACAGCCAAGAGAAAACTTTCGGAGCCATAGTAAATCCGCCGCTGTGAAGCATCGAAGACAGAGCGGCCGCATTGTCGGCAATCCGTACGGATAAGTCGGCCAAGTCGTCCCCATTCTTCTCTTCAAACCAAGCCTGGCGCTCCTCAACTTTGAGCAAGTTGTTTATTTCTTGGCGCATAGAACTGACTATATCGTTGTTTTTTAACTCAGAAGCAGCTACAAGAATGTAAGCGCGCCCCTGCAGAGAGAAGCTTTGTCTAGCTCTATATAAGACAACTAATGTGGAGTCTTGTCCCTGACCTATACTACAAAGTGTGGCAAAGAGATAAGCCAGTTTGCTGCTCTCTTCAGTATTTTTTATGTCTTTCAAGCGGAGAACGCTTTCACTAACCTTGAGCTTAGCATATTCCAAGACATCGTAATACAGATAGCTTATATTGTCGTTGAGCCAACCTTTTTCTTTAAGCTCGTGAAGAATACGCAAGACCTGAGCCGAGTAGCCAATATTGCCAATGCGCATATTTTTCCAAGCCGAGAAACCACCCTGACTGGCCCTGAATTGCTTTAATTTAACGGCATAGGTTTTGAGAGCAGCTTCGCGCTGTTCCGAAGACGCTAAATTTTTAGGCATGTTCAAACCTAAGCGATCGGCCTCTAAGAGCAGTTGCATGCGCATCAGAATACCGTCGATATTGTCTTCAGCGTTGCCGTTATTTTCGCCCCACAGTTCAGCTACTATTCCGTTGAGCATACCGGCTAAGTTATTGGAAACGGACATTTCCAAGATGGCACTACCGCTTTTGGCCCCGCCGGGTACTTTTATCGATTCCCCAGCTTCAGCCGTATCAAAACTGCCGGAAACAGCCGCTATACTGCTCTTTTCATCAGCAATAACTTCTAAAGTATATTTGCAAATATCGCTGTCAGCTCCCATATGCCCCTTAAATATTATGGGGAACTTGCCGCAAACAGATGCAGAAGCGTCAAAAAGCATCAGCTTTTCTTCACCCGGTTTAAGAACAGCATTAGCAGAAGTATTAGCTAAACTCAAATTTCCGCCGTCAGCTTCTACGACAACAGACGACGATTTATCGGTGTTATTGCGGGCTAAAATGCCTATTTGGAAAGAGTCGCCGCTACGGGCGTAAGGGATTATAGAGGGAAGCAGCGCTAAGTTTTTGCTGACTTCGAAAGAAGCTTCACCCTGACCGAAACATGCCGACTGATCGCAGGCAGCAGCCATAATACGGTAACGGGTCAACCCATCGGGAGCTTTAAAACGCACTGAAGTGTGACCGGTATTGTTTATTTTTACAGCCGGCTTCCACAAAATAGTCGGAGTAAAGTCTTCACGCACATTACCATCAGAACTGCCTCCGCCTCCTCCTTGATTGGCTCCTTTAGAACCGTAAGAGCGCAACCCGATTATATCGGCACAGCTTTCCGAAGTATTTACATTCAACCAGCGTTGGCTGTAGAAGCTGTTGGTATAGTTGGGCATTTCGTAATCGATCAAGTTGAGAACGCCTTCATCGACGACCCATAAACAGACTTCTCCAGAAACAGGTCGACCTAAACTGTCTGTAAGTTTTATGTCGATTGAAGCACTCTGACCCGGTTTATATTTGGGCAAATCGGAAGCTACTTCAACTTTAAGCTTAGTTTGGGGATTGTCTACTTTAAGTTCCGCATAGCCGAACTTGTAAACCGGTTTACTTAAATCAAGTCCGTCTTTGCTGAGATTAACTCGGCCTTCTCTGCCTTTGACCATCAAAACTGAAACGTATACGTTTGGAGCATAAAAATCTTTGACGGGTATGTCGACAACCGGAGAAGATCCGCGCAAAGTGCAGACTCGACTGTCCAAAACCGTGTCGGATTCCACCGTGATCAAAGCACTAGCCTCTTCAAAAGGAGACTGAACGAGAATTTTAGCCGTTTCACCGGGAGTATAAGACTTCTTGTTGCAGTTCAGCAATATTTCATCATCGTTATTGCGTTCCCAAGCGGAGTAATCGGAACCGGAGCACCACAATTCAATTTCGGAGGAACTGCGCTTGCCGTTCTTACCGCTTATGTGAGCGCGCACAATGTAAGTTCCGGAATTCTGAGGTACAAAACTAAACTCAGCCTCTCCGTTTTGACTGCGAACGGTCTTAGTACCTTCGGAAGTGTCTTTGGGCTCACTTACCCAACTGTAAGCTCCGCCGGTACCGGCTTTGTAGACTGAATTCCACTGCCGGCAGATAAATTCAAATGTTACCGGCACCCCTTTAACAGCCTTACCATCTTGATTTATAACGATAAACTTACCAGTAAAATTCTGTTTCTGCTGAATTAGGAAGTCGTCGGTATATAAACCGACAATATTTTCCAGAGGCCAAACGGGAATGTCGAAAGAATCGGACACCTCTTTGCCGCCGGAGGAAACAACAGAAGCGTCAACTGTTAGTTTAGCGGGAGACTCATATTTGATGCCTTCAGTAGGTACTTCGATTAAGGAGCGTCCGTTGCTGTCCAAATTGCCGCTACCTGAGGACAAAGACAAATTGCTTTCACTGTCTTCACCATTCCAAACGTTGCTACCAAAAACATATTCAGGGTAGTTGTCGTTCCCGTAAGTAAGTTTATCAACATTAGAACTATAGCGGAATTCATCGTTCACCATAGGAGCACCGAAAAGGAAACGCCCTTCAATATAGGCTTTCAGCTTTTCGCCAGCTACCAATACTTTTTGATTGGAAACGACCTTAGTTTCCGACTGAGCCGGTTTGTAATCTTCTATACGGTACGACTTCCAAGCAACATCTTCATTTAAACCATATCGTTCAGCAACTTGCTTGGGAATAGTAAAATTAATACTGCCATAACCGGGAGCGACCTCATCCGGAAGGCGGACAGAGGCATCCGCACTGCCCATACTACTTAAAGACAAAGTTCCGGTAGCTAAAGCACTGTCGTTGCTGTCTCTTACGGTGTACTCTAATTTTTTGATATATTGAGGAACAGCCAAACGCGATCCCTTATTAGAGCGCACCAATATTTTAAATTTCAGATCTTCACCAGCTTTGTATATGCCTTTATCGGTAATGACACTTGATAAAATGTCTTCGCTACTGCAAGGACTGAAACTGTAAATGTTACTCTTGGAGCCAAACAAAGAATAGTAACCGCGAGAGTGTACAAAAGCCCGATCTTCCCCTAAAGAAGCTATCATAAATTGACTGTCGCGATCGTCAACTTTACTGTAAGAAGACCAACCAGGAAGTTTGGCCAAACCGTCTTTATTGGTAACGGCGGAAGCCACCAGTTCCCCCTTGTTGTTGTGCAAATCAACTTTGACGTTGGCCACAGGCTTGCCACTGTCCAAACCGGTCACCCACAAGAAATTGTTGGAGGCAGAAAACTTGGCAGTCAAACATAAATCGGTAAATTGAATGAACAGACTGCGGTAGTCGTTCGAACCATCACCCAATTTGTAAGCAAAACGGACGAACAGTAAACCGTGTTCTTTGCCGTTGAGAAAAGGTTTGCAGTCGAAGGTACTGTCAGTGTAACTATTTAACTTGTTGTTAAGTTTGAATTCCTGGCTGAAATCGAAACCGCTTGACAGCGAGAAGTTATCTTCACTTCCGGTTAAGAAATAATTGTTCAGCATTTCAGCCATATCGGATAAAGATACGACCTTGCCTTCTACTAAAACAGAATCCAGGTTGATGCTGGAAATGTTGATGGTGCCCTTTTGAGCCTTAGTATCAGCCACTACCGGACCGCTGCTCAGCAGCAGACTGGGAGTATAATCGGTTGTGGTGTAAGTAATATCTTCGCTGTTAGAAATAAAGCTACCGAAATTGTCCTGAAGCTTGGGACTTATTTTAATTTTATAAGTAGTTCTAGCCGCCAAAGGTAAATCTAAATTTATTTCTTTGCTGACATAATTGTCTTCAAGGCAACTCTTCGGAATAGTCAAACTGGGCTCAAAAGAAATATTGGCGGCCAGATCGGAGGTACGTACCGGACTTGTAAAGGAAAAAATTATAGATTCGTCGGGACGGTTGTTTCCAAGACCGGTTACCGATTTTAAGCTAAAAATATCGTGAGTGGTGAAAGAAATTTTATAATCGGCCACTGAGCCCAGTTGAGCCGATTCATCGGCTTTGAAATTTTCTGGTACGCAAACCGTATACTTGGTTCCCAACTTAAGCTTGGCTTGGGGAGTCATAATTACCAGTTGGGTGGCCTGGATGTCGTCAAGCTTGACATTCAGACCATTCATATCCATATAGCCGCCGACACAGAACTCTTTTAATCCTTTAATAAAGGAGAACAGCTCTTCCTCCGAAGCCGTTTTAACGCTACAGGCAGCCTCTCCCAAATCGGAGCTCAGTTTTAAACTGGATAAAGCCTTCTCGTTAGTTACCGGCTGGTTAAAAACGAGCATAATTGGCTTGCTTTCAGATATGTCGGCTCGACCGTCTTCTGGAGAAGAATAAATAACGGACGAACGCGGTGTAACAAAATTCAGAGTATAAGGAGCGGCCAGCTTCTGGCCAGTTATAGCGGTCAAACCGGCAGGAACGGTCACTTTGTACTGATGAGAAATCTGCAGAGCCTCTTTGGGAGTAAAAGTAAGGCAGGCTGTTCCTCTCCACGCCCATTCACCATGCAGTTCAGGCTCAATTTTTAATCCCTCGATTGCAACTTCACGTGTGCCCAAGTTTACCATAGGTTGGTTGAAAACTATGGTAAAAACGGAAAATTGTTCCGGCAAAGTGAGTTCTCCGGAAGGAGAGCTGTGAATAACTTCTAGTTTATGCGCTTTGCCTTGAGGTAAAATCAGACTGGGAGCGATATAATTGTTGATAATGCCTTTACTTGTGCTGCAGGCACTCAACAAACTTGCCAGCAATACCACCAGTACTGCAAAAATCAAGTTTTTTTTACTATATCGGGGGGATAGATGCTTCTTGAAGAGCGCCGCAAAACTATTACGCATATATTTTAATACCTGCCTAACTTATCTTGATTTACAGATACTGGAAATGCTTAGTACAAAATTTGGGCAATAGAAAAATTTATAAAATGTACATCACACTAAGTGGTCAATTCACACTGAATAGTAGAGAAAACTGCCTATAAGACAGTTTTTAGGGGTATTTCCGCATTCTTTACGCAGTTACCTTCCCCAAAAACACCTGATTATACTTTTACGGCACGAAGACGAGCGGAATACTCTCTGGTTTCCGGACGGTCTACCTCAGCATAATAATCGATGCGCAGACCTAAATTTTCAAAAGTTTCTCTCAATTGCCCCGACTTTAAAAGATGGCGCCGAGTTCGGTCCCCATAACGCAGATATTCTAAAGTGTAAGTTTCATATATTAGCAAACCACCCGGCAACAAATGGCGCACCAGCAACGGACACAGATTGGGCTGCCAATATCGGGTAACAACAATAGCGCTATATAACTCGTTAGGCAAAAATTCTTTTTCCAAATCGCGGACGGCAAATTCCGCCGGTATATTGAGCTGAGCAGCTCTTAGTTGAGCCGATTTTATGGCAGTAGGAGAGCGGTCAAGTCCTAGAACTTTAAACTCAGACGAAACTTGAGCCAAATACAAAGCATGGCGCCCCTCTCCGCAGGCTACATCGAGAATTCGTCCTGCAGGCATAAACTGAGCACTCTCCACCACAAAAGGCTCGGGCTGCTTAGGCCCCCTTCCCTTCATGCTGTAACGTTTTTCCCACAGCACAAAATTATCGACTTCTTCGCCTAAATTCCCCCACGATCGTTTGTTTATTTCGCCGGTTCCAGACAATAAGAAGAGCTCCTACTTTGTTTTTTGCACCCAAACGGCCGAGAGCTTCAGGACGCCGAACCGGCAACTACAGCAGACGACCGTTCGCCAGATTTTGCTTTTGACAGTCTAGTTATTTTCGGAAATAAGTTCGAGGAGCTGCTGCTTTTTTTTGCTGAACTCTACGGCCAAAGCCTGAATTTCAGGCATAAATTCCCGTCGGAATTCCATACGATTAATCAGCCCCTGAATAATTTCTTCATACAGGAAACCGACATTAAACTTGCGCTTGTAAAACCGGAGCATAATGTTAACGGCCTGGAGATGAGGTGAATGCCAGATATTATCTGCTTTAGCTCCGGAGAGCATACTCACAATCAGTTCCGCTAGGTCGTCCTCACAAGGACCGAAATAAGCCTGTTCGAAGTCGAGAGCGTATATTTTGTTGCTCTCTTCATGGAAGGAAAAATTTTTCAAAGTACAATCGCCACGCAAAAATGTCCCTCTGGCTCTGTTGGGAGTCATTTTCTCATGGAAATTGCTCAGCCATCGACCAATTAAAGAAGCCTCTTTTTCACTCAGAGGATTGTGAAGCAACCTGCCAGGAACAGGAGTAAAAAAGGCTATATCAGAAAAGCGGGCCAAAAATTGAGGAACATTTAACTCTAGGCCATCGGCTTTCTTTATGACAGCAATCTCGCTGTCAATGTCGCCCCATACGTATTTTTTGGCAATAACTTCATTTCTTTCCCCATTAATCAGGAGCCTCAGTTTGGAAACCTGATTTTTTTTGCTCTCATAAAAATAAACAGCCTGTATCTCGGTATCGAGGCCGAATACTTGCTTAACTATGGCTTTCCAAGCCAGAGGAACAGACATATTAGAAACGCTCTGCATTTCCTTAGGATATTACAATATATGCTTAAAATCTACGGTTTTTTTTAAACTTTTGAATATAATCATAATTTTTACAAATACAAAGGAAACAGGCTGGGCTGCTGCGATATTTAATAGCTCGTGTTTTAGTTAACTCTATTAGCTCAGGATCAAACCTTAGCTGCGATCTTTGCTATAATGGGCAGGATGAAAGAGCAAGAAATGACTAATCAGACCGAACAGTCGTCACAAGAACATTTTTTGGAAGGTTCCTCCCCAAAACAGAGCTTCCGTACGGTTCTGCGGGGATATTGTGTTAAATCATTCAATTTCATAAAGAAAATTTGCGGCTTTATACCCATCAATGCCATGGGCCTAGTGTATATAACAGCCTTGGCGCTTACTTTTTACTTTATAGCCTTGGGTCAAGATGACATTGTTTGGATCTCTGCTTCGGTAGCTCTAATGGTTGTAGGTATCATCATGATTCTGGCTGTGAGCACAGGTGCCATACTTCTGGCTTTCAGTTGGAAAAAAGTTTGTGAAATGGGATTGCCCGATCTTAATACATCGGTAGGACTGCAATCTCGTTCAGGTCTGGAGCTAGATTTTCTCCCCATTCCCTTTGTCAACGTTAGCACTAAGTGGATCTATCCTGCAGGAATAGAGGTCGAATGCAGACAGGAACTTTCCAAAATTACTGAATACGTAACACCTCTGAAACGCAACAGCTCTGAAACAATTTCCAGACAATTTCGAGTTGAAGATATTTTAGGTCTGGCCAGCGTTACCTGGATCAGTGAAAAACCAGTAAAATTCAAGGCTTACCCCCATCCCTGTCGCATCAATAGCAGCAATATTACCATGAGCATGGCCGGCGGAGAAGACATATCAGATCCTTACGGTTCTCCCCAGGGCGATTTAATCGAAATGCGTCAATATGTTCCCGGAGACTCTTCACGTTCTATTCTATGGAAAGTGTACGCCAGAAGTCGACGCCTGGTAGTGCGTATGCCAGAACGGGCTTTGACCGCCCAAACGCGCACTTGTGCCTATTTAGTTTCCGGTTCCGACGACGAAGGAAGCGCTTCTTTTGCCAGAGCTGTTTTGGAATCAAAAATATTGGGAGACAATTGGCTCTTCGGCGCTGACGGGTGCAGTGGCACTACTTCCCAAATAAGCGAAGCTCTCGATTTTTTAGCCCTGTCAGGTTGCCCGGAATCGCAGCCGCTGTGCGGCCTTAAAAAATTCTTGGAAGAAGCTTCCCACCGTGGCTATCACAGCTGTTTCGTTTTTGTACCCTCTTCCTACGGACCTTGGGTAGGAATGGCTCTGGAAGCGGCTCGCTCCACCCATTTAACTATCACTTGGCTTATGGGGTCCTACTATAACCAGCAGAAGGCCGAAGCAGACGGCAAGTGGGCTAAATGGATATATATCGATTCCACGGTGCAAAAACTCAAAGGACCTGCCGAAGCTGCTAAAGCTTTGCAGAGCAATGACACACCCATAATTTTATGTGAGCTGGCTACAGGGCGAATCATCAATAATGCCGCCGCTTATTTGCAAGCTCAGGAAAAGGCGGTCTGATTCCATGGAAGAGCTTGTATCAAACCGAAAAAAATTTTTGAGCTTGGGAACCTTATTAGAGCGCTTCTTCAACAGCTTAATGTGGGGTATTATTCTGGCGCTCAATGCTTCAACTATATCTGTTTCTACAGGCGTAATAGGAGCTTTTTTAGGAGGCATACTCGGATTTTGGCTCTCATATAAACTTTCCTCATCGCGCCTGCGCATACCAGTTTTTGTTCTCGGGGCTCTGTTATTGGATCGTACTCTAGTATGGATAGCAGAAATTCCCATCAACAGTTCTTTTGTATCTTCTTTATTTTTATCACCAGAAAGGGCTAGCATATTCTCTCAAGGGTTAGTTTGGTTTATAAACTCCGCGCTGTTGGTTATGACAATTCATGCTATCAGTGTGCGCCGCCCTTGGTTTGTGGCAGTGGAACTGATTATTGTAGCCAATATCGCCCTGCTGCCCCTTTCAGCTCACCGAGACGGATTCATCAGCCGCCCCTACTTTTTTGTCGATCCTCTTTGGTCAAGAGGCTGGAGCCCTGTACCATTTTTTATCGCTGCCGGCGTAATACTGGCTATCGCTTTGGTATTTCTTATCGTCGGACGCTTCACCAAGCGCACTATCATAGATTTATCAATTTTGGTAGTAATAATTTCCTTAGTAGGTATATTTCTGCCCCTCAAAGATTTGCGCCAGCCCCTGCCGGAACAGATAATCTCAGGAGAAGCTAAAGGTGACGAACAGCAGGAAGTAAAAGGGAAACAGGGAGGAAACGACAGTAGAGATAAACAGTCCGACAATAAAGATCAAAATAATAATCAACAGCCCAATAATTCAGACAACCAAGATAAAAATCAAAACGATCAGCAGAACCAACAAAATCAAAACAACAGCGGCAACCAAAACGATTCGAACGGCAACGACCAAGATCAGAATAACGATAAAAACAGCAATAATAACGACAAAAACGATGACAAGAACAATTCTTCAAGCAATTCCAAACCTAAACCTGTGGCCGTGGTTGTATTTAACGATGACTACACCCCACCCGAAGGATATTACTATTTCCGCCAAGATGCCAAGAGTTTCTTTAACGGCAGGAAGTTGGTAGCTGACATTTCCGGGCGCTACGACCACGACATAGCTTCAGCCTTTCCTCAGGTCAATTCGGCAAATCCTCTTACCCCTCCTCAAGTGAGTGTAGAACAAACTAAGGCAGTTTCCACTAATATTAACCTCATTGCCGAACATAACCAACCCTTCGGATTACTAAATCCTTTGCTCATGCAGGCGGCTCCTAATCCTAACAGCAGCCAATTCATAGGGGCTTATTCCGTTTTGTCTCGCTCTTTCTCTGGCAAGCTGGAAACGCTCATGCAGGCCAAGCTGAATAATCCGCGCTGGTCTAAAACTGATATTGAATATTACACCAAACTGCCCGACGACAAGCGATACAGAGAGCTGGCTCTAAATATCCAAAATGATATTCCGGAGTCCTTTAAAGACTTACCTATGGCCAAAGTATATGCTTTAAAGCTGTGGCTTGATAAAAATAGTACTTACGATACTAGGGTCAGAATAACCGACAATGACGACGTTGTTTCTAAGTATTTATTTGGCGATCGTGTAGGTTACTGCGTACACAATGCTAACGCTTTGGCCTACTTGTGCCGCTCCATAGGTATTCCGGCGCGCGTAGCCGAAGGTTATGCGATCGATGCCAGAAATACTTACGGCGGTTCGTCATTACTCATTATGAACAATAACGGCCACTCTTGGTGTGAAGTATATGTCCAAGGTTTAGGCTGGTACCCCATCGATGTCTCTCCGGAACGCTCCAATGTAACTCCTCCTGAGCCACCCGATGCCGACCTTCAGAAAATGTTCGGCGAAATGGCCAGAGAAAAATCGCAAAATGAAGATGACATACGCCAACAACCTGCGGATATGCAAATGCAGATGCGTTCTTTAGTAAAAGCTTTTGGTTGGCTCATGCTGATTTTGGCCGTCGTCGCTTTTATTGGAGCCTGGGTTCATAAAATTTATATTCACCTGATGGCCCATTTGAGTTCAGGCTCTAAACGTGCAGACTGTACCTACAAAGCAGCTCTGGTTTCTTTAGCGGAAATCGGTCTGCGCCGTCGCTACGGAGAAACTCGTGAAGAGTTTGCCGAACGCTTAGCACCTCAGGTACCTACTTTGCAAACGCTTACTCAAGGGCATATACGCTGCAACTTGGGTGAAAGCCCAGAAACTGGCTTTACTTCCCGCACCGCCATACCGACGACAGCAGAGTGTGCGGCCAGCTACTCTGCCTTTAAGTCTGAGCTGTCCTCTTGTGCTCCCTGGTGGCGGAGAATGCTGGGAATCGTCAATCCTTTTGCCTGGCTGTTTGTGCGCTAGAAAAAACTTTAACACTAATGATGTCTATTTCAGACGGAGGAACCTATCTTGGACAGAACTTCGCAAGCCAATAAAGCAGCTCGTTTAGATAAGGCTTACAACCTGCTCCTTACTATGGAATCACGCTTAAAAAGAGCTGTTCGCGGACGTGATCGCGTAATCGAACTTATTTTAATAGCGATTTTAGCCGACGGCCACGTACTTCTGGAAGACTTCCCCGGTTCGGGAAAAACAACTCTGGCTAAAGCCCTAGGAGATTCTATATACAATGATAATCCGGAACCTCCGATCAATATGTTCAGGCGTATCCAGTTTACTCCCGACCTGCTTCCTTCCGATATTACCGGTATGACTGTCTTTGAACCAGAAAACGGCAGTTTTACTTTCCGTCCCGGTCCCATCTTTGCTCATGTGGTTCTGGCCGATGAAATTAACCGTACCTCTCCTAAAGTACAGGCCGCTATGCTCGAAGCAATGGCAGAAAAGCAGGTTACTGTAGACAATGTCTCTCATAACCTGGGCAAATTATTCTTCGTAATTGCCACGCAAAACCCCAGAGACCAAGCCGGCACCTACCCTCTGCCGGTAGCTCAGCACGACCGCTTCCTCTTCAAAATACGCATGAACAATATAGACAGAGAATCTGAACTTGACGTACTGCGCTCTATTCAGGAAAGACGCACTCCTCCGGGCAACGACTTTCCTATGGTGCCTAAAACGGCTATTTTGGACGCTCGCCAGGCCATCGATCAGTTTATATATGTTGACGATCGTATAAATCAGTGTCTAGTTGATATGGCCAACGCTGTACGCCAGTCTCCTCATGTTACTCAAGGTATATCCACACGCAGTCTGGTACTAATGCTGCCAGCTCTTAAGGCTTGCGCTCTTAAAAGAGCTCGCGACTACGTAACAGCCGAAGATCTGTCTTACCTTTTGCCATATGTTTTTGCTCATCGTTTAGAATTAGCAGCAGGTGTAGAAGATCCGATAAAAGTCATAAGAGAATGCTGCAAAGCGCCACTGGAAGCACTTTGTCGTTCAACTCTTAAGAAATAGCTTTTCATAGCTAATGATCATAGAATTGATCATTAGCTATGAAAATAAAATTGTTAATAAGAAAGCAGCTAAAGGAATGGGTTTGTGCCAATGGTGTTTTCGCTTAGCTTAAATAAATATCGAATCAGACTCACTTTGTTCATTGCAACCGTCAGCTTGCTATTTATGCCTATGGTCTGCACACCAGCTTTGGGCGAAGAAAGTCCTCCTACTTTCGAAACTTTAAGCAAAAAGCGCATCGGCGGCCAAGAACTTCTGCATATAGCCAACGATACAAAAAATATGATCGCTTGGCGAAAATTTGCTGAGGAAAAGATCAGACAAGACAAGAACTCTCCGGTGGGCCGCGCTATTCTAGGCGTTGTATTTTACTGTGCGGAAGGTGATCTGCCCCGTGCCCGCCATAACCTGGAAATAGCGAAAAAGAGCACACTTAAACAACTCAAATCTTCAAAATGGTCTATCGATCCGTCTCTCATTATCGGCATTCAAATAGAGCTCAGCCAAATATTGGGCGAAATGGATGATTACAAAGAAAAGATAAAAGTTGTCGATGAAATTTCTCGATTACCCGGCTTTCAATATTTTGCTATAGATAAAGCCTGGCCGCTCATGAAACTCGATCGAGAAGACGAAGCTCGTGAAGTTATCTCCTACGCCTTTAATTCCGGCAATATAGCTGCCAGAGATATTGCCTGGAATACTTTAGGTGCTCTGGAATCGGAGTGCGGCAATTATCAGGCCTCTTACAACGCCTTTAAAAATTTAATTGATGAGCTTAAAGCTCGGGGTAAAACACCTGATGCCACCGTACTGCGCAACTGCGGAGAGGCGTCTTTGGCTATGGGGCGCTTCGACGAAGCTGAACAATATTTTAATGAGGCTTCTAAGGTACCTTTTACCGATCAGTCGTACACTAACCCCTTCAGCGATTTAACTAACCTTTACATTTCCGAAGCCAAGTTCGCTGATGCGGCAAGCTGTTTAAAAAAGACCTACGAACGCTCCAGAGCTCTGCGTCCTTTCCTGTATCAACAGTTTATGGCTGATAACTTACAGACTACCGGCACTCTGCTCATGGAACTTGGTTTTATTCCGGAAGCCTGCACCAGATTGCAAAGTTTAGTCAACCGTCCCGACCGTCAGGGGGGTACATCTTTAGATATTGATCAGGCAGAAGGCGGTAACTTACTCACTTGGTACGCTGCTTTAAAAACCATGCGAGAATGTTTGCGCGAAGAGTTGAGCTGGACTCCTTGGCTCAAAAGTTTGCCCATACGTTGGAAAATAGTTACTATTAACTACGAATTGTGGCGCTCTTCTTCTCGTCTCCGTGCTCTGATTACTGCAAATAATCGTATCGGCAGCAGCTTCCGTCCCTATAATGCTCAATCGATCAGCGCCTCAGAATGTTACAAACCGCTGCTCATTCCTATTTTAGGCCCTGGCATCTGTGCAGAAGCTATTGATAAAGTAATCCGCTCAGCTCCGGACAACCTCCCTGTAGAAGAGCCGTATTTGCTGCTTAATAAAGCGGAAATCGCTTACCAATTCGGCAACAGAGAGACAGCCTTAAAAAATTATCAAAAGACTCTGACCACTCTTCCCAAAGCCGCCAACCTAGTGCGCTCTATAGCTTTGGCCAGAGTCGCTCAGTTATCGTACGCTCAGGGCGACTTTCAAACAGCGGCCAACAGTTATGCGCAGTTAATTTTATCCACCCCAACTTCCATACGTCATATGGAAATCAGTGTGCCTATAACTTGCCAAGGAGATGGCTCTGCTGCCTGCCGTCGTCTTATCAAGATCCTCAGCAACTCCCCGCGCTTTGAGGTAACTAATACTGGTTTAACCATGCGTATTTTTCTACATGGCAACAAGATGGCTGCCGAGCTGTATGGTTTAGACGGACATGTTCTTTCTTCATCTGCGGTAAATTTGGAAAGCAGCATCAATAAAACTGCTGAAAAATTAGCAGCGGAAATTCATAATCAAACATTCGCTACTAAAATTAAGCTTAGTTCTTTGGGACTGGATTCCTTAGACGGTTCGGCCACTTCAGGCTCAACTGCCAGGCAGCAAATTACCGATATGTTTGAAAAAGAAAAGAAAATGATCGACGGATAAAGTAAGTGTACCTTCAGCAGATTAATCTGCTAACTGAACGACTGACCAGATGATGCACTCAGAACTGATGATTGTTAACAGGCAAAATGGGTCTTTTGCAGAACCAGGGGCCCTGGCTTTGGCAACAGCAGATAAAACTTCATCTGCGCAGTGCAATTATCCGACAAAGATAGGAATGCATATAAATGGAATTTATACAAAGTCTGCTCCATTATTTATCTATAGAGGGAATACAGGAAATTATCGCTTGGGGCGGCTTGACTATCCTGTTCATCATTATTTTCTCTGAAACCGGACTTTTGGTAGGTTTCTTTCTGCCCGGAGATTCACTTTTGGTAGTAAGCGGCTTCGTTTGCGCTACAAAACCTGAATTGCTAAATGTTTGGCATGTAGTTTTTTGGCTTTGTCTAGCGGCTATTCTGGGGGACTCGGTCGGCTACATGATCGGCAAAAAAGCCGGTCAAGCCCTCTACGAGCGGGAGCAAAGCCGTTGGTTCCGCAAAGATCATCTTTTGAAAACCAAAGCTTTCTATGAGAAATACGGCGGAATAACCATTATTTTGGCCCGCTTCATGCCTTTCGTTCGCACCTTTGCCCCTACCGTGGCCGGGGTAGCCGATATGCATTATCCCCGCTTCATATCCTTCAACTGCATAGGCGGCATAGCCTGGGTGGTAAGTATGGTCTGCGTAGGCTACTTCTTCGGGCAAATTCCTTTTGTTCAGCAACATTTGGAAAAAGCTTTGGTAGGCATTATTATATTGTCAGTTCTTCCCGTAGCTATACACGCTTGGAAAGAGCATAAAGCAGAACAGGCCAAATCGGCCAACGCCGCTTAGCTAATTTTCATCAGTTTACATAAACAAAGCAGACAGCCGACTTTTCCTACAAGCTTGAAGTCGGCCATCTGCCTCAAAATATTTTAGAAGGCTTGTGTAATTATGAACTCAACAGCAGAAGAACCTATTATTGAGCTGCACAACATAAGCTTAATTTATCCTAACGGCACAAGAGCTCTGAACCGTGTCGATCTCTCTATTAAGCGCGGTGAATTCGTCTTTCTAGTCGGTCAAACTGGCTCCGGCAAATCTAGCTTAATGAAGCTAATCTACCGAGAAAACGATCCTACCATGGGACTTGTTTATGTCGACGGCGCGGAAATCAGTGACATGAAACGCTCGCAAATTCCCTATTTGCGCCGACGTATAGGAGTCATTTTTCAAGATTTCCGTCTATTGGGCCATAAAACCGTCTTTGAAAATGTAGCTTACGCCATGCAGGTTACCGGAGCCAGTCGATATGTTATTCCCCGCAAAGTCACTAAAGCTCTTACGTTAGTAAATTTGCGGGAAAAAGCCGATCGTCTGCCTAGTCAGCTCTCGGGAGGAGAACAACAGCGCGTTGCCATAGCCAGAGCTTTAATTAACGATCCCGTTATTCTGCTGGCTGACGAGCCTACAGGTAACCTCGATCCGGATTCATCCTGGGACATTATGCAAATTTTATCTAAAGTAAACGCCCGAGGCACCACAGTTATTGTAGCCACCCATAATCAGCAAATGGTCGATGTCATGCAGAAGCGAGTCGTAGTTATGCAGCACGGAGAAGTGGCTCAAGATCTGTCCAGAGGCATGTACTTTACTACTGAACTAAACAAAGAAAGCATGGCAGCCGGAGGTTTTGGATTATGAAGACTCCACCAAAATCCGGATTCATTGATATTTCTCCCCAGTTGCAACAAATGAAGCTCGACCCCAGTGGCAGCCGGATTGGCAAAAGTTCCACAAACGCCAATGATAACAAAGAAAACGGCAAAAGAAAAAAAAGTGCCGAAAAAAGGCCTGGAAATAAGCCAGACAGCCCTTCAAAAAGCTCGCTTAAAGAAGCAGAATTAGGGAAAAAAAACGATCAAAACGAATCGGAGCTTCAGTCAGCTTCTCCTGAACTGGTAATTGAAAGTGTTCCCGAGAAAATATCCGAAACGCCATCTGAAGCTGACGATAACGAAGAAAAAGTTATCGTCAGAAATATTCCTGTCGTGGAGAGGGTCTCTTCCCGGCGCCAGACTAAAGTGACTACCGTCGATGAAGTTCTCGACGAAGAGGACTTGCCGCCTAAAAAGAGACGCGGTCCTTCAGGAGGTTACTATGTGGAGTGCTTCCTTAGGGAAGTGCTCACTAATATGCGCCACAATCCCATGATGAGCATAGCTTCAATTTCGACTGTGATGATCTTAGCGCTTATTTTGGGATTCTTTGTCATTATTATTGCTAATCTAGAGTCGCTGGCTGACGAGCTGGCCGGAGAAATGCAAATAAAAGTCTATATGAGCCAAAATTTTGAGGAAAGTCAAATCAACAGCTTTAAAGCCTCAGCTTACGATATAGGCCATGTAGTGAAAGTAAATTTTGTACCCAAAGATGAAGCATTTAAAAAGCTGCGCAAGCGTCTCAATGCGAAACTCGACTTAGACGACCTAGACAGCAACCCGCTTCCGGACGCCTTTGAAATTCCGGTCGACGATCCGTCGTTCCTGGAACCAGTGGCTCACAAGTTGTCCCAAATAGACAATGTAGCCACTGTCGATTACGGGCGAGAAGAAGCTCAAAAGTTAATGAAGCTAAACCATATTATACGGCTGGTAGGCATCATTATTTTAGTTATGCTTTTTGCTTCTAGTTTGCTCATCATCAGCAATACTATACGACTGACTGTCTTTGCTCGGCGCAAAGAAATTGACATTATGCAGCTGGTGGGAGCGGCAGACTGGTTTATTCGCTGGCCTTTCATTCTCGAAGGTGTAACTCAGGGAGCAATCGGAGCAGCTACAGCTTCAGTTTTAATCGACGTATCCTACAGAATAGTAGTACCTCAGCTGCAGAAGAGCATCTCATTCCTACCTATTTTAGCACCCGGCTCAATTATGCCATATCTGAATATCGGTTTAATTACTATGGGGTGCTTAGTTGGTGCTCTGGGAAGTTTTATTTCCGTTAACCGCTATTTAAGAGCGTAATTCAAGGAGATGTGTACGTATATGGGCCGCAGAATTAAGCTGCTTCAAATAGGTCTGTTGTTGACAGCACTTACATTGCTGCTTATTTCAGCTTCACAAGTACAAGCGCAAGCAGATCCGAATACGCAGCTGCGTCAGAAAAAGAGCCAGTTGGAAACTCAGCGTCGCCGTTTAGATATTATCAATGACAGAGAACGGGATCTGTCCCGCCAATTAAGCGACGCCCAGGCAGATCTGCAGTACAGCCGTGAAGCCTATCGAGAAGCTAAATTAAGTCTTAAAACTGCCGAAGAAAACCTGCAGAGTATAACCAAGCGCTTAAATTCGGCCTCTCAAGAGTACAAAAAATCTCAGCACGTTTTAGGTAAAAGGCTCAGAGAAATCTATCTCCAAGGCGATGTAGGCTACTTAGTCGTACTTTTAGGAGCTGAAAGTTTTACTGACTTTATCGATCAAACCTACTATTTATCGCTCATTATCGAAAATGACCGCCGTTTAGTGTCACAGGTGCGCAGCCTCAAGCAAGAGTTAGAAGTAAAAAAAATCCAATCAGAACGTACTGTACGCCAAATAAAAGACTTGAAAGAGGCTCAAGAAAATCGAGTTAGACAACTTGAAAGCATAGAAAGCAAGCGTTCAGCCCTACTAGCTGATACACGACGCCAGCGCGATTCTTTGAGTTCCTACGTGAGCGAGCTGGAAAACAGCACTCAAGCTTTGGAAAATCAAATTCAATCAACTGTACGCCGCAGCCAAGTAATTATGCGGCCAACTGCTTCCAATGCCGGCAGCCGCACTTGGGGTACGGGCCGCTACCTGAATCCGGCTCAAGGACCTATTACCTCTCCTTTTGGCTATCGAGTTCACCCTATTTTTGGCACCATGCGCTTTCATACAGGCATAGATATAGGTGCTTACTATGGCAGCCCAATTTTAGCTTCAGATAGCGGCGTAGTCATAGATTCCGGATGGATGGGCGGCTACGGAAACTGTATAATTGTCGATCACGGCGGGGGCTACAGTACCTTGTATGCTCACTGTTCTGAACTATACGTTTCTTATGGTCAGTCCGTAACCAAAGGACAACAGATTGCGGCTGTGGGTTCTACAGGCAACTCAACCGGTCCGCACCTCCACTTCGAAGTTCGCATTAATGGCGAACCAGTAGATCCTCTGGGGTTTATTTAAGATCGGCAGCCAAGTTACAGGCCGGAAAGGAAAGTTGCTCATGACTAAACATATTTTTAAAGCCGCCTCCTCTTTTCTCCTGACTTTTTCCTTAATAGGATCGGCTAACCTTGGAGCGGTCGCTTCTGGCGGTGATTCAACTTCTCCGCCGTCACATACCGCCGACATAGTTTCTCCGTCAGTTTCCTCTGCCAGCCCAGAGCACAGGTTAACCGACTTGGAAGAAGTCAGTTGCGACGTGTTAGTCCAAACTTTTAATATATTACTTGACAACGCTGCCGCCCCCCCTTCTCCAGACAAAGTTTGGCAGTTTGTTTACAACGGAGCGGCTAAGTATTTCCAAGACAACCACCTCGACGACAACTGGCTCAAGGTAAACAGCGAAGACAAACCTTCTCCGAACAATAAAACTACCAATTCCGATTCTTCGCCCAGCCAGGCTGACCAAACGGCGGGATTAAATCGCTGGCAAGCCATGCAAAAAATTACTAATCTGTACCGCTGTGCCGTCAGAAAATATCCCAATTTAGCTCAAAATCCGGAATTTACCGTTTGTTTGGCGCAGTCTATTACCGATTCAGCTGAAGATATTTACACTGTATTTATCAGCCTCGATCAATACAGCGATATGGACAACTATTTAAGCGGAGACTACTCTGGAAGTTTAGGAGTAGTGCTCACTCCGGGACGCGACGCAGAGGGCCGTTCACATTTTGTGGTAGCCGATCTGGCTCCTCAATCTCCGGCATCCCGAGCAGGGCTGCGCCGCGGTGATGAATTGACAGCCATAAACGGGGAGCCGCTGTCTTCTCTAACTCCGACTCAGTGCATAAAACTGATGCGCGGCCCCAACAACAGCCAAGTTGAGCTGACCTATATTACTGACTTAATGCGCAAAATGGGACGCAGCGATACAAGAAAAATTTTAGTAACCAGAAGCGAGGTACATTTTCCAGCAGCTTGGGCCCAGCTCATTGAACTGGACAAGCACGGACGCTTATCAGTACACGATTTACCTCTTGCAACTGACCCGGCAGCAGAAGATAACGACTGCTTTGAGGCGCCTGAAGCCGAGTCTTTAAAAAACTCAACAGTCACTGACTCCGCCAAGAACTCAGAAAAACTAAAAATAGGTTTTCTTCGAGTTGATGCCTTTGGTACTTCCACCAATATTGAAGCTGAACGTTCTCTTAGAGCTTTAGAGAAAGCCGAATGCAGCGGCTATATTTTAGATCTGCGCGGCAATCCAGGCGGCTACACCAATGCAGCCCGCGATCTGTGCTCTAAATTTCTGCCGGAGCATAGCTTGGTGGCTTCTTTAGTAGACAGAAACGGACAGAGCGAAAAAACCATTTACACCTACCGCAACACACATATCCCTAAACCTATGGCCGTTTTAATTGACGGCCGCACGGCTTCAGCAGCCGAAATAACTGCAGGAGCATTGCGGGCTCATAAAGCAGCTTTCCTTGTAGGTACAACCAGTTTCGGCAAAAACAGCTCACAAAAAATTTATAACTTTGAATTTCCCCCGGGAGAAACTTCCGCCTGCAAAGTAACTTATACTCACTATCGCACTCCTGACGATCTCGATCTGGGCAAAAACGGGCTGACACCAGACTTTGAAGTTTCGGCACCTTTTAGCGTTCGTTTAAAACCCTTACACGATCCGCAGCTACGGAAGGCAGCGGAATTACTAAAAAAAGAACTATCTAGGCAGGGCAATTTACAAAGAAATAAAAATATGTAATTTTAGGTCTTTTATCAAAAATGTATTCAGATACCTGTTTTTCTAGTTATGGTATACATATAAACTCACCAAAACCATAGATAGGGCACATTAACAGACAGAGCCTAATTTATTCTGTGCGCTGTGATAGTGTCTGTTTCTAAAAAATGGCAGCCCTTTTTACCGGAGAGGCCGCCAAGCTGTTCTGATTTCAGGAGAATTCATCATGAATTTAAAGCAAACTTTTGTCCCGGCGGTCGCAGCTGCAGTTTTGACCGTGCTTATTTCACTACCAGTAAGTGCCCAACCTGACATTAATAGGGCTACCCCTGTAGCCCAATCAAGCTCAAGAGGCGTTGCTTACGCTAAAAATTTGGCCCAAAAAGCCTCTAAAAGCAATAAAACAAATGTCAAAACTAATAAAAGTGCCGCGCAAGCTCCTGTAAACAAAATTTCGCAAAAAGATCTGGACAGCGCTTTAGAAATGATTGACAAGGCTTTGGTGTTAGTTAAATCCGAAGCCAGAGAAAAAGCTAAGCCGGGGAAAATAACTAACTGTGCCCTCGACGGCATGACTCTGCTCATTGAAGACAATAAACTCAAGTCCGATTTCCTTAAGCAAATCGATGTAGATGCCTCTCCTGAGGAAGCTAATAAGTCGCTGCGCTCTCAGTTTCTGAAAGCGGCTGCTCGCTATCCGCAGCTCATGAAAGATCAAATGTTAACTATGGCTGCCCTCAAGGGTATCATGAGAGCCACCGACGATCCTTACACGGTCTACCTCACTCCCGATGAATACAAGAATCTAAATGAACAAATGAGCGGAGGGAATTTTGGAGGCATCGGCATTGTTATGGGGCTGAGTGGTACCGAACAAGATCCTAAAGACAGCCGAGTTTTGGTTATCAATAAAGTCATGGAAAAAGGGCCGGCGGCCCGAGTAGGTTTGCGCAACAACGATGAAATTACACATATCAGTGGCAAAACCACTTACGGGATGGATCTGATACAGTGCTCCAAGCTGCTGCGCGGCGAAGCAGGAACTAGTGTCAAGCTGACCATACGCCGTCCGAGTTCAGGCCATGTTTTTGATGTCTCCCTCACCCGCGAAGTTATTCACGTTGATAGTCTAAAAGCCGAAATTATCGAACATGAGGGGTGCAAAATAGGCTACTTAGCTTTGGGTATTTTTGGAGAAACAACCAATACGGAAATGGAAGCGGCCATCCGCGACCTGGATAAGCAAGGGTGTCAGGCGTATATTATCGATGTACGCAATAACTCAGGAGGATACGTATCGGCTGCAGTCGATATTTGTTCTAAGTTCGTTAAAACGGGTAGCCGTATTGTTTCTATTGTAGACGGTGCGAACAAAGAGCAAATTATTTACTCTCGTCCTAACCTTCATTCTTCTCAGAAACCGTTGGCTGTGCTTATCAACAGCAATTCAGCTAGCGCTTCCGAGATTACTGCCGGTGCCATCCGCGACCTGAATCGCGGCAAACTTATAGGTGTAAAATCTTATGGCAAAGGCAGCGTGCAAAAGCTTTATCCTTACCAGTTCCCCGAGAATAAAACCTCTGCTTTTAAAATTACCACAGCCCACTATCACACTCCGGCCGGCCACGATATTCATAAAGCAGGATTAAAACCTGATATTGAAATTAAAATGGAAGATGAGCTCATACTGGAGCGCGATAAAGATGTCCAACTGCAGAAAGCTCTTGAAACCGTTAAAGCAGGTATTGCGCCTTCTGACCATCAGACCGAAGATGCGCCTCTTAATTCTTTATCTGAACGCATTATTCTGGTTAACAGCATCTTTGACGAGGTTCCTTACTTGGAAAAGTATTCTGACGAGTCCGGTGCCTACAATATTGTAAAACGAACTGTAAACGTAAAAGGTGAAAATGTAGTTGATAGCGTGGTTGTCAAAACTTCTGACGGCCAAGAGCACACTCTTGAGTTTACTATTATTCCCAAATTCGATCATTAACATCTTTCCACAGAGCGGAATTAACACTGAGGCCGGAGTGCTTTGCTTACTTATTATGGCAAACACTCCAGCTTCAAATTATTTTAAGCACCGCCCAATAGGCGAGCAGGAGTTATGACTAAGCAAGCTGTCCCAAATTTAAGTAAAGAATCTTCAGAACTTGAAGTTAAAGAGAGTGAATCTGTTCCGACTCCTGAAGTTCAGGAAAACCTTTCTCAAGAGAGAGAAAACTCGCCTAATGGTAAGAAAAACTTACTAAATTATATTTTTAGCATAGTTATTGTACTGATAGTCGTACCATCGGTGCTGTTTTATAGCTCGGCTTTAAATAGCAACGACTCTGTTTCCGCTCTTCAAGCAGCTAAGATAGATTTTGGTGCTCAAGGCAAAACTTCAGATCAGGAATGCGATATACTCCTGCTGGGGCGCACCATGGAGCTCATCCAGAAAAAATATATACGGGAGACCTCTGCGGAACAGCTGATAAACGGAGCTATAGAAGGCATCAATTACAGTCTTGATAAGTTTGGCTGCCGTGATATGGGATTAGCCAAACTTACTGAAGCAGAAATAAAGGGGCGGAATAGCGCGCAACTTCTCGATCTGCTCTACAGTCGTTTTAATAAATTGCTCTCAAAAGTTAATTTGCTTTCTCAAGATCAGCGATTAATGAAGCGCAGCCAGCTAGAGAAAGCCATAAAAGTTAGAATTGCCGAACTTGATGCCCAAAGACAAAAGTTAAAAGAGGACAGCAGCAAATCGAAAGTTCATCAAGCGGAAACTAAAAACAGTTCAGAAACTGCTAAAGAAACTGACTCGGATCAGCCTACCACCGACGACGCTCAAGCAGCCAGCCGCGATTTGGTAAATTCTGACCAAATTTGTCTAGATGACAACGATTCCGAAATTATTAAAGATGCCGATGGTCGACCCGTAGTTTTAACTGCCAATTATCTACTTTATAGTGCTCTTAACGGCATGCTTACGGGTATAAACGATCCTTTCAGCATTGCCCTGCTTCCTGAAGATATTAAGATATTTAAAGAAATGCTGGGAGCAAGCAACTACGGTGGAGTTGGCATTTATTTAGAAGCCGATTGGCAAAACAATCGTCAACTTACTGTTATCGAACCTATAGAAGGTACTCCGGCAGCTCTTAAAGATATCCGCTCTGGCGATAAGATTATGGCTATCGACGGCAAAAAAACCAGCAGTCTTGATATAGACACAGCCTCTGCCATGATCCGCGGCAAAGTGGGCAGTGTGGTTGTCTTGACCATGCAACGCGACGGCAAAACCTTTGAAGTAGCTTTGAAGCGCACCAGTATCCACGTACCTAGTGTAAACGGCAAAATGCTTCAGAATCAAATAGGTTACTTGCGCGTGCGCTTTTTCGGTTCCCAAACTTCTCAAGAATTCGATTCAGCTCTTAAAGAGCTTCTCAAAAATGGGGCAAAATCGCTAATTGTCGATTTGCGTAATAACGGAGGCGGATATGTTGATGCAGCCATCGATCTCTCTTCCGAATTCTTGCCCCGTAACGTATCAGTTACCAGCGTAGTCAATCCTCGCCTCAATTACTGTGAACCTTACGTATCGCGCTCTAAAAAAGGTACTGAGCTACCTTTGATACTTTTGGTTAATCGTTTCTCTGCCAGTGCTTCGGAAATTACTTCCGGAGCTATGAAAGATTATAATAGAGCTATTTTGATAGGTGAAACCACTTACGGTAAAGGTAGCGTTCAAGAGCTTTATCCTCTCGGTGATGGCGGAGCCCTCAAGCTTACTATAGCTCACTATCTCACCCCTAAAGATAAAGATATTCACTTAAAGGGTATAGATCCGCATATTAAACTGGAATCCCGTCCCAGTAATAAAATTGGCTCAGATAGCGATCTGCAATTAAAATTAGCTGTACATGAAGCAGAATTTATGATGAATCGTCGAATTAGCCAAAACATCAACGATACTGATATAAAAGATGCTCAGCAAGAAGCTAAAAACTGGCAGTCTTTACCTGATATAGCTAAACTTATATCTCAAAACAAGGCAGAAGAAGAAGAACTTAAAGCTAAAATTGAAGAAGAAATAAAGAAACAGACTAAACTTAAACGAGATGTCCGATAAATTGAAACTCATGTAGGAATAGAAATAGTGAGAACGAGCTGATGTCCAGAAATAAAAGGCGTACAAACACTGCAGATGATGCTGTGGCAGCTGTAGCTTCACTCAAAGACAAACGGTCAGTTCAGCCTCTTATTCCGGTTGCCGCTCCTCCGAAGTTGCCACGTCCTCAAAACATAATCACCGAAGAAGAGCAGCAATCGGCTGGGCAGGAAATAATCCATCCGTTCCTGCAGGAAAAGTTGGCAGCTCTTCCGGCTTCTCCGGGCGTTTATCTTATGCGCGACGAGAGAGGGCGCGTTATTTATGTTGGTAAGTCGGCTTGTCTAAAAAATCGGGTGCGTTCCTACTTCCGATCTAAAAATTTACCGGAAAAGAATCGCTGGATGGTGAGTTTAATACGCAATTTCGATATTATTACCGTCAATACCGAAATGGAAGCTC
The DNA here is from genome assembly GCA_051874695.1 of Candidatus Bruticola sp. Taxonomy (GTDB): domain Bacteria; phylum Vulcanimicrobiota; class Xenobia; order Xenobiales; family Xenobiaceae; genus Bruticola. The sequence goes on from JBJEGC010000025.1 coordinate 57,932, forward strand.
TGATTCTGGAAAATGAGCTTATAAAAAAACACCGTCCCTACTTCAATATTCTTTTTCGCGATGACAAAAGCTATCCTTATTTAGAACTGACTACCTTTGAGCAGTATCCCCGTTTGCGCATTATCCGCAGCCGCACCAGATTGCGTGGCCTCTGTTTCGGCCCTTATGCCGGTGACTCCCTAGCCGTAAAGCGAACTAAAGATACTGTGCAAAAGCTTTTTAAGTTGCGCCCCTGCCGCGAGAAACTGGATAAGAAACGCCCTCGCCCCTGCCTCTATTATCAAATAAACTTATGTACAGCTCCATGCTCCGGCCTGGTTAGTCCCCAAGAGTATGCGTCTCAAGTAGATAAAGCTGTAAAATTTCTTCATGGTCATACCGGGCAACTATCTACTCAGCTGCGCCAGGAAATAGCTACTCAAGCGGCTCAACTAAACTATGAAGAATGTGCCAAACTGCGCGATACCTTGCAAAGTTTAGAAATACTCTCTCACAAGCAGCAAATTTTGCTGCAGAGTGAATCTGATGAAGACTATATTGCTTTAGCCTACGATCAGGATCGCTCTATCTGTGCAGCTTCAGTACGTCAAATCAGAGAAGGCAGACTGCAAGGGCAATACAATTTCATTTTAGACTCACGCTTAGACAGCTCACCCAATGCAGAGCTGAGCGCTTTCATCCAACGCTATTACAGCGCAAACAGCCATCCCCCGGCCATAATAGTGACGAAAACAGAACCTCAGGACGGAAACTTATTACAAACTTGGCTCAGCGATTCGGTAGGACATAAAGTAAAATTTGTTTTGCCTCAACGAGGAGAAAGAAAACAAATTTTAAACAGCACCGGAAAAAATGCCCGCCGCTTCCTCAATGAAGAGTTGCACTCTCCTTCACACAGCGATCTGCGCCACGAAGCTTTAATTGAACTGCAGCAGGCCCTGAAGCTGCCGACTGTTCCCTGGCGCCTTGAATGCTACGATATATCGAACATTCAAGGCAAATATTCTGTAGGTTCCATGGTAGTCTTTGAGCACGGACTTCCCCATCGTTCCCATTACCGCAAATTTAAAATTCAAGGAGCTGACAGTCCGAACGATTTTGCCATGATGGGCCAAGTTTTAGAGAGACGACTGCTCCATCTGTCGGCTACCACCTCAAACTCTACACCAAACGAAGAAGCCCCTAAAACTGATGTCAGTTTAGAGACTATGCCTGACTTAATTGTGGTTGATGGCGGTTTAGGACAACTTCATGCCGCTTGGGATATTCTCCAAAAACTTAAATTAGAGGACAAAATTTTTCTAGCTGGGTTAGCCAAACGAGAAGAAGAAATATTTTTGCCCCATAGGAAAAATTCTTTACTGCTGCCTTTAAACTCCAAAGCCTACAACTTGATCACTCATCTGCGCAACGAAGCTCATCGCTTTGCTATAACTTTCCACCGTCAGTTGCGCCGCAAGGGTATGTTAAGTTCTGTGTTGGCTGATATTCCCCGTTTAGGGCCTAAATATATTAAGATTTTGCGAACCCATTTTGCCGATTTAGCAGCAATCAAAGCAGCGACAGCTGAAGAATTGCAGCGACTGCCCGGTATAGGCAAGAAAACGGCGACCCTCATTACGGAAGCGCTACACAAAGAAGATGAAAATAACTAAAAGTTGAAGTACTGCTTACTTTTTCTGAGTATGTTGGCGGCACCGTTTACGTCAGCGTTAGCCATCCTGCCATCAGCAAACTAGTACAGTCCACGATGAACACGTTTCCCGCCGAAGGTTACCGTATATGGCTGTCCCGGATTCGAGCCCACTCAGCCACCCGCCATTCATCCCCCACCTAAGAGGAAGGAGTCTTCTGGCGGGTTAAGATAAATACTCTTTCACGGCTCGAATAGACTATCCATTTTGTCAATATATCCGATCTATTTTATATACATTATGTATATGTTGGATACTATTTGCACAAAGTAGCTTAAAGCTTATAGAAGCTCCATTTGTCGGCATCGCACCGTAACTAATTCAAACAGTGCAGCTGCCGAAATGCCGAAAACCGAACTGATAACAAGGGCTCTATTTAGCTTTCAAAATATTCGCATCGTACCACTCAGAAAATTTCTTAGCCCAGTAAGCGTGTACTTCTCCGTTAGGGTGATTCGTGGGCAGATTCTTAACTTTGTATTTGAGTTCCATAGAACGAGGGTGATCGATACTTATATATTCTACGGACTCATCTAAAGGACTCTCACTAAAAGCCCCTCTTTCTGAATCGCTAATGCTAGCTACTAAAAAGCGCACGTTTTTTTCTCGGCAAGCTTCCTGCATTAAGCCGATAATCTTTTTCGCAACTTTATAACGTTCTCTGGTGCGCTTTCCATTTACTTGGTTACGCATTTCTAAATCATAAAACGCACCTAAGTAAACACGGCGCAGCCACTCAACAGTTAAGAACATTTCCTGCCCTGGCCAGATAAAATCGAGATTGTCAGTAATTTTATACTTTCCATCGGCATAGAATTCAATTCTGGGAGCCAAACAGTAACACTCGTTAATATGCAAACTACCGACCACCCGCTTTTCCATGTTGCGGCTAAACTGAGGACTTGTAATACAATAGACCATAAGGTCGTATTTATTTTGCTTTAAAGCGGCCCGCATAGCTATGAGGTTCTGCACCGTTCCAAATCCGCTGACACCGTAATTATCGAATACCTCATTAGGATAATGTTCGTTTAAACGATAAACCATCGTATTATCATCGGGCACACCTTCTCCAAACAAAAACGAACACCCAAAAAAGGCAGTATGATGTTTCCCTTTCTTATCCAAAACAGGGCGAGAAACACGCAACCCATCTGCACCTGTACTCTGAAGAACTGACTGATCTTCCCCGGAATGGCTACTAAAGCTCTTATCGTATCCCCAACCGCAGTGCCTGGCAGCCTCAGTTAACTCGACGGGAGTTCTTTTAGTAACACTATCTTGACGCTCTTTGTACCATAATACGCGCACGCCTTTATGAGCTAAATACAATTCTGAAATTATAAATAGTACCAAGACAGATACTAAAACACACAGAGCATTGTAGATAAAGCGCTTCATAAAAAACCCCTGAAAGTTATTTTCCTAAACTCGGCAGTCAGGCAGAAAAGAAAAATGCCTTCTCAACTAAGTATAGACCAAAAGAGTCACGTGTACTGGGGCGCTTCTCTACAAAAAGGATATTTCCTCTTTTGTAGTTTAGATAGATCAATAATTTTATCAATATATATGATTTACTTTATATACATAAAAGTATATATTGAGTACCATGAAATAAGTACTTAAATCAACAAGTGCCGCTGTATTTTTTCACAGTACTATCCAAAACGTCAACACAAATGAGCCTACAATAGAACCCATCATAATTATGAAGTTAAACCGAAACTTATGTAGACTACATGTTATATAATAGTTTCCCAGAATAAATCAGAGAGCTTTCTGTACAACATGAGTACTCCGGCAGTAATAAACAACAACAATGAGCACATCTCGGCCGCTTGTCTTCTCAGTTTGGCAGGCGGTTTTCTGGATGTATACAGTTATTTATTTCGCGGTGAAGTATTTGCTAATGCCGTTACTGGCAACATGGTCTTCTGCGGGCTACATATGGCTAGCGGAGAATGGAATCAATGTATAAAATATGTTGTAGCCATTGTAGCCTACGCCTGTGGTGTTTTGGTCTCAGAATTACTGCGCCATAAAATTTCTTGTGCTCACAAAATAGGCTGGCACCAGACAATACTGTTTTTGGAAATATGCTGCCTATCATTTATTATATTTATACCTAAAGGTGAACTGGATTATCTGGTCAACGCTCTAATTGCCTTCGTGTGCGCTATGCAGGTAGAAACTTTCAGACGCGTCAACGGGCTGCCCTTCGCTTCCACTATGTGTACTGGCAATTTGCGCAGCAGCTCCGAAGCTCTGTTTAAATACTTACTTTATAAAGACAAAAAAGAGCTAAACAAAGTTTACCATTACGGCGCAATTATAGGCTGCTTTATTGCCGGAGCTTCAGGAGCAGCCGTTCTGCTCAAAACTTATGGAGAACCTATATTCTTTCTGGCTCCGGCCTGCTTAACCTTAGTTCTGTTTATGATGACTACCCGACGACAGCTGGGCAGCCTGCGTCAGAAGTTGCGCTCTTTAACAAAAAGCACCAACAAGAAAACTTTTTTGGGCCCGGCCATACACACTATTTTATTTCGAAGCCGCACTATGTCGAATTCTGACAGCGCGGCCACCGAAAACAGAGATGACAAAAACGGCTCTATTTAGCTTTTACAATATTCTTATCGTACCACTGAGAAAACTTTTTAGCCCAGTAGGCGTGTACTTCACCATTAGGATGATTTGTGGGGATATTACTCACTTTGTACTTAACATTTTCAGAACTAGGATGATCGATATTTATATACTCTACAGAATTAGTTAAAGGACTCTCAGCAAAAGCACCTCTATCTGCATCACTAATGCTGGCTACCAAAAAGCGCACTTTCTTCTCCTGGCAGGCCTCCTGCATCAGGACAATAATCTTTTTCATCACTCTGTAACGTTCCTTGGTAAGCCTCTCATCCACTCTATTTCTAATCTCTAAATCATAGAATGCACCTAAATAAACGCGACGCAGCCACTCAACAGTTAGGAACATTTCTTGTCCCGGCCATACAAAATCGAAATTGTCGGTAATTTTATAATTACCATCGGGGTAAAATTCAATTCTGGGAGCCAAACAATAGCATTCATTGATATGCAAACTGCCGACAACCCGCTTTTCCATGTTGCGGCTAAACTGAGGACGCGTAATACAATAAACCATAAAGTCGTATTTATTCTGCTTTAAGGCTGCCTGCATGGCTATGAGGCTCTGCACTCCTCCAAAGCCGCTGACGCCGTAATTGTCAAATACATCATTGGGATAATGCTCATTCAGACGATAAACCATCGTATCTTTATCGGGCACTCCCTCTCCGAACAAAAACGAGCACCCGAAAAAGGCTGTATGATGGCGCCCTTTCTTGTCCAAGACGGGACGAGAAACGCGCAACCCATCTTCCCCCCTATGATGAAAAACTGTCTGATCTTCACTAGAACAGTTAGTAAAATTTTTATCGTATCCCCAACCACAGCGCAGGGCAGTTTCAGTCAACTCGGCAGGAGTTCTCTCTATAATACTGTTTATGCGTTCTCTGTACCATACCAAACGCACACCCTTATGAGCTAAACATAATTCGGAAACTATAAACAGCACCAAAATAAATACTAAAGCAAATAATAAATTGTAAATAAAGCGCTTCATAAAAACCCCTGAAAGTTATTCGCCGAAACTTAGCAGCCGAGCACCAGCAACACCTCAGAAAACAACAACACGGCATTTAGTAAGTATGCAATTCTGTTTTATGTTTGCGGTAAATCTTTCCTTCAAATATAAAATATATTAAGAAAATTTCTGTATCATTTGAGGTCGACAGAGCAAGCAGTTTAGTATAACAGCAGGAAAAAATTAAAGCTTACCAGGAAAGCTCTGGTAACTTCTTACGGAGGTCAATACAACTATGAAGAAAATCAACCGCGAAGAAGCTTGGAGTTTGCTCACGGAATTTACCCAAAAGCCTGAGTTGCTCAAACACGCTTTAGCGGTGGAAGCAGTTATGCGCCATTGGGCTCGGCTAAATAATGAAGATGAAGAACTCTGGGGTGTTATCGGTCTGCTGCACGATCTTGACTATGAAAAATATCCCGCTGAGCACTGTCTAAAGGAAGCAGAAATTATGAGACAGCGAGGACTGGACGAATTTTATATCCACGCTGTACAAAGCCATGGTTTTGGTACTTGCACTGAGGTGTCCCCAGAAAGTCTTCTGGAAAAGACGCTGTACACCATAGACGAACTTACCGGCTGCTTTATAAATGCCGTTTGTTTGGTGCGCCCTTCAAAGAGTATTCTCGATTTGGAAGTAAAATCGGTCAAAAAGAAGCTTAAAGATAAACGTTTTGCTGCTAATGTCGATCGCCAAGTTATTGTCAACGGATGTGCCCTACTAAATAAGACGCTCGATGACATAATTCAAGGTACCATTGAAGGTATGAAAACTGCGGCGGAAGCTCTAGATCTAAAAGGTTAAAAAGAATTGTAACTATATAGCATTTTTCTTTACGATATTACTTGGCAATAAGCTGCGGCTCAAAAATGTTTTACAAAGGCGCAGCTTTTTTATTGACATAATAAATTTTTATAGTCTTAAAATTATTTCATAACAAAACTTAATAATCTCTCTATTCTAGGTATTAAAGGATTTTAATTATGTAGAGACGAATATTTTACATTCACTGGCGGTGATTGTTTAGTTATTGCTCATCTGTTTTAAACTTTATAATGGAAAGGGTTAACACGAATGGAGAAAAATTCCCACGATCCACTAAAGGAACCAACCCAAGTTGCTACTCCTTCTGAAAGCGCCTCACCTAAAGAGCCCAACGGCTCCGCAGCTGCTCCCGAACCTGTTCAGGATATTCGCCAAGAAGCAGAAAAACAGTCAGGCCACCCTCCTCAAAAAGCCAGTCCTCGCAACCCTTGGGACAAAGCTTCTAAACTTTCACTTCTAATCATCGCCGTTTTAGCCCTCTTAGCTTCAACTTTTGGAATCTGCGCCCACTACTCCATACTGACAGACACCATCAATATGTCTTTGGCCTGTTCCGTTAGTCGCTGGCTGGCCTGCGCAGTTCTAGTCTTTTTAGGTTTCAAACGCCAAGATCTGACAACCTGGATTGTTATTGCCATGTTCTTGGGCATAGAAATCGGTTATTCATTCCATGATACTGGTATAAAATTAGGAATACTCAGCAAAATATTCCTGAAACTGGTAAAAACCATAGTTGCCCCCCTGCTTTTCTCCACTTTAGTTGTAGGCATTGCCGGCCACTCCAACCTAAAAGAAGTCGGGCGCATGGGCTTAAAGGCTCTAATTTACTTCGAAATTATTACTACCTTAGCTTTAATTGTCGGATTAGTCAGTATAAATATAACTAAAGCCGGCGAAGGCATTCAGCAGCCAAGCCAAGTAGAAACTATTAAAGCAGCTAAACCACAGACTACCAGTCAAATTATTCTCCACGCTTTCCCAGAGAATATTGCTAAATCGGTGGCAGAAAACGAAGTACTGCAAATAGTTGTTTTCAGTTGTTTATTCGGCATTGCCGTAGCTCAGGTTCCCCTGCAAAAGCGCAAGCCCATCATGGATGTTATGGAGAGCCTGGCCGAAACCATGTTTAAATATACTAACCTAGTTATGTACTCGGCTCCACTAGGCGTAGGAGGAGCCATCGCCTGTACTGTAGCTGATATGGGGCTAGGTATCCTATATAACTTGGGCTATTTGGTAGCTACTTTCTACATTACAATTATTGTCTTTATTTTAATAATATTAGTGCCGACTATGCTCATCTGCGGCATAAATCCTATCCGTTTCTTCAAACGCATTGCCGAACCGGCCACGCTAGCTTTTGCTACAGCCTCATCCGAAGCAGCTTTGCCCTTAGCTATGGAAAAAATGGAAAGATTTGGTGTACCGCGCCATATTGTAGCCTTTGTTATGCCTATAGGTTACAGCTTCAACTTAGACGGCACCACCTTATATTTGTCTCTGGCTTCTATTTTTGTCGCTCAAGCAGCCGGCATCAATTTGCCTATGGAAACTCAGATAGCTATTCTGATCACCTTACTTATTACTAGTAAAGGAGTGGCCGGCGTACCCAGAGCCTCATTGGTTATACTTCTTGGTTCGGCAGCCAGTTTCAATCTGCCAGAATGGCCCATTTTAGCTATAGTTGGTGTGGACCAACTGATGGACATGTGCCGTACCTCATGCAACGTTATAGGCAACTGCTTAGCTTCGGCTGTGATAGCTAAATGGGAAGGATGCTTAGGCAAAGAACAACCAGAACCTCTGCCCGACCATTTTGTTTAAGTATAGGCTACTATAATACTGTATAGGTACAAAATATAGAACCAACGGCCTCCAGTTTATAACTGGAGGCCGTTGGTTCTTCTATCAGAATAATTTTCTTGACAAAAAATCAAATTATCGGTTTCACTCTTTGTTCAGACAACGAATTGCGCTCCCAAAATACACCATCTACATAGCCTTGAATCCCAGGATCATTTTCAGCCATCGCCAAACGTTGCTCTGCCCATACACAATATTGAGGATCGATTTCAACGCCTAAAAAATGACGCTTAAGTTTTTTAGCTACTACACTTGTTGTGCCGGAACCTAAAAACGGATCAAAAACAACCTCGCCCTCTGATGATGAAGCAAGTATAATTTTAGCTATTAACTTCTCCGATTTTTGAGTAGGATGAGCCGTATTTTCCGCCATAGACCAAAATGGAATAGTAATGTCATCCCAAAAATTTGACGGACAAGTATCTCGATAATTTCCGTTTTCTGATTCGGTCCAATCTTTTGGCTTACCGTCAACTCGATAGGGAGCTATAACCTTTTTTCTCATTTTTACAGCATCGATATTAAAAGTAAAATTATTGCTATTAGTGGCAAACCAAATATCTTCCATACTATTTTTCCAGTTATTCTTCGCTCCGCGTCCTTTCTCGCGCTGCCAAGTAATGCGGTTTCTTACATAAAAATATTCTCCTAACACACTACCTATAATCAGGCTAGTTTCCCAATCGCAGCATACATATATAGATCCGGTATTTTTCAACAAAGGTTTTATAGCATTTAACCACCTATGTGTATACTCTTCATATTCAAAGCCTTTTTTCTTAGAAAAAATGGTCCCGTTAAACGATTTTGTCAAATTATATGGAGGATCAGCAATAATCAAATCTATACTATCGGCAGGCAACAAAGAACAAACACTAAAAGTATCGCCCAATATTGTTCTGTCAAGCACGCCTTTAAGCGAGTCCTGTTTTTGACTGACGGCAACACAACGTTGTAAATACGCCTCTCCCTCGCTTACGGAGGTGTCTATAGTTTTATTTCTCCTCGCTCTTCTAACTATATTAGTATCCATAACCCATTAACTATTCTTTTTATTACTGCCTTTAATGTAAAAAATATTCTCCGTTTATGTACAGAGAAGTTTCTTCAGGTTGACTATTTTATGATAATCAGTACCATGCGCTGTCAGCAACTTCATGTTGTACTTGTCAATATTATATTCGCCTCTCACAAAAGAAAGAAACGGCGCGAGCTAAGCTCGGCCGTTTTACAAGAAGCTACAATATGTTCTTGCAGCAACCCTGAAAGAAAATTACATTAAAAATTAATTACCGGCCATTATATTTGCTGCTGGTCTTCAGGAACTTCCTCGTTGTTAAAAGCCATGTTATAAAAAGCAGCTAAAGCGCCGCCAACCAGAGGAGCTATAATAAAAACCCATACTTGAGCCAAAGCCTGTCCACCCTTTAAACAAGCCGGAGCTAAACTGCGGGCTGGATTAACGGAAGTACCGGTTAAAGGAAGACCGACAATATGCACCAGAGCTAAACTTAAACCAATAATAAAGCCAGCAATATGGGTATACTCAGGCTTAGAAGATATAAAAACTACCGTTGAAACAAAGAAGAAAGTGAGAATTACTTCAGCTAAGAAGGCCATCATGGCGCTTAACTTGGTGTTGCTCAAATCGCCAAAGCCGTTACAGCCAAATCCACCCTCAGCTATGCCTACAGTTTCATGGCTGCCTACTAAAGCGTAAAGCATGAAAGCACCGACAAAAGCTCCCATAACTTGAGCTACTAAATAAGGGATGAAATCTTTTGACTCCATGCGTCCCAAAATCATCATGGACAGCGAAACAGCAGGATTAACATGGCATCCTGAAACTGGACCTATAGAGTAAATTAGCACCATTAGAGCCAAACCGAAAGCCAAAGCTACTCCTAAATAGCCTATACCCTCGTGAATATTAGGAAGTTTATGCAGAGCGGCCGCGCCGCAGCCCAAAAATACCAGCATAGCCGTACCTACAAATTCAGCCATATATTTTTTCATAAATAAAATTACTCCATTATTGTATCTTAAATGTAATTATCGCTCTGCAAATATGATGTCCATAACAGTTGCAAAGATCGACGCAAGAACTCATCTTTTGACTGCATATCGGCATAAAGAGCACAGAAACCGTTCTGAGCCAGAATTTCGTAATCGGAGCGCATACCGGCAAAGAGACGGGCCAATCCGTAAGAGGCTTCGGTAATTCCTACCGATTTAGCTGCAAACCGATTGGCATCTCCGTCCAGAGTTGAAGTAAAGGGACGTTTAGCAAATAAAAACTCTTTTAAATTTAAGAAATGCTTATCTCCTGTAGATCTGTAAAGACGGGTAATTGTTTCAGAAATTCGCCTATATAAGTTGGAGGTATCAGCATCGTAATTTTTTACCACTTTTACCAATGAAGCGGCCACTTCAGCCCCATTCTCCACACACATTTCTACTACCGTACTGAGCAGACGGCACACCATAGTATCATCTAAAGACAGACGGGCGTGCCAAAGACGCGTATGTTGGTGATAAAGTTGGAAACACTTGCGCAGCACAATAAACTGTTGCTCAATAGGGGTCAGCTCAGCCATTTTGGAATGCAAAATAAAAGTTTTGCCCTTCTCCGATTCCGCCGCTTTAACAAAGAAAAGTTCTTTGCCATCATAATAGCGCAAATCGACTCCCTTAAATTTGAAAGTGCGCGCATTAAGACGTTCAAAAATTTTGGCAGGCTCAAAATGGAGCGGAATTAACTTAGAGGCTTCCAGAATATTCTTAAACCGCTCCGGCCATATGGGCGGTTTAAAACCGGCCCTGGGAAAGAGTTCATCGAGCATGAAGCTCAGTACTTGACCGGAAGTATCTTGGCTATGAAAGCGTTCAATATCGGAAGGAGAAATTTGCACAGGTCCTAGAGACACTAGGCTGACCGTTTTGTCCTCTATTTCCTTAGCCTCATCTTTGCTATTGAGGTACAGGGCCTCGATCATGTTAAGTACCGGAGCTTTACCCTTGTTGACCGGTTTCTTAACCTGAATAAAAAGCTCATCAAAGAGTTCCGGACAAGAAGTTATTTCCTGCAAGGCTTCGACCGTATCATCTATAGACTCGGAAAATACCCCAAGCTTAAGCAGATAGTAATGTATAGCCGCATCTTCACGGATTCTGTCGGGAATTTCCGAAGCCAAACGCAAGAATTTACGGGCCGTAACCGGATATTTAGCATGAATTAGAGCCAATTCAAAAAGCAGTTTTTTAATCTCAACTTCAGTATCGGCAGAAACCAGCTTATGAATCAGAACCTGCACCATATCAATAATGTACTTATCCCAATACTTAACGGAATAAGTGTCGTAAAGGAGAGGCATGCCGGTCTTGTAGGCATCTTCCCAACGAGCAATGCCTACATAATTGTGCAAAATAGCCAAACAGGGCTGTAACAATGCTCCATCTTGGCGCAGTAACCTGGCAAATTTGGCCAAAGCAGCATCGTATTCGCCCTTTTCAGAAAGGGCTAAACCTTCTTCAACCTCTTCTATAAGCTGCTTATCTTCACTGAGAATGAAGTGAATATCTTCACCGAACTGAGACAGCAATTCTAAAGCAGACAGACGTTCATCGGCCTCGGTCTGTTCGATAATGTCGTCAATAGAGCTGAGCCTGTCGCCAAGTTCACGATCTAAAGTAACTTCCAAACTGTCTTTCAAGCGCCCCTCAGTTAAAAAGGGCAGCTTTAACCGGCTGTTGTTTTCTATGGGTTCTTCCGGCATTGCTTCCAATTTTTCAATCGGATCGACAGCTTTAACAGTCATATCGGTACCAACGCTGTCTTCAGACGGACTTTCTGCACCGGAGGAAAAGTCTGAAGTAGCAGGAGGATCAGGTATATCTACCGTTTTATCGGAAGAGTCGGCGGAAGAAGACGAATCGGTTTCCGCCGATTCTTTCACCGTTTCAGAAGCCGACTTGGCAGAACCGGCTTTCTTGCGCCCCGCCTCAGCGGCTTTTATACCTTTAAGCCCCCGCCCAGACGACATCGAAACTCTGATCAGCTTCTTCAAAGCTGCTTTGTTATCGGCACGCACTTTGTGCTGCCTGTCTTCAGCAACCTTTGAGGCATCGCTTTCGGCCTTCGCCTCGGACTTTACCTGAGTTTCGGTAGCCTTTTCGGCACCGCTTTCGGCCTTAGCTTCAGACTTTATCTGAGCTTCGGTAGCCTTTTCGGCACCGCTTTCGGCCTTAGCTTCAGACTTTACCTGAGCTTCAGTAGCCTTTTGAGCACCGCTTTTGGCCTTAGCCTCGGATTTTACCTGAGCTTCGGTAACCTTTTCGGCACCGCTTTCGGCCTTAACCTCAGATTTTACCTGAGCTTCGGTAACCTTTTCGGCACCGCTTTCGGCCTTAGCCTCAGATTTTACCTGAGCTTTGGCAACCTTTTCGGAACCGCTTTCGACCTTAGCCTCAGATTTTACCTGAGCTTCGGTAACCTTTTGGGCACCGCCGACATGGGCAGACGAAGTTCCCACTGTTTCTGCAGAGTCTCCTGAAACGGCCTTCTTCTCTACGTTGCCATCTGGTTTGGAAGCGGAAGCTTTTTCCTGTGCGGACTTTTTATCCGTATGCTCAGAGACACTGATCTGCAAATCGGAAGAAATAACTTCTAAATCGTTCAAAGCAGCGCGATACTTTTTGTACAATTCCGGTTCGCATGAACTCAGACTTTCTACGACATTTAAGCAAAACTGATGCGTCTTAGCCAAGCGTTCTTCCGATTGGGCCAACCTGCGCTTAAGATCTTTCAGCGTTTTGTTCGCCTCGACGGCCCGCTTGCGCCAATCGGAACACTCCGATTTTAATACACTGTTAGCTCCTCGGGCTGCCTCCAACTCTTCACGACCGGCCATATCACCGCTTAAACTCTGCAGATAAAGATCCGCAGCCTCAACAATGCCTTCAAAATGTTCACGCAAACTGGCGACCAAAATTTGACGTTCATCTGCCATACGAGCTACTCCCAATACCTTTGATATACTCTGACGCCTCTAAGAAGAGAAGAAACGAAAACTTTTAAAACACGCTTGGGGCTGACGGCTGTTTCTGAACTTTCTTAACGAACGGCAAAGACAGCCGCACCGCCGATCGAGCGAAAATTTGGCTAAAAAGACACTGATTACCTGCTAAAACCGAGTTTATCCACACTACTACCGTTGGCGCCGCTACCTGCTATTCTAAATGTATAAACTCCAACGACCGTTACAAATTTATTCATGCTCGACAAACCCAGACAAATTAAAAATAAAATTGTCAACAATATCCTCATGTGGTATAGTTGAAGCGTGTGTTTTGTACAGCCAACTTCAACTACTCTAGACAGTACCGGTGCAGAATGCCGAGTATGTTTCTCTGTTTGCTGTACTTCCAAACATAAAGCGTGAATTGTATATCAATTTCTAAAAACTAACAGCCGACTCGAGTAAGCATCAAATGAATAATTCCTTAACTTTTTTGTGTGAATTCTTTAGGAAACCGGGCCAAGTAGGAGCCATATACCCCAGTTCACAAGAACTGGCCGAAGAAATCGTCACCCAAGCCGGAACGGCTCAGGCCAAAGTTATTGTAGAATTTGGAGCCGGCACCGGCGTATTTACTAAAGAAATTATCAAGCGCAAACCAGAGCAGGCTGTTTTTTTTACTATTGAGCAGAACAAGTCGTTGGTAGATATTTTGAAAAAAGAACTACCTCAAGCGGACATATGTTGCGATTCGGCTGCCGAGCTTCCTCGCCTGCTTCAAGAGCGCAACCTCACGCAAGTAGATACCGTTGTCAGCGGACTGCCCTGGGCGGCTTTCAACGAAGACCTGCAAAACCAGCTCCTCGATCCTGTGCTTCAATATCTGAGCCCCGGCGGCCGCTTCGTAACTTTTGCCTATCTGCAGGGGCTGCTACTTCCAGCCGGACGACGTTTCGCCCAAAAAATTAAAAATAAATTTTCTGAAGTGAAAAAGTCGCGCGTTATTTGGGGAAATCTTCCTCCAGCTTTTGTCTATATCTGCACCAAAAAGTAAAACTAACTGACTGAAGCCCCAGTAAACGGTAAGCGATCTTGTGTCTGTGCCGGTTGTGCGGCTACGGGAACTAACTGTCTGCTGCCCCCTCTAAAGAGCAGCTTTATTAAAGAGCGACACAAAAAAATAAGGGACCCCGGCTCGGCACCTTTAAGAAGTCCCTTACTTTTTTTGCATTTTGCGCAGAGGCCGCTGGGTCGACACATTCGCCCACGTGTCGATGGGCAGCCGCCAGGGGTTTCACTCCCTGAACAAACTGCCAAGTTGGCATTGTTTGTTCGCCCGTGCGCTCCCCTGCCACAACAGTATAACAAAATAATTCCTCTAAGGCTACAGCTGAGAGAAAAATAAACCGAACTTATACCGTATAAAACAGCTCTGCAAGCCTATCCCAACTTAAAAGGAAAAGGGCACTCTTTTAACGTACTTTCCGCAATTGAGTTATAAAGTTTTGTGAATTTGGCAAGTTCGATCTTTTTGGGAGGCTCATTTCTTATGACAAACAGCATCTTAAAACGAATTCTAGTAGCCGAAGATCAGGGTGTCAGCAGAATGCTGATCTGCCATTATCTTGAAGGCAGCGGTTTTGAGACGACGGCTGTAGATACATGCGGTGAGGCTCTCAAAATTATTGAAGATAAAGCGGCCGATGTTTTAATTCTAGAGACCTTGGCCAAAGATGTAAACGGTCTCAATTTTATTAAAGAACTGCGCAGCCGCTGGAATTTAGCGGAACTGCCGATTATTGTTGTATCCTCATTGGGCGAGTACAGCGACAAAGTTGCCGCTTGGACAGCAGGGGCCAACTACTACATAATCAAACCGGCTGGCAAAGAAGAGCTTGAAGCTAAGGTAAACCTTTGCCTTGCGTTAAAAAATTCTTACGAAAAGCTGTGCCTCCAGGAAGAGCGTCTCGATTTAGCAGTCAAGGCTATAAACGGCGGAGTTTTTGACTGGGATATTAAGAACAATTCAATTATCAATTCTCCTCGAGTTTATGAGCTTCTCTGTCTGGAACACGACCTAAACTCTCCGGCTTCTCCTCAAGATTGGTTCAATGCCATCCATCCCGAAGATTACGCTTCCGTAGATGAAAAATTAAAAGAACATCTCGAAGGCAAGACCCCTTACCTGGAAGTTCAGCACAGGGTCATGCGTCAGGACGGAACGCACCGTTGGGTTCTGGTGCGCGCTATTGCCGTAAGAAATGGCAACGGAGAAGCTCAGCGCCTAGTTGGCAATATAAGCGATATTAGCAACTCCTTCTCTTACGACAGCGTAACCGGTTTGCCCGGGCGCCACGTTTTCTATGACCTTTTGGAAAGAGCCATGGTGCGAGCCATACGCAATGAAAAGTATCTCTTCGGTCTCCTTAATGTAACAGTAAACGATCTTGATAAACAAAATACAAAGTTTACCGTGGCCGAAGTTGAGCAAATTTGGGCTACCATAAGTAGACGTTTGCAATTATCTTCCCGAGCTTCCGATTTAATTTCCCGAATTGAACAGAATAGCTTTGCCATTTTGCTAGATGATTTGCGCGAAGTAAGTGATGCCTTGCGCGTGGCCAATCGTATATCAAAATCACTCTCCTCTCCCATGCGCATCTTTGATAGTCAAATACATGTAAATACAAGTATAGGTATCGCTGTATCTTGCGATGGCTACGAATCTCCCGAAAGCCTGCTTAGCGACGCCTGCAAAGCGGCGCTGCTAGCGCAAACTCTGGGTGAGAATAAAGCTCGCATGTGCAATGATAAGCACCAGAAGTATTCTCAAGAAAGACTTGCCCGAGAGCAGGAATTGTACGATGCCGTCGGTGGTCGCCAGTTTGTGCCGCGCTATCTGCCCATAGTCGATCATCGGGATAATTCTGTAGTCGGACTGGAAGTTTTGCTTCGTTGGCGCCACCCCAATGGTACAACTCTGCTGCCCGATGAATTCCTTGATCTTTGCGATCGCGACCAGCTCATGCTTCCGATTGGATATGAGCTCATAAAATCTTCACTTGAGCAAATGAAAAAGCTCAATTCTTTTGCCACTCTTCCTGAAAACTTTACTGTCAGCTTTAATCTCAGCAGCCGTCAGTTCTTTGACAGCGATTTGTTAGACAATATACTTCTCAGCTGTCAAGACTACAAATTTGCCGCTAACCGCATTCGCCTCGAAGTATGCGAAGAAACTTTAGCTAAAAATATCAGTATGTCCAAGCAGATTATCGGCCTCTTGGCTGAGCACGGCATCGGGTGTATTTTAGATCGCTTCGGTAGCACAGCCCTTTCCCTCTGCGATATGTTTAATCTCAACTTAAAAGGCATAAAGAGCCATTACTCCGATATTTCCTCCGGTGAGCGAAGCCAAGAAGTAAAAGAACGTTATGCCAAAATGTGCCAAAAAGCGGCGGAATTTTTAAATTGCGACTGTATTATAAACGGTACTGCTAATCAGGAAGAGGCTGATAGGTTCCTTAATATAGGACTTAAGCTGCAGGAAGGTTACGCTTTCGGTCAGCCTATGAATCTGCGTGGCTTGGAAATCTTGGCAGAAAACGGCTACAAACTGGATTAAGAACGGACACCGACATGTTGAACAGCAGCAAAGAGCCCATTTTAGCTAACCGCCTGCGCAAGCGGTTCAAGCACTTTTCTAAGTGGGCTAAACGTCGGAATATCAGTTGTTTCAGAATTTACGATCATGATATACCGGAATATCCCGTTACGGCAGATTATTACGAAGGTAGGGTCGCTCTCTGGATTTCCAACCGCACCCGTGACGACTCGGAAGAAGCACGCCAAGCGTTTCACCGCAACGTCATTGCCCAAACTTTGAGCGGGTTAGAAATAGAGCAGAGTGCCCTCTTTGTTAAAGATCGGCGTCCCGGAGGCCAATATAAACGTCACGGATACAACAGAGAAGAGTTTGTTGTGCAAGAAGGCGGTTGCCGCTTTTTGGTCAATCTAAGTGATTATCATGATACCGGCTTATTTTTAGACCATCGTCTTATGCGTTCTTTAGCTGCCTCCGAAAGCTCAGGACGCCGATTTTTGAATTTGTTCTGCTATACTGGCAGCTTTACCGTCTATGCCGGAGCAGCTGGAGCTGCCAGCACAGTTTCAGTCGACCTTTCTAGTCGCTACCTGGATTGGCTGGAGCGCAATCTCCGTCTCAACAATTTACATCACAAAGATAACACTTTAATTGAAGACGACGTCGTATGCTGGCTGGAAGACGCCGTCAGAGATGGGCAACGGTTCGATGTGATAGTATGCGATCCGCCTACCTTCAGTAATTCGAAAATGACCGCCGACATTTTTGAAGTAGAGCGCGACCATAGTAAGCTTATTGAGCACTGTTTAAAGTTGTTGTCTCCCGGCGGTCATCTCTACTTCAGCACTAACAAGCGCAGCTTTAATATAAACGTTCCAAATTTTCCCAACGTAACTTGGAAAGAAATTACCTCCCAGACAATTTCTCCCGATTTTGCTAATTCTAAGTCTCACCGCTCCTGGCTTTTTCAAACTATTCCATAATTAAAAACAACTTCGACAGTATATCGAAATTCGAGTTCACCCATATTTCTGACAGGCTCGTAAAAGAATAAGCCTGTACAAACTACCGCAAAAGCCCCTAGTTACCGAAAAAGCCCCTGCAGCCTTGTACAGTAAAGCTGCCGGAGCTTTTTTAATTGCAGGCACACCGGGCCTAGTTAAGTAAATTGCCGCCTTCGAAGTAATCAATCTTCATGGAATGGCGCACGGCGCGCAAAGTTTCGGCAGCCTTCTTCTGAGCTCTTTGACAACCGGCACGCAAAATTTCGACAACTTCTGGCAAACGCTGTTCCCAAGCCTGACGACGTTCGCGAATGGGTCTAAGTTCAGTTTGCATTACGTTATTTAGGAACTTCTTTACTACTACGTCGCCCAAACCACCGCGTTCGTAGTGAGCTTTTAACTCACCTAAATTAGCATACTCGGGCAGAAACTCAGCAAAGTGTTCGTCGCGGCAGAAAGCTTCCAAATAGATAAACACAGGATTACCCTCGGTATGTCCGGGATCTTCGCGGCGCAGATGAGTAGGGTCAGTAAACATAGACATTACTTTTTTCTTAATGTCTTCCGGCTTTTCGGAAAGATAGATACAATTACCCAAAGACTTGCTCATTTTAGCCTTACCGTCGATACCGGGTAAGCGCAAACAGGCTTTATTAGAAGGCAGAATAATCTGCGGCTCAGTCAAAGTCTCACCGTAAACAGTGTTAAACTTATGAACAATTTCGCGACATTGTTCTAACATAGGCATCTGATCTTCACCTACAGGCACGGCTGTAGCCTGAAAAGCCGTAATATCGGATGCTTGGCTGATTGGATAGCAGAAAAATCCTACCGGAATACTGGCTTCAAAATTGCGCATCTGAATTTCAGCCTTTACCGTAGGATTGCGCTGAACTCGAGAAACAGTCACCAAATTCATATAGTAAAAAGTGAGTTCGGTGAGCTCAGGAACCATAGATTGAATAAAAATAGTACTCTTGTCGGGATCTATTCCGCAGGCCAAGTAATCTAGAGCCACTTGCATAATATTTTGGCGTACTTTTTCGGGATGCTCGGCATTATCAGTTAAAGCCTGGGCGTCAGCCAACATAATATAAATTTCATCGTAACGCCCGGAATTTTGCAGCAGCACGCGCTCTTTCAAAGACCCTACGTAGTGACCAATATGTAGACGACCGGTAGGACGATCACCGGTTAAAATAATTTGTTTCATCAGAATACTCCTCTGTAAAAAGAGACAGCCGTCACGGCAACAGCTGCCCTCTCTGCCGGACAGCAACTCTTTACCTGGCAAATAAATGTGCTTGTTTGGTTATCAAAAGCCGTTTTCCTTCGCTGAGGCAAAATTAAAGATATGAGCCGATTATGTCAAAAAAGGTAGTACATAAGTAAGATAGAAACTCCAGCCCATGGATTCTTTTGAACTTTCTATATCGCCAGTTTTCAATGAAGTTATTCGAGCTGCTGAACTTGTGTATGAAGCTCCCGACGATCCTACTGCCCAAGACGATCTTTTAGACTCTTTGCGCAGTATGGCCGAGTTTACCCAATACTTAGCCGCTTCTTTCCAAGAAGCTTTGAAAGTCCGCCCCAAAACAGAACTATCTCAACGAATTCCTCAAGAATTCTCTACTGAGCTCAAGTCAGTTACCGAAGTTCTGAGCGGTCTAAAAAACTGCTTGAACAATAGGCAGACAAACTCGTTTCCGTCTCTGATTGATCAGGGACGACGGGCTTTGGCAAAAATGTTCGATATATTTGAGCAGATGAAAAAAGAAGAAGAGTCTTTCCCTATCTTCTCTAAGTCGCCTTATATTCAAGAAGTAGTTCGTATTGCCACCGGAGTAGCTAAAGGGCAATATAAGCCAGATACTCTGAAAGATAAAGTGGACTGGCTGCGAGATCGTTTTCTGGAATTCAAAGACGATTTTGCTAGCATCAAAGAAATTCCCAAAGAGAATGACGACGTAGAGAAACTGTTGCCTATAGCTGAACAAGCTCTACGCAAAATGGGTCTGGCCCTAGATAAAATGGCCCGTTTCCAAAAGGGCTACGACAAGAAGCTTCTAAAAGAAGGATGCTCCGAACTGCTGCAGAGCAGCGAAGTGCTTATTGCCGTACAAGAAAGATTGATGAAAGCTTCTGTAGCTCAACCGGCAACTTGTCCTAACTGCTCGGCTCTCAATCCCGGAGGAGCTAAAAAATGCCGAGCCTGCGGAGCTATCATGCCAACTATAGTGGGCCTTTCTACCCAAACTATAGAAGTAAAAGAACAGGCTCCTACACAATCGAAAGGGCCGGCCTATACCTACATTTCCCGTTTAGAAGGTTCTATCAATTCTTATAAGCGCAAACTCCTCAATGAAAAAGATCTGAAACGCGAAATAGAATTCTTCTCGAAAAAGGTAAGTGACGGTCAAGTCCAATTTGCCGAAATGAAAAAGAAAGCCGCAGCCCAGCAAACTCAAGAAGAACAGGCAAAAACCTTAACATCTCTTTACGACGACATGGAAACAGGCTTGAACACACTAGCTCGAGGCACAGCCAAATTGAGAAGCTTCTTCGATAACAAAGATGAGCAATTTTTGGACGAAGGCTTCGACATAATAGTTGCAGGAGCAACTTTAATGATCGAAACCCAAAATAAAATTTCTTAGCTCTAAGAGGAGATATTTTCAAAATGTCTGAGTGTCCCAAATGTCACACCCAAGTACTTCCAAATTCAAGATACTGCGATATGTGCGGGTATGAACTGGTAGAAGCTGAAGTATTAACTCAACCAAATTTTTCTTCCGATACTCAAAGTAATCCGACCGAGTCTAAGAGCCCTCTTGCAGCTGAAGTTCTTGACATGCAAACTTCCGAAGCTGAGGAAGAAAACGGACAAAAAGAGACTGAAAAACAATCGGCCCCGGTTACCGGAGGAAGCAAAGCGGCTCTCCCCTCTACTCCGTCACAAATTTTGCGTACAACCAAACTCCGTAGTCAAAATACTCAGATAAAATCATCACTCCATACGGAAGGTTTTTTGATAGGTCTGGCTGATAGAATCCGCAGTGCCGCGGCCGAAGTAAGTTCGGCAACCAAAACTTTCATAAGCAAAAACAGTAAAACTTCGTCAGCCGGTAACCATAGTCCGCAGTCCCCTGCGTCGGCCTCTACGGAGGAAAGCACAGGCCAAACTATTGCAAATAAAATAATAGCAGCGCTCCTCGGAATAGGTGTACTCGTTCTCTGCATATTTATGATTGCTAAAAAGTTAGCTCTATCTGCGTTGTCACCATTTAACAAGAACATTTAGGCAGAAAAATAAAAAAATATTTTTATCTTCCCTAAGCTGTTAAAGGTTTATTTCTTTTCTGATTCGAAGAGCCAGGCACCCCTAACAGGCGTCTGAGTTACGACACTGCGGGGGAACGGCTCCTGCTGAGTTGTTGTGCTTCCAGCCCGCATTGCAGCCTGCCCTTTTGTCGGCCGGAGACCGCTTGCGGCTCGATCAAAATTTTTGCATAAACTTAATAAAACAAATATTCGGAGGTTTTTTACTGTGCATATTTTAGGCACCGTAGTAGTTCGTCCCGTACTGCCCGAGCGCATCGCCGGTCTGCAGGAACTGTCCCACAATTTGTGGTGGTCTTGGAATCCCGAGGCTTTAGCTCTCTTCTCCAACTTAGACAAAGAACTGTGGAAAAATGTTGGCCACAATCCTGTATCCGTTTTAGCTAATATCGATCAAATTAAGCTTGAAAAGGCTGCCCAAGACGACAGTTACTTAAAAACCTACGATAAGGTGATAGCCGATTTCAAGGCTTACATGAATCCCAAGACTACACGATACAGTGAATCCTTCCCGGAAAACAAAGATAAAATCATTGCTTACTTCTCTGCTGAGTTTGGCATGCACGAAAGTCTGCCTATTTATTCCGGTGGTTTAGGCATTTTATCTGGAGATCACCTTAAAACCGCTTCTGACATGGGTATTCCCATGATCGGCGTAGGTCTCTTATATAATCATGGTTACTTCATTCAAACTATTAATCAAGATGGTTGGCAGGAAGCCAGTTACAAGCCCTTAGATTTCTCTATGGTTCCGGCTGAAAAGGCCATCGACGACAACGGCAACGAAATTATTGTCCAAATTGAAATGCCCGACCGCATTGTCAATGCCCGCGTTTGGATACTCCAAGTCGGACGTATAAAACTCTATCTGCTTGATACCGACATTGAACAGAACTCGGTAGCCGATCGCGGCCTCTCAGCTCGACTCTACGGCGGTGACAATCAGATGCGCATTGCTCAAGAAAAGATTTTGGGCATCGGCGGTGTTAAAGCCTTACGCCGCTTAGGCATCAATCCTTGGGTTTGGCACATGAACGAGGGCCACTCCGCTTTCCTGACTATCGAGCTTATGCGGGAATACGTCAGTGAAAAAGGCCTGACTTGGCGTCAAGCCATTGAAACTATTTCTCCCAAAGTGTGTTTTACCACCCACACTCCCGTACCCGCAGGTCAGGACGCTTTCGGAAGCGATCTCATGGAAATGCACTTCTGGAAAGTGCGCAACGAACTGGGCATGTCCCGCAACGAGTTCATGCGTTTAGGACAGAATCCCGGTCATCCGGACGATCCTTTCAATTTAACTATCTTCTGTCTCAAGTTAGCCGGCTTCAGCAACGGTGTAAGTAAGCTGCACGGCGCAGTTTCCCGACACCTGTGGCGCGAAGTATGGCCTGAAGTTCCGGCGGCCGAAGTTCCTATTACTTCCGTTACCAACGGTATCCATATCGGCACTTGGGTAGCCCCGGAAATTTCCGATCTTTACAAAAAGTATGTCTCCAAAGATTGGCAGCTTACCCCCGACAATCACAAGATGTGGGATAAAGCCAAGATTCCCGCTGAGGAAATGTGGAATGTCCACCAGCTTTTGAAACAACGCATGATCGAAGGTGTCAGAGCCCGCCATGAGCGCCGCCTCCGTCGCCTGAGTGCTCCTCTCTCCGAGATAGAGAATGCCAAAAAGTTCCTCTCTCCCAACGTGCTTACTATCGGTTTTGCCCGCCGTTTTGCTACTTACAAACGCGCCGTTCTGCTTTTCTCTGATATTGAGCGCCTCAAAAAGATTATGCTTACTCCCGGACGCGAAGTGAATTTCGTCTTCGCTGGCAAGGCTCATCCCGCCGACCGTCCCGGCCAAGAGTTTATCAAACGCATCCACGATTACAGCAAAATGCCTGAGTTCAAAGGGCGCATCATACTTTTAGAGGACTACGACATCGATTTAGCTCGCCACTTAGTTCAGGGCGTCGACGTCTGGCTCAACAACCCGCGCCGTCCTCTGGAAGCTTCCGGTACTTCCGGTGAAAAAGCAGCTATGAACGGAGTGCTTAACTTCAGCGTTCTGGATGGCTGGTGGGCTGAAGGCTTCAACGGGCAAAACGGCTGGTCCATTGGTGAGAACCGTCCCTACAACAGCAATGAAGAGCAAGATTTCATAGACATGAACTCTCTCTATTCCACTTTGGAAGAGCAGATTGTCCCCGCTTACTACGACAACCGCAGTAAAAATGGTATCCCTACCGTGTGGACTTCTATGATGCTCAATTCCGTAAGTTCTCTGGTGCCCGAGTATTCCACTCATCGCATGCTTCACGATTACTGCCACAATATTTACGTACCGGCCGGCCTCAACGGCGAAAACGCCGGTGAGAACAACTATGCCCAAGCAAAAGATTTAGCCGACTGGAAACAGTATCTTGAAGGCGTCTGGCATGAGGTAAATTTAGAGGCAGAGTCTCAGCAGCGCGGAGAGGTCAAGCGCGGTCAGGAACTTTCGGTCAACTCCCGCGTGTTCTTGGGCAGGCTCAACCCGCAGCAGGTAAAAGTGGAACTCTACGCCGGAAGGCTGGAGAACAACGAGATAGTCGATCCGCAAGTTGTAGAGCTCAACTACGGAGGCTACCGCGACGGTGCTCACTGCTACGAAGGTAAAATTACCCCCAATGCTACCGGTACTTTTGCCTACTCCGTAAGAGTCGTACCCACTCACGCATCCGCCAAGTTTGAAGATATTGTTAACTTCATCCGTTGGTCTCGCTAATCTGACTGACTAAATCCAGATAAAGGGCTCCTGCAGTAAATCTGCAGGAGCCCTTTATTACATCTTAGCAGCTGCAGTATCATCTAACTATTTTATATTATTGTCTGTTATTGACAGACAATTATTCATTTTTTTCTTATCTTTACCCGACGATCGATGGGACGGATCCGACAAAAAATAAGCAGTATTATCGGTTGTATAGTCTCTATACAACCGTATTTATTGAAAATCAGACTAAAATTATTCTCTGTTCACTTCGATAAAAAATGGCCAATCGTTTCTATATTATGCTTGAATTTGAAGTCTTTTGTCTCCTTTTAAACTGTCAGTCGCCTAAATGTAAAAAATAAATGAATTACCTACAAGGCTTTTTGCCTAATAAAAAGAAATAGATATGGTCATTGCAGACGAGTTCCTCTCGATATCTGCAGCTGTCCGGACTTTTTCAAGTTCAACAGAATACTATCCGGCAGAATTAAGGAAGGAAATTGCTTTGAAACTAATTACTAAAGCAGAAGCTGGTACTCTAGAATCCGGCGATATTCACGTAGAAATTGAAGCCGCTGATCATCCGGGCGTAGAAGTCGATCTCAGCAGTACTGTAATGAAGCTTTACGGCCGCCAAATTACCAAAGTTATCAAAGAAACTGTCGCCGAACTCGGTGTTGACGGCGTTATTGTCACGGCTATAGACAAGGGTGCCTTAGATTGTACGGTTAAAGCCCGCGTAAAAACCGCTGTCTACAGAGCTTGTCAGAGTAACGAATATTCTTGGTAAAATAAGGAAGTTGCGATCAATTATGGCACAGAAGCAAAGACTCCGCAGAACAATGATGTTTATACCGGGAAATAATCCCGGAATGATGAGAGATGCCCACATTTACGGCTCCGACTCTCTCATGTTCGACCTTGAAGATTCAGTATCTATGGCCGAAAAAGACGCAGCCAGACAGCTAGTCTATCAAGCCATAAAAACTATCGACTACGGTACAACCGAAATAGTAGTACGTATCAATCCTTTAGATACCCCTTACGGCAGAGCCGACGTCGAAGCCATGGTAGCAGCCGGAGCTCACGTGCTGCGCATGCCTAAAACAGAGACTCCCAAAGATATTACCGATTGCGAGGCCGTTATCGAAGAAATGGAAAAGAAACACGGCCGTCCAGTTGGCGACACCTTAATGATGGCGGCTATCGAAGGGGCTTTAGGCGTAGTCAATGCCTATCAAATAGCCACTGCTTCCAAAAGATTGATCGGCATTGCCTTAGGAGCAGAAGATTTCTGCGCCAATATGAAATGTCAACGCACCAAAACAGGAGCAGAACTGCAGTTAGCCCGCCAAACCATTGTTTTAGCGGCCCGTGCTGCCGGTATCGATGCCTTAGACACCGTTTACTCCGACGTAAACAACGAAGAGCAGCTGCTCTACGAAGCCAGACTTATTAAAGATCTCGGTTTCGATGGCAAGAGCGTCATCAATCCCCGTCAGATTGCTCCCGTTCACTCCGTATTTAATCCTACAGCCAAAGATATTGAAAAGGCTAAGAGAGTTGTAGCAGCTATTAAAGAAGCTGAAGCCAAAGGTTCTGGCGTCATCAGCTTAAACGGCAAAATGGTAGACAAACCAGTAGCCATCAGGGCTCAAAGAGTTATAGAACTGGCCCTCATTTCAGGAATCATTTCTCCTTCGGAGGTATAACAAGAGATGAAAAACCTTATCGGACATGAAATTCCCGAACAGGTGGCTACTGAACTAGGTCTGGGAATTTACGGCGTCGATGTAGATCCCCGCGTAGCTGATAAAGATACCACTCCTCTACCTGAGCGCGAGAAAAAGAATAACAAGATAGTCGCTTCCATAGAAGAAGCTGTGAAACTGTGCGGATTAAAAGACGGCATGACCATCTCTTTCCACCATCACTTCCGTAACGGAGATCAGGTTTTAAACCAAGTGATGGACGTTTTAGCAAAGATGGGCTTTAAAAATTTGCGCATCGCTTCTTCATCACTGACTAGCGTCCACGCCCCTTTAGTTGAGCACATTAAAAACGGCGTGGTCTCTCATATTGAGAGTTCAGGCTGCCGCGGCCGACTGGCTGACGAAATTTCTCGCGGCATAATGGAAGAGCCGGTTATCTTCCGCTCTCACGGAGGAAGAGCTGCTGCTATTGCCGACGGTAAACTGCACATTGATGTAGCTTTTCTTGGTGCTCCAGTCTGCGATGCTTATGGAAACGCCAGCGGAGTATGCCTAGATAACGAAGTTACTGGTGTAGCAGAATGCGGCAGTCTAGGCTATGCTAAAGTAGATGCACAATATGCAGATAAAACTATTATTATTACTAATAAAATTGTCAAGTACCCCAACGCTTTCCAAAGCATTGAAGGCACACTAGTCGATTATGTCGTTGAAGTAGACTCTATCGGCGATCCTTCTAAAATTTCTGCCGGAGCGGCCCGCTTCACCAGTAATCCGCGAGATCTGATGATTGCTGAGGCAGCTGCCAAAGTTATCATAAATTCGGGCTATTTCCGCAACGGCATGTCTCTGCAAACGGGTACAGGCGGCGCCTCTCTGGCCGTCACTCGTTTCTTGGCCGATTCTATGATCGAAAAGGGAGTTAAGGCTCGTTTCGCTCTGGGAGGCATTACCGGACAGATCGTTAAGTTGCATGAGCAAGGCTTAATTGAAACTTTATGGGACGTCCAAGACTTTGACACAGAGGCCGCAGCTTCTCTGCGTCGCAATCCCAACCACCACGAAGTAGACGGAGTGCTTTACGCTACCCCGTTTAACCGAGGCTCTATATTGAACCAACTCGATATAGTGGTTCTGTCGGCTTTAGAAATCGATGTCAATTTTAATGTGAACGTACTTACCGGTTCCGACGGCATTATTCGCGGTGCCATAGGCGGCCATCCCGATACAGCTAAAGGAGCCGATTTAGCTATTATCGTTACTCCTTTAATTCGCGGCCGCATTCCTTGCGTGCGTGAAAAAGTTGGCACCATCTGCACCGACGGCAAAGACTGTGATGTATTGGTAACCGATGTTGGTATTGCCGTCAATCCCAGCCGTCCGGAGATCAAAGAGCGCTTGGAAGCCTGCGGCATGAAAGTTTATGACATTCATGAGCTTAAGGAAATGGCTGAAAAGGTAGTCGGCAAACCAGACGATTTGGAGTTTACCGACAAAATTGTGGCTGTAGTTACAGCCCCCGATGGTACCTTATTAGATGTCGTACACGGTGTTGCCGATTAGCGGCCCGGCTATAGAACTGGAAGAACTGCTGGAAAGCCGCGACAAACGATGTGCTTTTCAGCAGTATCTCCTTAAACTCCGTCCAGTTCCTCTGATCAGCTTCATGGTCAATATGCCAGGACCGATCAAACGCTCTCCTCTGTCTGAGAAACTACACGCTGCTGGTTGCTCCGAGCTGAAAAAAGTTCTAAAATCCACAATAATTTGGAGTGAAGTAAGGCAGCTAAATACGGGTTTTGAGGGTTATTTTGCTGTCGACCTCAGTCCGGAAGAATTGAAAAGACAAACCTGCTCAATAGAAGACTGTCATCCGCTGGGCCGACTTTGGGACTTCGATGTCCATACCCTCAAAGGTCAGATTAGCCGCCAGCAGCTGGATCTGGCTCCCCGACTCTGCCTTATGTGCTCTAAACCGGCTCCTCTGTGCGCCCGCAGCCGTGCTCACAGTCTGCCGGAACTCTTAAGCCGTATTTGCACTATGGCTAATCAATATTTTGGAGAACTATAGAAAGTGGAGAGTTCAGCTTTTTTTCCACTGCAAGTTAATTTGTCTTCTCAAAGTGAACGGCAGCGGCTAGCGTCTTTCTTGGCCCGGTCTGATTTACGACTGGACGAACAGCTGGAATACTGTGCCGTACTCTGCAACGCTCAAGGCGAAATTGTGTGCTGTGGCGGCTTTGACGCCAATACTATTAAGTGCGTAGCAGCCTCCGAAGAAGCTAGAGGCGAAGGTTTAGTCAATATTTTAATTTCCCATCTTCGATCTGAAATAAAAAGCCGGGGAGCTGACAGTATTTTTATATATACCAAGCCTGAAAACAGACAAATTTTTGAAAGCTTGGCCTTTTATACTGTAGGTACAGCCCCCAAAGCAATCATGATGGAAAGCTCTAAGCGTAACTTGAAGCGGTTCAAAAGTAACCTTCTGAACCGCTATAAAAAACCCGGACTGAACGGAGCCATTGTCATGAATGCCAATCCGTTTACCTTAGGGCACCTTCACCTAGTTCAGGAAGCAGCCAAACAATGCGACCATCTTTACGTTTTTCCCGTGCGGGCCGATCGCTCCATATTTCCCTTTCAAGATCGGCTGCGCCTTGTTGAAGCTGGCTGCGCTTCTCTGCCCAATGTGGAAATTATGGACGGAGGAGATTACATAATATCAGGGGCAACTTTTCCAACTTACTTCTTGAAGAAGCTCGATGAAGCGGCTGAAACTCAAGCCCGCTTGGTGTTGGATATTTTTGCCGAGCATATTGCTCCTAGTTTAGGAGTGCAGATACGCTTCGTTGGCAGTGAACCTCTCGATCCTTTTACAGCCAAATTTAATCAAATAATGCTCGAAGTGCTGCCTCAACATGGGGTGCAGGTACAAGTAATTGAGCGTTTGAAATGCGGACAACAGCCTATCAGTGCCAGCCGTGTACGCGCTCTGCTGCAGCAAGGCAAGTTGGAAAGTGTCAAAGAACTTGTCCCTTCCACTACTTTTGCTTATCTCAATGAGCCGGAAGGAGAGCGCGTTATAAAACGGCTCCGCAGCCTAAAGTGAATAATAATTCAGACAATTTAAGTAGTTATGTTGCCGATTTAGCTCTTGAAGCTCTGTTACTGGAAGTTACAGCGACTCCTAAACCAGGACTGGTAGACAGACGCAACTGCGGTGCTCACGGCGACATGAACTTTTACACTTTCATAGCCAGCGCTATGAGCCTGCGGCCACATTTTGCTCTGATGGTTCGTGAAGGTATTAATTCCGCTTCTTTAACTCCACCGCAACTGTTTGATAGGATACGCCTTTTAGGCCAAACAGCGGAAAAAGATATGTTTACAGCTGCCCAAGGAGCCAATACGCATAAAGGAGCCCTCTTCTTGTTAGGCATTTTATGTGCAGCGTCCGGCCGTCTGTACAGTTCATCAGCTTGGTCAGGCTGGTCGCCTAGGCACTTAGGTCAAATGGCTGCCCAGATGACATCAGGTTTATGCCAACGTGAATTAGAGGTTCTGCAAAACCGAGCACATAGCTTAAGTTCTGACCGCCCCCCAGATACTAGCAAGCCTCACAATGGGGAAGAAAGCAATCTGGCTCAAAAACAGCTACTTAAAAGTTCCAAACCGATCAAAGCTAAACAGACAGAGTCAGAACCTCTAACCCACGGCCAGCGGATGTATCTAAAATACGGGGCCCTCGGCGCCCGCGGTCAGGCGGAGAGTGGCTTTATGCAAGTGATCAGCAGCTTTTTGCCCTATATGCGCGACTTGTACAGTCAACAACTGAGCTCCGATGAAGTTTGCGTGCGCACTTTACTCTTTATCTGCGCCAATCTTGATGATACCAACATGCTAAAACGAGCAGGACTAGCCAAAACCCGGCAAGTCCAAGCAGCTTGTGCTGAGCTTAGCTGCTGTTATTCCTATGAAGCGGCCTGCCGTTTGGATGATCTTCTCATCAAAGAGAATATCAGTCCTGGCGGTTCAGCCGATCTTTTAAGCGTCACTATTTTTTTAGACAAGCTCTGCCACTAAATTATTTTTTTAACATTTAACTTTTTTTATGGTAGGCTTTTTATTTATATGACGAATTAAGCCAACTATTCGTGCAGAAAGTTGCTGCAGACGGATAGGAACCCAAGGAGGAAGAACCACATGGTGGAAGTTGTTAAGAAGGGCGCTTACTTAGTAAACGGCGAAATCGTTTACGCAGATCAGGCCCAAGGAATGGCTGCCCCTGATGAAGCCAGAGAGAAAACAATCGCTTATTCTATTCTGAGGAGCCACAACGTAAGTTCAGATCCGAAACATCTGAGAATAAAATTTGATGCCCTTATCTCCCACGACATTACTTTCGTAGGCATCATTCAAACCGCCAAAGCTTCGGGACTGAAAGAATTTCCTGTTCCCTATGCCATGACAAATTGTCATAACAGCCTCTGCGCTGTAGGCGGTACCATCAATGAAGATGACCATGCTTTTGGTCTTTCTGCAGCGAAAAAATACGGCGGCATTTACGTACCGGCTAATCAGGCAGTAATTCATCAGTACGCTCGCGAGCGCTTGGCAGGCTGCGGCAAAATGATTTTAGGATCCGACAGTCATACTCGCTACGGATCTTACGGTACTATGGGCGTAGGCGAAGGCGGCGGAGAATTAGTTAAGCAGCTGCTGAAAAACACTTACGATGTAGCCGCCCCACAAGTAGTTTTAGTTTATCTCGAAGGCCAGCTCAAAAAAGGAGTAGGTCCTCAAGATGTCGCTATAGCCTTAGTTGGTGCAACTTTCCCCAACGGCGACGTCAAAAACAAAGTTTTGGAGTTCGTCGGCCCTGGACTCAAAACGCTCAGCAGCGACTTGAGAATCGGTATCGACGTTATGACTACCGAAACCTCCTGCCTCTCCTCTATTTGGGAAACTGATGAAACAACCAAAGAGTTCTATGAGGAAGTGGGGCGCCCCAATGACTACAAAGAGCTCAAACCTGGCAACGGCGCTTACTACGATATGGTGGTCAAGATTGACCTGAGCAAGATTGAATCTATGATCGCCCTGCCCTTCCATCCTTCTAAGGCTTACACTATACATGAGCTTCAGGCAGATCCGGAAGGTATCTTTACCAAGATTGAGGCCGACTGCAACAAGCAACTGGGCGGCAAAGTAACTCTCGATCTGCATCACTGCATAAACAATGAGGGCAAAGTTACTTGTGATCAGGGAGTTATTGTCGGCTGCTCCGGAGGCATGTACGAAAATATCGTAGAAGCGGCTGCCATCCTCAAAGGACAGAGTATTGGCAACGGCTACTTTGATATGAGTGTATATCCTTCTTCTATGCCTATCGGTTTAGCTATTACCAAAGACGGAACGGCCGCTTCTCTGATGGAAGCCGGTTGCGTTATTAAACCCGCTTTCTGCGGCCCTTGCTTCGGCGCCGGCGACACCCCGGCCAACAATGCTCTCTCTATTCGCCACGCTACCCGCAACTTTGCTAACCGTGAAGGATCTAAGCCCGGCAACGGACAGATCTCCGCTGTCGCACTCATGGACGCTCGTTCTATTGCAGCTACAGCCGCTAACGGCGGCATACTTACGGCTGCCACCGATTTCGATTACACAGAGCCCACTCCAGAACAACTGAAATATCACTTTGACGGCAGCGTCTACGCCAAGAGATGCTACGAAGGTTTTGGAAAAGCTGATCCCAACGCCGAGCTTCGCTACGGTCCCAACATTAAAGACTGGCCCAACATGCCGGCTTTAGAAGACGACTTGCTGGTAGAACTCTGCGCCGTTATTCACGACGACGTAACCACCACAGACGAACTCATTCCTTCAGGAGAAACCTCTTCTTACCGCTCTAATCCGATTGGCCTTTCTGAGTTTGCTCTCTCCCGCCGTGTACCCGAATATGTCGAACGCTCTAAAAAAGTGAGAGCGCTGGAAGAAGAGAAGCTGGCCGGGCACAAACCGGAAAAAGCCATGGAAGTGTTGGATAAAGTAGGCGGCGATCTGAATAAAACAACGATTGGCTCCTGCATATTTGCTCACCGCCCCGGAGACGGTTCTGCCCGCGAGCAGGCTGCTTCCTGTCAAAAAGTTTTAGGCGGCTTTGCCAATATATGCTACGAATATGCAACCAAGCGCTATCGCAGTAACTGCATTAACTGGGGTATTGTGCCTTTTACTATGAGCAAAGAGACGCCTTTTACCTACGAAGACGGCGACTACATTTATATCCCTGGTGTCAAAGAGGGCATTATGCAGGGTCAAGAAGAGTTTGCTGCTAAGGTTATCTGTAAAGACGGCACTATCCACGATCTTAAACTGGAATGCAAGGGACTTACCAACGATGAGAAGCTCATTCTCAAAGAAGGCTGCCTGATGAACTACTATGCTGCCGGCTACGGCAAAGCTTAAATTGCCTACTGTATCACTAAAGGAGAAATAAACGTGACCAAGATTAAAATGACCACCCCTCTCGTAGAGAT
The DNA here is from genome assembly GCA_051874695.1 of Candidatus Bruticola sp. Classification (GTDB taxonomy): domain Bacteria; phylum Vulcanimicrobiota; class Xenobia; order Xenobiales; family Xenobiaceae; genus Bruticola. Next base: position 89,938 of record JBJEGC010000025.1, read on the forward strand.
GGACGGCGATGAAATGACCCGCATTCTTTGGCAAATGATCAAAGAGAAGCTCATTCTTCCCTATGTCGATCTTAAAACTGAGTACTACGATCTCGGATTGCTTAACCGCAATGCTACCAAAGATCAAGTAACTATCGACTCCGCCCACGCTACCAAAAAGTACGGCGTAGCAGTGAAATGCGCTACTATTACCCCCAATAAGCAGCGCATGGAAGAATATCCTCAGCTCACCGAAATGTGGAAGTCGCCTAACGGTACTATCCGCTCCATCTTGGACGGCACCGTTTTTCGTGTACCCATTGTTATTCCCGCTATCAAAGCTGTAGTTAAAAACTGGCAGAAACCTATTACCATTGCCCGTCATGCTTACGGCGACGTCTATAAATCTGTTGATATGTATACCCACGAACCTGGTGAGTGTACCATGACCTTCAAAGGCGCCAGCGGCGAAGAGAAAACTTTGTTAGTACAAAAAGTAGACGGTCCAGCTGTTTGGCAAGGTGCTCATAACAAAGAGAAATCGATTCGTTCTTTTGCCAAATCGTGCTTCCAGTACGCTATCGACACTAAGCAAGATCTTTGGTTCTCAACTAAAGATACCATTGCCAAAATTTACGATGGCGCTTTTAAGAGTATCTTTGAAGAAGAGTTCGAAAACTACAAAGATAAGTTTAATGAATTAGGCATTACTTACTTCTATACTCTTATCGACGATGCCGTGGCGCGCGTTATTCGCTCTAGCGGTGGCTTTATTTGGGCTTGCAAAAACTACGACGGCGATGTCATGTCTGATATGGTATCTACCGCTTTCGGTTCTTTAGCTATGATGACCTCAGTACTGATTGCTCCCGACGGCACTACCGAGTACGAAGCTGCTCATGGTACGGTAACTAAACACTATTATCGTCACCTCAAGGGAGAAGCAACCTCTACTAATCCCATGGCTACCATTTTCGCTTGGTCCGGTGCCTTCAAAAAGCGCGGTGAGCTCGACAAGCTGCCTGAGCTGGTCAAATTTGGCGAAAAACTGGAAGAGGCTTGTTTTGACACTCTCAACGAAGGCATTATGACTAAAGACTTAGTCAATTTAGTCGAACCCGGCTTCGAAGCCAAAGCTGTTAATTCTGAAGAATTCCTGAATGAAATAGCTAAAAAACTGGAGGCTAAGCTGGCTTAAGGAAGCTACCCTGACAGCATAAATATAAAGGCTCATTTTCCTGTAAAATGGGCCTTTTTTTTACTTGCTGTAAAGTTTTATTGCCCAAATTCAAGCAGGATTTTCTAAAACTTATACCTAAGAAGGCGACCCACTTGCCAACTAAAAAGCAGTTAACGTTGTCTTTTTTAGGCAATAAAAGTATAGAGAAGACAGATACTCTCCTGAGCAAATTTACAACCCTTTTGCTGGTTGGTAAATTTTTGTTTAGAGAGAATTTTTTTGTTAGTATAGATGAACAACAAATTAGAAAAACCTATAATTATTGTTGATGCAGCTAAGGCTTTTCCCGTAGACGATCTTCCCGGTGCTATCTTGACCAACGAGAAGCTGAGCGAACTTATGCTGCAAGTCAAAAATAATCTGCTGCATTCGACTTGTCCGCGCCATATAGAAATAAGCGATGTCGATTTCCCTTTCGATCGCATAGGAATACGTTCGCGTCGCATTTTAGATTGTCTGTTTGGAGTTTATGATATTGCCGCCGCCGCTTCCCAAAAGATAATTTTGAAACGCAGCGATCTGGAGAATCTGCGCCTTATTGTTACCGCTACTATTACTGCCGACAGAGTTGTACCTTGCGTTTCTGCATCAGTTCAAGATGCTCTAAAACTACCGAATAACGTTCAAGTTCTCGATGTCCGCGTCGGCTGCAGCGGTTATGTTTCCGCTCTAGAAATGACAGCCCGTCTCATGCAAAGTTATCCTCCCGGATCTTTAGCCTTAGTTATAGGCGCCGATTGTATGAGTCGCGTGCTTGACGCTTCGGATCGCGGTACCTGTGTAATATTTGGGGACGGAGGTGGAGCGGCTCTCTTAGCAGTAGCAGATCGAACTAATGAAGAAACTCATCCAGTTTCAACTTATAAAAATCCCTGGCGTCTCGTTTCGGCAGCCACTTACACAGACGGTTCGAAAGGTGATCTAATCACTGTCAGCAGCGAAAACAATAAAGATCAAACGGTTTACCGCTTTGTCGCTCGTGATGGGCAAGTATGTGTTGAGCCTGACGAATTGAGCAAACTGACCGTTTTCATGGACGGACGCTCTGTTTACAAAGATATGGTGCGCCTTGTGCCGCGCAAAATTGTTGAACACCTGCAAGAACACAATTTAAGTGTAAACGATATCGATCGCTTTTTGTTCCATCAAGCCAATGGCCGCATGATTGAAGCCATTTGTAAGCGTCTCAATATTCCCGACCACAAAGTTCAGAGCAATATTGAATCTTGCGGCAATACTACTAACGGCTGTATTCCCAGCCTGTTAGCCAGCGAAATAGAACATGACAGTAGCAAAGCTAAGCGAGCCGTAATTGTCGCTTTTGGAACAGGTTACTCTCTTAGCGTAATTTATATGGAACGTCTGAACAGCGTTAATTTAACTGAAGGTAGCCAACAACATGAATGATCTTTCTTTTAGAGAATTTCAGGAATTTATTCGCAATCACTACCAGAAACACGATTCTGAACGCGGTGTAGGCGGAACTTTCCTGTGGTTTATGGAGGAAGTTGGCGAGCTGGCTTCAGCTTTACAAAACAATACCAATCCTAAAGCTGATGAAAAGATGCGCCAAAATTTAGAAGAAGAGTTTGCCGACGTTCTAGGCTGGCTCAGTACTTTAGCCAATATGCACAATATCGATCTTGAACAAGCTCTGCGGCGCAAATATCTCGACAATAAGTCACTGACCGGCCATAAGCCCTAAAGTAAGCTTATTGAAAAGTTGATATAGATAATACGCTTTTCTACAAGCAATTTCGTGTATATAATATGGTCATATAAAAGAGCCAAGTCTGATGCCTCTTCAAGCACAGACTTGGCTCTTTGCTTTTAGTGAAAATCCATAAAATCGACTAAAAAGCGCCCCACACCATCTTCATCATTACTCAAAGTTTTAGCATCGGCAGCTTCTTTAACTGAATCGGCAGCATTGCCCATAGCCACCCCTAATCCTACACATTTGAGCATTTCAATATCGTTGGGGCTATCTCCAAAAGCGATCGCTTCTTCTGCATTTAAGCCGAAATGGGACAGCATTGCCCGTACTCCTACCGACTTATTAATGCCGCTGGGCATAATGTCCACACTCCACATGCTGGAACGACTGATATGCAGTCCCTGGGAAGCACCAAAAAAAATTCTTTCTATTTTAAAACTGTCTTCAGGGTTACTGGTAAATAAAAATTTATTGGGCTCAGTTCCCTCCTCTATAACTTTCTCCAAATTGACAAACTCAGGAGAATGTCCTATATAATCTATTTCTTTCTGCAGGTAGGAATTTATCTCACCAGCTTCAACCATCCAACGCTCCTGAGCGTACATCATCATACTTCCAGGAATACCGCTCTCTTTAGCCATCTGGATCATACAGCGGGCCTGTTCGGCGGGAATTGTATAATTGTGAATAATATGACCGTTCTCATCAACAGCTAAAGCCCCATTGTAACCAACATAAGGCAGACGGCAACCGAATTTTTCAAAAAATCCTTCTATGCCGCGAGGATGGCGAGCAGAAACCAGACAAACTTTTAGCCCTCTTGCCAAAGCCTGCTTAAAAATTTGCACCCCAAATTCAGAAATCCGGCCATCGGAATGGAGCAAAGTCAAATCTAAATCGGAAAAAATCACCTTATAGGGAAAAATTCTTTTACTCATACTACAAGCCATACTACACATAAAAACAAAATCCCCTCCGGCTAACTTAAAACCGAAGGGGATCCCCTCTACCTAGAGAGGATAACGCCCGACTTTAGAAGCAGAATTCTCCAGAAAGGAAACTGAACTGCCAATACAAAGCCGAGAAACTTACACAATATTATTTATTGTCAGCTCCAAGTTTTACCACACGGCTGTCAGGATCGTTCTTCCAAGGACCCTCATGAGCAGAGAAATAATCCATGAACATTTCCTGACTGGATCCCATACTCTTCATGCCGCCCAAGCTCCTGAAGTTAGGCTTGCGAGACATCGATATGGTAGTAGCCACGCTGTACTCACGATCGGGATCGAACTTGCTACCGTCGTCCATTCTGACATCGACGATGCGCTGCCCCTCAGGCTTGCTGACATCGTAAGTGTAACTGAAACCAGAAGGAGTACACGGACCACGACCGTCATCTTTGACACGAGCTTCCATCTCGTTAAGAATAGCCCGACCGGGAACCTTTTCTATGAAGATAGTGTCTTCTTCAGTGTGAGGGCAGGCGTTAAACAAATCTTCATAGGTAACCTCACCAGCACTCACGCCACCGCGGGGGCTACGAGAACTGACAAAACCGATGTCGGCCCCTGTGGCATCACGCAAAGAGTCTACATAGATTTGGTTAATTTTGGCAGCTTCCCAATAGGAGAAACCTAAATCTTCGGAGGCCTGCCCCATGACTCGGGAACCGATATGCTCCACACCAGCAGCCGCAGTCTCAATGATGGAAGAAACTTCGGGATCGGGAGCCACATTTTCATCGACGGGAATTAGACGAGCTTCAGCACTGGCAATCTTTTTGGTGGCCAAGTCAAGACTGAGATCGACTTCACCGACGAACTTGCCCTTAGTACCAGACTGGACAATCAGGGTGTTGCCCTCGTAGTGCCCCTCAGTAAGCTCAGTGTGACTGTGTCCACCGACAATCACATCTATCTCGGGAAACTGTTTGGCAATTTCTTTGTCTTCATCGAAGCCGACGTGAGAAAGCACCATAATTACATCGGCGCCAGCTTCTTTCATTTTGGGGATAAACTCTTTAAGAGTATCGGCAGAAGAGCGGAAAGTCAGTCCTTCCAATTTTTCGTCACTAACGTAGCGGGACATGTTCTCTACGTCGAGGCCGACCATACCGACTTTTACGCCACCGACATCTTTTATAATGAAGGGCTCGCCATAAGTGCTGCCATCCGCACTGTTTACGATACTGGCGTTGAGCACCGGAGCATTGGTATCGGCTAACATGTTCTGCAGATCTTGCTGTCCCCAAGCGAAATCGTGGTTGCCCGGCTCAATAGCATCGAAGCCAATGGAAGCCAAACTGTCGGCGACAACGCCTCCTTTAGTTAAATAAGAAAGCATGCTGCCTTCAGCGATATCACCGGTATTTAGAGTAAGTACCTCTCCAGGAGCAGAGGCTTTTTCCTGCCTGAAAACAGTAGCAGCTTTAGCTAAACCGCCGACTCCTTTTTCATCGGTAATAGCTCCGTGCAGGTCGTTAATGTGGAGAAGGCGCAAAGAAACGGTGCCTTCATGCTTATCTTGAGAATCGATAGAAACCTGATCGGCTACACTAGCCGGTACAGCTTCGCTCTCTTGTTTCTGAGGAGCAGCCGATACACTCTTGGTGTACATGTTGCTGACGTTATTTATACTGCCGGATGAAAAGCCTTGAATTTCCACAGTTTTGACCCCTTTTACTAATTATGCACTCAACAAAACGTAGCAGCAGCCACAGACAAAACCTGAGCCCAAGCTGCCCTTCCCTCAGAGCGAGGAAGTGCTGATTGAAGCGGAAATTTACTTCCTTGTATTATACACTCAAAATCGTCTGAAATGAACTCAAAAAGTAAACAAATAGACAATAAAAGCAAATTTTCTGCCTAGATAAATCCTATTTTTCCCTTAAATGTGCTGATGATGATTAGCTCTGCCGTGCGCTGCAATAACGGTTTCACCGTTGCCAACAGAATGGGTTAACCAAACATTACCACCTATAACACAGTGATCGCCGATATAAGTTTCACCACCCAAAATAGTAGCTCCGGCATAGATAACTACATGATTGCCGATATGAGGATGACGATTTATGCCCTTCACCGGGTTGCCGTCCAAACCTAGTTCAAAACTTTTAGCTCCCAAAGTCACCCCTTGATAGAGCTTCACATGATGGCCTATTACGGTAGTCTCACCTATTACAACGCCGGTACCGTGATCAATAAAGAAATATTTATCTATCTTAGCTCCAGGATGGATATCAATACCGGTAGTTTGATGGGCATATTCAGTCATAATTCTAGGTAAAATGGGAACTTTCAATTCATACAGGGAATGAGCTAACCTGTAGATGCTAATCGCTTCAAAACTAGGATAAGCCAACATGATCTCGTGCAGACTTCTAGCTGCAGGATCGCCATCGTAGGCAGCTTGAATATCAGTATCCAAGGTGTCCCTTATTTGAGGCAGCACCTTGATTAATTCTAAAGCAACAGATTCAGCTTCTTGACTGTCCATTATACGGGCCAAAGCCTGATTAAGTTCATAAAACGCCCGCTGCACACAAAATTCAGTATGACTGATAGCTAAACCGCCGCATTCCGAGCAAACTTCAAAAACTTCCGGGTACAGGGCAGCGCGCACGTAGCGTATAAACTCCAACAACTGTTCTTTTAAGCCGGCGTAACTGCTGTTTTGAGCCTCCCGACAACTGCGTTTCATCAGCTTTCGGGCCGTTTTTTGCAAAGGTATAAGAATATCTTTTCTGGATAAAGTCATAACTGAAAACCTCAAAAAAAGGCCCGCACTTAGATTAGGTCATCTAAGACGAGCCTGAAAAAAAGTAGTTACCGATTACTCTTCTTCAAAATAGTGCATAGGACCAGGATAATCTCCGCTGAAGGCGCTCTGAATTTTCTCAGGATCTTTAACACCGGCAGCAAGGAGCAGCTGAGTTAAAATGCGGGCCTTTTGCGGAGTTAAATCGTAAGCGGCATAAGTGCCGTAGTCACTATCTTTAAATTCGTGGTCGCGATGCACATAATTTTCTCCCACCCTAGTGGAGCGGACTACCACTATACCCGACTTAGCAGCTTTTTTGCAAGCCAGCAAACAATCATCAGGCATATTGCCGTTCCCAACTCCGGCTATAACGATACCTTTAGCTCCGGACTTAACGCTATTGTCTATAGCCTCTGCAGAAGCACCGGCATACATAGCAATAATGTCAACTTTAGGCAGATCGTTAAGTTCAGCCAAATTTATAGAAACAGGATTTTTCAGTTTAGAATCGCAGCCCGTATAATAATGAACTTTGAGATCGTCGATAAAGCCGATAGGACCTCCCATAGAGGCTTTAAAGGTATCCAAATTCCAAGTAGATCCCTTGACAGCGTAACGAGCGCCCAATATCCGATCGTTGTAACAAACTAAAACTCCGCGTCCGAAAGAATCGATATCGGCCGCAGTTCTGATGGCATTAAGTAAATTTTTAGGTCCGTCTGCTGAAATACTAGTGGCAGGGCGAGTAGCTCCAACTAATACAACTGGATTCTTTATATCTAACACCTGATCTAGAAAAAAGGCGGTCTCTTCTAAAGTATCGGTGCCGTGAGTAATAACAAAAGCATCAGCTTCATTATTATCAACAGCTTTTTTAATGCGCTCAGCCAGAGCTTTCCAAACTTGGAAGTTCATGTTCTGACTGGCGATATTGGCCGTCTGCTCCATAGTCAAGTGAACTTTCAATTGCTTGACACCAGGCAAATTGGCTGTAACTTCTTGTATACTATACTTAGCGGCCGAATAACCGGTAGCAGAGTTACCGTTGGCAGCTCCGGCTATAGTGCCTCCAGTGCCCAGAATGAGTACCCTAGGCATGGTGACAGCTTGTACTCCCGTCAATAAGCAGAAAGCTACAGCTACAACAAAGACAAAAACTCTACTGTAAAAAAAGCGTCTAGAACTCATTTTTACCTAATTTCTCCTCAAAAAGATCGGCAGCTAAAGCCACAGCCATAACTCCGGCTCGGAAAGCTTTAGGAGTTACTTCTTCCAACAAGGTCTCAAAAGAAGCTATTACCATAATATCTTCTTCATTTTCAATTAAAGCGTAACTGGCGAAATTGATGCGCTCATTGGCTTGGAGCATTCTGTAAGCGAGGTTGGGAAGTTTATCAGCGATCTCAGCCCTTTTAATGCGCATACAAGGAGAAAATATACCTAAAACAGGCATATTGCGATTAACCGTCTTGTCGCGAACGATAACCCCCTGCACACGATCATTATCAAACTTAACATCGATAAAAAGATGCATATACTCTGCTTCTAACTGACTCTGCAGACTAGCTTCAGCAGCTATGGCAGCTGCTTTTTTCAGGACATCCAGACTGAACTGCTCCTGAGGCACTAACTCTTTATCAAGGCACTCATTGGTCTCTTTGACTTCATTTTTAGCAACTTCTTCTAAGGACATGACTAAACTCTCCCATACAAAAACTAGCTGCAGGACCAAGAAAATCCTAAACCTCCTACATTTTCGCCCCTAATAAAAAATATCTTTCCCCAGGGTCGAAAAGGCCCTAAATGTAGGAAAGCCTCCACCCACCATACTGTTGGTGAGGGAAGCTTCCCTACTTTAGCAGCTTAATTTTCTAATCAGCCGATGGCATCATTGATAAGAAGATCTATATTATCTCTTACCCTTTTTCTTTTTACCTCCGGACTTACCTTTACCCTTGCCTTTGCCCTTAGCTTCATTTTCAGCCTTTAAGCGGGCCTCTTCTTCAGCCTTTAAGCGGGCTTCTTCTTCAGCCTTTAAGCGGGCCTCTTCTTCAGCCTTTAAGCGGGCCTCTTCTTCAGCCTTTAAGCGGGCCTCTTCTTCAGCCTTTAAGCGGGCTTCTTCTT
>JBJEGC010000026.1:0-25346 GCA_051874695.1 Candidatus Bruticola sp.
GAGCGATTACGCCGCCGCTTGGAGTTTCTTTGCCCAGAGAAACAAGCAGTCGTAATTTATAGCTAATTTTATTTATTTACTGTCAAGGAGGAGCAGGCGCCGTGCTGCCGTCTATATTGGCCGAACATTTGGAAAGAGGACTGCGCGATTATTTGCAGACCACTTTCCCCATGACTAATGAGCTTTTTAGAGGCTCACTTCAGTCTATGCTCGATACGCCTAATTCTATATACCGCGAACCTTACGTTTCCGTGCGCCTGCCTTTCCGCACCGCCGAAAGTGCGGAGTATCCTTTTGAATCAATCCATCCGCCCTATAAGCCTTATTTCCATCAGCAGCAGGCTTTTGAGCGATTGACCGGTGACGACGGACGCTCAACGCTCATTGCTGCCGGTACAGGTTCGGGAAAAACTGAGTGCTTTCTCTATCCTATTTTAGAGTACTGTTACCAGCACCGCGGCGAGGAGGGCATAAAAGCCCTGATTATTTACCCTATGAACGCTTTGGCTTCCGACCAGGCCAAGCGTTTGGCCGGCCTTATTTTTAACAGCCCGGAATTAAAAGGCAATGTTTCCGCCGGTATGTACGTGGGCGGACAAAATCGGGCCGCTTCTCGTTTCATGACGGAACAGTACATAATTACCGATCATGAGACGATGCTCAAAGCTCCGCCCGACATTTTGCTCACCAACTATAAAATGCTCGATTATTTGCTGGTGCGTCCTCACGATGCTCAGTTGTGGCGTAAAAACGGCAGTGAAACTTTGAGATATATTGCCGTAGACGAAATGCACACTTTTGACGGAGCTCAAGGAACCGATCTGGCCTGCTTGCTGCGCCGCCTGAAGCGGCGTTTATCTATTCACGACGGCACGCTCTGCTGCGTAGGTTCTTCGGCCACTATGGGTTCTGAAGCCAATTTGCGCAATATTTTGCAATATGCTTCGGAAATTTTCGGTGAAAATTTTGAAGATGACGCCCTTATAACCGAAGAACGCCTGAATGCTGAAGAATTTTTTGCCGACTGCGAAGTTTGTTATCTAGACTTACCCAACCGGCAGCAAATTAATGAATTGGATAATTTGGCCGCTCAAGATGAATACTCCGACTATTTACAAGCTGCTTTTAAGTGCTGGTTTCCGCAATCCGATGTCGACATACTAAGTGAAGAAGGGCGTTTGGAATTAGGACGGCTGCTGATGCTTCACGACTTCATGCAGTCGCTGATTATAATGACCGGCGGCAGTTATTGGCAAGTCTCAAAGACGGTGGAGCGGCTGACCCGTTATTATCCGCAGTTAGCCGATTTGCCACGGCCGGGCTCTCTAATTAATTCGATGCTGGCCCTCATTTCTCACGCCCGCTCCGGACGGCCCGGACAGCTGCGTCCTTTTCTCTATGTGCAGGTACAACTTTGGATACGCGAATTGCGCCGTCTGTTGGCGGAAGTAAATGCTAAAAAAATTACTTATGCCGTATCTGACGATTTAAATAAACAGCAATTAAAAAAGTATCTACCCGCAGTTAACTGCCGTGTTTGTGGTATGACCGGTTGGGCCTCTGTGTTAGATGACAAGCATACGGCGGCGCTGACCGATTTAGATGAGCTATACAACAGATATTTTGGATCTGATGATCGGGTTATTCTGATGTATCCTGTGGGCCAGGGAGATAACCTGCCGGATAATTTAAACTTAGCCGTTCTTTGTCCTGAATGTCTGCATTTAGAAGCCAAAGTAAAACAAGACAAAAAAGAGGCCCGAGAATCGGAAGACAAAAAAGAGGAGAAGTGCTCCAAATGCGGTTCTCCTACTATTAACGTTGTGTTTGCCGGGTTGAAAAAAAATAAAAACGTCAATTACGCTCATGACAGCAGTGTAAGGCAGAATGAATGTCCCTTCTGCGGCAGCCGCAACAGCGTCTCTCTTGTCGGTCTGCGCTCGGCTACGGCTATAAGCGCCATGATATCTCAGGCGTTTGCTTCTAAATTTAACGACGACAAAAAAACGTTAGCTTTTTCCGACAATGTACAGGATGCTGCCCACAGAGCCGGATTTTTTAACTCCAGAGCTTGGCGTTTTAGTTTGCGCACCGCTATACAGCATTACTGTAGACAAACTTCGGGGGAACTTTCGCTGACCGATTTTCAAAACGGCTGTGTCGACTACTGGAGCCAAAAGCTAAGCCCGGAAAATTTTATAGGCTCTTTTATTGCCCCCAACATGATTTGGATGAACGCTTACGAGCGTTTACTTAAGAACCGCAGCTTCCGTTACAACACCGAAGCAGAGCGCAGGGAAAACTTGACTCTGTTAGATTATGTCAAAAAGCGTCTTAAATATGAAATTATGTTGGAGTACGGACTGATCAGCCGCACTGGCCGCACTTTAGAAAAGTCCGGCTGTTCGGTGTTGTCATTCGCCAACAGTGATATTGAGGCGGCGGCCGAAAAAGCGCGGGAGAAATTACACGAACAGGGATTGTTAAAATCGGAAGGCAGCCGCACTTTCCAAGTGATGATTTTGGGACTGCTCGACATTATGAAACGCAGTGGAGCTTTTAATGACCCCGTTTTTGCCAAGTATGTTTTTAGTGATAAAAAATATTTTAGTGAGTTCTTGCTGACCAACTCTCACAAACGATGGCTGCCGGGCCTACAACCTAATCTTAATATGCCGCGCTTTGCCGTTTATTTTAAGCACGGTGAAGGATACGGCATCAACCGGGCTCACGACAGGCTAAACAGCAAAGACAGCCGTTATGCCAAATGGCTCAGACGCTGTTGCAGTTACAATGCTGAACAGATTAACGACGAAGAATTTATCGGTATATGTCGGGATATTATTGAGGCCTGTCTGGAAACGCAGCTTATTGTGCAAATGGCCTCGTCTAACGACGCGGAAGTTTACAGTTTGAATAAAAGTAAGGTTTATATATCGAAGGAACCGGTGCAGCTGCGCTGTCAGAGTTGCGGCATGCTCTACACCGCTTCAAAAGCCAATGCCGAAATTTGGTCCGGTTCCGTCTGCCGCAGGAATAATTGCGGCGGCGTTTTGCAAATCGATTCCCAAGCTGCTCTCAATTTTTACGGACGGCTCTACGGTGAGGGCGATCTGGCTCGCATTAATGCCAAAGAGCATACTGGTCTGCTGGAGCGGCCTGTTCGCGAACATTTGGAATACGATTTTAAACGCGCTAAAAGTTCCGGCCGCTGCTGGGATACTAATGTGCTGTCTTGCACACCCACTTTGGAAATGGGTATCGATATTGGCGATCTGTCAAATGTAATTCTGTGCAATGTTCCGCCGGGACAGAATCAGTATCTGCAGCGCGCCGGTCGGGCCGGGCGTAAAGACGGCAACTCTTTAGTGTTAGCTGTAGCTCAGGTGCGCCCTCACGATTTGTACTTTTACGCCGAACCTTTAGACATGCTGGCCGGTAATGTCACGCCGCCGCATATATTTTTGAAGGCGTCCGCCGTTTTAGAGCGTCAGTTTATCGCGTTCTGCATGGATTGGTGGGTTAGAAACACCAGCGACCATAATGTGCCTGACAAAGTGGGCGTAGTGCTCAATAAATTAAGCTCGCGCCCTCAAAATATGTTTCCTTTTAATTTCTTGAATTATGTGCAGAAAATGCAGAGCAGGCTGGTCAATTCCTTTATAGCCATGTTCAATGCTTCGCTAGACGACAATGTCTGTGAAGAAATAAGGATGTTCGCCCGCGGCCAGGGGCTGACCAGCAGTTCTATGCAGGTGCGCATTTTAGAGGCTTTTGAGAATTTAAAAGAACAGCAGGAATCGCTGCAGCATGACTGCTTAAAATTAAAAAATTTGATCAAAGAGTCTAAAAATAAGCCTAAAGATAGCTCTTACGATGAGGAAATACGCATTTTACAGCGGGAAAAGGACGCTCGAACCAACGTATTGCGCGAGCTGCACAAGAAAAATATTTTTAATTTCCTCTCCGATGAGGGGGTGCTGCCCAACTACGCCTTCCCGGAAGCAGGTATTATTTTGCGGGCTATTTTGTACCGTAAAGACGAAATGCCCAATGAAGAAGATGTTCCCAAAGTAGACAAGCAGGAAAAGGCCCAAACTGCAGCTCAAAAAGAGGAATCGACGGAAGATCCGGATAGCTTAACTGTGGATAAGCAGAAGGAAAATAAAAAGTCTGGACAGGATAGGCCCTCCAAGAAGAAATTGGGCAAGTTGTTCTATGAGTATATCCGTCCGGCTCCTGCCGCCATTGCCGAATTCGCTCCCAGCAATAACTTCTATGCCGAGGGGCGCCGCTTAGAAATAGATCAAGTCGATCTGGTTACGGCCAAGCCCTCCGCTTGGCGGCTCTGTCCCGATTGTGCTCACGGACAGATGGAAGGGACGGGAGATAATACCGCTTTTTGTCCTAAATGCGGCAGTCGAGCTTGGGCTGATATAGGCCAAGTACGCACCATGCTAAAAGTGAGAATGGTGTATTCCACTATGGACTACAAGGAGAGCCTTATTACAGACGACAGCGAAGATCGGGTTTCTCCTCGCTATTACCGCAATTTGCTGGTCGATGTCGATGAAGACAATGATATTGATAAAGCTTATCGCCTGGATAACGACGATTTCCCCTTCGGATACGAATTTGTCAAAAAGGCTACACTGCGGGAAATAAACTTCGGTGAACACGGATTATCTGCTTCTCCGTTGCGTGTAGCCGGTGAAGATACCAGAGGAAACGGGTTCCATATCTGCCGCTACTGCGGAAAAATTCAGACTAACCTCAAAAGGAATAACCATACTTACGCCTGCCGTATGAAACATAAACCGGACGATTCGGACAGCAGCTGTGAAGAATGCCTTTTCTTGTACCGCGAATTTTCTACCGAGGTACTTCGTTTGCTTATTCCTGCTACTACTACCGATTCGAGTTCCGTTAAATTGGAGTCATTTACGGCCGCTTTTATGCTGGGTATGAAAGAATATTTCGGCAGTGTAGATCATTTGCGGGCTGCTGTCAGTACAGTACCTGTAGCCAGTAGCGAGAGTCGCAAGCAGTATTTGGTTATTTACGATTCCGTGCCCGGAGGCACCGGTTATCTGAAGCAATTAATGCATGAAAGCAACGCTTTAATTGACGTTTTTACCAAGGCTCTGCATGTTATGGAAAATTGCAGCTGCAAAGATGATCCACAAAAAGACGGCTGTTACCATTGTTTATTCGCCTATCCCATCAGTTCGCACATTAATGACATATCCCGAGTTGCGGCTATACGCATGCTAAAATCTATTTTGTCCGGGAGTAGCAGAATACAGGAAATAAATAAGCTCAGTGATATTCCGGTTAATCGTCTCTTTGACAGCGAGTTGGAGCAGCATTTCATTGAGGCTGTAAGTGCAAAAGTTGGAGCTGGTCGTATTAGCGACGTCGTGCGCAATGGCAAGCATTGTTACCGCGTTAATATTGACGGCATTATGTGGGATATTGAGCCACAGGTTTACCTAGGCCCCGAACAGAACGTTAGCGTACCTTGTAAGCCCGATTTTGTTTTTTGGCCGGTGCAGAAGAGCAAATCTCATCAACCGGTAGCCGTTTTTACGGACGGTTTTACCTATCACAGAGACAGTTCGGCCGACGATACCTGCAAAAGGGAAGCTATTCGCCGTAGCGGTAATTTCCGCGTGTGGTCTTTGAGTTATAAAGATGTTCACAGCATTTCTTCCGATAAGGGCGACAACTATTTTACCAATACTTTGTCAGGGGTGCTGTCCAATAAGAGAATTTGCACTTCGTTTTATCAACAGGAACTGATCAAGCTGAAAAAAAAGTTCGGTGTCGATCTAAGAGGGCTGCCTGACTTAAACAGTTTACAAATGCTGTTTAAGTACTTAGGCTTGCCTGCAGCGGAAGATATTTTCCGTAGTTACGCCAAAACTTTTGCTTATTTATTGTTAGATACTAAGCCCGGCAGCCATGAGGATAGATTTAATCTCTGGCGTGAAAAGATCGACTCAGTAAAAGAACAAACGGAGTTTACCGATACCGATTTTCAGTTTAGCTCTTCTTGTTACGGCATTTGGACTCAGGATAATTGCACGAGTTTTAGTATTTATGCGGGGTGTCTGCACAACCGTATAAAAAATGGCGAAGTTCATGTTTGCGCGATCTTGGAAGATAAGGAAGTAAACAGCAGTTTTTGTGAAAAGGACTGGAACGGATTCTGGCATTGTGTCAATTTTATGCAGTTTTGCTTTAACTTTGTGGGCGTATCGTCTAGTGGCCTGCAAAGTTGCACTTACCAAGAACTGCCAACCGGCAGTCGGCTCTGCGAAAATTATGTATCTGAGCAGTCAGAGCTTCATGAAGCTGATATGTTTGTAGAGGAGGAGTGTCATGAGAGCGCTTCTTGGGAATACATATTAAATCAGCTTTTTGATGAGGAAGCGAAAAATTTTGCCAAAGAAGCCTGTCGCCTGCGTCTTCCGGCGCCCAATGAAGATGATATAGGTTGCGATTATACCAAAGAGGGCAGCAACAAAGTGGCCGCTTCCATAGAAATTGCCTGGCCTGAGCGCAAAGTCGGTTTTATGACTGCTCAGCAGCTGAAGGATAGAAATATTATGGAAGCTCAAGGGTGGCATATTGTAGTTAGAGCTTCAGAAGCTCTACAGTATTTTGCGGAGGCAGTTAGCCATGAATAAAAAAAACACGGTAGCAGTATATGACAATTTTATGTATGCTTTTGCCAAGTTGCCCAGTGCTATTCAAAGAAAGGTTACCGACTTTTTAATAAAATTTAGAATGGATCCGAGTCTGCCCGGACTCAACTATGAAAAAATTTCTGAGGGACCGGGGTACCTGATCTGTTCCGTGCGCATTGATGATTGTTACCGCGGTATTGTTTTGCGTCAGAAGGAAACGGGCACTTACCTGCTTTTATGGGTAGATAAACACGATGAAGCTTACCGTTGGGCCCGCAGAAGGCATATTTCCGTTAGCCCTGCCGACGGAGCTTTGCAAGTCTATGTTTGCCCGGAACAAATTCTCCAACCGGTTCAGCCTCATCTTGACGTTAAACCTCTATTTGACGATCTGTCGGATGGTCAGCTTAAAGAATTAGGTGTCCCCGACGATCTGCTCGAATATACCAGAAGCTTAATTTGTGAAACTGATTTTCGCCGCGCTCAAGAAGTTATTTCAGTTGATGTTTATGAAAAATTGGCCTTTTTGGTTGAGGGCATTCCTTTGCGCGAAGTACTGGATTACAGCCGCAAACTCAAAGAGAGCGCTTTAGAGAGCAGCGGCAGCCCCGAGGCTTTAACATTGTTTAATAAGGCTCAACCGAATCAAACGGGCAACGGCAGCGCCGAACTCAATTTCGCTCAGGCTGTCCGCATGCCGGCTTCCCAACGCTCTTTTACTATTATTGAAGGTGAAGAAGACTTGCGGCGTATGATGGCTGCTCCCTTGGAAAAATGGCGGGTCTTTCTCCATCCGTTGCAGCAAGCGGCCGTTTACCGAACCTATAACGGATCGGTGCGCATATTAGGTTCTGCTGGTACCGGAAAAACGGTTGTAGCTATGCATCGGGCCAAATATTTGGCCGCACATGTCAAAGATGACCGTACCAAAATTTTGTTTACAACTTTTACTAAAAATTTAGCGGCAGATATTCTCAACTGCTTACAAAAGATTTGTTCTGTGGAGGAGATGCACCGCATTGAAGTTATTAACCTTGACGCCTTGGTTAGCCGTATCTTCAAAGATGCTGGCTTTAGTGTAGATATTGCTTATGGCGATAAAGTAAACAAATTATGGGAAGGAGCTATCGCTCAGTCTTGTTCCGATCTGCCTTCGGTCGATATTAACTTTTACAAAGACGAATGGAATCGTGTTGTTATGGCTCAAGAAGCCGTTTCTCTGGAGAAGTATGTTAAGGCTTCTCGCAACGGTTGTGGCACGAGGTTAAACCGCAGAGAGCGCATAAAAGTTTGGGAAGTTTTCGACAATTATATAAATCTCATGAATGAGAGGAAAGTGCGCGACATTAACGCCGCAATGAACGACTGTGCCGAACTTATTTTAGCTAAAACGAGTCAATATTATTATCAACATATAATTGTTGATGAAGGCCAAGATTTTAGCTGCAGTGCTTACCGTTTGCTTAGAGCTTTAGCCGGTAGTGAACATGCCGACGACATATTTATTGTCGGCGATTCTCACCAGCGCATTTACGCTAATTATCCCGTTCTGTCGAAATGTGGTATCAATGTGCGTGGACGGCGCAGCAGCACTTTAAAAGTAAATTACAGAACTACGGAAGAAACTAGGAAGTGCGCTTTTGCCCTTTTAGACGGTCTCTCATTCGACGATCTTGACGACGGCGACGAAGGGAGCAAAGATAAATGCCGTTCTCTTACGCATGGCGATAATCCCGTTATTAAGAGTTTTAAAAATGAAAATGAGGAGTTGCAATTTATAGTTCAGGAAATAAAAAAGCTGGAGTCAGAAGGGGAGTCTTTGGCCGATATTTGTCTGGCTGTGCGCACTCGCGATTTAGTTGACAGGTACTATCACTCACTTACTGATGCGGGCATAAAATGCCATCTGATCAGTCAGAACCAGGTAGACAACCGCGCTTTGAACGGTATCCGAGTGGCTACCATGCACCGAGTCAAAGGGCTCGAATTTAAATATATGTTTATTGCCTCGGTAAATGAAGATGTAGTGCCGCCTAAATTCAGTCTTAGCGGTTCTTCTTCTGAAGATATTGTTGCTGCTGAAAAGTGCTTGCTCTATGTAGCTATGACTAGAGCTCAGAAGAGCGTCTATTTAACCGGTTTTGGCGCTATTTCTACTTTGTTGCAAAAGTATGTCCAGTAGCAAGAATTTAACTGTGGCTGCGGAGTGCATGTATCTCAAGTGCTACACTTATTTGTCCGACCGATAAACGGAGGATCAACCTATGAAGCATCAATGCAAAATTACCGTTATCGAAACTAAAGTATTTCCCGATCTTCAGGAAAAATATCTGGCCGATCCCAAGTCTGGCCCTTGTCCTTGTTTTAAAGTTGGCGATGAATTTTTACTGGAGCGCACACCAGAAAAAGATGATTTTTATCATCTTATGAACGGCAAATTCTGCGGAGAAGCTTGGGATGCTGTCAGCCGTTATGTATATACTGCCCTGCAGGGCGGCTCTATTATGCACGGTTGGACCAACGATGAGCGCATGATGATAGCCTGTTGTAATGATGGAACTAGGCCGGTGGTTTTCAAAATTGAAAGAATAGATATCCCTGAAAATGCCGAGGAGGCAGAATGGCTGGCCAAACAAAATTTTAAGAATACACCGGCAGACGCGTATACAGGTTAACAGGGCTGAATTGGTCGGAGTCTGTTTCGAACAAGATTCAACGCTTCTAGGCTGAAAGCGGCGCTTTTCACCACAACAAAGAAGCAACGAGTAGTGAGAGTGAGTTAAGAATGAGTAAGAAAATGGCCAAAAATAGCAGTGCTAATATCGGTTTTGAAAAGCAAATTTGGAATGCAGCTTGCGTTTTGTGGGGACATATACCGGCAGCTGAATACCGAAAAGTTATTATCGGTTTAATTTTTCTTCGTTATATTTCTGACGCTTTTAATAAAAGATACAATGAGTTGGTCGCCGAGGGCGAGGGCTTTGAGGAAGATCGCGATGAATACTTGGGCGAAAATGTTTTCTTTGTACCTGAAAAAGCTAGGTGGTCAACTATAGCAGCCGCAGCTCATACTCCAGAGATTGGTGCTGTCATCGATGAAGCTATGAGAGAAATTGAGGCGGAAAATAAATCTTTAAAAAATGTACTTCCGAAAAATTACGCCAGCCCCGATTTAGACAAACGCGTTTTAGGTGATGTTGTAGATTTGTTCACCAACATGGATATGGGCGGCACGGAAGAGAGCAAAGACCTTCTCGGCAGAACTTACGAGTACTGTATACAGCAGTTTGCCGCTTATGAAGGTGTTAAGGGCGGCGAGTTCTATACTCCAGCAAGTATTGTTAAAACAATTGTTGCTATCTTAAAGCCGTTCAAAAACTGCCGTGTCTATGATCCTTGCTGCGGCAGCGGCGGTATGTTTGTACAGAGTGCCAAATTCATTCAGGCTCATAGCGGAAAGCGCGGAGAAATTGCTGTTTACGGTCAGGAGTCTAATGCCGACACTTGGAAAATGGCCAAAATAAATATGGCTATCCGTGGTATAGACGCCGATTTCGGTCCGTATCAAGCGGATACATTTTTTAATGACTTACATAAAACGTTGAAAGCAGATTTCATTATGGCCAATCCGCCCTTCAACCTTTCCAACTGGGGGCAGGAAAAACTTAAAGACGATGTGCGCTGGAAGTACGGTGTACCGCCTGTAGGCAACGCCAACTATGCTTGGATTCAGCATATGATACATCACCTTGCACCGAACGGAAAAATTGGCCTTGTGCTTGCAAACGGAGCCTTGTCCTCTCAGTCGAGCGGCGAGGGTGAAATCAGAAAGAATATCATTCAGGCGGACCTTGTGGAAGGTATTGTCGCTTTGCCAACTCAGCTCTTTTACAGCGTCACTATTCCGGTAACACTTTGGTTCATTTCAAAAAACAAGAAGCAGAAAGGCAAAACGCTGTTTATCGATGCCCGCAAGATGGGCTACATGGTTGACCGCAAGCACAGAGATTTTACAGACGAGGATATTCAAAAGCTGGCAGATACATTTACTGCTTTTCAAGATGGTACACTTGAAGGTGTAAAAGGCTTCTGTGCAGTTGCTGACCTTCAGGAAATCGAAAAGCAGGACTTCATTTTGACACCGGGCAGATATGTTGGCATTGAGGAACAAGAAGATGATGGAGAACCGTTTGAAGAAAAGATGACTCGCCTTACCGCTGAATTATCGGAAATGTTTGCAAAGTCCCACAAATTAGAGGACGAAATTCGCAGAAAGTTAGGAGCTATTGGATATGAAGTGTAAACTGTCTGAGATAATGGACTTGATTGGCGGTGGAACTCCCAAAACCAGTAAGCCTGAATATTGGAATGGAAGTATTCCGTGGCTATCAGTTAAGGATTTTAACAATGACTTACGATTTGTGTATAAGACGGAAAAAACTATAACCCCATTAGGATTAGAAAATTCATCGACAAAACTTTTACAAAAAGGTGATATTATAATTTCTGCGAGAGGTACAGTGGGGGAAATAGCAATAATTCCTTTTCCAATGGCGTTTAATCAGTCTTGTTATGGACTGAGAGCAAAGGAGGGCAAGGTTACAAGTGACTATCTGTACTATTTAATTAAGCATAATGTTTTTGTGTTGAAAAAAAACACTCACGGTTCAGTATTTGATACGATTACTCGTGATACTTTTGACAGCATTGAAGTAGATATTTCGAACATTGAAACGCAAAAGAAAATTACTTCAATTTTGAGTGATTTTGATGAAAAAATCGAACTTAATATTGCGATAAACAATAATTTAGCGGCTTAGAGATCGATATCAGAGACGTCAAGCTCGCCGGACATCAATTTAGGTAAAAGGGTATCTCTTATCTGTGATAATTTTGCACTTTCTTCACGATTGGAAGCAATCATATCGTTTATTGTGGTGAATTGATCGATAATTCCAAAGTCAACAAGATTTTTTGGTGCATAAAAGGAAAAATCTTCAAGATTGCCTTTGGTAATAAATTTAATTACCGAACCGCGTGCAGCCAATGTTATTTTATTAAGATTATACTTTACCGCATAAAATAACCACGCAGTATATCTTGCACTATATGGTATTAATACATAAGTGCGTTGATAGGCTTCAAACTTACCATTATAAAACTTCACATTAAAGTCTCCATTTCCAGCCACAAGTATTGCACTCCCTTCGAAAGAGTACTTATCTGTCCAAGTAATGTCTTGAGAACAACTAAAAAACGGATATGTTCCAGTGCTCGAAGACACATTTACATTTTTCTTTCCTGTAATAACAGGTAAGAAATCGCCCAATTTGTATTCTGTCCAATTTTCAGGAATACTGCCACCAAACGGTTCGTAGTCAATGAACCAAGATTTGAAAAGTGCCATTGCCTGTTGCTCTAAATTATTGTTTACTAAAGCATTGCCTATTCAAAAAACTCCAGATAATTTATAAAATATAGACATAGAGAGTAAAAAGCTAAGAAAAGGGTTAATATCATGCCAGGATTATATACTGAAGCGGACTACGAAAATTCCGTAATTGAGTTGTTCCGCAATATGGGCTACACGCACTTGTACGGACCCGATGTGCAGCGTGATTTATATAATCCTGTCTATGAGGAAGAGCTTCTCACTTCGCTTTGTCGTTTAAACCGTTCTCTGCCTGAGGAAGCTATTAACGATGCACTCAGCAAATTGAAAAATTTTGAGAATGGTGAGCTTGTTCAGAAGAACGCTGTTTTTATGGACTACCTGCAAAACGGTGTGCCTGTGCGCTATTTTGAAAGGGGCCAAGAGCGCTTTTCTATCGTATATCTAGCCGATTACAAGAACCCGGACAACAATTCTTTTATTGTTGCCAATCAATGGACCTTTACTGAGAATAGTTGCAAGCGCCCAGACATTTTACTTTTCTTGAACGGCCTTCCGGTAGTTATTGTTGAGTTAAAATCTCCTTCCAGAGAAGAAACAGATGTTTCTTACGCCTACCGGCAGCTTCGCAACTATATGAAAGAGATTCCCTCTCTGTTTATTTATAACGCCATCTGCGTTATGAGCGACCAGGTGAGCTCCAAGGCCGGCACCATTACTTCTGGCGAGGATCGCTTTATGGAATGGAAAACCGTTGACGGCAGCTATGAAAATACTCAGTACGCTCAGTTTGATACTTTTTTTGAGGGATTATTCCGGAAAGAGCGTCTGCTCGATTTAGTTAAAAATTTTATCTGCTTTTCCAATGATGGCGTGGATACTTTTAAAATTTTGGCCGGTTACCACCAGTATTTTGCGGTTAGAAAAGCCATTGAGTCTACAAAAAAAGCCTCCGTTACCGACGGCAAGGGCGGGGTCTTCTGGCATACGCAAGGGAGCGGAAAATCGCTTTCTATGGTGTTCTATGCTCATTTACTGCAGGAGGCCTTAGAAAGCCCCACTATAGTGGTTTTGACCGATAGGAACGACCTGGATGACCAGCTCTACGGACAGTTTGCTAAGTGCCAAAATTTTTTAAGACAAGAGCCTATGCATGCAGAAAGTCGTGAACACTTGAAAGCTCTGCTGGCCGGCAGACGGGCCAACGGCATTATTTTTACTACCATGCAGAAGTTTGAGGAAGCGCACGAACCTCTATCTGAACGGCGCAACATTATTGTTATGGCTGATGAAGCGCACCGGGGCCAATACGGACTGGCTGAAAAAATCAAAATTACTACCAACGAAGACGGCGAAGAAGTGGCCAAGCGCGTTGTAGGTACAGCTCGTATCATTCGCAATACTCTGCCTAACGCTACATATATTGGTTTTACTGGCACTCCTATTTCCTCTAAAGATCGCAGCACCCGCGAGGTATTCGGAGATTATATTGATATTTACGATATGACGCAGGCTGTTGAAGACGGCGCCACTCGTCCAGTCTACTATGAGAGCCGCGTCATTAAGCTAAAGCTTGACGAAGCAACATTGCGTTTGATTGACGCCGAATACGATATTATGGCTCATAATGCCGATCCGGACGTTATAGAAAAGAGCAAGCGCACGCTTGGGCAGATGGAAGCAGTTCTGGGCAATGACAATACTATCAATTCTTTAGTTTGCGATATTCTCGATCATTATGAGAATAACCGTGAGAATCTGCTGACCGGCAAAGCCATGATTGTGGCTTATTCCCGCCCGATCGCCATGAAAATTTACAGGCGCATTTTAGAGCTTCGCCCCGACTGGACGGAAAAAGTCGGTGTGGTCATGACCTCTGGCAATAACGATCCGGAAGCATGGCACGATATTATCGGCAATAAGCGTCATAAAGAAGAGCTGGCCAAGAAATTTAAAGATAATGACAGTCCGATGAAAATAGCCATTGTCGTGGATATGTGGCTGACCGGTTTTGACGTCCCTTCTTTGGCGACCATGTATGTGTATAAACCTATGAGCGGATACAATTTGATGCAGGCTATTGCTCGTGTAAATCGTGTTTTTCGCGATAAAGAGGGCGGACTGGTCGTCGATTATGTGGGCATAGCTGCCGCTTTAAAACAAGCTATGAACGACTATACTGCTCGTGATAAAAAGAACTATGGCGATACCGATGTCACCAAGGTTGCATATCCGAAATTCCTTGAAAAGTTGGGCGTATGTCGTGATATGTTCCACCAATTCAACTACACCAAGTTTATTACCGGCACCGATCTGGAAAGAGCGAAAACTATTAGCGGTGCTGTAAATTATATTATTGCTCGGGAAAAAGGACAAGAAAAGGATACTTTTATTAAAGAGGCCCTCATGCTCCATCAGGCGCTTTCTCTTTGTTCTTCCGTTGTGTGCGAAAGTGATCGCTTCGAAGCTGCCTTTTTTGAATCTGTTCGCGTTCTTGTGCTTCGCTTGGTTAATGCCGGAACGGGCAGAAAAATTTCTCTGCCTGAAATAAATGCGCGTATTAATGAGCTTCTCAAACAGAGCATTAAGAGCGAGGGAGTTATTAATTTATTTTCCGATATAAAGGAAGAATTTTCTCTCTTCGATCCTAACTTTCTTGACGAAGTGAGCCGAATGAAAGAGAAAAATTTAGCTATCGAACTGCTTAAAAGGTTAATTGCCGATCAAGTATCCGTTTACCGCAGAACTAATGTAGTCAAGTCTGAAAAATTTAGTGAAATAATGCAGAGAGCGGTACATGCTTATTTAAACGGTATGCTTACCAATGAAGAAGTTATTGCCGAAATGCTAAACCTGGCCAAGCAGTTGGCCGAGGCTCACAAGGAGGGGGAAAAACTCGGTCTGACTGCCGATGAATTGGCCTTTTACGATGCCCTCACCAAACCGCAGGCTATTAAGGATTTTTATGAAAATCAGGAGCTAATTGCCATTACTAAGGAACTGGCCGATACACTCCGCAAAAATAAAACTATTGACTGGCAGCGTAAAGAGACTGCTCGCGCCAAGATGCGTACCCTAATTAAGAGACTTCTAAAGAAACATAAATATCCGCCCGAAGGTATGGAAGACGCCGTGCAAACCGTAATGTTACAGTGTGAGCTTTGGACAGATAATACCGACATGAGCTACGGCGCAATGTCTGCTTAGCAATATAGTCAATGCTTTTATGGCTGGGAAAGAAAAAATAGAGCGACAGATTGCACGGGAACAGCACAAAATCTTCGCATAGTTTGCGGTATACAACAACATCGGAGCAATCATGTAATCATTGCCCAACATAGTGGATAGTTGCTTGTTTTTGTTTATAAGGGCTGACAAATAGGCCAGATGTTCATATTGTGCGAAATCCCAGGTCTTAACAGCGCTTTGATTGCTCAAATTCAAAACTACCCACTCACCGGGACGCAGATGCTGAAGTTTTGGGAAAGTACTGGAAATAAACTGCATGGTGATTTGCTCAAATAAAGTACCTGCCGTCTGACCTTTCAGCCTAGGTGCACTATTAGCACCAAGTTTTTGGGCTACAGCCTCTGCAATGGCCCTCGACGGAGCATTACTTGAATCAGCATTGGAGGCAACCCCATCAATGGAAAGTATCAATACTTTTTGCTCTATCAAAGCGGCATGGAATTTATCTCGGGCTTCCAAGATAATAGGATTATCCATCTTCAAGGCACCTCCGTATTTTTTTGCCAATCGCATACGCAACTGGCGGGGGAAAAGCGTTTCCAATCATTCTGCAAGCAGATGTTTTCTTTGAACCAAAGTTCCATTCTGGCGGAAAACCCTGTATCAAAGCAATCATTTCTTTTGTTAGTTTGGGCATCCCCTCAAATGATTCTGCAGGAGCTTCGTTGGCTACACCAGCGCCGTCTATACCTAATTCTGCCCATGCTTTCCTTGCTCGAACGGGACCTAGATCCGGACCGCCATGCTTTTTACTGCCACCTACAATTGTAGGAGCAATTTTATCGGCTTTAGCAGCCCAGTTATCAACTCCTTGCCATCCGTTGGCAGCCATCAGCCCTTTGAGCGTTTCACCAACAGTTTTAGGTTTTTCAAAGTGCGGAGTAGGGTACTCAAATTCAGATTTAATGTCATTGCGAATACCGACAATTACCACACGAGGACGAAGCTGTGGTACACCGTAATCGCACGCATTAAGAAGCTTGATGTGCATTTTATAGCCAAAATTTTGGATCGACTTTAAAATGTGCTCCCGATAATCATTAAATTTGGGGTCAAGGAACCCTCGAACATTTTCGAGCATAACAGCACGGGGATATATTTCATCAATAAGCCGTATCGCTTCGGGAAATAAGTCGCGCTCATCGTCTTTGCCTAGCTGTTTAGAGGCTTTTGAGAAAGGAGGACAAGGAACGCCTCCAGCTAATAGGTCAGCTCCCCGGTAGAGGGTTCCATCAAAGTTATGGACATCAGCACAAATTACATTCCAATTGGGCTTGTTGTTTTTTAGGGTCGCACAGTAATCAGCTTCATATTCAACCAACGCTAAGTGGTCAAATCCTGCCATATCAAGACCAAGAGCTTGGCCGCCCGCCCCCGCGCATATTTCAACACAGGTGAGCAATTACACACCTTCTTTCATGTATTAACATTGTCAAATTTTATAGATTGTCCTACAAATACTATGATATTCTCAATAGCTCCTATTTCCTGTATTGCTGGAGATAGAGATCTAACAGTAAGTTTTTTGCTTGTTAGCGGAATCAACCGCCAGAGAGTACTATTTCTAGTGCAAAGGGGAAGCCACCAAGTACATTGAATCTGCATCGGCTGGCATTCTTTACACAGAGATGAGACAAAACGCCTATACTGTTTAGCCATGTCCAATTTAACTGCATATAATTTTTAGCAACTGACAGAAAGTAACATTTTTCTAAGTAAAATGATCAAAATATTATTTGTTTGTCACGGCAATATCTTCCGTTCCCCTATGGCGGAATTTGCCATGAAAGATTTAGTGGCTCGTCATAATTTGGCAGGCGTCTTTTTCATTGAATCGGCCGCAGTCAGTAGCGAAGAACTGCATAACCCAGTTTACGCGCCAGTGCGCCGCCTCTTGGCGCAGCAGGGCCTCGATTGCAGCGGTAAACGGGCCCGTCTCATGACTAAAGCCGATTATAGCGCTTTCGATTATATTATAGGTATGGATCATTCCAATATGAGCCGCATGAGAAAAATCTGCGGCGGCGATCCGGAAAATAAGCTGAGCCTGCTCATGGACTACACCGACAGACCAGGCAACGTAGCCGATCCTTGGTATACCCGCAACTTCGAAGCCGTTTGGCAGGATATAAGCTTGGGCTGTCAAGGTCTGCTCGATCGGTTGATACCATAAAGTTTCAGTTAACTGGCGTCAGTTCATTTTGCACTGTCACCGACAAATTTAGTGACGTCTCTTGACCTAAAGTTAACTTCAGCTTTTAGAATGAACTCCTAAATACACTTAGAGCAGTTTGGCAGGGCTCATGTTCTTTAACCGTTCAGTCGCCTGCACTGGCTTCTGCTTATTTTTTTCGCCCTCCTAACGGTTTAGTACAGAGCTATGCTGTCGAAACCATGTGCTTATATTGTAATTTAAGGAGTTTAGTTTTTTTATCATGGAAAAAAGATTAATCGGCAGTTTGTCAGTTTCTGAAATCGGTATGGGATGTATGGGTTTTTCCAACGGTTACGGACCCGTACCCGAAGAGGAATACGCCATAAATGCTATACGTAAGGCTTTCGAGTTTGGTTGCAACTTTTTTGATACCGCCGAAATTTATGGACAGGCCATGCTCCATTTCGGCCACAACGAAGAGCTTGTTGGAAAGGCTATTGCTCCTTTTCGCAATAATGTAGTTTTGGCGACCAAACTTATGGTGAGTCCGGAAGAAGTGGCCGAAGGACGGAGCGTTCTGCAGGCGGTAAAAAAACATTTGGAAGCCTCTTTGCGCCGTTTGGGCACCGACTATGTCGACTTATACTATTTGCACAGGATAAACGAAGAAGTCTCTTTTGAGGCTGTTGCTGAAGCTATGGGACAGCTTATAAAAGAGGGGCTCATTCGTGAGTGGGGCTTATCCCAAGTTTCCGCCGAAATTTTAGACCAAGTCCACCAAATTACTCCGGTAGGGGCTGTGCAGAACATTTATTCTATGTTGGAGCGCAGCTGCGAGGAGAAAATTTTCCCTTACTGTCTGAAAAATAATATTTGTATAGTCCCCTTCTCACCTATAGCTAATGGTTTCCTTTCGGGCCGAATTACGGTTGATACGAAATTCTTCGATCAGGATGACTTTAGAAAAATAGTTCCTCAGCTTACTAAAGAGAATATTGCTGCCAATCAGCCTATTTTGGATGTTTTAGACAAGTTTGCTCAGTCCAAACAGGCGACAAAGGCGCAAATTTCCCTGGCCTGGATGCTCCATAAATATCCTAATGTGGTGCCTATTCCTGGCTCCCGCAATTTAGAGCGCATTTTGGAAAACTTGGGAGCTAGTAGTATCAAGCTCACTAACAGTGAGTTTGATCAATTAGAAGAGGCTTTGAACAAATGCCAGGTGCATGGTCATCGCGGTCATAGTGAAACACTGCAGCACAGTTTAAGCAGCAAATGGATCCAAAATCAAAAATAAGCGCAGTGCATATTGTTCTCATACGTTCTTCTAATGCTTTAAATTGTATAGTACGGAAGGGAAAGGCGTACCCAGGATAAAAACCTGGCAGAGGGGGGAGCCTTGGGGGAAAATTAAACGTAGGAGAGTGCTTAAATGTTCGAGAAGAACGTCAATATCTGCGACATTAAAGAAATTAGGACCAGAACTACTGTCTATTTCGGCGTGGGTGCTATTCAGAAAATGGCCGACATCGCCAAAGTTTTAAAGTCTAAGGGCGCAGATAAAGTGATCGTCATGTCCGGCCGCCGCGCTTACAAACTTACCGGCGCCTGGGATCACGTAGAGAAAGCATTGCAAGATGCGGGCATTGGCTACATCAACTACGACAAAGTTACGCCTAACCCCACTACTCACCATGTAAACGAAGCGGCAGCCATGGCCCGCGAGTTCGGAGCTAAGGCCGTTATTGCTATCGGCGGCGGTTCTCCCACCGATGCCGGCAAATCTGTCGCTATCCTTTTAGAGTATCCCGACAAAAACGCTAACGATATTTACGAGTTCACTTTCACTCCCGAGAAAGCCGCTCCCATTGTTTCTATCAACCTCACTCACGGCACCGGCACCGAAACTAACCGTTTCGCCGTAGTTACCGTTCCCGAGAAGAACTTCAAGCCGGCTATCGCTTACGATTGCATCTATCCTATGTTCGCCATCGACGACCCGCAGCTTATGGTCAAACTCTCTCCTGACCAGACCAGATACGTTTCCATCGATGCCGTCAACCATGTAGTCGAAGCCGCTACTTCTGCCGTTCTTTCTCCCTATTCCATAACTTTGGCTCGCGAAGTTATCAGTTTAGTTCACAAGTATCTGCCTATCGCTCTTCACAGTCCCGAAGATCTGGAAGCCCGCTACTATCTGGCTTACGCCGCCATGATTGCCGGTGTTTGCTTCGATAACGGACTTCTTCACTATACTCACGCTTTAGAGCACCCTCTTAGTGCTGTAAAGCCCGAACTGGCTCACGGCCTCGGCTTAGCCATGCTTCTGCCTTCTGTAATTAACACCATGTACAAAGACAGAGCCCACGTTTTAGCCGATATCTTGGCCCCTATCAACCCCGATCTCTCCGGTGAAGCTTCCGAAGCTTACTTAGCTGCCAAGTCAGTCCAAGATTGGCTCTGCTCGGTAGGCGTATCTCAGAAACTTACCGATGAAGGTTTCACTGAGGCCGATGTCGAGAAGCTCACCGAGTTAGTTTATACCACTCCGTCCCTGAGCGGACTTTTGTCTATCGCTCCTTCGGGTGACAGCCGCGAAGTTGTCGAGAGTATTTACAAAAACTCTCTGCATCCCATGTAGGTTGTCCGTTTAGTTCATGTAAAGTAGCCTCCTAATAAGCGCCGCTGCCAGCTTCAAATAAGTTGCAGCGGCGCTTTCCTTTGGTAAGGCCACGCTGTAGCAAGTAGCGGTTTTATGCGCGTCTGCTCGTGGAAAAAGTTGCGTTTAGTTGCGCATTAAAAGTAAAATTGTTAGTATATGGGGCAAGGTTTTTGGCTTTTTAGCTCCAAATAACGGAAGGGCTGCAGCTCTTGGCCGTCTCTCTTCGGTCGCCAGGGTTAGGCTTTCTGTTTTCTTACAGTTCAGCTGTACCAGTTCTGCGCTTTTGTTCGTGAGGCGGGGCGGTTGGGCTGCTTTTTTTAGTTTAATACACGCAATATCAGAGGTTTAAATATGAACACCAGATTTCCCAATGTGGATCCTCGCGCCTCTTTGCCGTCTTTAGAAGAAGAGACTCTTAAATTTTGGAAAGAAGAAAATATCTTTGCTCAGTCTTTGGCTATACGCGAGGGAGCTCCTGAATTCGTAGTTTACGATGGCCCGCCTACCGCTAACGGCAATCCTGGCGTTCATCATGTTCAAGCCCGTGCTTATAAAGATCTTTTTCCTCGCTATAAAACTATGTGCGGCTTCAAAGTGCGCCGTAAAGCCGGTTGGGACTGCCACGGTTTGCCTGTAGAAATTGAAGTTGAGAAGCGTTTGGGCTTCTCCGGCAAGCCTGCCATTGAAAAATACGGTATAGAGCCTTTCTGCCGCGAGTGCCGCAGCTCAGTTATGACCTACGAAGGGGCTTGGCGCAAACTTACCGAGCGCATCGCCTATTGGACCGATCTCGATAACTGTTACATGACCATGAGTAACGACTACATAGAGAGCGTTTGGTGGTCATTAAAAGAACTGTGGAATAAGGGTCTGCTCTATTTGGGTTATAAAGTGGTGCCTTACTGCGCTCGCTGCGGTACCCCTTTGTCCAGTGCCGAAGCCGGTTCGGCTTACAAAGATGTGGAAGATCCTTCCCTTTACGTGCGCTTCCCTTTGAGCCAACCGGAAAAGTTGGGCTTGCCTGCCGATAGTGCCCTTTTAGTTTGGACTACTACTCCCTGGACTTTGCCTGGCAACGTGGCCGCTTGTGTCCATCCCGATTTAGAATATGTGGCTGCTAAACTCGAAGACGGACGCGTTCTGATTTTAGCCCGCACTCTGCTGCGCCAGGCCTTAAATTTAGAAGCTGACGCTCCTGAGCCCGAAATTTTGGCTTCTTTCAAGGGCTCCGAACTGGCTGGTACTTTCTACAACGCTCCTTATAAGTGGTACGATTTCGGCGAAAAAGTCGGTCATCGCGTAGTTTGCGGCACTTTCGTAACCTCTGAAGATGGTTCCGGCATCGTTCACATCGCTCCCGCTTTTGGCGCCGACGACCTCGACATCGGGCGCAAAAACGATCTGCCCGTAGTTCATCCCGTTAAAACTGACGGTCGTTTCCGCGATGACGCCCATTTTGTGGCCGGTCTTTGGTTCAAAGAGGCCGATCCCAAAATTATTGAGGAACTTAAAGAGCGCGGTCTGCTTTTCCGCATCAAAAAGTATGCTCATACTTATCCTCACTGCTGGCGCTGCGGTACTCCGTTGCTCTATTACGCTACAGACTCTTGGTACATTAACAACACCGCTCTGCAGAAGCGTTTAATCGAAAAAAATCAGGAAATAGATTGGCACCCTGCCCATATTAAGAACGGACGCTATGGTGACTGGCTTAACAACTTAGTGGACTGGGCTATATCACGTACTCGCTATTGGGGTACGCCTCTGCCTATTTGGACTTGCAGCCAATGCGGAGAGCGTGAGGCCGTCGGTTCTTATGCCGAGTTGGCTGAGCGGTCCGAGCAGCCTATCGACATTAAAGCGGCTGATTTCGATCCTCACCGTCCTCATGTAGACAAAATAACCTTTAAGTGCGCTAAATGCGGTGGTACTATGCACCGCGTCCCCGATGTAATCGACTGTTGGTACGATTCTGGCTCTATGCCTTTTGCCCAGCTCCACTATCCTTTCGAAAACAAGGAGCTCTTTGAAAATTCCTATCCGGCTGATTTTATCTGCGAAGGTTTAGACCAAACTCGCGGTTGGTTCAACTCGCTGCACCAGCTCGGTATTATGCTCTTTGACAAAATTGCCTATAAGAGCGTAATTTGTCACGGTTTAGTGCTCGACGGTCAGGGCGAAAAAATGTCCAAGAGCCGCGGCAACGTAGTCAATCCCTGGGATGTACTGCAGTCTCAGGGAGCAGATGCTATTCGTTGGTATCTTTACACTTCTGCGCCTCCTGAACTGAGCCGCCGTTTTTCTGCTGAATTGGTGGGTGAAGCTTCTAAGCATTTGAGCACTTGGTGGAATACCTGGCAGTTCTTCCTTATGAATGCCAATGTTGCTGAAATTGATCTTACTGTACCGGCTCCTGCCGAGCAGTATACCGATCTTGACAAATGGATTTTGGCGCGCTTGCAGCAGAGTATAAAAGAAGTTACCGATTATTTAGAAGTTTACGAACTTACCAAAGCTGCCAAGAATTTGGAGGGCTTTGTCGATGTGCTTTCTAATTGGTACGTGCGTCTGAACCGACGCCGTTTCTGGGAAAATGACGCGGCCGCCTATCATACTCTTTATGAGTGTTTAGTCACTTTGGCCCAGTTGCAAGCTCCCTTTACACCGTTCTTGGCCGAAGAAGTTTGGCGCAATCTGGTGCCGGCTGTAAATCCTCAGGCCCCTAAGAGTGTCCATTTGGCCGATTGGCCCAAATTCGACAGTAACAAATTCGATGCCCAGTTGCTCCAAGATGGCAATACCGCTATGCAGGTTATTTCTATCGGTCGTTCCGCCCGCGTAGCCTCTAAGCAGAAAGTGCGTCAGCCTCTTTTCGAAGTGCTTATTGGTGTAGCTGCCGAAGCCGATCGGCGCAGCGTGGAACGTTTCAGCGCTTACGTACTCGATGAGCTCAACGTTAAATCGATTAAATTCCTCAGTGCCGATCAGAACTTCCTCGACTACATAGTTAAACCTAATTTGCCCACAGTAGGCCCTCGTTACGGTAAGCTCTTAGGAGCTATCCGCAAAGAGTTGGCGTCCGATAAAGCTAAAGAAATTGCTTTACAATCTTTGGACGGTCAAGAAGTTAAGCTTGATATTAACGGTACTGAAGTGGTGCTGACTCCTTCCGACTTGCTTATCGAAGTTAAGTCGCCTGAAGGCTATGCCGCTTCTGTGGAAGGGGCTTTTGTAGCTGCGGTTTCTACCGTAATTACTGAAGAACTGCGTTTAGAAGGTCTGGCTCGCGATTTGGTGCGCAATATTCAAGAGCTGCGCAAGAGTTCCGACTTTAAAATAAACGATCGCATTGATACCTGGCTCGAGGGAGCTTGGGACGATTTGCTCAAGGCGGTCGAGGTACATCGAGCAACCATTATGAACGATACCCTGAGCTTGAGCCTCACTACTAACGAAGCTGCCCCCTCCGACGCCTGTTCGGTTGAAGCTGAATTTGTCAAGAAAGGGCCTAAGGTTCGCATTTTCGTCCGCAGACGCGGCCAATTTTAGTAGGTTATATTAGCCGAGGTCTTGAAAGGCTCCGCAATTTAAGCTGCGGGCTTTCAGGGCCTTTAACTGTTTTAATGGTTGTCCGCGCCGGGAATAAGGAAAAGATTACAAGATATGAACCGCACAGAATGGACCGATCCTTTTAACTCTTTCAATTCTTGGAAAGGGTTAATGTATAAACAACAGTACGATTCCATAGTTAAGGGCATCTTACCGCCTCCGGTTGAAGCCAGTATCGATCCCAGTTACCTCTGCAATGTCGATTGTATT
Organism: Candidatus Bruticola sp.; assembly: GCA_051874695.1. Taxonomy (GTDB): domain Bacteria; phylum Vulcanimicrobiota; class Xenobia; order Xenobiales; family Xenobiaceae; genus Bruticola. The sequence continues at coordinate 23,970 of JBJEGC010000026.1, forward strand.
TGGTGCAATTCCAGGCGTATTCTGCATACGGGTTTAGCCTCTCAATTTATGAGTGCAGAGCATCTAGAGCGACTCTGTAACTTCCTTATCGAATGGGGAGTCCAAGGATTCTGCTTTGCCGGAGGAGGGGAGCCTACTCTCAATCAGGCTCTTTGGAAAGTGCTGCAAAATGTTAAAAGTGCCGGCCGTCAAAATGCCATTATCACTAATGGTATTGCTATGAACACTGAGGCTAAACGGGAAATCGCCGCCCAGACCTGTCGTTGGGTTGGCTTCTCTCTCGATGCCGCCACTCCCGAGTGCTTCGGTCGCGTCAAATGCGTCGATCCTAAGTTCTTCAATGTGGTACTCGACAATATCGGCTCACTGGCTCAAATTGTGCGTCAGCAAAACTTGCCCTGTCAAATTGCCGTCAAGTATTTAATTCATCCGGAAAACACCAGTGAGATAGCCGCCGCCTGCGCCATTGCTCGCGATTTAGGAGTTGCTCATTTCCACGCTCGTCCGGCCGCTTCCGAAAATATTGAGGGGCAGTCTCAAGTGCTCAACTTCAATATGGATGAAGTAAACGAACAGCTGGAAAAATGTCTGTCTATGCAAACCCAAAGTTTTAAAGTTTTTGGGGTTCGTCACAAATTTAATGCTACTTTTAATGTTGAGCACGGTTTCTCGCGCTGTATTTCTGCTCCGCTGTGCATTCAGTGCGGCGCAGATGGCAATGTTTATCTCTGTAACGATTGGCGCGGCAATGCGGGCTTCCGTTTAGGAGCTCACTATCCCAACCCTGAACAGATTCTCGATTTCTGGGGGTCCAAAGCCCACTTGGAACTGATGCGCCGCGTCAATGTCGACAAATGCCCGCGCTGCACTTATGGCATTTACGCTAAACAAATAGAGAATGCTGTAGAACATGATGGTATGTGCTACGCTTTCCCGTAAAGGTCGGTCAATATGCTTAGGGCCGAAATTTGCGTGCTCAAGTTTAACTTGACAGGTACTGTTTCCTCAAGTCCTGCGCCGTGAGTCTGGCCCGATATGTATTACCCGTTTAGAGCCGCCTGTTTTTGCTTGCAGAGCGGCTCTTTTTCTTTTTTTTGTTTGTTGCCGTCCTATTGTGTGGCGGCGGCAAGCTTCGTTCCTTGTGAAATTGGTTTCAAGTTTAGAGCAGTGCGGGCAGCAGTAGCTTGCCGCCGCTTGGTGCTTTTGGGCTCTTATTAGTCTTAAAGGTCGAACTTAAAAAAATTGGTATTTTTTTTCTTAAAGTACTTGACAGCTAAAGGGCTGAGCAGTAATATACTCGGGCAGTCGCGATGAGCGACGCCAAAAAAGTTTTGAAAACAGAATAGCAGCTTTTACTATGAAGCTTGTGTAAGTGCC
>JBJEGC010000027.1:0-91524 GCA_051874695.1 Candidatus Bruticola sp.
CTGAGCCTGCCTGAGGCAGGTTGAGGCGAAACTCTAGGTCGATCGCTTACACGTATAAGCTATCTGGTTTAGAAGTTGCTGTTCGGAAGTTTTTCAATAAAAAAGAACGTTCTGCTTACAAAGTAGAGCGTTTTTTTTGCTTTTCTCAGAGCTCGGTTTAGGTGCGTTTTCAATGTGGCTCTATGCATTTTACTGGGGCTGCGGATAATTTTAGCCACATTTTCCGCCTTTTCTCGGGGGGGAGCCGTTGACCGCATGTCTCAGGTGTTGGTTGTAAGAGCGCCATCGCTGGCGGTTTTGTTGAAATGGCAGGGAGTTCTGAGCTTGAAGAGAATTTGCCAGCCATATTGGTTGAGGCGGATTTTGAAAGTTCGTTCCAGTTAAGCCCTTTTGCAGGAGTTTTTATCTATGATGTTCAGCGGTGAAAGAGCACAGCTTATTCCTATGGTTATCGAGCAAACAGCCCGAGGAGAGCGCGCTTACGACATTTATTCCCGCCTGCTTAAAAATCGCATTATTTTTGTGGGTGACGAAATAGACAACGAATTGGCAAATTTGGTCATGGCTCAGCTTCTTTATCTTGAGCAGGAAGATCCTGACAAAGATATTGATATTTACATTAACAGCCCTGGCGGATCTGTAACCGCAGGTTTGGGAATGTACGACTGTATGCAACTCATTAAACCCGATGTATCCTGTATATGCATCGGTATGGCTGCCAGTGCGGCGGCAGTTTTGCTGGCCGGCGGATGCAAGGGCAAGCGTTTTGCCTTGCCTAATTCCCGTATAATGATCCACCAGCCCTGGATTGGCGAAATAGGCGGCCAGGCTACAGACATCGATATTCATGCCAAACAAATTTTAAAAACCCGAGAGCGGCTTAATAGAATTCTCTCTGAACATACCGGCCAGCCCTACGAAAAAGTTTGTCAAGATACTGAGCGCGACTATTATATGTCCAGTTCGGAAGCGCTGGAGTACGGTATTATCGACGCCGTAATGACTAACGACAAGCGCTGAACTTAAGCCGGTTCGCTGCTAAATTGAGCAGACGGACGGTTCAGGCTCTTCTCTATCTGTCTATAAGAAAAAGAAGAGCCGAAGCTGTCCTTTTTTGTTATTAAAAAACTGAAACACAACCGGAAAAGAATAATGTACAAATACTCCGACGACCCAGAACATTTGTGCGGCTGCGGATTGGATATCGGCGGAACTCTGACAAAAATAGCTGTAGCCCGTCCCGGTGAAGAATTAGTTTTGGCTTTTTTGAAAAATTACAGCTGTCAGGAAGTGCTTGAGCATGTAATGGACTTGGGCGTGCAGTTTTGCGGTGTTACCGGCAGTGGAGCGGCAGATTTACGCCACAAAGCGCGCTTATACGCCGATCAGGGGCGAGAAACACCTAAAGTTTTCTGTGTTAACGAATTTGTCGCTTGGGGAGCCGGAGCGTCTAAACTTCTTCCCGGATCCTGCGGAGTTGAATTACCCTACATTTTAGGATCGGTCGGCACAGGTACTTCTTTGCTTTTAGTAAACGGAGTGTCTATTACCAGAATTGGCGGATCTGCTTTGGGGGGCGGCACTATTTTAGGACTGGGTCGGGCTCTGGTGCCGGGCAGCAGCTTTGAAGATGTCTGTCGATTGGCTGCTGACGGTAAGCGCTCAGGTGTAGATCTGTTGTTGAAAGATATTTACGCTCCGGGGCAGGTTGGTATAGCCGACAATATTACTGCTTCTAATTTCGGACGATTAGCCGGGGATAGGGAAATAGCGCGCCCCAGCAATGCTGACATAATGGCCGGTATTATAGGCATGGTGGGAGAAAATATCGCCCTAATAGCTTCCGGCATGATGAACCTGTACCGCACACATACTATAGTTTACGCCGGTTCAACCCTGCGCAACAATTTTGTGCTTCGCAAATCACTGCTAAGAGCTGGAGCTTTGCTCAACCATAAAGCTGTTATTTTAGAGCGGGGAGAATTCAGCGGAGCGGTAGGAGCCTATCAGTTAGGATTATCTAACTGGAGCCTAAGCCATTTTTAGAGTGATCACCGACTGGTCAGACAGCTTAATTTAAACGAAACTGCCGAAGAGCGAGGTGGTTAGAGTCTTGTCTTGGCCTTCGGCAGTCCAGAGCCCCAGTCTCAACTGTGAGCTAACGATTGGTTCCCGGGCCGAACCGCTCCCGTATTTTCATATAATCTTCTTCCGACATATATTGGCGCAGATTGTCTAAGGAAGCCTGGGCCGAGTTAACTTTGCTCTGATCGTATTTGCTGTTAGCTTCTTTGCTGGCCTGCTTAAAAACTGACTTTAGCTCGCTTTCGCTAGCTTCTCCCTTAGATTCAAAGTAGCGGGCGGCCACTTTTCCTAAACCGTAAGTCCAGCCGAAAATAAAGGGAGCACTGACTAACGACCCTATAATGGGAATGAGATTGCTTACAAACACGGCTGTCAGCTGTCCGAAAACACTGGCGCCGCACGATCCGGCAATAATAGCCAAAATCCGCTCCGGGGTTTCGTTTACTCCATAAACTTTGCCAACGGCAATGACCATGGCCGACTGAATGGGCATAAGCAGAACCAAATCACAAAAAGGAATAGGCACCAAAACAATAGCTGCCGCCCAAAGTGAAAAGTTCATAATGGTGTCTTCGGCTAATTCCTTCTTGTTGGCGTTGTCGTCGTCATCGTTAAAGAAATCGCTCAGAGGAGGCAGCGGCCTGGAGGCGTCTCGGCTGTTAGGCATAGAGGAAGAGTAGGCCGCTTGGGCAGGAGCCATCCCGCCGTTATCGGGGAAATCGTAAGAATGGAAAAATTGAGGTACGGGATTGGCCGGTGGAGTTGAGGAAACGGGAGGGACAAAACAATTTTGCTTTTCCGCCGGACTGGGATCTGGCCGCCGCGTGCGTACCTGATTGCCGCACACATTACAAAAACGGGCATTTTCCCTAAGTTGAGATCCGCATTTGTTGCAAAACTTTGCCATGAATAGAACCTTCTCTCAATTATTCCTTTTATGCTTCAGTTTCAACCTTCGCCGTTTTTTGTTTTTAAGCCTGCAGTTTTGCTGTAGGCCATTATCATTTGGATGATAGGGGGAAGGGTGAAGTGGTAGAAAATACTCAAAGGGGGGCTATTCTCCGCATAAAGGCTGGTGAAATTTTTTATGATTGACCATAATAGGCCGGATTCAGAACAGCTTAGAAGAGAAGATCAAGCTTATGCTGAACATTTTTCCGAAAATAATATCGATGATGGTAGCGATCGGTACTCTTACAATCAAGAGTTTACCGATAGCGGAGATACCGTTCCTCCACCGATTCAAAAAAGATCCGTATACAAAATATACTCCTGCGTTGCCGCTATTGTTGTATGCCTAGGTCTTTTAGCCGCAGGTCTATTTTATTATTTCTCTCTCTCTTCCGGGAACATGGACAATGTAGTTTTAGAAGTCGCTGGAAAAGCCCCCAGAGATTGTGAAGCGCTTGTTGCTGTCGATTTACGCCGCGAAGATATTTTTAACAAAGCTTTTAATGTATTACTTTCCAGCATGGACAGCAATGAAGCCTTGAAGCAGGCTCTCGAAAAAATTATACCTCAAGAAATAGGTTTGACCGCTTTTAAAGAGTTGGCCGAGCATGCTGATGGAGCCGGAGCAGTTATTGTGCGGGTTGGCGACATGATAGCTCCTCAAGCTCCGCCTCTGTTTGTCTATATTCAAGAATTTAAAAGTGACGCGCCGGTTGAAAAAATTATGCAAGATTTGCAAAAGCGTGCCATTAAAAAAAATCCTAACCTTAAATATCATTCCGTAAAGCAATCTGACGTTACCATACATTGCCCTGAAAAAGAGGTAGGATTATCTTGGGCTATAAAAGGCTCCGAGCTTTACTTGGCTCCGGCCGGTTATATGCTGGAAGTCGTTATGAAAACGATACCTGAGGAGTCTATGCTGACTAATTCAGCTTTTACTGGAGCTATCGGCCAAACAAATAAAGATACTCTCGGTTTCGGTTTCGTTGACGTTGAGCGCTTATTGGTCAACCTTCACATTGAAGAAGCTATGGAAAAGAACAAAATGGACCGCGAAATTGTCGGTATAGTTAGTTCTTTGCGTAATATTAGTTTTAGAGGAGATATTGTCCAAGGACCAAGTGGCCGCTGTCTCAAGTTTTCTTCTCAACTCAATTGCAATCCCGAACTTTACGGAGCTTACGGTAAGCGTATTTTCAACAGTGCTAACAATGTCGATTTTAAAACTTTAAAATATCATCCCGCTGTCAATAGCAGTTTATCGGGCCTCAATTTGCGCGTAATCTGGAATATGGCCTATACCATGATGAGTGCTACTGAGGACACAAAACAGTACCGCGACTTGCCGAACGTATTTTTGGGGAGAGTCGGCTGCAGTATGGATAAACTATTTGAGATACTGACCGGTGAGTGCTGCATTTCTATTGGCGGGCTGGGTCGAATTAGCGGTAAACAGCTGCTTAACGAAAATTATTCACCCGATGCCAAGGCCTACTTGGAAGAAATTCAGGCCTGCCCTATAGTGGTAACTTTTGGTATAAAAGACATCCAAGGTTTTAAGAAACTGCTCAATAAAATTCCCCAGCTGGCTATGGGATTAACTTTATTAAAGTCCCATAAAGTCGGAGATTACACTGCTTATGAACTTTCTAGTTTATCGGGCCCATATTTTGCCATAGGACCGCAGTGTTTAGTTTTTGCCCATAACTCCGGTAACTTAGAACAGTTTAAGAAAATGCTTATGGGGCAGGGTAGCTCTTGGGAAAAGATGTCTTTAATCGATCAATCGATCAAAAACGGTAAGTTGAGCGGTTTATTTATCAGCTGCGAACAGGCCGGAATAAATCGTATGGAAACGGCTGCAGCTTTGGAGGAACGGCTGTCTTCAGCCGAAAACAACGCGGAATTGCTAAAAAAGACCAAAGATGCTTTCGAACTGATGGGCCGCTCTTTAGGTTACAGCATTTTCCGTGTTTATGCTCAAAATGATAAAATTTCCGCGGAAATGACTACGGAAATTTCCGACGTTTCCAGTTCGCCTATTGCGAAAAAAGATTCTTCATCTTCTGCCAAAAACACTACCTCCAAGAACAGCAAGTAAGCCTAAATAACGGTAAATTTGCTCAAATGAAAAAGGTCGGTTCTACCAGCTTTTTTCTAAAAAAGTTTGGCTGTCCCGACCTTTTTCTTTTTGGAGAGGCAAGTTACTGCAAGTTTAAGTCTGTGTTTTGGAGATAATGATTGATCTTATCAGCCCAGAATTTATGAGCTATGGGGGCGGGATGAAAATCTAATCTGTTCATAACATGATACTCCGGTAAATAAAGATTTTCACAGTTAATATCTACAAAACGGATCGGAGCATCGGACTGCTCTGCTGAACTTTGAGGATATTGCTCTTTAAGAACGGTATCGTATTTGTTGGGAGCGGCAGTAATCCAGTTGCTGGAGGTATCCAGGCTGGCCACTACAAGAACTGCTCCGTTGCGCTTACAGAGCTGATCCATTTCTCTAATTAAATGGCGGTATACAGCGTGAGCAGCTTCTTTGTTAAAGTTGACGCGACGGCTTTTGTCAATAAGTCTGTTTACATACAGGCGGTTGGCTAGGTTTACCGTATAAAGATACTTCTCGCCGGGCCAGCACAAGTGGCGCAGAGGATGAAAGACAAAATTGTCTGAAGGAAGCAGCTCGAAGTATGGAGTTTCTATAAAATCGAAAGTTTCAAAGGCTTTGCCGAAAATGCGACAGGAAACATTGCGCATTAAATGGTCGTTTATAAAAGCATAAATGACTAAACGAGGTTTTTCTCCGGCGGCAAAAAACTTTTCCAAACGTTTTAAACATTGGTAAGTGTTATAGCCGATCACTCCACAGTTGGTAAAATAGAAACGCTGCTGATCGTCATTCAGCTTCCAGCAGAAAGTATCTTTGTTAGATACACCCATGCCGAAGGTGTATGAACACCCCAGGACAACTGCAGGCAAAGGAGCGTCCTTTTGGGGATCTTGTTCCGCTTCGTAGTTTCGTTGAGCCGCCTCTCTAGAAAGACTAATACGGCAATTGTTGTCCAAAATTGTAATCGAAGCTTCGTCGTTTTCTCTCGAATGGAAGTTGCCTGGAGTGGGCAGCCAACCGCATTCGTTGTCATCAATGTGCGTTGTACTAAATCTGTAATGTCGGGGTAGTTTATGGCCCGTTTCCATAAGATACAGTTCACCGGCGGCCACAATTAATATTAAACTACAGAGCAGCAAACAGAGATTTTTGACAATTTTTATAATTATCAAGCTGTTTATCTCAAAACTTTCAAAGAATTTGTTAACTATATTAAATTATTGTTTAACTGCTGCCAATAGCTAGGGTAGGAAATTGACTCTAGACGAATGTAGGAAAGGGGGTTTCATTTTTTCTTCTATTATGATATAATTAGTGCCGTTCATGCTGGGTTGACAAAAGAAGCCTGGCAATCTAGTGACCCTGAAGCCGGCACGAGGCGCGGTAAGGGGTACAGTGAGGGTAAAAACGTGAAAGCAAATACTCATCCGAAGCTGCACAAGACGACTATCCGTTGCTCTTGCGGCAACACTTTTGAGACCCTGGCTACCTTGGAAGACATGCGCGTTGAAATTTGCAGCGCCTGCCATCCTTTCTACACCGGTAAGAAGCGTGCTGTTGCTCGCGAGGGACAGGTAGAGAAGTTCCGTCAGCGTTATAAAATTAAAGATTAATTGTGATGAGCTGGCTTTAAGGCCGGTTTTGTGGAGTAGCGTTTCTAGGGGAGTCCCCTCGGGAACGCTTTCTGCGTATTAGGGGAAAATTTTTATATCGACCCTTCAGCTTATTTATGCAACGAATACTTTTTGTATATCGTTGTTTTTGTAGTTTTTTGAGGTACGAATTATGCTCGATTTATCCAAGCTTAAGGAAATGGAGCGTCGCTTTGAAGAGCTCGAACACAGTTTGTGCAATCCCGAAGTATTGAGCAATCCTGCCGAGTATCAGAAGCTTTCTAAAGAGCGCAAGTCTATCGAAGAAGTGGCCCTGCGTTCTCGGGATTTAGGTAATGTTGTCGAGCATATTGCGGAGAGCCATCGCGCTTTAACTAACGAAAGCGACGCCGAGATGCGCGAGCTTTACCGCGGTGAAATTGAAGAATTAGAAGAACGCCGCTTGCAGTTGGAAGACGAACTTACCCGTCTGCTTCTGCCCCGCGACCCTTATGCCGGACGTAACGTTATTGTAGAAATACGCCCTGCTGCCGGTGGGGAGGAGTCGGCTCTGTTTGCCCAGGAAATTTTCCGTATGTACTTATATTATGCGGAGCGCATGAGCTGGAAAACGGAAATTTTGGCTCGTCAGGATACCGATTTAGGAGGTATGAAAGAAGTCACTTTCTCCATTACCGGTCACGACGTCTACCAACATATGAAGTTTGAGAGCGGCGTTCATCGTGTGCAGCGCGTGCCCGCCACTGAAGCTTCCGGACGTATTCATACTTCCACTGTCACTGTGGCCGTGCTGCCCGAAGTTGACAGTGTCGACGAAGTGCCGATTAATGAAAAAGATCTCCGTATCGATACCTACCGCTCTTCGGGCGCCGGCGGCCAACACGTCAACAAAACTGAATCGGCTATCCGCATTACTCACCTGCCAACCGGTTTAGTGGTTACCTGTCAGGATGAACGCTCTCAGCGTCAGAATCGCGAGAAGGCCATGCGCATTCTCCAGGCTCGGCTGTTAGAAATTGAAAGACAGAAGGCTGAAGATGAACTCACTTCCAACAGACGCTCTCAGGTAGGTCAGGGCGATCGCTCCGAAAAGATACGTACCTACAATTTCCCGCAGAGCCGTGTGACCGATCATCGCATCGGTTTTACGGTGCATAATATTAACGCCGTAATGGGCGGAGAACTCGACGACATAGTGAAAGCTCTTTGTGAAAACGAACAGAAAGAGCTTATGGAACAGTTGGGCCAAGATTAGGCTTTGAGTTGCGGCCGTTCGTACAGCCCGAAATAAACTTTCGGGCTGTATCTTACTGACAAAGAAGGGCGGTATCTGTGGCCGGTTTGTACAGTTCTTTCCCTGATCCTCCTCTGCTTTCAAGTGTGCTTAGTTGGGGTAAGGAGCTTCTGCTCAGTTGCGGTCAGCCCGGCAACGAAGCGCGGCGCGAGTGTGAAATTATCGTTGGAGCTCTAGCCGGTTTTACTGAAGTTCAGCTTTTTACTAAAGCTGACACTATTTTGCCCAACAAAGTCTGTACCAGAATTATGCGCGGATTGCGCCGTCGCTCTGAGGGGGAGCCAGTGGCCTATATTTTAGGCCGACGTGGTTTTTATGGCTTGACTTTTAATGTGGGCGCAGGGGTGCTTATTCCGCGTCCGGAAACCGAATTATTAGTTGATACTGCTATAGGTTGGATCGATCAATTTGCAGGTGGTGAGTCAGTTGTTTTCGGAGCGGATAAACGGAGTCAAGGACCTAAGGTGCTCGACTTATGTACCGGCAGCGGTTGTGTCGCCCTAACTATTAAGGCCATGCGTCGGGCGGCTATAGTGGAAGCTCAAGATATATCCGAGCAAACCTATGTCTATTTTGCGGAGAATAGGCACAATTTGCAGCTAGACGATCAGGTAGCTTGGCATGGTGGTGACCTTTTTTCCGAAATAGAAGGTCGCTTTAACTTTATAGTGGCTAATCCGCCTTATGTCGGTACCGATGGTGGGCCTAAAGTCGATCAGGCGGTAGCCGATTACGAACCATCTTTAGCTCTTTTTAGCGGGTGTGATGGTCTCGATTTAATTAGGCGTTTAATAGCCGAGGCTCCCAGATATTTGGAGCCCGGCGGCGGTCTGGCCTTAGAAATAGGGTGCGAACAGGGAGAAGCGGTCGCTTCTCTGATGCGTTCGTCCTGTTTTAAACATGTAAGAGTACTAAAAGATTTTAACGATTTAGACAGAGTTGTCTGCGGACGCTGGCGGCAGGAAATAGCCGGGTTTGACAAACATCACTCAGAACAGCTTATTTAATCTGACATTGAGGATTGGTATATATTATGGGTAGTTCTAAACTTGAGGAACAGTGCTTAGAAGCCTCTAAAATGCGCGATGAATACGAGCGGGAAGGAGGTTTCAGTTCTAAAGTTTGGGCCGATGACGCCATTCGCTACCGTAATGAACTCTCTAATCCGGTTAGGCGTTCTGTCATTTTTGCTATGCAGGCTCTTTATCAATTGGAAACCAATTTCCGCAGTCTGGTTGCCGAAGGTGTATGTACTCCCCAAATTCGTGGCCTGATTCTGTCCGATATTTTGTATTACGAATCAGATTCAGCCGTGAAAGAGTTGACGACTCGCATTTTCGATGGTGTTTGCCGCCTTCAGCAGGAAATTGATGAAGTTTTACAGAGGCATATTACCTGTAACTGGAACGTCAGCCGTTTGGCCTATGTAGAGCGTAGCCTGCTTCGCATCGGTATTTTTAGTCTTCTCTTCGATGAAAAAGAAACCCGTCGGGATAAGCACATTATCAACTGCTGTTCGGAACTATCCGGTGAGTATTCAAATCAGTGTTCGACAAACTTTGTCTACGGAGTTTTGCGGGAAGTTAGTAAAGAAAAAGTTCGAGATAGCGAAGCCACAAACAAAGAAGGTCAGGCAGAAAAAGTCGAGCCGAATGCAGAATAGGCTGAGGTCTGTTTCGCCGCGGTGCTGTTTTATCTTAACCCGCCAGAAGACTCCTTCCTCTTAGGTGGGGGATGAATGGCGGATGGCTGAGTGGGCTCGAATTCGGGACAGCCATATACGGGAGCCTTCAGCGGGAAACGTGTCCACCGTGGACTGTACCAGTTTGCTGATAGCAGGATGGCTAACGCTGACGTAAACGGTGCCGCCAACATACTCAGAAAAGTAAGCAGAACTTCGATTTCGAGGAACTGTGTAAAGGGCTTTTGGGCAGCCCCTTGAGAATAAGGGTATCCTGACAGCTGACTCCTTCGGGATATGTTGTCAGGCGTTAGTCTGTGTATCAAACTTTTCAAGAATCTCCCGCTTCTAGAAGCGGGAGAGGTTCAAAAAATTACTTCTACGGAATAGAGCTGTGCTGCAGCAAAATTACTTCCGCTAATTATGCAAATATAATAGGTAAGTCAAGTTTAATGAGTAAAAGCGAGAAAGATGCGGCTCCCCGTAAGCCTAAAAGTCAATTCGGATGTCTGGCGCGTTTAGGTAAATTCCTTTACTGGGTCTGCTTCTCTGTTCTTTTAATTGTTTTGGCTTTGAGCGTAGCCGGTTACGTAGTTATAAATCATTATGCCAAAGGGCTGCCCGACGTCAGTAAGCTTCATCAGTATGAACCTGCAGAAACGACACGCCTTTATTCTGCCGACGGTCAGGTGATTGCCACTCTCTTCAGAGAGAACCGCACTTGGGTTCCTCTAAAGAAAATTTCTCCTAATATGCGCAACGCCATTTTGGCCATCGAAGATTCGCGCTTCTATGAACATCATGGTGTAGACCCTATAGGCGTACTGCGTGCTGCCGTAGACTTATATCGCTCTGGAGGTCAGATTCGCCAGGGGGCTTCTACCATCACTATGCAGTTGGCCCGCGCTTTCTTCCTCAACGACGATCAGAGTTTTCATCGCAAAATACGCGAAGCTTTGCTGGCTCTGCAAATAGAGAAAAACTTCAGCAAAGATGAGATTCTAGAGCTTTATCTTAATCATGTATATTTGGGGGCCGGCACTTATGGAGTTCATGCCGCCGCCAATATCTATTTTTTAACTACTCCGGATAAGCTTACACCTGTTCAGGCGGCCATTATTGCCGGTTTGCCGGCTTCTCCCAGCTACTATTCTCCTTTAGTAAATGAGCATGCCGCTTCAACTCGAGCTTTAGAAGTTTTAGGGCGTATGCGCCATCTGGATATGATTACGCAGAAACAGTACCGCGAGGCGGTGAATACATTGCGTAAAGGCATTAAATATGCCAACAAAGGGCGCACCGAATTCCAAATATTAAAGGTTCCTTATTTTACAACTTATGTTCTCAAAGAACTCAATAGTCGTTACAGCGAAGACATACTTTACCGCGGCGGATTGAAAATTTACACTACTGTCGATTTGAAACTGCAGGAAAAAGCCGAAAAAGTTATGGCGGAGAAGATCGCTCAAAATAAAGAGTGGTATAACGCTGGTAATGCCGCTTCGGTTGTGGTGGAAAATTCAACCGGTTATATCCGGGCTATGGTAGGTGGCAAAGGTTGGAGCAAAGAGAACCAGTTTAACCGTGCTTGGCAAGCGCGCCGCCAGCCGGGTTCCTGCTTCAAAGTATTTGTTTACACTACAGCTGTAGAGTCCGGTTTCGGTCCCGATACCATTATTTCCGACAGCCCTACCGTCTATAAAATAAGCGATACTGAAACTTGGTCTCCGAACAACTCGGACGGCAAATTCTTAGGCAATATTCCCATGGTGCGTGCGCTTATGGGCTCGCGTAATGTGGCAGCGGTTCGCCTCTTAACTATGGTCGGACCTGAACGCGTGATCGAATACGCCTACCGCATGGGCATTAAAGAGCGCCTCGAACCTAACTTGTCGTTGGCTTTGGGCTCTTCGGTGGTTACCCCCTTAGAGATGGCTTGTGCTTTTACTTGTTTCCCCAATGGCGGCATAAAGGTACAGCCCAGCGCCATTAAAATGGTGTACGATAACGACGGCAACATTATCGAAGATAATACTTTCCCTCGTCAGGAAGAAGTGCTTTCCGAGTCTACCGCCTACACTATGTGCTCTATGCTGCAGAGTGCGGTAGAAGGAGGCACCGGTTACGCCGCTCAAATTCCCGGCCGCTCCGTAGGAGGCAAAACTGGTACTACTGACGACTTCCGCGACGGTTGGTTTGTCGGTTTCACTCCGCAGTATACTTGTGCCGTATGGGTTGGCAACGATGACTACACTTCCATGTGGCACGCTTTTGGCGGCGATGTAGCGGCTCCTATTTGGAAATCTATTATGAGCTTTGCGGTCAAAGATCTTCCTAACAAGTCCTTTGAAAAGCCCAAGTCAGGATTAGTTTCCGTACTTATGTGTAGCGAATCTAAGAGCCGCGCCGGAGCCAAATGCTTCAACACTTATAAAGAATATTTCCGCCCTGGCGAAGTGCCGTCCCGATTCTGTCCTATACACGGAGGTGGAGTCACCGCTTCCATATCTGCCCCCAAAGATAGTGGCAGCAGCAAAAATGACAGCGGTGAGTCGAAACGCAGTGGAAGTCCCTCCGAAACAGATCCTACTCCTGTTCCCATGGATGCTCCCAAAACTTGGGGGGAGGTTGTTCCCGACATGTCTTTGGAACATTCAGAGACAGTTACTCCCGATCTGACTCCGGAGAATATACCCGTGCCTGATACGGTGTACGCTCCTGTCGAGGAGGCTCCACCGCCGGTCAGCTCTCCCGCAGAAGAGTTGCCGACCGAGCCGGAACCTCAGTCTGTGCCTTTAGACGGAGCTCCAGCCGAGAGTTGGCCTTCTGAGGTAAATGTTCAATAACTTAGTGAGGCGGCGGACGCTGCGCATTTTAAGTAATGCCGAGTCCGCTGCCTGAATTTCCCCCAGTTTGTTATAAATTACCGAAGCGATTCAGCCGGGCTGATAAAAGAATTCTGCTGTAGTTAGTCAGCAGAACAGCAGGGCCGCGGGCTGATCACGTAAAAATTCTCCCCGGAGGTTGAATATGGAAGAACAAATTCAAAGCGAAGGCTTAGTGCAGAACGAATGTTCCAACGATTGGAATTATCCTTATGTAACTTTAGAACATATCGGACAATACGTAGGTCAGAAAGTTGTTATTAAGGGATGGTTGCGCAAACTGCGCTCCAGCGGCAAAATTCTCTTTTTACAAATGCGCGACGGCACGTCTACCATTCAGGTAGTAGTTGTTAAGTCCGAGTGTTCTCCTGAAGAGTTCCAGCTTGCCAAGAGTTTAACTCAAGAGTCTTCTTTTGAAATTGTTGGTCTTGTTCGTGAAGATCAGCGCTCTGCTTGCGGTTACGAACTGCAGGCCTTGAACGTTCGTCTCATTTCCGGTTCGGTCGATTATCCAATTACTCCCAAAGAGCATGGCACTGAGTTCTTGATGGATCATCGCCATCTCTGGATTCGTTCGTCTCGTCAGCACGCTGTTTTGCGTATCCGTGCCGAAATTATGCGGGCTGTCTGCGAGTGGCTTGATACTAACGGATTCTTGCGCGTTGACAGTCCTATTCTCACTCCTAGCGCCTGCGAGGGTACTTCCACGCTGTTTGAAACGGATTATTTCGATACTAAAGCTTATCTTACTCAGAGCGGTCAGCTTTACGGGGAAGCGGCAGCTATGGCTTTTGGTAAAGTTTACTGCTTCGGTCCTACCTTCCGTGCCGAAAAGTCGAAGACTCGTCGCCATCTGACCGAGTTCTGGATGGTCGAACCGGAGATGGCTTTCACCGATCTCGATCAGAGCATGGAAGTGCAGGAACAAATGATTAGTCATGTTGTGGCCTGCGTATTGCGCAACCGTCTGCCCGAACTGAAAGTTTTAGGGCGCGATTTGAGCAAGCTGGAAGCTATCAAACCTCCGTTCCCGCGCTTATCTTACGACGAAGCTGTGGAGTATCTGCAGAGTCAGGGAGTCGATTTTAAGTGGGGCGACGACTTCGGAGCTCCCGATGAAACTATTATTGGTCAGCGCTATGATAAGCCTGTGTTTGTACATCATTATCCCTGCAGTTGCAAAGCCTTCTACATGAAGCCTGAGCCTGGTCGTCCGGAAGTATGCCGCAGTGTCGACACCTTAGCCCCTGAAGGTTACGGAGAAATTGTCGGTGGCAGTCAAAGAATCGATGACTTTGAACTTTTGGAGTCCAGAATTAAAGAAAACGGTCTGCCCTTAGAAGCTTACCAGTGGTATCTGGATCTGCGCCGTTACGGATCTGTGCCTCACTCCGGATTCGGTATGGGCATAGAAAGAGCGGTCGCCTGGATTTGCGGTATAGAGCATGTGCGTGAGGCTATTCCCTATGCTCGTACTATGAGCCGCATTCATCCTTAGCATTTTTTATTGCAGTTTATTTTATAGTCGGTGAGCCTCTTCGAGCATTAGTATTCTCCCGTCGGCTGAAATATTAAAACTCGAGAGGCTATCTCGGCAGGCGGATTTATCCGCATTCCTATTCGTCAAGCTCGACGACAAATTTGGAGGTTCCTGTGTCTGGTCACTCAAAATGGCATAATATTAGGTTGAAAAAAGGTAAAGTTGACGCTCAGCGCGGCAAACTGTTTACTAAGCTTTCTAAAGATATCTATATGGCTGTTCGTAAGGGTGGACCGGACCCCGAAACGAACTTCATTTTGAAAATTGCTATACAGCGTGCTCGTGCCGTCAACATGCCTGCCGACAACATTAAGCGCGTCATTGAAAAAGCCAGTGGCTCCGGCGATGGTGAAGATTATATCGAGGTCAGCTACGAAGGCTACGGCCCTCACGGTGTGGCTATTATTGTTGAGGCTGCTACTAACAACCGCAATCGTACTGCTGCCGACGTTCGCTCTACTTTCTCCAAACTGGGAGGAAATTTAGGCGAGACCGGCTGCGTAGGCTGGAACTTTACTCGTTACGGTGTACTGCAGATTCCTGCCGCCGATATCGATGAAGAGGAGTTGCTTATGGCTGCCTTAGAGGCTGGCGCCGAAGATATGAACACCGAGGGTGAGTACTTCAGCGTGTTAACTGAGCCCAGCAAGCTTCACGCAGTTAAAGATGGTTTAGAGGCCAGTGGCTATACTATTGAAGACGCCAGTTTCTCTCAGGTGGCTAAAGATACGGTAGAATTGAGTGTAGAGCAGGCTAAAGGTGTTTTGCGTTTGATCGAAACTTTAGAAGATTTCGATGACGTACAAAATGTTTACTCCAATGCCGATATTCCCGATGAGGCTATGGAAGACTAATTTTGTCTAAGCTCGTCTTAGGTATAGATCCAGGAAACGCCCGCTGCGGCTGGGGGGTTGTTGCCGAGGAAAACGATCAGCTCTTCATGTTAGAATGCGGTTGCATCGAAACTGGCAAAGACCAAGAGGCCGGCGGGCGTTTGGCTGCCGTCTATACTGGCATTACTGAAGTTTTAGTCAAATATCAACCTGATTATTTGGCCATAGAAAAGTTATTTTTTAACCGCAATATTACCAGCGCCATTGCTGTAGCCGAAGCCCGAGGAGTTATTTTGTTGGCGGCTCACGAAGCTGGAGTGCCAGTTTCCGAGTATACGCCCTCTGAAATTAAAGAGACTATGACCGGAGATGGTAGAGCTAAGAAAAAAGATATCGGCAACGCAGTTGTTCTTACTTTGGGGTTGGAAAAGGCGCCTACTCCCGATGACACAGCCGACGCCGTAGCTATAGCTTTAACTCATATTTTTTGGAGCGATTTTAACGGCGACAGCTTTTGAGCGGTAGTTTGTTTTTGTATAGGAGCTTTTCGTCTTTGTCTCAAACTGACAGGGCCCAAAAGCTCTTTTTTACTTTATGCCGAGAATAATTTTTGCCTGATCGAGAAGACCTTCCATTGATAATCCATGATCTTCAGGATTGATACTGCGGCATTCCGGATCTAAACTTACAGAGTGCAGCTGTACTTTATCAGTTAAGTTCGCTTGTACTAGGTACTCAGCCACTGCCGAAGCCAAGCCACCGATGACTGCATGCTCCTCAACAGTAATAATATGACCTGTTTGAGCTGCTTTGGACAGTAAATTGAGATCGAGCGGATTAAGCCAGCTCATATCGTAGACAGCCGCCTTGCAGCCCCAAGAGTTTAAAGTACGAGAAGCTAAAATAGCGTGATAAACAGCACTGCCCAAGCAGACAAAGGCCAGATCGTTTCCTTCTGCCAGGCAGCGTCCGTTCAATTTTGTTTTGGGAACAGCTTTATCCGCCGGATGGAGACCGACTGCCGGAGTGCTGCTCAAGCGAAGCAGGCCGGGTTCACTGGAAGATATTAAGGAAAGCAGCATGCTGCGAGCTTCTTCTTCATCGCCGGGAACGCCTATAAGCATGTGTTCAAAGCTGCGCATTATGGCTAAATCGTGGAAATTGGCGTTGGGCAGCTGACCGGCTACGGCTGTTAGACCGGCATCAGTCAGCAAAATACTTATGGGGAAAGGATCCATATTGAACAGTTCATTCAATACTTTGGGCATATCGGCAGCTGAAATAACTATAAGGGGATGAACGTTACAAACAGCCATACCTACGGCTTGCATTATAACCCCTTCTACGGGGGCTTGCTGCAGTCGTTCGTACAGATTGCGGAAGGGGCCCGGATCTTGACGGCAGGTCCAAAGACAAGAAACAAGAGGCTGATCTTCAAGATCGCGAGCTATGCGTTTTAAAGCCAGCTGCTCAAAAGTAAGATTGCTGCGCGAAATAGAGCGCACAGGTTTGGAATCGGAGTTATCTTCTAAGAAAAGTTGGCTGCCGGGTGCCGGTAAGTCATTGGTTGCTGGTATTGCAGATGGTTCCGTCTTTTTGCGCCCCAGCACGTGAATTATTTTTATGCCCTTCTGACCGATTAATAGTTGTATTTGACTGCGCAGCTTTTTTATATCGGTAAATTCTATGGGTGGCGGATAAAGAATACCCAGAGTATTAGCAAAGACGCCGGGATAGCTGTAGTCTTTAGTATTTTGGCTCCCTTGTGCTTTGACTACGTAGCGCCGCCGGTAGTCTAGAAAAATTACCAGGGCTTTCAGACGGCTTTTCTGCAGCTGTTCTAAAACGGACAACAGCTGGGGAGAGAGAGTGCTGCAGACAATAACTAACGGTTGTTCTTCACTGAGTAAAGTCTGGCTGGGAATAAGGGCGTAGGCCCTTTCCCAGCCCACTGATAAATGGCACAAGGATATGTCATCGTCTGCCAAAGAGGCTAAAGACGCCAAACTTCTACTGTGATAGTTATTCTCTGCATAGTAGCAGCTGCCGGCTTCACCTCTCCAGGCGACACTACGCAGGCCAAACTCTTTAAATAAGCTGGTCAGTACGTCGTTTACTTGTTGATAACCAATATCTTCGGCCACTTTTTTATAACGCAATTTTGGCTAAATTGTGCGAACCAGTAAGTATTGAGCCAAGGCTGCTAAAGGAACGGCTTTTGCTCCTAAAGGCTCCAAAAGCTTTAAGGCTCTGGCTGTTTTTTCAGCGGCGATGCGTTTTGATTCTTCCATGCCGAAGAGAGTAGGGAAGCTGATAGGATCGGGATCTTCAGCACTGTCAAGAATGTCATCGGTAATTTGGAAGACTAAACCTAAAATTTCGCTGTATTCGGTGATGGCTTCCAGCATATGAGGATCGGCCTGGGCCGCAATAGCTCCGGCCCTGGCAGCTCCGCGGATTAAAGCGCCGGTCTTCCCTTTGTGGACGGCCAACAGTTTTTGCTGATCTGCGCCATGATGCTGGGCTTCCATGTCTAAAATTTGGCCACCAACCATGCCTATGTGGCCCGAAGCTTCAGCCAGCTCTTTTATAATAGCAATAGTAAGCTCAGGATGGTTGGGAATATTAGTTTTGGCTGCAACGTTAAAAGCTTCGATAACTAAAGCGTCGCCGGCCAGTAGGGCTGTATCTTCACCATAAGCTTTATGTACTGTCGGTTTGCCGCGGCGCATGTCGTCATTATCCATACACGGTAGATCGTCATGTACGAGTGAGAAGCAGTGTACCAACTCGAAAGAACAGGCTGCCGGGAGAGCCAGATCTGGATCAAGATCGAGAGCTTCAGCTACAGCTAAAGTTAAAATAGGGCGAAAACGCTTACCTCCGGGAAAGAGACTGTAGCGCATAACTTCCCCTAAATTACCCATATAGGTGCCATCGGCGGGAAGATAAGACTCCAAAGCGGCGTTTACCTTTTCGGCTCGTTTTTTTAAATATTCTTTTAAGTTGAAATTGGTGGTGTCGATCAATTTTGAACTGCCTTCCTGTTTGTTAATAATGCGGACCGTATAATTTTGAGGAGTCGGTGGTCGCCCCTGCTAAATTATATCTCTGAATTTTGTGATTCGGAGGCTTGCAATATCTCTAGTTGTTCTTGGGCTTCTTTGAGTTGGCCTGTGCAGTAATCGAGCAATGTTTTGGCTCTGGCTGTCATTTTTAAAGTTTCTTCTAAACTCTGTTCACCTTTTTCTAAACTGCCAACAATTTGCTCTAACTCTTCA
Source organism: Candidatus Bruticola sp. (assembly GCA_051874695.1). Classification (GTDB taxonomy): domain Bacteria; phylum Vulcanimicrobiota; class Xenobia; order Xenobiales; family Xenobiaceae; genus Bruticola. Next base: position 18,285 of record JBJEGC010000027.1, read on the forward strand.
TATGCCGCCTCGTACGATAAGGTTTTGTCTTTATCTTTCATAGAAATAGCTCCTTTGTTGTAACACTAATCGAAGAGGGCTGTCTGCTCTAAACCGGACGGCGCGCTTGCTGCGGTTAAAGGGCATCTTTTTGAACTTAGTTGTTCTGATACCTCCGGGGCTGCGCCTGGACCGCACCTGATAATTTTGGCCTCTGCCCAGCCAAAGTTAAACAGTATGCGCACTGATTGTCCGCGTTTTAGAGTATGCGGCTGTAAAAGATGGCCTTTATTAGTGGTCACTATGGAATAGCCGCGCTCCAGAACACGATCCGGAGAGAGTGACTGCAGCTGGCTGTGCAGAAAATTTATTCGATTCATCTGATTCTGCAGACAGTTATCCAAACTGCGGTGCAGCCTCTCTTGCAGTAGTTTTAAGGCAGTAGATCTTTGTTGGTGACAACGCAAGCAGGCTGCCTGTAGGCGCAGGAATTTTTCTTTGAGTTCTGCCTTTTTGCGAGGAAGAGCGCGGCTTGGGCTGAGGAGAAGTAGTTTATCTTGCAAGCGCGCCAGAGAATGCAGGCGAAAATTTAGCTGCCCTTGCACTTTGCTCATTGTATCTTTGCGCAGGCGGCTGAGTAGTTCTTCGCGGTAAGACAGGCTGCGGCTGACTGCTACCATTAGTTTGTCCCGTTGCTCACTCAGTTTTTCCAAATATTCGCGTCGCGTATGGTGGGAAACAATTTCGGCGGCTCTGGTAGGAGTGGAGGCCCGGCAGTCGGCAGCTAAGTCGACTAAGCAGTTGTCACCTTCGTGTCCTACAGCTGAAATAATAGGCTTAGAGTAAGCCGCTACAAAACGAGTGAGTGCTTCGCTATTATAAATTTGCAGATCGCTTTGGGAACCGCCGCCGCGGCCGACGATAACGCAGTCTATATCGTTTCTTTTCTCTAGTAGGCTGAGAGCCTGCATAACGGAATATTCAGCGCGTTCTCCTTGGCACTGGCAGGGAGCTAAAACTATTTTTATATGTGGAGCGCGATCTTTCAAAGTGCGCCGTATGTCTTTTATGGCCTGACCGCTGGCTGAAGTGGCCACGCCGACTACTTTAGGGAACGGCGGCAGAGCTTTTTTACGTTCCTGATCGAACAGGCCTTCGTTTCCCAGGCGGCGGCGCAGCTTCTCCAGTTCTTCGAGCAGCCGCCCTTTTCCGTAAGGTATAATGTTTTCCGTATCAAAATCGAGTTTGCCGTTTCGATTGTAAATGTTGAAACGTCCCTCTGCCACAACGGCTTGCCCGGAAAACAGCTCTTTTACCTTTAAGCGGCGTTTAAGAATGCGGTGTTCCCACATTTTGCAACTGATGACGCTGCCGTCAGTGATATCTTTTAATTCGAAATACAAGTGACGTCCGTTGTGGTGATTGATGCTGCCCAGTTCTCCGACAATGCAGAAGCGCATATCAGGACTGTCTTTAAAAAAATCGTTGAGACAGGTAATGACTTGACCTACAGGAACGGGCCTTTCGCTGGTACCAGTTAGACTTTCGGTGACAGATAATTCGGAATTGTCTGTTGAAGCTGAACTGCATTGCTCTTGAGCATTGCTGCTGCAGTTGCCGTATGAAGACGAGCGGACTGACAAATTAACAAACCTCTGATTTTTTGCGTCTTGGGAGACGGACATAAACTGAGCCGGAGTAAAATGTACGGGTCGTTTTTCTGGTATTTTTATTCTAATACCTGCTCTAGGGGGCAATTACAGGCAGGATAAAGAAGAGGAGGAGTGAAGCTGAAGAACCTGGCGGGGACGGGTTCCGTTTTAGTTTTTGTTTTAATCGGCGCTCGGTCTCTATCGGGAAATGGAAGTTGGCTTTTGCAATATGCTAAACAAAGATTTTCTTAAACAGCTTACGGCAGTGCGCGGCGTTTCCGGCCACGAGAGAGAAGTTCAATCGGTATTCTTAGGACATATCCGTCACCATGCCGCCAAGCTGCACGCCGATCTTATGGGGTCTGTGTGGGGGGTTATTAATCCTGGAGCGCCAAACAGAGTACTTCTGGATTGTCATGCCGACGAGATCGGGTTTTTAATTCGTTTTATTTCTGAAGACGGGCTGATTTATCTTCAGCCTGTCGGCAGTCACAGTGTCAAAACTGCCGTCTCCCAGCGCGTAGTTATAAAAAACGAACGCCATTGTGTTTATGGAACCGTCGGTACTAAGCCCCATCATATGCAAAGTGCCGCTGAGCGCGGGGCCGTTCCTCCTATAACCGATATTTGGGTCGATATAGGAGCCAGGAACGGAGCCGAGGCCAGACAAATGGTTAAACTTGGCGATCCGGTTAGCTATGTGTCTGAATTTACAGAGTTAGGCGGCCGCCGGGTCTCTTCTCCTGCTCTGGATAATCGGGCCGGTATGTACGTGGTTGCCGAAGCTTTTGCCCGTCTGAGTTGCGGTTTGGAAAAAGTTGAACTTACGGCTTTGTCTTCTGCGCAGGAAGAAGTAGGCATGCGCGGAGCTGAAGCCGCTATACACAAAGTTAATCCGCAAGTTGCCATAGTTCTAGATGTCTGCCACACTACAGACACGCCTGGGTTAGATAAACGTTTGCTTGGAGATGTGTCCCTAGGAGGCGGACCGGTTATTGTGCGTGGGTCCAATACCAGTCCCTATGTCTTCAAAAGACTAGTAGATACTGCTGAGGGATTTGGTATCAAGTACCAAGTTCAGCCCTCTTCAGTTGTTACTTCTACCGATGCCGGAGTTATTCAAGTGGCTAACGGAGGGGTAGCCGTAGGCATAATTTCTATACCGATTCGCTACATGCATACGCCTAACGAAGTAATGGAATGGTCCGATTTGGAGGCTGCTGTCGATCTTGTCGAAGCTTTCGTGCGCAGTTGTTCTTCAGGCATAAGTTTGGGCGATTTTTGTGAGCTGTCTGTCAATTAAAATTGCGGCTGTTCCGCTTTAGGCTGTCGAATTCCTTATGTGTTGAGTTTGTAAAACTTAAGAACTGGGAGCTTTAATTTTTATGTTATATTTTATAGGCTTTATTGTTTTTGTTGTGGTTGCCGCCGTAGCGTATGCTACAATCAACACTTACAGCTATATGGGCGATCTTGAACACAATCTTGGCTTTACCAAGTCCAAAACTTCCTTGGACGGTTTTAGTGTCAAAGTTGTCGGCGTTTACCGCAATATCAATACTAGCGTACAGGCATTTGTTAACTTTACTCCCTGGAAAGCCAATAACAATCGAATAATTTTTACTTTGAGCCACCGCTCTTCTTTCAACGCTTCTATTACTCCTGGAGCAGGTTTGGCCGCTAAAGATCTTCAGGAAAAGCAGCGCATAGCTAAAGAAGAATCGGCTAAAAAAGTGTGGAATCCGAAATTAACTCAGGAAGAGCGCAGCATTATTGAAGAGCGCAGCAAAACCCGCGGCGATGATGAACCCGTTGTGCAGGAAGAGTTAAAGATACTTACCGCTTCTTCTCGTGAAGTCGACCACTTTTTGTCTTTGGAGGGGCGCAGAGAGGTGTTGGCTAATCTGTTCCGCAATGGCGTTTCTTCTGTTGAAATTTCTCGTTCCGATGTTTCTATGGAAATAACTAACGGCACCGTAGAAGATCTGAAGAGCGGTAATATCGACAAGAATCTTAAAGAATTACAAAAATTTATTGTTCAAAAGCTGGAAATTTAGGAAAAAACAATAAGCTTTTTGCCCGGCAAAAAGCGTTCCAGCCAGCTTTACTGGTTGGGGCGCTTTTTTGTCAAGAACGGTCATTACACAGGGAGATAAAGTTAGCAGCGGTGAGAAATAGATCGGCAATTTATGTAACGAAGGGATGGTTCAGGAGCTTATTTTTGGCTTTGGTTCTGTTGTGGAGTTTGTCCACTGTTGCCTTGGCTCAGGAACAGCGGTCACAGCAAAATTTTGCGGAACCTCCTGAAAACTCCGGAAGAGGATCTGACTCTGCAGAGAGTACAATCGATACTTCAGATTTTGCTTCACAGAATCAGTTTCTTGTGGTTTTGCTGGCTGTAGCCATTTTAGCTCTCTATACGTCTGTACGCTCAACCAAAACGGAACAGCATTTTAAAAATTTAGAAAAAATGTTTAACAGTACCGAGAATGGGCTGGGCGGAGTCACTTACGAATGTTTACAGTGGAACGATCTGTTTCGCTCTATAGAAGAAGGTTTGCCCGTACTACCCGATTTCTGTTTAGATAGGCCGCGCCTGTTAGTTTTGGGATGCCAGGGTAATTCGCTGTTGCCTAAATTAAGTGAACTTTCTCGTAATAGCCGTTTAAATTTGCTGTTAAATTCTGCCCACGAAATTTTGAGTGAACCGACTCAGAAGCTGATCGTATTTTCCAGCCGTTTGGGAGTGCGTCAAATAGGCTGGGGATTGTTGTCTTTGATCGGTCAAACCGACTTTAATAAACTCAGCAATACTGAGAAGGCTGAATTGTTGAGTAAGTTGGATATTGCTGATTGGGAAAAAAGGCTTTACAATTTCGCCGGCGGCAGCGCCACTATAAACGAACTCTACCGCATTTTGAGTAAATTGGCAGAAGACGGCTCCGACCTTACTCTTATTCTTGACGGCTGGGATTTTCTTCTTCCTGCTGAAAGCCACACTGCGAAAACTAATGCCGATAAGAAATTGTCTGATTGGCAGCATTTGGGACAAGAATTATCTGTACTTGCCAGCCGCAACCATTTGGGAGTTATTTTACTTCTTGATACTGCCGATGAAGCTTGGCAACAGCGCCTGTTTTGGGCTGCCGACTGGGCAGAAATAAATATAAGTGACTCGGGAAGCGAATGGAAAGCAGAGGGTCAGCTGACTGACTACGACGGAACTTTGAAACAGATTGAAGCGCACTGGCACTGCAATCCGGAAAGTGGAGCGTTGAGGCGGTAACGTAGTGTGGCTGTAACTTCAGAAAAACACAAGGGGGGGCGCTTTAGCTTTCTTTTTACGGCTTCGTTGGCGGCAGTTCAAGTTGGCTTGCTTTTTTATGTGCTGCTTTATTTTACAATTTTTGCCGATGAGTCGAAAACTGAATTGGAGTATAGTGCCAATGACCGTTCTGCCAATCTGTTTTTTTCCGAGAGCGAACTGGCTAATACGGCTTCTGTGCTTACCGGGAATCAGTTTACAGGTCGCTTTGAGTCAAACCCTTTAAGCTTCAATTTAAATAGTCTCGACGGTAATATGGTTTGGTTCTTGTTCAAGCGCAAACCGCAGGCCGACAGCCCGCTTTCGCGTTGGCCTGCTCAATACATGCATCTGAAGGAAAACAACCGTAAACAATTTCGGCAGGCAGTTACCGACGGGATTATCAATTTTCTTTACGATACTGGAACGCCTGCTTCAGTTGGAGAAGCCTGGAGCGGTTTTGTAGTGGAAACGTTGAACAGCTCTCCCTTTATGCCTTGGCAAAAAAAGCTCGATTTTGTAATAGTTTCCAATGTCGGGCGGCGCGGCGGTTACCGTTTTCTTAGCGGTCTAAATAAAAATATTATCTATATTTGCGCCGATATCAATATTGAAGAGTTTTGCAAGCATACGTCGCTTGATGTTAAAGATGACCCTCAAATTATTACGGTACCTTATGGTATACATCCGCTTTTTGCAGGGGTTTGGGCTGTTGTTGTACCCAATGAAGATAAGCTGTTCGATTTAAATTTGTTGGTGCGATGTCAAGATGGCCGCTTAGTGTTTTTTTGCGGATCCGGTAGCAGCAGCTTCCAGGAAAATTTTAGTTTAATTAAAAACGAGCTACATGAGGTTCCGTCTTTATTGATTGTCACTTTTGACGAAAAAGTTTGGCAGCGTAGGGAACGAGTGGGCGATACCTTGAAGAGGTTTGCTTCTGATTACAAGCATCTCGAGGTAAAACTTTGTGGGGGAGTGAGTTTTTCTGAGTATGAAATTCTGCGAGGTGCTTTTGGAAACAGAGTATCCTGCAGCAGATTAGGCGAGAGGATCTCTCTATGAGCAAAAACGAGAGCAAAATGAAATGGCTGTTCGGTTTTTTTATACTGCTCAGCTTTGCGTCCTTTGTTTTTACAATATTTGGCGGTTTTAATTTTCCTTATACTCAAGAGTATGCGGGCTGTCCAGGCAGTGAGTTGGAGGGCTGGATTTGGCGCTACTGGTGGGCTAAAAAAATGGTCTCCACCGCTTTTTATTGTGGAGCCTCTTTTCAGTATCTGTTTTGGTTGATCTCTGTAGCCGGATCCTATCCGGAGACGGGCAATTTATTCGATCTTTTTGTATTTTCCTGGCCTCTGGAGACATTATTCGGAGCTCCTCTATATTTTAACGTTAAAGTTTTTCTGATTTTTCTGCTTAACGGATGTTGCGGTTACTTGCTAGGCTATTCTCTTTTCAAGAATAGAGCTGCCGCTTGGCTTAGTGGGGCCGTCTTTATTTTTTCTCCTTATTGTATTATTGAGTTGGAAAGCGGCCGCATACGCCAAACCATAATTTTTCCTATGGTTCTTTACTGTCTGTCCTTAATAAATCTGTACCGTCGACCTAGTCTACTGTGGATGGTATCTACCGGATTTTGGGGAGGTTTTTCCACTTTAATTTATCTGTTTTACGGCCAGTCACTGTTAATTTTTACCGTTATTTATCTGTTGTGCAATTTAATTAGCGGCAATGAGGGCCAATTTACTAAACGTCGCTTCTATTATTTACTGGGAGCCTGCTTGCTGACTATTCTTATCGCTTCTCCCTCCGGCATATCATATGCATCTATACTTTTTAGGGGCAACAGGCTACCCGAGCTTCTTTTGTTTACTAATTTTCCCACTCTCGATGTACTTATTTCTCCTCAGCCTGAAAGAATTTTGCAGCAGAACGATCCGCTGTTGAATTCTTTCCAGCGCTTTCGTTTTGATTCTTTGCCGTGGCAATATCCTTTCAGCCCTAGTTTTGCCCGCTGTATGCCTATAATGGTAACTATGCTCAGTTTAATTGCTTGCCCTTTGCTCTGGGGAGCCGGTTTTCTTTTGAGCCGTCAACAGGAGGATGATACCGAACAGAATACGGCCGCCGAACAGAAGGCCGCCGCCGAACCAAAGCAAATTTCTGCTGAGGCAGTCACTCAAAATGAGGAAGGGCAGTTCTCTTATATTACTGCCGTGCCTTGGATCATCAGTTTATTGTTGTTTTACTCTTTAACTTTAGGTCCTTATCTTTTAGATATAAACAGCGGAGATTACGTTAATAAGCTTGGTGGTGGTATCGGCACACCTTACCTCATATTTTTTAAGTATTTGCCCGCTTTTGCCCGTCTTTTCTCGCCGGTTCGCATGAGCGCTATGTTATTGATCGCTGCGTCAGTACTCTGCGGAGCTTCCGTTTATGCGCTGCACAAAGTTCATCAGCGGGCGCTGGTCAGTTGGATTTTAGTTTTGGTGGTAGTTGGACTGATTGGTCATGAAACTTTTTATTGTCAGGCCGCGCCGCTGTCCAGTTTTTATATAAAGCCACCTGCTTGCTACTCCAGATTAGCTAAAGAGCCCGGTCTATTTATTGTGGCCGAGGTGCCTATCCGCACGGGTGATTATCTGCAGTATTACCAGATATTGCATGGTAAGCGTCTCATGTTTGGATGGGCCGACGCAGCTATTCCGCCTAAATATCCTAAATCTGACTTGCAGTTGTTTACCAGAACTATCGATAAATTGGAAGAAAACAGTTTCCTTAAGTTCATCGAACAGCTAAATGTCGATCCTAGCTCCGACATAGTATTCGATTATAACGATTATCAGAGTCTGGTTGATGAAGGTTTGTTGTACATTATTGTTCATGAGCGCAGCTGTTGGCAAATCGATCCCACATACGGCAAGGAGTTTTACGAAAGATACTGCGATACAATGGAAAGATTATTCGGTCCTCCTTGCGATCAGGACACGGAAGTGACTATGGAAACGAACAAAATTCAATCGTACGAGTATTCTATTTCTATTTTCAGAATAGATAAGCTCAATATACCCTAATTTGCAGAACCTGCAGACAGCCTACAAAATTGGGGCAGGGCTCGAAGCAAGTAGCCGCGTAATTGCCTCGCAGTGCATAATAGGAAGTAGTGTGTCAATATGAGCAGAGCATTAGTTATTCTGACCTACGATGAAATAGAAGGCTCTAAAGCCCTTTGGGAGCGGTTGCCTCTAAACGATTTCGATGAAGTTTTAGTGGTCGACGGCGGATCTTCCGACGGTACGGTAGAATTTTACAAAGATCATAATATTAAGGTCGTTGGTCAAGAAGTACGCGGTCGGGGAGAAGCTTTCCGTGTAGGTGTTCGCAACACTTCGTCTTCGCTGTTAGTATTTTACTCGCCCGACGGTAACGAAGCTCCTGAAGATATTGTTAAGCTTTGTCTTTGCATTGAAGGCAAAGAGGCTGATATTGCCATCGCGTCCCGTTTTATGAAAAATAGCCGCAACGAAGAGGATGATCAGTTTTTCCGTTTCCGCGCTTGGGTTAACAGAGCTTTTACTTTGATTGCTAATCTGCTCTTTAATAAAGGTCCCTACATTACCGACACCATTAACGGATTCCGAGCCGTGCGTCGTTGTGCTTTTGAAGTGTTGAATTTAGATGAGTGCGGTTTTCCTATTGAGTACCAAATGAGCATTAGGGCTATGAAAAAAGGGTTGCGCATTGTCGAAATTCCTACAGTAGAAGGCGATCGTCTGGGCGGTGAATCGAAATGTCTCTCTTTCCCTGTAGGTTGGGGGCATGTTAAAGTGTTAGGACGTGAAATTTGGAATAGTATTTGTGAATATGTTATCAATAATTTTAAGTAGGCTCAGGCAAAAGCAATGATTTCTTTTATTGAGGGATTGTGCGTTTACAGCGGTCAGGGTCGAGTCGTTTTAGAAGTGGGCGGCATCGGATGTGAAATTTTTGTATCTGAACCTTTGGCTGCCCGATGCGCCATCGATAAGCATTATCGTCTGCAAACTCTGATGGTTGTGCGCGATAATGAAATTTTTTTGGTAGGTTTCGCTTCGCCTCTGGAGCGTGAATTCTATAAATTGCTTACCTCTATTTCTGGTATTGGTTCAAAGGCTGCCCTAAAAATTTTAAGTCAGCTTACCCCCCCCGATTTAGCTTCCTGCATTTTGGCCGATGACAGTAAATCATTAGTTAAAGTACCCGGCATTGGCGCTAAAACGGCTAAGCGCATCGTTCTGGAGCTGAAAGAAAAAATTGAGGATATGGTTAAAAGCGCTGCCTTGATTCTTGATGCCTCGGCTCAGCGAGAGACGGAGCAGGCAGAAAGTAAGTCAGTTGATAACGTGCTTTCGGGGCCCGCTTTGGAAGCTGTTTCAGTGCTGATGGGATTGGGCTGTTCCAAAGAGGAAGCTGAAAATGCCGTTCGGGCTGCCCTAAGCAGCGGTGCAGAAGCCGATTCTTCCAGTCTAGTTATGGCTGCAGTAAGTGAGTTGGGAGGCGTACAGTAACTTATGTTCGGTTTGCCACGCCGTCAATTGTCTCCCCGTAAAGCTTCAGCTGAGGAAAGTGAAAACGAAAAGAGTTTGCGCCCCCATAGCATTGCCGAGTATGTGGGCCAAACAGATATTGTTGAAAACTTGCGCGTTTTTATTAAGGCGGCCGCGCAGCGGCGCGAGCCTCTCGACCATATTTTGCTGTCAGGGCCGCCTGGATTGGGTAAGACTACCTTGGCTCAGTTAGTAGCTTCGGAAATGGGAGTGGAAATGCGCACCGCTTCCGGCCCGGCCATTTCACGACCGATCGATCTTCTGGTACTTTTACACGGTTTGAAACCGCGTCAAGTGTTGTTCATAGATGAAATTCATCGTTTGTCTCATGTAGTTGAAGAAATTCTCTATCCGGTTATGGAAGATCTGTCTTTCGATCGGATTATCAGTAAGGGTAACGCTAAAGGGGCCGTTCAGCACCGTGTAGCTCCGTTTACTCTGGTTGGAGCTACTACTAGATCGGGAGCCCTTTCGTCTCCTTTGCGCTCCCGCTTCGGCATACTTATGCAGCTAAATTTTTATAAGCCTGCCGAGTTGGCTAAAATAGTTCGTCGTTCGGCGTTTTTGCTCAACATAAATATAAATGAAGAGGGGAGTTTGGAAATTGCTCGCCGCTGCCGAGGAACTCCGCGCATTGCTAACAGATTGATAAAGAGAGTTCGTGACTTCGCGCAAGTTGATGGTGTGGATATTATTACAGCTGAAGTGGCATCCTCAGCTTTAGAGCGCATGTCTATTGATTCGTGTGGACTCGATGCAATCGACAGGCGCATTCTGGACATTCTCATTAATACATACAAAGGTCAGCCTGTGGGGTTAGCTACTTTGGCTGCCGCTATAGGCGAAGAACCTGAAAATTTAGAAGATGTCTACGAACCGTATTTATTGGCTTCAGGCTTTTTGCTGAAAACTCCACGCGGTCGTGTGGCCGGTCCCAAAGCCTATGAACATTTGGGCTTGGAACCTATACCATCGGGCCCGGCAGAAAGCTAACTTTCTTAAATAAAATAATAGAAAAAAGCCGCCTCAGAATTATTGATCGGTTAATACCGAAGCTGAGGCGGCTTTTTTACTCTTCCAAGGTTGTTTGCCGAACAGAAACGACAGATTGAGAGTTTGTCTCATTGAGCGGTAATTTCTTTAAGCAAGTTATCGGCATGGTAAACATGGCGCAAGGCTTCCAGCAAGGCCGGTGAAGCTACAGAAATATGGCGCGCTTTAACTTCATCGTAAACAAAATTGCGCACCATGCCGAACTGATTGCGGTCAAAATTGAGACCTATTAGTTCTCCTGCAGTGTTGAGTACCGGACTGCCTGAGTTGCCCCCTATAGTGTCGGAAGTGGCAGTGAATACCATATGGGTCTGCAAGTTTAAGTTAGGGCGGCCGTCTAACCAAGATTGGGGTACTTGGAAGGGCGGGGTGTCTTTATTGAGCTTAGCGCGTTCGTACAGGTCGTTTAGGGTTGTACACCATTTTATCTCTTGTCCGTTATCCTGATACCCTTTTACCACTCCATAAGAGAGGCGCAGAGTGAAAGTAGCGTCGGGCGGAACGGCGTCTTGTTCAATTTTAAAGCGCTCAGCAGCTATTTTAGCATAAGCTTTTGTTGAAGGAGCCTTAAAAATAGTTTCGTAAGCGCGCCGAAGCTGACGGGCGTCGTCATCTATGGCCAGTGCCAGCTGGATCATGGCGTCGTCCGACTTTTGCAGATCTTGCCAACTTAGGCTGGCCAAACGCTGCCTTTCCTGCACATCGAATAGGCGGCAGCCGTCTACTAGTTCGGCCGCTCTGTCAGCCGGACTTTGTCCCTGTAGAAGAATTTGTATTTGCGGATGATCTACTCCGAGACGTTCCGCCGCAAAGGAGAGGCTAGCGCTTAAACGGGCCTTTTCTACATCGGCGTAAATAGGCGCTGGTGAAAACAGATTTTGTTTCAGAGAATCAAGTTTAGTAGAATTGTACTCTTGTAGATGGAGCTTTGGATTATGTTTCTCTTTAGCTAAGCGTACTAAATGGCGGGCTATTGAGAAGAGCGGACTGGGATACGCTTCTCTTCTTTCTAAAAGATAGTATGGCTCTTCCAGGCGGCTGACATTTCGGCAAGCGTCTTCTATATCGTTCCAGGGAGTTTGATCGCTCACCAAGCGGCGCACCCGATCTTCCTGAGCTTTCTTGCGTTCCATAATGGAATTGCGGCATAAACCCTGGTACATGCCGGTGTAAGCTTTGCGAGAGTTGGCTATAGAACGAATATCGTTATTGATACGGCGGGCATTTTCGGGCGAGCGTTCGGCAAATTGCAGATAGGCTGCCTCCATGGCTCTTACGCGGGCTAAACGGTAAGGAAGGGTTACCGAGCGCGTATGTTCAGTTTGAGCATAAGTTTCTAAACGGTTGGTAGTGCCCGGATGTCCAACTACAAAGACGAGATCGTTCTCTTTGGGACCTTGAGAATTTATGGTAAAGAAGTGCTGCGGTTTAACCGGCTGTTCGTTCTCATAGACTCTGAAAATGGCGGCGTCGAGGCAGGTGCGCGGATATTCAAAATTGTCGGCATCTCCGCCAAAAAAAGCGACGTCTTGTTCTGGCGCCCAAACTAAGCGCACATCGGTATATTTTTTATATATGTATAAGCAGTATTGACCGCCTTGATAAAGAGTAACTACGTCGCAGCGCATTTTCGTGCGTTCGCCTGCCTCTTTCTCTATAGCGGCTATATTGGCTTTCCTAATGCTGTCCGCTTGGGCTGCGTCGGTTTGAGGAGTTACAGATTTGTTGACTTGGTCGGTAACGTCGGTAATCGATTGCAGACAGTTAATTTCCAAATTGGGAGCTTTTAATTCTTCACTTCTGTTTTTGGCTAAAAAGCCGTTAGCAATTAAATCGTGATCGGGTGTACTTAGTTCAGAAAGAGTCTCATCGGCTATATGGTGGTTAGTAATTACTAAACCGTCCGCAGAAATAAAGCCGCCCGATCCGCCGTTATTGAAGCGCACTGCAGCGTGCATAGCCTTATCGAGCCACTGTTCACTTAATGTAAAGTTGTATTTTTGGGCCAGTTGTTTTTGGGGAGGTGTATTGAAGGGGAACATGCCCTCGTCGGCTTGGCACATAGTGGGAAACGCGGCGGCCGCCGCCAAGCCGAGAATTAGAGCGTAAGTGGAAAACTTTATATTAATCATAAGTCTATACTTCTTATATAATTTTACCTATTTCCTGCCATGCGTTGCTATTATCGGCTGACCTGCCAGTTTTAGTCAGTCTACTGTGAATGACGTTTAAATTTACTTCTAGGAATATTTGCTCTAAACTATAAAGAATACAGTCTCAAAGTTAAGATTGGATTATTTCTTTCGCACAAGTGTTTTGCGTTGGCAAAGGGGCAACTTTTATGGGGCAGCAAATTCTTATTATTGGTCTGGGGCAGTTCGGTATGTCTTTGGCCAGAACACTTTCTGAAAAAGGTGTGGAGGTTTTGGCCGTAGATCGCGATCTTGCACTGGTAGAGGAAGCCTCACTCTTTGTGGCCGATGCCATGCAGATACGCATTACCGATGAGGCTGATATGGCCAGGCTCGATCCGGCCAAACGCGATGCCGCCGTGTGCGCTATTGGAGATCAAGCCAAAGAAGATTCTATTATCTGTACAGCTTTACTCAGTCAGTTGGGGGCTCCGTTTATTGTGGCCCGAGCACGCGATTCTGTACATAAGCGTATTTTGAAAGCCGTAGGAGCCAATTTAATTATTAATCCGGAGCGTGAATTCGGACGCCGTTTTGCTACGCGTCTTATAAATCGTCATATGGTGGTAGATACCGATTTGGGCGACGACTGCTTGCTTACGGAAATAAGAGTGCAGCCCGGCATGGTTGGTAAAAATCTTATTGAGCTTGAGCTGCCCAAACGCTTCGAAGTAATGGTGGCCGGCATACGCTCTTCCGAAGATCCCTCTAAAATTATCCATCCTAACCCCAGCCTTCCTTTAAAAGCTAACGACCGACTCATTATTGTATCTAATGAGTTAGCTATTGCCGAACTGCAAAAAACTTTTCGCCGTTAAAACAGTATGATTAAGACATTTGCAGATTTATACGACAGACTCAGGGAAGCTGCTTCAGGCTGGTCAGCTTTCAGTAGCGCTGCTATTGTGCTGTCGCCTTTGGCATTTATATTTTTGGGACTCGATCTTGAGGAAGGTGGAACAATTTCTGCCTTTCGCGGGCTGTGCTCAGGTTTAGCTCTGATTTTTACGGTATCGATTGGTTTATTTTGGGATAAACACCCGAAATTAGGCAAATTTTTGGCGGTGCTTGACGCCTTGGCCTGCATAGGAGCGGCCGGCAAATATATATTTAGCGATCCCTTCTCGGCTTTGACTATTTTTGCAGCCGTTTCCGTGCTGATTAATGCTGTTATTCATTACCGCGGTCAGACGGATGAGCCTTTCAAACGACGCCATCATCATATCGATTTGGAAGCTGTCAACGGAGCTGCCGGCGGCTTTGCTGTCCTCTTTTTTATCACTTGGTTGCTTTGTGGACTCAACAATCAGCTAGGTTTGTCGCTGTGCGCTTGCGGTGGCCTTATTTGTCAGCTTATTTTTTACAAATGGTCGCGCCTTACAGCCTCCAGAATTCCGCAGATTGCCGTATTATTCTGCTTTTTCTTAATTTGCTTCAGTTTTGCCGTGCCCGGTACCTGGCTGACTATAATTTCCATTTTCTTCTCAATTTTTATTGATATGTTTATTGCCAGCAGCTATGGAGAGCTAAAGCTGCGGGAAGATTTGGGCATCGATTTCTTTATAAATCGTCCAGCGCGTTTTTTGCTGCTTACTTTTGTGCTGCTTTGCACCGTCGGTTCAATTTTTCTGTATTTGCCCATATCATCGGGAGGCAATCTCGAATTTATAGATGCAGCTTTTATGGCTGTCAGCGCTTCATGCGTAACCGGGTTAACGTGCATCGATATAGGACAATTCACTGTTTACGGCAAAATTTTTCTAGTCATTCTCGTTCAGTTGGGAGGGCTGGGGATGATGGGCACCGCCTCTTTGGCCATGCACGCCATGGGACGCCGTTTAAGTTTGCGCCATGAACGTCTGCTGGCGTCTCTGTCAGAATCGGAAAGCGGACCTAATTTAATTCGTTCTCTATACGTAATCGGTATATATGTTTTTATTTTGGAGTTATTGGGCGGCATAATTATGACTTGCGCTCTAATAAACCAGGGAACGGATTGGCAGATCGCTGTAGGAAGGGCTTGCTTTATGGCTGTGACCTCTTTTTGCAATGCTGGTATGACCCCCGACAGCTCTAATTTGGTAACTTATGCCCAAACTCCGGTTATGCTCTACACTGTGGCTTTTTTAGTCATTTTGGGCAGTATGTCACCGTTAACTTTTTTAGCTGTGCCTATTTGGTTCAAGCGACGTCATATATCCTTAGCAAATTTTTTAGCTTTAACGGCCACCGCTTTGCTTTTATCTTTCGGCACGCTCGCTTACTTACTGCTGGAATGGAACGGGGTTTTTGCTCATCTCAATCCTATCGACAAATGGCACAACGCTTTTTTTCTTTCAGCGGTAGGTCGGACGGCTGGTTTTAACTCTGTAGATGTGAGCGGTTTCACTCCTTTAAGTGTGATCATCAGCTTAGTGTTTATGCTTATAGGCGGCTGTCCGGGTGGTACTGCCGGAGGTATGAAAACTGTTACTGTAGCTATCATGCTATGGGCTTTTTGGACCGATCTTAATCAAGAAAAAGAGGTAGTCTGCCGTCGGCGTCTCATTCCGCATCAGACGGTAAGGCGCACCATTACTATTTTTGTAGCTTTTATGCTTACCTTAGCCTGCAGCACTATACTGCTGTTTATGACTCAGAATATTGCTCCTAAATTGCTCATTTTTGAAGCTGTTTCAGCTTTAGGAACGGTGGGCATGAGCTTGGGGGCCACTTCTCATCTTGATGAAATAGGTAAAAGTATCATTATTTTTACTATGTTCTGCGGACGAATAGGACCTATTTCTATTTTTGCCGTTATGGCCGACGACAAGCCGGTAAAACATGAAGTCGGCTATCCCCAAGAAAATATTCCTTTAACCTAGTTTGTTGCAGGCAACGAGAAAAATTCGGCAGAGACGTAAACTAATATGAAAGTAGCAAAGTCTATAAAAATCAGCATTTGGTGCTTCATACTCTTCAATTTGATGGTTGCATACTGCTGTATCTGGATTTTTACGCGCATGCTTCCTTCAATTGAAGCCGTTATTCAAGATAATGAAACCTCTATTCATGTTTCTATGGCTATGATGGCGATGCTTACTCAACATCACCACGGCCTTGTATCCCGCTACCAAGCCGTTCCTAAGTTTGAGCGATATTTAAAAGAGGCGGAGGAGCGCGTCAGTGAAGAAGGGGAAATCGAGTATTTGAAGATTATCAGAACTCATTATCAAAATGCTTTCGACGGTAAAAAGCTGGAATTCAACGTGGTAACTGACGCTATAGTTAAGTTGGAAAATTTAAACAGGGAAGCCATGCATAATTCTATTGTCAAGGCTCAGCATATGGGACGTACTGGAGCTTGGGGCATAGTATTTATGGCCGTTATGAATTTTATCGCCGGTTTAATGTTTATGCATAACTTAAACTTAAAATTCATTGAACCAATGGAAGAGATAGAACAGACTATCAGCGATTTTAAAAAAGGCAACAAAATGAGGCGTTGTACGGTATTTAACCGATCGATGGGCATGGAGAAATTTATGCGCAATCTTAACGACCTTCTAGATTCTTTCGACCGGTAGAGACTGCGGTAGCTTAACATTTTTATTTTTTGAAGAGGCAAAAGTAATACATGAAACTTGATCATTATACGGTTGTAGATGTCGAAACGGCTAATGCCGACCGCAGCTCAATATGTCAAATTGCAGTTCAGGAGATACGTGGCCATAAAGTGGTTTTTGAAGCTTGCAGTTTGATAAATCCTCAGGAGCCTTTCGACGCTCTCAATATATCTATTCACCATATAGAAGAAGACGACGTAAAGAATGCTCCCACCATAGCGCAGTATTGGCCTCAAATAAAAGATCACTGCTTAAATACAGTTATAGTAGCTCACAATGCTGTTTTTGATCTTTCTGCTTTAAGCGGAGCCTTGCGCAAATACGGTGTGCCTTTGCCTCACAGTTTCAGCTATTTATGTAATATGAAGCTGGCTGAACGGATGCTGCCAGGCAGACGTAGGCCTAAACTGCCGGGTTGTGAGGAAAATGAAAAACCGGGCAGCCGCGGTTATTCTTTGAAGGCTCTGTGTTGCTATTACTCTTTAGATATGATTAAACATCATGATGCTTTTTCTGACACTGACGCTTGCCGACGCCTGTTAGAAAGCTTATTGACAGAGGGCGAATTACTGGAAAGTGATATAAGGAGATATATAAATTTTACTCAGGAAGACTCTGCTTTTACTGTAGAACCCGCCGCTTGCAGTAATGAAGCCCGACTCCAGGATATGTCTGTAGGTCTGCAAGGTCTGCGCATTTGCCTTACCGGTAAATTTAAATTAGGTCGGCGTGATAAAATCGAAGGATTACTTACTGCTGCTGGGGCCATAGTACAAAACTCTGTAAGCTTTGATACCGACTATTTAGTGACGGGCGATTTAAAGAATTTAGGTGCCCAACTTTCAGCTAAAGAAAGAAGAGCTGACGAGATCAGAGCGGCGGGCTATGCTTTAAAAATAATTAACGAAGCCGAACTGCTCAGTTTACTGAAAAAACTTTCCGACAGTAAGTGTATTTAAGGTTGCTTGCCGCTCAAAGCGGTAATAGCTTTCTGTAGGCTGGCTGCGGTAGGATCTTCTTCGGCTGGGCCGTTGGCATAAAGAGGCCGACGGCTAATATGTTTGCTTATATAAACTTTCTGATCTTTGCTTAGCAGTTCATTCAGTTTTTTCAATGTATTTTCTTCGGCGTATCTATCATTTTCTGCTTCTTCAATTAGTTTTAATACGCATCTGGCTTGAGCGGGAGTTAGGGCCAACGAGCCGCCCTTACCTTCTAAAAAAATTATGGCAGCTAAGCAGCGCTCGTAATTGTTGCTAATGCGCTGTTTGTCTTGTCTTTGCAGAGCTTGCATATATTCATCGGAGTAGCCCGGCCTTAGCGCAGGGCTACTCATGTTGGCGTTGGCTGTTTTTTCTTTATTGCTCTGCAAATGCGCTTGGGCCATCTGCATGCTCAGCTGAGCTTGCTCTTGCGGGCTTTGCTGATCTGTCTGTTCACTCTGGCCGCTATTGAGTGCCGCATTCAGTTCTATTTGTTTACTGTGTTCACCCTTTATGGCTGCTCCAGGTATATTTTTGTGAAATATTTGTTTGGGAGCGCCCTGGTGCACAGCGGGCTGGATAGTTTTACCGACAAACATGGAGTCGGAATTTTCCATTTTGGGCATGCCGACTCGCTGGGGCACGCTGTGAGGAGCATTTTCGCCGAAACCTACCGCCACATTTCCCGTATTTGATACTTTAGCTTCGCTTATGTCCAGTCCCATTTTTGCGGCCGGTTCTGTTATTTGCGGTTTATCAGTAGAAGCGCTTACCTTGGATAAACGATTGTCTACCTGATCTTTATCAGCATGACCTTGAAAAACTAAAGTTTTGTCTGCCTTAGATGACGGACCGAGGCTGCTAATTTTTCCTTCAAAAATAAAAACTATTTGGAAAAGGGCCCAGACGGCGAAAAATAGAGCGGTTACTTTGAACAGATTTAAGCGGAACATGCTCTGTATTATAAGAATATCCGGAATTTTATGCCAGCTGCTTAAAGTGATCCCGGACTCGGACCTGCTATTTTTTTTCTCCTTCTTGACAAAGATTGGCGATGTTGTAGACTTTTTGGGCATTTATATCGGCCATATTGCAAAACTCAGGAAAGCGTAATAGTTGTGAGCTTTAAAAATTTAGTCAAGACTTTGGGACGTGTTCTCAAGTATCTGCTGCCTTATTGGAAAATTGTTGTTATAGCACTGTTGTTTAATCTGTTTGCCACCGGAACCCGTCTCTGTCAGGCTAAATTTGTGGGCTGGATTATGGAGTTAATGTCCAAAGGCAGTCCTGCTATTGCTGAACTTTTGGAAAAAGATGAAAGGGAAGACAGCCTAAAACTGCGTCAGGCCGGCATTACTCCTTACGGAGAGAAGGCAGCTTCTCAGGCTGCGGTTGCTGGCGGCGGTTCTGCTGTTCTTAGCAATAGAAACGGAGCGGCGGACTCTGCTGATAGTGTCTCCCATTCCGGACCGCTGAGCGCTCAGGAAGAAGCTTTCAATAAGTTTTTTAGTTACAACGACGGGCGCAATCCTTTCATGACTCTCAACTATGTTTGTTTGCTGTTTTTAATAGTAATGGCTGTTATGGGGGTGTGTACTTATTTTCAAAAGTATCTTACCGATCAGTGCGGTCAATTGGCCATACGCGATTTCCGCAGCAACGTTTTTTGCGCTTTGCAGCGTTTGCCAATTAAATTCTTCGATAAAATGCGATCCGGTGAGGTGTTGTCCCGATCTACAACAGACGTCATCACCGCTTCCGGTGTTTTTAGTCTGCTTTCCGAATTTACCAAAAATTTTCTGATGGTAGCTGGCTGCTTTATATGGATGTTCTGGCGCGATTGGCAGATGACTATAGTTGTATTGGTTATCAGTCCTCTGGTAGCCATCGCTATCAGCAACTTCGGAGCCAAAATAGGTCAAAAAACTAGTCGGCTGCAGGCCCGTTTGGCTGATTTGTCGGCTCTTCAGTTTGAAAATGTGTCGGCTATAAAAGTTGTAAAAGCCAACAGTCGGGAAAATTACGAATACAAGCGCTTTATTGAGCGCAATGAAGATAATTATGCTGCCCAAATGAAAGTTGTTCAAGTGCAGTCCATGCAGTCACCTGTAGTAGAATTTTTGGGCATAATCGGTATCATCATTATTGTTTGGTTCGGAGCTACCCGCATTCTTCAAGGTCAAGTCAGTTTTGCGCAAATGACTGAATATTGGGCCTTAATGGCTATGACCAGTCACCCGCTGTCGGTTCTTTCCACTTTTTACGGCAGCTGTCAAAATTCGGCGGCGGCGGCGGTACGTGCTTTTGAAATTATCGATTCTGTGCCGGAAACTTCCGATGTTGGGGCCGAAACTCTGCCCGAAATTAAGGGTGAAGTGGAATTTAAAAATGTCTCCTTTGCCTATGAGCAAGATAAACCAGTTTTAGATAAGGTTAATTTGAAAATAAAAGCCGGTGAATTTGTGGCTATTGTCGGCACTAATGGTTCCGGAAAGTCTACTTTAGTAAATATGTTGGAGCGTTTTTATGCCCCCGATTCCGGACAAATTACTATTGACGGCCACGATATTTCTAAAGTCACTCTGGAATCTCTGCGTTCTCAGATAGGCATTGTTTTTCAAGAATCCATTCTTTTCCGCGATACCATCTATGAAAATGTTCGTTACGGAAATTTGGAGGCTGATGAAGCTGAAATTAAAAAGGCTATTACTATGTCGGGAGCCGATGAGTTTATCGTTAGGTTCCCCGAAGGCTTAAATACCAATGTGGGCGAGCGCGGATCGGCTCTTTCCGGAGGACAGCGTCAGCGCTTGGCTGTAGCTAGAGCTTTAGTTCATAATCCGCGTATTCTCATCCTCGATGAATATACTTCTGGACTGGATGCTAATGCCGAAAGTAGTCTCACCGAAGTTATCGATACTTCTATGAAAGGGCGCACTTGTTTGGTAATTGCGCATCGTTTGGCCACTATCAGACACGCTGACCGCATTGTAGTTATGGATTCTGGTAGAGTTGCCGAGGAAGGATCGCATAGTGAACTTATGGCCAAAAACGGATTGTACCGTCGAATTTTTGAAACTCAATCGATAGTGTAAATTGATAAAAACAAAAAACAGCCGGGTTGGAAAATCTTTTCTGCCAATTGCACTAATTGGGGAATAAAAATTCGCTAACCCGGCTTTTTTTACGGTCTGAAAACTTAACTGCAGAACAGAAAATTAACGTTTTCAGTTTTAGTCCCGTTCCGATCTTTTTGTAGATGATCCGAAAAAGAACGCTGCGAGAAAGTCAATTTAAGTTAGGGACTGCAGTTTTTGCAGGGAGAGTACCCTTGACGGATCAGGCTGCTGCGCGATCCAGTGTACTCTTCTCGATTCGAGCGGCTAATTTTTTGGGCATAGCCGCAGGAGGGAAGATGAAATTTTTTGCTGCGGTTATTGAGAACATAAATATTAATGGCCATATTTTTGGAAGACTGAGCAGATTGCCCTTTCGGCTTGTTGTAGGCAGCCTTAGATGAACTGTGTTGCCCCGAGCTTTTTTTATTGTAAGCTGTGGCATTGCCGCCGTAAGAACTGGCTCCGGTCTTATAATCGATACTGATCTGGGGCTGTACGTTGTAGCAGAAAATGTTAAAAAGAATGCCTCGGCCGTTATCTTCAACAGACATGGCTTCCATGAGTACCCCATGAGCCACTAAATTGTTTCCTTTAAATACGGGAGTTACCCGATAAAGTACGTGATTGCCAGTTTCTTTTATGTAGTCGGCTACCATATTTTCGAAAGGCAACATGCCCTGAACATTGAGGTATCTAGTGCCGGTAATCAGATTGCGTTCATTGGCATTTTCGGCTGTTAGCTGATAACCGATTAAGTGGCAGCGGTTGTACAGGTATTTACCCTCTACGCAGTCGTATTTAGCCAGATGCCAGCCGCTGGGCTTAACTTGTCCTATTTTTCCTCTTTTAGCTGTAGGCATGAGATCGCGTCCTATATTAGCAACAGCTGTGCCGCAGCGTCCCAAACTGTCTAAAGGACTGTATTTTTCATAAGAGCGGGAAGTGCGGTCGGCTTTGGTAAAATAAGGAACGTTTTTATTGATAACTGCATAGGGAGTGCCCGAGTAGGCGGGCACCTTATCAAGAGAGAACCTACCTACGGCAGAGCCGGAAGCTTTTTGTGAGGAAGCAGCTAAAAGCCGCTCTACGGAGTCTACCGCTTCGGCTGGGCCGATGCTTAAACTGATAAAGCTGAGAACAGCTATCAATCCTAGCAGCCATAGCCTAATAAGATTGTTTTTGCCCTTTGTAGCAGCAAGTTTGTGTCTGTACATATTGTTTAACCTTTGCGTACAAAAATTTCTTCGGTAATTTTCTCGTGAGAAGAACCTGCAAAGTCGGCAGAGCTTATTTTTTGCCATCCTTGGAGCAGATTTAAGTCAAAGTAAAAATCGGCAGGATACGTTCTGTTCCATCTGTAGATAATTATCTGTTCTATCTTGTCTTCATAGGCGGCTGCCGAAATATTTTCGATAAAACAGTAATCTCCGGACGAAGCTTCACACAAAAAATTATCGCTTATAAACAGTTGTTCCGGATTTGCCTGCGAAGCAAATTGCTCCGCTGAATAAGCGTTTAAAAACAGCTTTTTTCCGGATAGCTTAGAAATCAGCCGTTCACGCATTAGGCTATCCTGACTTTGACGCCGGTTATTGAACATTAAACCGTTTTGATTATCTAGGGCGGCGACAATAATCATTGTGTTTGATTGTCCTTTCCTAAAATTAAGCTGACTAAAGGAGTATATTTGCTCTAGCTTGTTGGGCTGCCGGTCAGCTGCGCAATAATTTTCCCTTTAACTAAGAAATATTGCAAGAGTGAGGGAAAATATTTTGACTCATAGTGATAAAAAAAATTGGTTTGTTCGCTTATTTCGTCAGTTGTTGCTCTAAAAATACATCTTTACTTTTGCCTCTGTCGTCTTGAAGTAATGTTTACAAGCAGGTTCGGCTGCCTTTTCTGTAGTGCTGCCGTACTGCAGGGGGGGTACAATGTTTGCCAATATTTTTACAGCCGCTTTAATTGGCGTCAATTCTCATTTAGTTTCTTGTGAAGTCGATATTTCCAGAGGTTTGCCTAGGTGTATAGTTGTGGGCTTACCCGATGCCTCCGTCAGCGAAGCCAGCGAGCGTATCTGGGCCGCTTTCAGCAATTCAGGTTACGAACCGCCTGCAGGGAGGGTGCGCATTAACTTAGCTCCGGCAGAGCTGCGCAAAGAAGGGGCGCGCTTCGATTTGTCCATGGCTCTGGCCGTTTTGGCCGCTGACGAAAATTGTTCTGCCGTCACGCCCGACATGGTGCACCGTTGGCTGGTTCTGGGTGAATTAGCTATGAACGGTCGGGTCCGCGGCGTGCGCGGTGTACTAATGTCCGTTTTAATGGCCAAACGTTTAGGATTTGTCAACGTTCTAGTTCCTCAGGAAAATTTGACAGAAGCTTCTTTAGTTGAAGGCATAAACTGCCAGGGAGTAATGAGCTTGGCGCACGCCGCCGCCCTGGTCGGTGGTCAAACTAAAGAAGCCGCCGCTATCAGTCGTAAACTGAAAACAGAATTTTCCCATTCTGTCGGAGGCCCTTCTGAAGTAAGCAGCGGTTCCATAGAAGAAAACGATCTCCAATATGTTTGTGGCCAAGCAGTGGCTAAACGCGGCCTGGAAATATGTGCCGCCGGAGGACATCACATTCTCATGTTAGGGCCTCCCGGATCGGGTAAAACTATGCTGGCCCGCTGCCTGTCTTCAATTTTGCCTCGCCTCAGTCGGGAAGAGGCCATCGAAGTAGCAGCTATTCACAGTATTTCTCAGTGTTTTGGCCCTCACATGCTTCAGCAAATTCCCTTTCGCGCTCCTTCATCAAACATTTCTGCTGCCGGTCTGTTAGGCAGTATTCAGCCCGGAGAGGTAACTTTATCTCACAAAGGCATTCTTTTTATGGATGAATTTACCGAATTTAGACGCGATTGTCTGGAAGCTTTGCGCCGCCCCCTAGAATCGGGCCGAATTGAGATTGCTCGAGCCAAGGTACATACTCAGTATCCTTGCCGTTTTACTCTGGTGGCGGCTATGAATCCTTGTCCTTGCGGTTACTGGGGCGATCGCGAAAAGAACTGTGTCTGTCAGCCCTCCAAGCGGTTGCGCTATTTGTCGCGTCTCTCCGGGCCTCTTCTCGATCGCATCGATCTACAAATTCAGGTGTCGCGCGCTTCAGCCGATGAACTGCTGGAAACTTCTCTAAGTGAAAACTCAGCTCAGGTGCGAACCAGAATTGAAAGGGCCCTGGAAGTGCAGCGTCGGCGCGGCTGTCGCAGTGCCTTCATGAACGCTGCCCAAACTCGCCGTTTTTGCCATCTCGACAAAGAAAGCCAAAAATTTTTGGCTGAAGAAGTAAAAAAGCGCCATCTTTCCGGCAGGGTTAAAGATCGCCTCTGCCGCACTGCCCGAACTATAGCCGATCTGGATGGACGAGATAATATCGTTTTAAGCGATTTATGTGAGGCTATGGAGTACAGAGCTTTCGATCGCTTCGTGTCGTCTCTAAATCCGGGTTAAATATAAATTTGACAGTGTCCGGCCCTATTTTAGTAATTAGAAGAAAGTATGAGCTGCTTGCCGATATGATGAAATTTCTGAACGGTGTGTTGGGTAACGCTTCCGAAGTAAGTGCTGAGGAAATTTTCCGCCAGTATGCCGAAATTTTTATTCCCGGTGAAACTATCGATCGCGCTTATAAGCAAATCCGCGATCTGATTATTTTTACCAATAAGCGTTTTATTTTTATCAATATTCAAGGGCTATCAGGAAAAAAAGTTTCTTTTTACAGTATTCCTTATAAGAATATCAGTCATTTTTGTACCGAAACTGCCGGTACTATCGACCTCGATTCAGAATTAAGAATTTGGGTGGTAGGATCGAGCATGCCGGTAGTCGATTTAAAGTTCAGCAAAGATTTGAATATTAACGATATTCAAGTTTTACTGTCTAGCTACATATTGAAATATTGATAAAAACAGGCTGATTTATTTTAACCCGCCAGAAGACTCCTTCCTCTTAGGTAGGTGATGAATGGCGGGTAGCCGAGTGGGCTCGAATCCGGGATAGCCATATACGGGGGCTTTCAGCGGGAAACGTGTCTATCGTGGACTGTACCAGTTTGCTGATGGCAGGATGGCTAACGCTGACGTAAACGGTGCCGCCAACATACTCAGAAAAAGTAAGCAGAACTTCGATTTCGAGGAACTGTGTAAAGGGCTTTTGGGCAGCCCCTTGAGAATAAGGGTATCCTGACAGCTGACTCCTTCAGGATATGTTGTCAGGCGTTAGTCCGTGTATCAAACTTCTCAAGAATATCCCGCTTCTGTAAGCGGGAGAGGTTCAACAACACATGGTAACTCAAGCTTGCTGGTAGTGTTTTCTTTGGCTTAAGTGCTTAGGTTATACTACCATCAGGCTGTTTGTGCTAAAATGCGGCAAGTTAAAGCGGAAAAGCCGTTTTTAGTTTCAGCTTTGCAAAAGAAGTGGGTTTTTTTTATGATCTATCTAGATAACGCAGCTACGACTGCGGTATTACCTGAAGTTGTTGAGGCCATGCTGCCGTTTTTTACTAAGTTTTACGGCAATCCTTCCAATATTTATGGTCTATCCTTGGCTTCACGGCGAGCCCTAGATGCCGCTCGAGCTTCTATGGCTAAATCTCTTGGAGCTAAACTTCCTGCAGAAATTTTCTTTACTGGTTGCGGTACCGAGTCAGACAATTTGGCTGTTATCGGTTTAGCCAGAGCCAGACGAGAATTAGGAAACCACATTATTACTACCACTGTAGAGCATCATGCCGTACTGCACGCTTGTGAACAATTAAAAAAAGAAGGCTTTGAAATAACTAAAATTTCGGTCGATTCTAACGGATTGCTCGATGTCGATAAGGTAGCGGCTGCTTTAACAGATAAAACCATTTTGGTATCGGTAATGATGGCCAATAACGAAGTCGGCACTATTCAGCCTATAGCTGAGCTAGGTCGTCTTTTAGCTAATCATCAGGCTTATTTGCACACCGATGCCGTACAGGCCGCCGGTTATATTCCTATCAATGTCGATGAACTGGGAGTCGACGCCCTCAGCGTATCAGCTCATAAATTCCACGGCCCTAAAGGTGTGGGAGCTCTCTACTTGCGCACCGGAGTTAGACCTCTGAGCGTAAATTACGGTGGCGGCCAGGAGCGGGGACTACGTTCGGGAACCGAAAATGTTCCGGGTATTATCGGTATGGCCAAAGCCCTAGAAATGGCCTGTTCCGATCAGGAAAAGCGGGCTGAAAGTTTGCGCGCCAAACGCGATTATTTGATAGAAAAAATTCTCTCTTCCGTGCGCGGGGCCGAATTGACTGGTCACCCCGCACTGCGTTTACCCGGCAATGCCAGTTTCGTTTTTCCCGGAGTGGAGGGTGAGTCTTTAATTATGCAGCTCGATCGCAAAGGTGTGTGTGCCTCTTCCGGTTCCGCCTGCGCTTCTTCAGCCTTGGGAATTTCGCACGTTTTGGAAGCTATGGGCTACCACGCTCCTTTGGGCAGGGGCAGTTTGCGTCTGACTCTTAACGATGCCATTACCTACGCTGAGCTCGATGAAGCGGCCGATATTATTATTAAAGCTGCTTTGAAACTGCAGGCTATGGCCCCTAAGTCTTGTTTTACCAAAACGCATTCCTGTAGCCGTTAGAAAATATGGAATATTCAGCTAAAACTTTGCAGCACGCCGAGAGACCTGCCCATGTAGGCGAACTGAATGGGGCTCACGGACATGCGCAGGCGGAAAACCCTGTTTGTGGCGATACTGTGGAATTTTGGATTAATCTCGACGCCGAGAGAAAAATTGTGCAGCGAGCAGTTTTTAAGTCGTTTGGTTGTTTGGCAGCTACCGCCGCTTCCGATGCTCTGTGTGCTTTGGCTGAAGGGTTGCCCGTATCGGCCGCCGCTACTCTAGAGGAAAAAGATATTCTGGAGGTGTTGGACGGTTTGCCTAGAGCGAAACAGCACGGAGCCGCTTTGGCTTGTGAGGCTTTTCAAGAAGCTTTAGCTCAGGCATTGCACGTTCCGCTTGTCTAGCCGCATTGTCTTTGGCAGGTAGTTCACGGTGTGTCAATTGTACAGAAAGTAAACGGTTGGAACTTTTTGAAGGTGAAATAGAGTCCAGGATGAACTTGAGACCGATTTTTGCTAACAAAGAGGGTTGAACTCTTTTGCATTATTCTTTTTACAATCGAGAGGGCAGCAACGGTCGCCGAAGAGAGATGGTTCGTCAGCGGGCCGTGGAGCCTGCCCGCCGTTATTGTTACATAACTGAACGGGAAGTTACTGTTTGCATAGATTACCCTCAATACGTGAGCTTCAGGTGTAAAGGACCTGAAGGTGAGATCTACTGCGAACATATTGTTGAGTGTTACCGCAAAGGTGTAAAGTGCCGTCACAGTGGTATCTCTCAGCTATATCCCGATCCTTTTCTGCCTGAGTCTAGTTCCGGTCGCTCTGAAAAGGAACTGATCTCGGAAACTATATGAACATATAGGCCCAGAACAGACGGAGGCCGCTTCTTCAAAGGAAGCGGCCTCTATAGTTTGTCTATACTGGGGCTGTCATTTCCAAACTAAGATCGTACTTTAGAAATGAAGGTTCTTTTCTCGGGAGCAGGTCTCTTTGGTTCTGGTTACTGATGGAACCGCAGAGTTAGCTGTTTCTTTGTCTTTCTTGGCATAACTGCTGTGCTTAGAAGATCTTTTCCAGTTGCGCCCGTTTCGGTCGGTTAAGGGAATAACTACTTCTTCAACTACAGAAGCCTTGAAGTCTATGGAGAGCTCTAACAAGCAAGCGTATTGATGGCCGTCAACTCGTTTGGAAATTTCTACTTGTTGACCTGGTGCCAAAGGATTTATTAGATAATCTTCCACTACTTCCCAGTGGGACCCCCGCTTGCTGCTTTTAACCATAAATTTGACCATGAACGGCTTTTGAACGGCCAATTCACCTGTATTGCGGATGACTGCCTTTATTTCGTAAGCAGTGGCAAAGAACGACATTTGGCGCAGAACATCGAATTCTACTATTTCCGGGGTGGCCGGCTTGGGCTTTACTTTAGTGCTGTTGGTGGTTGAACGGTTTGAAGTATTCTCAGTTGGTAAGTTGTCTGAGGCAGAAGGGGCAGCCTGAGAGTAGCTGATAACGGCTGGTTGAGGCTGTTGCTGCAAACCTGGGTTTCCAACACCGGCCGAGGTCGCTCCGTTTACGCCCGAAGCCATGCCGTACATCTGACTTAAGCCTGAAGGATAGCGCAGTCCGGTATTACTCTGCATGGCTGACAATTCATCGATGGTGCGTGGCTGTTCGGTAGTAATCTGGCGCGAACCTACATTAGTTACCGAAACTACCGGACGCTCATAAGGAGAGCTTTTGGCATTTTTACTGCTTAAACCGCCCAAACCGGCTTCGGGAAAAGCTTTGTTATCCATGGCATCGGGAGCAGATAGCGTGGGAGACGAACTTCCTGTATTAGGTAAAGATTCTAAAGGGGGCATACCGAAAACGTTGCCACCGCTCTGTATACTACTAAGGTAGGCACTTTTGGCGCTAACTCTGCTGTTTAAGCTGGGCAGAGGAACTGAACTTATAGCGGTAGTGCCGCTGCCGTTTCCGGTGTCGGTTTTTACTAAAATTTGCTGTCCGCTGTTAGTTGTTTGGGCTTTAATAATAGAGCAAATTTCGTTGAGCTGAACGACCAAGTCGTTTTCGTAAAGTCCTGAAGGAGACATGGAAATTTGTTGGCCGTTATAAATGCAGTAAGGCTGGCCCACAATAATGGTGAGCATAGAAGCGGACCAGGAAGCTTCTAACTTTTGGCCGTCAAATTCAACTGAAGCGCCTGTAGCTTTGAGCAAAGGAGAGGCTTTTACGGCTATGTCTTGGCCTGTAGAGCCGATTACGGCTGAGCGCGCCAAAGGAGTGCCGTTCACCAGCACATCGGGATTGATCTGAGCTTGCTGAGAAAACGCCGTGCTGCTGAGCATAAACAGCAGCACCAAGCAGAGAAGCGGCCAACCTAGCCGCCGGTAATGATTATGCATGATAAATAAACTCCTGAGTAAATTCCGGACTGCTTAGAGGGAGAGGCGTTTCCCTTCTAAAGTTCGTGTGAAATAGCCGCAGCATAAAAATTTTAGCAGAAAAGGAGCCGTTTTTACAGTGTGGCATGGCGGGAAAGGCTACTTAGAGAAGCACTGAGTACCAGATCTGCTAAAGTTATGGCCAGCATGGCTTCCACTACAGGCACAGCCCGTATGGCTACACAAGGATCGTGGCGTCCTTTAATGCGTATTTTGCATGGCTGTAAATCGGTGTTTAAAGTTTCCTGTTCGGCGCCGATGCTGGGAGTAGGTTTGAAGGATACGCGTCCCCAAATGATGCCTCCCGCTGATATTCCTCCCCAAATGCCTCCCTGATTGTATGTTTTCGGTACAACATGGCCCTGGCGGCAAATAAGCGTGTCGTTGGCTTCGGTACCGCTCATAGAGCTCATTTTGAAACCTTCTCCTATTTCTATCCCTTTAGCGGCGGGCAATGAAATCAGCGCTGAGGCTAAGCGGGCGTCCAATCTGTCAAATACGGGATCGCCTATTCCGGCCGGCAAACCGCGCACCGCAAACACTAGAGAAGCTCCCCAAGAGTTATGCTCTTTTCTAGCTCGGTCTAAAAGGTTCTGCAGCTGTGGTTCGGCTTGTCGATCGGGACAGCGGGCCCAACTTGAGTATATATCTTGGCGGCTTAAATTGTTTAAATAAT
Source organism: Candidatus Bruticola sp. (assembly GCA_051874695.1). Classification (GTDB taxonomy): domain Bacteria; phylum Vulcanimicrobiota; class Xenobia; order Xenobiales; family Xenobiaceae; genus Bruticola. Next base: position 47,519 of record JBJEGC010000027.1, read on the forward strand.
CTTCAAATTGCCCGTTCTGATATTGCAGCCTATATGGGCCCAGTTGTTCAAGCCATACAGCAATACTAAAAGGAGCTTCTCCTTTGGTGCGGGGGAGCCATTGGCGCAGCATTTGTTCGGCCAGGGCCCCGGCTATGACTCGGCCTATAGTTTCTCGGCCGCTGGAGCGGCCGCCTCCGCGCCAGTCCCGCCAGCCGTATTTGGCCTGCCAAGTGTAATCTCCGTGGGAAGGTCGGTAAACAGAGGCTAGTTCTGCATAATCTTGGGAGTGTTGTCCCTGATTGCGCACTATTGCGGCAATAGGAGTACCCAGAGCTCGTCCTTCAAACACGCCGGATAAAATTTCTACGCTGTCTTTTTCCTGGCGCGTTGTCGTATTTTTTTGGCCGGGACGTCTTCTGTTCAGCCATTGCTGCACTTCTTCTAAATTTATAATAGTTTGAGCCGGCATGCCGTCTACAACTACTCCGCAGGCTGGTCCGTGCGATTCCCCAAAAGTGGCAACTTGGAATATTTTTCCCCAAATACTGCCCATTTTTTCTCCTTTTCCCAATAGGTGCGTTCCGGTTAAACTTATTTTTCGTTTGTTTGCTGTTAGGGCCTCTTTGCCTTTTCGCTTTAGGACGGGCAGGAAGGCGGGCCTGGAGGAGTGAATATCAGAGGTCTATGCGAAGGGACGCTTTCTGACTGTTTTTTTGTATATGACGCCTGAAACGACGTCCAACATTTCAGTTTTTATGAGTCCTAAGAGGTTGTAAACGGTAGTGGCTAAACAAAAAGAGAATTTACCTGTAGGTTTTTTGGTTACAGTGCTTAGTAGCGATGAATGCCGCCTATGTGCTTTGGAAGTTCGTTGTGCCAATGAAGCTCAAAAAATTGAGGAATTGAGAGAACTGGCTCGTCAGGCTTGCCAAATGGCTCTGACAGATCCTAATATTTTGTACCTCGATCGCAGGCAGATTCCCTGGGAGGAAATTCGCCGCCGCGAACGCAGCGTCACTTCCAGCGTAGCCAGTGAATGCTCAGACTACTCCAAGATAGAGGAACAAGTGCTTTCCCTTATGAGTAAGTGGTACGGGGAGGTTTGTCTTATGGAGCATGAACTTACAGACAAAGCTAACTTTGGTTTGCGTTTGGCCAGGCTAAACAAAGAACATGGTCTGGAGGCCTCTTTTACCAATCTCGTTATAGTACAGGCTTAATATTTCGGTCTTATAGGACCGAAAGGTAACACCGCCTGCTTGCTGGCAACCAAAAGAAAAAGAGAAACTACTTCTGAACAGCGGTCATTTGTTAAAGTTTTGTCTGTTTTTTTTGTTGTCTGTAGGCTGCCCATTTGATAAAATGACTACGATACCGTGCGGCGTGCGGAGAACTCTGTTGAGTCTATTTGACGAATTAATTCAGCCGTTTTCGGGTTTGTCGTTGGCAAACTCCTTAGTTTTGCCTCTAAATTAGAAGCAAAGAGTCCGGCAGCGTTATCTTCACAAGTTGACTCCCGTTTTTCGCGGCAGTTCCTGAGGGTCGTGCAGTTTCATTGGCGCGGTGTTCTAATTTTTTTGAAGGGCGTTTTATATAATGTCTATAAATTCCGTCAACTCTTTTGCTGGTACTTACAGTGCTTCCGCTCCTGTATGTAGCAAGGAGCAGACCAATGGCGAAGCTGCCGCAATTCAAGCAGAGCCGCAGGAAATGTTCGCTCTAAGTGAAGAGGGCAGCGATCCTATTCCTCAAAAACCCAATTTCGCTACTCGTGCAGTCCGCAATGTAGCCGGCGTAGTGACCGGTGCTATCGGAGCCGCCGCCGGAGCTACTAAAGGCGGTTTAGTCGGTGCTGCTGAGGGCAAGGTTAGCTTATCTCACGATGCCAAAGTTGTTTTGCAGACTATTGGCGCTTCTGCTGGTTTAGTTGCAGGCTTAGCTGTCACTGGCGCAGTGGGTGGCCCGATCGCCCTGGTTGGCGGTTTGATTGCCGGTCCTTTGGTAGGCTCAATGGCCGGTGGAGTGGTAGGCGGTGCCGTTGAAGGGCTCGGATCTGCCTTGGTAGGTGCTGGTCCTGGTGCCGTTAGAGGTGCCAAGAAGGGCTTCGATATTGGTCGTACCGTAATTGACAAGATTGTGGCTAAAGATACCCCCGCTCCCCAAGACACCGATCAAACCAAGTCTGTCAGTAAATAGGGCAGCGCTGTAGAAGTTTTTTTATTTGCAAATTTATAAAGTCCCCCGACCGTTAGGCGAGGGACTTTTTTTGTCGAAGTTTCGCTATTTTATTAGCTTATAATGTCGCTGTGTCATATTCTTTGCGACATTTTTAGCCTTTAGTTTGGCCCTACTTTATCGGTACCGTTAACAGATTCGGTTTCATTAATAGATTCGGTGTTGTTAACAGATTCAAGTTTAGTTTTTAAAGCTTCGATGAACTTCTTTTCCTCGGGTTGCAGTTCCAAGCTATAGGCTTTATTGAACATAGCCAGGCTCTCTGCAATATGGTTTTTTTCCAGATAAAGTTGGCCCAGCACCAAGTATGGATATCCGTCTTGTGGGGCTTCTGCCGTCAAAGAATTTATAGCCTGCTGCAGAGAGTCACTGTGGCTGCACTTGAAGGCACCGCGCATCCATTGAATTTTCAGCAGATAGCTGTCGGGTAGTCGATTGGCCAAAAAAGCAGCCGTGCTGTCCAGTTCTTCCCAAAGACGTTGATCGCTGCAAAATTGACAAATAGCTTCCGCCATAAAGTTGGGTAGAGGAGAAGACAAACGCTTCAGCTCTTTAGCGGCTGCAGGGCTTTGCATAGTAAAAATGTTCAAGAAGGCTTTGGCTTTTATAACGGCTTGGTGCTGCTCGGGCAATTGACCGAGCAAATAGTCGGCCTCTTGCCAATTGTATTGAAAAATTGCCTGCCACGCCCGCATCATTTGGGCTGCCGGTTCTTTCATTTGGTTTAAATCTTGTATTTCGTTTTCGGTTAAGCGGTATTGACGAATCCATAACTCAGCTTTGTCGAGATTTTGAGGTTCGGTTTGTATTGACTGTTTGATTGTGGGCCAGTCTTGAACGTTTGAGAATGATGCTGTCGGTTCGGTTGGAGTTATGTTTTTGAAAGACGAAGCCAAACCGAGGTGGCTTCGCTGTTCGACCAGGTTGCTTTGGTAGTCAAGTATTTTGTGGCTGGCCTCGGCCTGCAGTGCTTCTGAAGACCACAAAGAGCCGTTAAGTTTGGTCGGAAGCAGAGTGGAGCCATCAGCTAAAGGCTCTTCCGAGGCTTGAACTCCTTTGCTGTCGTCGCCTATATACCAAACTATCAAGTTAGGATCGGTTTTGGCAAAACAGCTTTGGCGAGTGTAAGAATAGCGTCCCTGAGCCGGGTCGATGGGAACATATCCTAAGCTAGGACAGAAAACTTCGCACCAGGAGTGGGTCGCTCGTCCTTGAGGTTCGGAGGTACTCAAAAGCAATCCGCCGCTGATTCTGACTTTGAATCCGTTTAGTTGCAGCAGTTTGGCGGTAAGTAGGGCTGCATCGGCACATTGCAGACGCCGCTCTTTCAGCATGGAAGAGAAAGAAGTTTTGGCCTTATCCGAACCGTAGCTGAAGCCGGTGCGCATAAAATCGTAAACGGATATCAGCTTATACAGAACTGACTGCTGGCTTCCTATGGCTTTAGTGGCCAGTTTCTGTAGTTCTTCTTCGGCAGGCGAACTTGCTGCCAAAACTTCTTGCCAATAATCTGTTTTCAAGGGGTGGCATTCTACCGTTTTCTTGGCTGCTTTGGCCCAGTCTGTACGGCTGAAATTGTAAACTATGGCTTCGTTTTTTAGTATGGCCTGCTGATTAACTGTAAAATTTTCTCCCGGCTGTACTGTGAGTTTATCGTAGTGGGCGTAAGAGTTGCCAAATTCGTCGCGGCTCTGTCTGTCTGGCTTAGGAGTTAAGCTGAAATCGATAACCTCTTGTCTGGAGGGTCTGTTTTGCAAAAGGGGAATTTTTAAGGAGGCTCGGCAGGGATAGGTGTGTAAGTTCTTATAGCTTACGGTTAAAGTAATGCTGCGTTTAATACTTTCGCAATCTTCTATGGCTGGCAGCTGCGGAGTTTCTGACAGGTTATAAGTCATTCGGTAACCTGCCAGGCAGATCAGGGCAATTATAACGAATGTCAAAAACAATTTACGAATCATTGTGTATCTGCTTTTGTGTTTAAGGTTGCCCTTTAGTCTAGCATAAAAAACGGCAAATTTGCCAAAATTAGAGGAAGCAGAGTACTTTGAGCTGAAGGCTGGGGCTCGTTTCCGGAGGAATAATTGTGAAATATTATTACTATTCTGCTGTAATAGCTGCGCTTTGGGCAGTAGCAACTGTTTGTCTTCCCTCTTTTGCTGCCGATGAAGGTACGGCGGTAAGCCCCACCAGCAAGAGTCATACCGGTGTAGATTCTGTAAGTATTTCCAAAGTTACACCGCGCACTTCAGCCGATGTGCCGCAGAATTGCCAATTACCTGTAGTTCTTCTGGCCGATTATCAGTTGCAGTCATCAAGCAGCGGTTTAATTAAAACTAGAGCTTTTATCTGGTCGCCCAAGGATAAAAGTGGCTCCGGTTATAAAAAAGGACTTCGCCCTATTTCTGCCGTTATGCAGGCAGCAGTTAAAAAGGGCAGCGGAAGCGTAAAAGTAGCTTTCCCTCCCTTGGCTATGCCCGTTAAAGCCGATCCTCAAACTCAGTTAGTTATTGTATCCAGTTTACAAAATAGTGCTCAGAAAGAAGTGGCCTGGGGAAGCACTTACAACTTTGTGCGCGGCTCTATGATGTTAGCTAAGACTGCCGATAAAAGTCCGCGTTCAGCTATTACCGTTCTAGATTTCTCTCCCAAAGTAGGCACCCTTACGGTGGGCAAAACTCAAGAGTTTACCTATAAGTTCCAGTATAGCCTCAAAGATCAAGATTACGGCTTTGTCAACTTTGAATTGAAGAACGCTATGGATAGCTTTGAAACTAGCCCCTGGTACTGTGCGGCTGTGCCAGTTCCCAAAGGAGCAGGGGTTGTAAAGTATGTGTCCAGTAAATACTTTTTTCCGTACATGTATAAGTTTTATAAGATGCGTTTAGGCGTTTTATATCGTACCGAACCCTTAGGAGGTACGGTTGACGCCTTGTTTTACGGTGACTGGCAGCTTGCTTCTAACTAAAATATATTGAAATTTAGCTTCGCTTTTGTTACTATGCAATCAAATATATCTTTCTTTGTATTTTGGGAGGAAAGAGCATGAACATAGCCTTCGTTTTAAATTCTGCCGTGCTTTCTGCTGCTTGGCCTTCATTCAGCGATCGTATCGAACGAAAAGGTGAGGGCAGTGCTTGTCAGCTCGATGGCGGGATTTTGCTGAATGTCGCCGCTGAAAAAGCTCTTTCTAAAGAAGTTAAGGCTGCCGATCAGTTAAAATATTCCGATTTGGTTCTTCCTGAAACCAGTTTTCATGTTCAGTCTGTCAGTTTGGTGCCCTCTATGCGTTCCAGAGTGAGTAAGGCTTTGCGCAATTTAGTAGACGGTTTTGAGTTGCCCCTTATGAGGCGTAGCGCCGTCTGGTCGGGGTGTTTCGCTGTACTGGCTTCCGTAATTCTGAGCGGCAGTCAGCCCGTCAGTGCCGAAACTATTCCCGTGTGTTCCAAGACCGCTGTTCAGTCTGTCAGTCCTATTCAAGGGCTGTTGGCTGCTACCGAGGTAGACCCTGTCAACCATGCTTTGCGCTTAGGCAGTGCTTGGGGATCCTATGCCGATGCAGATACCAGCCATACCAATATTCCTGCTCAGCATATCAATTTGCCTAACGGACAGCACAGCAACAGTTCTCACCTTCCGTTAGGAAACAAAGGACATACTCCTCAGGTTCCTCCGGTTACCGGAGCCGGAGTATAGTCAAGCAACTGCTAAAAATAATACCAGGCTAATGCAGCCGCTCCATTTTCAGAAAGGCTATTTTTATGAGACGATACAGGGTTGCCTTAGAGAAGGGAACTGAACTAAATAAAGAGTCGGAATATCTTCTGGAAAACCGCAATCGAGCTGTTAAGGTCAATTTGCTTTCCCGCTCTGGCTCCGATGGTCACGGCTTCGAGCTCTCCTTAATTTCTTCCAAGTGTTCTAAGTTGGCTGCTTGTGCTGCGGCGGTAGGGGCTGTTATTGCCGGTCCCGCTTTGCCAGCTGAGGCCGCTTCCTTTACGGTTTTGCCCGGTGCTCCGGCTCAGGCAGTTTCTTTGCACGAGTGTTTTGCCTATTCGGCGCTGCGCCCGTCTGGCAAGGAAATTGTTCTCGATAGTGCCGTTAAACTTGAGGCTCCTGTAGGCTTGCAGATTGCCCAGGCCAGTTATCACACTAACGGCTCTACCCATGTGAACCAAACTCCTGTTCCGCACACTAATAGCGCCTGGAGCAATCACAGCAACACGGGCGGCCACTCTAATGGTGACTGGGCCAACCATGGTAATACCGCTTCCGGTACCGGCCATGTAAACTTAGTTCACGGCGATTTCTTATTCTAGGTTGCCGTCCATTTTAACGTAGTTTTTCGGGCTCGGCTCATACGGCTGAGCCGCCTTTTTTTATGCCTCTTCAGTCGGCCTCCCGTACTTTTTTTTCGTCCGATGCAGAGGCCGCGGAGGTTTTTCTATGCTCAACCTGGTTGCTCCGGTCAGCTGCAATATTATTTTGGCTTCGAAAAGCTGTACGGCTGACGCCATGCTCAGTTCTCAAGAGTGGTCTAATATTTTAGAAAAGCTTGGAGCGGCCAACGAATTCAGGATTTACGGTTTTGAAAAGTGGTTTTCTCTCAGAAAAGAAGCCGGAGAGAATGCCGACGCTATTTTGGCTTTCTGGAAACATCTGGATAATTTTAAAAAGTGTTTCCATATTTATCTGGATGCCTCTTTAGCTCCCGAGGACTTCCCCCGTCAGTTGTGGGCTTCGCTTTTAAATTGTTCCTATTTGGGGAGTGTCGTTTTCTGTTTTTCCGGTCGGCATGCATTGACTGAGGAGCCCGGTTGGCCGCTCATGGAAGAGGCTTCAGCCGCTGGTTTCGATACTGGGGTATCAGTTTTGCTGACCGATTACAGCGCTTCCTGCATCGAAGAGTTGACCAATGAATCTCTCGATGGAGGAGCCTCGCTAGTTATTTTTGAGCGTTTGTCTCCTCAGTTTTCCGAGCAGCTCTCTGCAGACAGTCTGCGCAGCAGTGCGGAACAAATAAAAGAACTGCGCCAGCTCGGTATGGAGGCCGCCATGAGCGGTTGCTTCCCCAACTGTTTTAGCAAGGGAGACATACCTTCTTGTCTGGCAGGAACGGTGAGCTGTGCCATTACTCCCGACGGCCTGCTTCGTCCTTGTCGCTATGCCGATAGCGCGGGTTGTTTAAGTCTTTTGCAGAATAGTTTAACTGAAGCCTGGCACAGCGAGGCTTTAACTGGCTGGCGTCAGATTAGTGCCGGGAGCTGTCAGGGCTGCAACAAATGCAACTTGTGTCCAGGGGGCTGTTTGCTTTATGCTTACTCCAGCAACGGCCAAAAAACTGATCCTTTAATTTCTGAAACTGAAGCTGAAGAGACTGTTTTGCAGGAAGTTACCTTGGAAGACGAGCTCTGTCCGGTGCCTTGTTACAATATTAGGGCCGAAGAATTCGGTTGGCTTCTGATGCGCGGATCGAGAGTTGTTCCTGTCAGTTCTAAAGCGGCTGCAGTTTTGGCCCGTTTTGACGGTAAAACTACTTTAGGACAAATAGAAGAAGAATTTGGCTCGGGAGCTTTGTCTTTTATTTACTCTCTGTATGTGCGTGGTTTCGCCGAGTTTAAAGAGAACTTGACGCCGGGCGGGGATAGCTGACTTTACCCACATTTTATAGTTTTAACCAATCTGAACGGGGAGCTGACAATGAGGCGAACTTTAAGCCGCGATTTTATGGATTTGGTGCGCCATTTTGCCTATCATGAAAAACAGGTTCATGTTTATGGCGTAAAAGAACCTCTGTACCGCTCAGAAATTCATGTAGTTTGGTTGGTAGGGGCTGAGCCCGGCCTTTACGGTCTGAAGCTAGCTAAAAAGATTGGCATTACTAAAAGTGCAGCTTCGCAAATTCTTTCTAAGCTAGAAAAAAGGGGCATGATTTCTAGCCGTGTGGCCGCTGATAAACTGACCAAACGGGAGTATACCCTAACTGAAGAGGGGTGGAAGGTTTTTGCTTTCCATGAGGAGTTGCATCGCGAATTTGAAAAACGTTTTAATGCATTTTTAAGGAGATATACTCCCGAGCAGCGCAAATTTTTAAAAGGCTTTGTGCAAGATCTTAATAACGTGCTGAATCTTTGGTTCACCGACGATCTATATATACTGTAGTAGTTGCAAAGCATTGACTTAAAGCATGACTGTTTATATGGCCACCATTATAACAGCTCATGCTTTTTTTCTATGTTAGGAAGCTATGTTAGGAAGCCCGATTTTATAAGTATTTTAAGGTTTTGGGGAGGAAAAACTTGGAAAATATTTAAGGTTTGCGCTATTATTATATAAAGGGTGTGTGAGGGCTTGGCGGCGCTTTAGAGCTTTTTCTATTCGAGCCATGCAAAAAAAGGAGAGGAAACTATCATAATATGCGTGTTTTAACCAGGCGTTCTAGGTCTTATGCTTTTTCGTTAGCAGAGCTTATGGTAGTTATATCTGTAGCTTCGCTGCTCATTGCCATTGTGGCGCCGGCTTGGAATAGCTACAACACCCGTCTAATGGTGTTGACCAGTGCCAACGAAGTTGTAACTGAACTGCGCAATGCTCGTGAAAACGCTTTCCGTACTGGTACTTTTACATATTTCAGATATTCGGTTAAGAGCTCCAAGAAAAAGACGTACTATGCGTATCGTAGGAACACACGTTTGTCTAGCTTGGGTTTAACTAACGGTGTGCTTAATGGTAGTGCTGGCTGGGGTGGTACTGAGATGACCGACTCATTGATCTCTAAAGTACGCACGCTGGATCGTAGGTGCGATTTTTATAGCAGTGCCACGGCTACCTCTGCCCTCAGTAGTGCTTACCTTGAGTTTGAGAACGATGGTTCGGTGTCTGGTAAGTCTGGTTTTACAAAATCGGGCAACGATTATGTCATCTATGTCGGTTCCGGAGGTTACTGTGTGCCGATTACAGTTTCTCCTGTTGGGCGTATAACGGTAGGTTAAGCATGAACAAGAACGTTAACTTTGCTGCACAGAAGAAAAAACGGGGCGTAGCTCTTATCTCGGCCCTCTTTGTTTTAGTTATTATGGCGACTATTTGCGGTGGTTTTGTGTCTATCATGGCCCAGAGCAGTTCTGCTTCGCGCCGGGATGCCGAAGAGAGCATTCTGCTCTATACGGCTGAAGCTGGTCTAGAGTACGCCAAATGGTGTGTAAAGCACAATTTAACTTATTATCCGGTGCGCGATCTATATACCGCTTCTTCTTCCACCGTCCCCAGAATAAAGGCGGGTGGTCTTTACAATTTTTGGGGATCGAGTGCCTATTTCGCTTTTCCCGGTGCCGACGTCTCTTCTTCCAATGTCGCTTCAATAGATTACCTGACCCGTCGCTACGAATATCTCTACTGGACCGATTTAAGTTACGAAAATCCGAATCAGAGCGGCCACAAAAATGTTTTTGACATAAACGGAGAAAAACGTTTTTTGACAACTTTCCAAATTTCGGTTGGTGTAGTTTGGGATAACGCTAAAACTAGTTCTACTTATAACAATGCTTCCACTGTCAATTATGTAAGGGCTGTTGGCTCCTCCAGTGAGCGCGGCTTCCCTGTAGAATTAGTTTCTACAGCTAGGTTGTGGAGTCTGAAGGACAACGGTCAGCTCTACAACGCTTTTAATAATCAGAATAGCACCTATCAATTAAATTTGGTAGAAACGTCAAAACTTATTCAAGATTTGGGAGCCGTTCAGGAGGCCGCTCGTACTTTGCACTGCACCTTTATGCATGCAGTTAATGCCGATCAATATGTAAACAGCTATCCTAAACAAGATTATTACGATGTAAAAATGTTTAAAGACTACAGGGATTTTGCGAGATGATTTGGATAAACAGAAACAAGCGTAGGCGCGGCGTCACTCTTATTGAAATCCTGGTAGCCGTAGCTATTTTGGCTATAGGTTTCGGAACCGTCTTTCAGGTGTTCCCTATGGGGTACGCGGCGGCAGCTAAAGGGAAAAATCTCAATATAGCTTACGAATTGGCGTCGCGTCGTTTGGAGGAAGCTCGGGGCTATGTGCTCTTTGGTGGTAATCCCACCAACGGTAATGCACTCTCTTCGTTTGCCTATTGGGGCAGCGGGGCGCCGGCTCCCGATGGGACCACTTATAAGGCTGTCAGTACTAATGGCAATTTTGTGGCTTTCAGCACCTCCACCGCTCCAGAGAATAAGTACTTCTACAAGATAGACTGTCTGCCGGTAGTGGACAATCGCCGCCTCTATCTGGAGTTCCCGGCCAGGCGCACCGGCACTAAATCGCCCATCCACTATAACGGCAGTTATGCTGCGGCAACTGAAGTAGCCGATACGGCCAACGCCGGGTTCGCTTCTATGTTCCGCCTTACTGTAACGGTGCGCGGTCCGCTTCCCAGTGCCGATCTGGCGGCCGATGACGAGTTTGTCAACTATAGCGAAGGAGCTGTGGAGGCCATACTTTCCACTATGGTTTGCAATGAGAACTTAGGCGATGCTCTGTTAGCTTCCAACATGGTTTTGCGCAACGCCAGCTACGGTAGAGTAGGCGATGACGCCACCGGCGGTTTGGCTGGAGTGGCCACCTATGCCGGAACTCCCAGACGCGGTCCGACTGTATCTAATTTGAACAAAGTTCTCATTAAAGGCTTTACTCAAACTAATCCTCACCCCGAGAATTTTACAGTTCTCAACGTAGCGAACTTAACACCTACCGAATTGGCCGACACCGGACCCAGCATATTGGATAGTGCCGGGGCCGCTGCTGTGGGGCGCAGCCGCTTCGCCAACGATGCCTACTACGATCCTAGTTACGGTAAGTACAACCCTTATTATAAAGATAAAACGGGCAGCCAGTTCTCTGCTCAAGAACTTATTGAAACTAACATTCTCGGTTTAGATAACGTAATGATTTACTCTCCGTCTTTAGCTGTAGGCGGCTCTACTTACAAGCATAGCGCTTGTTCCTGGACTGGTGGCGGCTGGATTGCCGAGAGCAATAAAATTCATCGTCTGTTGCCGCCTGGAGCCGGCGGTAACCCCAGCAGCAGTTATTGGTGCCTGGAGTTGGTTAACGATCTTATCGGTCGCGACGGCGATTCTCCCAGCAAGGCGGGAGCTGCTCTTATGGATATGAAGTTTGATGGCGACATCTATTTGGGGAGCAGCACCGTTGTTGGCTACACGGCTGGCAGCTGCGATTCCAGCGGTAACGTTTTTGGCACCAGGGTTCGCACCTTAGTGCGCATTGAGGCCGGTAAGAACTACAACAGCGTTTTGAAGTATTAGTTAAGGGCGTAACGGCAGGGAGGCTCACTATGAATATGAGGTTTAACGGTTTGCGGTCTAACGCATCGAGGCAACGTGGCTTTACTTTGGTGGAGCTGCTTATAGCCATAGCCATGTTTTCGCTCTTTACTTTAACTCTCACGCAGCTGCTGATGGGTGGCATCGATGCCTTTAAGCGCGGTCAGGTTATTACAACTTTAAAGAGCGATGTGAAATCCTGTCTGACTCAAATTGAATCCGATTTGCGTTTTGCCAACAGTCGGTCTTCTTTTACTGACCCTGTTTATACTTCTGGGAATCAGTCTTTGTCAGCTTCTTTCTACCGTTTTCCTGCCAGAGATATTGACTGGACGGTTGACGGATCAACTTCCACTTATAAGGTGGATTATACTATTGATAAAGAGGGCGATACCTATGTGCTGAACTACGCTAAGAAAAGCGGTACTAAGTACAAGATGATTGATAATGTTATGCTCTCTACGGTGCCGGGCCAAGCTGGTACTTCTGGCAATTACAACAGTTACTTCCAGTGGGGACGCGTCAGTTATGGAAGCAATATTAATACCGTTCCCGAAGATGTAATGAATGTGCGCTTAACCAGCGGACGCTATTTGGGCAAGGAAATTCTGACCATGACCATGTCTAGCGCAGTAGCTGTGCGCACTCCTGTAAGTTGTTCCAACATGAAAGCCAGCGGCGGTATCCGTACTCAGTCTGTTGAGCTTCTGCCTTTCGAAGTGAACCTGCGGGCCGGTTCTGTGTCGTTTTAAGAAAAACTGTATGAAAAAGAGCTTGCTGGGGTAGTTCCTGATAGGCAGTATGAGAATATTGCTGGCATAGGGTAGCTGCCGTACAGGAGTGCGACAAGAAAAAAAAGGCGATACCTAGTTTTTATAACCAGGTATCGCCTTTTTTTTTCTTCACAAAATGTTTGAATTTTATTGGAAGTACATATGGCCCAGGAGCTTAACTATGTTCGAATAAAATATGGCAATTATATTTTTCTCGATACTATTGAGAAGGTTGAAAAGCGGCTGGTTACAACGCAAGCTTTTATGTCTTTTATAAAGACAGCCCAAATAACAAAGTAATACTTAAATTATTTGAAACTATAAAAATATTACAGTTGAACACAGTTACTTTGTGGAAGAAAATTTTTACTATGTAGATTTGAAGGAATTGTATTTAAGTTATAAAGAGAGCCTGCCGAACCGGCAGGCTCTCTTTTGTCTATTAGTTTGTCTGGCGCAAACGTTTTATTATCAGGGATATGACCAGAAATGAGCAAGTAACGGCTGTTATGGAAGCGCTGGTAGGTAAATCGTAACGGACGGAAAGGGCTACTCCTGTAAAGACCGAGGCTAAAGCGGAAATTAGGGAAGTAGCACAAACCCACCGCCAGCGGTGACTCAAGCATAAGCCGGTCAGCGGAGGTACAATCAACATGGCAAAAACCAGCAGAGCACCGGCACTGTGTATAGCGACAGCTATAGCCAAACCTACTGTAAAGTAAAATAGCCAGTTCCAAAACTTCACATTATACCCCAGAGCCTGAGCCATCATAGGATCGAATGAAGTCAGCATAAACTGTTTAAAAAACAGTGCACTTACGATCACAATAAAGGCCAGCGAACCTGTCATTAGGTAAATGTCGGTTGAGGTAACGGCCAGCACGTTGCCGAAGAGCAGGCTGAGCATATCACTGTCAGCGTGAGGAGACAGGGCTATAAACAGTACTGCCGCCGCTCCGGCGGCAACATAAGCGCTGCCTATAAGTCCTTCGGAAGGGAGGCCCTGCCGATGATCTTTGGCAAAAAATGTCACACCTCCCAGCATAAGAATAACTGCCCCCAAACTGCAGGGAATGTGGAGCAGACCGCTCATAGCAATACCGGCAGTAGCCAGCTGAGCGAGGGCCACTCCTACAAAGGTTATGCGGCGCAGTACAGTCAGTACTCCCAAATAGGCAGTCATTAAAGCGGTTAAAGAGGCCGAAAGCAGGGCTAAAGAAGTAAAATCTAAATTATCAATAGACATATTTTCTCTCAGAAAAAATAAGGCAGGGCCGATTTACGATCATTTATTCCAATGGATGGGGCGTCCGAAAAGTTTGCTCAAATATTGAGAAGTAAATATTTCTTTAGGTTCGCCCCAACTGACGGTGCGGCGGCCGTTGCTATCGGCGTGAAAAATGCCGACAATTTGTGCATGTTCGGCTACTATCTCCAACATGTGGGTCACGATAACTACTGTCATGCCTTGCTGATGCAACCGGGAGACTATTTCTAAAGTATCTTGGCTGGCTCCTAAGTCCATGCCGTTAGTCGGTTCGTCCAGAAGGAGCACTTGAGGCTTAGAAACTAGGGCCCGGGCCATAAGCACTCGTTGTAACTGGCCGCCGGAAAGGGCGCTGATGTGAGCATCGGAGCGGTCGGCCAAATTTACCTGTTCCAAAGCTTCTTTTACGGCTTGGCGGTCTTCTGAGGAAGGGCGGAAGCGATAACCCATTTGGGCGTAACGCCCCATAAGTACAGTATCAAATACGGAAAGGGGAAACGAAGTTTCTAAAGTTTGATGCTGGGGCATGTAGCCCAATCCTTCCAAACGACGTTGTTCTTGGCTTGAACGGTCAAAGAATTTAATTTGGCCGATTACAGGTTTTAGAGCTCCCACCAATCCTTTTAATAAAGTAGATTTGCCGACGCCGTTTGAGCCTACTAAGCCTATATATTTTCCTCTTTCCAAAGAAAAATTGAGCCCTTCCAATATGGGGCGGCCGCCGTAGCCTAAACTTACTTGGCTAAATTCTGCAAATGTAGCCATGTTATTTCAAAGCCTTAGCCAGTTGATTAACGTTATACTCCATCATATCTAAGTAGGTGGAAGTATTGGGCAAGCTTCCAGGCTGAATGGGCAGTTTCAAAGCGGAAGCTCCAGATTTCTGAGCGACAGAGTTAGGCAGGTTTTCAGGGTACCAAGGCTCAAAAACTATAACTTTAACTTTGGAGCCTTTCATTAGTTCAACCAGTTCATTGAGCTGGCGGCTGGAAGGAGATACGCCGGGTTTAGGTTCAATGTTGCCGCATACTTTTAAGCCGAAATGAGCGGCAAAGTAGCTCCAAGTGCTGTGGTAAGTAACAATATTGCTGCCGGCATAAGGTTTTAATATAGCTTTCCAACGTTTGTCAGCCTGATCTATTTTATGCCAGTAAGCGCTGTAATTTTTATCGTAAATAGCCGAACCTTCCGGATCGAGACGTTTGAAGAAGGCGGTCATAGTTCTGGCTACATGTTTTACATTGGTGGGGTTGAGAGTGTAGTGAGGATTGCCGTCAGGGTGAGCGTCGCCGCGGGAGCGATCTACTTTGCCGCTCGGTTTGTCCATAACTTTAATGCCTGCGCTGGCTTCCAAAAAGTTGGGTTGTCCGGGCATAATTTTAGGATTGCGGGCGCTGCGCAGTAAACTGGGGGCCCAGCCTATTTCCAAAGAGAGACCGGTTTCAATAAAGGCATCGGCTTGCTGTAATGCACGCAGATAGCTGGGCTTAGTTTCGACAAAATGCGGATCCTGGCCACCTTTAGCTATACAGGTAACTTTCACGCGTGAGCCGCCTATCTGGCGGGCAATGTCGGCCAAATCGGGAGTAGTTACAGCTACATTTAAAGTTTTGTCGGCTAATACAGGCTGCGAAAACCAGAAAGCCGTGCATAGAGCTATTAAGAGAACGCACCAAACAGAAGTTTTAGACATAAACAATGCTCCTTTGCTTATTTACTGCCATAATAAAATTAGTACTTGTGAGCGCCATGAGGACCGATAACTACGTTCCACTGCAGCAGCAATTCATTGTAGCTGGGCTGCCAGCTGGGCGAGGTCCGGTTATACTGCAGTTTTATAGAGTTCCATTCGTTGGCGATATATTCCGCAAAGGTGGAGACGCGCTTAGTTTTGCCTTCTTCGACTAAAGGCGATTCGGCTTCTTCGTAGCGTGCGCCTAAACGGAAGTTTCTGTTGCAGCGGTAGGCCAAATAAGTGTACCAGCCGCTTAAATTTTTATCTTTGATCATATGGTTGTGCTCGTGTGCTTCTGCCTCTTCAATATCTTCAGCTAGGTCTTGCTGATAAGACTGATGAACCTGCATATACTCACTGCGCCAGACAAATTCTCGGTAGGGATCGGAAGAAGGGCTCCATTTGAGAGTGAGGTCAGCTCCGTTAAGAGAAGAAGAGCGCACGTGCTCACTATCTATAGAAGAACTGGCGTGGGAAAGTCCCAAAGTTAAAGTTGTGTCATCGTTGAGCTCAGCCATATTTTCCCAGCGGGCGCTGAACATAGGGTTATGCTTTCCTTCATTGGGGAAGAGAGCGAATTCTTCCTCGCCTTCAGCCTCTTCATCGTGGTGAGAGTGGCCTCCGGTACGGCTGGTTACTGAAGCGGAAACTTTTGAGTACCACGGAGTGGGCAGCAGCCAAGACAGCTCAACCCCTGGAGTAGACAATCCTTCATCGCCCAAAAATTCAGTATAGGGAAGAGGGCGATCTATTTGCGGCAAAGCGTGAGTATGTGTGGAATTTAAAGCACCAAATTCAGTGCGCATCTTTCCGGCGCGCAATTGTAGACCGTGGCTCAGCCCCATATATTGTATAAACGCTTCCTCTAATTCTGGGCCTTCATCTTGATGGGCGGCAAAAGTGGCCTCCAAACGGGTGGAAGGATCGACCGGAGCTGAAAGCTGCAGCTCGGCTTCCTGAATAAAAAAGCTGTTTTTAGTTGAGCTGTCCTCTTGTCCGCCCAATTGGCCTCCTCCCAAGAGAACTAAAGAAATATTGGGGTTCATGTCGGGCTGCTGTCCGCTGGCTTGGGCGGTGGCTTCTTGGGGAGCTTCGGCTGCTGAAGGAGGTTCAGGCCCTAAATCTTCTGTTTCACCATCGTCAGCTTCGGCATCGGTGGCCAATTCAACAGGAGTGTCAGAGCCGTTGAGGGCGTTATTTTCAGTTTGTTTTTTCTCAATGGTATTAGCGGCCGTGTCTTGATTAATTGAACGGCTTGTTTCAGCAGTATCGGCTACAATTTCAGTTTGGAATTGCTCATCCGCCTGCTTGGCTGTAACTTGACCGCGGCGCATTTCATCAAGTTGAGAGCGCATTTCATCTATCTGAGCTTGCTGCTTTTCGATTAATTTTGATTGAGCTTCCAGTAAACGCTGCTGTTTTTGAAAAAGTTCCTGCAGCTCGCCTAACGATTGAGGAGAAGCTTCGGCGGTGGGAGCAGAGTCATTTGAGTTTTGTGCCTGATCTGTGGCGTTTAGAGAAGCTGTAGGGCGGCCGCCTTCGGCGGAGTCAGTCGTTCCGGCCTGAGCTGGAAGGGACAAAGGGCCTGTCAGAGCAGCACCGAGCAGACCAATACCCAAAAGGTGCAGGTGTAGTTTATGCAATTCGATTCTCCTATTTTCGGCTTATAGAAAAAGAGTTGTATATAGTTAAATTGCAGGGCCGAAAGGAGAAGGGGGAGAGCGTCCTGTTTGTGAGACAGTGCCTAGACTAAGGTGGAAATAGCTATAATACTCTGCCGGTTCATGCTGCTGAGCGTTGGGGTAAGGAGGCAAAATAAGGCAATCATTTTGACCCAGCTGAGTAATAATCTGGCAAGAAGAACAGTCGCCTTCTTGAGCGGCAGAAGCGCTTTCTAAGTGGATGAAACGCTCGGCACAGTGACAGAAAGCGGCCCGATCAAAAAACTTAATTCGATAGCAGCGGGCCGCTTCAGAAGAAAAGATATGGCTACCGTGTGGATGCAGCCAGAGCGCCCCTTGAATCGGCACAAAGAAAAAAAGCAGCAGCAAACAGATAGTTCCCAAAGAACCGAGCTTATTTGCACTGTTATTTTGGTGCCGCGTCTGTAACATATAGAATAAGTATCGAAGCAACTACAGGTAATTCTAGGATTGGCCCATTATAGTTCAGCCTTTTTTGTTCGTCAATGATAATGAAAAATCATCAACATTAAGCAAAGAAGTTCTCTGGCAGCTCGATTCAGATTTACTACATAGTATATCTAAAATTTTGTGCAAAAAATGGCCTTTTTCTGTAGGGTAAAAGCATTTAAATATTAAATAATAGGCCTATGAAGACTGTAGCAATGTTGTTAGCCGGCGGGGAGGGCTCACGACTCACCGTACTCTCTGAAAAGAGGGCTAAGCCCGCTGTTCCTTTTGCCGGGAAGTTTCGTATCATTGATTTTACCTTGTCGAACTGTGTAAACAGCGGCATCAACACTGTAGGAGTGCTTACTCAATATCGCCCCCACAGCCTTTCCGACCATATCGGTATCGGTAAGCCTTGGAATCTAGATCGTAACCGGGGCGGAGTGCGCATTCTGCCTCCTTATCAAGAGCGCGGAGGACAGCATTGGTATGCAGGCACAGCCGATGCTATCTACCAAAATCTTGGTTTTATTGAGAGCAATAACGCCGATTTGGTGCTTATTCTCTCTGGCGATCATATCTATAAAATGGACTATAACGCCATGATTGCCGCCCATGTCGCCAACCACGCCGATCTAACCGTGGCTGTTATGCCTGTGCCTATCGAAGAGACGCACCGTTTCGGCATTATGGTAGTAGATGGCGAGGGGCGCATTACTGAATTTTACGAGAAGCCCAAAGAGCGCGATAAAGGTAATTTGGCCTCTATGGGTATTTACATTTTTAATGCCGACGTTTTAGCGGAGCGGCTCAAAGAAGATCCGGGCGTCAAGGTCGATTTTGGCAAAGATATTATACCTTATATGGTGGAGCGTGGTGATCGCGTATTCAGCTATCGCTTTGAAGGCTACTGGGTCGACGTCGGTACCATCGATTCTTACTGGAATACTAATTTAGAACTTCTCAAAGATGTTCATGGTCTCGACCTGTACTCTAATAAGTTCCCGATTATGACTCTTTCTGAAGAGCGTCCGGCCGTAAAAATTGGTCCGCAGGCTAAAGTAGAAGGCAGTTTGCTATCTAATGGTTGTGTAATTAGGGGTACTGTTATTAACAGTGTGCTCTCTCCAGGTGTTTATGTCAGCCCTGGAGCTGTAGTTATGAATTCTGTTTTAATGAACGATACTTGGGTTGGCCCCGGAGCCCGTCTGGATAAGTTGGTGCTCGACAAGCGAGTCGTTGTGGGAGCCGGAGCACAGGTCGGCGTTGGTGATGAGAGTGTGGCCAATGAAGCTATGCCCGATAAGCTTTTTGCCGGTATTACTGTGGTAGGCAAAGATTCAATAATCCCCGAGGGAGCTAAAATCGGCCGCAATGTGCTTATAGGCATCAACAAAGACGAACAAGATTATCCCGAAGACAGAATCGTAGGCGACGGCCAGAGCATTTAGCTCGTCTGCGCTCAGACAAAGGAGCAAATTATGTCTAATACATTAGCAATGATTATGGCTGGAGGGGGCAGTCCCGGCCTAAGCGTGCTTACCGAAGTTCGCGCCGATGCTGCTGTAGAGTTCGCCGGTAAGTTCTGCCTGATCGATTTTCCACTCTCCAACTGCGTAAACTCCGACATTTACAATGTGGCCGTTCTGACTCAGTACCGCCCGCAAACGCTCAATACTCATATCGGAACTGGTACTCCTTGGGATCTGGACCTAAATCAGGGTGGCGTGCATTTGCTGCAGCCCTACAAAGGCGGAATCTACGGAGATTGGCAAAAGGGCACAGCCGATGCCGTGCGCCGCAATCTCGATTTTATAATGGCGCAAAGTGAAGAGTACGTTTTAATTTTGTCCGGTGATCACATCTACTCGATGGATTACCGTCCCTTAATTAATGCTCACATTGCCAATAATGCCGATATTACCATTTGTGTGCGCAATGTGAACAGTTTTGACGCTCATCGTTACGGAATGTTGTTAGTCAACAATGATCAGCGAGTATACGGCTACGAAGAAAAGCCGAAACGCTCTCGCAGTTGTTTGGCCAATATGGGCATTTACGTTTTCCGTAAAGATTTCTTAGTGAAAATTTTAACCGAACATGAAATGAATGACTTCGGACGCGATCTGCTTCCTTACGTAATCAACAATCATTATCGCGTGTTCAGTTACTATTTCCCCGGTTACTGGGCCGATGTCGGCAATATTCAGTCGTATTGGGAAGCCAATATGAGCTTGCTGGCTGAGGAACCTGCTCTCGATCTTTATGATAACGGCTGGGTAATTCATACCCGTTCTATGGATCAGGCTCCTGTGCGTATTGGCAATCAGGCTAAAGTTGCTGACAATATCCTTTCTAACGGATGTCAGATAGACGGCGAAGTCTGTCGCAGTGTTATCTCTTCGGGGGTCATTATCGAAGAGGGAGCAGTAGTAAAAAATAGCATTCTCATGCGCGGCGTCTATGTGAAAAGAGGCTGTGTGATTGACCGCTGTATTATCGATTGTGACTGCGTAATTGGTGAGAACTGTCAAGTTGGCACCGGTGAAGATATTGTGCCTAATAATGAAATGCCGGGCGTTTTGAATACAGGTCTTACCGTTATAGGACGAGGTCGCACTTTAGCTCCTGGAACTGTAGTCGGACGCTCAGTAATTATTCACCCTTCTCACGGTGTGCGGCGTGCTCCCGAAATAACCGGTGAAATCGCCAGTGGAGCCAGCATAGGCGAAGCCGAGCGTTAGCTATTTTACATTGTGCTCTAGGGCTTAAATGAAATAGCCGCCTCATCGTTTTAACGATAAGGCGGCTATTTTATTTGGTATAGGGTGCGAATGTTAGTTGCTCAAACGGCCCGGACGGCTCATTAAGCGTCTTAACACCACATAATAGACGGCCCCAGACATAATGAAGGAAAATACTTCAGCAACCGGCTGGCCGCTGATCACTCCAAACATACCGAAGTAATGATCGAGCAGCAGAGTAATTGCTATATTGAAGAAGCCGAGGCGTACAGCTGAAAGGATAAAGGAGGCTTTGCCTAAGCTCATGGCCTGCAAACCGTAAGAAATTAAGAAGTTAATAACGGTCAGAGGTACTCCCAAGCTGGCTAGGCGCAAGAATTTAGCTCCTAATTCTATAGTGGCTTCATGGTCAATAAAGAGGGAGATAATTTCTCGGGAGAAGAGCCAGGAAACGACTACGCAGACGACTGAGAAAATCAGACTGCAGATCCAGGCAAATTTAGTTATATCCCACATGCGTCGGTAATTTTTGGCTGCGTAATTGTAACCTACCAACGGCATGTAGCCCTGGCATACGCCCATACTTATGTTGATAGGCAGCATTTCGATTTTTTTGACAATACCGAAAGCAGCTATAGGCACATCGCCGTATTGAGCGGAAAGGCGTACAATCATAAAGTTGCCGATTCCGGCTAAAAGTGTATTTATGGCTGAACTTGCTCCAATAGAGACTACTGGCCAAAAACACTGCCAACGATAATAGCGCGGATTTAGCGACATGCTGATACATTTTTGACGACGTAGGCGGATCATAACAAAAATAAAGTAGGCACATGAAACTAATCCGGAAATTAGAGTTGCCGCCGCTACTCCGGTAACATCCATCTTGAATATAAATATAAAGATCGGATCTAATAATATGTTGAGAATGCCGCCCAGCATGAGTCCGAAACTAGCTTGTTTGGCGTGGCCGTCGCTGCGCAGTAAGTTAGCTATCCCTAAATTTATAGTTGTAGGTACTGCGCCTATAACCACTACATAAAACATGTAGCGGCGAGCGTATTCTATAGTGCCGCTGCCGGCTCCCAGGGTATATAAAATTTGGTCTAAAAATAAGTAGCTGAGCAGCGAATACAGTAAGGCTGAGGCTATAATTGTGTAGAAACTGAAAGCGCTTACATGCTTAACTTCTGCCTCTTTGCCAGAGCCTAGCAGTCGAGAAATTACGCTGGCTCCTCCTAGACCAAAAAGGTTTCCTATAGCATTTAAGGAGTAAAATAGGGGAAAAGTCAAAGACAGAGCTGCCACCATATAGTGGTTGTTAAGCTGCCCTATGAAGTAAGTGTCAGCTGCATTGTAGAGAACGGTAATCAGCTGGCTGAGAATGGTCGGAATAGATAGAGCCGTTACGGCTCGAGCAGGTGACATCTGCTCAAATAGTTTTTTGTTAGTGGCATTGTTTTCGACTTGACTGCCATCGGAATCGTGGTACGGTTGCTGAATAGGCATAATACAAGGGAACAAAGGGGCGACGGTCAGCAGTGTTGAGCTACATATTCTTGAAACTCTTCAGTTTTTGACCAATATTTTATACCCCAGTTTTCAAAATTCCACTCCTCCATATAATTGTTGCACTCATAATCAATATAAAAAAGTTTGCCGCGGCATACGATAAAATTAGTGGGAAAGTAATCAATATTTATGCCTTTAGGATACAGTAGAGCACACATCCCCTTTATTTGGCGCAGATAATCGGCCTTCATTTGATCTTGGCGCACGCAGTCAAAAATAGTTGGACCGGGGATATACTCTTTAAGAATGCGTTCGTTAACTGTATCTGCATCGATTAGCTTGGGCAAAGGCAGGCCCAAATCGGCTAATTTAGCGTAGTCATTCAATTCACTGGCCATTTTATCGCCAAATTGGTAATAAGAGCAGGGTTCGTGATGGATTTGCTTGACTACAAATTGACCGCTGCCCTGCTTAGGTGAAGCTAAGTAGGAGTAGCCTCCCTTGCCTTTGCCCAGCAGTTTCTCAATATTAAATTCTTTCCCGTTGACGCTGATTACGTTCATATTTGTATATGCATTATAAAAAACTTAGTGCTTGAGGATTCTTTTTTGATATTGACCGCAGCCGGGGTGTCCCAAGAAGCGCCCATCTTTTATAAGAATTTGTCCGCGGACAATTACGATCTGAGGAGCAGACGATACCTGACGCCCCTCATAGGGAGACCAATCGGCTTTTTCATGCAGAGTAGAGGCGGAAATAGTATAGGGCTCACGGCTCCATATAACTATATCGCCATCGAAGCCTACTTGCAGTGCTCCCTTATTGTTTAAACCGACTATGCGAGCCGGGTTGGTACAGCACACCTTTACCCAGCGCTGCAGGCTCAGGTTAGGCAGATCTTTGATGAGCATAAAACGTGTTTCTACAGAACTGAGACCGCCCGGAACTTTGTTAAAGCTTTCGGGACGCATCTTTTCAGCTTTGGTAAAGGGACAGTGGTCGCTGGATACCGAGTCTAGGCTGCCGTTAGCTAAGGCTGCAGCTAAGGGAAGCTGTTGGCCTTGAGGACGTATAGGAGGAGAGCAGATAGGCAACGGCCCCATAGAGTTAAAGACGGAGCTGTTTAAGCAAGTGTAATGAGGGCAAGTTTCTGCGAATACAGTTTGACCGCGCTGCCGCGCTTTAGCTATGGGAGGCAGATCTTCAGCACAGCTCTGATGGAATAAAAATATGTCTGATTGGGTTGCGTAAGCAATATCTAAGACGCGGCGCACCGCCTCTCCTTCGGCCCAAGCAGGACGGCAGGTCGGATGATTCTCCGGTCCAGTTTGGCCGCTAGCTACAGCGCTTCTGATTAGTTCTTGAATTAATGGCCAATTTTCTGCATGTACTAGGGGCAATCCGCCTGCTTGGGCGATGCTTTTAAAAGATCGGTAAAGTTGACCGTCATCAAGAGTAAAGGCATAAGCGGTGTAATGCTTAAAAGTGGGACAGCCGTTTTCTACAATTGAGGCTACTTCTGCTAAATTTTCTATATCGTGGGGCAGAATCGACATGTGTAGGCTGAAGTCGGTACAGGCCTGTTCCTGAGCTTCTTGACGCCGTTTTTCCAAAGCTTCCTTCATAGTTTGGCCGCTTTTTGTTTCCACAAAATCCATGGTAGTGGTAGTGCCGCCGAAAAGGGCTGCTTTGGTACCTGAAGCAAAGTTGTCGCTAGTCCAGCAGCCTCCAACAAAGTAGCTCATATGAGCGTGAACATCGACGCCTCCGGGAGTAACTAGTCGCTCTGCGGCGTCTATAATTGTTGTATCTTCATTTTTTAGAAAAGTCAGATCTTGGCCTAAAGCGCAAATTTTGCCATTTTTAACAGCTATATCGCCTTTAAATATTTGGCTATCAGTTACAATTACACCGTTAGTTATCAATAAATCCATATTTTATTCCTCTGTTGCAGCTAAGTGAGAGAAAACTTATGGGGATCAATTTCTGCTTAAATTAAAAGTACCTTCTTGGCAGCGGCCCTCCTGGCTGAAGGTACCGGCTAAAAAGGCACTTTGTACTTAAAGCTGCCCGATAAGAATACAGCCTACTCAGTCAAAAAAATTACAGATCGTACTTCAAGTGTACGAGCTTCATTTGCTCATCGGTAACTACTACGGGAGCGCCGGTCATTAAATCGACACCATTGGTATTTTTGGGGAAGGCGATTACCTCGCGAATGGAAGTTTCTCCGGCCAGAAGGGCGGTCAGACGATCGAGACCCAAAGCTATACCTGCGTGAGGAGGGGCACCATAGCCGAAGGCGTTGAGCAGGAAACCGAATTTTTCTTCGGCTTCTTCTATGGAGAGGCCGATGCATTTTAAAATGCGCTCCTGCATAGTGCGCTGGTGAATACGCACGGAACCGGAGGCCAGCTCACAACCGTTGAGTACTAAGTCGTAAGCGGCAGCGCGCACTTCTAAAGGCTTGGTTTCTAATTTGTCCATATCGCTAGGCAGAGGACTGGTGAAAGGATGATGTTCTGCTTCCAAACGATTCTCTTCTTCGTTCCAGGAGAACATGGGGAAGTCGATAACCCAGAGGAATTTGAACTCTTTGGGATCGAGCAGATTCAAGTGGTTAGCAATATCGAGGCGAACTTTACCCAGAGCCAGACTGAGTTCCTTGACGGGCCCAGCTGCCAGAACTAACAGGTCGCCAGCTTGGGCGCCGCCGACTTGGCAGATCTGCATAGTTTTTTCTTCGCCTAAGAATTTGAGCAGACTAGATTTGACACCTTCGTCGGTGCGGCTGACAAAGAAGAGGCCGGGCAGTTTGGCTGCTACAGCAAAACTCTTGAACAGATCTTGCTCTTTGCGGGTGGCTTTTCCCTGTCCTTTTATGACAAAACCTTTAATGGCTTGGTCGGCCTCAATAGCTTGATCAAAAGCTCCGAAGCCAGTTTTGCCAATTACATCGGTAAAATTCTGAATGGCCATGTCGACGCGCAGGTCGGGTTTATCAGAACCGTACTTTTCGATAGCTTTGGCGTAAGGCATACGGGGCAGCTGTTCTGGAATGGGAATATTGAGAGTTTTGACAAACAAGTGCTGGATCAGTCCTTCAATCATGTTGAGGACGTCGTCGCGTTCTACAAAAGACATCTCCATGTCTATTTGAGTAAATTCAGGCTGTCTGTCGGCGCGCAGATCTTCATCGCGGAAGCAGCGGGCAATCTGGAAATAACGATCGAGACCGCTGACCATAAGCATTTGTTTGTAAAGTTGGGGAGACTGAGGTAAGGCATAGAACTTGCCAGGATTGACGCGACTGGGTACCAAATAGTCGCGGGCTCCTTCAGGAGTGGAAGCCATCAGAACAGGGGTTTCAATTTCGTAAAAACCGTTGGCATCGAAATAGTCGCGCACTGTTTTGGCTACTCTATGGCGCAAAGCTAAGTTGCGCACCATACGGGGTTTGCGCAAATCGAGATAACGATACTGCATGCGCAAGCCTTCATCGGGAGCCTGATCATCGGAAATGTGAATAGGCAGAGTTTTGCACGGATTAAGTATGTGTAGCTCTTCTACATTTACTTCTATATCTTTAGTGGGCAGAGTTTCGTTAGTAGAAGGAACGGCGCGGGGAGCTACAGTGCCTATAGCGGCGATAACAAACTCATTGCGCAGACTGCCGGCTTTGGCGAAAACTTCCGGAGTAACAGATTGATTGAATACACACTGAGTCATACCGCTGCGATCGCGCAAATCGACAAAGATCAAACCGCCTAAATCTCGGCGTCGGTCAACCCAACCCATAAGTACGACTTTTTTACCTGCATCGGCCAGGCGCAGATCACCGCAGTAATGGGTGCGCTTCAGGCCATTTAAAGGTTCAGGGCTGAACTCTGACATATGTTACTCTCCTCTAGCTGCCGTTTTTTGCTTCTGATTTTTCTTTTAATAGGCAGCGATAAAACTAAAAAAACAAAAATATAAAAAAAGTTTCGGCTGCAGATCGGAATCAAGAACTGGAACTAAAAGTTCGGAGTTGAGATCGCTTGGAGGGACGTCTGCCGCCTGAAATACAATCACGCCGGAATTTCTAAGCTGAAAGTTCTTCTCCTGCGTTAAGTAGAAAGCCGAGGATTGGCTCGGCACCAAATGTCGTTTGAGTTGCCAACTAAGGAGTTGGAGGTTCTACCACTTCGGACAGAGCCCAGGCCATACTGTCGGTCATCAGTTCATCGAGAGCACAGAAAATTTTCTCCAATGATTGAGCCGGATCTTGTTTAATTATGGAACGATGAGCCACCTGCCAAGGAGCCCACTGCTGTGTATTGAGGGCCGCAGTTTGTGGTTCATAAACGGCCACTACCGGCTTTTGTAAAGCTGCAGCTAAATGAACGGCTCCTGTATCGGGAGTAACTACAAAATCGACGCTATTAAAAAGAACGGCCCAGCGTCGGAAATTGAGACCGCCGATAAAGCGAACACCTTCGCTGGTCATTTTGGGCTGAGGAGCAAAATCTTTTAGAGCCTCTTTCAGGCCATTAGCCAGTTTTTGCTCGGCCGGTCCGTAGCAGACTATTAAATCGCCGCCGCGAGAAGTCATAATCAGACCTCCAGCCAGGCGCGCTAAATTATTTACTGTCCAGCCACAGCTCAGCCAATTATTGTGAAGTTGGAGCAGCACGGCGGGCCGTTTCCAATTTTCGTTCATTTGTTGGGACAGAGATTTTTCATCGGGACTCAACTGCAGGGAGAGCGAGTCGTCTTCATAAGCCAATCCCATATTTTTAGCCAGCTCTCCTAGCTGCTGTACTTCGTGAGGAATAGGGTGGGACAAGGCCAACTCTTTATTGAGATTAATACTCATGCTGTGAGTCAAGTACAGAGCCGTACACATAATGGCCGTAAGAGGGCGGCTAGGGTAAAAATAGCCGACTCTGCAGGGCGCCTTAGTGGCATAAGCAAGCTTGTAAGCGCAAGTTCTAGGAGCCAAACATACGGTAAGATCAGCTTTTAAAGAACGCAGCTCCTCTTCCAGAGCGCGAGTCGGCTTGCCGTCATAAGAAATAATTTTGTCGATAAAATCGACATTTTCCAGTACTGAAGCAGTATAGGCAGGTAAAACTACAATTATTTCCGCTTGGGGGGCGCCAGCTCGCAAAGCTTTCAAAAAGGGCGTTGAAAGAATAAGATCGCCGATATGATCGGTTCGTATGACTATTATTCTTTTTATTTCTGACCAAGGAATTGGTTTCATGGCCTGATTCGCCGCCTCCTATTGTCCCATAGCCTCTTTCATGCCGCCCACATAATAATATTGGTAGACTATTTCCCTAGCCAGCTTTACCTGAGGAGCCAGCGACTCTAACCAGCTGAGAATGAACTTATAGCGGGTTAGGAAGGAGTGAACCATCATAGAGAGCGGGTTCATACCCATCTGCAAACTTATGCGCAGATCGTGGTATTTGCGGTAGAAACGCACCGTTGAATGGCCTGCTAAGCGCATTCTGCCCTTTTGCTCCTCGAAACCTACAGGATGCCAGTGATAGTTTATAGCTTGAGGTGCATAATAAATTTTGTGTCCGGCTTTGAGCAGACGGTATCCTAACTCAAGATCTTCATGGCCGTAGCCTTGGAAAGCCAGATCGAAGCCGCCTACTTTTACTAAAATTTCGCGAGGTACGGAGGCATTACCGGTCAAGAAGTAGTGCCAAGGCAGCAGTTGGCGGGAGGCTTTATGGCGGGAATGGGCAGCCGGATTTTGAGAGAACAACTTGTACTCATTCAGAGTTTTTACCTGAATTTCGTTGCCTACTACAGCCTGACCCGGATGCTGCTCATGATAGCGGGCGTGGACAGCCAACAAGTTGGGATCGGCGATAATATCGGCGTCGGTAAAGAGCACTATTTCACCTTGAGCGTTATCTATTCCGCGGTTGCGGGCTCCGCTGCGACCTGTATTGGGTCCGGGGAGAAAACGCAGATTGGGCGCCTTTAAGCTTTGCACATATTCGGCCGTACCGTCGGTACTGCCGGCATCGCAGAGCAGAATTTCGTAATTATCGGGATGCATGGTCTGGTTGAGCAAAGAAGGAAGAACTTCTTTCAACTTGTCCGCTCGGTTATAAGTGGGAATTACTACGCTTATTTTTATGGACATATCTTTTTACAGGCCTCATATAATGTGTTGCTGAATTTTTCATCATCTTGGTTCTTCTCCTGCCTAGCTACCAGCTGACATGAATTGCGCCAAGGTTTCCAGCGAGTCGTATTGCGTTCGAAGTTTTCCGCAGGGAAGAAGACCACCGAGGGTAGACCGACAGCAGCGGCTGTATGAGCCGAACCTCCGTCGGGTGAAATCATAAAGCGGCAGTTCTTTAGAAAAGCGGCAAAAAGGCGCAGATCGGCGCAGGAAAAGATTGGTACTTTTATTTGCTGCCGTTCTTGAGCGTATTTGTTTTTTTGGCTCAGGTAAACGGCCAGATCGGCAGCAAAACGATCTGCCCATAGTCTGTCTCCGGGAGCGCAAGTAATTATTGGTCTAAATTTATCGTCCAGCAGTTTTTCGTATAGTTTGGCAACTGGTTGGAGTAGCGGCCAATAAGGTGAATAATTGTCTCTGTTTTCGTGTGAAGTTTGACTCACCGGAGGAGCAGAAATTAAATTTTGCTTGTCGATGATGCCCAGTATATTTGGGTTCCACCGAGGCATGAGCTGAAGAGCGCAGCTTTTTATATCGTTAAGGTTGCAGCTGTCTGGCGCAGTTTGGTTAAGTTCGAGAGTTTCTATATAGGCCTTGTGCCCCTCTTTTAGCTCCTGCTGAGTGAAGTTGAAAGTTAAGTCCGGATAGTCTGCTTCGGCAGGAACTTTTACCCCCAGTTTTTCTAGCAGCAAGAAAAAGCGGGCCGTTTGGTGTAGATGGGCGTCTTGGCGCGGATCATTAGAAAAAGGCACGCGGTAATTGATTTGCCACAATAGAGACAAGCTCTTCAGAGGTTGACTGAGGCCGGGAAAAAATCCGCAGCGCACCGGAGCGCCGCTTCTAAAGACAGAAGAAAGAGCAAAACCTTTTTCGGTAAAACTTAGAACCGCTTGGAATTTTCCTTGTTTCAGAGTTGAAGTAAGTTTATTTTTAAAACCTATTTCCTTAGGATCAAAAATTGCTACTTCGGTTATATCTGCAAATACGGGGGCTCCTAGTTTGGAAGCTATGACCGTTATTTTACTTTGCGGGCAAGCTTTTATTAGAAAACGCAGGGCCGGAAGGGCCAGAATGCTGTCTCCTAGTCCGTCCAGCACCACAACAGCTATATTGTGGGCACCTATTAGAGGAGAATCTGCTTTTAATAGTTCGTTGCAGTTTGAAGGCATATGAGGCTGCATTTTGTAAGAAGTGCTTTTCTCCCTTTTTTCGCTGTGGTGGCAATTTTTATTAAGCAGGGGCCGCAGATTCTGCCTAAAAATAGGCTCATCTATTTTACTAGCGGTATTTGTATATTTTTGAAGTGAATAAATTTTTCCATGAATGCTGAAAAAATAAATGTTGCCGAAATAATTGGATTAGCCGCCGTGCTCTTAGCTGGACTGGCTTTTGCTTACCTAGGAATGGGACCCTGTGATCGCCATCAGTTCGCCTCCATGAGTTTTGCCGGTTTAAGCTTACAGGCTTATTTCGGACAATTTGAAGGTGAGGCTAACGGCTTTTTTTATTATTTAATGCTGGGATTGTTTAATGATTTGTTCGGCTGGAGCAAAAATACGGCAGCCCTTTTTTCCGCTTTGAGTTTGAGCGGCAGCGCTCTGCTTATTTATTTGGCGGTGAGGCGTTGGCACGGCGGCAGGGCAGCGCTCTACAGTGCCATGTTTTTGGTTTCTTTCAACAGTTCTATTTACTTCAGTTCGTATATACGTTTTTACGCTTTCGGCATGCTGATGTGCGCTCTAGTTGCTTTTTTGAGTGTACTCTGGATAGAACAGCTTGATCAAGATAAAAGGCCCGGCGTATGCCAGGATGGGGCGGGGGACGCCTCGTTGAGGGCAAGATTAGCTAAGCTAATTTGTAAATATCGTTTTCCGCTTTTAGGGGCCGCTTTGATTGTAGCTTTGTTGGGCGTTTTATCGGCCATGATTATCAGTTCAATCATATGGGTAGCGGTTAGTGCAGCGATTTTGACTCATAACTGGAAAAGCGTTAAAAGTTGGTACTGTTGCGGCTTCTCCGCTCTGTTGTTGGCGGCTGCTTTAACTTGGTCTGTGCTTTTTAATCCGTGGGCTTACGCTCTGCAGGGCAAGAATATGGAACCCAGTTGGAATTTGCTGCTTGGTATTTATGCCAAATATTTAGGGCTGGAAATGCTGCCCGGACGTCTGCCTTTAAGCTTGGCTTGGTGGGAGACGTCTTTGGAATTGTGGATAATTCCCGCTGCTTTAAGTTTGCTTTTTCTGGTTAGCGGAGTAGCCGCATGTTTGCGGCAGAAGCGTCTGCTTTTTCCAGTATGGTCGCTGCTGCCGTTGCTTCTTTTTGCTTATTCTTTTGTTTTTAAGCCGATACTTTCTGTATGGAACCTGAGTTTTGTTATTCCGGCTTTAGCTGCGCTAATGGGAATCGGTTTAGCTTATTGGCGCAAGGCGAATCAGTATGTCGCCTTGGCTTTATGGTCCTGCGTAGCTCAGGCGGCCCTAATTAATTACAGCTGGCCTGCCGATACCGAATATTATGAAGCTTGGCGCATTCGCTCTCAGTACGCTTCCGCTCCGCTGTTGCTGGCCGATTTTCAGGTTTTGGAAAGGGCCGAAAGCAGCTTGGAACCTTATTTTTCTCTGCCTTGTTTAGCCCTAGACAATTCGCGCAGTGTAATTATTCCTGTTAAGCAGTACAGTAGAGAAGCCGATTTTTGGTCCGACAAGCACCGCTTCAATGCGCTTTATGGCCGACCCGTACATGACGGCACCGAACTTTCTAATATTCCTTGGCGTCTGCTTTTGGGAGTAAACTACAACAGTTGGCAGCAATTTCCTTACAAAGGGCAAGGTGCAGAACTGCGTACTGTTTTAGCTGAGCAGCCGCCGCACGATTTTCGGCGTTTGGCTACTAACCTATCGCCGCAAGCCCATCCGTATTTGTTAGATAAAAATTTAGATAAGAGCATCTTGATCTCTGCTGGTCGGCAGTTGGGCCGGTCGGAAGCCCCGCGAGCCTTGTGGTGTCTGTATACTTCACCTTGGTGCAGTTCGGAAGTAGAGCCTTTTAACTTAGACAAATTGGTTGCTGCTTTGCCCGCTTGCAGGCGTATTTTGGTGTGGGATTGTGGCGGGGTGCAGCTCTGCTTGATTATTTTTCGTTAGAACATTTTGGCAGGTTTTGCCTGCTTAAGTGTGAAACTGCAGCCCCCCGCGGCAGGCAGCCGTTATTTGCAGCACTTTAGGAGTGATTTTATAAATTGAGTTCACGCAGCAGTCAGGAAACATTCTCTTTAGGCAGAGTTATTGAAGCGCCTTTGCACGATTTAGTGCGCTCTCGCTTTTTAAATTATGCTTTGTCTGTTATTACCGATCGCGCTTTGCCTGATGTTCGCGATGGTCTCAAACCGGTGCAACGGCGCATTCTTTACGCCATGCATCACGATCTTCACCTCAGCCCGGACAAGAGTACTTTGAAATGCGCCAAGGTAGTTGGCCAGGTTTTAGGCAGTTACCATCCGCACGGTGATTCGGCTGTCTATGAGGCCATGGCTCGCATGGCCCAACCCTGGACTTTGCGTTATCCTCTGGTATTCGGTCAGGGCAATTTTGGCTCCATCGATGGCGATGGCCCGGCTGCTTACCGATATACGGAAGCTCGTCTCAGTCCTATCGCTATGGAGTTTGTGGAAGAACTCGGCCAAAATACGGTAGATTTTGTGCCTAATTTTGATGAGAGCACGCCCGAACCCAAAGTTTTGCCTGCTAAAGTGCCCCAAATGCTGATTAATGGCTGCATGGGTATTGCTGTTGGTGTTGCTACTAATATTCCACCGCACAATTTGGGAGAAGTATTGCAGGCCTGCTGCGCTCTTATTGATAACCGCCAGCTCGGCATAGCCCAGCTTTTAACTTATATTGAAGGGCCAGATTTTCCCACCGGAGGTGAATTGCTCAACAGTTGTCAGAGTTTAGAGCAAATTTACGGCTCAGGTCAGGGAGCTTTAAAAATACGCGGTACCTACAAGATAGAAGAAAAAAATAAGCGCTTATTCAACATAATTATCGATTCTATACCTTATATGGTTAATAAATCGGAGTTGGTGGAAGAAATAGGTAGTATTATCATAGCAGGCAAAATTCCTCATTTGCAGGATGTACGCGACGAATCGGCTGCCGATATACGCATTGTTTTGGAATGTCGCCGAGAAGCCGATCCTACGTCCGTTATGGCTTATCTTTTCAAAAATACTAAGTTACAGAATCAGTTTAATGTCAATATGACTTGTCTGACTTCGCGGGGGCCGGAACGAGTCAATTTGCGCACAGCTTTACTCGATTTTATCGATTTCCGTTTTGAAGTAACGGTGCGCCGTCTCAACTATGAGGTGCGCCTCTTGAATGAGCGCATCCATATTTTAGAAGGTTTTGTCAAAGTTTTCGATGCCATAGAGGAAGCGATAGCTATTATTCGTGCCTCTTCAGGACGCGCTCAGGCCAATCAGGCTTTGTGCGAGCGTTTTTTAGTTGATGAGGTGCAGGCGGACGCCGTATTAGATTTGCGCCTTTACCGCTTGAGCCAAGACGATGTTCTGCTTATTCGAGACGAGCTGGCCGATAAACAGGCTAAACGCGATCATCTGGAAGCGCTTTTGGAAGATATGCCGGCTCTTTGGTCGTTGGTAAAGGATGAATTTGTCTTATTGCGCCAACGCTTAGCCGATAGCAGACGCACTCAGGTTCTGCGTGAAGGAGCAGAAGAGTTAGTTTACAATGCCGACGATTTCATTTTAGAAGAAAAATCGGAAGTGGTTATTACCCGCGATGGTTGGTTACGTCGCGTTCCGATTGGTACCGATGTGAGCAAGCTTCGTCTGCGTATGGAAGATTCTGTTTGGCAAATTTTGGACGGTTCGTCTTTGAATTCGTTAGTGCTCTTCACGAATTTCGGAACCGCTTATACTATGGCTGTGCATGAACTCCCCGGCGGCGCTCGCGGTTTTGGCGAACCGGTGCAAAAGTTTTTTAACTTTAGCGATGGAGAGAAGATTATTGCCGCTTTCCTTTTTGACAGCCGCAGCAGCGAAGTTTGGTCGGCTCAAGAGGATCATGAACTACCAAGTATGCACGCTTTAGCTTTGAGTAGTGACGGTAAAGGAGTGCGTTTTTCTTTTGCTCCTTTTGTGGAGAGTTCCAAAAAGAGCGGTCGCCGTTATATGCGCTTAGGCGATGGAGTTCAAGCTCTGATGGTAGAGGCCGTGCGCGGAACGGAACATTTAATTGTACTTACAGAGCAAAACAGAGCCCTGATCTGTCCTATAGGAGAGATCGGTTTTATGTCGGGGTGTGCTCGCGGTGTTCAAGTAATTAAGCTGGAAAACGAAGATAAACTTTGGGAAAGTATGACCGTCAGCAGTTCGGATCAGGGTATAATGCTCAGCCGCAGCGGTTCGGGAACTCCGGTGGAAGTTTCTATGCGTAAACAAAAAGTTTGTGCTAGAGGCGGTAAAGGTACTCTTTTAATTAAGCGCGGTAAACTGCAAATGCAGCAAAAATTTTACAGCGCTGCAGCCGTAAAAACTGACTTATCAGAAGCTGAGACCGCACCTACAGAAGGTTCCGAGAGCAAATTAAGTTTAGGTTCCGAAGCGTAAAATGTCAGTTAATGTTATTGATGATATGTATCTGAGCTGTCCGCATCGCTTGGTGCGTCAGTTTTGTGTTTGAGTTTGTTGTTAAATTTTAAGCGAGGCGGAAATGGAATCTTATACTGCGCAAGATATTCAGGTTTTAACCGGTTTGGAGCCGGTTCGCAAGAGGCCCGGGCTTTACATAGGCAGTGTGGGCAGTGTCGGTCTTCATCACTTAATTTGGGAAATTTTAGATAACTCCATCGATGAAGTTATGAACGGTTACGCCACGTGGGTGGAGTTGGAGCTGGACCGCGACGGGCGGTCTGTAAGAGTTACTGACAATGGGCGCGGCATTCCCGTAGATATACATCAGGAGTACGGTAAATCGGCTCTTGAGCTTATTATGACTACCCTTCATGCTGGAGGAAAGTTTGCTCATGCTAATTACACTTATTCCGGTGGACTGCACGGTGTGGGCGCTTCGGTTGTTAATGCTCTTTCCGAACGTTTGGAAGTAACGGTAAAGCGCGATGGTGGTGAGTGGTTTCAGTCTTATGTTTTAGGTGCGCCCACGGCTCCAGTTATGCAAGTGGGGGAGAATGTGCGCGGCAGCGGCACTTCAATTTGGTTCAGGCCGGATGAAGATATTTTTGAAGAGACTATTTTTGATCCGAAAATTATTTTAGAAACTTTAGAGGCCAGAGCTTGGCTGCATAAAGTAAAAATTATTTTTAAAGATCGAGTTAACGGTCTTACTCACAAATTAGATCATAGCGATAGTGGGTTAGACGGTTATTTAAAACAGTTAGTAGGAGAAGAACCTCGAGCCTCAGCTTGGGAAGATTACATATTTTCTTATAAGCGGGAAGAAAATATCCGCATGGAAGCGGCGGTGCTGTGGAGTCAAAATGGTGGCGAGCAGGTGCGCAGTTTTGTTAACGGTATCAACACGCCGCAGGGAGGCACCCATGAACTGGGGTTAAAAGCTGGCTTAGTTAAAGCTGTGCGCAACTATATGGAGATCCACAATCTGCAGCCCAAAGGCGTGAAGTTAAGTGCTGATGATATCCGCTGTGGGTTGAGAGCTATTGTGGCTGTGTATATAGCCGATCCGCAATTTAAAGGGCAGACGAAAGAGCGCCTTAACAACACCGAGGTAAACGCTCAGGTGGCCGCAGCGGTAGCTCCGGCTTTTGAGCGCTGTCTGAACGAAAATCCTTCTGTAGCTTCCGGGCTAGTGGAGCGCATAGTTTTGAGCGCCAAGGAAAGGGCGGCGGCCGCTCAGGCTTCGGAAGCTGCCGTTCGTAAGTCGGTGACGCGCAAATTGAATCTGCCTGGTAAATTGGCTGATTGTTCTTCCGGACGCACTGAAGAGTGCGAACTTTTTATTGTAGAGGGCGATTCTGCTGGAGGTTCTGCTAAGCAGGGACGCGATCGTCGTTTTCAGGCTATTTTGCCTCTGCGGGGTAAAATTCTGAATATTGAGCATGCCGGCGCCGATAAAATTGGTCAAAATAAAGAAATAGCTAATTTAATTAGTGCTATTGGCTGTGGAACGGGCAGTAATTTTTCTGCCTCCAAACTGCGTTACGGACGTATAGTAGTACTTACCGACGCCGACTCGGATGGCCATCATATTGCCTGCCTTTTGGTAACATTTTTTTACCGATTTATGCCGGAGTTGATCAGGCGTGGCCACGTTTATTTGGGGCGTCCGCCGCTGTATCGGGTCCAGAAGGGTAAGACTGTCAATTGGGCTTGGACTGAAGAAGAGAGAGAAAGCTTAAGTAAGAGCGGCCGATCTAAAGGAGCTGTGCAGATAACACGTTTTAAAGGTTTGGGAGAGATGAGCCCGGAACAGCTTAAGGCTACCACGCTCGATCCCAACACTCGCACTATTTTCCGAGTAGTTGTAGATGACGAAAAAAGCGCTTCAGAAACTATCTCCGAATGCTTCGGTCGCGACGTCGCTCCGCGTTATAAGTTGATTATGGAGCATGCCAGTGAAGCCGATGAAATAGATGTTTAAACTGAGTAAAAAAATGTTATATCCGCTTGGATAGCACCATAAAAAAGAGGCCGGGAATTTTTTCCCGGCCTCTTTTTTCCATTAACCTTGCCAGGTACGTTCTATCGCTTCCAGCAGGCGGTCAGCAGCTCCGGCATAAGGAGAATATAGGCGGCTGAATTCGCATTTTTGTCGCATAATTTGCTGAGGATCATCGAGTAAACCCAAAGCAGCACTGGCTACATAAGCGGGAGTTACTACATCGATTATTTCCGGTATTATGGGACGGTTGGCCAAAATATTGGGTTGCGCCATAAAGCTGACTTTATGGCGCATTTTCATTAGTAAACGCCCTTTTAACCTACGTCCGCCCGGAATCCAGTCCAGCAAACCTATTAATCCTATGTAAGGTAGCTGATCGGGACGATTTATGGGTAACACCATCAGTTCGGGAACTCCTAAGCTGGCTGCTTCGGCTGTTTTAGTGCCCGGAATAGTAATGCATAGGGCAGAAGCGCTCAATTTAGGCAGTTGATAGCGGCGCACTATGTCAATAGCCACTCCTGCTGCTTGTAAAGTTTCACCTACAATTTTACCTTGCACACCTCCTACTGCCTGATGCGGAGGAGCCTGCAGGGCTCGGACCAATTTGTTAGGCGGAATAAAAGGAGAAATCAGCATTTGAAAGCGCAAGTTGGGACGGGATTCTTTCATAAGCTGAGCAGTGCGCAGGAAGAAGGGGCTCAAATTGCTTACTTCTGTTACACGACTGCCTGGCAAAAAGGAGATCAAATTGGGATCGGGTTGAGGCAGGCTGCCGTGTTTGGCTAAGTAGCTTTGCATAATGAAGCGCACGTCGTCAACTACCAGGTCGCCTATAGTAATGGCTTTTTCCAAAGGCAGTTTGTGACGCCTCATCCAGTCGTAGTGCTTTTCATCTTTAATAAAATAGCCTTTGAAGGCTGAGTCCCACCACCATCGTCCCCAAAGGTAAGACCAGGCGGGAATCTTCCAACGCCACACTAAAGCGGCACTGTACATTAAATCGCCGCCCAGATGGAGGAGAACGCTGTTTTTATGTTTTGAGTTATCTCCTTCTAATAAAAGTTGGAAGTACTGATGGGGTTGAATAACTTCGTTTATGTGTAGTAACTCAAGGGCCACTTTGCCTTCCGAACCGGTAGAAAAAGGGCAGGGCAGCAGTATAACGCTGATACTACAATTGGGCCAGCGGCGGTGTATGGCAGCAGAGACCGGACTTAGCCAGCCAGCTATTTCTCCGGGGCTATTGGCCGTTATGTAAATTTTTTGCGGATACATAGGGTCTTCTTTGTTTTTTATTGGCAGTTATCTTCTCTGGTTAAAGCGATAATTTGCGTGGTTGAGCGGCCCGGTATAAGTTTGGCTAAAACAATTTTGCCGCCGAAGCTCTTTATTATCGGAGCTTCCGGTAGACTGGCTTCATCGTAGTCGCCGCCTTTTACATGGACATCGGGACGCAATTTTTCGATGAGCTGCAGAGGAGTCTCTTCATTAAAAATAACCACTATATCGACACACTCCAAAGCGGCTAGCATAGCAGCTCTTTCTTCTTGGCAGTTAATGGGACGCTTCGGTCCTTTCAAAGCTTTAACTGAACTGTCCGAATTGAGTCCGACTATTAAAAGATCGCCTTCATTTTTGGCAGCTAGTAGAGTATTGAGGTGACCGACATGCAAAATATCGAAGCAGCCGTTGGTAAAAACAATAGTAGGAGGATTTTGCGTGTGGCGCAGGCGTCCAATACGTTCGGCAGCTTCTGCCGCAGACAGAATTTTGCGCTGGGGGTTAAGTTTAGTTTTGTGAGCGCCGGCCTGCAGTGACTCTAAAAGCTCTTCCGTACTTACGGTAGCGGTACCGACTTTGCGCACGACTACAGCTGCTGCATGTGAGGCTAAACTCATGGCTTCGTTGATCGGCACGGAAGCGGAGGCGCATAAGGACATAACCGAAAGTACGGTGTCGCCTGCTCCGCTGACATCGTATACTTGAGAAGCTAAGGCCGGTACTTTTACGGTTGGTACATCTTTGCGGAAAAGAGCCATACCGCGCTCTCCCAAGGTAATGAGCACCGATTTTAGGTTGAGTTCGGCCAGCAGTGAGCGTCCGGCTTCTTCTAATCCTTTATTGTTGGATGTATCACATCCGGAGGCAGCCTTAGCTTCTTTGGCGTTCAAAGTAATAAGCTCGCAGCCCAGAAAACGCTTTAAATCTACGGGTTTGGGGCCGGCAATAACGGGAATGTCTCGGAAAATTTTAACCAGGTCTTGAATGTGCTCTCCCCAGAGCAGGCCTTTGTCGTAATCTGAAATCACGACAGCATCGTAATCTTGGCGATGGTTGTTGGCCCAAGTTAGCAGCTTTTTCCAAATGTGATCTTTTACGGCGCAGCGTGTCTCTAAATCGGCGCGCACCACCTGTTGGCTGTTGGCAATGATGCGCGTTTTCATAATGGTAGGGTAGTCTTCGCTGACTGCCAAGCCGCTTATACCTATGTTTTGGCGTTCCAGCATTAAACGGAGTCTTCTGCCTATGTCGTCGGCTCCGACCACTCCGAGCAAATCTACTTTGGCTCCTAACGTTTTCAGATTGGCTACTACGTTGGCTGCTCCGCCTGGAGTATAAGAATGATGGGCAATATCGACTACAGGGACAGGTGCTTCAGGGCTGATGCGCGAGACTGTACCCCAAACCCAATAATCGAGCATTAAATCGCCTACTACTAACAGGCGGGATCCGGCAAAGGAACGACATATCGCCGCCGCTTTTTCATATTCTATTAAGTTCATTTTAGACAGCCTCCCTTGAAACGTGAGGTTATTTTACCTATCTCTAAAAAAATCTTGCTTTTTTAGGTAGATAGAACCTTATTTTTGACTTCGCATATGTTTTTGCACAGCTTTAGTAAAAATATTCAGCATATTTCGGGCATTTATTTCCGGGGTAAATTGTTGAACTCGTTTTAAGCCTTGTTTTATTTTTTCCATAAACAGATTCTGATATTTTTCGGTTCGTCTGTTTGTGAGTATGAAGCGCAATTTTTCAATTAGATCTTGTGTACTGTTATGATCGTAATAAAAAGGAACCGAGCCTCCCACTTCAGGCAAGGCGGCGCACTGTGAACTTAAAATAATACAAGAACAGCTCATGGCTTCGGCCAAGGGCAAAAAGAAGCCTTCGTAGGTGGAAACGGCAGCCAGGCAATCACAGTAAGAATAAGGTTCGGTTATTTCCTCCTGAGTAAGCTGACCGGAGAAAATTAAACGGTGGCTTAGTTTATCTGTAAGTTTTTGTATACTTTGTATATACAGATCGGATGGGGAGGGAAATAATTTCTCGCGCAAGCCAATTTTATACTGTGGTTCAGGGCCTGCAACTAAAATTTTGTGAGGAAATTCATCTTTTATGTGGTCGAAAGCCTGAAGCAGCTGGAGGAAATTCTTGTTTTGGTCATAGGGATTGCCTACAAAAAATATAAAAGGTGCTCCTTGGGTGTGTTTATTTAAATATTGCAGACGGCCTTCCTGATTATTGCTGAGCGTGCGGGCTTGATCGCGGAAGAAAATTGAACAAATACTGTTATAGCAGACAGTCAAAATTTTGTGCTCGTCTCCGAAAGTACGGTCAAATTCTTCATTTTTGACGTATTCTGAAGTCGCTACGGCATATTCTAGACAGGATGAGAGCCTTTTCCAATTCCGGTAAGCCCTAAAAAACGAGCATTTTTTCCAAAAAGTGACGTCGTGAACAGTTAAAACTTTGGCGCAAGGTAGCGGAATGTCAATACGATCCCAGGGGTACCAGCAGACGTCTAAATTGTCGGGAGCATTTTTGAAAGCAAGGCATTCTCCCAAATGACCGATTTCTTGTTTTATGTCTTCCAATAAATGGGGCTTGAAAGACAGAAAACAAATTTTATCGTAATTTGATTTTACAGTTTGGTATCCTTGCAGAAAGTTTCTGACCACCATGCCCATACCTCTGTGATCCCTGGGCAGAAAAGTTGCGTCTATACCTATATACATTATTATTGAGGCTCTTTCATATGCTGAGTCTTTAGCTGTGTGTTCAGTATACAGGTATATTATACCAAAAATGTCGCGTTTGTGTAGTATAAATTGATAGTAAAATTAATATTATATTGTATATACCTTATTAAAAATATTGATAATTTTTTTATTTGTTTATGTACTATATTTTTGCAAAGTTTTTATTTTAATTAATTTAATTCAATAAATATTAAGTTTATCTATGTATATAGATCTGAAGTTGGTTAAAAGGGCTACCAAGCAGGCTTTAGGAGGTCATTTTTAGAAAAAAAAAGCATGAAATGGCCTGCTGCTTTGCTGCGTTCCGGTTTAATAAATTTTGCTGCTGTAGCTTTATGTGCGGCGGTGGGAATTTTTGTTTGGGCTTTTTTGCAGAATCCGCTTAATTTATACAAAACCGGCTGGGAAACGGCTTATCCTGAAGGGCTGATAAACTTTAGTTTTGTAGTTGGTGCGGTCTTTGCTTCTTGGTCGTGCGCCTGTTTGGCAGCTTCTAAGCTTATGTACATCTATACTCCGTTTGTTTTAGCCCTATTGGTTTATGCCAATTCTTGCCCCGGCTACGCTCTTTCATTTAGCGTGGCGGTCGTTTGGCTTCTGTTAGCTTATCTTCTGCATAAGGGTATTGTAGGCGGGCAAGCTGCGGCAGTAGACTCATCTGCCAATGCAATAGCTAAGCGGCCTCTTAACGCAAAGTAGGGAGCATCGAAAATTTTATTTACCTGCTGCTTCCGAGGGAAGCAAGGATAGCAGAGCCTGAGCGGAGGGGGACTCTATTTTGTGTTTAATGTAAGCGCGGGCTGATTCAATAAATTCTGTAAAAGAAATTTGAGAATTGTGAGCAGCATAGAATTTAGCTTGCAGAGCCATTTCTAGTTTGTCTAAAGCATGTACAAATTGCGATTCTAGAGTACAGCAGCTCTGATATTCGGCAAAACGTTCAGCCATGAGGGAGCCGTTGGGCAGCGGATGACATATTTGGCGGAACGCTTCTTCTTCCCGGCGAGCCTTATCTTGAGGAAGCACGCGGTCGTACGGAGTAATATCGCCTACGCAGGCTTCGGCCCAATCATGAACTAGAGCCATTTCTAGTACTTTTTGTCTATCCAGGCTGTCCGGACACAAGGACAGAGCCAAAGCCGCTGTTCCCCAACTATGGTCGGCGCTACTTTCCGGATGTTTTAGCCCCACTCGCAGCCAACCTGATCGCTTTACTTCTTTGAGTGTCGGAATAGTGCTTAGTGATGACGTAAAAGCTTCAGAACGGCTACTTAAGATATCGGTTGCGCCGTTCTTATTTTGTTCTGCCTGCGAGGGGGTGCCTGAGCTGTCTAAGTGCATATCATGCCTACTACGGCATCGAAGAGCCAATCTGGAGTGTATTTTTTAAAGAAAAGCAAGGCTTTGGCGTCGAGAGGGCCGGCATAGCGCAGCTGAGGGGCGCGGGCGTGGAGAGCTTTTACCACCAGTTTGGCAATATAATCGGGAGAGCCGACCAGAGCATCGCTGTAATTTAGTTTTAATACCTTTTCCATTTTGGCACATATTTGGGAATAAGGTCCATGAGCCGAAGTTTGCTTCATTTTATTTACGGCTATATCCGACCACTCTGAACGGATTACGCCAGGTTCAATCAGAACTACCTTTATGCCGTAAGGGGCTACTTCATGGCGCATACTGTCCGATAGAGCTTCTACAGCTCGTTTGGAGGCGTAATACCATGAGCCCATGGGAGTATAAATTTGTCCTCCCATAGATGATATATTGATAATACGTCCGCTTTGCTGTTGACGCATAAAGGGCAGTACCTCTCTGGTCATAGAGGCCAAACCGAAAACGTTTACTTCAAACTGGCGGTGAGCTTCTTCGTTGCTAACCTCTTCAAAAGCTCCGTATGAGCCATAACCGGCATTATTGATCAGGGCGTCTATGCGTCCTTTTTCTTCTATTATTTTGCCCACGCAAGAAGCGCAGGAGTCGGGTGAGGTTACATCGAGGCTCAGAGGATGCATGCCCAGCTTAATCAGTTCGACCATGGGGGGCTGACGTCGGGCTGCTCCGTAAACTGTCCAGCCTAGCTGCAAAAGAGCGCGTGCAGTGGCGGCTCCTATTCCTGAAGAAGCGCCCGTTATTAAGCATACCTGACTCACAATAAATTAAAATCTCCTACATGTTAAGTGGCCAAAAAACTGAGGAGTAGTACTTTTGTATTCTGCGCTATCTTCCCTTTTGAAAAGGCAGCGGTTAGCATAGAGAGTATTTTTTTGCCTGGGTTTTTGAAAAGATAGATCGTCAAAAACTAAAAAGACTAGACTATTTGTTGTTTTTTGGAGTATAATATCGCGCTATGGAACGCAAAGATTTAAGAAATTTAGCAATTATTGCTCACATCGACCATGGAAAGACCACTTTAGTGGACGGCTTGCTGCGACAGGCCGGAGCCTTCAGGGCCGGACAGGATGTTGTTGAGCGCGTTATGGACTCTAACGATTTAGAGCGCGAGCGCGGTATTACCATCTTGGCTAAGAATACCTCTGTTGTGTATGGTGATGTAACTTTAAATATTGTAGATACACCTGGACATGTCGACTTCTCTAGTGAAGTTGAGCGCATTCTGGGTATGGTTGACGGGTGTCTGTTAGTAGTTGACGCTTTTGAAGGGCCGATGGCTCAGACTCGCTTCGTATTGAAAAAGGCTTTGGAGACAGGTTTGTCTCCTATTTTAGTTGTTAACAAAATAGATCGTCCCGACGCTCGCCCGCAGCAAGTTGTCGATGAAGTATTGGAGCTTTTTATCGACTTGGGAGCTGATGACAATCAGATAGATTTTCCTGTAGTCTATGCTTCCGCCCGCAAACAGGTAGCTTCCTACAGTCCTGATGGTCCTTTTGAAAATTTGCAGCCTCTTTATGAGACCATTATAAAACATATTCCTTGCCCCAAGGGCGATCCTGATGCTCCGTTGCAGATGCAAGTCAGTAATCTGGATTACGATGAGTATGTGGGGCGTTTAGCGATCGGTCGCATTATAAACGGCCAAATTGCTCCCACTAAGAGCATTTGCTACGGAACGGCTGCAGATAAATGTCACAACGGCAAGATCGGCCAGGTTATGGGATATGTCGGTTTGAGTAAGAAGCCCGTGGAGACCGCTTCGGTAGGCGATATTGTGGCTTTGACCGGTTTGCCCGATGTAGCTTTGGGAGATACTATTACCGAGATAGAAAATCCGGACTTTTTGCCTGGTCTCGATATTGAAGAACCTACTTTAGCCATGACTTTTATGGCGACTGACAGTCCTTTTGCCGGACGTGACGGAAAGTATGTAACTTCTCGCCAACTGCGTGACCGCCTTATGCGTGAGGCAGAGCGCAATGTCGGTTTAAGGGTTAAGCCTGTTGAAGGTACAACCGATTCTTTCGAAGTTTGCGGACGCGGTGAACTCCATCTTTCAATTTTGTTGGAAACTATGCGCCGTGAAGGTTATGAACTGTCGGTCACCGCTCCCAGGGTAATTACCAAGATAGTTAATGGTGAGCTCTTGGAGCCTATCGAGAATTTGACTATAGATATTCCTGAAGAGTGCATGGGACCGATTATGGAGAAGGTTGGTGCCAGGCGAGGTGATTTGATAAACATGACCGGAAGTGGCAGCGGTCGGCTCCATCTGGAGTTTTCTATTCCCGCTCGCGGTTTAGTTGGATTCCGCTCCGAGTGTCTTACTATTACCAGAGGCTACGGTGTTATGAACTATCTGTTTGCTGGTTATGGCCCCTATCGCGGTGAAATTGCCAGACGTACTCGCGGATCGTTAGTTACCGGTGAAACGGGTACTGCTACTTCGTATGCCTTATTTAATTTGCAAGATCGCGGTGTTTTCTTTATTTCTCCTGGTGAGGAAGTTTACACCGGTCAGATTGTGGGTGAGCATTGTCGACCTAACGATCTCGATGTTAACGCCTGCAAGAAGAAGCATGTAACTAATATGCGCTCTTCAACTTCCGATGAAGCTGTCCGCCTGGATGAGCCGCGCAAATTAACTCTCGAGCAGTGTCTGGAGTTTATTGCCGATGATGAATTGGTAGAAATAACTCCTCATTGCTTGCGTATGCGCAAAGCCGTTCTCGATCCGGCTACTAGAGCTAAGCAGCGCAAAGACAGAGAAAAGCGCGACGGTAAGTAAGCGTTTTTAAGCTGTAGTAAACCTGTGGTATACTTCCGATACTGCAGGTTTTTTTATTTTGTCTGCGCCTTATTCAATGTCCGCGCGCGCTGTGAGCTGCCGCCTTTTGTCGTTGGGCCTGTGCGCCTGTCCTCAATTTTTAGCCTTCCAGTGTCCGCGCGCGTCGTGTGCTGCCGTAAGCCCTTTAGGTTTAAAAGCAAAAAACGGATATTTTTTTTC
>JBJEGC010000028.1:0-23086 GCA_051874695.1 Candidatus Bruticola sp.
TATCTCACTCAACGAAATTGCTTTCGTTTCCAATAATTTCTACTGTTGTCAAAACCTGCGTCGCATTATCGCGACTACTCAGTTATACTAAAACATAATTTTTTCTTTGTCAACCATTTTGAACCTCAATATTTATGTTTTTTTCATTGTATATGGCATCCTTCTCATCGGAAGCGGCAGAGCTTTACCCATCCTGCCTTAGGTAATCTGACTCTATTACCATCAATCCTGACATAACCTTTCTGATTATTAGTGGAATATGAGGCATGTCAACAAGATACTTGGCGACCGGCTTGACTATTACAAGGAAACTGGCAAGAAGCTGAACAATACACCTGCACGGTACAAGGAAGAATTTCCTTGGCTGAAGGATGTTGTAGATGAATCTGGCACAACCGAAGGTCATGGCAAATATGATTTTCTGTTCGGTTGTCGGATAGAGCCTGTATCGATATGCCTAATTCACCATAATCGCCTGCCTTGACTTTCTATGTATTTGCGAATTGTCTCTATGGGCGCACCACCTGTTGTCAAGCAGACAATAGCTTCTCAACCGAAACATTTTCTTCCATAACTTATGTCTGACTTCTGGAA
This sequence comes from Candidatus Bruticola sp., assembly GCA_051874695.1. Classification (GTDB taxonomy): domain Bacteria; phylum Vulcanimicrobiota; class Xenobia; order Xenobiales; family Xenobiaceae; genus Bruticola. The sequence goes on from JBJEGC010000028.1 coordinate 595, forward strand.
ACTCTTTTTTAAATTTTAAGCAGGCCCCAAAAAAACTATAAAAAAAATAGTAGCATAACTAAGAAAGTTAGATTTAGCAAAAAATGCATCAAGATAAACTTGTTTTTGTATCTGCCATGCTGATAACATGTGCCGTTATGTGCTTATTTTTAGCAGCCTGCAAGAAAGAAAAAAGTCTGCAGCAAGCAAAACCGACACTGGAAAAAACATCTGACCATATTGTTCTAGATTTCCAATCGCTCGAACTTGTACTTCAAGGCTCAACAAATGAATTGAATACTTACAGTATCGTCAAGACAGACCAAGGGGTGTGTATGGAAAATTATTTACTCTCCTCTTATTTTTGTGAAGAAAAACAACAAGAAATCGAGAATAAGTACGTTTGCAACAGTTTACAAGGTTCAAAGGCAACTTATCATCAGCTGGCCAAACTTCTTGATACTTTGCAAATAAAAACTTGGAACAGTTTTAAAGGTTCAGACAACAGCACACTCGACGGCAGTTCGTTTTCTTTCTTGTGCGTATTAAAAGACGGAACTAAAATTACAGCCTGCGGACACAATGACACGCCCAAGAACTTTCATATTCTAAGCAACACTCTTTTTAATATGATCAATTGCCGCCCTATATCAGAAACAAATTTCCAAGGACACGGTTATAGCTGCCTTCTTCCCCAAAGTTGGATTGGCCCAATTGAAGCAATCTTTGAACCTTATCATATTACTTTTAGAAGCAAAATAAATGGTCAAGCGATAAACTTCTTAACTATAGAAGATAATTATTTAGAATTTCCGACAAATGACAACAGCTGCTTAAAAGCCGGCAAACTTGAAGCCTCAAACCGCAACGATATATATATAAGCATCAGAAAAAATCAAAATATAGCAGCGTATATTCCTAAAATGGATGAAGCCCAAAAAAATGTTTGCCAAAATCTGGATTACGACATAGTCAAAATTATTGACAGTATGCAGGGAACTGAAGGCTTTAAATTCATTAAAAGTAGTACGGATCGTAACTAACTTATACGAATTGTAGATAAAAAATAAATCGGAAGACGCGCTGCCTCTGGAAATATTTTCGGAGGCAGCGCGTCTTTTAGACTAAGAGCTCATTCTAATTCTGTTTATCAGAAAGAAGCATATTGATAAGTTCTTTATCAGTCTGCATCATGCCAACCCTGCCGATGTAACCAACAGAACTTATAGTATGATCAGCCTGATCTTGAAGAATGCCAGTATGGGCTGTATAGTTACTTCCATTCATAGCCATATAATGAGACATAATGGCCGCATCTAAGCTGGTAGCTATTTTGGCAGCACAACTTACTTTGGCACCATCGCACAAAATACCGGGAATATTAGCCATAGTGTTATCTATAGTGGCAGCCAGCATTTCTAAAGTTCCGCCGTTTATATAAGTTAAAGCGGCACCAGCTGAACAAGAAGCTGACACAGCTCCGCAGAAAGCCGAAAGACAGCCTATAAATTTCTTCTGATAAACGGTCATTAAATTGGAAAAAACTAAAGCGCGATAAAGTTTTTCACGAGAGAAATTATTTTCTCTAGCGTAAACAATGACTGGTACAGAGGAAGTTATACCCTGATTTCCGCTTCCGGAGTTGATGACCACAGGCATTTCACACCCGCCCATACGAGCTTCCGAAGCAGCTGCAGTATAAGCTTTTATGCGGGAAGCAACACCTTCCGGATACGATTTTTTTATGACTCTTCCTAGGCCGACCCCAAAATTGCCAGACATTCCTTCATAAGCTATGTCCATATTGCAATTGATCTGTCTGTCTATAAGTTCTTTTATATCATCGATTTTTACTGTATCAGCAAATTCTTTAATATCGGGCAAATTCAACAAAGATCTATCTGCAGGATCGGGAGCGCTGTACTCTTCGTCGTCATCCTTTTTGAAGATAACTTCCCCATTTTTTATAATGCTGACTATATTGGTATGTGAATGGCGGATCTCCAATTTTACGCTATTCTGACCTTTGAAGCATTCAATTTTAATATGCAAAGGTACACTCGATTCCAGGTGCTTAACCTGGCAGGTTTCAGCTTTGACCTGTTCACGCATCAGACAGCGCGCCTTGTCGTCGGTATTTTTTAATACTTCCATACCTGCCGACGCATCACCACCCAATACTCCCAGCCAAACGGCAGTTTGAATGCCAACCATGCCCCCGGAATTAGGAATAACGACACAACGAACATTTTTTAACATGTTGCCACTGCATTCAGCCATAATACGTTCAGGAATGTCTCCCAAAACTTCGCGAGCTTTAGCACCGGCAAAGGCCAAAGCAATAGGCTCGGTGCAGCCCATAGCCTCTACCAATTCTTCACGTAAAATTTTTACATACTCGCTGTATACAGTATGGTCAAGCATACAAATACCTCAACTTTTCTTACTGTTGTTCTGTTTCTTAGATTGTGGTGTACTTCCCTTGAAAGAGCCTAATTATAATTACGTTAAATGGAAAATTTTAAGAGAGACGTATATAAAGCTCTATGCGTAAAAAAAGTCTGACTGAAAGGAGTACCAATGATTAAACTGGAAACGGCCAGATTATTTATTGAGCCTATGAGTTTAGAAGAGCTAGCCAAGCTGACTGTCATATACAGGGATATTGTTCCTGAGCTAAGCCAAGCTTATCAGGAAATGCTCTCCGGATGTGAGGAACATTACCAAAATTACCTTTGGTATACCTCATGGAAAATGTATCTTCGTTCTAACGGTCAAAAAGTTGGCGATGTCGGATTCAAAGGGCCGGCTCAAAACGGAGTAGTTGAAATAGGCTACGGCATAAACAACGAATATCAAAGACAAGGCTACGCCTCTGAAGGTGCTCAAGCCCTTTGCGACTGGGCCCTGCGTCAAAAAGAGGTGCGGGCCATAGAAGCAGAAACGGCTCCCGATAATACGGCATCTATGCGCGTACTGCAAAAGATCGGTTTTATACCCACCGGAAAAAATGGTGCAGAAGGACCGCGTTTTATTCTACTTCATCATTCCAAATAGTATAAACCGGGAGTAACACTTATTATATGCTCTGTGTTACCGCCCGGGGTTGCACCTACGCTAACTATCAGTCAATTGTACCACTCTTAATTTTTACTTAGCCGCAGCCGATTCTGCGGCGGAATTCTTTTGCAAGGCATCCAACAGTTCTTTCAAATTTTTAATGCGCTTTAGACGCCAAATTCCGTTTTCGTTCTGCATTTCCAGCTGCATAATAAGCTCATTGGAAAATCCTACAGGATACAATCTTACTCCCATTACAGCAGCTTTATTTTCTACCACCGTATATTCAACTACAGCGGCGCCAAATCCAAAACTATCAAAAAAAGTGAAGTCTACATTTTTAAATCCAGAACGTTCGGCAAGCTCATTGCCGTCTTCACCAGTGACATAGCGTTTTATGCGTTTTTCAGCCGCCTTAATCGCCTTATCTTTGATTAAATTAGCGGCATTTTTCAGAAATTTCTGTCCCTTTACTAAAGACAGAAGATCATTTTTGCCTAGCTGCTGTTCAATTAAAGAATCGGTAGCGTCGTCGTAAGCATCTCCAAGCAAACTATTTAAATCGACTCTAGCCTCAAAAGACTGCCAATCGTGATTTTCTATAGCAGTTTTCACTAAAGTTAAAGAATAAACGGGAGTATTCTTCCAGTAGCCGTAATAAAAAGCTATAAAAAGAATAATCAACGCGACAACAACGGAACCCGATATAACAACAACTTTTTTCTTCATAATTTAATCAATATCAAAAAAAATTGGAGCAGACCGAGCTAAAAAATAATTTTCAGCCAGTCTGCTCAAGCAGTCAAGAAAAATTATGCATTTCTCACAGCTGCCATCTCTTCTCTTATAGAATCGCACAAAACACGGACTCCATGACGAATAGTTTCAGGAGGCAAATTGGAGAAGTTAAAACGAGCCATATTGGGCTTATGAGTAACTGGATAGAAAGAATCGCCTGGAACCATAGCTACATGATGAGTGAGACATCTTTGTAAAAGTTTTTTGGCATTAATATCTGCAGGCAGTTCAATCCAAACAAACATGCCTCCCCGAGGCCTGGTAAAAGACACTCCTTCCGGAGCTGAAACCTCTAATTCACTAACCATGGCATCGCGCCGTTCTTTGTAAATACTTCTTATTAACCTTAGGCGCTCGTTGAAATCGTTGTTCATGAGATAACGATGGATAAGCATCTGATTCAGGACAGGAGTTTGCAAGTCGGTTGCCTGCTTCAAGATAACCAATTTACGAATAAGTTCCTTGGAAGCAGTAATCCAGGCTACACGCAAACCAGGACAGAGAACTTTAGAAAAACTTCCCAAGCAGACTACTAATCCTTTAGTGTCGAAGCGAGAGAGAGAGCAGTGCTCGGTATTGTCGAAATTAAGCTCATAATAAGCATTATCTTCAACTACCGGAATCTCATATTCAGTCATGAGATCCATAAACTTACGCCGTCTCTCCATACTCCAAGTACGTCCGGAAGGATTTTGGAAATTGGTAATCACATAGACGAACTTAGGACGCTTGGTTTTTAACTTGTTGGCTATTTCCTCAATAATAACTCCGTCATCATCGCACTCCATCTCCTCAAATTTAGCTCCACAAATACGAAAAGCTGCTAAAGCTGCCATATAGGTAGGAGCTTCAGACCAAACGACGTCGTCCTGATCAATAAATAATTTGGAAACCAAGTCAAGACCAGATTGAGAGCCGCTGGTAATGACAATATTATCCAGCCCTTCAATATGCATTCCCCAATAATTGTTAAGGCGACTGATAATCCACTCGCGCAGCGGAGTGTAGCCTTCAGTGGTGGCATACTGCAAGGTGCGAACACCTTCTTCGTGCAGAATGACAGCAGAAAGCTTTGACAGTTCCTCGTAAGGGAATAATTCGGGAGCCGGAAGACCGCCAGCAAACGAAAGAATTTCAGGACGCTCGGTAACCTTTAGTATTTCTCGAACTTCCGAGGCGACTATAAAATTCATACGATTGGCCAAATTATACTTCATAAAAAATTAAGACCTCCAAAAGTTCTCACCGAAATTATACAGGGACATCTGCATAACTCGGGAGTAACTTCGGAAGTCTCACCCCTATTTCTTGCTTATTTTTCGGCAGAAGCCTTATTTAAGCTCATGATTAAAAATAACTTTAGCCCGATCGTCATCGGAAGCCTTTTCGTCATTTTCAATAAAAGAAGAATCGACAGAAATGACAGGAGCAGCTTCTTCTTTAGAGTTTTCCGAATCGTCAGCAGCGATACCGTCATTATCGCGACGCACCTGAGCGGTATAGAACATGCAAGACAAAGGAGCCAAAGTCAACTCTAAAGAAAGTTGATGAGAGCCAAAAGGCACCGGCTGGGAATTTAACTCACTGCAAACTTCGTATCCGCTACCGCCGTACCGCGAATCGTCGGAGTTTAATTCCAGTCTCAAACTTCCTTCCACTTCAATTGGCAAGCCGATTCTATATCCTCGGCGAGGAACAGGAGTGAAGTTGCAAGCTACCATAACGATACTGCCTCGTCCTAAGGGATAGCGTACGAAAACGGCTACACTATTCGCGGGGTCGTTGCACTGCAACCAAGTAAAGCCGCCCTGGCTGTCATCAAGTTCCCAGAGTTCCGGATGCTCTTTATAAAAACGGTTGACAGCCGCACACCATTCCTGCATTTGTTTATGAGGCTTTTCATTGAGAAGATGCCAATCAAGAGATTGGTTAAAATTCCACTCATTCCACTGAGCAAACTCATTGCCCATAAAATTGAGCTTTTTGCCAGGATAGCCAATCATATACCCGTACAAAGTACGCATATTGGCGTAACTTTGCCATTCATCACCAGGCATTTTGTTCAGCAAGGAACGCTTACCATACACGACTTCATCGTGTGAGAAAGGCAGAATAAAATCTTCACTGTACTGATAGAGCATACCGAAAGTTAATTTATCGTACTTAAACTTGCGGTAAATGGGATCTTGGGAGATAAAGTCGAGGACGTCGTGCATCCAGCCCATATTCCACTTAAAGGTGAACCCTAGACCTCCTTCATCGACCGGCCCTGTAACGTGAGCCCATGAAGTGGACTCTTCGGCACACGTGAAGCATCCGGGACACTCTTTAGCCACGGCACTGTTGAAATCGCGCAGGAAAGATACTGCCTCCAGGTTCTCATGACCGCCATACTTATTAGGAATCCAGTTGCCTTCCCCTTGTTTGCCGTAATCTAAGTAAAGCATGGAAGCCACGGCATCGACACGTATACCATCAACATGGTAGCACTCCAGCCAGAAGAGACCGGAAGAAATTAAGAAGTTGCGTACTTCGTTGCGTCCGTAGTTAAAAATGTAAGTATTCCACTCAGGGTGACAACCTTGACGGGGATCTTCATGCTCGTAGAGGCAGCTGCCGTCAAATCTGGCCAGACTGAAAGCGTCTTTGGGGAAATGAGCAGGTACCCAGTCAAGAATAACGCCTATACCGTTGCAGTGCAGCTTATCAATAAGATACATAAGCTGTTCAGGCGTGCCAAAACGGCTGCTAGGAGCGAAGTAACCGGTTGATTGATAGCCCCAAGATCCATCATATGGATACTCTGTAAGCGGCATAAACTCAACATGAGTGTAGCCCATCTCTTTGAGGTACGGTACAAGATAATCGGCAACTTCCTCGTAATTCAGGTAAGATACGCCGTTTTTGCGCCTCCAGGATCCTAAATTACATTCGTAAATGTTCATGGGCTGGCGGCGAATATCATTACTAGCTCTTTGGGCCATCCACTCACTGTCATGCCATTGATACTTGGCTACTTCCCAAACTACGGAAGCCTTCCCCCAGTCGGTTCCTTCACGACGCGGCTCTGTGGCAAAAGCATAGGGATCCGCTTTTTCCAAAATAATATCCTGGTGAGGCTTGATAGCGTATTTATAGCAATCACCCTCTTTTAAGCCGGGAATAAAACCTTGCCAAACTCCGGTAGCGTCGCAGAAAATAAGAGGGTTTACATCGGGAGTCCACTTATTCAAATCGCAAATCACCGAAACCCGCTCGGCATTAGGAGCCCAAACGGCAAAATGAACACCGCTCTGTCCCCCGTAAGTAGCCAAATGAGCTCCCATGCGGATATACGCCTTGTGATGGGCAGCTTTACACCATAAGTAACGATCATAGGATGTCATGACTGGCAATTTCTCATGAGCTTTATCCATATTTCACAACTCCTAATAAAACAATTCTTGTATATTTACAACGTGAATACAACAAAGACCACACTTTGCAGCGCACAAAACCGAACCGATTAAGCCGGTCACTAGATTCTTTCTGCAAACGTATCGTTAAATTGAATCCACTAAAACTTTTCTCTTGTTATAACTAAAACAGCACCGGAAACCTTTTTGAATACCGCCAAAGTGCCGTTTTCTCTTGTCAGCCAAGACTGCCGCGCCCAGGACTAATCAGAGCCCAGCTTTCCGTTATCATACGACAAAAAAACATTAAATAACACCTTAAAACAGGCCGCCGTGAATAAAAGAAAGCTAATTATTTTGGCTAAAAATGGGATTCTCCCGTAATAAATTGCCTTTGTATGCATATATTACAAGAATACTTCTACTTGCACATGCTACTACATAAATTTGTTTTTGCCAATAGCGAGAGAATACAAAAAGTATATTGACCGTAAAAAAACTTCGGTTCTAGCTGACAGTAAATTTGCTTTCAATTCTATACGCCGCAGCACTGCCTAAACTGCAAAAAGGCCCAGCCGCCCCAATTCATAAATATGAAATAAAACAGCTGAGCCATGGGGACAATTTATTCGTAGCTCATAGCACTCTCAAAGTAGCGCTGATTAAGGCTGTGACAAATTTGATCAGTTTCGGCAATACGCTGGGCCGTTTTCTCACATTGTTCAACTATGGTGCCAAGGAACCCCTTGTACTCTAACTGAAGCTCCATAGGCGGTACGGGAATAATAAGCTCATTTAAGGAAGCTTTAGTGAGCTTAGGCATCACACCACCGCGCAAACTTGGAGCAATATCTATGCTGTTTATAACCATCTCCAAATACTCAGGAATTACCCCCGCATCGGGGTTAATTCTCAGTACGTGTACTAAATCGCTAGCCCAAATTTTACCATGCACGGCTTTAGCAATAGGAATTTCCCCAGAGGTAAGCACCGAGCCTACCTTAGCCACCAGAAGAAGATCTTCATCGAAAAGATACTCATCGACGTAATCGACCACACCGGTAGAGTCGTAATAAGGATACTCTCCGGACACTCTGTCTTTAGCTAAAAGAGAACGAGATTTCAAACGTTCGGTCAGAGCTCCCAAAGGCTTAGTCTCCCAGCCGCGATCATTTACTTCTATTTCGCCGAAAAGTTCTACAAAACGATCGTTAAGAAGTTCTTCCGATTTATCGAGCTGGTCAAACTGCAGCTCGCTCAAATCGCAGGCACTATGCAGAACGTTGGCAATTCTTTCTTGTTCAGTCAAACCAGGCAAAGGAATAACCGTCTCGGCTAAGTCATCAATGGAAACGCCGTCTTCAAGCACGCCGATATTTTCGTTATCTTCGAGTCTGCTGAATATATAGGAAAGAGCGTAAGCCATATATAAAGGATTTAACTCAGCAGTATCAGGGCATAAACGGCAGAAATGATGACTGTAAAGAGCTTCCTCGCCACTCCAAGCTTCGATGGAAAGGCGATCTGTAAGCGATACTAGATACTCTCCGCGGCGGACAAGCTGTTCTTGGGTGTATTCGCCGGTATAGTAAGTAGAAACTTGTCCTTTTTCAATGTCGCTATGCAGAATGACAGGAACCCCCTCAGTTCCGTCTTCATTAAGCAAACTGCGATCGATATTCACTCCGCCCTGGAAAGAACAAACGTCGCCTAAGCGGGTCATTTTACACTCTGACATATCGAACCCCTTTCAATACTGAAACTGACAATTCATTAAACTCCTTCCTTTTCTGTAAGTTTCCAAAATTCTCCCCCTTGAGAGCGATATCTTATTTTTTAGGCTTTTTTTTTGGCAAATCGGCTTAGAGTGGGAGGAAACATAAGCCCGTCATCTGAAGAGAACCAATTCTGACAATTATGTACTTTTGGAAAAACGGTTTGAGGCAGAACTAACAATATGAAAATACTGCTCATCAATGCTCCCCGCATCAACTCCATATGGTGTGGTGTGCCGGATATATTTAACGGCAAAGATCAGCATCTCTTCCCTCCGCAGGGCATTATGTATTTGTCCGCTTACATCAAAGCCCACAGCAACCACGAGGTAAAAATTTTAGATGCCAACTGCGATCTTTTGTCACAAGCCCAGATAGAACAGCGCATACGCGATTACGATCCTCAGGTAGTGGGCATTACCACCATGACTCACAATCTTATCGATGTTCATGAGTGCGTCAAATCGGCTAAGCGTGTCAACAGTTCTATTCACGTAATTTTGGGCGGCCCTCATGCTATGCGTTTTCCAGAAGAGGCCATCTCTCTCTCCGGGGTAGATTCCATATGCTTCGAACGCGACGCTGAAGAAGCTTTTTCCGAATGGATCGACTATCTCGACGGTAAGGGAGAAGCAGCAAACATAAAAGGAATTTGGTACAAGAATGCTGACGGCTCTATTTCCCGCAATGAGGCTCGCCCACTCAATAAAGATTTATCCCGTTTTCCCATGCCGGATCGTGAGGGTATAAATCTTGACGAGTATTATACCCCGGGCATGCTCGGACTGCGTTCCACCACAATAGTTACCTCTCGTGGCTGTCCTCAAGGATGCAAATTCTGCCTCTCTACGGCTGCTTTTGCTTCGCGAACCGTAAAAGACATTGTCGACGAAATGGAAGTATGCAAAGATATGGGCATTGAAGAAGTGCTCTTCGTCGACGATATTTTCAATGCTCCCACCAAGCGCGTTGTCGAAATTTCCCAAGAAATTCTGCGTCGCAAGTTGAAAATGTATTGGGCTTTCAAGGGCACCATTGCCGGCACAACTTATGAAATGCTGAAAATAGCCCGTGAAGCCGGCTGCATGCGCGGCCATTTCGGCGTAGAGAGCGGAACACCCGAAGGACTTCAGGCTTTAGGTAAAACCTTCATGAAGCCTGAAAAAGCCAGACAAGTATTTAAATGGTGTAAAGAGCTTGATATGTGCGGCTGTGCCTATATTATGATCGGCACACCGGCTGAAAAGAATCGTGACGACATTATGCGAACTGTCGATTTTGTCTACCAGCTCGACCCAGAATATGTAGTCTATGCCATCACCAGTCCGTACCCAGATACTCCTTTATGGCAGCGCGGTGCCGATCTAAAATTGTGGGATCCAGATATCTGGAAGCGTTTTATGCTCACCCCGACTGCAGAAACGGCCGAGCAGATTCCGACTATGTGGAATCAGTATATGAGTCGCGAAGAGTTGCTCTCTATTTTCAAAGAGATCAACCGCGACTTCTACTTCGATCCTATGAAAATTTACCACACTCTGAAAAAGATGACTAACTGGCAAGGGATTAAGCGCATTGCCCAAGGAGGCTTAGCCATAGCTAAACTTCAACTTATCGATGCCCAAAGTCGACGCATTTAAAACGCAAAGCTCGAACTGCCCGGCCAACATATAACAAAAAAAACAGCTCTCCACATGAGGAGGGCTGTTTTTTTGTAAATACAAAATGCAGTATCTTAACGAGCGTCTCTTTCTTCTTCCATTTCACCGCGACATTTTTTTAGTTCTTCCCAAGTTTCTTCTAAAGCCTGATTAATCACTCGAGAACCGCCGAAAACGCTCATAAAATTAGTATCACCATTCCAGCGCGGCACAATGTGTAAATGAAGGTGCTCAGCCATACCGGCTCCAGAAACGCGACCAATATTCATGCCAACATTGAAGCCTTCAGCATGGGCTGACCTTTTGATGACGGCTATCCAGTTTTGAGCCATAGTCATCATTTCCTGCATTTCTTCCTGAGTAAGCTCCATAATATTGCCACCGTGACGGTAAGGCACAATCATCAGATGGCAGTTGTTATAGGGATACAAATTCATTAAGCAGTAACAAGTTCTACCGCGCTCAAGCACCAAATTGTTTTTGTCATCGTCTTGAGCATGCTTTACGCACAAGAAGCACTCTGAGCCGCACTGTTTAGGTGCTTTAATCATTTCCATACGCCAGGGGGCCCACATTCTATCCAGTTCACCCATAAAGATATTTTCTTCCCTTCTCAAAATTTGACGGCGCAGGAAAGCCTTTCATTTTCTCTACGCCGCTAAAGATATACACAATACGATTAGATTACGTTAAGGGTGAAACCTGTCTTGGAATTGCGGGCTACTGAAGTAAAGACCATTAGCATATCCAAAGTATCACGGAACACTTCTCCGGCATTTAATTCCAAAAAACGCAGCTCGCCATCTGAGCGCGGATCTTCTTTATCCCATTCCGGGTAGCGATCCATCAGCGACTGAAAAGTCACAACTTCTCCCTCTTTGGTAATACCGCGCACTCCCGATTCATCGCGCACCAGTTTCTCGTAAATGTGAGCTCCTCCCTCATCGAAATTAGACTTTACTATAATTCCGTTAGTACATAGATAAATTTGGTAACCTTCGTTACCGCTGATCATGCAGGGAAGTATTTCGGCATTCCAGGGGTAAAAACGCGGATGTGAGGAACCGTCTTCAAAATATTCCATAACCGGCTCATCGTAGGCATAAAGCTGAGCTACTTTCCAATTGCTGGTATTAAACACTTGCTCAATTTTGGCTAAATCATCGGCCAATTCCACCGTACGGGCAGCATCGAACCTATTCTCAGCCTCTAAATTAATAGATGCGCAGAGAGAGTCCGGCACTAAGCAGGCCACAGCTTTAAGAAAAACTTCCAAACCGTAAACTAAACTTTTGCAGCCTTCACCGCACTGCATAATATTTATTGAACAATCTGCACAAGTAGCATCGACAGCCATATCGCCATAAAGCATTTTCTTATGACGCATGGTTTCCCACTCGAAACGGGGACGCCCGTCGGGGGCGAAATCAGAAATTTTTTCCTGATAAGGTTTGCAAGGACGAATCCTGACAGGGATAATATTTAAAGCAATTTCGTATACAGTATTATCAGCCATAACTACCTACTTTCTATTTTCGGAAAAAACTTCCCCCATAAAAGGTTGCCGAAGCCCAAATAAGACTTATTTGAGCGTAACTAACATCGGACCAACGGTACAAAGACTGCCTGCAGCCTCTTATCCAACAAACTAAGTATATGGAAATGAAGGAAGGTTTTTAGACAACGTGAAAAGACAATGATTTAGTGGTACCGTACGATTAAATATCTTCAGAGCCAGCGGTACTTTGAACTGAAGAAAAATAGCGATGCAGTGAGGTACGATTTTCAAATGGGTATGTCTGCTTTGAACGCGAACAATGGTTTGCATATTTTCTTTTTAATTGATTGCTCTGACAGTGTTGCAAGCGAAATCAACAAAGTGGTTGAGGCTGTAAATTCTATCGTTCCCGATTTGCAGAAAGCTAACTCACTGTATCCCAAAATGAAAATGAAAGCCAGAGCTATGCGCTTTTCAACGGGCGCCTATTTCGTTTCTCCAGCGGCTATGGATATCGATCGCTTTAAGCTTAGCAACGTTTTCGGCGGCGGTACCTGCGAAATGGGCAAAGCTTTCGAAGCTCTTTACGAACAAATTAAACACATCACCTCAGAAGCAGGAGGTATCCCGCCCGTTTTGGTGCTTATTTCCAACGGACGCCCTACCGATGACTACCAAAAAGGGTTGACTGCTTTAAAATCGCTTAATTCTTTCAAGAAAGCTGTGCGCTGGAGTTTTGCTATAGGCGCCAATCCCGATAAGCAGATGCTGCTTGAATTTGCTGGCCTTCAGTCCAATGTGCGTGAGCTCAGCAATATTGGTGCCATTCCCCGCGCTTTTGAACCGGGAAGATAAAATTTCTAAGTACCGTCTAAGGTACTGCTGTATGGAGGTAATAATCACATGAAAAAATACGTATGCGAAGCCTGCGGCTGGGAATACGATGAAGAGAAGGGTGCTCCCGATTTAGGTATTGCTCCTGGCACTAAATTTGAAGATCTGCCAGAAGATTTCGAATGCCCTCTTTGCGGTTTGGGCAAAGATCAATTTGCTGAAGTTGAATAAAAATTCAGAGTAATTCACAGTTTGCTTAACTAGGCCGCCGCACAATTTGTCAGCGGCCGTTTTTTTTGCTACTGCTATTTTTTCAATAAAGGAAATTCTAATGAATTCTGAACCAGATCAACAGCTGCAAAATTACGATAAAAAAGAAGATAATTTTTCGTCCAATCGACTGCGCCTAGCTATTATATCAATAGTTGTAGGCCCGACGGCTCCTATTGAAAAATTAAATGAACTGCTTCATCAGTACAGCCGGTACATTGTGGGGCGCATGGGGCTTCCTCAAAAAGATCGGGGCCTAAACTTAATAAGCGTAGCTCTAGATGCGCCTAACGACTATATCAATGCCCTTTCTGGAAAAATAGGACGGCTGCCTGATATTAAAGTAAAAGTTTTATACGCTTAAAAATATGATTTATCATAATTTATTAAGCGATTTTTTATATCATAAAGGAGAAAATCGGTGACTATTTCCTTTAATGCTCGGGCTAAAGCGTTAAGAGAAAGACTTTTGTCAACTGACAGCAAGTCTGATCTCTTCACTGAAGAAGAGTGGCTAACGCTGTTGCAAGCAGCTGAACAAAACCAGGATTTTGCCCTCTCTTTGCGGCACCAAGCCGGACAACTGAGGGATAAAATTTTTGGCCGAGCTATATATCTGCGCGGACTCATAGAAGTTTCCAATATATGTGGACGCGATTGTCTCTACTGCGGTATACGCCGTTCCAATAAAAAAGTAAAACGCTACCGTTTAACTAAAGAAGAAATTCTGAACTGCTGCCATCAGGGACACGAACTTGGACTGAGCACTTTTGTGATACAAGGCGGAGAAGATCCCGTTTTCAGCGATGAATTTCTTGTCGACATTATCAAGAAGATTAAAGCCATTTATCCTCAAACTGCCGTCACTTTATCTTTAGGAGAAAGACCTAAAAGCAGTTACCAAACATTGTTTAACGCCGGAGCCGATCGGTATTTACTGCGCCATGAAACAGCTTCAGCCGAACATTTTGCCCAATTAAAATCAGCAGAATCTAACTTTGACAACCGCATGCACTGTCTGGCCAACTTAAAAAAGATCGGCTTTCAAACAGGATGTGGCTTTATGGTAGGTTCTCCTTATCAAACTTTAGACTGTCTAGCTGCCGATTTAGCGTTTATTCAGAGATTCCGCCCTCATATGGTAGGTTTGGGGCCCTTCATTCCCCATCGTGATACTCCATTTGCCGATTATCCAGCCGGCTCATTGGAAACGACCCTAAATTGTCTGGCTTTAGTCAGATTGATGCTACCCCAAGTGCTGCTACCTTCCACTACAGCCGTAGCCTCTGTATCTGAGCAAGGACGCATTTTAGGCTTGAACTGCGGATGCAATGTAGTTATGCCCAATCTGTCTCCCCTGCAGCATCGCGGTGAATACACTCTTTACGACAATAAAGCTTTCCTTAACACGGAATCAGCCGAGGGTATACATAAACTTGAGAAGCAACTGCAACAATTTGGCTATTATATAGACTACTCGCGAGGTGACGCCGAGAACAACTAATAAAACTTCAGCAATGTTTTAGTATTATGGTATAATTATCAACGATCAACTACTGCTAATGAGAAAGTAATTTTTTCTGACTCAAAAGAGAGGTTATAAATGTACAATCCTAAGTCGCGCCAAGCCGACGAGTTTATTGCTCATGAGGAAGTGCTGGCTTCTTTAGAATATGCCGAAGCCAATAAGCATAACTTACCATTAATTAACGATATTTTAGCTAAAGCTGAGCAATGGCACGGCCTGAATCACCGCGAAGCCTCCGTACTGTTGGCTTGCACCGATCCAGAAGTTGAAGCGAGAATTTTTGCTTTAGCTGAAAAGCTGAAAAAAGACTTTTACGGCAACCGCATAGTCATATTTGCCCCACTGTACTTATCCAACTACTGCGTAAACGGCTGCCTCTATTGTCCTTACCATTTCAAAAATAAGCATATCGCCCGCAAAAAACTTACTCAAGAAGATATTGTACGCGAAGTAACTGCCCTCCAAGATATGGGTCACAAACGCTTAGCCCTGGAAGCTGGTGAAGATCCCGTTCACAATCCGTTAGAATATATTTTAGAATCTATTCAAACAGTCTATTCCATCAAACACAAAAACGGAGCTATCCGTCGAGTCAATATAAATATTGCAGCTACAAGCGTAGACAACTATCGCCGTTTAAAAGATGCAGGCATTGGCACTTACATTCTCTTCCAAGAAACATACAATAAGAGCAGCTATGAAATTCTGCATCCTACTGGACCCAAGCACAACTACTCGTATCATACGGAAGCTATGGATAGAGCCATGGAAGGCGGCATTGATGATGTAGGCTTGGGCGTACTTTTTGGTTTGGAAGGATATCGCTACGAATTTGCAGCCCTGCTTATGCACGCCGAACACTTGGAAGCTGTTTTTGGAGTTGGTCCGCACACCATCAGTATGCCGCGCATTAAACATGCCGACGACATAGATCCTAACACTTTTCAACATGCCATAAGCGACGATATTTTCGCCAAAATATGTGCCTGTATCCGCATTTCAGTTCCTTATACCGGCATGATTATTTCTACCCGGGAGAGCAAAGAAGTGCGGGAGCGTCTATTACACTTGGGCATTTCTCAAATAAGCGGAGCTTCCCGAACTAGCGTAGGCGGATACGTTGAAAAAGAAGATCCTAACGACAACTCGGCTCAATTTGACGTCAGCGATCAGCGCAGCCTCGATGAAATAGTCAATTGGCTCATAAAATTAGGCTACGTACCTAGCTTCTGCACTGCCTGTTACCGTGAAGGGCGCACCGGCGATCGGTTTATGGAATTATGCAAAAAAAAGCAAATTTTGAACTGCTGCCATCCGAATGCCCTACTTACTCTAAAAGAATATTTAGAAGATTACGCCTCTCCTGAAACCAAGAAAATAGGCCTGCAATTAATTAATGATCAGTTACAGTTTATTCCCAAAGAAAAAGTCCGTCAGATTACCGCTGATCGTTTAAACTTAATAGCCGCAGGACAGCGCGACTTCCGCTTCTGAAAAACAAACTATCTCCATGTTTTTTATTCAGCAAACATATAACGCACCACTGCCCAAAGTTTAGAACAATATGTTCTGTTTAATTGGCGGCGGTTCGTGACTTGCCCTAAAAAAAGGATTTTTTATGTCAGTAACATTAAATAGCACACCTTCAGCCAATCGCGTTCATATAGGCTTTTTTGGCAGACGCAACAGCGGCAAATCTTCTTTGGTAAACGCCATAACTAAACAAAACGTAGCTATCGTATCAGATCGTGCCGGCACGACCACAGATCCAGTTTCAAAGCCCATGGAAATTCACGGCTTAGGTCCGTGTATTTTAATTGATACTGCAGGTTTCGACGATGATGAGGATATTTTAGGAGCCGAACGCGTCCAGAAAACAAAAAATGCAGCTGACAAAGCGGATCTGGCCGTAATTTTATTATCGGCAGCTAAAGAAAATCAATCTGACATTGATAATTTGACCATAGAAAAAGAGTGGTATACAACTTTCAAAAACAAAGGAATTAGTGTTCTTTGGGTTGTTACCCAAATAGATAGAGCCTCAGAACAAAATATGGCCCAAATTAAAGCAAAACTAGCTGAACTGGGAGTAGCCGAACCTGTTTTAGTAAGTGTTCACCAACCAGATACTATAGAAACACTAAAAAAATCACTCATTGAAATTTATACCCCTCAAGAAAGACGCACTATTTTAGGCAATTTAGTCAAAAGTGGCGATTTAGTGCTTTTAGTTATGCCCCAAGATATCCAAGCTCCTCAGGGACGACTAATTCTTCCTCAAGTGCAAACTATTCGCGAACTCCTGGATCGTCAATGTATAGTTTCAGCTGCCACGGTTAATAACTTGAAAGAAACTTTAACTTCTTTAGCCAAATCCCCCGATTTAATTATTACTGACTCTCAGGCGTTCGGTGAAGTTTACAACCTGAAGCCCAAAGATAGTCGGCTAACTTCTTTTTCCATTCTTTTTGCCGCTTATAAAGGCGACTTAGAGTACTATTTGCAGGGAGCTGATAAACTGGCCGAACTGAAAGAAAGCTCCCGAATTCTTATAGCTGAGTGCTGCAGCCATGCTCCTTTACAGGAAGATATAGGCCGAGTAAAACTTCCCAAGCTGCTGCGCCGCCGATTCGGAGCGAATTTAAACATAGATATTGTCAGCGGTCAAGATTTTCCGCAAGACCTTACCCATTATGATTTAATTATTCAATGCGGCGCCTGCATGTTCAACAGACGTCACGTGCTTTCACGCATTGCCAGAGCCAAAGAACAACAAGTTTGCATGAGCAATTACGGCTTAGTACTGGCTCTTCTGCATAATCTACCGCTGCACGAGTGTGCTCTACCACAGTTTAACTAAATATCATTAAAATACAATTAAAAAAACGAGCGCACAGATGCGCCCGTTTTTTTGTGCAGTTAAAGTGCTTCTTACACTATGGGACTAAGACGTACTGTGCAGTCACGAGGCCAAACTAAATCTATTTTCACGTGAATATGAGTACCAGGCGGAAGAGGACATCCGGGTACATGCGGACACTCATTCTCCAGCAGGCAACCGCAAAGCTGGACAATATGCTTATCCGGATGGTTGGCCAACACAATAGCCTCCATCTCTTCTCCGGAATGCTCTTCCAAATAACGCAAAATCCAGTAATTTTTGCGTTCGCGCTCTAAAGTATCGGCTACGGCAGCAGACTGTTTAGTGTAAGTTAATAAACGGCCCAGCTCTTCTTTACTGTATATAGGAGTCACTTCTGAGCTATTGAGCATAGACTTAAGCTGACGCTGCATCAGCAAATCGTTGTAGCGCCTAATAGGAGAAGTGACTTGCACATAGTTGTCCAAACCTAAGCCGGTATGATGAGCCGGAGCCAAGCCCATAGCTCCTTTTTTTAAAAAGCGGCGCGAGTTGTAAGCCTTCACCGGATCGAAATCTTCTATTAAATCATCGAGCGGTTTTTCAGGAGCGTCTTGGCTTCGGAAAATGGCCGGAGCTTGATGCTCAGCTAGGTAATTACCAGCTATAGAATTAGCCAAAATCATCAACTCGCTGACTAACAACTGTGAAGGAGAATTAGGAGCCTCACGTTCGATACTTATCTGACCATTTTTAACTTTGACATTAACGCGAGGGAAAGGTACCACCATGGCTCCGTTCTCACGTCGTTTTTCCTTCAAACGGCTTACAATTTTGAGTAACTTGCTCCAATGGCCTTTTTCCAGCTCTTCATTAGCTGTATCGTAAGTTAAACGCCTGGACACTTTGATAACGCTAGAAACCATTTTCGATGACGTTACATTGAACTCTTCATCAAAATTGACCAAAAAAGAAAATGACAGACGTTTTTTGCCAGCAATCAAACTACAGACGCTGTCAGAGAGTATTTCAGGACACATCGGAACCTTCAGATCGGGCAAATAAATGGCTGTACCGCGCATTAAAGCAGCGTGATCTACTAAAGATTCCGGTCTGACATAGTAAGAAGCATCGGCAATATGAATACCGACTCTAAAAGTTCCATCTTCAAGTTCTTCAAAACTTATGGCATCATCAATATCCGTGGTGCTGTCATCATCGATGGTAACACACGGCAAATCGGTCAAATCGAGGCGCTCATCATCAACTTTGGAATTGCCGTCTTCGTCCAAAAAGCGAGTACATTCTACAGCTTCTTGCAGTTCATCATCATCGAATTGTAAGGCAATATTATGCTTGTAAAGAGACAGATTCTCATGCTCACTCCACAGACCGGTTTTGAGCATAAACTGAAAAGGAGCGTCCCGTCTAGTAATTTCAATCGATTTTAAAAGCTCGTTAATCTTTTTATAGCGAGGAGATTCAACTCCGTTGACAGCAACATCGGCAAAACCGCGCACCAGCTTTTTAGCAGATTGCTCAAATTCTTCCGGATAAATAAGCACAGCAGAATTTGAGACAGGATTATTCCAAATTTCTGATACCCACTGACTCAAGGCCGCCTGCTCTTTGCGGTTGAAAGCTTCAGCGTCGCGTCTTTGGAAAATTTCCTGCACCTGGGCAGCTGTACGCCTAATATATCCGCTGCCTTTACGGTAAAAATAAACACTGTCATTATCTAGGCTGCGATAAGCAGCCGACATAGCCTCAGGATCGGTGCGACTGAGCAGCAAATCGCAGATTTCATCGAGCCCCCAAAGATGATCGTCACTTTCATCTTCTAAAAGTTCCCAAAGTTCTTCCGGATTGAGCTGAGAAGCTAACTCCTCGCGTCGATTCTGAGCCTTGGTCAAAGACTCGGAAATAATATCGTAGGAAGAATTCGGATCGATAAAGCCAGGAACAACAAACATAGCCTTGGTATCGGCGATCTTTTCTTCACGGCTGCGAGCATTGCGGACAAAAATTTTACCCGGCTTATCTTGACGAAGGCAGACAGCCGATAAAAGCTTTTTATCTTGAATATACTCTAAATATGAGCCTGGACTAATCACGTGGATGTGCTCGTTTCTAGCAGACGCTTTACTCTGCAAAATAAATCGCGGAGCGATATTATAAGTTATTTTTCAGCAAAAGGTAAGTTATAAACCGCGAGCCCAGCAAACATCATAAATTATTTTACCCTCGGGGCTGATACGCCTTAAGTTATCTCCAACCAAATCGACAGTATAGATGGCGTTATCCTTGACAAAGGCCAGAGCATTTCCTGAAGGATTCCAGGAAGGCGAAGAGCAGCCGTAATCGTGTACGACAATGCGAGTTTTTTTACTAAACATATCGCAAATAACCAGTTGACCATCGACTATAGCCGCCATAGAACTGCCATTGGGAGCCATACAAACCTGAGAGGCCCCATCCATAATCTTCTTGGCCTCTTTTTGAGGAGCAGTAGAATCTACGGAGTAAAGGGTCGACTCACCTGAAGAATCGACATAAGAGAACAAAATATTTTTGCCAAAATTTGACCAGCTAGGCGGCCCCAAACGACGTGCGTCCATAATGCATACTGGAGATTTGCCTATTTTTTGGGTAAAAAGGCGCTGTCTATCTTGAGTGGCATCTCCGCGCAAATAAACAAAGCACCCGTCGTTATCGCGGCTTAAACAGGGATAATAAAGTGGCTCTTTAGTTTTGACTAAACCTTCTTCATCAAAAGTTTCCAAATTTATGAGACGAAGAGAATTAGGTTCAGAACAAACATACACCATAAAGCGGCCATTGCGGGATACACTTGGCGAAGAAGCCGGAGCCCCATTTATCTCCGCCTTTTTTTTGAGTTTGTTGTAGGCTCGACGTCCGGAAGAATTGATACGAGAGTTTTCCGCCAGATCTCCCACCACATAAGTATTATGCCCCCCTTCTTTATCCATCCATTCTATACGCGATCTGCCGCCCTCTACCACTGTGTAGTATAGGCGCCCTTCATCGGGCAGAGGACCGCGATCAGAACAGGCAGCTGCGCCCAGTCCTAAGGCCAGCAAAGACGCAATAACTGTAAATTTAACCTTTTTATACATATTACTACTTTCTTTCTGAAGTTAATGGACTGCTTTCAATTCACAGCCAGGATAATAGTGTTTAATAATATCAGTATAACTTTGACCAGATTTAGCTCTGCCTTGGGCACCTTCTTGACACAGCCCAACCCCATGTCCCCAACCGCCTCCTTTAAAGACGATAGCGCCGTTATCTTGGTAAACATAAAACAGGGTACTCTTCAGACCTAAAGGATTAATTTTACCTCCTCCGATAATCCAGCGGATCTTGTCGCCGCAAAGAGAAAAATTACCCTTATCGGTGACAATCAACAATTCGGCAACTCGACCGTTACCCGTGCGTTTGACAACTTTCACGTCTGCCACCTTGCCTATAGAGAAACCTTCAACTCCGCAAAGTACCGGAAGTGATTCCTTAATTGACTTTTGAAAATTGTCTAAAGAGTAAGAAGCCTGCCAGCGAAAAAACTTAGCATTCATACAGTACGATGTCGGCGGATTATCAATAAATGCCCTAAACCTACTTTCAAGCTCAGGAGTATTGTCAACTATCGCTGAAGGATTGGTCTTACTAAATGATTCCTTGTTAAAATCTTGATAGTCGCCTTCATCTGATTTGTAATAATCTGCTGAATTAGTATCTACTGAATTATTCCAGGAAAGACCGTTAACGGCATCGCTGGAAGTAGTCAGATAACTTATGGGTTGGGCCTTATCCCAGACATTCTCTATACTCTCACCCATGCCACCGCAAGCAGCATGGTACCGGGTATCAGCTATGAGCTTACCGTCACAGATAATTAAACCTTTGGTTGCTTCAATCTGAGCATTGACATTAGCATTTTCCACGCCCGCGCCGCCGTAAACATGACAGTGAGTTTCAGAACAAAGATCGAAGCCTTGCTTACTGTGGCGTCCTAAACTAGCCAAAGTATAAGAGCGAGCCACACAAGCCATAGCCTTAAGTGCTTCATTATCGAAAGCGGCAGGAACCTCGCTAGGAACAACACCTTTTAAATAATCTTCTAAAGATACGTTATTTATAACGGAAATAGTCGGGTTGGTCTCGTTAGGTTTGATAGCAAAAGTCAGACTACCATGGTAAGAAGCCCGATTCTTAGAGTTAGTTTGATCGTTCAATAAAGTAAGCGTGCATATAGAAGGATCATCTATAGATACCGCTTCACCATCGGAGTAATTTTCGGCAGGACGAAGCACTACCGGTTCTTCACTGTTGAAAAGCAGCCGATTACGTTCATCATAGAACTGCATTCTGACTTTTTTGAACATTGTAGTAACCAAACAGATTTTGACCGCTTTGGCTTGGCCTTTAGGATAAATAATGCCGTTAGGAGCGGTCAATTCAGCACTAGAAACAATTTCAGGCAGACCGACCTTAATTTCCAATGAAGGCGAAAAAGCTGGTTTGGTATCCTGACTAGATTCTACGTACGAAGCCATCATGGCCGCCTGCTGTTCTCTGTTCTCTCTCTTCTCAACAGTTTTTTTCCTGCTCAGAGACGTCCCCGAAGAAGCTTCATAATCTCTTATCACTCCGGCATAAGAAGAATATGCAGCTATAATACAGGCAATAAGTGTAAAAACGGCACAGTATACAAAACGCTGCCTTTTATAGTTCATATTTTCCTCGCTTGCTCAACTCTAAATATGCCAAAGCTTCGCGCATATTGCCATGAGCTGCCTGCAGAGCCGCTTCA
>JBJEGC010000029.1:0-22139 GCA_051874695.1 Candidatus Bruticola sp.
GGCGGCACCGTTTACGTCAGCGTTAGCCATCCTGCCATCAGCAAACTGGTACAGTACAGTCCACGATGGACACGTTTCCCGCTGAAGGCTCCCGCATATGGCTGTCCTGGATTAGAGCCCACTCAGCCACCCGCCATTCATTCCCCACCTAAGAGTAAGGAGTCTTATGGCGAGTTAAGATAAACTGAACAAACAAATACTAGTTAATTACAAAACAAGGCAGAGAACCGCCTCCGGAAGTGACATTACACAGAGAAGAAAGAGAAAGGCGGGCAGTTGCTCCGGACATGCGGTAATTAAATGCATAAGGATCAAGATCGACGGTGTATTCTCCCCATTCTAAGCCTTTCTCTTTGCTCCAAGAAGGGAAAAGTTCTCTGGCTACAGGGATGCGTGTCTGTACTAGATAGTCATGCTCTAGGGCTGCATTTACAGAATTTCGCCACTCACTTTCGCTCTGCTCCCAGCCAAAATAAATACCGTGCCCACCGTATGAATCGTTAGGTTTAAGTACTAAATTCCGACGATTACGACACACGTAATCGAGCAATTCTACATTTTTATTATCCGGATCAGTAGTTTGACAATCAACCAAACGGCGGGTCCAAGAAATAGTATCTTTAATAGCTCCAATCTGCTCGGCAGTAAGCAAATCGTGATATTTGCTGTCGGTAAGAATAGCAAATATAGCTTTTTTATGCAGAATCTTTGAGCGGAAAGAGTTGACCATGCATATTTTACCGTCTTTGACAGCATTATACAGAGCCTGGGCTTCGTCGATTTTTTCTACAAATTCGCTGACCAAAACGCGCCTATAAAGAACGTCGATCTTTTGTCCTTCGAAGCTCAAATATTCTCCGTTGTACTCAAAATTGCGATGATCAGTAACTATAGTGCGGCATCCGTGAGCTTCAAAATATTTCTGTAAAATATAGAATTCGTGGCGAGTAGGTACACCGGCGAAGTCGGCAATAGCAATTACCGGTTTGGTCTTCCCTCCACTCCACTCTTCCCAACAGCGCATAATGGTAGTGAAAAGTTCTTTAGAAATATCGAAGGCTTTAATATTATGCTCTTCCGCAAACTTGCAGAATTCGGGCCGACGTTTAAAAAGTTGACTCATGGTGTCAGAGTAACCTATGCCTGCGGGACTTTCAGCATTGTACTCTACAAAATGGCAGGAACCGCCGTTAAGGAATGAATCGAAACGAGCAGTGGTCGATATGCCGCTGTAACCTGGGGCAAAAGAAATAAGTTCTTTTTCTATATCGGTTAGACCCAGGAAGTTTTGGAGAGTCTCATCGTGCAGAACATACTCAACAATGATCTGCATGGCAGTTGCAACCTTATTAACTCTGGCTTTGAGAAGTTCAAGCTGCTCTTTGGTTACAAAACTGGGACGCAGAAATGGACAAACGGGACGGTCTCCGTATTTAATGTTGTGTTCATCCATGTCGCTGTGCAAACTGCCGGCGAACTCACTCAAATCTATATGCTCAAGCATAGCATGGTAGTCAGCTATGCATTGACGCCTCTTAGCTTCGCCCGCCATTGCGGCAGTTACTAGTGAAGATGAACTCTCTCCAAACATATTTACACTCCTAGAATAACTTCAAAAATATATCTTTAACCATCTCAATTTAATTTTAGTCTTGACTTACGGTCGGTTCATTTATTTGGCCTGTCAAAACATCTTTGAGAGGATAGCCGATTTTAGTTAAAGATTCAGTAATAGCTTTGCGGTCGTTAGATAAACTTACCCACTTGGCAATAAGTACGTCGGCACATTTCTCGTCGGCAGCAGCCATAAGAGTAAGTTCTGCTAAAGTTTCCAGAGCTGCAGCTCGTTTGCCGGCTAGCTTATCACTCATTAGTTCGTCGGCGCATTTTCTGATTCCGCGCATGCGCAAGGAGAAAATCGGTACGCCTGACAGAAGCTGTAGAGCCATATCAGGACTGTTTTTGATCATAGATACCGCTAAGCTGATTTTAGCTTCTGATTTTATTTTTACATCTGAAATTTCCAGATACTCAGTTATAGCGTCGTTATATTCACCTAAAGCCAGCAAGCAGCGTACAATTAACAACTGAGTCTGCTGCTTCTCTTCACTGTCCATACCTTTTAAATTGCGGCGGATTTTCTTAAGCAGTTTAAGCAGTGTCTCTTTAGAGTGGGGCTCTTTGATCAATTTAGCTAAAACGCACAGATCGGAAGCTCGGCGAAGTTCGGGAATGCTAAGTTTTTCTAATTCACCGATAATTTCCAGAATTAGCGTTCTAGCTCCGTTTTCATCACCGCCGCTGCGTTTAGAAGAAGCCACTGTAAGTAAAGCTTCACGCCTCTTTTCTGGTACCGATTCTGCTCTGGCAGATATTTCTGCGTCTATTAAAATTTGGTCAGAAGAAGATACGTTGCCGCAAAGTGATTCCTGCATAGCCAACTGAGCTAAAGTGATAGATTGAGAGGCGTTAGCTTCCATTGACTTAGCTACTTCTAAGGCTTTGTCTTGGGTTCGCCTGGCCCAGTCGTCTTCTCCCATCTTGTATAAATTGCCAGCTAAAGCTGCTAAGAGATTGGCTCGTACTCTCATATCTGGAATTTCTAAAGCCGCTTTTATAGAGGAATCGTAATATTCCAAAGAGCGTTCCTCGGTAATATTGGCAGAAATGCCGACTACCATAGCAGCTCTGGTTTCTGTATCAACTCTGACAGCTGAAGGTGATTCCCAAACTTGCAGAGAGTGGAAAGCCAAATTTCTGGCTCGAGCGGGACATCCTATAGCGGCAGCGCAGCTGGACAGAAGAGAAAGAGCCTTAGCCTGCTCTTCCAGGTTGGCAATGTGAAAAGCCAGAGAAGCACTTAAATTGAGCGTATCCTGAGCCCCTTTATAATCGCGGGCTTCATGACGAGCCAAAGACAGCCACACCCAAGCTCCTACGCGCAAAGCGGGATCTTCAATAGTTTCAATAACGGCATCGAGACGTACAAAGACATCGCGCCATCCTTTAGTACGAGATACTCCAGTAATTAGTCTGGAAGCGACTATCACGGCTTTTTGTCTATAAATTGGAGAGTGCAGAGCCACTATAGTGGTAATCAAATCTTCAAATGAAGATACTATCCAGTTTTCATTGCTATATTTTACCAGCTCTACAACCAAGTGAGATATAGCTTCCACACGTTTAGCTTCATCTTTATAGGAGCCAATAAACTCTAAAGCAGTGCGGAAGGCCTGAGCCCGTTCGTTTTCCGGGACACTTTCTAGGCCCTCTATCTTCTTGCCCAGCTCTTCATTCATGTCGAGCTTGAGTTCAACAGCATTGACCTCGCTAACTAAAGCTTTGCTTAACTCGTACTCACAAATTTTAGAACGTTTTACCGAAGCTATATCTTCGGTAAGACGTTTTATATGGCGTTCTCTTTCCTGTTTGTTGCTGATGCGCTGAGCGCAGCTCAAAGCCAGCTTGAGAATTTCTAAGCGCTTGGTTTTGGTAAGTCCTGTCATTATACTCAGGCGCCAAGCTACGGAAGAACTGTGACTCATATCTCGGCAAGCCAAGAATATGGGCTCAAGTTTTGCTAAAGGCATAATTTTGAGAAGATCAGCCATAATAAAAGCGAAAAGCAGCCGGTCTTCCTGACTCATATCGGCATATACTACTGTGCCGACTTTAGTTGTAAGGGCTTTAGCTACCTCAACTTGTCCTTCTTCCATAGCCTGCCAAGCCAAAAGAAGTAGGGCTTTAAGTTTTGAAGATTCGCGCTGTAGCAGCATAGCTCTATCTGCTGCCAGATCAAACTGACCGGCGTCAGCTAAATCGTGAAGGCCGTTCATCACCTCTTTAGCCCGCAGACGAGGAATGCGCAAGCCATAGCTAACAATGCGGGGTAGTTCCCTCTCCTGTAATGCTGCCCGCAAACAGCGGGAAAGATCGTCTAAAACGGCGCTTAAAGAATGAGTTTTGACAAGCTTTGTCCTAATGTAGGGACCTTCTCCCAGCCAATGCAGCGTAGAGAAGTCGCAGCGACGGGCTGTACGGGCGAAGCGATCGCAATGGTAGCCTAAATAGAACCAACCGTAACGATCATCCATTTCATCCCAAGAAGGGTAGGAATCGCGGAAGAAAGAAATTACTTGCTCATGAACTTGCACTAAATCGCGGCGATAACGGCTAGAAATAAGTCGGCCTAAGCGTTTACTGAAGAAAGAAAGTCCTTCTTCGGTACCGGTATGGCGCAGCAAAGGACGCAAATAAGTAATAACCCGCCCAACTCTGCTGGCAGAAAAACCAAGGAAGTCAGCAATACTGACAGCAGGAAGAGGTTCGCCGGCTTCAGCAATTAAACAAGCCACAAACACTAAGTCGTCGTGAATCTCAAAAGGAGCCTGATCATACTGTTCTTCCCACAATACGGAAAGGGCGGCCTCTAACGATTTTGGAGTTGCGCTTAACTCGTGCGGTTCAATATCTTTACTGCGTATAGCTTGAAGCAAATGGCGGGCGATGAGGAAATTACCTTCGGCTCCTTCGACAAAATTATCGATATATTCTTTAGGAGCTTCGGGGAATTGATTGCGAGCCCAAGTTTTCAGTTCCGCCAAATTATCAGCGCAACTGCTATCGATCCATTCTATCCGAGCTCCAGCGGCTTCCAAAATATCAAGATGGCGTCCCGGACGAGTGCCGATAACGACTACTACCCCTTCAGGCAAAGAATCGAGGCCGGCCAGCCCTTCATTGTCCACTAAATCGGGAGCTCTTCCTAAAGCGTCTATAATTATTAAACGCAGTTTGCCTTCTTCAGCCAAAGGCAGATGCTGTCTAGCTAAAAGAGCAGCTTCGTACGGTGTGTCGGGAATGTGTATTCCGTCTAGATCGAGCTGAGATAAGAGCGCTCTCCAAAAACCAATAGCAGTATCGGTAGCCAGAGGACGCCGAATTTCTACATATATAGAATCGGTGTACTCTTCAGCCAATTTCTTGAGAAACGAGCTTTTGCCCATTCCGGGTTCTGCGGCAAAAACAACCACACGGACATGGTTTCGGCAGGCTTCTTGAAAACGTTCTTGGAGCCAGCTGCGCTCTAAAAGACGACCGGTTTCGACGCCACATGTAGAAGTGCCAATAACACTGCTTACGCTCAATGCAATTCCCTCACAAAGCACAAAAGTTAGCAATCCTCCCCCCTTTCCCTCGTTTTTTTTTCGCTGATCGCCGTTTTTTTTCCTTGCCTGAAGCACCCTATCGTAACTAACGGACAGATAACAAAAAAATAGTGCTCTTGGGTTCTACCTAAGAGCACTATTTTACACGCAATAAAGGGCTGTATAGCTCAGCCAACGAGCAATTTACAACCTCTTAATGATTATTATTCGAATATCTTTTTGCAAGCTTTTAAAGCTAAAGTGTAGTACCTCTTGGATCGCTTTAGATCTTCGTTAGCTTCTTTCAACATAGCTTTCTGTTTAGCGGCATCGCTCTCTTTAAGAGCTTTCTTACAAGTTTCTGAACCTTTCCAGGCATAACCGATGGACTTAGCAACATTTTTGTGCATTTCAACGTATTGTGCCGGGCAAGACTGGCCGTTCACTTCATCGATGTACTCGCGATGGCGATCGATAACTTTGTTGATTTCACTAAGAGCCTCTTCTTGATTGGATACCTTATTTTTCAACACAGGATTGCAGGCCTTGCGGGTATCATTGACGATCAAGCCTACCGTGGGAATTATTTTGTCTCTCATGCGCAGCCTATAGCTGTTGAAAGAAGATGTATCCTGTTTTTTAACTGAAATTACGTCTTGAGCGGTAATAGCTCTTTCCAAGGCTCTGTTGTGCCAGAACAGGTAATAGCCGGCAATACAGGCGATCAAAATACCGGCAATGATAAGCATGCAGGTAACAGGTGCATCGCCATGCATGTGTCTTCGTTTCAGTTTATGCATTATAGAGAATGACATAATGTCCCATACCTCCAAAGTAAATATAATTACAATCAATAGTCCACGGTCTGGTATTATAGTATATAATGCGTCGGCCGATCAAATTTAAGGTACTCTATGTTAAAATATAGAGCCGAATGAGAAAAATAAAAATGTAAAGGCTTGCCGCAATTCGGCATAAAAGTTTCATGCCTAAGCAAACTTTTTATTTACGTCTTAGAAAGGAATAAACATAATTTTGAGTTCTACGGTCAATGTTCTGGAAACTACTGAAATAGTCCGCCGTGAGTCTGAGTTAGTCAGTATAAATCGTGAAGTTATAAAAAAATACTGCAGTCAATGGGCTGTCCGTCCTTTTGAAACTCCTCCTTGGGATACCTCGGTCCATTACGACGGCCAAGGTGACAGATTAGCAAATTATATTTTGCTTTTAGACAGTCTTAATTTCTGTTTTTGGCCTGATAAAGGTTTTCCTAAGTGGAATATAGAGTACAAAGGAAAGATATTGGGTGGTTATCAGGCTTTGGCAGCTTCTCTAAAGAGAGCTGTTGAAGAAGGCATCAATGTGGATGACGCTCACTGGATGGCTCAGGCCGACTTGGAACAAGTGCGCCACGTTTTCAGAGGCATTCAGGAAGGAGTAGAAATTCCTCTCTTAGACAAACGTCTGGAACATATCAATCAGAGCGGACGAGTACTTTTAGACAATTTCAACGGAAAATATTCTCAAGCCATCGAATCTTGCTGTGGTAGCGCCGTTCGTTTAGTCAATTTGATGGTAGAATATTTCCCTTCCTTTAGGGATATTCACACTTGGAACGGACATGAAGTACGTATTTTGAAACGCGCTCAAATTACACCGGTAGATATTTATGGCAGTTTCGGCGGTCAAGGATTGGGACATTTCCACGATTTGCATCTTTTAACCGTATTTGCCGATTATAAGATCCCTCAAGTTCTGAGAGCTCTGGGTATTTTAGAGTATGCTCCTGCTTTAGCGGAAAAAGTTGATAATCAAGAATTGCTTCCTTCCGGTTCTCGGGAAGAGATGGAAATACGTGTCGGTATGATCTGGTCTATTGAAGAAATCCGCCGTGAATTGGAACAGATGGGAGTTTCAAAAATGGCTTTAGAGCTCGATTGGTTCTTGTGGAATTTGGGGCAAGACCCTCTGCCCAAAGAAAGGCCTTACCACAGAACACGCACCGTTTTCTATTAAGCAGCTGAGCTTTTGGCCTCACTGAAGCTTCCAGAAGTCTGTTAAACAGGTTTTTTATATCTTAGTCTGTAAATATCGCTGGTATCGGAAGTTCGGATACCCAAGTTAATTTTTTGCAATAGGTTTTTTATACAATGGCTGATTACTTTTCCTTTACCGAAAAAATGCGCTACGAGCTTGGCACAGAAGCCCGCTTAGGACGCATTGATACTCCGCATGGAAGCATAGAAACTCCTGAGTTTTTGCCAGTAGGCACTTTAGCAACCGTTAAAGGCCTTATGCCCCGCCAGCTGGAGGAACTGGGTGTACAAGGTATGCTCAGTAATACTTACCATCTTTTTCTGCGTCCTGGCTCCGATATAGTGGAAGAAATGGGCGGATTGCACAAATTTATGAACTGGAAGCGTCCGGTAATGACTGACTCTGGTGGTTTCCAGGCATTCTCTTTGGGAGCTGCCCGCCAGCTTGGTATAGGCAAAATAGGCGTCTTCCCCGGCAACAATGCCGATATGAATATCCGCAAGGGCGATGCTTATAAACCTTTAGCTCACATAGATGAAGACGGCGTAGTTTTCCGTTCCTTCCTCGACGGTTCTAAGCATCGTCTTAATCCTGAAATTTCCATTCATATTCAGGAGCAGCTGGGAGCCGACATCATTTTAGCCTTCGATGAATGTACTTCACCGGCCGCTTCTTACGAATACACTTCTATGTCTTTGGAGCGTACCCATCGCTGGGCGGTGCGCAGTTTAGAAGCCAGAAAAGATACGCCTCAGGCTCTATACGGCATAGTTCAAGGTGGAGAATGGCAAGATCTGCGCGAAAAGTCGGTGCAGTTTATATCTTCGTTACCGTTCCAAGGATTTGCCATCGGCGGTTCCTTAGGTAAGAGCAAACATGATATGCACAAAGTACTCGATTGGACTATTCCGGGTTTGCCTCATAATAAGCCCCGCCATCTTTTGGGCATAGGTGAAGTTGACGACTTATTTGAAGGCGTGCAGCGCGGTATCGATACTTTCGACTGCGTAATTCCCACCCGCTTTGCCAGAACATCGAACCTTTTAGTTCCTTACGATGTTCCCGGAGCAAATAAGCGTGGCACGCTCGTTCTGCGCAATGCTGAATTCACTCACGATGAACGTCCTGTCGATCCTAACTGTACCTGCTATTGTTGTCGTAATTTCTCCCGTGCCTATTTGCGTCATCTTTACAAATCGGAAGAAATTTTGGGAAGCGTTTTAGGTACTCTGCACAATATTCACTTTATGCTTAACCTTATGCGCGATATTCGCACCTCTTTAGCTAACGGCACTTTCTTCGATCTCAAAGCTAAGTGGTTAGAACGCAAATACGAAGCTAAAGAAGAAAAGTAATCTATTTTTTAAAAGAAGCGCCGCGGTTTTTATGTAAAGCTGCTTCGTAGCTGCCATTTAAACCGCGGATCAACAAGGGAGGAAGCATCAGGCTATGGCCATAGAATTCAGCCTCATTATCCCAACATACAACCGAATCGGCGCTTTGCGCCACTGCCTAAAACATATAGAAAGACTGAATTTCCCTAAAAATCAGTTTGAAGTCGTTCTTATTGATGACGGCTCTCAAGATGAAACCAGTGAACTGAAGGCGGAAGACTATCCTTTCAATATGAAAGTTCTGCATCAGACCAACAGCGGCACCGCGGCTGCACGCAACCGAGGTATAAAGGAAGCTGAAGGTTTGTTCTGCATGTTTGTTGACGACGATGTCATGCTTCATCCCGATCTTCTTTTGGAACACCAGCGTTTGCACTTAGCTGAGCCCAATTTAGTAGTGCGCGGACCTGTTATCAACTTTTCAGCTCTTCCCTGTCCGCTTGACAGCGATGAAGAGCTATTGCAGTCGGCGCGAACAGCTTCACAAGAGCTTCATGCTTCGGCCTGTCGTCTGTTGGCCGCCTCCAGTCCAGCTGTTGACGAAACCGGTGTCAATTTAAGTAGCGCAAACTCTTTTTTAAGTACAAGTGCGCCCCGATCGGCCGTTTCTGCGCAAAAGTGCCCGTTCTTTAGTCGTATTTCTGATATTTGGAAATTATGGAGCGGCCAAAATTTGTCCATGCTCAAGCACTTTTCTATGAATTATCTCTGCACTAGCAACGCGTCTTTATATAAGCATCATCTGATTGCTGCCGGTCTTTTTGATACGTCTTTTCCGCGGTGGGAAGATGCCGAATTAGCTGTACGTTTAAAGCGTTTAGGATTGAAGCGCCGTTTCAGCCTCAATGCTATAGTCTACCACTTAAAACCTCCGGAAACTTGGGAGGCCAGAATAAGGACTGCTCAGAAAGACGGCTTTTCGGCAGCTGAACTTTATCTTCGCTATCCAAGTTTTATGATGCGTTTGCGCAGCGGACTTCATTTTGCCAACAGTCTGCGCAATGGTTTCTTTACCAAGGGGCCTTGGAAAGAGTTGCTTGCAGATTCAGCGTGCGGGCGGAGTACAGTTTTTCCTCAAAAGTTTGCTCAGGAAACGCTAATAGAAAAAGCTTATTTAGAGGCCGGTTTTGCCAGGCTAAAAAGGACTCAGCAGTCTTAGCGTAATAAATAGAGCCGCGAAAATAAGCGGCTTTACAGAGATCGTTTACAGCATAATAAAGCGATTGACGAGTGAGGACGAAAAAATGGAAAGAAAAGAAGAGTTTGCCGAGCTGATAAAAGCTGAAGACAAGTACGAAGTGTCTGTGCAAATTTGTTCACACAACCGCAAAAACGTTTTGCAAGTTGTTTTAGAATCGCTAAAGGATCAAACCTTGCCTGCCGACCGTTTTGAAGTTGTATTGGTAGATGACGGCTCTACAGACGGTACCAAAGAAATGGCCGAAGGTTTAGAGCTTCCCTATAAATTGACAGTACTGCGCCACGAAAAGAACGCCGGCTTGTCTACAGCGAGAAATACGGGATTGCGAGCCTGCCGCGGTCGCGTTATTCTTATCATCGATGACGACGTTATCGCTGACCCCGATCTTTTACGCCAGCATGTGCTGACTCACGCTTCCTTTGATAAAATTGTTTGCAACGGTTGGGTTAACCACGTAAGCGAAGCCAAGCGCCCTGAAACTCCTAAATTCACCATGGCCGACTTTTCTATGTCTTTCTTCTGGACTTCCAACGTTTCGGTTAAACGCCGTTACCTGTTAGCTATCGGCGGTTTCGATGAAGATTTCAAAGAGTACGGCTGGGAAGATCAGGAAGTAGGATTGCGGCTAATGGCTTTGGGCTTAAAAGCTCATAATAACTACAAAGCCATAGGTTTCCATGTGAAGCGTACACCTACCCGCAAAGACATTCCGCGTATGCTTAAACAGTCCGAAGCTAAGGGACGCACTGCCGCGCTTTATGTCAGCAAACATAATATTACTCGTTCCCGTCTCTCTACAGGTATACACGGTGCCCGTTTAGCCGTTTATAAGTTCACTCGTTTGGGCGATTGGCTGCAAAAATTATGCTTGGAGCGTTTAAATCGTCCGGATATGACTGACGACGCACCTCTGGTAGGTTTCGACGGATGGTGTGCTCGGCAGCTTTCTACCATACATTACTTTGATGCAATAGAAGATACCATAAATAATGAGTAAAAATAAAGAACTCTCCGGCGCAGCTAAAGAAGAATGGAGCTGGAATTTCCGTTTTCTTAATCTCCTGATAATTACAACCTTAGTCCGTATAATTTTTGGAGCTTTGGCAGAACTAAAGTATGAGGAAGCTTATTACTGGATGTACAGCCAAAACTTGGATTGGTCTTACTTCGACCATCCGCCTCTCATAGGTTGGCTGATTTTCTTATCTTGCAAACTTGGCGGAGATGCAGAAATCTGGGTAAGGTTGCCTGCGATTCTATGTTTCGCCGGAACTTTGTTCTTTATTCACAGACTGGCTTGCGATCTTTTCGGAGCCAGAATAGGTTTTATTACTGCTGTTCTGGCTTCGTTACTGCCGGCTTTTGAATGGTACTCCATATTTACTTTGCCGGACGCCCCGCTGCTGCTGTTTTGGAGCTTAGTTATGTGTGTTGGGTATCGTCTTTACGAAGACGAAAAACCGCTATGGTGGTTGGTTATAGGAGCAGCTACAGGGTTGGCTATGCTCTCCAAGTATCCGGGTATTTTGGCTCCTCTAGCTCCAGTTCTTATTATTGCATTCAAAAAGAAGTACCATCTTTTTAAGTGCTGGCAATTTTACGCTGGTATTGCTCTCTGCTGGCTTATTTTCAGCCCGGTAATTTACTGGAATTCGCAGCACGAATGGGCCTCTTTCCTTTTCCAAGGTGTTTCCCGCTTCTTTGAGGCCAACAGTTGGTTGGATATAGTGGGAGGCTCTTTACTCAATATTACGGCATTGCCCACTCCTTTCGGCTTTCTGCTGCTTCTTTGGGTTGCTTGGCAAAGCTTAAAGCGAGCCCAAACTGATGAACGTTGGTTCTATTTGGTGTGCGCTTTTCTGCCCTTTGCTTTCATTATAGTAGCCGTAGCTGTATGCCGCTTAGTACAGTTGAACTGGCCATTGCCCATATATCCTGCCTTAATCATTGCTACGGCTGCCGTACTCGATGAAGTAAGAGCCTGGTACAACCGTAAATGGCAATTTGTTTTAGGTGCAGTATTCATTCCGGCTGTAATTTTTAGTTTATTGCCTCTGATTGCCGTGGTATGGATAATTACTCCTCTCAACCGCTTCAACGAAATTTATGGCTGGAAGCATATGGGACAGACCGTTTTAGAAATGGTCAGTGCCAATCCTAATCCGAAGAAGTGTTTTATAGCCGGCCACGATTATCAAACTGCCAGCGAAGCCGCCTATTATACAAAACTTCCCCGTTTGACTGTAGCTTCAAATTTGTACGGCCAGCGGTCAAAAGGTTTTGATTATTGGAGTCAACAAAATGATTATCAGGGGTGGAATTGCGTATATGTTGTTACCGAAGAACTGCACAGTAACGGCCAGTTCCGTCCCAGACATGAGTTCAATTTAGACGAGTTAAGAAAGCATTTTGACAGCGTCGATCCCAGCGGCAATCGTTTAACAGTCTATCGCGGAGGCTCCCCTGTGCGCCGTTACCGCTTCTACTATGGTATAAATTACCGCGGGATTCCTCTTATGCAGGGACAATTGGCCGGAGAAGACATTTTAGAAGAAATAGGTTCTAACTCTAAAGAACCGACCGCTAACAGTGCCGGTACTGCTGAGTTAAAATCGTCTGATAATGAGGTTAAATAACAAAAATCATGAAAGCTTCAAGAGTTGCTCTGTTAGTTGTAGGACAAGAAATATTGAACGGCAGCGTAACTGATGCCAATATAGTCTATACCGCTAAAAAGTTCTCTGAAAAAGGGGTTGTTTTAGCTAAAGTCGAGATCGTCCCCGACGAAATAGACAGTATAGCTGAATCGGTAAAGCGGCTAAGCCAAAAGTACGATTTTGTAATTACTGCCGGCGGTATGGGGCCAACTCACGACGACGTGACTGTAGAAGGAGTAGCTAAGGCTCTGGATCAACAAGTTATTAAGCACAGCTATCTGGAAACTGTTATCTCCCGTCACTACAAAGGTGCCGTATTGACAGCTGCTCAAAGCCGGATGGCCATGGTTCCTGCCGAAGCTGAACTGTTGGTTTCGACCTCGCCCAGTGAGGACTATTTCCTACCTCAAATTTACGTTAAAAATATTTATCTGCTGCCTGGTCTTCCTAAACTGTTCAGTCACTACTTAGATTACATTATGCCGGCTTTTACAGGAGTACCTTTACTGCATGATGAAGTTTCTATTAAAGGTATTGAAACTAAACTTACAGCCGCTCTTAACAGATCTGTACACAAATTTCCTCAAGTGCGCTTCGGTTCTTATCCGTCTTTTGAGCCTGGACAGCCGGACTCGTTTATTGTCAAAATAACTTTTGAAGCACCAGATGAGACTTCTTTGACTGAGTCTAAAGAATTTTTCTTAAAACAGCTGCCTCAAGATCTGACTGTAATGCCTAATTAAATGATCGTCAAACTTTCTGTTTAGTTAATATGCGGAGGAAAAAATGCGTAAATTTAACATATTTATAGGGCTTGTATTATCAGTAGTCTTGTTTTTAGGCTCTTTAGCTCCGGCTGTTTCTGCTGCTAAAAAGAAGAAAAGCGATCAACATCCTGTAGCCGTTATTAAAGCTACTGTAGATAGAGATGCTTTCGATAATGATACTGTTTGTGTTAAACGCAACTGCACTTTGTGGGTCAAAAATTTAAGCCACGATACTTACAAAGACATTAAAGTAAATATTAAAGTATATGATAACAAACGTGAATTGGAAAGCTTGGATAAGAGTATCGATGAGCTTGAACCTGGTTCCAGAAAATTTTTACATTTCAAGTGGGATGACTACAGCCGCAGCCGCAAGCAGCAGATAAAAATTTGGCTTACTTATATTAACGATGAAGGAAAAGAGGTCACTTTTCAAGCTCCTAGCCCGGTTTGGTAATTGACAGCTCAATTTTTTAGCCTTCATTTTTGAGTAAAAAAGCGGAGAGTGATAACACTCTCCGCTTTTTTCATTTGACAGATTGTCTTAGTTTCTGCATAATCGGCAAACACGTCGATCCCGCTTTTTATTATTCTGATAAAGGCACATCATTTCAAAATCGCGGTTTATCCATTGATTAATTTTTTTGTAACCTCGGAAATGGCGATTGTCAACTATATCCTGTTCTTTACCGCTTATTTGCAGAAGTAAAGATGATTGGGGCACGAACTCGCAATTAACCGGTACATATATGTCTATATCTATAAGTCGATTATATTTTTCTAAAGCTCTTAAGAGGAAAAGATCGACATCTAAACCGCGTCCCTGTTTAAAAGCTACCGCTGTAAAACGGGTTTCTCCACTATTATCCAGTTCAGGTAAAATAAAACTCAGAATTTTATCAGTGAACTCTGCCTCTTCTGCAAGTCTGACTATATCAGCTGAATTATCGGCATTAGATAAAGTAGGTATACGCCAACTTATACGCGTCGGAGCTTTGTCAATGAAATTGTGAGGCATGTCAATCAGCCCCATCTGAACGGCAGAAATAAATACGGTCAACACCAGAGCACCGACACGCAAAAATCGATAATTGCCCATCCACGAAAAAGCCAAACAGAGTCCCATTACAGAAGCCGGCAATACATATCTATCTACTCCGGGAACTCCCAATACCATATAAATACTTATCGCTGATAGGCTCATAACCGTTATCAGAAAAGCAGCTTCGTTTTCTGCTTTATTTTTTCGTTTAATAACAAAGAACCAGCTGATAAAAAACCAGTTGAAGTACAACCAATAGGAATTATTTAAAGCATTGAGCAGTTGACTGAAACATAATAATCCTGAGTAATTTTGAGATAAATCTTGACTGCTCTTTCGTAGCAACTCTTGCCAAGCAGCCCAGTACCACCACCCACTCAGCGACAAAGCTGCTAAAAATGCTATCAACATACCGATCCAGGAAGAGACAAAACCCTCACTGTTATTTTCTTTCTCTTCTTCAGTTACGGAATCGACTGATGTTTTAATCGGTTCGGAAGCTTGAGAGTTAGGTGTAAAAGACAGTGTATCCTTACCCATACGAATATTTACGGTCTCATTATCTTCCAGTGAATGGTTAGCGCCTGTAGTTTTTGGAGAACCGGGAGCAGACACAGCCATAAAAAGTGCGTAGGCAAACAAAGGCAGTAGGTAAAATATCAAAGCCCACTTAGTGAGCATGCCTAAACCAACACAAATGCCGAATATTAAAGACGGTCCTAAGCGGCGAAAATTGTGTGAAGCTAAGTAAGCCGCTAAAGAAGCGCAAACAAAAAGAGTTTCTCCTACCTCTAAGAAGATACCGCGGTTATATAAATTTAACTGGAAATTACCCAAATTAGCTACCAAAGCCAATAGGCCTCCCCACACGCCTCCTAAGCGACGCCCTAAAAAGTAAACCGCAAAATTCAAAGGTATAAGCAGCAATGCTTGTGCAGAAACAGCTGCTTGAGAAGAAAAGTGCTTATCGTTTAATAATCCTCCCAAACAGTAGAGCCAACTGCACAGAGGCGGATAACCGGTAATGGGAAACTCCCTACCTTTAAGAAAAAATATCCAATAATGATAGGCTTCAATTAAGGTTCTGCCGGAATGTTCGCCAAATAGTGAATCGCAATTTTGTATATAGCTTTGGACAAACCAGTAAGCTAAAAATCCGGAAATTAAGGGAAAGATTAGTTCATATAATTTGAAAGCGCCGTGCTTTTTACTGTTCATGAGTTTTTTTTCTCATCCAAATTCCTTTAACCTCCGAAAATTGCCCCTTTGCCGACAGTTAAAAGGCGAAAAATTGTGTATAATCAGCCTATAAATTTGTAAGTAAGCCAGGTGTTCCTATTTTGGAAGAAGATCTTAAAACAACAGTCACCGACTCTGCTAATGGTAGTTTTACAAACTCCAAAGCAACTGCAGCTGCTTCGCACCAGGAAGCAAGAAAGTCGGCAACTCATACGTCAGTTTCTCCTTCATCTTGTTCTCATAAACGTTCAGAAGGACGAGGTAAAGGATGTTATATAGCGGTTATTATCGTACTTTCACTAATTATATTATTCTTTATAGGATCAGCAGCAGGACTGATCGCTTTAGCTGTGTCTGTATGCGGAGATGACCCTATTATTGAAGATAAATCCGAAGCTTCCAAGTATAAGCTGTACATGATCGACAAAAAATGTTCGCAAGCTAATAATTTGCATAAAAAGGCTGTCGACAAAAAGTTGTCCGAGGCTTCTTCTTTGAACAATTTATCAAAAGAAGACGGCACTATCTTTATGCTGCCAATTTACGGAACTATAGTTTCCGGCAATTGGACCGGCAGCAGCAAAGAAGGCTTTGTCACTGCTGAAGAAATTACTTACGCTCTTAAGTACATTGGCAAGCAGAAAAATGTTAAGGCTCTCATTTTGGACATAAATTCTCCTGGTGGCAGCGTAACAGCTTCCGATAATATTTATCACGAAGTTAAGCAGTTTAAAAAAGAGCATAATATTCCAGTTATTGCCATGTTTGAGGGTTTAGCTTGTTCCGGAGGCTACTATTCGGCTATGGCCTCAGATTATATTATAGCTCTGCCCACTACTTGGACCGGCTCTATCGGCGTAATTATGGAAGTACCGGAAATTAGCAGTCTTATGGGCAAAGTAGGCGTCAATGTCAACACTATCACCTCTTTAAATGCCAACGGCGGTGCCTCATTTAAAGATATTGGTTCTTCTTATCGCAAAATGCGTCCGGAAGAGCGCCAGCTGCTGCAAACTTTAATTACACAAAGTTGGAACAGATTTGTCTCCATTGTAGCCGATGGACGTAAGGGAAAACTGAGCAGAGATCAGATTGAAAAATTGGCTGACGGACGTATCTACAGCAGCCAACAAGCTCTTATATATAAACTTATCGATCAGATCGGCTACCGTCAAGATATGTATAAAAAAGCTCGCGAAATGGCTAAAGCTCCTAATGCATCTATTGTTTGCTTGGCTTTCAAAGGCTCTTTATGGGACAGTTTAGGCAGTGCAGCCTCTCAATTGAGCAACTTAACAGAGCTTAGTACTGCTCCTTGGAAGTTTGTTAAAAATGCAGATTTAACTTCAAGCGAGTTTTCTACCCTGCCTCATCAGGCACAACCTATGTATATGCTCTCTTCCGAAGCAGTACAGCAGTATTAATATAAATATAATGGCTGTCGTTGATAAGGCTGATAAGATAACTTTAGAAAATACTGCAGCTGCAGAATGTTTAGGAGTAAGTTTTTCTTATACTTCGTCATTCTCAGCTGTATCGCTGCAGCATACTCTGAAGCCGTCTTTCAATTTGCACAATCTTCATTTTCAAATAAAAGAGGGCGAGTTTGTTTTATTGCAAGGAGGTTCTGGCTCGGGAAAAACAACTTTATTAAAATTGTTGGGCGGTCTCATTGTGCCTCGCTGCGGTTCCGTAAAAATTAGAGGTCGGGAAATTAGCTCAATGAGTGAAACTTCCCGAGCTCGTTTCCGCCAACAGCACATCGGATTTATTTTTCAAGATGCTAACCTAGACGGGCGGCGCACCGTTTGGCAAAATATTCTGCTACCTCTCTATTTTGGGAATCAGTCTTTAGCTGAAGGACAAAAAAGAGCTTTGGAACTTCTTAAAATACTCAACATGAGTGAATACAAAGATGTAAAAGCTTCCTTACTTTCAGGAGGACAAAAGCAGCGTGTTGCCGCTGTTAGAGCTTTTATAAATCAGCCGGCTCTATTGTTGGCAGATGAACCGATGGCTCATTTAGATGTCGCTAACAGCGTCGCTCTATTAGAGACTATGGCAAAGTTGCAGCAAATAAAACCTACCTCTATTTTAATGACCGCCCATTATTTGCCCGAAGCAGATTTTATGCCTAACCGCATTGTAACTATGGAAAATTTGCTTCAACTGTGTAAGCTGGAATAAGAAGACTTAACAAAAAAATATGCTCTTTTCACGTTTGCTTCGCTTAGCTCTAGGAGAACTGGGCGATTCTCCTTTTACTAAATTTAGCTCTGTTTTTAGCTTAGCTTTTGTGTCGGCTACGGCTTTGGTGCTGTTCGGTGTTTCTGCAGGTCTAGAGGATATTGCTAGTCAACGTCTTTTAGGAGATCTACCCAATTACATCCGCGTTGAAGCTAAACAGTTCAGTTTAGGACCCATAAGTATGAACAATGCGCTCAGTGAAGACACACTGTTGCAGTTAGAATCACTTAAGGGAGTAAAAAAAGTTTTCCGTATTGCCCGTTTAGAGCGACCGGCTTCCTTAACAGCTGCTTACGCCGGACAGCATTTTGTCAGTGACATTCTAGTTGATGCCATTGATAGAGAATTTATTGAACGTTTTGCTGACAGCTCTGTATATGAATCTGCCGACAATCATTCCGAGCATCAATTGAATAACGGTGAGCCCACCAATTATTATGAAACAAATTGTTTGCTGGCTTCTTCTGTAGTGGATGCTCTGCTTTCAGGTGTGAGTATTCACACAGATCTACCCGGTCTTACTCCTCAAGCCCTAATCGGCCGCCACTTCAATCTAAATATAGGAAGCAGCACCTTTTCCTCTGATTCACAGAAAAAAGTTCATTTGCGCTGTTGTATTGTGGGTATATCTCCGTTAGTAGGCGTAAGCGGCCCTAACATTCCCTACGATTTAGCTCAGAAACTCAGTTCAGAACCTTTGAAATGTCGCGCAGCTCTGCTCCACGTAGAAGATGGTGAAGAAGTATCATCTATTTTGCAAAGTTTAGAAAGAATGCGACTTAAAGCTCCAGGCTTGGAACTAGCTAAACAAGCTTCCCAAGCTTTTATATGGATACGCCTAGGTATAGCAATATTCTGTCTGTTATTGGGAAGTTGCGCAGGCTTTACAATTTTTTCTAATTTAAATTTAGAAATAAAGACTCACAGCCGTAAATTAGCTTTGTACAGAGCTTTGGGAGCAGCTCCAATCGATATATTCAATATTTATCTAATACGTATTTTTACTTCAAGTTTAATAGGATCAAGCTTGGGATTAGTTTTAGGATGTTTGGGTGGCAGCCTTGTAAATAAGTTCTCTGCCTCTTACAGTATTTTTAGCGGTGAAGAAATATTTAAACTCAGCAGCGCCGGCTGTGTTTTAGTGCTACTCTTTACAGTATTATCTGCACTTCTTTTCTGCCTATTTCCCATTTATAGAAGCTGCAGATTAGACTTTTCTGAAGCAGACTAGAGGCAAAAAAAACGATGACAGAACTTGGCTTGAGCAGGGCATCACTCAAGATGAGCGAAAGTATGCCCCTTGTACAGCTGGGCTTGTACTACGATTAGTATAATTGCAGATCACAAGCATAGCGCATAAGTACACAGACCGAATGAGTTCAACTGCTCAAACACTTCATATAAGCGGAGAGCAATGTTCTTACGGTTCATGAGAAACTACAGCTTATTGCAGCTGCAATTAATAATAACTCATTATGCAAGAGGTGCCCTAAAGAATGAGCAAAAATAACGATGGAATAGGCTTTTTGGTTGGTTTGCTGGCTGGTACAGCTTTAGGCGTATCTGTCGGTATGATTTTAGCTCCTCGTTCCGGTAAAGAGAGTCGCCGTCTGCTCAATGATAAGTTCGAAATTTATCGTCGCCGCGCTGCTGAAGCTGCCAGCGAGATTCAGGCCAACACTTCTGAAGTATTAGCTCAAGGCAGACGCTACTACGACAACATGCGCGAACATTACAATAAAGCTAAGTCTAATCAGAACCAGGGCCAAAGTATAGAAAATCCCAATCCCGAACAATATGCAGAAAATTCTGCCGTTGAAGAAGAGTTTGATCCTCAAGATTTAGGTTTAAATTAAGCTTTAAGGCGTGCGAAGCTTTTCAGCTTGTCGGCAGTTTTGGAAGTATAAAAAGTTTCAAGAGACATATAACACTCTTCTTAATTTTTTTTACAAATTTTAAGCGAAATTTAAAGTTATCACATTACGGAGGGCCTGATTTTGGATATTAAGGTCAGCACCAAGACTATTGAAAATATAGCCGAGCAAATTGACGTCAGCGGAGAGATTGACGTCTACACTTCCCCTAAAGTTAAAGACACTATCAATGCTTTAATTGAAAAGGGAGCTTATAACTTAATTGTCAATCTTGAGCAGGTGCGTTATATCGACAGTACCGGTTTAGGTGTACTTATAGGTGCTTTGAAAAAAGTCCGTGAACACAGCGGTCATATTTTCTTAGTATGTGTAGACCAGCAAATTAAGAAAGTTTTCACCATTACCGGCTTGGTAAAAATTTTCCGCATCTTTAATACAAACGAAGAAGCCGCTGCAGCTTTCGATAAAGCTGAATAGCGTGGGTTACGCGCAAGTGCAGCTTATACTCATCCGGGTGTCGGCTGATTATAAAATAGAACCTTCTGTGCTCTTTATATGAACAGAAGGTTCTATTTTTTATTTTATAATACTTTAAAAAGTGAGGTGGATTCAGGTATGAAATCGATATTCTTTGACAGAGAATTACAGATAAGAGAATTTATACGTCCTCAGGTTCCGCCAACAGAAGCATTAATTAGGGTAAATTTAGCCGGCATATGTAATACCGATTTAGAGCTTTGCCGAGGCTACATGAACTTTAAAGGTGTATTAGGACATGAGTTTGTGGGGGTTGTTGAAGAACTTGGGCCCGGAGCTTCCAGAGCAGATTTGGAAAGATGGTTGCATAAACGCGTGGTGGGAGAAATAAATTGCGGATGCGGCAGCTGCTCTTGGTGCTTATCTCATGATGATGCACGCCATTGTCCTAATCGCACTACTTTAGGTATAGACAGGCGCAACGGAGTTTTTGCTCCTTATACCGTACTGCCTTTAAAAAATTTAATGGAAGTTCCCTCCTCTGTAAGTGATCATCAAGCTGTTTTTACTGAGCCTTTAGCTGCAGCCTGGGAAATACTTGAACAACTTCATATAGAACCTAATGCCAAAGTTGTTATTTTGGGTGATGGCAAATTAGGATTGATGGCTGCATTTGTACTCCGTTTGAGCTGTGCCGAAGTATTGCTAGTAGGACGTCATCCTCATAAACTGCAGATGGCTGCCAAACTGGGTATAAGAACTAAACTGCTGCACAATTTTCGTCCCGATA
Organism: Candidatus Bruticola sp.; assembly: GCA_051874695.1. GTDB lineage: Bacteria > Vulcanimicrobiota > Xenobia > Xenobiales > Xenobiaceae > Bruticola. The sequence goes on from JBJEGC010000029.1 coordinate 20,873, forward strand.
ACCAAGCTGATATAGCTGTTGAAGCTACTGGAAGCTCTACTGGCCTACAGTTGGCTGCAGATTGTGTAAAGCCGCGGGGAACTATAGTTTTAAAAACTACAGCTGCTGCCGGAGCTCACTTAAATTTATCTCCGATAGTCGTAAAAGAAATAACTATCTTAGGCTCGCGCTGTGGTCCCTTCGCTCCGGCTTTAAAAGCCATGGCTACAGGCTTAATAGATCCTGAACCTTTAATCAGCGCAGTCTATCCCTTGAACGAAGGTTTAGCAGCCTTCCGCAAAGCCCAAGAGCGCAGCAGCTTAAAAGTACTTATCGATACAAAGATAAAAAAATAAACTTCTTTTATAAGGTAAGCCATCGACTCGAGAACATAAGTTTGTTTTAGTGGGTGTGCAGGATCATAAAAAAAAACTAGAATATGAACCTCCTTTTTCATTTTTTAGTTTTTTATGGAGGCTTTCGGAAAAGTTATGCGATCGGCTTACCTTTCTGCAAAAAATAAACTCTCCAGTCTAGGAGAGAAGATCTTTTTGGATCGCTATTCGCTTAAGGATGGCTCCAAGGATACTTTGAAGGAAGGCGACACGGTCGTAGTTCTCTTAGATCCTAAGAGTAGCCAAAGAGAAATAGGCGAAATAGTTAAAATAAAAGATAATAACTTAAGCTTAATACTCCGAGATGGCACTCCTTTTGATACTGTCAGAGAACACGTCGACAAACCTTTAGAACTCCACGTAGAAGACATGATGAACCGTGTTGCAGCGGGAGCCTCTCAAGTGGAGAAAGATAAAGATCGCCAAATATGGGAGAAGAACTTCCGCTGGCTTTTAGAAGGTTGGAAATTTGTGCCAGGTGGTCGTATTCTCTCCTCTTGCGGCAGCAACCAGCAGCTTACTTTTTATAACTGCTTCGTAGTTCCCAGTCCGCACGACTCTCGAGACGGTATTATAAATACTCTCTCTCATATGGCAGAAATTATGAGCCGAGGTGGCGGTGTAGGTATAAACCTTTCTACTTTGCGTCCCCGCCACTCTTATGTAAAAGGTGTCAACGGACGATCTTCCGGTTCTGTATCTTGGGGCGGACTGTACAGTTTTGTAACCGGCTTAATTGAGCAAGGAGGCTCCCGCCGTGGAGCTCTCATGCTTATTCTCAACGTTTGGCATCCCGATATTTTAGAATTTATCAATTCCAAACGAGAAGCCGGTAAAATTACTAACGCTAACATTTCTGTGGGTATTACCGCTGATTTTATGCAGGCTGTTCA
>JBJEGC010000030.1:0-20505 GCA_051874695.1 Candidatus Bruticola sp.
ACAGACAGACAGACAGACAGACAGACAGACAGACAGACAGACAGACAGACAGACGAGTATAATGCGCTGATTCGGCTGTGTCAATATGTTTTTGGTTATGTTTGCATTGAACTTGGTACTATTGGAAAGGTTTCCATGTGCAAGCGAATCATGAAATCTGAAACAAGCACTACTGGTGATGTGCCTTTCTTTAAGATTGGAACCTTCGGCAGAGATCCCGATGCCTATATTTCCAGAGAGAAATTTGAGGAATATAAAGCTGCCTACGCTTATCCGAGAAAGGGCGATATTCTGATTTCTGCTGCCGGGACAATCGGTAGAACGGTTATTTTTAACGGAGAGGATGCTTACTATCAAGACTCCAACATCGTTTGGATTGCGAACGATGAGAGCGTTGTTCTGAACCGCTATCTATATTACTACTACCAACTGCAACCATGGAATGTGTCCACTGGTGGAACAATCGCAAGGCTGTATAATGATAATATCAGCAAAGCAAAAATTACTGTGCCATCCATTAACGAGCAGAAACGCATCGTAGGAATTCTTGACCGCTTTGATGCTCTTTGCAACGATCTGACTTCCGGTTTGCCTGCCGAGATTGAAGCACGAACCAAGCAATACGAATATTACCGAGATAAACTGCTGATTTTCAAATAAGCAGTATGATAACTAAGGAGGATGCCGCATGAGCACTTACAACATCATTGCCGCAAGCAATGAGAGTACCGTTGTAGCTGAATATACGCCGGAAAGCTCACGCTCTGACAGTTTCCAGAGCGAAGCGGCTCTTGAAAAGGAATTTATCCGTCTGCTGACCACACAGGGATATGAGTACCTTACTATCCATGACGAAAACAGTCTGATTGCCAACCTCAGACGGCAGTTGGAGCTTTTGAACGACTACGCCTTTACTGACAGCGAGTGGAAGCGTTTCTTCACGGAAACGCTTGCCAACGCTAACGAGGGTATCGTTGAGAAAAGCCGCACCATCCAGACCGACCATGTAAAGGTACTCCGCAGGGATGATGGAACTTCCAAGAATATTCAGCTCATCGACAAAAAGAACATTCACAACAACCGCTTACAGGTTATCAATCAGTACGAGGAAACCGAGGGCAAGCACGACACCCGCTATGATGTGTCCATCCTTGTCAACGGCCTGCCCCTTGTCCATGTGGAACTGAAACGCCGTGGTGTTGCAATCCGTGAAGCCTTTAACCAGATCAAACGCTATCAGCGAGATAGCTTTTGGGCGGCAAGCGGCTTGTATGAGTATGTGCAGATTTTCATTATCTCCAACGGAACGCACACCAAGTATTATTCCAACACCACCCGAAACAGCCACATCAAGGAAATGGGCGAATCTGCAAAACAGAAATCGAAGAAAACAAGCAACAGCTTTGAATTTACTTCTTTCTGGGCCGACGGCAACAATAAAATAATAGCAGACCTTATAGATTTTACGAAAACATTCCTTGCCAAGCATACCGTTCTAAACGTGCTGACCAAGTATTGCGTTTTCACAACGGAAGAAATTCTGATGGTTATGAGACCGTATCAGATTGCGGCAACCGAGCGCATTCTTAACTGCATTGAGATTGCAACCAACTACAAAAAAATGGGCACCATTGATGCCGGAGGATATGTCTGGCATACCACAGGCAGTGGAAAAACGCTGACTTCTTTTAAAACTGCACAGCTGGCTTCTGCACTTCCTTACGTGGATAAGGTTCTGTTCGTGGTTGATAGAAAAGATCTAGATTATCAAACCATGAAAGAATATGACCGCTTTGAAAAAGGTTCGGCTAACAGTAACGCTTCAACAAAAGTGCTGCAGAGACAGCTTGAGGATAGGGACGAAAAAGGCGGTTTCCATCAGTATAAAATTATTATTACGACCATTCAGAAGTTGGATAATTTTGTGACCAAGAGCAAGGGGCACGAAGTGTTCAACAAGCATTGCGTTATCATTTTTGACGAGTGCCACCGCAGCCAATTTGGGGATATGCACGCCAAGATTGTTAAGGCGTTCAAGAAGTATCATCTGTTCGGATTTACTGGCACACCGATTTTTGCCGCCAATGCCGGAAAAGGGAAGCACATGAGAACGCTGACCACGCCGCAGACCTTTGGCGACCAACTCCACACGTATACCATTGTGGATGCTATTAATGATGGCAATGTTCTTCCTTTCCGTATCGACTATGTAAATACGCTCAAAGAAAAAGAGGACATTAAGGACAAGAGCGTTTCCGCCATTGATATTGAAAAGGCGATGGGGGCGCCGGAGCGGATTCGAGAAATCGTTAAATATACTCTGGAGCATTTCGATCAAAAAACCAAACGCAACAGCTTCTACTCCTTGAAAGGCCAACGCCTGGCGGGCTTTAATGCCATGTTTGCCGTAAGCTCCATTCCCATGGCCATGAAGTATTATAAGGAGTTTCGGCGACAGATTGCAGAAAGTCATCGTCGGTTTACGATTGCCACAATTTTCAGCTATGCCGCCAACGAGGATGACCCCGAAGATGTTCTGCAAGAAGAAGGCTTTGACACTGACGCTCTTGATCAGACTTCCCGTGATTTCCTGGAAAGTGCAATCCAAGATTATAACGTTGCCTTTAATACTAACTTCGACACTTCTTCCGATAAGTTTCAGAACTACTATAAAGATTTGTCCATGCGAGTGAAGAACCGCGAAGTTGATTTACTGATTGTCGTGAACATGTTCCTGACCGGGTTCGATGCCACAACGCTTAATACACTTTGGGTAGATAAGAACTTAAAAATGCACGGACTTATTCAAGCGTATTCCCGAACCAACCGCATTCTGAATTCTGTTAAAACTTACGGCAATATTGTCTGCTTCCGTGACTTGCAGCAAGCTACAGATGAGGCAATCGCCCTTTTTGGCGATAAGAACGCAAGCGGCATTGTGCTTTTAAAGAGCTTTAATGATTATTGGAATGGTTACGAGGACAGTAACGGCAAGTATCACCCAGGTTATATTGATTTGCTTGAAAAGTTAGAAACTGAATATCCTCTAGGCAGTCAGATTGTCGGAGACCAGGCGGAGAAAGATTTTATCAGACTATTCGGCACAATTCTCAGTATAAGAAACATTCTTTCATCTTTTGATCAGTTCGCAGAAATGGACAGTATCGCTGCCAGAGATCTGCAGAATTATCAAAGTATCTACCTTGACCTCTACGATAAGTATCGTCGCAAGGGTGAAGCCGAAAAAGAAGATATTACCGACGATATTGAATTTGAAATTGAGCTTATTAAGCAAGTAGAAATCAATATCGACTACATATTAATGTTAGTTGAAAAATATCACGAAGGTAACTGCGAGGATAAAGAAATTCTTGTTTCCATTCGCAAAGCGGTTGATGCCAGTATGCAGCTTCGCAGCAAAAAAGAACTCATTGAGGACTTTATAAGTCAGGTCAATGTTGACACACATGTCGCTAACGACTGGCGTAGGTTTGTTCTAGAACAAGAAGAACAAGATCTGAGCGAAATTATTACGGCCGAAAAGCTCAAGCCTGGAGAAACTAGAAAGCTTATTGCCAATGCTTTTCGTGACGGAACATTGAAAACGACTGGCACCGATATTGACAAGCTCATGCCTCCAGTATCACGATTCGGTGGTGGTGGCAGAGCTCAGAAGAAACAAGGTGTCATTAAAAAACTAAAAGAGTTCTTTGAAAAATACTTTGGGCTTGGCATTGCCGAATTCAAAGCGGAAGAACAGGAACGTTTAGAGCAACTCACGACCTCTTAACTGAGTAGAAGTCGGTAGCTGCTTTCAGGACAGAGCAGAGTACACTTCTTGAGCCGCTTGCCATCCGTTATGGAAAGATTGGGCAAAGTTCGGAGCGGTGTGGCTGTCGGTAAGGGCTAAATGGATCGCAGGTAGTTGTTGGCGCCATAGTAGTGTTTCTGTCTTAGGCTTGTTGTCAGCCCAAATTTGCCGGGGAAGAGCCCGGCGGAATTGTCCAAAGTTGGCCGCCCAAAAAACGTGGGCTTGTTGGGCAAAATCGTCTATAAAGGGCAGAGTTTCGCTGTGAATATTTTTAAAATATAGATCCAGGCAGTCGGGGGAAAATTTTTGCGGCTGACGGCGCAGCAAAATGGCTGAAGAATGAGGCAGCGAGTCTTCTCTTTGGCATTTGCTGTTCCAGTAAACTACTTCCGGATAGTTTAGTAAACGATTTATAAGGGCTGGGGGAGCGTCAAATATTTTGCGGCTGTAAATTACTGGTTCCAATTGGGCAGAAAAAGCGGTGGCGCTCCAATTAACTGTTTCTTCCGGCAGAGGGCGGTTCAGCAGTTTATGCAGAGCGGCGCAAGATCCGGTAAATATCGCATGGCGGGCGATAATGCGCCGTTTTTGCCTATGGATCAGATCTAGTCCGAGCAGCTCAAGGCCCTTGCTGCCGCTTTTGATGCCGATTATAGGAAAATTCAGTTTAGCTACAGGGGCGAGCCGACCGATTATAGGTTCAAGTAGTTGGGCACAGCCTTTTTCCCAAGTGAGGAAAGTGCTCGTTTTTTGCTGCATTTTTATATGATCGCGGCAGAGTAGGTAGAGTCCGACCCAAGCAGAAATTTTATCGGCAGTTAAGCCGCTCTCCGAGCGTATCACCCTATCAATAAAATGTTCTATTTCAGGATGCCATAACTTTTTATCCGCAAGATAACTTTTTAGGGTTATATTATCTAAATTTCTCGCTTCGGCCGAGACCAAATGAAGCGGCGAAGTAAAGTAAAGAAGGCCGTCGCTCCCTTTTCGCTGGCTCATTTCGGTTAAAAATTCGTCGAATTGGGCTGCAGAATGCTCCTGCTCGCCAGATGAGCTGCGCTCTAGATCGTCTTTGTCGTAATTACCGAAAATCCAACGACCGAAACTGAGCAGGCGCTCTTGAGGATAAAAGGCCAAAGAATCGGTGTTATATATCGGGCGGCCGGCGCTATCAGTACCGACTATTATATTTTGTGCTCTCAGGAAATTCAGCAGAGCTTCGTCGCGGACATCAGGTAAAGACAACCTGGCAGAAGCCCAGGGAACATACTGCAATTTGGAAGCAGAATCGGCACTATTTAAGCATAAACTTTGTGTACAGCCGCCCATTTGGCTTGAACCGTCAAAAACAGCTATTTTGTCTACGCCCAGTTCTATTAATCGATCGGCACAGACTAACCCAGCTACTCCGGAGCCGATAACGGCTACATCGAGGCTGAGTATTTCGCTGCTTAAAGGAAGATCGGAAAAATTAGCTAGGTAATTGTCATTAGCCAGGTAAAAGTCTTTGTTCCGTTGCCAATACCAGGTGTCCGGGCCGCATTTTAACTCGGCAAAGCCGGTTTTTAAATTAATTTTATCTGCCTGCTGCCCTGGCGCGGTTGAGGTACGATCCAGCTCAGAGTGAAAATTTTTGCATCCTCCTCCCGACAGGGTGCACAGTCCCAAACATCCGGCCAAACAAGCTTGCAAAAATGAGCGGCGTGAAATCATTGTTCCATAGTCTGCCAATCTTTATCGTAATAATGAACCAAAATTTGGTTGTGGAGTTGATTTATATCCGTATCAACATAGGCCATATCTTGAGGCATGGCAAACATAGATCTAGTAAAATCGGGAGTTAAAAAGCGTTCCCCTTGGCATTGGGGCAGTTCTATTTTTTTGTGAGCAAAAAGGCAAAAGCCCCACTCTCCGAAAGAGGGGACATTAACATGGTACGGATAGGTAGTTACTCCGGTGCTGGCCAAAGTGTTTATAATGCACCAGTACGACTTGCGGGCAAAATAGGGTGAAGTGCATTGGATGGATCCGGCCCCTCCCGGTTTCAAATGGGCTGTAAGTTTGCGGAAAAAATTGCGGGTATATAGTTTGCCTACCGAGAAGTTACTAGGATCCGGGAAATCGACTAAAATTACATCGTACATGTCTTTGCAGTCGTTAATCCAGATAAAAGCGTCCTGGTTGTGTATGGTCAGTTTGGGTGAATTAAGTGAGTTTTCATTAAGAGAAGTTAGCAACGGGTGCTCGCTAAAAAGTTTGGTCATATCCGGATCGAGGTCTACTAAATCGATGTGTTTAACTTTTTCACTGCGAAGTAGCTCTCGGGCTGCCATACCATCGCCGCCGCCTAAAATAAGCACTTTTTCGGCTGAATCAGCCGACTGCAACGGAGGAAGAGTCAGCGACTCGTGGTAGCGGCTCTCATCTTGAGAAGAAAACTGCAAATTGTTGTTGAGATACAGACGAACATCGTTGTTGCGCCTGGTTACAATCAACCGCTGATATTGAGTTTGGCGAGAGATAATAATGCTATCGGTATAAAGAGATTCTTCAGCCAGTTTAGTTATCTTATTGGCCATGACAAATATAAAAATGAGGAGCAGACCGGCCAGAACAGATTCGCAAAGAAGATGGATGCGCTTCAGTTTTGGTACGGGAAACAAATACAAAAAGCCGATAGCCACTACTACATTGATAAAACCAAAGAAAGCCGAAGTGCGTATTAGTCCCAGGAAAGGTACAAAAAACAGTGGGAAGAGCAGAGAGGCTATTAAAGAACCGATGTAATCCAAAGAAAGTACTTGGGAAAGTAGTTCTTTAAATTCCAGTTTGTCCTTGAGTATGCGCAGCAGCATGGGAACTTCCAGACCGCTGAGCATGCCTATAATGCTTACGGCCGCATAGAGTATGAAGCGGAAGCTGGCTGGATTGGTATAGCCGAACGTTAAAAAAAGCAGAGCTCCGGAAATGCCTCCGCAGGTGCCTATAGCCAACTGCAGGCGCACAAATTTAGTATTTAAATCGTTTTCTATAAATTTGCTCATATATGATCCTAAGCCTAGAGCAAACATATAGGTACCTATAACAGTAGAAAACTGTAGGACGGAATCGCCTAGCAAATAGCTAGCTAAAGTGCCAGCCAGCAGTTCATAAATTAAACTGCAAGTGGCTACAACGAAAACTGATATAAGAATAAGCGCATGCATAACAAACTGTAGGAAAAATATTAATAGCAGATACAAGAATAAGGCTCAGCGGTCTGCTGAGCCAAATAAGTCATGTTATGAATATAAACGAAAAAGGCGGACGTTACTTACCTGTAAAGACCGTGTAATAAAAACCGCGATGGGCTGAGTGATTATTGCGCACCGTTCGGCCCGGTTCTTTCTTTACCGAGGCGTCGTCCGAAGGATCGATAGGTGAGAAGCCCAACACTTGGCAGGCTATAAAAATTATTCCTAACCCCCAACATATGGCGGCATACCAATGCTTAAGCATAAATTTTTACTCCTTTACCCGAAATTTTAACATTTTTCGCAACAGGATGTAACGATTAATCATCGTCGTCATCGTCGGCGTGATCGCTGTTGGCCCATCGAGCGGTCTCGTTATTTTGGTAACGCACAGTGTAGTAGATGGGCAGAATAGCCAAGAGTACCTCTAAAATTAAGAAAAAGCTCCAGAAGGGTGCGTTGCGCGATACCTTAATAGCGTAAGAAAAGACGGGATTAGTCTTAACATTTTTCAGTGTAGGATTCTCTTTGTAAATTTTGCCTGTTTCGCTGTTGCCTATGCCAAGCGCCGGCACTATGCGGAGGCAGTAACGCCCTGCCGGTACGTTGGGAATAATGACCGTGGCCGGAGTGCTGCCGCGTTCGCCGTCTTCGTACCATTTCTCTGCGGTAGCTTCAACAACTCTGGCTTCGTTGGTGTTTACGTTTATAAGAGTAGTATTGAATTCTACCCAGGCCGTATCGTAACCGCAGCCGAAAGTACCGCGCAAAGCCAAACTTCCGTAACGTCCGGGGACATCGAATTCGTCGGTTATGAAAGTGGAGTCTTTGCCTTCGTAAACTACGGCACTGAAAGAAGATAAGTTCTTTTCTTGGCAAGAAATCGCTATTATGGTTATTAGCATAATAAGGGAAACCAAGCAGAAATGAATTAGAGTGTTGCGCATGGGAGCCTTGAAGGGGTTGGGCTCCAGCATGCCGATTGTATCTGAGACATTTTCAGCCAGTTCAGGCTTTTTGAAGGCTGCTGCAATTTCTTCCCGACTCTTGTACTCGCTTTGTGACCAAAAAACACCTTCATCGTTGCGTTCGGAACAGAGGCCATAAGGAGGAGCTATATAGTCGGTCATTTTGGATACTTCATCTTTGACGACTAAATACGGAAATTCACCTATAACCGATTCCACATGGCCGACATAAGCGGCGTAGTGTTTGTACCAGGTGCCGCCGAAATAGGCCGCTCCTTTTATATTGAGCAGAGGCAAAAGGGAAGACTCCCGGCCATTTTTGCTGGGCAAGCTGTGGACAATATGATTTATACTCCAAGAGCCGCTGTTATACTCAAGATACAGGAACTGCCCTTGACTGTTGTCGTATAGGAGGTACTCTTCCCAATACTCCTTCAAGCCTTCGTCTTGGGAGTATTTTTTCTGAGCGCCTATAACAGTCCAGGTTGTATTGTCGAAAGTGGCCGTTGCCCCCAGCGGAATGCGCAGAGCATTTTTGGCCATTCTGGTTTCGTACTGGAAGAGTAGTTGAACGTTGTTGTTGGAAATGTCGCTACAGCTGCCGCAGTATTCACATACGTAGCTCCTGGCCAGCTGACCGCTCTGTACTTCGTGGGCCGCGCCGCAGCAGGGACACTGAAAAGTGCGCGCCGGTGCGGACAAAATGCGCAGTCTTTCTTCGTCGTCGCGCAGATTTCTAAAATTAAACTCTTTAAAATCGAGATATTCTCCCAAAAATAGTTCAGGAGCTCCTTCACCGGCAAAGACGTCACTGTAATCGATCGTACCGGCTTTTCCGGAATAACTGCGCAAATCGAGATAGTATAAATCGTAGGAGCCGCGCGGGTTAAAGTTCAGCTCGCCCTCAAAGGCCACTACTTGGGCTTTACCTTTATTGGTAACCATGTAGGAAGTGCCGCCGTACTGCAGCACCGTGCCTATTTTTACTTTGTCGTAGTTGGGCAGGGGCTTCTTGGGCGTTTGCTGTATGGTAATGCAATATTCGCCTATAGATTCGCTGAGCCATCCGGTGCGGCCGTCGTTGAAGGCAATAAACCACTCATTCCAGAAACCGTCGCTCTGTATAGCTTGAGTGCGCCCTAAAATTTCGAAGCCGACGCCCTTAAAAGTGCCTGAAGTTCCTATCTGGAGCGGAGAAGTATCGGAGTGTACGCAGGAAGCCGTACCTATACTCTGTATGTCCATGTCTTGGCGCAGAAGAACGCTGTGACAATGTTCGCAGGTTGAATATAAGGAACTTTCTAATTTAAATGTGACTGGAGCGCCGCAAGTAGGGCAATTTACGCTTAACATAGCCGGACAAATTCGTCTAATGAGCAGATAATTCCTGGTTTTAGGTACAGTAATAAAAGGAAGTTGCAAAATTAGCTAAAGAAGTTTAAAGTTTGATAAGTTGGTATGTATGTATAGAAAATGGTTTGGGGGGTCGGAGGCGCTCGTTTACAGAGAACGTACTGCCGCCGGTTTATTAGGAGTTGTCTATGGAAACGGCGGTTAGTTCTGAAAATACCTTAGGCAGGCATATTATAGCCGAGTTTTCGGAATGCAGCAGCGAAGTGCTCAAAGACCTTGAGCTTATCGGTCAGGCCCTGGCGGAGGCGGCTTCAATTGCTGGAGCTACTGTCCTAAATTCGGCTTTTTATCGCTTCGGTAATGGCGGAGTGAGTGGAGTGGTTATAATCGCCGAATCTCATCTGTCAGTTCATACTTGGCCGGAAGTAGGATATGCTGCCTGCGATTTTTATACCTGTGGGAAAAAAACAGAACCTGAAAAAGCCTGCGCGTATTTAAAGGAAGTTTTTCACTCGCATCATAGCGAAGTGCTGGTTATAGAGCGCGGTCTGCAAGGCGAGGGGAAACAATATACCTATAAAGCAGATTTAAACGGGCTATAGGACTTCTGTTTAATTGAAGAAAGTAAATTACGTCAGACATAAGAGGAGTAGCGGTGTGTTTTCATTATTAAAAAAACGCCGTTCTTGGGCAGCGGCTGTATTTATAAGTTTATTTGCCTATGTTTTTTTTAACTCTGCAGTCGGCCTAGCCTGGGAAAATTTTGAGTTTTCAGATGCCGCTCTGCCGTCGTATGAGAAACTGCGCAACGTTTCCGACCAAGAATTGCCGGAAGCCATTCAAAATGCCGTCACTGTGAACAGCAGGAAGTCTCTGGCTATAGCTCTAGAAAATTATGCTCTCGACGTCCGCTATGCGAACACTATAGGGCGCATTTGCGCTTCGCTTACTCCGAACTTATCTAAGGTTTACTCTTTGCCTTACTATGCGGAACTTAAGTCTATGGGCCAGCTTCCTCCGTATCATAACAGCAAGTACACTTCTAATAATTTAGGCGTTTACACTCCCTCGAAAGAGCGTCTGATTGTGGCTTCTTTTGCAGCCAACAGCTCTTACAATACATTTTCAGCCTACCGAGTAGTTCTAATTGACAGTTTTATGCTCGATACTCTCTATCGAGTGGCCCAATATAAAGCCCATTGCGGAAGTTACGACAACGCTTACGAACAGGTTTTGGCTTCCTATGCTGCTCAGGTGGAAAGAGCTTCCAAGGCTCGCGGCACCGTTTCCAAGTTCTCGGAAATTTCTCACGGCTTGCTCGTTCGTCCGGGAGCCGGGGTTACCAATCCTTTTCTGCCTTTTTCTCTGAGCGAATACAGCTTCGGCAACCGATCCGGCCTTAAGTGGGAGCCTCTTTCCTTTCACTCTATAGAGAGGGACGGCTCCAAATGGGCTAATCCGGCTCACATTCCGCTGCCCGGCGGTTACGATTCCAGTTTGTCCGAAAAAGAAGCCATGCGCAGTTTTGAGAAATTGCTAGCTCCTATTCTCTGTCATGAGGTAAGTCACAGCTTTTTGGGCCACAGTCAGGCTCGTTTAAACAAAACCGTCATGTTGAAAAAACGTCTCGATGAGCTTATGACTCCGAGTGAGGCAAATGCTGAAGTGCGTCGCTTTCTCAGTACCAAACTTACTCCCGATCAGGAAATTGAGGCCGATATTTACGCCGCTAAGCTGGGAAGATGTATTGGTTTGTGCGTACAAGACTTTGAAGAAGGTTTTTGGTTTCTGGGGTTAATAGAGAAGGCTAAGGGAAGTTCTGCCGGTATTGAAACTCATCCCCGTTATGTAGAGAGACGTCGTTTGGTGGAGCGTGTCTACATGAACGAGTTGTAACCTTATTTATAAAAAAATTACGTAGGAGCTTTATTCAATGGCTGCGGGTTTACAAGTGGGTGATGTTCTTTGCCAGCGTTATCCTGTAGAAGCTGTTATCGGACAAGGCGGCATGGGAGCGGTGTATAAAGCTTCCGATTTATCTTCTAAGCGTCACTGGGCTATAAAAGAAATGACTGACGACTTTGAAGATGAGCAGGAGAGGCAGGAAGGGCTGGAGAGCTTTAAGGCTGAGGCCGATATTTTATGTGAGCTCGATCATCCGAATCTTCCCCGCATAACTCACTGTTTCAGCGAACGCGGGCGCCAGTACATTGTAATGGATCTCGTTGAAGGGCTGACTGTAGAAAGAATGATGCATCAGGAGCCCAATGGGCGCTTGAGTTTGCAGCAGGTCCTCAATATCGCCGCGCAGTTGACTGATGTGCTTAGCTATTTGCATGAACACACTCCGCCTATTATTTTTCGCGATCTTAAACCTGGCAATATCATGGTCACTCCTAAGGGAACGGTCAAATTGATCGATTTCGGAATTGCCCGTTTCTTCAGTAAAGGTAAAAAGAGTGATACTCGGGCTTTGGGAACTCCAGGTTATGCTGCTCCCGAACAGTACGGTCAAGGTCAATCTGACGCCCGCACCGATATATACGCTTTGGGGGCTACTTTGCATCATGCTCTGACTGGTGTGTCTCCCGACAGCACCATGTTTTCGTTTGAAGCTCCCAGTAAGCTAGTGAGTTCCCTTCCTCAAGATCTCGACGAAGTTATTTTAAAATGCTGCCGTTTGAAAGCTTCGGAACGTTGGAACAATGTCAAAGAATTTGAACAGGCCCTTTTTACCTCCGTTCCTGGCAGTTATGTAGAGCCCGATTCTTACTACGGACGTGCCTGTGCGGCGAAGTTGCTGAGCACTGGTTTAATTGGCAAAATAGACCCTGTATCCGATCGGGAGTTGGGGGCCTCGGCGCCCAAAACAGACTCCTCGTCCGCTGCAGATAAACAATCTCCAAAAGCGGATGGCCAGGTCGGAGCAGTTCAAAAAGCCAAAACAACTTCAGATATGCCCGATAAAAATGTACTTGAACCGGGCATCGGTCCGTTCCCCAGGTTGTCAATACCTTTCGGTAGGCACAAAGCCTCCGATGGAGCTTTAAAAACTTCTATTGTGCTGCACGGACAAGTTGAGGGCAAATTGGAAGTCAGCGATGACTGGCTCTTCTGTCGTCCCTCTGAGGTGAGCGGAAATGATGTTAAAGTTGACATTATAGTTTGTCCCAACAAAATTCCGTCCGTTGGCATGCATACTGCCCAAATTAAGCTTGGTCTGAGCAGTATGTTGGTAACTTGTGAATTGAAGCCCATGGAACTGGGCTGTCTGTCTTGGAGTGTTGCCATAGCTCTGACAGCCTTATCGGTATTGCCTTTGTGCGGTTTATCTTCGTCTGTAATATTGCTCATTATGTATTTTGCCCATCATAAAGACGTGCGCGCGCCTCTGTTAGTATTTATGTTTATAAGCCTTATGCTGGGAATTCCGTCAGCTTTCATTGGATACTGGGCTTTCGACTGGATTAGGGCCCTGATTGATTGACTCATACTCGGGAAGGCAACATTTACTGCTTAAAAGCAAGTTTTTTAAGTGCCGGTGTTGAATCTAAGAAAAATGTTCTCTGCATAAACTAGGCAGAATGGCGATAAACGAAAATACGCGGAGGAAAAGGCCTGAAATGATTTGTCCGACTTGCGGCTGTGAAAATAACGCTGAAGATGTGTACTGTGATGAATGCGGAGCTCAACTTAAACTTGATCAAGAGGAGAAAGGGCAGAAGTCACGCCGAAACAGCCTTTTAGAAGAGGGACAAATTGTTTGGGATCATTACAAAGTAGGCGCTGTTTTGCAGGCTGACTCCGATTGTATTTTCTATGAATTGACCGATTTAGAGGCGGTACCCACCTCCGATTTTGCTGAAAGCGAACCTAAAGAAGAAACAGCTGCCGAAGAAACAGCTCCGGCCGAGGTCGCCGAAGCCGACAGTGAGTCTACCGCTAGTCCGAAGGAACTTTTGCTTTGTACTTTCCCTTCCGACAGTAGAAAAGCTGAAGATATATTTGCAGCCCTTTCTCCTGTGGAGCACGAGAGTATGTGGCCTGTTTGGGAGCTTAAGTTTGAAGAAACGACCGGATTTAACTACTTAATAGGCCCTAGGCAGGCTGTGCCGCTGCGCAGTTATCTACAGGAAAACAGCTTTAGTTTGTCTGAAATTTCCCAAATTGGTTGCGATATATTGAGTGCCTTAAAAGTATTTCACAATATGTGCAAATTGTTTAACGGCATTTCTCTCGATTCCGTTTGGATTACACCTGAAAAAAGAGCCATACTTACCAGATACGATCGTGTAGTAGCCAAGTTCCATACCGAAGAAGTTGCCACTGTTATCGAGGGTTTTTCTTCTCCTGAGGCCTACGGTTTGGAAGGCGGAGAGCTGACCAGGCGCTCGGATATATTTAGTGTTGGCGCTTTACTTTTCTACCTGTTGACCGGTCGGACCGTGAGTATAGACGGCTCTGGCTCTAATACTTTGCCGGCGGCGCTTCGCCTTAAAGCTAAGGCTTTAACTAGAGTAATTGCCCGCGCTATTAAGCGCGATCCTCAAGAGCGTTGGCTGTCTGCTTCCGAAATGGCTGAGGCTTTATCGATATGCTTTTGCGCAGGCAGTGTGGCTAGCGAAGAGGTAAAAGAGCCGGAGAGAAGCGTTAAGGTTACTCGTTCGGTTTTTGGCGGCTACACTATTGCCAAGAAAACCAGTGTGGGAGCCGTTCGCAAAGTAAATCAAGATGCCTATTTAGAGCTGACACTCTCGGCCTGTGAGCGCGACATACCTTCTACCGTTCAGTTTGTGGGTGTAATCGATGGTATGGGGGGCGAAGCTGAAGGAGACAAAGCCGCTTCGCTGGCAGCCCGTTCCCTGGCTGCCGAGTTAGTTCGTCTGTTTTTGCCTCTCAAAAACGATGCTGCCACTACTTTGTTGCTTCCTGAAGATCCTTGCGAGAGAAACGCCTTTATTTTGGAACAGGCCATAAAGAAAGCCAACGAAACTATTTTTAATTATGCTTGCAAATCGGCTCACCGCCGGGGTATGGGCTGTACTATTTCCTGTGTGCTTCTGGATGGTGAAAATGTCACTTTCGGTCATGTCGGTGATACGCGCGCTTACCGCATGGGGGCCGAGCTGGATCAGGTGACTACCGATCACTCGGTGGTAGGACAGCTGGTGCAGATGGGCACTCTAACCAGAGAAGAAGCCCGACGTTCCCCCAAGCGTTCTATAATTTACCGAGCTTTAGGCACTCACCCCGATATAGAAGTCGATATTTATCGCCGCGTGCTCGTGCCCGGTGAGTATTTGATGATTAGCTCCGACGGAGTGTGGGAATACTATACCGATGAAGAGCTATTGTCTTATTTCCAAAAAGGTTTGGCCCCGGCTCAAATTTGTGAGCTTTTGGTCAATACCTGTTTGGAGCGCGGGGCCGACGACAATACTACCGTAGCCGTTATCCGCAAAAATTAGTCTCGGTTCAACGGACGGCCAATGTTTTTAGGCGGTTATGCGCTCCGGGAGCAAGTTTTTCAAGTTATTTAATTATAAGTTCGCATTCTAGGAGGAAGCGTGGCAGAAGTTAATCTTTATACCGGTTTGAGTTATCAGGCGGTTATGACGACCAGCGAAAATAAGCTTACCTATCTTTTGGCTGAGGTCTGCCCCGGAGAAGAAATCGGCTCTGGGCCGATGGGACTGAACTTGGCTATTGTGCTGGATAAAAGCGGTTCCATGTACGCTGAAGGCAAACTCAATTACGTAATTCAGGCTGTGAACCATGCTGTCGATATGCTTCGAACCAACGATTTGTGTTCCATAGTAGTATTTGCGGAGAGAGCCAGAGTTTTAATTCCTTCCAGTCAGCTCTATGATAAGAGTACTGCCAAGCTTATGGTCAACAAAATAGATGGCGTCGATGTCGGAGCTGGCACTGACATGCTCAAGGCAATCGATGCTGCTCTTTACGAAGTGCGCCGTAATTTCTCCCGCGATAAGCTCAATCACATTATTGTGCTTACCGACGGTCAAACTTTAAATGAAAAACAGTGTTATGAACGCTGTGTTATGGCGGCCGAAGAGGGAATTTCTGTTTCTACTATTGGAGTTGGCGATGACTTTAATGAAAAGTTTTTATTGAAAGTTGCCAGCATGTGCCGCGGCACCTCTTACTATATTGACAGGCCTAGCGATATTACCGATATTTTTGCCCGCGAGTTAGCTGGTGTCCAAAATGTAGTGGTCAAGAACTGTAAACTCAATTTGAAACTTTCCAAAGATGTAACTGTACGCCGTGCTTATAAGGTCAAGCCTCTTATTAACGATTTAGGTACTCCTGAAGTGATCGATCGCAAGTGCTCTATAGCTCTTTCCGATCTGCAAAGAAACGAGCGGCAGTCCGTACTTTACGAGTTAATTTTACCTTCTCGTTACTCAGGGGTATACCGCATTGCTTCGGCTGGAGTCAGCTACGAAATTCCTGGTCGAGGTTTGTTTGATAATGTTAATTCTCAAGATATAACTATTACTTACACCGACGACGCCTCCCAGGCTTCGGTAGTCACTCCTAAAGTTATGCAAATCGTAGACAGTGTAAGTATTTTCCGCCAGCAGACCAGAGCTTTACAATTGGCTAAAGATGGTGATAAAGGCCGGGCCACTCAACTGTTGCGTTCGGCAGCTACCCAGCTTTTGCAGCAGGGACAGCAAGAGCTGGCCAATCAGGCGCTTTCCGAAGCGGACCGCTTGGAGCGCGGCTCTGCAGCCAGTGCGGCCGGAACTAAAAAATTGGAGTACGGCACGCGCAAACTCACTCAGCTTCTTTCTGAAGTTCCCGATTTTGGAAAGTAAGCTTTATACTGGCTGTTGGGAATAAAGACCGGCGGCTGTCTCATACGGTAAAAGTTTTATTTTTGTAAAAAGAAATCAATCAAGGACCCTCGGCTTTTGGCGCGGGCTTCCTGGGTAGGTAAATTAAGGAGAAAAATCATGAAGTGCAACGTTTGTGGATCCGATAACGTAGAGGGTTCAATTTTTTGTGAAGACTGTGGCAGTAAGTTGTCTGCTCCGGCTCCGGCTTTCAGTGCTGTTCCTGCCGCTGCTGCTCCTGCTCCTTTCTCTCCCGCTCCTGTAGCCGCCGCTCCAACTCCGGCTGTTGCTCCGACCCCGGCAGCTGCTCCGGTTGCGGCCTCTCCTTTCAGCGCTCCTGCTGCACCGTCCGCTCCGGCTCCTGCCGTTGCTGCTTCGGCTCCTGCTGCCGCTCAAATGGTTTGTCAGGCTTGCGGTGCTTCCAATCAAGCCGGCAGCAAGTTCTGCGAAGATTGCGGCGCTTCTTTAGCTTCGCTTCCAGCTGCTCCAGTTGCGGCCTCTCCTTTCAGTGCTCCTGCTCAGCCTGCCGCTCCTGTTGCGCCTGAGCCTGCTGCCGCGCCCGCTATTGCTGCTCCCAAGTTAGTTATGCCCAACGGTGTAGAAATTACTATTACTGCGGAGCACACTTTGTTGGGACGCCAGTCTCCCGCTGACAATATTTATCCGGAAATAGATCTGACCGAGCTCGATCCTGAGTCTTATGTTTCCCGCCGTCACGGTCAAATTACTCGTCAGGCTTCTAAGTTCTTGTATGAAGACATCGGATCGTCTAACGGCTCTTGGATTAATGGAGCCCGTTTAGAGTCGAAAATTCAAACCGAGCTTCACAATGGCGATGTATTGCGCTTAGGACGCACAGAAATGACTTTTCGCATTTAATTAAAGCTCATGCTTGCTAGGAAAAAACCGTTGCTGTCTTCTTGGCAGTCGGTTTTTTCTTGTGTTCATTTGTTCCGAAGTTCCACGGTGTGGTTAGGCTCCGGAACTGAAACTATTGGTGGAGAGAGGCAGAAAATAGTTGGCCGAACAGTCAGATATTTTTTCAAAACTTAAAGACGGATTAGGATTAGCCAGCAAACTGGCCGGAAAGGGAGTTAGCGAAGTGTCCGGCATGTTAAAACATGACGACAGCTCACGCACTACTCTGAGCGGTGTTTATTGGAATCGCGGTACCTGGAATACTACTGTTGGCTTGTCTCCTGAAGTCGATTTTTTTGAATCGCAGGTAGGCAAGAATTTCGCTTCCGGTATGATGCAGCGTCTGACTCTGTCCAAGGCGGAGCGTCTCTTTGGACAGGCCTGTAGCAGTCTAATCTGTATCGAAACCGATCAGGCAGTGGGCTATTTGCGGGAAGCGGTCCAACTTGATACCCAGTTTACTGATGCCTATTTTATGTTGGGATGCGTGCTGTTGGAATTGGGAAACGCTTCTGAAGCCGTTTCTTTTTTTCAAAAAGCTCTGCTCTGTCAGCAAGGTTTGGGAGTTAAGCTTAAAAAATATCTGCCTTCTTTCCGCGTAACTTTGCCGCTTACACCTTGGAGTAGTGTAGCTCTATTTCCCGATCTTTTAGGAGTGAACATACTTCTGGCTTTATCTTGGCGCCGGGCCGACAATCTTACCATGGCCATTTCGGTTTTAGAGCAGATTATGAGCATTTTGCCAACTTCGGTTTTGGCCAAGTTTTTTATGGGCATACTGCGTTTGGAAGCCGGTCAGTATAACGAGGTTATTACCCTTTTTTCCTCGTGGAAAACGGAGTCTACCATAGAGGCCGCTTGTCTGCTTTTGGCCGGTAAAGCGTATCAGAAAATCAGAAGCATATCGGTTATTGCCGATCTTTACGATCAGGCAGTGGCCCGTTCCGATATAGATATGGTGATCCGTTACGATTTGCTTTTGGCTCAAAGTGAAGTAGGCCTCTCTTATAACAACAATTATGCCCAGGTTAAAGCCCAAATTATGCGGGAGTGTCCGCAATATAAGTCTTTCTTTGAGCGTCTCGACATAAAAGTAGGTGGACAGTCCGCTCAGCCCAAATTAGCCTCTGCCGGTTCGAACGGTTCCGAGGCGGCCAATTCTGTAGTAGTGAGCTCTGGTTTAAGCAAATCGGGGGCTCCGGCAGTCTCAGGTTCTGTTGCCGAGGTGCTTGCTTCAGGTAATGCAGGGACGGACAGGTGCCCGATCCCTGTGGCAGCTGTCAGTCCTACCTCTTCTGTTTCGGCAGTCGGAACTGAACACAACGTTGCGGAACAAGTGTCGGTGTACGTTCCCCCCATTCCTGCTCCAGTAGCGCTTCCTTCTGTAAGCGAAGGGGCTACCGTTAAGATGGGCGTTCCTTCCATCTCTAGTACGGCGGCTTCTGTCTCAGATGTTGCTCCGGTATCTGAAGCAGATTTCCTGAATTTGCAGCTGAGCTACGGAGCTTTAGGACGCATATATCCTCTTACTGCTGCTTCTGCAGTGATCGGACGCGAAAGCGGCGATATAGTTGTCAGTAACGAATCTTCAATTTCTTATATTCATGCTCGAATAAGTAAATCGGCGGCCAACGGACATTGTTATATTGAAGATCTCGATTCAACTAACGGCACTTGGCTCAACGGTGTACGTCTGGCAGCCAATCAGAAGTATGAACTTAAGCGCGGAGATTCTGTTACTTTAGGGCGTGCAGCTTTTAAACTCATGTAACCGCATCCCAATTGTCCGAAGTCGCTTTAGTATAAGTCGTTCTCATTGGGGAGGAAGGGAACGGTTAGTCTTGACTCTAGACTTCAAACATGGTAGTATAGTTGAGCCTTGTCAGAAGGCGTTACTTTTTTCTAGGCCAAGTTTACCCGGCGGGCCAAGTGCGGCCGTGGATTCGGCCCCAAGCCATATATCCGGAGGCAATCAATGTATTTAATGGATCTTACCCGTTTCGCCCACAAAAAAGGTGCTGGTTCTTCCAAGAACGGCCGTGATTCCCAGCCTAAAATGTTGGGAATCAAACTTTATGGCGGACAGAGCGCTATTGCTGGTAACATTATTCTTCGTCAGCGCGGTACTCGTTTCTATCCCGGGAAAAACGTTATGATGGGTCGCGACTTCACTTTGTTCGCCACCGCTCCCGGTGTTGTTAAGTTTACTAAGCACAACGCCAAGACCGTGGTAGAAGTTGAAGGCTAGTTTTGCATACTGTTTCTCTGCTGTTCTTCAGCGGGGAATTCAAGGTTTGCACCGCTTTTTTTTCTGTTTTTTCGAAGGTACTCCAGCCGGTTCATATGAGTGGCTGGGGTATTTTTTTTTGAGGTGGCATAATTTTGAAAGTTAGTGACGTTCTAGGAACTATTGGGGCGTGGAGTACCTTCGCCGCTTCGCTATTAGCTTTCGATCCCGCTTTGCGGCTGGCGCGTATTTTCGGCATAGATCCAATGGATAAGGTTTTGGTACATTTGGCCCATGTGCTCAAATATACTGTAGGTGCCGGCCTGTGCTCTCTCAATGTAGAGGGAAGGGAGCATATTTTGAACCGCAGCGGAGCAATTATTGTCGGTAACCATCAGTCGTTAGTGGAAAGTTTTCTACCTTTTTATGAACTGCGCACTATGAAGCCCAAGTACATATCTAAACGAATTTTAGGTAATTGTTTTATTCCTTCAGTTAGTTTTGTGCTCAGAAATGGCGGCCACTGTTTAATCGATAGGGAAAATAGAGAACAAGCTTTGCAGTCTATAGAAAAATTGGGTGACGAGGTAAATAAAGAAAATTGTTCAGCCATTATTTTCCCCGAAGGTACTCGCAGTTTACAAGGCGGACTACAACACTTCAAAAAGGGCGGTCTTAAAACTTTGTTACAGCGAGCCCCTCGAGCTCCCATTTTTGTAATGATTATTCATAATGGCAATAAAATTTACCCTAAAGGTCTGCCTAGAGTGACTGCTGGTTCGGTGGTAACTATGCGGTTTTTGCCCGCTTTAGACAGAAATAATTTTGGCAGTGAAGATGAACTGATTGAGCACATACACAATGTTATGGCCGATAATTACGCTGCGCTGGAAGCTGCCGACCGGGCTAGAGCCCAACAATGATATAAATAAAGGGAAGATAGTCGGTTCAGCCTGTGCGCCTGTTCTAAACGTTCAGCCTTTCATGTCCGCGCGCCGTGTGCTGCTGTAAGCCCTTTAGGTTTAAAAGTAAAAAACGGATATTTTTTTTCGCTTAAGTACTTGACAGCCATTAGGATGAGCGGTAATATACTCGGGCAGTCGCGATAGCGACAGCCAAAAGTTTTGACAAC
>JBJEGC010000031.1:0-19342 GCA_051874695.1 Candidatus Bruticola sp.
TCGAGAAGAAGCCAAGCAGAATATCTGCCTGACGCAACTCATAAAATACCGTGGGACGCACGGAAATCTACGCCTGTGGAGAGTATATAAGTCGTCGTTGATCTTCGGAGCCAACGGTGCTGTCCTCAATGAAGCAGGAAGCTCCCGCCTCTATAGGGGGAGTACGTTCACGTGTACTGATTCATTAGAAGGTATGTCTTCTTACTATTAAGCGAAAAGAAAGGTGAGCGAGTTTCATGGCTTATATTCCTGAGGGCTGCAATCCGCAGGCAAAGTTTGACAAACAGAGTCCCAATTATCCCGAATTTGAGGACAGCGTGAGAAGAAGTTCGGCTCACCTTTCTCCGGAGTGCCGCAACTTTATAATCGATAAGGTCTATCCTTACGCTAATTACTGGCATCAGTTTCAAAAGCCACGCATCAATGGTATGCCCTATATTTCTCATCCTGTAGCGGTGGCCGATGTCCTAGCTCCTTATAAGCTCGATGTCTCCAGCGTGGCGGCTGCTCTGCTTCACGATGTTCATGAAGACAATGAGAACGAGGTAAGTCTCGATGATATACAAGAATTGTTTGGTACCGACATACGCAATATTGTCGACGGTCTGACCAAAATAGGTAAAGCCAGTGCTCGACAGCGGCGTGAGGCGGTACGGGCAGCCGTTTGTGAAGCCTCTGTTGGTTTATTGACTTCACTGCAGGCCTCTTTTGGTCTCAATCTGGCAGTAGAAAAGAGCCTGGCCGCTCCTTTAACTCCTGCTCAAATGAGGGAAAGAGCCCGCCAGGCTAAGCTCGACGACAAAGCGGCCAGTCTCACTAAGCTGATCACGGAAATGTCTCGAGATATACGCGTCATTATCATTAAACTGGCTGATCGCATGCACAATATGTGTACTCTGGATGGATTGCGCCAAGATAAACAAGTTCGTATAGCTCAAGAAACTTTAAATTTTTTCGCTCCGTTGGCAACCCGCCTGGGCATGTGGCCTTTCAAGGTAAAGTTGGAAGACTTATGTTTTAAATATTTGGAACCCAGACAATATACTGAGCTAAAAGAAAACTTAGCTGCAGAGAGAGAGCGCCGCTCAGAATCTCTCTCCCAAACTTTGGCTTCTATTCGTGAATCTTTAATAAAAGAATCGATTGCAGCCAAAGTGGAGCTGCACACTAAATCTCTTTATTCAGTATTTGCTAAAATGTGCCGCCAGCATAAAACTTTGGAGCAAATCTTTGACCTCGATCCTATTTCTGTCGTAGTCGATGATAAAAATACTTGTTACCAAGTGTTGAGAGTTATTCATCAGCGCTTCGGATTCTTGCAGGGGAAATTCCGCGATTATATTGCTAACCCCAAAAGCAACAATTATCAGGCTCTGCATACTACAATTTCTGCTGATGGACGTCAGCCCGTAGAAATTCAAATTTGTACCTATGATGAAGAAGCAGAGAATAATTTGGGAGTTCTTAATGTTTTTGTTTCAGGACGTTACAGTGCGGAGTCCCAAAATGGTGAAGTTAATAAACTGTTTCGTCCTTTTGCTCCTTGGTTGGCCTCTTTGAGCCACATAAAAGAGGGTTGCAAAGAAGATCAAGACTTTTTAGATGTACTTTGTCAGGATGAGCTTACCGTAGGTGTTGTCTGCACGACTCCGGACGGACGCAGCATTGAGCTGCCGCAGGGATCGACTCCTCTTGACTTCGCCTTTAAAATACACACTCAACTTGGGTTGCGCTGCGTAGGGGCCATCGTGAATGAGCGGGAGGTATCTTTAACCGGCTATGAACTGCGTGACAATGATGTCGTTCAAATTGTTACTGCCGACAAAGATAATCCTTCTCGCAGCTGGTACGGCCATTGTCGGACCAGGCAGGCGCGTTCAATTATAAGTAAGTGGTTTTTTACGAATCAAACGCCGGAGCCTAACCGCACTATCGGTTATAAAATGGTCTGTGCCGAGTTGATTCGCCAAGGAGCTGCCGGAGCTCAAACCAATGCAGAGATCATGAAAGCTATGGTCAATTCGCTCTGCTTCAAGTCGCTTGACGATCTGTATATATCCGTAGGCAGTTGCCGCACCCCTATATCCAGTTTTTCTAAGTGCTTCAAAAATTATCGTGAGAACAATCCTCAACAGTTTGATAATTTAGATTATGATCCAATGCGCCTGCGCGATATATCCCTGTCGGTGAGGCTTTTAGAGGTGCCTAAGGCCAGATGTTTTGCTTGTCGCCAATGTACGCCTGTTTTTGGCGACTCGATTAAAGCTTTAAATGGGAAGAAAAATAAGAGATATATCATTCACCGAGGCAGTTGTTCGTTAGTGTCCGAAGCTGCTGAAACTGGAGAGCATATCTACGATGCGGAGTGGATCAGCGGTATCGATCCTAAGCTATTCATGCTGCGTGCTACTATTCAAATTTGTGCTTTGGTGCGTCACGGATTGTCCAATTCGGTTATAGGTGTTTTTGATAGCAAAGATGTGCTGATATATAACTACAAATTCACCAACGATTATGCCAAAAATGTAGCTAATATAAAGATAGAGGTGGGCGCTGCCTCTATAGAAGAGCTGGAAATGCTTATGGATGAGTTACGTTCAGTCGATAGTGTAGTTACAGTTGAGAGAGCTTAAAAAATGCAGCATAACCATTTGAGGTCTAGAGAGAAATGGGAGAAGATAAAAAATCATCAGAAAAAAAATCTGAGCTTGTTTCAGGTAAAAAAGAAGTAAATTTGAGTAAAGAGTTGCCTCAGTTCAGGCAGCAGTTAGAAGATAAATATTGGGCAGACCTAGCTCAGTGTGTCTCTTATCTCGATGAAGAAAGACTGAAAAAAGTAAGAAAGGCTCTAGATTTGGCTTTTCGGGCTCATGATGGCCAAGTCAGACTTTCCGGCGATCCTTACATAGATCATCTTGTTGAAGTAACTAAAATTTTAGCCTCTTACCGTCTAGATTCTACTACTCTGTGTACCGGA
The DNA here is from genome assembly GCA_051874695.1 of Candidatus Bruticola sp. Taxonomy (GTDB): domain Bacteria; phylum Vulcanimicrobiota; class Xenobia; order Xenobiales; family Xenobiaceae; genus Bruticola. The sequence continues at coordinate 2,978 of JBJEGC010000031.1, forward strand.
CTGCTTCACGATTTAATTGAGGAAAATACTGGTGTCAGTCTCGATTATGTAACTGAGTTGTTCGGCAAAGAGCTCAGTGATTTGATTGACGATGTCACTAATCTTACTAAGCGCTTTGCTCGTCAGGAACACAAAGAGGAAGAGAAGGAGGAACATAAAGATCGGCGTCAAGTAAAAGAATTCACGCGCTTAGGAGGCAAAGAAGCCGCCGATGAAAACTTGCGCAAGATATTTTTAGTAATCGCCCGTGATTTGCGTGCTATTTTAGTGAAGTTCGCCGATCGACTTCACAACTTGCGCACTTTAGAATTTTGTGCTGCTGAAGTACAGAAAAATATCGCTAGGGAAACTCTGGATATTTTTGCTCCTATTGCTTCTCGTTTAGGCGTTTGGGAGTTTAAGGCTGAGTTGGAAAATTTGGCCTTCAAATACGCTTTTCCGGAAGATTATTTGACGCTCAGTCGTGAACTGGAGGAAGTTCGTCCTGCTTTTGTGTCCGTAATGGATAAAATTGTGGCTACTCTGAGAGAAAAGTTGCAGGAGCTTAGCGTAGAAAACGATTTGGAGTATCGTTTTAAACACCTTTACAGCATTTACCGCAAAAAGGTGCGCTCTCACAAGAGTTTGTCCGAAATTTACGATTTAGCGGCTATACGCGTTTTAGTGCCTACTGTGGAAGACTGCTACATGATTTTTGGCTTGGTTCATTCGTTGTGGTCTCCTATGCACGGACGCATCAAAGATTATATTGCTCATCCAAAACCAAACAATTACCGCTGTTTGCATACTACGGTTGTCGGTCCTGATGATGTGCCAGTAGAAATTCAGATTCGTACTTTTGAAATGCATAAAGTTAACGAAGTTGGTGTGGCTGCTCATTGGGCTTATAAGGAAGGAAAGGTGAGCGCAGATAAGAGCCGGCGCGATATATTTGCCGATCTTTATCCCTGGATTAGGGCTTTGTTAGACTGCAGCGGCGAAGATTCGTCCGATGTAGGGGAACATGTCAAGTTTAGCGTGCCTTCTAATGAGGTTTTTGCCTTTACTCCGTTGGGAGATGTCGTCAATCTTCCTATAGGGGCAACTCCCATCGATTTCGCTTATCGAGTACACAGCGAAGTGGGTAATCGCTGCGTAGGGGCATTAGTGAATGGGCGCATGGTGCCGCTCACCTATAAGTTGTCTACTGGTGATAAGGTAGAAATAAAAACGGCCAAGAACGGCACTCCTTCGCGCGATTGGCTGCGCATCTGTACTAGCCATCAGGCGTTAAGTAAGATTCGTGGCTGGTTTAAGCGGGAACGGCGTGAAGAGAACATTATCTGCGGTCGTGAAGCGGTTAAGGCTGAGCTAAAGCGTCTTCGCTTGGAAGAGCTTCTCAATAATGAGGAAATTATGCTTAAAGCAGCTCAACAGCTCAGTTTCCTCAGCGGCGACGACTTATTGGCCAGTGTAGGCTACGGAGAAACTTCTGCTTTGCAGGCTGTCAGCCGCTTGCAAAATGCTCTACCCAAAACTGAAACTTTGCCTGAGATTCCCTTGCCTGACAGTTCCCAGACTGAGGTTAAACGTTCTGGATCGGGACGGGAAGTTATTGTCGAAAATGTCGATACAATTTTAACCAAGATGGCTCGCTGTTGTATGCCAGTGCCGGGCGACGAGATTATCGGATATATCACAGTCGGCAGTGGGGTCTCAGTACACAGATCTGATTGCCTAAATTTTGCCCATTTGTCGGAAGTTCATCCTGAGCGCATTGTTAAATGTGCCTGGAATACGTCTTCTGTGCAAACTAGCAAAACTTATTGGGTGCATATCGTTATCGAAGCTTGGGATCGCTCTGGCTTAGTTGGTGAGCTGCTGGCTTGTCTAAGTGATATACGGGTGAGTGTAAAATCTTGTCAGGCACTTACGGCCGGTGACAAGGCCAAGGTAAAGCTTTCCGTTGAAGTCACCGGCAATAAGCAGTTGGAAGAAGCTCTCAAGAGGCTGCGTAGTGTTAAAAGCGTATTTTCGGCAGTACGTTCTAAAAACAGATAAGTTGCGGTTGAGGTGTCGGTGGGCAGGTTTGCCACGGTTTCGTCAGAAAGATACAACGATATGCGTGCAGTTGTTCAAAGAGTTGTAAACTCTAAGGTAGAAGTTGATAAGCAGATTGTTGGTCAAATAGGGCATGGACTTCTGGTCTTAGTGGCGGTTCACTGTGAAGATACCGAAGCTGAGGCCGACTGGCTGGCCCGTAAAATAGCTAATTTGCGTATATTTTCCGATGAAAACGACAAGATGAATCTGAGCGTTTCCGATATTGGCGGGCAGATATTGGTTGTTTCTCAATTCACGCTTTACGGAGACTGCCGCAGAGGATCACGCCCCAGTTACAGCCATTCGGCTTCTCCTCAAGAAGCTTCTCGCCTGTATTCTTATTTTGTTAAACAAATAAAAGCTTTCGGTTTAGAAGTACAGGAGGGAATATTTCAGGCTCATATGCAGGTGAGCCTGGTAAACGAAGGTCCAGTTACTGTTATAATAGATACCCCAAGCAAAACTCAGCGAGGTTAATTTACCGTGGCTTATAAAGTTTTTGTAGTTGACGATTCCAAATTTATGCGCATGATGTTGGGAGAGGTTATCACCTCGATGGGTTGTGAGGTCATCGAGGTAGACGGCGGTCGGCGTGCTGTAACCATGTATGAGCACTATAAGCCCGATTTAGTAACTTTAGATATTCTTATGCCTGAACAGGACGGCATCGAAACGCTTAAGCAGCTGTTCGACGTCGATCCTAACGCCAAAGTCATTATGGTAACGGCGTTAGGTATGGAAGATTATATTAAGCAGGCTATGGAATTGGGAGCTTGTGGCTTCATAATCAAGCCTTTTTCTGCGGAACAAGTGGAAACGGTGCTTTCTAAAGTGCTGGGCGATCCTTCCTTGCGCATTTCTTACGATGAGCCGCTATAGACAGATCGATATCTTAGCTCTCGGGGGAGCTCAATACGGCTATTAATCTTCCGCTGTGACATTCCAGCGCAGCATGTTCGGCTGTTATTATATTTGAGAGCCCTCGGGTAGAAGAACGACGCAGCACACTGTGTTCCAGGGGCCACTTGGTCCCTCTGACACTTACTTCTGTCTCGCTATCCAGAGGAATAAGTGATAAAAGCCAACCCTGGAGCCCTTGCCAGGAGCGGCTTTTTTGTTGTAATTGGCAGACTTGGCAGTTTTGCTCCGCTAGAATGGTATCTATTCCCAGTTCGTCGGCCAGCTGCAACAAACTAATAACATTAAACAAACAATGATCCAGACGCCCTCCAAGAGCGGCGGTTATAACAGCCTGAGTGAAACCTAATTTATGAGCGGCCAGTAAGGCCAATTCTAAATCGCTGTAATTTTTGTCGCACGGGAAAGTTAGAATTTGCAGACTCTTTTTCTGCATTTCTACCAGAATATTTGGGGGTAGAGAATCGAAATCGCCCAACAACAAATCGGGCTGCAGGCCGCTTTCTTTTAAGTAGAGTGCTCCGCGATCAGCAGCAATAATACAATCGCCGTCCTTATATGAGTTGCGCAGCCAGTCTGATTGAGAGGGAGAACCGCCGCCTACAATAAAGGCTCGCCGAAAAGACGAAAATTTGTTACTTTCTAGAGTGTCCATATATGTCCATGGCCTTTTTTAGAGGAGGAACTAACAGGCATAACACCAGAGCGGAAGGAACTAAGAAAGTGCAGTTATAGCCTACGGACCATAACCAAGGCGAAGCCGGCATCTGATCGGCTGAAAGGAACAGCCTAATAAAGATAACTCCTGAAAGTGTGTGACAAAACAAGCGCACCGATACCGCAGCTATAACGGCCAACCAGGAACGACTTTTAAAAGCAGGCAGCCCGGCAACTGCCAATGAAGCATAAGCCAGAGGGTAGTCGAGAAAAAATTGCAAAGGATGAAATATTACGGGCTCCTGCAGAGCATGCAAGCTTCCGTAGATAAGTCCGGCTGCAGCTGCCTTGAAGCTTCCTTTACTCGCGGCCAAAAGGAGCAAAGGCAGCATGTCTAGTGATAACTGACCGCCGTTGGGCATTACGGGTAAATTAAAAAAGGCCAGTAAAAGCGACAGGGCGACGGCAGTACCGATTTCGGCTATGCCTCGCCCTGACTCATGCAGCGGCCTGGCCAAGTATTCAGCCATAACGCTGACCTTCCAAAAATAATGAGATCGTCAGCTTATTAAGCCTGACTATTTTTCCAAGAACGCAGGCAACGAGTACATACTCTGACCGCTTTGGGAGAACCCTTTACCATAACAACAATCTTCTGCAGGTTGGGAAGCCAACGGCGACGAGTACGACGGTTAGAGTGGCTTACCATATTGCCGGTGGAAGGGCCTTTGCCGCAATGAGCGCAAACTCTGGACATTTTTTTGTTCCTCCTGTATGTCCGTGCTCTTCTGTGCGCACGGTTCCGGGGAGCCGGACGAACGAGAAAGACTTCTTGACAAGCTATTGAGTAAATAGAAAGATGTACAATAGCGGAGGTATTCTAGCACAACTATACTTTCTTGTCCAGATCAAAATACCGAACCATCAGTTTTGCTTCAATATTGGTCCGATTTCTTAAAAACTTTACGATCTGCTATACGTCAGTATGTTTCTCACTTAAAGTTATTTAGCTATATTGCAATCGAGATGTGCTATCATGTACTTATAATATCTGATATCGTTTAATATTTTCTAAAGAGGGGTTTTTCCATGGATTATACTGAACACGTTGGCTGGTTTTTCAAAAGACGAAATTTTTGGACTTATTTAGCTAAAATGGGACTGCTGTTTTTTACCATTTTTGGACCTTTGTGCTACAGCGCAGAAATAACCAGGGAAACTGTTAAAAAAGGCGCAGCGGAAGCAGAAATGCCGCAGTTCTCTTTTGAAAATTGCTGTTCGCGCAGTATCCTTCTGTGGATATGTTGGATAGTGATCTCATCCGTACCTGCATTACTTGGTGTTGTGTTTGTTTTTCTCGATTACGCGTCGGTTGCTAAGTTTTTTACCGGAATTTCTACCCTTTTATCTTTTATTTATCTGCCCTCTTTTTTGATATGTGCTGCTTCTGGCGATGACAGTTCCTCTGTATACGGAAAATTTTTCAGCCTTCCGTGGATGGGTTTACCTAAGTACTATGGTTTGGCCTTTATTTACGCTATTTGGACAGGTGCTGTAAGTGCGGTCATGATTCTGCCCGTTTCTTTTGTGATGATTGGTATTGCAGCTATAGGTTTTCAAAAATTCCTGTTAGCAATTATTTTGCTCGTACCTGCCCTTTTTATAGCCTTAATGATCAGTTTTGCCGCTAATGCATACGCTTTTGCTTCAGTGGCTTCCTTAATAGGTACTTATATGCGCACCTACAAAGAGCAACTGCTGGCCCAAGATATCGTCAAACCGACGGCTTACTTGATGGACGGAAGCTTTGAAGAATAATTAGATATAGCATGAAACATGTTTGGACAATTAGCTATTTTTCCGACCACTTGTACTTTTATGCGTGTATAAGATACAGGAATTATTAAACTTGTTAATAATTTAAACCGGAAGTTTTCGTCAAGGAGAAGCAATATGCAATTTTTAAGTCCCATTAATTATATAATGGAATCTTCCCAAATTATCAAAAAACTTTTTATTCTGCTTGTATTTACTATCTTTATAATTACCAGTCCGGCTATTTGTGGCTATACTTTAAGAATTATTAGAACTATACGTGGTGGCAAGCAAGAACTTCCCGATCTCGAATTCGGTGATTTCTCGGAATTATTCGTGGACGGACTGCGTTGCATGGTGCAGTTGTTTATTATGGTTATCCCTTCCCTGATTTTTGCTTTCATGGGCATAGCATTTTTCTTCTCTCAGAGGGGAGGCTCCGTATTTGGTATAATCTGCGTCGGTGTTAGTCTGTTACTGATTTTGGTTGTCGGTTATTTGTCGCCTGCTGTTTTTTGCCTGGCTGCCATCGATTCCGATTGGATGTTGGCTATCAAGTTAGGCAAAATTAAAGATACTATGTGCAGTGATCACGCTTCTTATCTGAAGTTGTTCGCTTTTGAGTTCGGATGGAACTTAATTTTGAATGCTATCTGCCTGGTACCGTTTCTCAGTTTTGTGATTCCTATGTTTATGGTATTTATTCAGGGCGTTTTGTGCGGAGAGTACATGAGACTGATTGATCCTGAAGGTGCTGTTGCCGAAGTATATAGTCTCGATTCCGGTTCCGATGAGAACAATGATGCTTATTTTGAATAGAGGCGCAGTCATTTAGCGTTTTATCAAAAATTAAGATCTGAAACTGCCGATAGATGGTTCTACCGGCAGTTTTTTTCTTTTTTTTTGCAACTGAAAAGGATATAATCCGGAAGCAGTCTAAAAAAGACGGTTAAAGTGCGAGTAGTACGAAATCCTGGCCCCCGTACTTATCGCGCTCTTTGCATATAATATTGCGCAGATGCCGGAAGAAAAAAGCTGTATCGCGGATAGAAAGCGTGCCGACTAATCTGCAGATGGTAGAAAGTGTGCAGCAGAAGTTCTTAATAAACTACAATGTTAGCGGGCCAAATCTTTTTTAATTGGTAAAATGGATGAATAATAAGCGAGTTCTTGCGCTTGGACTATCTTTAGCCCTGTTTTTGGGCGGGATGGCTCAAGCCGACACAGGAGAAGGCAGTGCCTCTGATTGTGGAGCGAGGCATGTTGAGGCTGCCAACGGCCGGAATTCCGCCGTACAAGCTACTTCATCTGAAGATCAACTGACGGCAGATCAAAATTCTTTGAATCTTGATTATCCGGCTGGTCATTATGTCTCAACCTACAGTAAAGCAGAAAAATTGAGTTCTGCTTCAGAAACTGCTGAAAACTTTGAGCCGAAGAGTCTGTTAGAGATGCAAATTATAGATGGCTCTGGGGCTGTGCGTCAAATGGAACGCTCTGTCACCGGGAGCGATAAATTCGATCTCAACAGTGCTATGGGAGCCTACACTTTAGAGAACAGCATAAGTAAAGCTATGCGTCAAAATTCTAAAGTGAGGGTCGCCGATGAAAAAATTGTTCAAGCCAACGCTCAGTACGGACAAAATAAAACTCAGAAGAATTTAAAATTTATTGTTAATGACAAGACTACTTGGCAGAACAGACAGGTCAGTGGCACCATAACCACGGTGGAAGCACTTACCAATCAGCTTGACGCCTCCCTGCAGCTTTTACTTACCACTTTTGGACAAGTTGAAAAGCAAATAGCTGCCTCTTATTTGCAGATAGGCGTAGCTGCTCTCGACGCTGCTTCGGTCAGGCACGATCTGGCTTACGCAGTTAAGCGCGATTTCTTTAACTGCCTGAAAGCTGAAGCTCAGGTCGATGTGGCTAAGCTCAATCTCCAAGTATGTGAAAAAAATCTTTCCGACTCCAAAGGGCTGTATCGCCGGGGAGTTATGGCCCTTTACGATGTAATCCAGGCTGACCTCCAGGTTACTGAAGCACATGAACAATTGGAGCGCAGCTACAGCGGAGTACAGTCTGCTAATGCTGCTTTTTTAAGTGATTTGGAGGAGCGTGTAGCCGGTGAGTCCGATGCAGCTCCTCTTTATTTTCAAGCTCCTCAGCCCATAGAGGTCGATCCTCTGTGCCGTCTTTCCGATTTGCAGGAATTGGCTATGCGCCGCAGGTTTGAAATTCTCAGTATCGATCGCAGCATTGAGGTAGCCGAGAAGGTGAGAGAAGCGGAAAAATGCAGCAATCTTCCCCAGTTGCTCTTAGCTGCAGATTATATCTTCTCGCCCGGATACCGCACCTATCCTTGCAGTATGTATCAGCTCAGTTTAAACGTTAACTGGTCCGTTTGGGATGGCGGTCTAAAGAAGCAGAAATTGATAGAGCTTGACTCACAAATTCGCTCCTTGGAGGCTTCCCGCGATCAGCTTTGCAATAGTGTGCGTTTAGAAGTAGAGCAGGCCTGGATCGATTTCAATCTTTCGGCCGTAGTATTGAAGACTGCCCGTCAGCGCGTTGAGGCCGCTTGGGTGTACAGCGATATGGCCAGACAGCGTTTCTTAAACGGTTTGGGAACTTCTTTGGAAGTACAAAATAGCTTAAAGAGTCTTAACGATGCCCGCGTAGCTTACGTTGTGGCTTCTTACGATCGCGATTTGGCTTTTGCCGCTATAGAGCACAGCGTGGGATGTGATTTCCCCAATCGTCGGTTAGAAGTTTCTCCCGAGTTGTTAGAAGCTCCAGAACAGCCCTAATTAACGAAAGTTATCGATTTCTATCAGGAGATATATATGAACTTTTCCCGCAAGTTTACTTTTTATGCGACGGCTGTGGCTTTGGGCCTAAGCCTAATGGTATCCGGCTGTTCCGGTGATACTGCCAAAAGTCAGGGCGGCGGCTCAGCTGAGACAGCTTCTTCTAACAGCTCCTCTGCAGATAAAAGCAAGGGCGACAGCAAAGAGGCTGCCGCACCGGCTGCACCTGCTCCGGCTGTTAATGCTGTTAAAGTCGGTACTGTTGAACAAAAATTTACCCGTGAATGGCCTGCAGAACTTAAATATTCCAGTACGGTCGATGTTAAGGCCCGTGTGGTAGGTACTTTACAAGACTTTTCTTTTAAAGAAGGTTTCAAGGTAAATGCCGGCCAGGTAATTTTCCGTATTGATGACGCTCCCTATGTAGCTGCTCTTCAGGGAGCTCAGGCGCAAGTTTCTCAGTGCCAAGCTGACCTCGATTATGCTAAAGCCCAGGTTGATGTGCGTCGCGCTGAGGCCGATCTCAGTTCTGCCAAGGCCGACTTAGTGCGGGCTCAGCAAGATGTCGATCGTTATAAGCCTCTGGCCGCTAACGGTGTTATTCCTACTCAAACTTTAGATAATGCTGTGGCTCAGCGTGATGTGGCTCAAGCCCGTGTAGATTCGGCTCAAGCGACTCTGCACAATACAGAACTTTCGTCCAGGGCTAAAATAGAAGTTGCTAAGGCTAATTTAGAAGCTGCGCAGGCTCAGGTGACTCAGGCTAACCTGAATATCGGTTACTGTACGATTACTTCACCTATTACGGGTGTTATTGGCGAAATTAATGTTTATCCAGGCAATCTGGTAGGTCAAACTGGTAGTCAGCAGGTCTTGGTAACTATATCTTCGCTCGATCCGATCTACTGTAATTTCAGTTTGAGTGAAAAAGAGTACTTATATATGATGGAACACCGCGGTTCCGGTGAGGTCGATTTCAATTTGGTCCTCTCTGATGGCTCTGTCTATAAGCACAGCGGTAGTTTTAGCATGCTTTCTCGCTCTCTCGACGCTAAGAGCGGTACAATTACTGTGCGTATCTCTTTCCCCAATCCGGAAAGGCTGTTGCGTGAAGGCCAGTTCGGTCGCTTGCGTGTAACCAGCCGTGCCTCGGAAAAGGTTTTGGTTGTACCTCAGAAAGCCGTTTCTACCGTACAATCCGATCATTCCGTCTATGTAATAGGGGCCAATAATATTGTCGAGTCGAGAAATATTACCATAGGTGATGCTTTAGGGACCGACTTCATTGTTAAATCCGGACTTAAACCTGGTGAGATCGTAATTGTAGACGGGCTTACTAAAGTCCAGGCTGGCTCTGCCTGCGATCCTACTATTACTTCCGGCAACGCGGAAGATTCTTCCGTCCAGAGTTAGGAGGGAGGAGGACTGTGGCAAAATTCTTTATTCATCGCCCGGTTTTGGCCATAGTGATCTCTTTGGTCATATTGCTGGCTGGTGCGGTCTGTATTTATAGTTTACCTGTAGCTCAGTATCCTGAAATTACGCCTCCGGTAATCCAGATCGATGCTGATTATTCCGGCGCTAACGCTCAGGTGTTGGAGGAGACGGTTGCTTCCTGTATTGAGCAGCAGATCAACGGTGCAGAAGGTATGCTTTATATGCGTTCTATCTGTGCTAACTCCGGTCACTACACCTTGCAGGTGACTTTTGATCTCTCGCGCGACCAAGATATGGCTATGGTCGATGTGCAGAACCGTCTATCGAAAGCTACGCCGCTGCTGCCTTCAGAAGTTACTCAATCTGGTATCAGTGTTAAGAAACAATCTACCCAGCAACTTCTCTATTTGAACTTCTATTCCGAAGACGGTTCCCGTGACGATCTGTTCATTAGCAACTATTGCGTAATTAACGTAATTGACCAGTTAGCCCGTTTGAATGGTGTAGGATCTGTGGCTATTATGGTCGGTCAGCGCGACTACTCCATGCGTATTTGGATTCAGCCTGATGTACTGTCCAAATTGGGTGTAACTGTCGACGATATTGTTAGTGCCATTCAGGCGCAAAACGTCCAGGCTGCTGCCGGTTCAATTGGCGATCCGCCTCAGGAATCTGGTGTGCAATTCCAGTATCCTGTTAACGTAAAAGGACGGCTGGTTACACCTGAAGAGTTCGGCAATGTTATTATCCGCACTCAGCCCAACGGTGCTTATTTGCGTGTACGTGATGTCGCCCGCGTAGAATTGGGAGCCAATACCTACTCTACCGAAGGACAATTTAACGGAACAAGTTCCGTATTGGTGGCTATTTATCAGCAGCCCAGTGCTAACGCTGTAGCTCTTGCTAAAGCTGTCAATGCTAAACTTGACGAATTGTCTCGTTCTTTCCCTACCGGCTTAAATTATAAGGTTACTTACGATGCCACTATTTTCGTAGTTAAATCTATTGAAGAAGTGGTACAGACTCTTTTTGAAGCCATTGTGTTGGTTTTGATTGTGGTCTTCATTTTCTTGGGCAATTTCAGAGCTACACTGGTGCCTATTTTGGCTGTGCCTGTCTCTCTGGTGGGTACGTTCGCTGGTTTCGCGGCCCTAGACTTCTCTATTAACCTGCTGACTATGTTCGGTATGGTTTTGGCTGTAGGTATTGTAGTAGACGACGCCATTGTAGTGGTTGAGGCCGTTGAGCTTCATATTGAGCATGGCCTGTCTCCTATAGAAGCTACAGAAAAGGCTATGGACGAAGTTTCCGGCCCAGTAGTTGCCATTGCGTTAGTACTTTGTTCCGTGTTCGTGCCTGTAGCCTTTATGGGTGGCATGACCGGTGTCATGTACAAACAGTTTGCTGTTACTTTAGCTGTTTCAGTAATTTTATCGGCTTTGGTAGCTCTCACTATGACCCCGGCTCTGTGCTCTATGCTGCTGCGCCCCCGCTCTGAAAAAGGCATAATCGATTTCCTTTTTGGCTGGTTCTTTAAACTGTTCGATACGGCGTTCGGCTGGCTGACCAAAATGTACACTTCCTTGGTGCGCTTTTTGGTAACTAATTTAATTATCAGTTTTGTTCTGATCGGTGCAGTTTACTACGGAGCCTATCATCTACTTACCACGACTCCTACAGGTTTCATACCTACTGAAGACCAGGGTATGATTATTGTCAGCTGTACTCTGCCTTCCGGTGCTTCTCTGGAGCGTACCAAAGAGGTTGTTAAAAAACTTAACGCCATCATGATGAAGCACAGCGACGCTGTGGAAAATACCATGGGTTTGATTGGCTACAACATCATGCAGGGCAATATGTCCAGTAATGCCGGCGCCTCCATCGGTATTTTGAAAGATTGGGATCTGCGCAAAACTCCCGAAATCCAGCTGCGCGGTTTAATGGCCGCCATGACTAAAGAGGCTGCCGAAATAAAGGAAGCTTCCACTGTAGTCTTCTGCCCTCCGCCGGTTCCCGGTTTGGGTATGTCATCAGCTTTGACCATGGAGTTCCAGGATCGCAGCGGTGGTGAAGTCATGCCTATGTTCTTGGCAGCCAAAGATTTCATCGCTCAGATTAATCAGAATCAAGAGTTGTTCGCTTCGGCTTACACCATGTTCAACCCAGCCATTCCTATGCTGAAGGTCGACGTTGACCGCGATAAGTTGCAAAACTTACAGATCCCTGTCAAGTCAGCTTTCTTAGCTATGCAGATTAACTTGGGTGGCTACTTCATCAACCAGTTCAATCAGTTCGGACGAACTTGGCGAGTTATGATGCAGGCCGAATCGAAGTACCGTCGTAACGCTGGCGATATTGGCTCTATTTATCTGCGCAGTCAGAACGGCAGTATGGTTCCTTTGAGTACCGTCAGTACGGTAACTCAAACTACTGGTCCGGAAGTTATTTTAAGATACAACCTGTACCGCACCGTAGAGCTTAACGCGAACACTAAGACCGGCATTAGCTCCGGTCAAGGTATTGCTGCCTTAGAGAATTTGGCGGCAAAACTTCCCAATCAGTACGGTTTTGAGTGGACGGGTATGGCCTATCAGGAAAAAGAGGCTTCCGGTCAAACGGCCATGATTTTGGGCTTAGGCTTAATTTTCGTCTTCCTCTTCTTGGCTGCTCAGTATGAGAGTTGGGGTATTCCTTTTGCGGTACTGCTTTCTATGCCCACCGTAGTTTTGGGAGCTTTGATTGGAGTTAATGTCTCCGGTCTCGACTTAAATATTTACGTCCAGATTGGTATTTTGACTCTAATTGGTCTCTCAGCGAAGAATGCTATTTTGATTGTAGAGTACGCTAAAGTAAACTACGATAGCGGTATGGATCTCATTGAAGCCACTGTTGAGGGTGCCAGAGTTCGATTCCGCCCCATTTTGATGACTTCATTCGCCTTTATTTTAGGTGTGGTTCCTTTGGCTCGAGCCGAAGGCGCCTCTGCCGTCTGCCGCTCTGCTTTGGGCATTTCGGTAATGTGCGGTATGTTGGCTGCTACCTTAATCGGTGTTTTCATTATTCCCGTACTTTACGTAACTGTTCAGGGAATAGTGAGCTTTGTATCCGGCGGACGCCGTACCGCTTTAGCTACCGGTGCTGCTGCTGGTGTTGAAGCTTCGGTTCAATCCGTCGCTGCAGTATCAAATGCAGTTGACAATCAAGTTAAGACTGCCGTCGCCGTTGATGAGGGCAGTAAGCCTGAACCTTCAGACGAGAAGACTTCCGGTGCTGATAAAGCTGCCGGAACTGGTTCAGAGGGCGGATCCGCTTCCGATGAAAAGTCTAAAATCGATCTGAATAAGTCATAAGTTCATTCCTAATTGATATTTAGGAGTTAAAACGGCTCGCTTCGGAGTTTTATACTCTTGAGTGAGCTGTTTTTTTTTCTTAGTATTAGAAGTATGGATAAGTATTTAAAGCTGTTGATAATAGTGTTGGTCTGTATTATGGCTGGGCTCCTGTTCTTTTCCAGTCATAAGTCTTCGCTTACGGAAGCTCCCAAATTGGGAAAAAATTTTGAGTATCCCCGAGCTGTTTGTCGCATACCGGACAATTTAGAGACCTTGACCGATGTTTTAGGGGCTTTTTTGAAAAAAGGGCAATCGGGAGAAGTGACAGAGACTGACGATTTAAGCCCTTTTGTCGGTTTTTGGCCTGATATCGCCCCTCTCGTGGTTAGAGAGAATTTCACCAGACGCGGTCAAGAGCCAAATACAGACTATATGAAGCGGCTGCAGGAGATGTTTCCTTGCTACGCTACCGATGAAGCTGAACATATTTATCAATTTCTGTTTGCTGATGGAGCCGAAAGGCGCAGCTATATAAATTTGGCTAAGAGTTTGTGCTTCGAACGTTTAGAACGTGTCGGCAGTCAACTTAGTCCGGAGTCTGATAAAAAGGTTCCCTGGATAAAATGTCCTTTGAGCGGTGAGAATTATATTCTCAACTTAGCAGAAAATAAGCTCAGATGTCCTCATGATCGACTGTCATTTAAATACCCGGATCGTCTAATTGTGGGACGCCCGGAAGAAATTTATCGCCAATTAGCTATGGGATACTACAATTATAAGCGTCTCCACAGGTTGGATAAGGTGCTTTTAGGACATGGAGTTGCTGCTGTCCGGAGAGGGGAAAAAGTTGCCGATATAGGCTGCGGAGTAGGCTGCTACGTTTGGAGTTTAGCTGAAGGGGCCGGTCCGGACGGCTTGGTTTACGCCCAGGATGTGAACGAAAGTGTGCTTAGCTTTGTCGATTTTGTCAAGAAAAAGCGAGCTGCCTCTAATGTAAAAGTTTGCTTAGCTCAGCGAGACAATCCTTGCTTGCCTGGAGGAAGTCTCGATCGTATTTTTATGATCGATGTACTCAATGTTATTGCCGGTATTGATTATAAGGTGAGGGGAGAGGCTTCTCCCAAAGCTAAACAGTATTTGCACCGTCTTATCAGTTGTTTAGCTAAAGATGGTAAGTTGGTAGTTATTGATTTTCTGCCCTATGCAAACCGTCCTCACCTGGCTAAAGAACAAGTATGCCAACTTTTCAATGAATTGGATTTAGAATTAATCGGCGAGGAAGAAGCTGCCTCTGAGCCTTCTCCAATGTATGCCTTAACTTTTCGACGCAAAATAAACCGAGGACAATAGAGTTAGTTTATGATCAGAAATTTTGATTTAGAACTTATACGCGGTGTTGGAATCTCAATTTTGCTGTCAGTAATCTGCTATTACGTTTTCAGATGGTTCTGTTATAAGTACAAAACTAACGTACAGCTGATTAAGTCGATGCAGGGGCGGTGGCGTCCTTTCCTTCTGATTGCCAGTTTTTTGATTCCTGCACTTAATTCTTGTTACTTTATAAGCTCTCTTTCCAGCTTCTATGAAGAATGTTACACTGCCCTGCTATTAGTTTTGGTGGCTATGGGCGGTGAGGTTCTTCTCTGTGTTTTGGAGCGCATCAATATAAGCTTGAAAGTGCCCAAAACAATTTGGAACGTTTCTTTTTACGTGCTTCGCTTTTTGCTGTATTTTTTGCTGGTAAATGTTGCTTACCGAAATATGTTGCAGCAAGAAATTATTGAAGGCGGTTTTTTTATAGCTTCCTGCTATACGGCGGCCGTTTATATGGTACTGAAGTTCGTCTATAATTTCATTTTTGAAGATGTAAGCTTTAGTGGCGAGCTGCTTAACAATATTGTGAACCGTGTAAAAATGCCTTGTTATGTCCTTGTATGTGTTCTGACAGCTATGTATGCTTGGACATGGGCTCCGGCCAAATTTAAGCAAACGGTCGATTTAATAAAGTATCTTGATATTGCTTTAGCAATTGACTTGTGTACTATTGCTATAGAATCGGTATTTATTCTGTTTTTTGATTACTATCTTACTAAAATAAAATCGATTGCGGTATCGAAGTTAATTCAAGATCTCAGCCGCCTGATATCTTATGTTATTTTAGTTCTAGTTATACTATCTACAGCTTTTAATGTTAATTTATCGTCTCTGTTAGTAGGTTCGACAGTTATTTCTGTTATTGTCGGTTTGGCATTACAGGAAAGTATGGGAAATTTTGTAGCCGGTATACTGCTTGATTTTGCCCAACCTTATAAAACGGGAGACTATATTGAGGTTGGTGGATTAGCAGGTAGAGTTGAGAGCATAGACTGGCGCTCAACTGTATTGCGTTTGGTTACCGGAGAATGCAATGTTCTACCTAATTCAGTTGTCGCAAAGTCGACTTTGAAAAATTATTCTTTTCCGACTTCGCGCCAGGCTCGTTCTTTTGTTATAGGTATTGCCTATGATTGTTCTCCGGATTTGGTGCGGCGTGTTCTTTTACAGGCGATAGATTCTGTCTCCGAGGTATTGAAAGATCCTAAACCGGCAGTTTGGTTGATAGACTTTGCCGATTCAAGTATGAATTACAAAGTTTTTTATTGGATAGAAGATTTTAGCTGTGGTTTGACTATAGATTCAAAAGTGCGCGAATCTGTTTGGTATTATTTGAAGCGTGAAAATATAAATATTCCTTATCCGATAACTTCAATTTTGAAAGGCAACGACAATTCGTCAATAAGCGAGACGGACATTATTAAAGAGTTTTTGAACAGATTAGATATAATGCAGGAAGTTCCGGAAACTTATATTGAAGCTTGTGCAGAAAACTCACAGATAAAATTATATGGTCCCGGCGAGTGTTTGTACCCTAAAGATAATTTAGGCAACAACGATATCGCCTCAATAGTGAAGAGAGGCCGCTTGCACATGACAATGTCTGCTAAAGATGAGGGGCAAGCGCAAGAAGTTAAAGAAACTTATTTGGGACCTGGGGATATTTTTAGTGAAACTTTGGCTAATGGCAAGCAGTTTAAAACTAAAGTTGTTGTAGTAGAAGAAACAGAGTTAGTTACCTTTACAGAGGTGCAGATTGCCCGAATGTTTAGATGTTATCCGGAAAGTAGGCAAATTATCGCTCAGCATTTTGGTATAAACTAGAACTCTCTGTTCTTTGTCCGCGCGCTCCGTGTGCTGCCGTAAGTCCTTTAGGTTCGAAAGTAAAAAACGGATATTTTTTTTCGCTTAAGTACTTGACAGCCATTAGGCTGAGCAGT
>JBJEGC010000032.1:0-70695 GCA_051874695.1 Candidatus Bruticola sp.
TCCAATAATTTCTACTGTTGTCAAAACTTTTGGCTGTCGCTATCGCGACTGCCCGGGTATATTACTGCTCAGCCTACTAGTTGTCAAGTAGTTAAGCGAAAAAAAATATCCCTGTTTTTTGCTTTCGCACCTAAAGTGCTTACGGCAACACGCAGCGCGCGCAGACATGAAAGGCTGAACGTTTAAGACAGGCGCACAGGCCCAACGACAAAAGGCGGCAGCACGCAGCGCTAATAGCCAGCGCCGTCGTCTTGAGTTACATTCAATACGCTATCGCGAGCACCATCAATAGTAACAATAGTAACCGAACGTTTAAGAAAGCCGCAGCGATAATGCAAATAAACAAAAGGATAACGCTGGCGCTCGGTCGGCCCCTGCTCAGTAGTAACAATTTTGTCAGGCTGACCATATTGCATAATTACCGTAGCCTGTTTTTCTCCTATACGCGGCGTCGGAGACGGTGTCCAACAACATACCAAGAAAACGACGCAGCCCAACATGCCAGCAGCCATACCTCGGTAAATTTCTGCTGCATGATGCCGATAAAAATCCTTCAATACATTTAACATATATTTTTAATGTAAAACAGAACGGCTTTATTTTCAAGCAAAAAAAATAGAGCCGCTTCTCAATTTCCAGAATTGGCTCTACTTTTTGTTATACTGAAGGTCTATTTAGCTCAAGCTAACTCCATAAGCACACCTGGTTGCCACCAGCCTGCTGGGCCTGCTGCATGGCAGCAGAAGCTCTCATAGTAAGCTGTTCAGCATTGGCGGCATCATGCGGACTGCCGGCGGCACCAACAGATACGCTGACCCTGACGCGGCGTCCTCCTACCAAGAAGGCATTATTAGCAATAGCATCGCGAACACGCTCACCCACTTCGGAACATTTCACCCGATCGGCGTGATCGACCAACAGAGCGAAAGTATCACCCTCCAAACGGCCTAAAACGTCTATTTCACGCGTAATTTTACGCACTACCGAAACTACTTCGCGCAAAATATTGTCGGCGACATCCTGCCCCAAATTGGTAACAATCTGACTGAAACCATCGAGACTGAAAAGTAACAGAGAAACCGAGTACATATAGCGATTGCCACGCTTGAGCTCTTCGCGCATGCGCTCTTCCAAAAAAAGCGTATTGTAACAACTGGTCAGAGGATCGCGCAAACCGTTGTTAACAGCCCTTTGGTAAAGCAAGGAATTGCCCAAAGACACACTAGCCATCTCACAGAAGTCTATCAGCAGATCGAGCTCATCTTCAGTAAAAGCGTGATCGGCTGCCCGGCCTAAATAAACAACACCGATAGTTTGAGCCGGCACGGCCAAAGGAGCCACCAAAGCGCTGCGCTCTTTGTCCACAACTGTGGAAAGCACTGTACCGTTAATATCGACACTGCCGTCATCAATTTTAAAAGGCGTCAATTTACTTACGGCGTAACCGGGAGCACCCTCACCGATCTGTAAGCTGTAATTGCGAAAAATATCGGTAAACGGACTGGCAGCTACCTCGGCAAAAAGCTTTTTCTGCCCTTCAACTTCATCGAGCATAAAAATAACGCAACTCTGACAAGGCAAGAAAGTTTGC
This sequence comes from Candidatus Bruticola sp., assembly GCA_051874695.1. Lineage (GTDB taxonomy): Bacteria > Vulcanimicrobiota > Xenobia > Xenobiales > Xenobiaceae > Bruticola. Next base: position 1,592 of record JBJEGC010000032.1, read on the forward strand.
AGTTGCTCAGTTAAAGCCAAAAGCGTATCGGACAGAGCCAAGCTTCCGGAAAGTTTACGCGAAACTTCTACCAAGCGCACCTGACGCTCCAGGCGCTGCTGCATGATAGCCAGTTGACGCTGGATTTGCAATTTTTCACGACGGGCTGCCTGAGAGACCTTCTGCCCCTGCTCTTCAGCCGCTTTTTCGGTATTTTGTAAAGCCAAACGAGCTTCCTGAAGCCTCTTGAGACTAATATCAAGTTCTTCCTTTAAGCCGGCATTATCACGGTTGAGCATGCGCAGCTTGTTATCCCGCTCGCTAAGTTCGGAGGAAATTTGATCGTTCTGCATACGAGCGGCCTGAATTTCCTGAAACAAGCAGTCCTTCTCGCGCTGCAAACCGCTCTCACTCTTGCATCTTTCCACATTTTCTTGAGCAGCTACCCAGCAAATCCAGATAAGCAGATAACTGCAACCCATCTGGGCGAAACTGAGCTTAAAGAAAGCGGCGAAAGTGTCGTCGTGCATTGACTCCAGACGGGAAACAAAAGCAAAAGTGGCTATCAGAATATAAACTATGGTACCGAAGACGGAACCGGCCACAATTACCGAAGTTTTACCCCACATGTAGTAAAGCATCAGAATCGGTAGAGCGAAACTAAGAATTAAGTAACCGGGACCATAGAAATAAGTGAGACCCAATCCCAGCACTATATCCATTATCGTTAGAACAATGGGTCCTCCGCCCTGATTGTCCTTCCAAATGCAGGTGAAAACAGCCGCAGCAATATTGTAGACGATTACCGCAAAAGTAATAATTATGGGCAGATCATCGAAGTCGTACGGAAAAGGAGTACACAGCGCCTCCTTACTGTTTCCGCCAGTCAAGATCAGAGCTAAAATAACGCCAACAACCCTGATCGCGACCATAAATATCTTCAAGCGCACCGACGCCTGATAAGTCTGGTCGGAATCCATAGTTATCCCTCAAGTAAAAATTATCTCATTTAGGCGGCTGCAGCTTCTGTTACCCTGACACCGAAGAGCACAATCGCGAGCCTATTTCGCTCTGTGACCCCCCAAAACAGTACAGCATGCGATCGACTCCGGCCATTGATTCGACTATATGAAGCCTGCAGCAATACCCGCTATGTAAATAAATAAAAGTACGCTGAGCTACAGCCCGAGCAGTTTCGGCTATTCTCCCCCGCTGCCCCTTTATCCTGGTAGAATTGTGCGGCCATTTTTATGAGGCTCAATCTTGAATTTGTCTACGTTCACAGGGTAAACTGTGAGCTGCATTTTATTTTACCGGTTTCCGTTTTTGTAATTATGAACAGCAAATATCCTTCTTTTTCTAATGGCCTAAATTCAGAATCAGATAAATTAACCGACGATTTGAACGTCAATTCAGCCAAAAACGACAGCCTGCTCCTCTCGTCTTCCGTCAGTTACAGTAAAGCCAAGCAGCAGCAAGAAGCCCACCGCAGCTGTGTCAGCGCTAATGCTTCTTTAAGCGAAATATGGAAAAAAGATCCGAACTCAGCCGATTGGGTAAGGGCCTTGAGAGCTTGCTCATCAGTCGTTTGTAGCGGATTAGCCGCTCCGGCCAGACCACTATTTATGCAGATCTGTCGCAGTCTCGCCTCGGTAAAGCCAGTACTGCTATGGATTACGGCGGCAGCAGACCAAGCAGAGCGCCTTTTCCAAGATTGTCATACCTTTTTTGACAACAGCGAATTGTGGCTTTTCCCTGAAAAAGAAGCGGCTAACATGCTGGAAAAAGAGGAAGACAAAACCGATCCGGCTCGTCTAGCCGTCCTTCAAGCTCTCGATGCCTACAAAGAGCAAGAAGGCCGAGGCATGATCATTGTAACTACTTTAAGAGCTCTGATGCAGCCGACCGTCCAAACGGATAAATTGGAAAAAAGCAAACTTTCTCTCAAAACGGGCGAAAACGTCGGCTTCGATTTTTTACAGGAAATACTCAGCAGCGAAGGGTACAGCCGCGTAACTATGGTTGAAGGACGCGGTCAATACGCTGTGCGCGGCGGGTTAATTGACATATATCCCATTACCGGACAACCAGCCCGCCTGGAATTCTTCGGCGATGAAGTGGAATCGATGCGCGTTTTTAACATAAATACACAGCGTTCCGGCTCCACCATTTCGGAAGTGGTACTGTTGTCGGCCGCAGCTTCAGAATCGGAAGGCGAATCCTGGCTAACAGATCATTTGCGCAAAAAAGCCCCCCATGCTATAGCAGTACTGGAAGATCCTATACAGCTGCGGCTCAGCGCCAAAGAATGGAATCAGGAGTGGGAATCACAAGCCTCTTCCGGATCCTCAATAGGTTTTATTGAAGATAGCGACAGCAACTATGTCTGGGAGCAGTTAACCGATATGCTCTCTACCTTCCGCCGTCTTTTTATCTCCCCCTGGACTTCCCAAAATGCCTTGGGACTGTCCGATAAAGAAATTAATTCATCAGCCGGAACAAAAATACCTCAATTCGATTTAGACATCGAGCTGGCCGTACCCTTAAATAAGAAAGTGTACGGTCTTCTCGATGTCATTCCTCAATGGCAAAAAGAAAATAAACGCATCATTTTGCTTACTTCGCAGTTCATGCGACTACAAGAGCTGCTAAAAGAACATGAAATAAACTTTTTAACTGGCATTACTCGGCAAATTCAACCGGGACAAATTCTGCTGCTGCAGGGATATGCCTCTGAAGGCTTCAGTTTGCCCTTAGCTGATGGCGTACTGGAATTTTTAACCGACCGAGAAATTATGGGGCAGCGAATACAACAGCGTCTCAATAAACCAGCCGAAGCCAAAGGCAGCAATCTGCGCTTGGAAGAAATTGCTCCCGGCGATCTCGTCGTTCACCTGCAACACGGCATAGCCCGTTATATGGGCATTCACACTATTTCGCTCGGCGGCGTCCAACACGATATGTTGAAACTAGAATATGCCAAAGGCGACTGTATCTTTGTAGCTACCGATCAGTTGAATCTGGTGCAAAAATACGAAGGCATAGACGGCAAAGAGCCGCCGCTGTCCAAAATGAACGGAGCCGACTGGAAACGCACAAAAGCAAAAATAAGGGCCCACGCCGCCGAAGCCGCTCAAAAGCTGCTACAAATTTACGCCCAGCGCTCCCAAGCAGAAGGCTGCGCTTATCCCCCTGACACCTTGTGGCAACAAGAAATGGAAGACGCCTTCCCTTATCAGGAAACGCCCGATCAGCTTAGAGCCATACGCGAAGTTAAAGCCGACTTAGAAAGTTCTCGCCCTATGGATCGTCTGATTTGCGGCGATGTAGGCTACGGAAAGACCGAAGTAGCCCTGCGCGCCGCCTTCAAAGTGGTCAACAATAATAAGCAAGTGGCCATTTTAGCCCCCACTACCGTATTAGCTCATCAGCACTTTATAACGTTTTCTGAACGTTTAGCTCCTTATCCCATTAGCATAGGTCTGCTGTCCCGCTTCAAAACTACTGCCGAACAGAAAAAGACAATTAAAGAACTGGCCGCAGGGCAGTGCGATATTGTTATCGGTACGCACCGCATGCTTTCCAAAGATATTGCCTTCAAAGACTTAGGACTGCTGATTATCGATGAAGAACAGCGATTTGGCGTTATGCACAAAGAAAAAATTTCCCAGCTCCGCGCCAATGTCGACATTATGTCTATGAGCGCCACTCCTATTCCCCGAACTCTCCAGATGTCTTTTTACGGCATTAGAGAAATGTCGGTTATAGAAACGCCCCCGGAGAGTCGACTGCCCATAAAAACCTACCTTTTCGAACGCCATCAGGAACTTATTAAAGCAGCTATAGTAAGGGAACTGAGTAGACACGGTCAAGTTTATTTCTTGCACAACAGGGTAAAAAGTATCGAAAAAGAAGCCGCTCTGCTGCAGAAGCTGCTGCCTCAAGCTCGCATCGCCGTCGGTCACGGTCAAATGAGCGAACAGCAACTAGAAAAAGTTATGATGGAATTTTATGAAGGGCAGTATGATATTTTAGTCTGCTCTACTATTATCGAAAGCGGCCTCGACGTCCCCAATGTAAACACTATTATTATCGATAATGCCGACACTTTGGGACTGGCTCAGCTTTATCAGCTCAGAGGCAGAGTCGGACGAAGCGCCAAACAGGGCTACTGCTATTTACTGTACCAACCTAACCGCACTCTTACAGAACCGGCTAAAAAACGTCTGGAAACTATACGCGACTTTACCAGGCTGGGATCCGGTTTCCAAATAGCCAAACGCGATTTAGAGATACGCGGAGCCGGCAATATTTTAGGAGCGGAACAGTCGGGCCACGTAGCCGCCGTAGGCTTTGGCCTGTATTGCCGCATGCTGAGCGATGCAGTCCAAGCTCTGCGCCAAAATAAAGATCCTGAAGAAGAAGGCGCACGTCTTGAACGAATCAACAGCGATATTGTGATCGATATGCCGATTTCAGCCTGGCTCCCAGATGAATATATAGGCGATCCTCAGCAGAAAGTGGTTCTTTACAAGCGCATCGCCTCAGCTGCCGACCGTACCGATTTAGAAGATATACGTGCCGAATTGCGCGATCGCTATGGCAAACTGCCGGAGCTGGCCGAAAATTTGCTTATTTTAGCAGCCATAAAACTTAAATGTCGCGATTTAATGATACCGTCAGTCAAGATTAAAGATGGTCTAATGCACGTGGCCGCCCCTTTACTGCGTCAACTTACCCCTAAAGAAAAAGATAAATTAACTAAGCTGACCAACTGCGCGATCCGCCAAACTGAAGCGGAGCTCTGCCTCAATGTAGCAGCTAAGCGCAGCGTAGGCCCCATTGAGTACCCATCGGCCTCCGAGCTCTTGCATAAAACCGGGCAAGTTCTGCAATATTTGGAGAACCTGCCCAACCGAGAAGCGTTTGAACCTCTCCAGCTTATTTGATAGTCTCGCCTTCAAGCCTTTCAGGAAAGGGAATCTTGACTTGCCTGCCGCCATGCAGCTTGGAGAATCCCCTGCTCGTAGGCCCAGTCAGAAATCTATCCTTGATATTTATGCCATTGGTGAACAGTATCAGGTTGAACATGCCGCCCTTTTCTCGATAACGAGGCATCTTGATGTCCTTGAAGCGATATTCACCTGATTTTGCTTTCTTTATGAGATTGAAGGAATGAGTCTTCTGGCTGAGTTAAGATAAAAGATGTGGCGCCGGGGCTTAGGCTTATTCAGGCGGCAGCCCCGGCGCCACAGAACAGCCGCTATAAGCAGATCAGATTGGCTCTGTAAGGCTTTAAGCGGCTTCGTCTTCCGTTTCCTCAGTTTCATCTGCCCCCTCGGAATCGGTATCGTACCATTCAAACAATTTGAATCCGCTGTCAACAATAATCTCATTTAAAATTTTGCTTTGCAGCTCCTCATCGCGACTTAGTTCCGGCCAGTTACTCACGCAAGAATAAAAGTCGCGCACATAAGCAGTATACGACTCTTCATCTTCAGTTAACTGCTGACGGAAGTTAAACCAGGTTTGAGGAGCACAAGGACTGCTGATAATTTCTGAACGTTTTCCCCGTTCGGAATCGACATAAATCAAATCCCAACTTAAACGTTCAGGCAGACCGCTTTTATCATTAAACTCCCAAGTATTGCGCCTATAGTTAGCAAAATACCCGTATTTTTGAGCGATGGAACCGACAATAACTAACGGAGCGCCTTCGGTGATGCTTACGGGAATAACATGGAGTTCGTTGCGGTGCGTATGGCCGGAAGTAACTATTACGTGGCACCCTGCCTCAGCTAAAAGGCGATGGAAAGTTTTCAGCGATTCACCGTCCCACATAGACTTGTGATTATAAGCATCGGTGCAGGGGGGAACGTGACAAACAATCACGGCGGAAGAATTATCCGGCACGGCCGCTAAGGCAGCTTCAATCCACTCCAAAGTACGCTGACGTTGTTCTTTAAGTATGACCGGCGGACAAGAATTAATAGGCGAAAAAATTAACGAATTTACAGTAATCCAAGTTGCGCCTCCCAAACGCTCGGGATAAACGCCGTTGCCTAAATCGTCTAAATAATAGGCGTCTCCCATTGCCTGACGCCACAAGTTCATCGTCGGGCGCATGTTCTCCGGATCGGTATTGTAATTTATGTAAAAATCGTTATTACCATAAGCTACTAAAACAGGCTTGCCGTCTTTAACCAAAGGACGCAAATAAGCGGAGCAAAAATCGGCAACCCGCTTATCGAACTGCAAATTGTCCAACTTTTTGTTATCGACTAAATCGCCACTCAAAATATAGAAAGAGGCACGCGCATCTTGTCTTCCGGCTGCAAAAGCCTGATCCCAAACTTCTGTAGGAGTGTGCTCATCGCCCAAATGAATATCGGACCAGTGAATAAAAGAGACCGAATTAGTATTAAAGTTCTTTTCAGGCTGTCTGGCGTAGACAGATGAAGTCAAAAATAGAAGCAGGATAGTCAGCAGACTAAAAATTTTTCTGCTCGCAAACATAATATCTCTCCCTTTTCCGCCTGAGCAAATTTATAGTTCTATTAGAAGCTATTTTATATTCTTTGGACTCAATTTGGCCAGTAATCGAAATAAATAAACAACTAACAGCCTACCTTGCGTAAAAAAATAACTCTCTGTATAATTGGGGCGCTTTGAATATATACGCATTAAGTGATTTACATCTGTCCTTTAATAACGATAAGGCCATGGACATTTTCGGTGAAAAGTGGTACTGCCACTGGCAAAAAATTGCCGATAACTGGAACAGCACTATAAAACCGAATGATATTGTTTTAATTGCCGGCGACATATCTTGGGCTATGCGCCCTCCGGAAGCCGAACAAGATCTGCAATGGCTGGCCAGTCTGAGCGGCAGAAAAGTGCTTATCCGCGGCAACCACGACTATTGGTGGCAGAGTATCGGCCGCTTACGAGATACCTACCCCGAGCTTATTTTTGTCCAAAACGATTCTGTTAATATAGACAGTGTAAGCATCTGCGGCTCCCGCGGCTGGGCTCTACCTACGTCTCCGGAGTACAACGAGCAGGACACCAAAATTTTTCAGCGTGAGCTGGCCAGATTAGAACTGGGACTTAAAAGCCTCGACAGTACTTCCAAGCTGCGTTTAGTCATGATGCACTATCCTCCCCAGGCCGGTGCCAACCAAGTTAGCGAATTTAGCGCCCTCATAGAGCGTTATAAAGTGGATGCCTGCATTTTTGGCCATATTCACAACTACACTAAACCGGGGTTAAGTTACAGTCAGAACGGAGTCAATTATTACCTGACTTCCGCCGACTATCTCGACTTCAAGCCGGCTTTGATTTGGAATGGCGAACAATTAACTTCCCCTGACCTCTTCTGATTCAGCCTGGCTAACGGCCTTTTAATTCTTTTTAGTTTGTTCAAATAAAGCGGCAGGAGGAAACTTTCCCCCTGCCGCTTTATTTGAACAGCTATATTTTGGCGGGAGGTACTTATACATGCGCTCATTCGGTATTCTTGCGGCAGTTTTCAGCTTATCGGCAGCAAGTTTAGTCTGTTCCGTTCCAGCTGAAGCCGAACCAGCCCCTTACAAAGCAGGCCAAACCGTGCAAACTATCCAGTCCGACCTCGACGGCGACAACATTCCCGAAAATATCAGTCTGAAAGTTTTCAAAACCAATGGTGAGGGCGCTTTCGCTAAACTGATTATTACCAATAGACAGGGTAAAGTTTTGGGCAAAACTCCCGAAATTACTGCTTTAGACAATCCCAAAGTAATGGGCTTCTTTGACTGGGGAATTTCAAAAATTCACATGGCGGGCCAACTCGGCTGTGCTGAGCCCAAAATTCTTATTTCCACTCCTCGTTCCGATGTGCGTCCGGCGGTATTCAGCATTTGGAGTTGGAACAACAGCCAATCAGCTTTAACTTACGAAGGCAACAAATGCCTAATCAATTACAATTCTGCAAAACTTTTCTGCTGGGAAAAGCCTCTTGCCATGTACGGTTCGGGAATAAGCTGGATCGACTCGCTCGGCACTTCAACCGAGCGGCCTTCTGAAGTTGTCGGCAGCGTTATTGAGTATCACGACAATATGCCTCCCAAAGTTTTTCGGGCAGAATTTACTCCCACTAATAGAGGTCTAGAGCTGACTAAAAAACTCGACAATTAGCAGCCCCGCCCCAATTGGGCCTCCGATTTACTTACAGAGGAGCTCTGTTTTATGGCGGAAACTGAACGCTTGCCTTTAATTTTCGATCATCACAGTCATCTGAGTTTAATATCTCTGCTCGTCAGCTGTCCAAGTGTCGATCACTGCACTTCCGAAAGTTCACTGCTGCAGTATCTGGACAGGCTTTCGCTGTCGACAGATCGACTGCAGTTGGTTACCGGATTACACTCGGAACTATTTTCCCTTTCCGCAGTAACTTTGCGTCAGCTCCCTCCCTTAGTATTTCTCAACCGCTGCCTGCACGGTTATACCTGCACCGATAAAGCTGCGGAGCTATTGCGCGGTGCAGGTCTTGATCCGACTCCGATTTCGACCCGTCAAGCTGAAAAAGAAATGGCTAAAATCTTAACTTTTTTTGCTACCTGCGAAAAAAGTTGGAAAACAGGCGAACTTCGGGAAAGACTAAAGACCCGCATATTACAAATGCAAGCCATAGGCCTTTACGGTCTGGAAGACATGATGTGTGTTTTTCCTTTAAGTACCCAAAGCGCCCAAACAGACGGTTTTACTATAAAAAAACGCTTCCTCCTGACTGATGACCATCAACTTTGCCACCCTTCACCTTCATATCCGTTTCCGCAGGCTGCTTCAGAGAGGAAACAAACAGACAGCATTCTCGGCACCAGTTTAGCCGAACTTGCTAAACTGTCTTCCCGTCCGTCTGCGGAACCGGAACCTCCCCGCTTAAAACTCTTTGCCGACGGGGCGTTAGGCGCGCAGACAGCGGCCCTCAGCGGCGGCTATACTCATGGTTGGCAGCCCACTTTAATATATACCGACAACGAACTGGAAGAAGCTCTGCAACGGTGCATAGCTCTGGGAGCAGATACTGCTATACACACCATAGGCGATCTGGCCATAGCGCAAGTGCTACGCGTTTTGAGCCGATGTCTGCCTCTACCTCCGGGAAACCGTTTTAAATTGCGCCTGGAGCATTGCCAATTTATTACCCGCCAACAAGCGGCCAAGTGCAAGCAACTGGGAATCACTCTGTCCATGCAGCCTAATTTTAATGCCGATTCAGTTGCTTACGCCTCATTTTTGTCCAAAGCGTGGCTACAGCGCAATAACCCTCTGCGCATGCTAATCGATCAAATAAAATTTGTACCCGGTCAAGATCTTCTTTTCGGCTCCGACGATATGCCCTTGGGCCTGGCTGCAGCCCTGGAAAACACTCTTTTTTCGGCTTATCCTGGCCAATCTTTAACCATAGAAGAGCTTCTAGCCGGATACGGCGCCGACGAAGAAAAAGGACTAAAAGAGTATATTATCGACAGAAAACACCGTAAAGTGCACATAAAAGAGCATTAAAAACTATTGAAGGTAAGGAAAGATGCGGGGCGAAAAGCCTAGGCAGGTTTTGCCTAAGACAGAGAGAAAACAGCGGTCGTATTAGTGAGGAATGGGCAAAATGGAAAATAACAAAGAAGTTCTTTATGCAGGAAAATTTATCAGCTTAGTGCGAGTCGGACGTTGGGAATACGCCCAACGCAGCAAAAATGTCACCGGCATAGTAGCCATAGCGGCCTGTACTCCCAACAATGAGGTTATTTTAGTAGAACAGTACCGTCCTCCCTGCGGCGGACGGGTCATTGAGTTTCCCGCCGGTTTAGTTGGAGATAAGTCCGGCTTCGGTGAAGAAAGCTTGGAAGAAGCCGCCCGACGCGAGCTCCTGGAAGAAACGGGCTACAAAGCCGAACAAATGACCTATCTAACGGAAGGTCCGGCCTCTGCAGGCATAACTTCCGAAATAATCACTTTCTATGAGGCAGAAAACCTCACTCTCGTCGGACCCGGAGGCGGCGATGAGAGCGAAAATATTCAGGTTCATCTGGTTCCCCTGAACACCATCAGCGAATGGCTGCAGCAGAAAATGGAGACCGGCGTGCAAGTCGATCTTAAAGTGTTCACCGGTTTGTATTTTCTTACTAAAAAAAGAACGTAACCGTGTTTGTACTAATTTTGTCTAGGAAATCATGATAAAATGCCATTTGGCGCACAGCAGGCAAGGTTGGTCTCTGGGTGTTATTCCTTTAACCGCCATAGCCGTCGGCTGTGCGTTGTTTCTTTTAGTATTGCTTTATATTTACAAATCAGGTCACTTTCAGATAGAAAGCGTCAATATAGATGATCTCAATCTTTTAGCCAAATCTCCCAAAGTTGGTATGAGGCTTTCTATTGCCAATGCCTCTCCAAAATTAGTTATTAACTATTCAGGACTTCCCTCTGAACCCATTCAGGCAGCCGTAGACGGTCAAAATTTGCCGGTTAGAAACGAGTGGCTGCTGGGACGCGCCTCAGCCGAGTCTTTTGCTTTATCCGACGGAGAGCACATATTTACTATAAAATCTGCTCCTTACGATGAGCGCTGGCTCATAAATATCGATACTATCCCTCCCGAAGTGAGCATTTCTCACCCAGTCGATGGCTATAAATCGAATAAAAAGAAAATTACTTTACAAGGCACGACCGATCATCCAGGAGCCATTGTTACGGCTTCACTCGGCGAACATACAGAAACGGCGCAGGCCAACAATAAAGGCTTTTTCTGCTTGACTTTACCCACTTTGAGGGGTAAATGCACCATAAAATGGAGCGTTCGCGATGAAGCAGGCAACGCTTCTTCCGGACAGCGCGATTTTATTTGCGATTTTGAACCTCCGGCGGTCGATCCGGTTATCGAACAGCCTCAGTTCACTGATGAAAACGGCCACAAACAAGAAAAGAAACAAGTCAATCCTAAAGACAAATATACTATTTTTACTAGCAAAGATTTAACTTTAATCGTCAACGCTTCTGACAGCGATTCCGGCATTGCCAAAGCCGATATTTATATCGACGGATCGTTGCGCAAAAGCATCGATTATGCCTCTATGCCCTCAGTAAAATTAGAAGAAGGCCAACAGGAAGACACGGAAGATGCTGTTACGGTATCTTCAAACACCAACAAAACGCAGGCAGAATCGGAACCTAAAAACAAGACTATAAATTTCAGTTATAAGCTTCCCGCTCTTTTTGAAGGCACCCACACTGCTGCTGTAGTTGTGGTTGACGCTTTTGGGCTTTCTACTAAGCGCACTATTACTTTCGGCCTCAACAGCACAGATAAATACGGACAGGCCTCTTTAGGTTTAGGTGCCGTAGGCCAAGACGTCGAAGAGCTGCAGCGCCGTTTAGTTCTGCGCGGTTATCTGCATGAGGGTTACGTAAAAGGAAAGTACGATAAAAAAACTCAAGAAGCGGTCATGAATCTGCAGGCTGAAGCCGGACTTGGTCAGGACGGTATAGCCGGAGTTTTGGTTACCAGTGCTCTCAGTACCCGACTGTATGTCAACCTGTCCCAATACTCTTTAGTATTGGTTGATGAAGCCAACAATACTCGCTACTATACCGTAGCGATAGGCGTCGATGAGCACCCCACCCCCGTAGGGGCATACTTTATTTCCGATATGGCTAAAGATCCAGTTTGGCTGCCTCCCAACTCAGAATGGGCTAAAGACGCCAAACAGATTCCGCCTGGTCCAGATAATCCGTTAGGTACACGTTGGATCGGCTTCGGCGACTCAATCGGATTCCACGGAACTCCCTATCCGGACACGGTCGGATCTAAAGCCTCTCACGGCTGTATGCGCATGACTATACCCGATATAGAAGACCTTTATGAACGTGTTAACGTAGGAACTCAGGTATGCATATTCAAGGGCGATGAGGACAGTCAAATCCTTAAACGCTATTGGCCGTAACTCTCCCCCATACAGGCTGCCGACAACCGCTATCGGGCCTAAAACAATAGGCCCGATTTAATACTAAAAGATAATAGGGCCAAAGAGGTCGAAGAAAAAACCAGACGGACGGTTGCCTGGACGGTAATTGTCGGCAGCCGGAGTTTCCTGGTTAGTCATTTCAGCCTCGGGTACGCCTTCAACTTCAACTAAGCAGACAATTTCGCCCTTGTTGGCCATACCTAGCTTGTCTCTGGCGGCATCGAGAATGCCGTCAGCGTGCTCCAAGTTGGCCTTTTGCTTTTCTAAAGCAGCCAACTCCGCACTGAGCCTGGCAATATTTTTCTCACATTCGTCTAGCTGATCCACCTTACTGCGGTATTCTTGACGCTGAATAGAAATAATGGTGCACTCGTAATAAATTCCGTAACCTAATATTACCGACAAAATAGTAACTATGACAATATTGATAAAAAGGTAAGATCGGAAAAAACGCTTTAACTTAATTTTCAAGGCCGCCCCAGCCATCCTATGAAAAAAATAGCATTTCCCCCCTCTACAAACCAAACGCCTCCCCGATATTCTAGCTTCTTCAGCTTTAGATCCTGCCTTAAACGTACCACTTTTGACAAAATCAACAAAAAAGGGCGAGTTAATTTCTAACTGTGTAACCTGTATCCCTTCTTAACAGCCAATCTAAACTGAGCAGAAAAATAAAAAAGCTTCAGCTTATTACACTGAAGCTAAAAACAATTACTCTACCGCCATTAAGCTTTTAGAGCTTGGGCACAGCATGCTGCCCCGCCCCTTTTCCGGCCGTAGCGGGATTTTGTCCTGAAGATCCGGTATTCAACTGTTCAATATTGGGAGCAGTGCCGTCCTTAGGCATAGCACTACTAAACCCGGCTCCGGCTTTGGGTACAAACCTAGGCCTAAATATGCGGCTCTTGCGATCGGAGATACGCAAGTCTTCCATACCTTCATTCAAGAAACGCACCGCATACATCCAGACAGTGCGATCGTCGGCTACCAACACGGATCCGTCTTGAATATTCATATAAGCCTGCCCCTCGATACGTCCCTGTCCCAAAACCTCTGTTCCCTCAGGCAACTGCCCTTTAGGATTGATAATTATGGAGCCGCTATAATTTATTTGGGCTACGTCCATGCCATTATCATCGCGGCGAATTTCGGCGACAGCATATTTCAGCCTATGCTCCAAAGCTAATAAGCTTCCTTTGAGAGTATCTACAGGATAGTCGATAGTCCAGCGGCTGTCCCAGGCCTCTCCTACATTAATTCTCTTAGCGGGACGGCCTATCCACAAAGAAGAGAGCAGCTGAGCAGTGTGTACCTCATCAAGAAGATTCGACTTTCGACCTTTTATTAAACTGAAACTCTCAATATTTCCTTTTGAGTTCAAACGCATAGCAAAAATATTCTCTAAAAAAGAAACAGGCTTATTGACACCTATTTGAGCCAGCTTAGCTTCTTTAACCAAATAATTCAAAGCAGGCTGAGCCCCACCGCGCTCCACTTTTTCTACAAAGCTCAAGGCCAGATCATAGACTTCCGGCTGCACAGTATCGTCTATTTCTAAATTAGGTTCGTTACTTAAACCGCGTATTTCTCTGCCGTCCAGAAGCATGGAGACCACATTGACCACATCGGCCCGACCGTCTTGCAGCTTCAAAGGCAGCGATAGACCAAAAAGTCCCCGGCGCATATTGGGAATAAACAGCACAGCCAATAAACATATAACTATAACTGACCCAACAGCAAAGGCTAATCGTTTCATAAACATCTTTCCATCCTCTAAACTGAAAGGCGAAATTGCGTTATTGCTCCTGTGATTCCTGCCCACAACCTCAACCGACTAACTTATTGATAACGCCACAAAAAAGTTGATGCAGTTTCAAACCTAATTTCAAAGCCAAGATAAGAAAAAGGGCAGCGACTTCTACACAGTTCATCCATTATATATAGCATAAAACTAGCTAAATCACACAATAGGTGGGAGTTGATTCTTTCTGTGGTAATTGATAATCTAGTTAACACATCCTCCTCTTCAGCGTGGAGCCTTACTTTTGAAGAAAGTTTGAGCTTTTTAATATAATATATGTTTGCCCGTTATAAGCAGGTTCTTTTTTCTCTGCTGCTTCTAGCCACAGCAGCTGTCTGGGGAGTGTCTTTCATGGTCATGAAAGACGTCCAAGAAATGATTCCTATGAATTATATCTTGGCCATACGCTTCGGTGTTGCAGCCATCGGATTATTATACTTCCTTTATAAAGAGCGGGACAAATTCAACTGGACTCTAGTCAAACACGGGTTTATTGTCGGCACTTTCCTATACTTTGCCTATGCGGTGCAATCTTACGGATTATACTTTACAACTGTCAGCAAAAATGCAGTTTACAGCGGACTGTATGTAGTATTGGTACCTTTTATGGCCTGGGCCATCTACCGAGAAAAAATTCCCATTCCGGTATATCTGGCGGCCTTTCTGTGTTTTTTCGGTGTTTTCCTAATTGCTGGCCCTATTTCGGCAGACGCCTTCAATTACGGAGACACGCTCTCTTTGATTGGGGCCTTTTTATTTGCGGCTCACATGATTGCCGTCGCCCGTTGTTCCCAAACTTCTGAACTGCTTCCTCTGTGCTGTCTACAATTCGTTTTTGCTTCTGCATGGGGCTGGATTTTCGCCCTTTCCGGGAAGCCTTTTCCTAACCATCTCACTCCGGCAGCTTGGGGAGGTTTAGCCTGGTTAGCTATCATGGCTACTTTAGTAGCTATTACCATGATGAATATAGGCATCAAATATGTCAATCCTACGGTAACGGCTATCATATTTTCTACCGAATCTTTGTTTGCCTGTCTATGCGGAGTTCTTATTAAAAATGACCCCATGAACGGGCGTATGGCTTTAGGTGTGGCTCTAATCTTCCTCTCACTGGTATTTTCCCAAATAGGTGGTTCTAACGAAAGTTCAAGTAACAATAAAAACAACGAAAGCTCAGATGGAGACGCCAACTCCTCACCTGAGCCTAAAAACGAACGGGAGCTTCCCGCTGTAAGAACCAGATAAATAACAATCCCCCAATCGGGCCCAATAACCTTTTGCTGCACCCCTGCCGATAAGCTTGAAAACAGGTTTAGGCAGGGTTTAGAGTGCTTTATAGCTAACAGATGAGCCTGTGTTTTCAGTTGTCTAAGACAGAATTGAAAATGTATTAACGAGGGAGCGCCGTAAAGTTGCAACACGCTCCGAGCCGCTGGCCGACATGCCAGCAGCAAGGCGTGTTAGTGTGTGTTACAACATATTTGCCCCCACTTAATACGAAGGAGAGGCCGTCATGGCAAAAATTTTAGTATACTCAGAAGCTGGCCGCAACCAGATTTACCCTTTGGTACCTACCCTGCTAAAACTAGCCGACAGCGGTCATCGAGTTATTGTCAAAACCGGACGCCACTGCGTAGCCACGCTGCGTAAAGCTGGTCTTCAGGCCTCTCCCATTTCCGACTATGTAGAGTTTTTCCGTTTAGATGACTGGGACTGCGAAAATTATGAGCAAGCGCTCAAAAAACTGGTCGAGTATCTGATCAGACGCTCTCGCTTCGATTTCAACGATTTTGCAGCCGCTCTCAGATACGACTCCCCCGATTTGCTAATAGTTAACGGCAGTTGCTTGGGAGCTGCGGCCGGAGCCATGGCGTCCAAAATTCCTGTTGTCACGTGGCATTCCGACTTAGTGCCTTTTCCAGCTCAGGGAATTCCTCTATTTGGTCCCGGCATGCCCTACTCTCAAGGAGCCTTCGGAGCAATAAAAAATTGGGCTCGCTCCGGTTCTATCCAAAAATGCTTTGAATGTGAGCTCGATTCTTTTAATGATTTCCTCCTCAAACTGGGCTTGCTCCCACTCAAAGATATGCAGACCTGGTTTACTCGGCTGCCCAATTTTTTATATTTTACCTCGGAAGCTTTCGAATATCCGCGTCAGTGGCCCGAAAACGTCAATTTAGTTGGAGCCAGCCACTGGGAACCTGAACAAGAGACTCAGCTTAATCTGCCCGCTGACTCGCGCCAGGTTGTTCTGGTAAGTTTAGGCTGCTCATATCAAAACAACGCTAATCTTCTCAAACAAGCTATTGCCGCTCTGCCTTCCAATAGTTATCAAGTTGTAGCCACCACCTGTAGCATACCTACCAGTGAGTTTACCGAAGACGACGGAGCTATAATTACTCGTTTTGCTTCTCATAACGAAATTCTCCGACGGGCTTCATGTGTTATCTGCTGTGGCGGACTCACTCTGGTGCAAAAGGCTTT
Organism: Candidatus Bruticola sp.; assembly: GCA_051874695.1. Taxonomy (GTDB): domain Bacteria; phylum Vulcanimicrobiota; class Xenobia; order Xenobiales; family Xenobiaceae; genus Bruticola. Next base: position 17,855 of record JBJEGC010000032.1, read on the forward strand.
GTCTCATGGCGTACCGGTCTGCTTAGTTCCTCAAGTTCGTTCTCAACTCGAAGTAGCCCAACGAGTAATAAATTTGAATGTCGGTCTCAGCCTCGAACTTAAAAAACTCACGCCTAGTTCTCTAAATTCTGCAGTTCGCAAAGCTATAGACAAAAGACGACGTGCCCAAGAAGTATCAGAACTTTTTAGCGATGCCAAAACGACTGACCGATGCCTCAACGTCATCAATAGGATATTAGCTCTAAATGGAAAACTTTGAGGGCCCAATTTTAATTAGAAAAGAATATTTGCTGTAATGGAATTTCCGGAAACAAGCTGCCGAAAGTTTACTCAATTGTTAGCCTCCAAACAGCCGGTACCCGGAGGCGGCGGAGCAGCTGCCCTGGTTGGTGCCGTGGGCATAGCCCTAGGACGCATGACGGGCGCTTTAGCTGAAGGCAAAAAGAAGTATGCGCAACACGCTGAAGAATTGGCGGCCCTGCAAATTAAAGCCGAGGCGGTGCAAGAAGAGTTGCTTAGCCTAATTGAGGCCGATGCCCAATCCTTCGCTCCTTTAGCTGAGGCTTACCGTCTGCCCAAAAATACCGACGAAGAAAAACAGTATAAACTTTCAGTTATGGAAGAAGCTCTACAAGGAGCAAGTCTGCCTCCGCTGCATATTATGGAAAAATGCGCGGAAGCCCTCGAAATTATCGAAATTATGGCTGTAAAGGGGTCGAGCCTGGCTGTCAGCGATGCCGCCTCAGGAGCTCTATTCTGTTTATCTGCCATGAAAGCAGCGGCTTTGAACATATATATCAACACCAAATTGATGCAAAACCGCACTCAGGCTCAATATCTTAATGAACGGGCCCAAAAGCTTCTCCAAAACTATGTACCGCGGGCCGAAGCTATTTACAACGACACTGTACACAATTTGACCGCCCATTAAAGGCGTAAAACAGAGGTTCTTTTATGCCCTTAATTCTAGATGGCAGAATCATCACCAAAGAAATAACCAAGAAGCTCAGCTTATCGGCAGCCGAATTGCGGGAGAAGGGCATAGTTCCTGCTCTGGTCACGGTGCGCCTAGGCTCCCGCGAAGATGACATCGCCTACGAAAGAGGGGCTTCCAAACGCTGCGCTTCCGTAGGTATAGAAGTACGCAATATTGTTATGCCGGCGGAAACTATCCAAACTGATCTGATTGCGCAAATACAACAGTTAAACAGCGATACGTCAGTTCACGGCGTGCTTATTTTTATGCCGCTGCCTAACCATATAGATAGGAATGTTATCTGCGCTGCACTGGATCCGCGCAAAGATGCAGACGGCATTACGCCTACATCTCAAGTAGGAGTCTACACCGGACAGCCTCATATGGGCTTCCCTCCCTGTACTGCCCAGGCTTGTATGGAAATTATTAAATATTACGGTTTCAATTTGGCCGGAAAAAACGCTGTGGTGCTGGGACGAAGCCAAATTGTCGGCAAACCTGCGGCTATGCTCCTTTTGGAAAATAACGCCACCGTTACTATCTGTCACAGTTACAGTCAAGACGCCTTTAAGTTAACCCAAAAAGCTGATTTGCTCATATCTGCAGTCGGACGCCCCGGCCTAATCGATGCCAAATATCTCCATAAAGGACAAATAGTAATCGATGTAGGCACCAGTGCCGACGCTCAAGGAGGCCTGTGCGGCGACATAAAATGGGAAGATGCGCAAATAGTAAAAGCGGTTACTCCGGTTCCGGGCGGTGTAGGAGCTGTTACTAACGCCATTTTAGCTAAACACGTCATACAAGCGGCCCAGCAGTCATGCGATCGGCCCCTTATCTATAAAATTTGAGCTCAAAATAAAAACCGACTCGCCATTGTCTGTTACAATTGGAGTCGGATCAAAAACATATTTAAGGCAGTGATGCGCCGACAGAAAACTGCACTCTAACCGGCAACACTGCCAAGGACTAGTATCTTACTTTATTCTCGTATACATGTAGTCTTCGTCGCTGTGAATAGTGACAAATCCGTTATTAGTGAAAATTACTTGCACAGCGTCGGCTACACCGCGGTTCATCAGATTCAAACGACTGGCTTCAGTACTTACTTTTAAATCGGCGCAGCCGCTCCAAGCCAGAGCTTTAATAGGCATACAAGTGAGCGGATCTTCGTTGGAACAAGGCAAAGTAACCGGATAGCTGCAAGAACTGAAGGCCACCCACCCTCGCCCTTCCAAGCGCAGAGAGTACATTCCCCCCGCTATAATTCCGGCCACATTGCCAATCATTTGCACCTTATGTTCCAATGTGTCCTCGAAGGCCAGAACGGTTATGCCTTGTAAATTTATAACTTCGTCATCCAGATAGACAAAGAAAATTTTATGAGCACCATTAGCTAAATAAATTTTTCCCTGTCCCTGAGCTACCCCAAAGACTGAGGTTTCTCCTGTAAAGGCTTTATACAGAAAAAGGCTCAAGCTCTCATTTAGCAACTCCGGATCGCGGGCGAACCGAACGCTTCCTCGGTGAGCTGCAACATCTGTAAGACGAAGCCATACTAAGCCATCAACTTCAGCCTCCATCATGCTGCTGCTCACCAGCCTAAAAGGACAGACAGAAACGGGCTTTCTGGCTCTTTCATCAGCCAATTCAGCCAAGTACGGATTGCTGTTTTTATTTTTTTTCTCTTCCGCTTCTGTCGCAAGTCCAGTTTCAGTCCGATCTTCAGCCTCAGCTAAAGGGCCGTTTGCATCTTTACAGCTCGAATTTTCTGACGTTTCAACGGCTCCCAATGCCGAAGTAGAGGCAAAAAAACTGCGCACACTGATAAATTGATAAGGCCTGTCGATGCAAGACTGCTTATAATCAGAACTGAAACTCATAAAATTAACGCGGACTCACTGATAAAAACTGAAGTTTGGAATTTTTTTCGGCAGTGTAGCTCAAATCCCATTCTGAAGGGAAAAGGCACACCAAGCGGCCACTACCGTCGGCCACTTTCAAAGCCAAACGCGAAGGTTCAAACTTATCTAAGTCGTCGGCGTTGCCCACAACCCATCTGGCTAAACGGAAAGACATAGGCTCAAAGCGAGCTTCAACTCCATAATCGGTTTTTAAACGGTGAGCTACCACTTCGAACTGCAGCTGACCGACAGCTCCCATAATAGGCATTCTAGCGCTTTCTTCCGGCGGCCAGAAAATTTGGATCGCTCCTTCACGCTGCAAAAGGTCGAGAGCTTTATTGAACTGCTTGCGCCTAGAGGGGTCGTCTACAATTACGCGGCAAAAATGCTCGGGCGGGAACAAAGGAATAGGATCGTAATGAATATCTTCTCCCTCAACCAATGTGTCTCCCAAAATCAACTCACCGGAGTTAACTAAACCGACGACATCGCCGGGGAAGGCCTCATCGACCGTTTCACGCTCCTGAGCAAAAAGACGCTGAGGATAAGCCAGACGAATGACTTCGCCAGTACGGGCACAATGAACTTTCATGCCGCGCTCAAATCGTCCAGTACAAATGCGCAGAAAAGCTACTCTGTCGCGATGGCGAGGGTTCATATCAGCCTGAATTTTAAATACGAAACCGGAAAAAGAAGGTTTTTCCGGAGGAATCAGACCTTTATCACTGTTTCGAGCCGGAGGCGAAGGCACCATATCAATAAACTGATCGAGGAAAAGCTGCACACCGAAATTAGTCAGAGCGCTACCAAAAAATACCGGCGTAATTTCCCCTTTGAGGAAAGCTTCCTCATCAAATTCCTCACCGGCCATTTGTAAAAGTTCAATTTCTTCATTAAAATTTTTGAAAATATCGCCGGGCACCAAAGAAGCAACTTCGTTAGACTGCGGCTCTACAATTTTAACTTCTGCTTTGCGGGCTCCGTGATCGCGTCTCTCAAAAATATGCAGACGTCCTGTAGCCGGTTCGAAAACACCCTTAAAATGTTCACCGCTGCCTAAAGGCCAGTTCATAGGCACTGTGCGCACATTGAGCACGCGCTCTATCTCCCCAGTGAGCTCCAGAGGATCCAAACCGGGACGATCCAGCTTATTGATAAAAGTTACCATAGGAATATGGCGCCGCTTACAGACATCAAAAAGTTTTAAAGTTTGCGCCTCAATACCCTTAGCGGCATCCAAAACCATAATTACGCTGTCAACGGCCAACAGAGTGCGGTAAGTGTCTTCACTGAAGTCTTGGTGGCCCGGCGTGTCTAATAAATTTAGCAGGCAGCAGTTATACTCAAAGCTAAGTACCGTGGAACTCACCGAAATACCGCGCTGCTTTTCAATTTCCATAAAGTCGGAAGCGGCACTAGTTTGAGAACGCCGAGCCCTGACTACACCGGCCAAATTTACAGCTCCTCCGTATAGAAGCAGCTTTTCCGTAAGGGTAGTTTTACCGGCGTCCGGATGGGAAATAATTGCAAAAGTGCGGCGGCGTCTGATTTCTTTTTCGATGCGTTCATCTACAGGCGGGATAGGTTGCCCTACTTGAATGCCATCGTTTGTTTCGTTTATTACCTGCGTATTGTCCATACTTTCCTCATATAAAAGTGTACTTTACTCAAAAATTACTTTTTGGTCATAACCTATGACCGGCTTACCTAAGCTCTTGGAGATGATATTTTATCAGGAACGCGCGCCTTCCATAACAGACCTCATTTCAAAGTATTGACTATGCTTTAAGCAAAAAGGAATATTTGCCGGATCTGCCGGAGTCAATGCAGCTTTTGGCGCCCGAACAGCTTTCCCAACAACAAGCGAAGCCGTCCCCAGTTTTACAAAACCGGCGACGGCCCCTTTGTAAAGTAGATATTTTTAGAACTTGCCGACCAAATCGTATACAGGAAGGAATACTGCCAACAACACGTAGCCTACGACAATACCCATGAAGAATATCATGATAGGCTCAAGCATGGAAGTGAGGGCCTCTAACACATGCTCAACTTCCAAATCGTAGAAATCGGCCAGCTTATCGAGCAAGGTAGGCAGGTTACCAGTCTCTTCACCTACTGCAATCATTTGATACAACATAGGCGGGAACAGCTTGTACTTTTTAATCGGCTCTGAAAGGCGCATACCTTGCTTCAGACCCATCTGCACTTCCAAGAGAATATCGCCCACCACAGAATTACCGACCGCTTTACTGACTATTTCCAGAGAGTGAACTACCGGCACACCACTGGCAATAAGGGTGCCTAAGGTACGACAGAAACGGGAAAGAGCGACCTTCTTAATAACTGGACCTAAGAGGGGCATGTCGAGCAGCATGCCGTCAAGAGCTCTTTTGCCCTTCTCGGTACGCACATACTGGCCGACAAAGTAGGAGACGAAGCAAATAGCTGCCAAAGTGCAGACAATGACCAGAGGGTTGGTAGCCATTCTAGTAATCCAGATAAGACTGCGAGTAATGGCAGGAAGTTGGACGTCGATACCCTCGAAGAGGGCCACAAAGGTAGGGAACACATAGTTTACCAATACGAACGTTACCAGAGCACAGGCACCGAAAACCACCATCGGATAGGTGGTCGCCGACGAAACCTTGGCGCGCAGACGAACCTCGCGCTCCAGCAGGTTGGCCAAACGCTCCATAATTTCGCCCATAGAACCTGACATTTCACCGGCTCTGACCATGGCTATATAAAGCTGATCGAAAACAGCGGGATGTTTGCTCATAGACTTGGCCAGAGTGTATCCCATGCGGATGTCGTCATGCACCTCACGTACGGCACGACTCAGCGGACCATTGAGAGTTTGACGTCCTAGACCATCCAAACTGCGTACTGTGGAAATACCGGAATTAAAAAGTACAGCAAACTGTCTGGTAAAAATAGCCAGAGCATAAAGATCCGCCCTTTCAAATCGGGCGGTTAAATCTTTAATAATACGAGTAGGATCACGGCGCTCTCGAATATTGGTAACGGTGTAGCGTATATTGCGCAGGTCGCGGATTACGGCCTGCTTATCGGGAGCTTCTACAGTCCCGTCAACACTGCGTCCTCTTGAGTCTACTGCAGTATAATCAAAAACCGGCATAGTACTGACTGCTCTCCAATTCTTCGCTCTGGCGCAAATTAAGCATAACCAGCGCAACTCTGCTCTCTGCTAGAAAAAAGCCATGTATCTTTCTACGCATGTGCTCTTTCCCCTAGCACACATTATACAAAAAATATCCTGAGTGACAATCCTTACTTTTTGACTGTCAGTCTAAACCAAAAATGGATCGGCCAACTAGGCCTAAGCAGGGCCACCGATACGAAGAGCGAAGGCAAGAAAGCTATGAAATTAGAGAAATCGGAGAGTGTTTACTCTCAACTAACCGCTATTATCCCCGGAGGAGTTAACAGTCCTTTCCGCGGTTTTAACCAGGTAGGAGGCTTTCCCCCCATTATTGCTAAGGGCAAAGGCAGCCAAGTTTACGACATAGATGGAAATTGCTATCTAGATCTCTGCTGCGGCTGGGGCCCTCTCCTTTTTGGCCATAGTCACCCTCACATTATCGAAGCTGTACAAAAAGCAGCCGAGTCGGGCACCTTATTCGGCGCCTCTACCGAGGGCGAACTAAAATTGGCTCAAATGGTGCGTGAAGCCTATCCCTCCATGGAGATGGTTCGCTTTGTCAATTCCGGTGCCGAAGCAGTAAATTCCGCCTTACGCGTAGCCCGATCGGTAACTCGCCGTCCGCGTATTATGAAATTTGAAGGCTGCTACCACGGCCATGTAGAGTGCCTCGACGCCGCCGGCATCGAAGCTGAAGAAAACGGCGGTCCCCTGGCTTTAGGCGCTTCTCCCGGAGCGGCTGCAGAAACCGTCATCGCCGATTTCAACGACTTGACCAAAGTAAAACAGTTGTTTGCCCAATATCCCGGAGAAATAGCTGCTGCTATTTTGGAGCCTGTAACCGGTTCCATGGGTGTAATTGCGCCAGAGCCAGGTTTTCTCGAAGGTGTGCGCGATCTTTGCCACGCTAACGGAGCCCTCTTCATTCTCGACGAAGTTTTAACCGGTTTCCGCTTGGCCAAAGGAGGTGCTCAAGAGCGTTTCCACATTGCGGCTGACCTGACTTGCTTAGGTAAGGCAGTCTCCGGCGGTTTGGCTATGGGAGCCTACGGTGGTAAAGCTGAATACATGAAGAGCGTTTCTCCTACCGGTCCTATTTACCAAGCTGGCACCTATTGCGGCAATCCTGTTAGTGTAGCCGGAGCTATCGCCGAACTCGAATTGGCTTTTCAGCCCGGAGTTTACGAGCGTTTGGAAACCCTCTCCACTCGCTTAACCGACGGCCTCAAACAGATAGGCGGCATGTTGGTGCAGAGCGTCGGCTCCATGTTCTTTATAGCTTTCGGTCCTAAACAGGTGCGCAATTACCAAGACAGCACTCAGTTTGACTACGAAACTTTTGCTAAGTTCTTCCATGCCATGCTCGATGAAGGTATTTATCTACCGCCTTCCACTACCGATGCCGCCTGCATTTCGGCCGTTCATACTGAGGCCGAGATCGACCGCGTCTTAGAAACGACTGACAAGGTCATGAAAAAACTTAAACTTAATTAAAGTTTGGGGAATCGCTGTACTGCTAAATTAATCTGTTCTTCTGCCGCGCTCTGTTCTTCGGGCTCGGCAGAAGAATGGCGTTGTTTCCTTAATCTGCAAATAAAAACGAAGCAACGGGCTGCAGACAGCCTCGCCGCATCCATACTAAATACCGCCATTATTACTACATATGCGGAAGGAGCACTTTTATGTCCAACGGCTTTTTAGGAACCACTGGCAGCATGATGAAAGGCTTAGTTGATGCCGCGTCTAGAAAGCGCGACGAACTGGTAAGTTCGGCCGAACTCAAATTAAAAATGGAGCGTCTCAAAGCCGAATTGCGCAATCTGCGCCAAGAAAAAGATGCTCTTCTGAACGGATTAGCTCTTAAAGTTTACGAAATGTACGTAAAAGGTCAAATTCAAGATCCCGATCTGAAAGCTGCCTGTCAAGCCATTCAGCATAAGCAGTGGGAAGTAGATGAAAAATGGGCGGAAATAAATCATGTTAAATCCAACAAAGCCTAAACTGCTGCTGGCCACAGGAAACGCTCACAAAGCTGCCGAGATACGAGCTATTCTGCAGGGAATGCCTATAGAGCTGGTCAGCTTAAACGAAATAGAGCAAGGTCTTTCGCTAGCCGAACCCGCCGAAACGGGCACCTGCTATCTGGACAACGCTTTGATAAAGGCCAGACATTACGGACAAGCTGCCGATATGGCCTGCATAGCCGATGATTCGGGGCTGGAAATAGAGGCCCTCAACGGAGCGCCGGGGTTGTTTTCACATCGTTTTCTTAACGGTTGCGCCAATCAGGCCGAAAAGAATAAACGCGTTTTGGAGATACTTGGCAGCCGACCTAAAGAGGAACGTTTGGCACGTTTTCGCTGCCTTTGCGTCATATCGGGGTTACCTAAACTGGGCTTAACCGAACCGGAGTATATCAGTTCCGAAGCGGTCTGCCCCGGCAGTATTGCCTTCGAAGCTTACGGTCAAGGCGGCTTCGGGTACGATCCTATTTTTATTCCCGATAACGCTTCCGGACGCCATATGGCCGAGCTGAAGGAAAGCGAAAAAAACGCCATCAGTCACCGAGGTTTGGCGGTGCGCCAAGCGGTACAAAAGCTGCTGAGCATGCTTTCGGCACAGAAATAAGCAACGCAATTACCTTTTACGAACTACGAACACAACACCGGTCTGTCGCCGCAGACCGGCTTTTTTATTCAACAGCACGCAAAATAAAGCGTACAGGATAGTTAGACGCCCCCTCCGGTACAGTTAAAAGGTATATTTCAGCCGTATGCTCGGCTGGCACAACTATTGAAGCAGCCTTATACTCGGTAAACGGCTCTGCTTCACGTTTCAAGGAGCAGTCTTGCCAGTGACCTTGGCGACGCCAACTTTCCAAATCGGGAACCTGCTTAGCCAACCAGTTGGCAGAAGAAATTTCTCCTTTACGAAGTACCGTTTCCATCAGCACTGAAGCTGAGGCTTTCCCTCCCCTAGGATTAATGATTAGTTCTAAGTTGCGCTCCCGATCGGATCGATTCACCGCCAAAAATTGGATGGCATACACCACTCCATAATCACCTTTAAGCTCCGGACCCGCCATTATATTAGGCTGCCTAACAGCTCCTATGGCAGCCCAAGTCTGCGCCGACTCTAACCGGTTGTCCATAACTAGCACTTTGCTGATAAACTGATCGGCACAGGCGTAAAGACCTCTGGCATGGACATCTTGAGGATTGGCAAGCAAATTGAAGCTAAGTTCTTCCTCGAGGCTTTGCACCGCGTTCAAATTAAAAGTAAGCCCGCTGCCTTCCAAAAGGGTAAACTGGGCTGTACCGCTGATTACTTCGCAATACGGCAATTGCCGACAGAATATACTCTTGGTCTCTCCCGGTTCCAGCTCCAATAGTCTGCCGCTACCATCGGCTAAGCGGCTTAAAAACTGAACATTGTTCATATGACCCGCCTGGAAATAATCACTGTCAGGACCGCCTTCTCCCTCGGTCAGCAAAACTTTAGCGCGACGGCTAGATAAAGTGTTATTTAAATTTAAGCGCAGCCAAAGCCGATTATCTTCTCTGCCTCCCTCGTGGTAGTACTGAAAGCGCAGCGGCTTAAAAGGAACCAACCCTCCCTTGAATAGCAGCCCGCGCTCTTTAACCCGTTCCGGATGATCAGAAAAAGCTAGAACTTCAGCTTTCAAATTGGGATAAAATACGTTTCTGACATTCAGACCGCTCTTAAGTTTAAATTGTTCGCCGGGATACAAATCGCCGGGAATTTCTTCCGCAGAAACTCCCTCTTTTTCCAATACGGATCGCAAGTAAGACGACCGAAAAGGAGAACCGGTTACGATTAACACTGCAGGCTCAGAAACAGCTTTAGAAACATTCGCAACTTCCTGTTTCTGGAAACCGACAGAAGAAAAATTATGATCCTCTCCGGCAGCAGCCGAAATACTCAAAAATCCCGAGAGTCCCAATAGAACTATACTCAACGCGGTCGTGCCGCCTTTAACTACATTCACACAATTAACCCGTCTCTTCGGCGGCTCTACTCGCCGTCATCGAAAAGCTCTTCGATACTGTTCGGAGAGCGATGCGTATAAATTAAAGAGATAATTTTACCCGTCAAACGACAATTGACCGTATCCAAATTTTCATTGCCTAAAGCGTTGTCCAAATAGGTTTTTAAGGGAATAACTAACTCGGTATTTTCAGTAATAATTTGATAAATAACAGGATGACTGCCGGAAGCAAAAATACGCACCGATTGCTTGCCTTCCAAATTGGAAATAACTAATTCGATGCTGCCTGTGTGACCGATACGGGGATAAACTCTAACGAACAGAGGATTGTCATAATCGTCGCTTTCGCTGACCACATCTTCCAAAACGCGCAGAAATTCTTGTTCTTTGCTATTAAAATTAAAAAGATAGGAAGCATGGCGAGAATCTTTAGCTAATTCTGGCAAACCGGACTCGGATAAGTAAACGGCATCGTAAAGAGGCAGAGCGTACGGATAAGAGACCCAACGCCTGGTACCGATATACTGAGTGCGATCGAAACGCTCACTACCGATTACCCGATCGAGCCATCCCTTAAAATCGCTAGCAAAAGGGGTACGGGCCGTCATAAAGGAACAAGAACAGGACAACCCGCTTATACAGTTAAGTTTCACTTTCTGACTGCGTTGGTTTATAGTTACATTCAACACTACAGGGGAAGCCGGATTGTAGCGAGGCTGTAGCTCGAAATTGAGTTCGTGCTTGTGCATGAACTCAATTAGATACTCCTCTGTAGTGCTTAAGCTGTAAATCGGCTCCTGTACATAGCGAAACAAAGACGGAGTACTCTCAACAGCTTTCCAAGTGAGATGTTCAACCATGCGGCGCTGTCGCCTTAAAAGCTCTTGTCCTGATTCAAGCATAGGTAAACCTTTCTTCCTAGCGTTATAATCAGCCTGCCCTAATCAGCTTATCTTTTTTAATAATTATCGCTACTGCTCCAATCTAGCACTGCCTTATTTACGCCATCCTTCTGCATGACAAAACGAAAATGATGTCTGCCAGATCCGACTGCGGACGGATAATAAATTAGGCCGGGCTGCTTAATTTGGCCGCTCTCTACAAGTTGGCCGTCTATGTATAACCGTAGGCTGTCGTATTCTGTTGCCGCCTGAAAGGCGTAGAACTGCACAAAAACGGGTTCTCCACCTAGGCATTCCCCGCGAGGTCCGTAGTTAAGGACAGATAAACGACAGTTCGGTTCGTGTTCATAATTTGCAAGGCGAAGATGTACTTCCTCAGCTTGGCCCAGACTATTGAGATGGGCGCAGGCTGCCATTTTCATACCTTTAGCGTTAAGCTCTTTGAGCTCCACGGACTGTCCTTCTACAAATACTTTAACCTGAGGAGCTAAAGATACATTGCGGCTCCCCAACAGCATCTCACCAAAGCGGCAATCATAAAAAGTGCCCGCCACCACAACTCGATCGTCGGCCCAACAAGGAGAAAACAAAAAGCCAAGCACCCCGGCCCCCACCAATACGCGCCCCAAGCTACGCAAAACCCACCACCTATAAGTTTAAAAGTTTATCCAACGTTTTTATAAAAGAACAGCTTTTTTTCCTTCGCCCGCTCTACTCAGGGGCACAAAAAAAGCGGCCATATAGCCGCTCTCGTACCGGAGTTTTTTTACTCCGGGCTAAAGTTAAATTTGACTGTCAGCCTCGATATGCTACTCGTAGCGCAGCAGCATAACGGTGGTCTGACTAGGCAGGCTCTCCTGCGAGACATCAATGGACATACTGGCCATGTCTTCAACGCGATCCATACGCACGACAAAGTCGTCCAAAGTATTGGAGCACATACTCAAACCGGCAATTTTGGGAGTTTTGTAATGCATAGGCAGTACGATATTGGGCTGCAACTGGTTAATCACCAAACCGGCTTCGGCAGGCCCCAAAGTAGTATTGCCTCCTACGGGCACGAAAAGCACATCTGCTTTGCTAATTTGACCTACTTGAGTATCGGTCAGCAAATGGCCTAAATCGCCTAAATGTACAAAGTGTACACCTTCCCAGTAAAAATGCCACACAGTGTTGGGTCCGCGACGGCGGCCATTAAAGTTGTCATGATGAGTGGGTACTCCGTAAAACGTTAAACGCTCCTGAGTACGCATAACATTCAACTCATTCTCCATAGGATAAGGAGAAGTAGGCTTAATCAGCATTGGGTTGCCGCCCAGCCTGTAAGAAGCGTTATGATCGCGGTGTTCATGGGACATAACTACTATATCGGCATCCAAGGTGGGAAACTGATAAGGTATGTTACTGGCGTAGGGGTCTAATACCAGGGCAGTGCCCTTGGAGGAACGGATGTAGAAGCTAGAATGACCTAAGTACCTAATAAACATATGACAACATTATCCGCTTTACAATATATTTTTCCGAACCTGACAAAACAAAACGCCGAAAGCAACTTTCGGTTCCAGTTCAATCTGTTCGGAATTTATTTTTTATATGAGAACCCAAAAAAAATGAGTCAGCCGACCAACCTGCAGCAGCACAAACTCGGCAGCCTATCACCGAAACCAAAAGAGACGCCGCCCCACTACTCGGACACGGCAAACGTTCACACGCTCAACTATCTGCATATATCTAGAACGCCTAAGCTTCCCGGACACCACAGCTAGCCTACGTGGCCTTCAAGTTTTGTAACGGCGACCTTGCTGAAGCAAACGACCACTACCTGTAAGTCTGTCGAAACTGCTGAAAACTCACCAACTTACTTGGAGGGCGCCTCCACCGGAGCGACCATAAGAACCAATTCTTTGTTTACCGCAATAAAGTCCAGAGTATCTACCGGCTGACCGCTCACGGGATCGAAAAGAGTAGCGTTGGTGAGAGGAATAAAACCGCGCTCGCGATTTATTTCGTCGAGCAGCCTGCCTCCCGGAACCACATGCATGTCACCCTCAAGACGATAAGAAGTAGTCAGAACAATTACGGGAACTTTTTCTTTTACGGTCTTTACCGCCATAATAACCCTCCTGGATACCACTTCAGCCCGGAATGGCGCCCGGCCCTCTTTGTTAAGAGCAACCGGCTGAACCTTTCAGATGAACAGCCAACAAAATTTGTCGGCCCGCCCTCTCAGGAACAGCCCAACCCGATACGCCCAAGCTACCAAAGACTGAACAAAAATCGGCTCGCTTGCCAGCAGAGATCAGCCACCGCGGCCCAAAAGTTAACCTTTAGCCGCACCACAGGCTCAACTCGCTGCTTATACAAACTATCCGCAACTGACTCCTCCGGATGCAGTGCTGAAGCTTCTATAGGTTTGTCAAATATTATATTCCTCCTGCTGACAGATGAAATTAACAGCTGCCTAAAGATATATGTACATAAAATAAGCGGGATTTCGGGGAAAAACACAGAAGAAACGGGGATTATGTTTGATCAGCTGGATAATTGTGCTGCCGCGAGCAGACTTAAACCTTTTGGCCCATTCGATATGCGTCCTATGTTCGGCGGCTTTGCTCTGTTCAAAGACGGCGTCTATTTTGGAGTAGCCTCACAAGGGAACTTATTCTTCCGCGTCAGCGAATGCACGCGCCCAAAATATGAAGCTTTAGGCTCTGAACCGTTCGTTTCCGGAGGACGCTATACTTTTGCCAATACTTACAGCGTGCCTCAGTCGGTCTTAGACAACGAATCAGAACTTATCAAATATGCGGAAGAGGCCTGGGAGGAAGCTCGCCGCTAATTTTCTCCGCATTTTTTATGGTTTGTCTAGGTTCTTGCCTATTTAACGGCTGCAATTCTGCAGGACGGCCTGTTTGAGACGCGAATTTTTCAATCCTTATCGACAGTCAAATAGCCGCGGCTATTTTCATTCCTTCTATGAGGTGTTCCTATGGGGAGATTTACCGGACTTCTCGGTATACTTTTTATTCTAGGAGTTGCTTACTACTTCTCCACTAACCGCAAAGCCATAAATTATAAAACCGTCGGCGTTGGTTTGGGACTGCAGGTGGTTTTAGGCTTGTTCGTTCTAAAAACACAAATCGGCCACGATATTTTCGCTTTCTTGGGCCACTTGGTTAATAAGCTTCTCGAGTTTACTAATGAGGGTTCCCATTTTGTGTTCGGCTCGCTCGTTCCCCTCAACGGAGAGGGACCTTTGGGCATGATATTTGCTTTCCAGGTACTGCCTGCCATTATTTTTGTAGGCTCCCTGGCCTCTATAGCCTACTACTTAGGAATTATGCAGTTCATAATTAAAATTGTCGCCAAGTTGGTGGTACGGTTTATGAACACCTCCGGTGCCGAAAGCCTCTACGCTATCGGCACGGTATTTGTAGGTCAAAGCGAAGCCCCGCTTTTAGTTCGTCCATACTTAGAGAAGATGACCCGATCCGAGCTCAACACCATCATGACCGGCGGTATGGCCACTATTGCCGGTTCTGTTTTGTTCGCCTATGTAGGTATGCTCGGTCCGGAATGGGCTCCTCATATTATTACCGCTTCCATTATGGGCGCACCCGCCGGTTTGGTTCTTTCTAAAATTCTCTGTCCCGAAGAGGGTAAACCCGAAACTTCAGGTGTCGTAGAGCTTAAAACCGAATGCAAAGAAAAGTCTATTATTGAAGCCGCTTCTAAGGGAGCTATCGACGGCATGCACTTGGCCTTCATTGTCGGCACAGTTCTCATTGCCTTCATTGCCATTATAGCCACTGTTAACGGTTTCCTCGGCTATGTCGGCCACATGTGCGACATAGTAGCCGGCTGGTTTGGCCAGACTTTCCTTTATGCTGACAAAATTTCCATTCAGAGCATTTTAGGATGCATTCTCTGGCCGGTAGCTTGGCTTATCGGCGCCCCGGCTGCCGATGCCGGCATCGTGGCTTCCCTCATTGGTGAAAAGCTCGTACTCAACGAGTTTGTCGCCTACTCCGATCTGCTTAACCATATGACCATCGGAGACAAGGCCGCCACTCTGCAGGAACTCAGCCAAAAGGGTAAGCTCATTGCCACTTTCGCCCTCTGCGGCTTTGCCAATTTCTCCTCTATCGGCATTAACGTAGGCTGCATCGGCGGCTTGGCCCCCAGCCGTCAGTCTGAACTGGCTACTTTAGGTGTAAGAGCCATGTTCGGCGGCGCCATGGCTTCCATGATGACCGCTTGTTTAGCTGGCATTCTCATGTAGTCTGTGCAAGCCAACTCTAAGCGCTTCTCCTAACACAGCAAGAGCGTCTCCCATACAAAGGGAGGCGCTCTTTTTTGTCTGCTTAAACAAAAAATAAATGCTTTTTAGGCAAAATATTGACTGAAATTTTATTTCTTGTACCCATTTATTAAACTAAAAAGGCTACAAAGAAATATTAAATTAACTAAAAATATTTATAAAGTTAACAAAAACAGTATACAATATTTGCGGAACAGTTTCTTGTTCAGCATACATGAACAGATTTCCCTAATTGTTAATGTAGCTGTTTTGCAGTAAACTTATACAGGACGTGTGGTGCTTACGACCAACTTAGTTGGAGAAAGAGTTTTTGTACTGTGCTTAATTCCGGAACTTCAGCAGAACAGAAGAATACAAATTCCTCCGCTTCTGGGCAGGGAGCAGACAAAATTCTTAATTTTGCTCAACAAAATAATACTGCAAATTTTCATCGCTACTGCCATATAGCGGACGGACTGCACAAACGAGGAAAATATGAAGAAGCCAAATCGGCTTGGAATCAAGCTTTGGCTCTCGATCCTAACAATGTCGATGTACGCATCGAGTTTGGTGTAGCTCTGGCCGAAACCGGCGAAATAGAGAAAGCTTTAGAACAATTCAGCCAAGCAGTGGCCCTCGATCCGGACAATATTGACGCCAATTATCTGCTAGGTATGGCCCATTTTCAGCTGGAACATTTTGAACAGGCTTTGAAATGCTGGAAATATTGCTTAGCCAATAAATCAGGACTGCTGCAAGATACAGATAGTCTATACATGTGTTTAGCCGAAGCTTATCGCGCTCTGGGCAAACCACACAAAGCCATATATCAGCTGAACCATATTTTGGAAAATAATCCGGCCGACATCGACGCCTATAATCTTCTGGGTATGCTCTTCTTTGAAATCGGTGAGCGAGCTCTGTCCATAGATGCCTTAAAAAGAGCTGTAGCCTGCAATCCCGATTTTTACCGTTCCCACTTAAATTTAGGAGTAGTCTATTTCGGCTGCGGTATTATCGATTTTGCCATTCATGAATTCAACAAGGCTTGTCAGTGCAACCCTCGAGATACCGATGCTTTCTATAATTTAGGACGTTCCTTAGCTCTTAAAGGCGACATACAAGGTGCTTGTCAAGCTCTAAAAAAATCTTTGGAACTTTCGCCCGATCAGTCGGACAGCCTCGATTTGTTGAGCAACTTAGAAATAATTAACGGCGAATTCGGAGCGGCCCGAGCTCATTTGAAACGACTCCTGGAAATCATACCCGACAATATTAGTACTCTTTGCGATCTGGCAGAAGTTGAACATAGCCAATACAACTACCAAGAAGCGGAGGGCTACCTGCTCCAGGCTCTCAAGCTGGACTCACACAATCCGATAGTTCATTATTCTCTGGCTCTGCTCTACCGGGACCAAAATAAAAAACTGCCTCAAGCTGCCGATCATATGCGCAAAGCCATCGAATTGCAACAGAATAATCCTGAGTATCAATTAATTTACGGAGATATTTTGGCAGAAAGCAACAAAGAGAACAAAGCCAAAGATGCCTGGGAGAAAGCTATAGAACTCGATCCAGCCTTAGCTGACGACATCCGTTCACGACTGAAAAAACTTAACCGCTCCAACAATTAAGCTATCGACGCTTTACTTTAAGCAGGCCAAATAAATTTCTTGGCTAATTACCGGGAGTTTTTGCCAGTCAATAAATATACTTGCATATTTTTGCTCACCAAAAGAGAGCATTTCTAAGCGGCAGTTCAAGCCGTTTGGGCTTAAGCCCGGCTCGTCAGGTGTGCTACTGAGCCTAAAAACTGCCGGAAAGATCATTTACCATGAACATTTCACTTTTAAGCGACGGAAGATTGCTGTTTATTATGGCTTTAGCCGCCGTCGTGTCTATGCTGACCACCCTTAACACAGCTGCCCGCCCAGCAGCTATCCGCACCAAACAGGTCGCTCTTTCGCTGTCGGTTTCCTCCATATTTTTTATGTTTACGCGCTTTGCCAATTTATTTTACCTGCCTATACTGGGCAAGTACGTAGATAAAGCAGTGCAAATAGGCAATGTAAACATACTTTACGAACAAATTCAGTGGGTAGTGTTCAGCTCAGCCTTAGGGGCCCTCTTATCTTGGCTGATGCTGCCTACATTTTCCGCCATATACGAACATGGCATAGCTGGCATCAATGCGCGCGGTTCTATGCTGAGAATGCTGCTAGCCTTACCTTCTCTGCGCGGTTTAAAAGCCTTAATCGGCTGTATGCGCTCCCCCATCGAACTCAAAGAATGGGCCCGTCCCGCCTCTAAAAATGAAACGGATAAGCCTTTGGCGCTCCCCTGGGACTTGCTCGGCTGGAATATCTTTGCCACGGCCATCTGGACAGTAGGCGCTCTGGCCGCTCTCCAAGTCAGTGCCATCTACCCCGATCTGGCAGCTACAGCGGTACTCCTCTCCGGTTTAGTGAACTCTTTTGCAGCCATAGCTTTCAGTCTTTTCGTCGATCCTAAAGCAGCTGTCATTACCGATCAGGCCGTCGATGGGCAGCGTCCCTCCGGTCACGTTCTTCAGTTAACTTTCCATTTGGGATTAGGTAATTTTATAGGAGGGCTGCTGGGGCTATTCACTTTTCCCTTGGCCATAAAAATTATCAGCTGGGCGACAGAGCGATTAGGACACGCCCAAATGGACGAAAACATGTGGCTGGTAGTAGGCTTAAACATAGTTGTCACCTGTTTAATGTGTACTTCACTAAGTTCACGCGTCTCAGCCGTCATTACCAAAAACGTAGCCACCTCTCTGGCTATTTATAATGTTTTTTTCTTAATTACCCGCCTCACTACCCAAGTGTACGCCCCTATTTTAGGATCAGTACGCGACTCCGTAGTAAAAGGTTCAGCTTCAGCTACAGAACTTCTGCCGCTTTTCCGCTGGGTAATCGGCGGCGCCACTTTGGGAACTCTGCTGGGATGGCTGTTAATGCCCACTTTTGTAGCCGTATACAACACGGCTATTCGAGCCCTAGAAAGACGCAGCGGTTCCATGGCCACTCTTATAAAAGACTTATTCCAGCCTACCAATTGGAAAAAAATATGGCACTGTTGGCGTACGCCTTCCAATTTTGGCGTACTCTGGTCCGACTTAAAATGCCTGCCCAAAGGTTTCTTAGCCGCCAACGTTTTTGTTGTAGGAGTTCATGTTATCGGCATCTTGGCGGCCATTCAAGCTGGCGCCGAACTTACAGGCCATTTAGCCCGTACAGCCACTCTGTTGTCGTCCGTGATTAACGGCGCCGCGACCATTTTATGCAGCGTAATTGTCGACCCTACGGCAGCCAAAATCACTGATGAAGCTGTCCACGGACAACGTTCTCTCCACGAAGTGGAAGCTATGGCTATGTTCCTTTGCTGGGGTTCGATTTTAGGTACGGTTCTCTCGCAAATTCTCTTCACTCCCAGCGTACAAATTATTATTTTAGGAGCCAAAATACTGGAAGCCGTATTTTAGCAGGAAGTACATTAAGTAAAACATGGATAAGAAAATTACCAATGTAATGCGCCTTTTGAAACAAAAAAAAGTGCCCTTCATTGAGCATACTTATACAGCCGACCCTTCTCTTAAAGCCGAAGAGATAGCCCACGAGGTGGGCCTGCCTCCGGAACGGGTATTCAAAACCTTAGTTACTGTAGGCAAAAGCGGCTGCCATTACGTATTTGCCGTCCCAGCCAACAGCCATCTAAACTTAAAAAAGGCTGCAGCTGCTGTGAAAGAAAAATCGGTTGAAATGATTCCCCAAAAAGATCTGCAACCTTTAACCGGGTATATCCACGGAGGCTGCTCGCCTGTCGGTATGAAAAAAAACTTTCCGACTTTTATCGATGAAAGCTGCCTAAAATTCCCGACTATAGCTGTAAGCGCCGGTAAAGTCGGCTTCCAAGTAGAACTCGACCCTCGTCTACTGGGTCTAACGGTAGCTTCTTTAACTTAAAAGCCTGACGATAAAAAAGACAAGCCCCTGATGTAAGAAAGATAACTTTAAAATCAGGGGCTTATTCATTTTTATAAAAACAAGAATTGGCAACAGCTAAATTTATTTGCCAATTTTCTTTAACCAAGATGCCACTTCAGCAGGAGCCGAATCTAAATTGTGATCGTAAATGGCCATACCATCTGTTATGGAAGCCTTAGGAGCAGCCTTCTGAATGTCGCTGATGCCAGTCATGCCGCTGCCTCCGTGAGTACTAAATGGAGCGATACTTTTGCCGCTCAGGTCAACCTTCTCAATGAAGGAGATAATGGCCATAGGACAAGTGTACCACCAGCAGGGATAGCCAATGTAAACGGTGTCGTATTGGCTCATATCCGGCATAGTACCTTTTAATTGAGGACGCTCACCGCTGTCCTTCTCTTCCTCGGCTTCCTTGATACACTCTCTGTGATCTGAAGAATAAGTTTTTACAGTTTCAATGCGAAATATATCGGCTCCGGTCTGTTTGGCAATTTCTTCAGCCACAAGTTTCGTATTACCGGTATGAGAAAAATAGACTACCAGAGCACGACTTTTGCCGGATTGCTTCTTGGCCTCAGCCGTATTTACAGCTACCGTTGAAGCTGCAGTCTTATCACTGCCGGACTGAGATAATGAATCGTTATTATTTGTTTCCGGTGCGGGGCTGCTGCTACAGGCCGACAAAGCTAACATTAAAAACAGAGCTGCTGCAAAGCAAATAAGTGAACTTTTCATTTTTTCTAACCTCATTTATAAAATTATCCGAATAACAAAAAAAGCGCTTTGCAGAGACCACCCTGCAAAGCGCTTACGGCTTGTGTTCAGGAGCCACAATCAGTCTAAAACCTAAAGGAAACTTTAGGTCAAGGTTTTTATGCAAATTTTATACGAATTCCCACAAACCATACTGACATTTCTCCTGCACCGCAGAGACGTTACTCGAGCTCTAATAAACCATCGACTATTTTTTTGATGAAACGCTCAGCCATTCCCTTGCCGGAGAAGCTGTAATAAGCACCGGATCGCCAAGAGCTGATCCAGTGAGCTTTAAAATCGACCCCTTCGGCAGAATTCGCAGAATATATTTCGGCAGTGCCCTTACCGTAAAGAATGTTACTAAAATTTACTTGCCTTTCTCCGGGCATAATATCGCCAACTCCACCGTTGCAGCCGCAAATCTGAACTTCTCCCCCCATACCGTTGGAATAGGTCAGCACATAAGAAGCCCCCAAGGGGGAAACATAATCGACGTCAACGCTGACAAGCTGCAAATCTTCATCCATGCCGCAGTAGTAAAAAACCGGGAAAGGCAAAGCTTTTAGTTGCCCCATTTGCTGCTCGTTCATTTTCCAAGACCTTCCTACGCAAAAATATCAAAACAAAGAAGCCGACCCTCCTGGGTTGGCGATTTTTTTCGTTTAATATGCTTAAAAGCCCTGCCTGCCAGGCTCAGACCGACTGCGCAGCCTCTTACTAAACAATCATAGCTAACTTTTCTCGCTTAGTTCTACACGTTCTACTTCGCTGCAGAGTATAGAGCGACATTGACTAGGATCTTGGGCAAAACGAATCCATAACTTACCGGCAGCGATGAAAGTAACATTCCCCAAACCGTAGGTTTTATGTCTGACGGTGCATCCAGGAGGAAACTCTATAGCAATAGTACGACGTCGGAAAGACCTCTCTTTCGGAGGCAAAACGGTAATTTGACGTTCAGAACCGCTCTCCTGATCGTGCTTTTCCTTTAACTCTTCGTCAGCTGCTCTGAAGGGTTTGCCGGAAGTGAGCCTCTTCTCCATGGCTCTGGCTTTCCAGCCGCTACTGCTCTTAACTTCAATTTGCTTTAAAGGCATTTCATAAACAAAGCGGGATAGCTCTGTATCCTGATCGCCGCGCTGGCAGGCAGAAGTCAAATAGAGCATGTCCTTAGCTCTGGTCAACCCCACATAGCAGAGGCGACGCTCTTCCTCAACTCCTTTATCTCCGTCAGCCAAAGAACGATGATGGGGCAACGAACCGTCTTCCATGCCTACCAAAAAGACTACCGGAAATTCTAAGCCTTTGGAAGTGTGAATTGTCATCAACACTAGGCTGTCTTTCTTGTATTCACCGCCATCAAACTCATCGCGCCCGGATATTAAAGATATTTCATTCAAAAAAGTGTGTAGGGCCGATTCTCCGCCATAATTGGAGCTTTGCAAATCTTTGGCAAAACGTCTGTCAAAGTCGGAAAGCACTTCGAGCAGTTCTCGCAAATTTTCACAGCGCTCCTGGTCTTCTTCCAACTCGCTGGCCATCAATCTTGCTTGATAGCCAGTATCTTCTAAAATCAGGCGCACTAAATCTGTTAAGGAACAATCAGGAACCGAGGCCAAGCGACTAAATTCCTGCAAACTGTCGTAAAGTTTGCGGCAGCGTCCCGCATACGAGGGTGGCACTGCGGCTTGATCGGCCAATCCCAAAGCATGCATAATAGGTATGCCTCGGCTAGCTGCATAAGCTACTATTTTAGCTAGAGTGCTCTGTCCCAAACCGCGAGTATTCTGAATAATACGCCCCAAAGCTACCGAGTCGCTCGGATTCCCCAAAACATACAAATAAGCCAAAATATCGCGTATTTCCCGACGATCGTAAAAACGATGTCCCCCCACAATTTGATAGCTCATGCCCTCCTCTCGAAGTAAAATTTCTTCAAAAGTGCGGCTCTGGAAATTAGATCGGTACAAAATAGCAATATCGGAATAATTATAACCGCATTGCTGCACCAGCAATTTGCAGGCTTGAATAACAAAAAGGGCTTCGCTGCGAGCGTCGTCAGTTATATAAATGTAAGGCAAAACACCATCGGTGCGACTGCTCCACAAATTTTTAGACTTGCGATCGGAGTTATGGCTTACAACAGCGTTGGCCACATTGAGAATCTGCTGAGTTGAGCGGTAGTTTTGCTCCAACTTAATAACTTTCGCATCGTGAAAATCTTTTTCAAAGCGCAGAATAATGGAAATGTCCGCCCCGCGGAAGCCATAAATACTTTGATCGTCATCACCTACTGCACAAAAATTGCGATCTTCACCCAAAATTAGGCGCAGCAGCTCGTACTGCAGCGGATTTACATCTTGAAATTCATCAACCATGATGTAGCGCAAATGGCGCTGATACTTTTCACGAACTTCGGGATGATTACTAAATAACTCAGCCGTATAAAGCAAAATATCGTCAAAATCGAGAGAGTCATTTTCGCGCAAACGCTGATTGTAAGCTTTATAAACGGGAATCAAAGTGCGTTCATGAAGCAGAAGAGGGCTTAAATTGTCCGGTTTGCGTTTGTGGTTTTTACAGTGGCTAATAGCGGTCAAAAAATCGACAGGAGTATGCTTTTGACCGTATATATTGAGATCTTTCAGTATGGAACGCATTAAAATTATCTGCGACTCAGTATCATAAATCGAGAAACTGGAACTTACATCGAGATATTTGGCCTCACGGCGCAGCCAACGGGCGCAGACAGAGTGAAACGTACCGGCATTAGGGAAAAAGCCGCTGCCGCATAAGCCTTCAATACGTTCGACCATTTCGCGAGCAGCTTTATTAGTGAAAGTAACTGCCAAAATTTGAGAACGCTGCGCCAACCCCGATTGCAAAATCCAAGCAATGCGTTTAGTTAAAACTGTAGTTTTACCACTACCGGCTCCGGCCAAAATTAACAAAGGCCCTTCGGTAGTTGTTACCGCCTCTGACTGCTGCGGATTCAATCCCTCTAAAATAGATCCATCAAACATATAAACAACATATCTTTCAAGTTAACACTACAAGCAGATCAAGCTTTTTTATACTTTCTTAACGCCTGAGCGTTAATTTTACTAATTGTGCAGTTTAATTTTATAACCGAAGCGGTCGCTCAAAAAAGTGAGCAGAGCCGGCATAAAAACAGCCGAACTGATCAGGTTGGCCCCTACTCCCAAAGTCATAACCAAACCTAAAGTAGCCACTCCTTGATGGTTGGCAGGAATCATGGTAGCAAAGCCAATCATGGTAGTTAAGGCCGAAAGCGTAATGGAAGGGCCGGTAGAATGACTGAAAATACCATTGCCTCCCTCCTCGGAAACTCGGTGAATAATGTGTATGCCAAAGACCAAACCTATTCCCAGAATAAGCGGCAGAGCTAAAAAATTGGCACTGTTGAAATCGCATCCCAGCAATCCCATGAGACCTACCATCCAGACAATACCCAAAACTTTAGGCAGCAGAGAGAGCAAAGCGGCGCCAATTTTTCTGAAATGTACAAAAAGTAGCACCCAAATAGCGCACAAGGCCCAAGTGCCGGCTTTTTCATTTGATTCACGCAGTTCCTGGCAATCGTAATAAGACATGACCGGCATACCGACAACTTTAGGATCGACACTCTGTATATCGCGTACAAAACGCTCCTGAGCGGGACGATCCCAAATGTTTCCTTTGGGGAAAATACGTACTTGGATCAAGCCGGTGCGTCCAACTTCCCGACGGCGCAAATCATCTGGTATATCGTTAATACTCAGCGGCGGAACATCCTTTTGAGCGTGCAGAAACTCTATAACTTGAATCAAACTGCGATAGAAATTATCTTCAAACGAGTTGAGTCCGTCTTCAATAGGGCCTGGCCCCATAGATGACATAATATCGAATAATTTATCAATCTTCTTTTCCAAACGCCCGGCGGCTGACCTTACCTCCGGAGATGAACTGGTCTGCATTGTATGCAGGAAAGCTCTTAACTGTCGGTCATCTTTTTCTATAGCGGCGCCTACAGCTCTAAAAGAAGCAATACGGCTGATTTCAGGATCGCGCACTATCGGTTTAGGCAGCGGAATGGAAGAGACGGTACTGACTATGCGGCGCAGATAAGGCGCTTTTTTATCGTAGTCGCCGGGCACCAGCATGGCTGCCGTCTCCACACTGGAAACACTGGGCAGCCGAGAAAATTGTTCTGCCAAGCGACAGGCTTCCGACGCATTTTCAGCCAAGGATATACCACAGAGCAGCGAGTGTTCACTGGAGTTTATTAAATGCATCTCGGTGCGCACCGACTGCAGCCCCTTGGCCTGCAAATTGAGTAAGTTATAATCGTAACTTACATTTTGTCCGAACCAAAGAGCGACCAAAGTAACAACGACTCCGGCCAACACCACCCCAGTAGATCGATCCATCAAATATTTTTCCACATCGGCTAAAAGGGAAAAACCCGAAATTCCTTTAGCTTCGTAGATCTTATTTCTATCTTCGGTAAGGAAAATAAGCGAAGGCAAAACGGACATCATGGAAGCGTAGCAAAACAAGATACCGCTTCCAGCGATAATGCCCAATTCGGCAATGCCGGTAAAATCGGTGAAAGCTAGTACATAGAAAGCTAAAGCCGTACTGACAGCACCGGTCAAATTTTCGTAACCAGCACCGCGCATAGCAGCCTGCATAGCAGCCAGAATATCTTGAGTTTGGGCTCGTTCTTCGTCGTAACGGTATAAAAAATGGATGCCGAAATCGATTCCCAATCCCATAAGTATGGTAGCAAAAGTTACCGTCAGCAGGTTAAGATGACCAATAACGGCGGTCGTAAACCCCATGGTCCAACCGATGCCTATGATCAGTCCGAACACAGCCATCAGAGGCTTATAAATTTCACGGAACGCCCAAGTAAAAACTAAAGCTATCAGCACTAAAGAAATCAGAGCCGAATTCAGGGAATCTTCGGTTGAAGACTGAGCTTCATCAACATTCAACACTAACTCCCCAGTCAGACCTACCAAAACTCCGGTGTGGCGACGCTCTAAATTTTCTAAAATTTCTCTGATGCGCCCTACCGCCCTGGATACCGATTCGTCAGCTCCTTCCCCTTCGCGGTAAGCAGGTCGACACAGCAGCGTATAAATTTTTCCGTCGGCAATGGTATTATACTGAACAATTTCTCCTTTACTCAGCATACCGGCCAAGGCCGCTTCACTGTCGGCGTCCTGCGGTTCCATCTTCAAAGAAATTATATCCAGCCAAGGAGAGCGGAAATGGCACCGTCCCCTGGTTTCCATGCTCTCAATTAAACTGTCAGCGAAGCGTTCCACAAAAGGCATAAGTTCTTTGAGCTTTTGCGGATTGTTCAGCTCCTCAGACGAGCTTATAGACGACAAATCGAGCGGGGACTGCTGTACCAGCTCTATAAGGCTGCCGGCCTGAGCCAAAGAAGTTAAAATACGGCTGTAATCATCGAGCTGTTCGGCAATATTGCGCAGTTGCTCTGGATCTAGGTAATGAAGAGCGTAACTGCGCAAAAACGTAACATCTATCTTTTCGAAAACATCTTGAAAAACGTCTGGCTCGTCGCGCAGACGGTTAGCTAAGTCGTCGATAAAAGCCTTTCGTTCCTGAGCAGTGCCGTCTTCAACAATTACTACAATATCTTCCGAGCGGGGAAAGTTACTGGTATACCGATCTTGCTCTCGCTGCAACCCATCCGAGCGCTTAATTAAATTGGCCTGATCGGCATCAAAGGTTAAGCATTTAGCGGTATACCCCATGCACAGCAGACAAGTGATCAGACTAAAAACAATAATTAGACGCGGAAAACGAAAAGTAAACGCAGCTAACCGCTCCAGACCTCGGTAAATAAGCGTGTCTTTTTTGAGGGCGGCAACCTCTGAAGCAGCGTTTTGCTCTTCTTTTTTGACAACAGATGTTAGCTCAGAGCTCTTTGCACACATAATTAAAGACTATCTAACCAGTGAGAATTCTCTAAAACAGCCCCTACGGAACGCAAATTATTCATGCTGAAAATATGCCTGAAACTCAGATCCCAACGTCCGAAACAAGCAGCATGAACCGCATCGGCCACCGATACCGCACAGTGCTGCATAACACTGGCGTCTCGATAACAATCGATCATACACTCTGTACAACCGTCGCGAATCATTTGGCTGCCGTTAAACTCACAGACATGACACATCGGACGACGCCAGTTACAACAACGCCATAACTGCAAATTCCAATCCAGATAGAACTGTTTAAAGCCACCTAAACAAACAAACTGCTGAGGCTCCTTGTTCAAGTAACGATGCATATCCATCATGGAAGCAGTGGGGTTGAGCACTTTATAGGAGCTTTTCAACTTAATTACTTCATCGATTAGCTTGTGCATTTCCTCAGGAGTGTAATTAACCAGCTCGGAATCTTTGCAGCCCAAATAATTTGAATCTAAGTTAATTAAAGGAAAAGAAAAAGTTACCGCGTCAAAGCCCATGCGGTCGAGAGTGCGAGGCAGTTCTGACAGAGGGCCTAAAATTTTACTTAGCGTTACAGAAGCTACTCGCCCCACTCTGTGCTGTTTAAAAATATTATTGGCCGCGGTAATACGTTCGGTAACTCCGGGCAAACCTCGATTTTGCTCACTTACGGAAGTATCGACAGAATCGACAGAAATAATAACTTCATGAAGTCCGCTGTCAATTAGACCTCTTACCTTCTCCGGAGCAAGAGTAGATCCGTTAGTTACAATCAGACTGTCCATACCTAGCTCGCGGCAGTGGACCATGAACTGCTCCAAATTTGGATTGAGCGTAGGCTCACCCCCGGTGAAAATTAAAAACCGCACCCCGTTCCGGTAAAGACAATCTATAGCATTCAAACCGGCCGACAGCTTAACAATAGTTTTAGTTTGTCCCTGTTTTTGGGCATTTTCACGGGAGAAATTACAAAATTCACATTTGGCATTGCAGGCGTTGGTAATGGCGAACTGACAAGTAGAGGGGCCGCCGTCCAAAAATACTTGCTTGATGACTTCTTTCCAATTCACTTTTCTTTCCTCCGCTGCCTTTAAGCAGCTTGCTTACACTTTTTCACCGCAATTCGCTGATAAATAACCGCCTTATCAGTACGTAAATTGGGAAACAGACAAATTGTTTTATATAAAAATTGCCGATTTAAGAGAGCACGACAACCACTATTCCACAGAAGATAATTAAAGTTCCGGCCCAACGCAGCGGCGACACATGTTCATGTAGATAAATTTTGGCCAAAAATGCATTAATTATATAATTCAACGCAGTCAAAGGCAGAAGCAATGACAGATCGGCTATAGACAGCATAATTAACCAAAGCACAAACGACAAGGTCAACAGACTTGCTCCAGCCAGCACGTGTACATTCGTAACTACCGAACAAATTATACGCCAAATGTCGCGCCAACTGCGTATAGATGAATCGATAGAACGCATGCCTTTGGAAACAAAAATATCCGCTACAGCCGTAACACTGACTCCGGTAAGAATTAAAAGCAAAACTTTTATCATAGGAACCTACCCCATTCGCTTTCTAAGCCCGGTCTGCCTGTCTTAACATTGTGATGAGCCCGGCGGACTTCTGCACGGCCTCCTAACAGCCTTTTGATTTAACTAACATTTTTTTTATAGACAACATCAAAAACAGGTATTTAATTAGCTTTTAAAGAAGTTCGACGGTGAAACAAGAGTTTTACGAACGACGAAAGGGAAAAGTGTTAGCTTTGCGCAGGCTTTTATTGTTGATTTCTGCCGTAATTATAGCTGCGGGTCTGACGATTGTCGGCCCCGGCCAAACAGCTTCGGCTCAAGGATCCTCAAATAATTCACTAATATTGATTCAATCTGAAATTGCCGGTACTCAGGTCTTTGGCAGCGGTGTTATCGTGCTAACCGGCCGTGATGCCTGCCAAGCTGTAACCAGCTATGAGGCGATTAAGGGAGCGGCTCGCATTACCGCTCTGGCTGCCGGATATTCCCCGGTACCCGCCAAATTGCTTCGTTTCGCCCCTGAAGCTAATATAGCTTTATTGGAAATTCCCATACCTAATCTGCCGGCTGCGAAAATCGGAGACAGCGATGTCGTTAAAGGCGATACACCCATTGCCATTAACTATACTACCCCTATTACTAGCGACGATATGGCCTCTTCTTTTGAAATAGGCAAGAGCGGCGGCAATGTAATTGACACTATTAGTCGTCCCGGCGGTACGGTCATGCGTTTGCAGATGGCTACAGTGCTGCGCGATGAAACCAGCGGCGCTCCTGTTTATTTACCCAACACAAACGAACTGATTGCCGTATCTTTATCTTTGGAAGCTTCCTCAGGACGCCACGATATGCGCTTTGCCATTCCTATCTCTATGGCCGGTGCTTTGTCTCCCAATATAAAAACTTCTCCCGATTCCATAGCCAATATTCGCGTACTCGACGGTGAAGATGCCCCTATTTTAGAGGGCAGCCCCGAAGTCGGCGAACAGGCAGAAAGCGGCGCGGCTGTGCCTATCATAGTCGGTGCGGTGGTAGTAGTTATACTGGGCGGTGCAGCTTACTTCATTTTGGGACGCAAAAAAGGCAAATCTATTGAGCCCTTCTCCGTGCTGCCTCTTCTGCCCGAAAACATGCCAATGGCCTTCGTTACTGCCGACGGCAAACTGTTGGAGTTTACGGAAGACACCGTAACTATCGGACGCGCCCAAAGCAACAGCTGGTGTTTCTCGGAATCCAGCGTTTCCGGACGCCACGCCCGCATTCGTAAGAGCCGCGACGGCTCCAGCTATGAGCTGGAAGATCTTGGCAGCAGCTACGGAACCTTTATACGCGGACGTCGAGTCGGACGCAAAGACGTCATCCATCCTGGAGATATTATCCGCTTCGGCGATGTGACCCAAATAAAACTTCTCACTCGCGCTGAATCACAAGCCAAAAATGCGATAAAATCGACGCAGGGTGACTGAAATGCGAATCAGAAATAAGTAATGTCCCTCGCGACAGCTTGCGACCTAAAGCCTCAATGGGGGTCTCCCCTTGAGGCTGAACTTTTTTAGAAGGAGTTTATAAATATGGATGCCCAACTTACCAAATACGATGTTTTTTTAGCCGTTGCCGGACGCAAGAAAGCTATAAGCAAAGAAGCTTTGGTCAAGACTATGTGGCTAAATGACAGTAGTCTTTTAGACGAGCATTTAAATTCTCTTCTAAAAGAGCAGCTTCTGCGCGTCACTCCCGAAGGATATGCCAAAGGAACCAGTTCCAAAGGTCAAGCTTTGCTCGAACTCCTTCTCTTATCGGTAGCCTATGAGTACGATTACAACTTGTATTTATCTCAGCCTTCCCTCGATTTTCTGAAAGCCGTATATAAGCGCAGCAGCTTCACAGAGAGAGAGTTAGAATTTCTGCCCGATTGGCGCATTTATCTGCACCACTTAATGAAAGACCAGTTAGTGTTATTCCTCAATTATGATCCGCCGTCAATGCGTTTAGCTCGCACCCTCTTTTTCGATTTAATTTGTACCTACTTCGATATTACACCCAAAACTAAATTCTTTGATACTAAAATAGATTTTAATAAGGTTATTGTTAGCAAACAGACTGCTAAACGCATTAAAGATATTTCCAATATATCTTTAGGGGCTCATTTTGTTTTCGACGATAAGCATAAGAGCCATCATGTAGGATTGCCCAAAATGCAGCGTCTTATTTCCTACGACATACTTCCAGAGCAGGAAGAGCTTTTTGATAAAAAATCAAAAGCTAACTTTGACAAAGCTAAGGACCAAGTTGAACAAAATTCTGTGCGCTTCAAGAAGCACATGAATATAAATATAATTAAAGAATATCATAAACTGGCTACAGCCGACTTGGGTATCTCTGACCAGTATCGCGATTTTAACGTAGAAATAAAAGCTAATCCGTACTTCCGAACGGCCGATTGGAAGAAAATACCTAAGCTGATGGATAAACTGATGGATGACTACAACTCTATCCTCAAATCTTCAAAGAATATTTTTGATGCCATCAATTTAGCTTCATTTTTCTACAATGAGTTTATTCATATCCATCCTTTTGAAGACGGCAACAGCCGTACCGCCTTCTTGTGCTTGCTCCATATTATGAACTTATTTAACTGCGGCATGTCCTCTATACCCCCTTGTTTTGATTACAGCTTTATCCAAGCCACCAAAGGTCAGAAAAAACGCAACGATAAGGAGTTGGCCGACCTTCTGAAAGAGATTTACATAGTAATTCTCGAGCAAGACGAGTTCCAAACTATGACAAAACTGGCCGCAGAATGGTAGACCATGGCCAAACACGGTAAAGGAGAACTCATAGATAATCGCTATCGCGTGCTAGATTATTTAGGAGAGGGAGCCCAGAGCTATGTTTATCTGGTAAGCGATGCCGGACGTCCCTTAGCTAACTGGGCTCTCAAGCAGCTCCGTCTGGAAGATAGACCTTCCGATGAACGCCAGACAGCACTGAACATGTTTCTCAGGGAAGGCCAAATTTTACAAACCCTGCACCATCAGGCTCTGCCAAAGCTGATTGATTGCGTTACCCCTGCTGGAGAGTCCCCTTATATAGTAATGGAAAGAGTGATAGGACGCCCTCTCGATGAAGTACTGAGCGGACGCACTTCACCTCTGCGTATAGAAGAAGCTCTGCCTATTGCTTTACAGCTCACTCACCTTCTTCACGCTCTGCACAGTCAAGAACCTCCCATTATATACCGCGACCTGAAACCTTCCAATCTCATACTCGCGCCCAGCGGTATGATTCGCTTAATCGATTTCGGTATTGCCCGATTTCGTACATCTAACTCTCTAAAAGATACTCAAGAATTAGGTACACCAGGCTACTGTGCTCCAGAGCAATACAGAGGCAATTCTACCGTCCAAAGCGATATTTACTCACTGGGCGTAACCTTGTTTCATATGCTCACTTTAAAAGATTCGCAGAGTATGAGTTTTCATTTTCCAGCTCTGGACACTGTTGTAAAAGACGCCCCGACAGAGCTGACCGAACTGCTGAACCGATGCGTGGATATAGACATGAATCGACGTCCGAAATCAGCTCTTGAAGTGCGCAACCAACTGTTCGACATACTGAAAAAGCATAAAGCCGGGCCCACCAGAGGAACTCAGCCCCTGGCCCCCGGCTTACTCAATTTGAGCCGACATCTGCTCATGCTGGAAGTTTAAATATTAACATCGGTGCAGATCGGCATGCAAAACTTCTAACTCAGCCTGGCTGCGCTCTTTTTCCGGCAAAGAGTTTAAACGTTCACGCAAATCGCCATCCTGCTCACGGCGCAGCAAAGCGGCGGCATAATCAATCAGAAAAGGCGGGAACAGACCGTCCTTTTCGTAGTAATCGCGGTGCTCGATTAAAAGATCGGCACATTCGGCACAACTCTTGGGCAGGTTTTGCAGTTTGGCAGCCAATTCGGTTTTTTGGAAAATATTGCCATCGACATGACATTCCTCGGTCAAAAGCAAAGAATCCGCCTCATGCTTCAAGCCCCAACTGACAGCCTGCAGAATAGCTGCGAGCAACAAATGTACATTGGCACTGCCGTCGGTAGAGCGCAGCTCTATAGTTTGGCGACACTCATTGTCAGCAAAAGCTTCCTGCTGTTGAGGGTTGACTGTCTGGCTTAAGTCGCCTATATCAGCCCAGCCTAAAGGAACACGTATCAAAGACGAACGGTTAGAGTGGCTCCAACAAATTTTTGTAGGGGCCTCATGATTGGGCACTAAACGCAAGAAAGACGCAGCCTGCGTATTGCCAAACGCGGAAATAGTAGGAGCATAGCGCACTAAACCGCCGATCATTTTTCTGGCCTCAAGACTCAAAGAGCCGTTACTATCTAGCATGCAGTTAACTCTATGACGTTTTAACTCCAAATGAATATGCATGCCGGTCCCGGCCGCTTCTTGGCTAAGTTTTGGAGTAAAAGTGGCCAAAAGTCCGTGACGGGCTGCCGTACAACGAATTAACCAGCGAGCCAGACAGAGCGTGTCGGCCGCTTCGCTTATAGGGCGCGGATAGAACTCTAACTCGTACTGCTCAGCGGCGCACCCGTTTAAAACAGTATGCTTAGAGCGGATATTATCAATACTGCCAACTTCAGAATGACCATACTTAAGGGAGCCCGTTACCTGCTGAACAATTTGAATCATTTCGTCGGCTACATTCTCATACTTAAAGTACGGAGCAGAGATATGATAGCCGTTTTGACTTGAAGCAGGATAACGTTCATCATCTGAACTTTTAGGGTAAACTAAATAAAACTCCAACTCACCCATAGCCCAAAGCTCACAGCCTAATTCGCGCTGCAGCTGCAAAGCACCGGTTTGCAGAATACTGTCAGGCGTAAACTTGGCAGGCTTGCCGCTGCCGTCCAGAAAACGACACATAAAATCGAGACTTTTAGACCTAAACGGATTAATAAAAGCCGAAGCATAAATGGGTACTACATAAGTGTCGGAAACAGAAGCGTCCACTAAGCCTTTAAAAAGGGATGAACCATCGGCCCGTTCTCCTAAAGCCAACAAGCGTTCGGCCTGCCGTAAACTGCTAATAGGAAGCTTCAGCGAACGCATGCGCCCATCCAGGCCAACATAATGGAAAGTTAACCTATCTATACTGAAGTATTTAATCACTTTCAGTAGATCGGCGCGCGTAAAACTACTGCGCTCTTTGTTTAATAGAGAAGTTAAAGGCTCAACCGAATTTACTTCGGAAGCTTTGTAGCGATAATTATCAGAATCTACCAAAAAAAACACCAGCTTTCACAACTAAAGCAATTAACTTGTACACAGATTTGTATACCGAGTGAACGTACTCTCGCTTATAGAGGCAAGAAGAGTCTGTATTTCTCGGAGAACGCTTCCCGCTGCGGCCTAATAATGCTGGAAGCCTCCCGTCCGTCGCCTAAAGCGATCGAGCAGCTACCCAGTGAATGACTGCCATCAACGGACCAAATAACTACAGCGCCGGCAGGAATATCTTTCAACTGATTAGGTTCAGAATCGGTGCATTCTACGAATTTATCAGATTTGGCGATAAAATCGGCCAACTCCGCTGCAGTTTTGCCACCGACGGAAACTCCTTTGCTACTTAACGCCGAGCCCACAGCCTTCAAATCGAAATAACCGACCGCTGCAGCCTGCCGCTTAGCTTCTTCAGCCAGCTCTGTACCGAATTCAGTAGTCACAAAACCGTCTTTAGCAGAAGCAGAAACCTTTTTAGCTTTGGGAGCAGCTTCTTCGACCGCACTCACTTCTTTTTCGGGAATAGGCTCAAAGTAGTAGCTGCCTACACTCTCAACTTGCTCGTAGGCGCCGGGATAATAAAAATGGAGAAAAATCATGCGCGCTTCCTGCAGACTCTTGGGAAGCTGATTTTCATCTTGAATTTTTTTCTTCTGCTCTGGGGTACCGCGATCGAGAACTTTTAAAATGCCAGTAACTGGACGAATTTCCGGAGCTAAAGAAGAGAGCTCGGCAATAGGCTCATCAGACTCTTCGTAGCAACGGTTCACATAACTGGTGTAAGCATTAAAATCGGAGTTGATATAAGCGCTAACCATGCCCACGGTAGCTGCAGTGACTCCGCTTCTCCTCCCTTTGCGATCTGCCTGAGTAGTTAAAGAACCGGACAAATTTGACGATACGGAGAGCAGTCCATCGAATATGGATGCCGGAGTATTGTATACGTTCACTCCCATAAGCGAAGCTACCGAACCTAAACTAAATTGACCAAAACCCATATTTTATTATCAGTCCTCAATATATAACCAGGTTAACTTTCAACTGCGCTATCTTAGACACTGTACCTTTAAGCCCTCCAAATTGTAGTAAAAACTGTAACAACAAATGGAACGCCCATATTGTAGACCCGACAGTTTCTGCATAAATACCCTGAATTTTTAACTTAGCTGTAAGCTAATCTGCAGCCGCCTATCTAATATGATTTTATCCAAAAACAAAAGCCCAAACTTCCCTTAAAAAACATAAGGAGAAGTCAGGCTTATACTTGTATGTACCGATATTTCAGCTCCAGCTGATACGTAGCCAGGTACGGCCAACAATAAATTCCTGACCGTTTTTTAAGGCAGTACTGCCGTATAATCGCTCGCCATCAACAAAGGTACCGTTAGTGGAGCCTTTATCTTCCAGAATAACTCCTCCGGCCGTCGGCTCCAGCACAGCGTGATGACGGCTAACAAAACCGTCTAAATTGAGAGCGATATCGCCTTCACGTCCAATTTGCACCCGCTTATTAAACTGAAAAAAATATCCATCTATGGGACCGCCTAAAACTTCAAGCTGAATTCTCATATTTACCGCCAATTCTCCCCTTCATTGTTGTCACTGCCCTGATCCAGCCTGCGGCTAAAAGGACCGGGCGCTCCGGACTGAGGAGGACGAGGCACACTGCCAGACGGAGCAACAGATCCGTATCCTCCCTGAGACCAACGCCCTTCAGTCCCGGCTGGCCCCATCGGTTGGCGCGGTCCGTTAGGCACAGGAGCGGCAGGACGCGGACCGGCTGCCCCCATCGGTTGGCGCGGTCCGTTAGGCGCAGGAGCGGCAGGACGCGGACCGGCTGGCCCCATCGGCTGGCGCGGTCCGTTGGGCACAGGAGCGGCAGGACGCGGACCGGCTGCCCCCATCGGCTGGCGCGATCCGTTAGGCGCAGGAGCGGCAGGACGCGGACCGGCTGGCCCCATCGGCTGGCGCGATCCGTTGGGCGCAGGAGCAGCGGGACGCTGTCCTATTCCGGACTGACGGTAATCTGCAGACAGACCTTCCGAAATATCGTAAGAACTGACAGACTGGGCGGCCCCGTTCTGACCGAAACTGCCCTGCTGAGGGTAACCACTCTGCTGAGGGTAACCGCCCGGCTGGGGATAACTGCCCTGTTGAGGATAGCCGCTCTGTTGAGGGTAGCCGCCCTGTTGAGAGTAGCCACCTTGTTGAGAGTAGCCACCTTGTTGAGGGTAGCCGCCCGGTTGAGGATAGCCGCCCGGTTGAGGGTAGCCACCTTGTTGAGGATAGCCACCTTGTTGAGGGTAGCCGCCCTGTTGAGGATAGCCACCCTGTTGAGGGTAGCCGCCCTGTTGAGGATAGCCGCCCGGTTGAGGGTAGCCACCTTGTTGAGGGTAGCCGCCAGACTGAGAGCAACCGTCCGGCTGGCCATAAGCTTCCGAAGCGGCATATTTTTTTGCAGAACCGGAATTTCCACCAGTAGAGGCTCCGCTTTCACCTCCGAAAGTATCACTTAGGGCTCGATTATCCAGGGAGAAAGCAACCTTATCACCTTCATCGGCCATATCAGCCCAAATAAGAGTGTTCGGCGGCACCTTGTGACGCAGTACATACTCTGCAAAAGGTCTGGTCAGCCAAGTGTCGATAGCCCTGTTCAGAGGGCGGGCGCCATATTCAGGATGATAACCTTTATCGAGCAGGAAGTTAATGACATCTTTAGTTACATGCAAGTCGACCTGACGACTTTCCTTAATGCGCTTGACACACTTAGATAAGTTAATGTCGACTATCCCCTGCAGATCTTCGCGTTTGAGAGTTTTAAATATAATAATCTCGTCGATGCGGTTAAGAAACTCCAAGCGGAAATGGCCGCGCAAAGCAGCTTGATAGACTTCTGGCATGTCGTCAAGTTGACCAACATAGCCTTGATCGGTAGGCAGCAGATCGGCCAACGGGTTCTTCATTTTGGCTAAAGCGCCCATTTCTTCGTCGCCGGTAGCCTTTTCCAAAGCAGCTCCGGCAGCTGCCATCTGAGCCGAGGCCATATCCAGTGCCTTGCGAGATCCCAAATTGGAGGTCATTATAATAATAGAATTGGTAAAATTGACCGTGCGTCCGCGCGCATCTGTCAGACGTCCGTCGTCGAAAACTTGCAAAAAGAGGTCGAAGACATCGGGATGGGCCTTTTCCACTTCGTCGAGCAGAATTACGCAGAAAGGCTTGGTGCGCACAGCTTTGGTCAGCTGTCCTTCTCCTTCGTAGCCAACATAGCCGGGGGGAGCTCCAATAAGACGGGCAACAGAATGTTTGTCATGGAATTCGGACATATCCAAACGGATCATATCGCGTTCCGAACCAAAGAGGAATTCAGCTAAAGTTTTAGCCAGTTCGGTTTTACCAACACCGCTGGGACCTAAGAAAAGAAAAACGCCACTGGGACGAGTAGGCGAAGAGAAACCTACCCGCACAACACGTATTGTACTAGCTACGGCAGCCACAGCATGATCTTGCCCCACAACACGACCGCGCAGCAGATTCTCCATGTCGAGCAAGCGGGCTTCTTCTTCATTGGCGATGCGAGAAATAGGCACTCCTGTCCAGTCGGCCACTACCTCAGCAATGACCTCTTCAGTAACTTCCTGCATGCCTTGTCCTTGACAGCTTCCCCTGGTTTTTATGCGCGCAGCCGCTTCATCGATAAGATCGATAGCCTTATCGGGCAGATTGCGATCGGGCAGGAAACGAACGGATAATTTTACCGCCGCTAAAAGGGCTTCATCGGAAAACTGCACATGGTGGTGCTGTTCGTACCGTTCTCTGAGTCCTTTGAGAATCTCAAAAGCATCCTCTTCTGAAGGTTCGCTGACAAATACTTGCTGGAAGCGGCGCTCTAAGGCTGGGTCGGCTTCAATATAGCGACGGTACTCGTCGATGGTAGTAGCGCCCATAACCGCCAAATCGCCTCTGGCCAAAGCCGGCTTAAGAATGTTGCCGGCATCCATGCCTCCACTACCGCCAGCGCCCACAATTTGATGTATTTCATCAATAAAAAGAATAATTTTGTTATCTTTGCTGACTTCTTCGATAACTTGCTGCAGACGTTTTTCAAAGTCGCCGCGATGGCCGGCACCTGCCACCAAAGAGCTGAGGCTCAGCTCAATAAGATGATGATCTTTAAGTATATCAGGCACCGTACCCTCGGCCAAACGCTGCGCCAAGCCGTACGCTACCGCCGTCTTGCCTACACCGGCCTCACCGACCAAAACCGGATTCGACTTAGTTTTACGGGTAAGCACTTCTAGAACACGGCGCACTTCGTCGTTACGTCCGATAACTGGATCCATCTTTTTCTGACGGGCCAACTCAGTAAGATCGCGACCATATTCCAATAGCTGTTTATGCTCTCTGGCAAATCGGCGCCCGTCCGCGGTCATGTTCTTATCGGCCCCACGGCTGAAAAAGCCGCCCCCGCCTCCGCCGGCAGATTTGGGAGATTCCTGACGGCTCACGCCGCGCATAGAATCGCGCAGCTTGAGTAAGTCTACGCCGCGATTGAGCAACACACGACAAGGTACACTGCGACCTTCACGCAAAATAGCCGTAATAACATGTTTGGGCTCCACACGCAGCGCCTGAGCCGCCTCTGCCTCTTCAGGTACAATAGTTTTCATAATGCTGCGGTAACGCGGAGTTTCCGGCAATCCGTCCCAAAGAGGTGGGTCATCTTGAGGAGGCACTAAATTGGCAATGCCTTCTTCCAAATCGCTTAAAGGCACTCCCTCGTCGGCAATCGCTTCTGCCAAAGAGCGATCGAGCTGACAAGCAGCGGCAAAAAAGTGCTCTACACCCAAATAATAATGTTTCCAGGAACGGGAAAGCTCACCGGCTCTAGCTATTGCCCGTTCTGTAGCTTCGCTGTTATTTATGGCCATATTACTTCCGAACGATATGAGCTACGCACTCAACATGATAAGTTTGAGGGAACATATCAATGGGCTGGACTTCCAACACTGAATAACCCTTTTCATTGAGTATTCCCAAATCTCGAGCTAAGGTAGAAGGATTGCAAGAAACGTAAGCCAAACGCGGGATGCGCATTTTAGCTATAGTGTCGAGTACCACAGGATCGCATCCTTTACGCGGAGGGTCCAAAACAGCCCCATTAAAGCTAGTCCGCCGCTGCAGAGGAGAACCTTTGTGACACAGAGCGGGCAGTATTTTTTCAACGGTGCCGTCCATAAAAGTTGTATTGGCTAAATTATTAAGGTCGGAATTAACCACAGCATCTTCAATAGCAGCCTGACACTCGTCTATACCAAAAACGCGCTTAGCTTTGCGGGCCATATATAGAGCTAATGAGCCAACTCCACAATAGGCATCAAGAATAGTGTCGCGAGGCTGAATCTGAAGATACTGATCGATCTGGTCATAGATAGCTTCAAGACCTTCGATATTAACTTGAAAAAAGGAATTGGCCGAAATATTAAACTTTAAGCCAGCTACCTCTTCAACAATATGATCGCTTCCCCATAACACAGAGTTGTGCGAACCAAGAATAACATTGGTAAAATGCGGGTTCAGATTGAGCACTACGCCGCACAACGAGCGCACTCGCTTGCGCACAATATCGACAAACTCGCGCACTTGAGGTAAACGCGGCTGACTAGAGACTATAACTAATAGCGTCTGGTTGGAATAAAATCCGTGGCGAGCCACAATATAGCGCACGGCACCGCTGCCGTCTTCGCTGTGGTAAATAGGCCACTGTAAACGTTCGATGGCTTCGCGACAAGCAGCCGACAGTTCATTGTTAACTTCATGTTGAATAGCGCAGTTGTCGACTTTAACTATGGAATGAGTACCTTTAGCATAGTAGCCCGTATAGGGATGGAAGCGCGGCACCTCTTCTTCATTATCGCGGTCTTGACGCTGCAGATAAGGTTTGGCTCCTATGACCATCTGCATTTTAGAACGATAGTTCCAAGGACGTTTCATTTTTTTGCAAGGGCGAACCTTGACCCCGTCGAGTCCGGCAATATGGCGCAGGGCGTCTTGAACCATTTTGGTTTTAAACTCTAACTGGGAATCGTAGTTCACATGCTGCAGGTGGCAACCGCCACACTCACTATAAACTGGGCAACGAGGCTGAACGCGGCGCACAGAAGGAACGATAATCCTGTGAATACGGGCCCGACCGTAATTCTTCTTCAGTTCGGTTATGTGGGCTTCTATTTTATCTCCGGGAGAAGCGCCGGGTACAAAAAGCACGAAGTTACCTACTCTCCCGACAGCTTCCCCTCCGACGGCAAAATCGTTGATGGTCAGCTCTACCAGCTGACCGACAGATAAAGAATCGGCCATAAAAAAACTCCGTAAAAAAGTTGCTCTCACCCTGCAGGCAGGGAAAGGCTGCCGCGGCCCTCTGCTGGTTAAAAGTTTGGAACCGCCTGCTCCCCATCGTTAATGTGCCCCCACCGCTCTCTGTTGAAAGCCGAACTATTCCGGCAGGAAGTGAAAATATACAGAGAAACACATTCCAAAATGTTCAATTTTAGGAAGCCTTTTTCCTACTCAAATATATGCTAAGGAGCTCATCGCTTGAACAGACACAACTTATCAGTCAATGTACAATCAGCTCAGTCTTATTTGGAAGAGGCTCTGGAAAAATTAGGTGATATTATCGACTTTCTACAAAACCTAAGCGAAGAAGAACTGGAAGAAGCGAAACCAACTGGCGGTCTTTCTCAAATAGAACGCGCCCAAGCCTTAACTTCTCAAGCTCTGTCCACTTTGGAAAAAATTAAATTTCACTGAGAGTCAGAGTGGCAGCTTAACAAAGTTACCGTTCTGTACAGTTTAGAGGTTTTACAAAAAGAATTATGCCATTCAATTTAGGACCAGGAGAATTAATTGTATTAGCTGTAGCGGCCTTGCTTCTTTTTGGTCCGCAGAAGCTTCCCGAAATAGGCCGATCGTTGGGCGAAGCTTTGGGCTCATTAAAGAAAGCTTACAACAGTGCTGCCAATTTGGAAGAAACTAAACCGGCAGCCACAGTTTCTGACTCACCCTCAGCGAAAACTGAGACCAATTCTCCGACTCAAACCGCCTCTACAGACGGTCTGACGTCGCTAACTAATCCGATTCAGGCCGACAAAATACAAGAAGAAAAGAAGGCCTAAGAAAGGTAAGTTGCTTACCGCTCCGCCTGTATAGGCGAAACGGCTCCCTGCCAACACTTAAACAGCATCAGCAGGGAGCCGTTTTTTTATCGTTATGTTTTCGGCCTAGCCGCCAACTGCCTTTCAGCAACCGACAGCCCCAAAACACAACAAACCTAGAGATATAAACGCCTTATCTAGACTTGCGTCCTTTTTTCGACTTAGCTTTAGGCACAACTTTAGATTTGTAGATAAACAGAGGCGGCAAGTCTAAAGAACGTATCTTCCATCCTCCGCGAGTATGTTCAAATTCCCAAATCCAGGGCGGAGCGTTCGGATATTTCAAATCGTAAACTTTAATTATAGCGACTTTCCCCGAAACACGCTCATCGCCCACAGCCCTAGTCATGTAAACACTCTTAGTGGAAGCCATAGAAAAGTATCTGTTCAGACCTTCTTCAAAGCCCTTAAGATTAACTTTCATTTTGGCATCGACACTCAAAGCTGCGTAAGCTTCTTTATATTTTTTAGCCTTAACATTGTCCAGAAACTCGTTGGCTATCACAAAAGGACGGCGGCTTATATCGGGCGGAGGAATAA
Source organism: Candidatus Bruticola sp. (assembly GCA_051874695.1). Lineage (GTDB taxonomy): Bacteria > Vulcanimicrobiota > Xenobia > Xenobiales > Xenobiaceae > Bruticola. Next base: position 58,452 of record JBJEGC010000032.1, read on the forward strand.
ACTTGTCGTCACTTTTTTTGTTAACATTAACTTCCGGAACCGAGCAGGCAGCCAGCAAACAGAGAACCTGAATAACCAAGACCATAACGGCCAGTCTCTTCAGCTTTCTCATTTTGAATAAATTGTATACCTTAACTGATAACATATTGACCGCTTCCATCTCGCTCCTAAGTTATTATCGATAATTGCAAAATTATCGTTCAATTATGAATGCACAATCTCAGCATAGCTGATGTAAGCACCGGTCCTGACAATCCTGATCACAGCTTCTTTGCCTACCCGATCGGCTGCGCGCTCCACTTCAACTAAGCAACCATCAACTATAGCTAAAGCAGAACCGTTTTCTGACTCGCTATTTTCCAAAATATCTGTCCGGGCCTGCTGTCCAACGGAAAGCAAAGGCCTGTCGCTGACGGAAAACTTGTCAATGCAACTGACACTGAATCGTTCAGGATGAATGTTGTCCGAGGCCTGAACTATAATTACCGATTTAGTTTCTTTGGCAATCTGTTCAGCTTCTACTCCGTTAGGTCCGACAAAACGGTAGGCGGCTGCCGGAGAAAGAGTGACTACAGCCGCCTCATGTTTGCTTATACCACCCATTTCGCGCAACAAATTGCGACGAGCCCGCAAAGCCACAGACTTAGGGGAAAGAACTTTGCCGCGTCCGTGACAGACGGGGCAAACGTCGCGCATGATGCCGTCGAGATCTTTTCCTTCGCGCTTGCGAGTAATCTGCACCAAACCGAGCTCGGTCATGCTGACCAAGTGGGTTCGAGTGCGGTCTTTTTTAAGTTCATCGCCTAAAGTTTCCAAAATTTTACGCTGGTCGTCGGAGCTGTCCATATCGATAAAATCTACGATAATTATACCAGCCATATCGCGCAGACGCAGCTGACGACAAATTTCTTTGCAGGCTTCCAAATTAGTGCGCAAAATCGTTTCGGCTAAATTATTTTTACCTATATAACGCCCGGTGTTGACATCGATAACCCAGAGGGCCTCAGTGCGATCGACTATAAGGTAACCGCCCGAATCTAGCCAAACCCGACGCGACAAAGCATTGTCAATTTCCTGCTCGATGCGGTACATATCGAATAATGGATAAGTATCGGTGTAAAGATGAACTTTATCCATAAGTTCGGGAGCCGTGTGTTCTAGACGCTCACGCATATTGAGGTATTCCTGACGATTGTCGATTACTAAACGGTCGACTTCTTCGGTAAAAAGATCGCGCAGAATTTTGCCTATTAAATCGAGCTCTTGATGAACTAAAGCCGGAGCTTGACAATTTTTGGCCTTGGCCTGCACCTTATTCCAAACCTTTACCAAATAATCGAGATCCATTTTAAGTTCGCTGCGATCGTGTCCTTCGGCGGCTGTACGGACAACCACGCCCATACCTTCAGGACGAAGCTCATCGGCAATACCGCGCAGGCGATCGCGCTCCTGTTCGGTGGAAATACGACGAGAGACCCCCACATATTGAGCAGAAGGGAACAGAACTAAATAACGGCCGGGAAGAGTAATGTAAGAGGTTATGCGGGCTCCTTTAGAACCTATGGCCTCTTTAACAATCTGAACTAAAGTTTCTTGCTGGGGACGTACAATTTCGGCAATGGCGGGCTTAGTAAAATTGTTGTCACCATCACCCAAACCAGCCACGGCATCACCTGCGCATAAAAAAGCGTTGCGCTCCAAACCGATATCGACAAAAGCAGCATTCATGCCGGGAAGAACATCGGCGACTCTGCCTTTGAATATACTGCCTACTTGGCGTTCCTCGCGATCGATCAAAATTTCCATGGGACGGCCGTCTTCTAATACGACAGCCCTTCCCTCGCGATCGTCAATGGAAATCAATATTTCTTTATACATAAGTTTTATATAAACCTTAACTACTGGTGCTGCAAATGCGGCGCTATCCGCAAAAACCGGACACGGACTGACGCAAACAGCCGCTAAAAATACTATGCGGAAGGCCCCACAGCGGCAAAACTGAGAGATACGAAAAAATGCTTTTTTTTCTTCACGTTTCTTTGTTGCACTTCCTGCCGCAGACCAAGCCTGCCTAAAGGCAGACTGCTCTAAACGTAAACTTGCAAAACTGAGCGGCCAGCCTTCCCGTCAGTGCTTACTTATTGACGAAAATTCCCTTAAAGTATATAATATGTCACATTGTTCAGAAGCTTACGTTTATTGTCGCAGGCTTGGTAGTTTTTAGTCAGTCTTGAAGCGGTCTGCTAAAACTGCCGGACAACAAAGCGGGCAGAGTTTTCTCCCCCATTTTATCAGCACCAGAACAGAAAGTGAGATAGGCCCTTTAGGTTATGTTCGAATCTCTTTCCGAGCGACTAAACGACATTTTTAAGAAAATATCGGGTCGCGGCAAACTGGCCGAAGACGACGTCAATGAAGCTCTCCGAGAAGTGCGCCGCGCTCTTCTGGAGGCCGACGTAAGTCTCTCGGTAGTCAAAGAGTTTATTTCCAACATCCGTGAACGTGCCGTCGGTGAAGAGCTCGTCAAGAGCATGACCCCCGGACAGCAAGTAATTAGGTACGTACGCGACGAGCTCATTTCCCTAATGGGAGGCGAGGCCGCTAAACTCACTTTTGCTTCCAAAGCCCCTACCGTGTTTATGGTTTGCGGTTTAAATGGTGCCGGTAAAACTACCAGCGCAGCCAAATTAGCTTCTTATCTGAGAGGATCGGGCCACCATCCCCTTTTGGCGGCTACCGACGTCTACCGTCCGGCGGCCGTTCAGCAGTTGGAAGTTTTGGCCAAGCAGATCAGTGTTCCAGTATTTAAGCTTGAAGGATGTCAAGACCCGGTAGAGATCACTTCCCAAGCAGTGGCTCAGGCTAAAAGTCTAGGACGCGACGTAGTCATTATTGACACCGCCGGTCGTCTGAATATCGACAGCGAACTCATGGGAGAGCTGAAAAAGCAGCGCGACGCCGTATCTCCCAACGAGATCATTCTGGTTGTCGACGCCATGACAGGCCAAGACGCCGTAAACGTAGCCCGCGACTTCAATGAACTGTTGGGCATTACCGGCGTAATTATGACTAAGCTCGACGGCGACGCTCGCGGCGGTGCGGCTATTTCCGTGCGCAAAGTTACCGGTGCACCCATTAAGTTTGTGGGTACTAGTGAGCGTCTCAGCGGTTTAGAGCCTTTCCATCCCGATCGCATGGCCGGACGAATTTTGGGCATGGGCGATGTCCTCAGCTTAATTGAAAAAGCAGAGCAGACTCTCGACAAAGATAAAGCCCAAGAGCTTTCCGAACGGCTTAAGCAAAATAAGTTTGACCTCAACGATCTGCTGGATCAAATGCAACAGATCCGCCGTATGGGACCTATTAAAGACATTATAAAAATGCTTCCCGGAGTAGGCCGAGCCCTCGACGACATCCCCATAGGTGAAAAAGAGATCAGACGCGTCGAGTCTATTATCCTCTCCATGACTCCCAAAGAGAGGCGCAATCCGGAAATTTTAGATGCTTCGCGCAAGAGACGCATTGCCAAAGGTTCAGGCAGCGATGTCTCAGCCGTAAACGCTATACTTAAGCAGTACGGAGAGTTACGCAAGTTTATGAAGAGCATCGGCGGTCTGGCTAGAAGCAAAAAAGGCAGGAAACTCGGATTCTTCCGTCTACCCTTCTAGAATACAGACCCGGCAGCTGTTTTGGGCAGCTGCCCTTCATTGATAAAAATTTCGGCGCTACATATTCGGCGCCCCAAAATGTTTCTGTCGAAACCGTCTTTTAGTTGAAAAAAGAGACTTCGGCGGGCCTAAGAGCGAGATATTCGCCGAGCACAGACTCTTGACTTCCGCCGGGAGAGTGCTGAAATAACCTTTATAAAATTGCTAATAGCAGATAATCACCACAGGAGGCACCCCATCAATGGTACGCATTAGACTTCGTAGAGTAGGACGCAAGAAACAGGCCAGCTACAGAATAGTAGCCGCCGATGCCAGATGTCCCCGCGACGGTCGTTTCATTGAGATTCTCGGGCACTACAACCCTCGCACCAATCCCCCCACAGTCGTTATGAAATCCGACCGCGTAAAAGCGTGGCTCTCTAACGGCGCTCAACCCACCGACTCCGTCCGCACTATGCTGGTCAGCAACGGTTTGTGGAAAGAGTTTTACGGCACCGATTACGTCTATCCCGCTCCTAAAGCCGGAGAGGCCAAAGAAGAAGCTGCTCCCGAGGCCTAGTATCTTCTCTGCTCCTTCTACCGCAAGGCAAGAGTTTTAGTTAAGGAGAGGAGAGTCGCCATGAAAGGCTTGCTGGAGTATCTGGCCCGCCAGCTCGTAGACTTTCCCGATCAGGTTGAAGTCCGTGAACTTCAAGGAGAGCGTTCAACCATATTAGAGTTGAGAGTAGCACCTGAAGATATGGGCAAAGTTATAGGTCGGCAGGGTAAAACTGCTCAGGCGATCCGTACGCTCGTTAAAGCCGCCGGAACGCGCGAAGGCAAACGGGTTATGGTGGAAATAATCTAGTTGATAAAACCGGCGCCATGCTTACTTTGTAAACGCCGGTTTTATTTTTTTATTTTTCAGACAACAAGGTTAACTATGCAGAAACAGCAGACTAACGGTCGGGAGCCCCAAGATTTTGTGGCTATCGCCTCTGTTTTGACTTCATTCGGAGTGCGCGGCGAAATAAAAGCCCGCATTTTAACCGATTTCCCCGAGCGCTTCAAAAAGACTAAAGAAGTGTATTTAGTGGCCAAAAACGGTGAATATAGCCGCCATACGCTGCAGAGTTCGCGTTTTCACCAAGGATACATTCTCTTGAAGCTCAGCGGAATCGACGCCCCTGAAATGATAGCTCCTTATCGAGGTTGGTCGATCAGTGTAACTCCGGATCAGCTCGTTCCTTTGGAAGAAGGAGAGTATTGGCACTTTCAGCTTAAAGGTCTGAAAGTTATCGATCAGCACAATGTTTGCCGAGGTAGAATATTCGACATATACTCCTATCCAGGCTGCGATCAGTATGCTGTACGCGACGGTGTAGGCCATGAACTGGTTATACCTGCCGTAGAGCGTTTTATAAAAAAGGTAGACTTGGAAAACGGCTGCCTCTTAGTTGAACTGCCTGAAGAGGAAGCATAAATGCGTCTAGACATAATAACTCTGTTTCCGGAAATGTTTGCCCCTCTATACACTAGTATTCCGGCTCGGGCTCAAAAGCGCGGGCTAGTTGAGCTAAAACTGGTCGATTTGCGATCGTACGGTGTAGGCCGTCACTTACAGACCGACGACGTCCCTTACGGCGGGGGAAGCGGCATGGTTATGCAGCCTGAACCTTTAGGACAGGCCATTGAAGATATTCCCAAACAGGGCGCAGCTCCCCACATCATTTACCTTTCTCCTCAAGGACAAAGATTAACTCAGAGCAAGGTGGAAACTTTTACCCATTCATACAATCATCTGATTATGATCTGCGGCCACTACGAAGGTATCGATGAGCGCATACTGCAGAAATATGTAGACGAAGAGGTTTCCTTAGGCGATTTTGTTATCTCAGGCGGAGAGCTGGCGGCTATGGTTGTAGCCGATGCCGTTATCCGGCTCATTCCCGGCGTTATCGACGACGAATCGGCTAGAAACGAATCGTTCAGCACTGGTATTTTAGACTGTCCATACTACACTCGCCCTCTAAATTATCGAGGCATGAAAGTACCCGAAGTCTTAACCAGCGGAGATCATAAAAAAATTGCTCAATGGCGCCGACAGCAGGCTCTGCTAAGCACGGCCCGCAAGCGTCCCGACCTGTTGAAAAACCAAAATTTGACTCCTGAAGAGCGCGCTTTTCTGGCAGATTTTGGCTTTTCCCAACTTTAACTGCAAAAAGAACTTCATCTAAAGTGCTTACTGCACTTATCACCAGTTCTCACTCATAAATTTTCCGGTCTTGCCGCCGCGAAAATTTTATTGTTAGGAGCTCAGCAAAGGATTTTTTTCTCCTGAGCCCTACTCTGCTGCCGTAGCACTTTTCCTGTCGGCAGGGGGCTTTGCCCTTGCTTTTTTATATCCTGTTTGCTAAAATATCCTAGCCTTGCCTTGGGCTGCCCGTTAGAGCCGACAAAATTTGCTCGTAGAGGGGCAGTTTGAGCATGGCAGGACGCAAGTTAGTCAGCGTTGAACCCGCTCGGCAAGTACCGTGAGGCACACGGGAATCTGCGCTTGAAGAGAGCGGCTGCCTGCTTTCTGCAAGGAAAAGTAAGGGGCGCCGTTCGTTGAGCCAAGAATCCCCTGGTTTAAGCCGTGGGGAGTGTCAATTGTGAGCAGGCTACAGCCAACAGGGAAAGTCCCCCAGAGGCAAGCAAGATTCGTTTAAAGAAGGATATCCACCATGGATCTGATCAAAAGTATTGAGCGCGAGCAAATGAAAAAAGAATTCCCCAGCTTTGGCCCTGGCGACACCGTAAAGGCTTGGCTGAAGGTTATCGAAGGCGGCAAAGAGCGCTCCCAGGCTTTCGAAGGCGTTTGCATTAAGAGAGGAAACTCCGGCCTCAAAGAGAGTTTCACCCTCCGCAAAATTTCCGGCGGTGTGGGCGTAGAGAGAACCATTCTGGTTCACAGCCCTCGCTTAGACAAAGTTGAAGTCATTCGTCACGGCGCCGTACGCCGCGCTCGTCTCTTCTATCTCCGCGACCTCGTTGGTAAGAAAGCTCGCGTAAAAGAGAGACGCGTCAACCGCTAGTTCCGCTTGTTCATTACAGCAGGAATTGTCGATTTTTGCAGATACCGTACCGCAGAGAGCAGAGTGGTTACAGCCACCTTTCGCTGCGGTATTTTTTTGTAAATACATGCCACCGTTTTGCCAAAGGTATCCTGCCTCTCAGATTTTTCCTAAAGCAGGGGCTTTTTAAGATGCCTACGAAACCGTTTCCGCCTCGAGTTCAGCATAGACAAAGGTTTTCCAAATGAGAGAAGAGCTGTTAATAGTTATACTTTATATTCTGGTACTGCTGAGAATCGGCGTTTTTGTCTTTAGAAAGCGCCTCTCCGTCGTTTGGAAGAACATACTCAAAGAGTATCTCGACTCTTTTATTGTAGCCGGCGTAGTAGCCATAGTCCTTATTACCTACATAGTGCGCAGCTTCTATATCCCTTCGGAATCGATGGTCCCTACACTTAAAGTTAACGACTATATTCTGGTAAACCGTTTTATTTATCAAATGGCTAAGCCATCCAGGGGGGAAATCATCGTCTTCCATCCTCCGCATGTAGAGAACCCCGAAGAGACCGACTTTATTAAGCGTGTTGTAGCTGTAGAAAACGATGTAGTGGAAGTAGCAGGGGGTGTTTTATATTTAAACGGCCTGCCTCAGGATGAACCTTTTATCAAAGAAGAAATTGAATCCGATTTCCCTGCCTACCGTGTTCCCAAAGATCATGTATTCGTTATGGGTGATAATCGCAACAATTCCGATGACTCACGCTACTGGGGCCCCCTGCCCTTAAAAAATGTGGTCGGCAAAGCCTTTGTCATTTTCTGGCCGATCTCTCGCCAGAGAATGCTTAAATAAAACGTTCGCTTTTCAGAAAGGATCGCTTTTATGGATGCTAACGCTCCTCAGCAGAAACAGAGAGGTTTTTCCTGGTTTCCCGGACACATGCGCAAAGCGCTGCGCCAGCTGGAAGAAAGCTTAAATTTAGCAGATATAGTACTGCTGGTTATGGACGCCCGTATTCCCGCCGCCTCCAGGCAGCCCGACTTGGAAGAACTTCTGCAGCGCAAAAACAAAGAGTTAATGTTTGTTTTAAATAAAGCCGATCTGGCCGAAGAAGCTGAAACTAGAAAATGGCTGGAGTGGTTCAAAGCTCACAATTTGGCAGCTGCGGCTATGCGCTCTACGGCAGGCAAAGGAGCCGGCCCTTTAGAAAGCACTATTCAAAAATTGCGCCGCCAAGTGGAAGCTAAACGAGCGGCCAAAGGCTTGCGTCCTCGAGATCCGCGCTTAGTTGTAGCCGGCATTCCTAATGTAGGCAAGTCGTCTCTACTCAACAGACTGGCCGGAGCTAACCGCGCCAAAACTGGAGCCAAGCCGGGTGTAACCAGAGGCAGTCAGTGGGTGGCAGTGCCTAACCGCTGGCAAATTCTCGATTCACCCGGCATTCTCTATCCCCGCATAGATACTGCCGAAACCTTAACATCACTGGCTGCGGCCAGTTGTGTCCGCCATGACGCTATTCCTTTAGAAATGGTGGGCGGTCTGCTCTTAGAACGTCTGTGGAAAAAAGGCAAAGTCAAAAACCTAGTGCCTCCCACTCTATCCCAATTATGGAATGATGCAGCAGGCAGTTTAATTCCCGAACAAATGCTCGACGAATTAGCGCGAAGCAAAAACTTCTTTATAAATGCTAACGAAGCAGACCTGCCCAGATGTGCCCGTTTTGTGCTGAAAGCCTTTGCTCAAGGAGAAGTGGGGCCCGTTACTCTGGAATCGGCTCCTCCTATAGAAAACTGATGGCTCGCATCTCTTTACATGCAGTACTGCAGGCTCTGCCTCCCGGATGCACTTACGAAGAAAGCTTAATGATCATGCCCCAAGCTGCTTCCTGGTTGGAAAGAGAAAAAAACAGGCTGGAAGGCATGTACGCTTTTCAAGAAAGCTTTTGGAGCAACGAAGGCGCGGCGGGCTGCGATGAAGTAGGACGCGGTCCCCTGGCAGGCCCTTTGGTAGCTGCTGCAGTTATATTGCCACCTCACACCTGGATACCTGGGCTCAACGATTCCAAAAAACTCAACGAAGAAGTGCGCGAGCAGCTCGTCCCTTGGATAAAGAAACTATCTGTTGCTTGGCATATACAGGAAATATCAGCTGCAGAATTAGATAGGTTAAACAATATAAACACCGCTTCTTTACAGACTATGCGCTCGGCTCTCTATCATTTGAAATCGAAAGCAAAGTTTGTTTTCATTGACGGCCGTTCCCCTATGCCGGAGTGTCCCGTTCCGCAAACAGCCGTCATTAAAGGTGATGGACGTATTCCGGCTATAGCTGCCGCCTCTATCATAGCTAAAGTTTATCGCGATCACCTGCTCGATTCGGCTCATCAAAGCTGGCCTCAATATCAGTTCAATGAAAATAAAGGCTACGGCACCGCCGCGCACCTGGAAGCCTTACGGCGCTGCGGTCCCTGTCCCTATCATCGGCGCAGTTTCACACCTATCCGCCAGCTGTTGACTAAGTTCTCTGCCTCATCTAGCCAGTCTCAAGAAAACCGCTCGGAAGGCACTATGGAACAGGCAGTGCTATTTTAGATTGTGAGCAGCTTCATATAGCTGTCTGACGAATAAATATTTAACGAAGTTCCAGAAAAGTAATGGTAACTACTTGGTAACTGTGCAACTTTCAGCGTGTGATGGTGTTTTACCGTCAAATAACTCAATGCAAAAAGTAACATGTTTTTTTCCGACATGAAATTTAACAGGAATATAATTGTTGAATATTTTCTCATCAACGATTAGCATCTATATTTTTTCATCCGCTAACTTCCTTTTTGCTACTTCGTTACGTGTTTATTTTAATAAATATATCAAAGATAGTTATTTCTTTTCAATTATAGCCACATATGCTATAATTTTATGGTTTTGTAGCTGCAAAGTGAGGGTTTGCCGATATGACTTACCAATCTGACAACGCCTCTGAGCGTTCAGAATCAGCTCAAGTGCAATTAGAAAAAGCCCGCAACTGGTATATAGACGACTTTGTGCGCTATATTACCGTAGAGCGCAACTTAGCTAAACGAACTGTTATTGAGTATCGTGAAGATTTACTCATCTTCCTCAATTATTTTCAACCTCTTTTTGAAGACGGTCTCACCCTGGGTCGTGTCGACATACGGACCATTAGCGATTTTCTGGCTTATCTGAAATTAGAACACAATTATGAGGCTTCCAGTTTAAACCGCAAAATTGCCTGTTTAAAAAGTTATTTCCGCTTTTTGAAGCTTTACGGTTACATTTCCGATTCTCCTATGGACAAGTTTAAAAGCGTCAAGGAAGGGAGAGTTTTGCCTAAAGTTCTCAGCCAGGAAGAGGTTGGTAAAATTTTGGCTTATGCTCACACCCAATCCGATCCGGGCGGCAATTGGAAAGCCTACCGCAATACAGCAATTTTAGAGCTGTTTTATTCTACAGGTATGCGTTTGGCTGAATTGACCAGTCTAAACCTGTCAGACTTAAATTTTGACGATTATTCTATACGCGTTACCGGCAAGGGCAGCAAGCAGCGCATCGTGTTTATGAATCAGAGCACGGTCAGCTCCCTACAGGCTTATTTAGCAGCGCGTCCCAATACAAAAGATCCGGCCGTTTTCCTCAACAGATTCTACAGCCGATTGTCACGCCGCGGTGTAGAGATTCTTTTTGATAAACTCAAAGAAGAGGCTGGAGTATTCAAAGATGCCTCTCCCCACACTATGCGCCACTCCTTTGCAACCCATTTGCTAGAAGGCGGTGCCGACTTAGTTACTATAAAAGAATTACTCGGTCACGCTACTCTTTCTACTACGCAAATTTATACTAACTTATCCAGGACAACTATGCGTGGAGTTTACGACAACAGCCATCCCCGCCAATGAAAGAAACGATAAATCGAGTTCAAAATTTTTCAGGTGAAGTTATGAACTTAAATGCAGCAGAATATAATTCATCTCAAGATGTATCTGCCAAAACTTTAATTCAGCAAGAATTTTCTTGGGAAATTATCGATTTTATGCTCGAAGGCAAATCGCCTATCGATCTGGCCGCGCTGACAGCCGAAGATCGCGCCCAAGCTCATAAATTTCTACTCAACTACGGCTACGATTACAACAGCAAAGAAGCTAAAGATACGGTAGACGAAATTTTTGCTGAGGCTCTTCGCTTTATTAAAGCCTATTTTGTACACGGTCATAGCGGCTGCCCTACATACTTCACTATTCCCTCGGAAATAGAACGCCTTAACGATGTCCGCGATCTGCTTATTTGGGCTTCCGGACCGCACAACACTGAACGCCAAGCTTGGTCCTGCGCCATTCTGCGCGTTATGCACACTATCCACCATTTGGACAATACCATGCGTGCGGAGTTCTTTCCCGAAATAAAAAGACAAATTCTTGATAAATTCCGCCAAAATGTCACCGAAGTAAACGGACAAGTTTATTTAGGTTCCAATAATGACATGCTTCCGCTCTACGGAGTTTACTACAAAGAAGAAAAAAGCCGTGACAGCCTTATCATGAAGCTGCTCCATAAGCCCAAGAACGTAGCAGAAAAAATTCACGATCGTCTAGGTGTAAAGTTAGTCACCTACACCAAGCTCGATGTCTTGCGTGTGCTTTATTATCTGTATACACACAATGTAATCATGTTCGCCAATTTGATTCCTGGCCGCAGTCGCAACACCATTCTCGATTTAGAAAAATGCCAGCGTATTTTTGCCGATCTATTGGAAAGCGAAAAAGAAAACGATTGTATTGAGAGGGAAAAAAAGCTCGACCAATTAGTAAACCAGCTTAACACCATTTCTCCTCAAGAATTAGCTGCTATGGCAGAAGAAAAAAAGAATTATAACCCACTCTCCAGTTCCGATTATCAGTCATTACAATTTACCGTTCAAGAGCTGGTAAAATTAGAAAACCCGAGCTTTTTCAAAGCCAGACGCCTGCGCACTCAGTTGGAAAAATACCATTTAGGCCCCGATTTGGAGGGATTGCTGCAAGAGTTGGAAGGCCCGGTAGCCGAGCAAGAAATTAGTGTGCTGTTTCCCTTAGAAGTGCAAATTATAGATAAAGACAATTATATGCAAAGTATTGACGGCACCGCTTCTCACGATGCCTACAAGCAAAGGCAGCAAGATCGCGCCTGTCTGCGCGTATTAGCCGGCGTATTTGCCCTACATCCGGAACTGAATCCTCTCAATAAAAACAACCGCAAATCCGATCAGATTACGCTTTCTTTTTTCTAAATTTCCATACTTGGCGAGATCCAACAAAACAAGCTTGAGTACAAAAAGACTGCATATTTGAGTAATGTTAGTGATATTTCTGTCTTCTTTACGGTTCCCGTCACTATCGCCTCAGTTTTTTAAACAAAAAAAACGCCCTGCTTTGTAAGCAGAACGTTCTTTTTTATTGAAAAACTTTTGAACAGCAACTTCTAAACCAGATAGCTTATACGTGTAAGCGATCGACCTAGAGTTTCGCCTCAACCCGCCTCAGGCAGGCTCAG
>JBJEGC010000033.1:0-70290 GCA_051874695.1 Candidatus Bruticola sp.
TGCGTGCCTCATCGGCACTGAACTCCTGTTCCTGACCATCAACATTGACAATAATAGATCCGTCTTTGCCGCTAGAAATATTGATCTTATTATTTTGATCGGACGCTTTAAGCACCGTAATTTCACTTAAATCGGCTTCACTGCGGTTGCGCTCACCCAACATTTTGTAAGCTAATTCGGCGACATCGGAGCCGGGCTCGTAAGCAGAGGCATCTGTTAAAGTGAAAGGAGAAGAAGTTTCGGCAGAAGAGGAAGCCTCAGCAACCATATCTTCTTCTAATTCAGCCAAACGCTCCTGACTGCAGGCATCAGCTTTAAAACCGGTGTTAAGAGCACCGGCCCGCTCGGAAATTTTCACATTGTCTTGCCCAGCAGCCCCTTCTAACCTAGCCGAAATTCGTCTACTGCGGAAAGAAGCGCAATCCGAATTGACAGATCCTATCTTATTTTCGCGAATACGCTCCGCAGCTTTACCGGCCGCACTTCGTACAGCACTCACATCCATATAGACACCTCTTCTGAAATACATAGAAAATATTACTTAGTAATTCACGACCAAGAGCCCAAATGACCAGTCAATAATTAAGAAAAAATATACTTTTTTAATAAAAAATTAAGGTTTAACCGTCAGCTCACCCGATTCACAATCGATAAATACGAGAAAATCGCGTTCCAACAGGTTTCCTATCAGGGCTCGGTTACTGCGCGAATCTATATCTTTGGCAACAAAACTGCGCCCTATTTCATTAAAATAACGCTCTAAAATTTCCTCATTGCTGAGCTTCTGCAAACTGACGTCTTCTTCAAAAGCCCCAGCCTTAAATTTTTCAAAAAGCTTGCTGGGCACAACAAAGACTCCTTGATCGCGCGTCACCATGACTTCGGCGTAGTCGGGAAATTCAGTGGGAATGTCTAGATCGGCAGCATGTTTTAACCATAAATTGTTATCAATGACCGCTCTAATTTGCTCGTGAGTATCAGCGTTTTCTATATTGAGAAGCAGGAAATTTACCTGCGTTGATGGCCGACAGTAACGGCGTTGGCGAGGATTTTTTACCACAGTTTTTCGAACCTCCGGGTAGGACTGACCGACGTGCAAATTATCATTAGATTCCTGAGCTACTAAACGCGCCCCGGGTTCTATACCCGAGTCAGCACTGCTAACTATCGAATCTGCTTTGCATCCGCCGAAAATAAGTAAACACAGCATAGATCCAACGACAAACTTTTTCAAAACAGATTGACCTCCAACCAGTTCCAGTTGAAGACAGAATCTGCCTTCAGCCCTATCCGGACGATTTACGCCAAAAGCGGACCCTATCCGGCAGACCTTATCCTCATTGGTAGCTCTAATTTACTATCAAAAAGTTTTCCCCCTCTAAAAAATGACCGAAAAAAAAGAAAATCCTCTGCTAAGCTGACATAATCGAACCTGGCAGGGGATTGAAACAGGAAATACTGGATGTTTTTCAATATTTACCTTGTATACTGCAGTCTAGGCGTACTTCAAAACGATGCTTTCCAAAACATCCATTACATCTTTGCACTTATCGGTAACCGTCTCTAAGCTGGAATAAATTTCTTTCCACTTAATAATCTCGATAGCATCTTTTTCATTTTTGAAAAGATCGGCTACGGCACTTTGATCAACGGCATCAGCTTCGTGTTCTAAATCTTTGATGCGCTGGCGCAAATCACTGACATCAGTTAAAGCTATCAAGCGCTCGACGGCTTCATACATAACTTCTGTAGTCTCTTTGATAATTTCAGCTAAACGAAAAGCCGACTCGGTAGGCTTATCTACCTGATAAGTAACCATGCACACAGCAGAAGCCTGAATAAAATCGAGAATATCATCTAAATTAGAGCTGAGAGCATGGATATCTTCGCGGTCGATGGGAGTAACAAAGCTCTTGGCAATATCCCTGGCAATTTCGTGAACAACGTGGTCACCCTGGCGCTCCAATTCGTTTAGAGCTTCTAAGTGAACGCCCATATTGTCAAAGTCTTTCATAAGATTGAGCAGCATAGCTCCGGCATCTCTGTCAAAAGCGGCCTGACGCTCAAACTGCTGGAAGAAACTGTCCTCTTTGGGCAAAAAGTTGAATTTCACTATTTTTTCTCCTCTTGTGATCTCGGTTGCACTGTCTCAGATCCGGAGGAAGTTGGTTTTATTTCAACCCCTCCCTTATCCGGCTTGCTTTCTGTCTTCCTATTCTGGGCAGCAGACACATCTGACTCAGGCAACAGTATTTTTACCCCTGCCTGAGTACACAGCTGCTCCAAAAAAGGCTGTAATCTTTCAGCCGCCATAACTTCGATAACCCGCAAGCGCAGGTGGTCGTAATCAGTTGTGCGACTCTTTATCCAAAATAAATACCATCCCCCGCTGTTAGAAGCCATGGGAGCACTTAAAGTCCCCACCTTTTGGGCAAATAATTCTTTGACGCTCAGAGGATCGAACGACTCTTCTAATTCGGCTCGCGTCACTCTTCCCAAACTGCCGCCAATATCCCGAGTCTGAATATCAAGAGAATGTACCAAAGCCATGGCGGCAAAAGCATCTTCGCCGTTGATGCGTACAGACAGTTCATTGGCCTCAGATTCCGACCCCAGCAAAATACCGCGCAATTCCATTTCTTCAAATGATGAGGCTCTTTGATTGAAATATTTTTTGCGCTCTGCCTCAGAAACATTGCCGAGAACAAGTTTATACAAAGGCACAGATCGCCGCAGGTTAGCTTTTAATTTATCAATATCAAGCTGATTGGAGGCTACCAATTCTTGAGCATCAGGCCTTTTTTTATAATCAGCTACCCATTCATTAAGCTCATTTTCCGTTACACTGCAATTATGCTGAGCTACAGCTTTATCAATTAATCGATCAGTTATCATATTTTGCAGAGTCTCACGGCCAAACAGCTTGCGCAGCTCACTATCCAGACGGCTACAGCGAATAACTTCCCCGGAAAACTCAGCCACCACAGGATCTGCTGCTGGCTTAAAAAGAAAATAGGACTCAGCGGCTAGTGCAGCAGTTAAAACAGCTATTATTAAGGTCGAACGGTCCATAAAACGGGCGTAAGTTTCGCTTAAGCCGGGCTTCATCCTTTCTTGACCGCCAGGAAATATCGACATTCAAAAAACTCATTCATACCTAGCAGCCACCACAGCCAACTGATGCAGTTTTTAACGATACTTAAAAATGCAGGCAATAGCTTGAAGTCCGTCTTTAAAACCGATTTTTTTACCGGAAGATTTGCACCTTGGAGAATAACTTATCGGTACTTCGGCTATGCGGCATCGTTGTTTGGCTAACTTAGCTGTAATTTCAGGTTCTATGCCAAAGCGTTCTTGTTCTAAGCTGAGGGACTGAAAAATATCCCGCCTAATTGCTTTAAAACAAGTCTCCATATCGGTCAGCTGATAACCGGTAAAGAAATTAGAGAGACAAGTCAGAAACCAATTGGCCAATATATTGCAAACATAGGCACCAGGAATCCACCTTCGCTCGGCAAAGCGGGAACCGTAACAGGCTTCGGCCTCTCCAGCGAAGACTGGACGCACAACCGCCTTGTAAAATTCCGGCGAGTATTCAAAATCGGCATCCTGGA
The DNA here is from genome assembly GCA_051874695.1 of Candidatus Bruticola sp. Taxonomy (GTDB): domain Bacteria; phylum Vulcanimicrobiota; class Xenobia; order Xenobiales; family Xenobiaceae; genus Bruticola. Next base: position 3,615 of record JBJEGC010000033.1, read on the forward strand.
TAATTACCACATCGCCTGAAGCTTCGGCCAAACCGCGCCTGATAGCTGCACCTTTGCCTCTGTTTTCCGGGCAGTAGATTACTTTTGAAACCAGCGACTCAATAACTTCACGCAAAATTTTAGGCGTATTGTCGTCAGATCCGTCATCAACAACAATTATTTCCTTATTTGGCACCGATGAAGACAACACAGACATCACTAAGTCTAGAATAAGCGTTTCCTCGTTGTAGCAAGGAATAATTATACTGAGGCATTTATCTTTCCAAAAAGCTTCCTCCATGATATTTGCTATTCTCCGATTATTTCAACTTATAGACTCAATTTTTTAGCAATTCTTGGTATAGCACAGTGAACTCATCTAGGTTTAGCTGCTGTTGACTGTCAGAGCGAGCACACTTGGGATTGTTGTGAACTTCAACCATAAGGGCGTCAGCTCCGGCTGCCTTGACCGCTTTAGCTAAAGGCAGCAAAATATCGCGGCGTCCCGCAGCATGGGAAATATCGGCCATAATAGGCAAGTGAGTTTCCCGTTTCAGCAAAGGCAAAGCAGAAATATCGAGCGTATTGCGCACCCAACGTTCAAAAGTTCTAATACCGCGTTCACACAAAATAATATCGGAGGCTCCACCTTTCATAAGGTATTCGGCAGCTAACAGAAATTCTTCGAGACTAGCGGCGAAATGGCGTTTCAAGATAATTGGTTTGCCCACGCCTCCCACTTCCTGAAGCAGCGGATAATTGTACATGCTGCGAGCTCCGATTTGAATAATATCTATGTAAGGTACAACCTTGTCGAGCAAGCGCACATCGGTAACCTCACTTACTACAGATAAGTTGTGGCGCTTAGCTGCCTCAAACAGAATCTGCAGACCGGTTAAACCCAATCCTTGAAAACTATAAGGAGAAGTACGCGGCTTAAAAGCTCCGCCCCGCATAAGCTTTACCCCCAATTTAGCCAAGCAGGCAGCTATAGTTTCAGCCTGCTCCTCACTCTCTATGGAGCAAGGACCGGCAACAACATTGAAAGCTCCGCCTCCAAAGACTGAACCGTTAACTTCGAATTCGGTATTTTCGGGGTGACTATCCCTGGATACTTTGAGACTGCACCGCTCGGTGCTTCCCATCAGCTCCAAAGTTATCTGACAAATATGCTTAAAAATCTCTCTGACAGCAGAATCGCTGAAAGGACCGCAATTTTGCCGAGCAAGTTCCTCCAACATGGAAGATTCGCGCACAGGATCGTAGCCGGATATACCGGCCTTCGCTTTTTCTTTAGCCAATTTTAGAGCTACTGTTGCTCTTTCATTCAGAAGATCGAGTATTTTCAAATTTATTTTGTCAATTTCGCTTCTTAAAACCTTTACTTGATTACCGCCCACTTTAGGCCAGGCCTCCTTAGTTATGCATTTATACTCTGCTTTTTCTTCCCTTAAGATTGAAGTTTTTCCCTGCCGTTTTCAGAATGACTGAATTTCTTGTCCAGAATCAAACTAAATGACATATAAATTAAAGAGAAAATAACAAAACAAACTAATCCCCAATAATTAGGCAGTACAAAATAGAAACTGGACAACAAATAAACATGCATAAAAAAAGCAGCAAAAGATACTAAAATAAATATGCAGATAAAACAATAATTGCTGCGTTTTACCTCTTCTACCTGAATTTTAATCTTTTCCAGTTCCTTTTCCAAAGCTTCTTTCTGAACTTTAAAAGACTCCCGGCTAGACGGATCGTCGTTGCGGGAGCTGCAGAACATAATATCGGCTCTGATTTTTTCATAACGGAACGTATGAGAAGCGGAGAAAAGGGAAACTACTCGCTTAGTGAGGACGGCGTATATAAAATAAAGCAAAAACAGCTCAATAACATAAAACGGAGCCAAATAGAGGCGACTTTCCGGTACACAAAATTTTATAATATCAGGGCAGGCTAACCCCAACAGCACCACTCCCATAAGAGCAGTAACTACATAAATAGACTGTTTGATTACTTCGCCTATTTTTTTCAGCGGAAGTTCGCTAAGCAGCGGCAGAAGCTCGGCCTTTTCCATGTAGGCTCCTAAAGGGTGAGAGTAAGTGAACATTAACAGCAGCTCGGCAAAAAACAGCGACATCAGCAGAGCGCACTCCCACCCGATAATTTGAGCAAATAAAACAGTCAGCAAAATCAGTCCGCCTAGCATAGCTACCACAGCTGCCCCCCCGAACCACCACACTAGAGAGGCAATTATTTTGCGCTTCTTTTGCAGGCTAGAATTACCATCTTTCGAACATTCCATACTAAAAAATTCTGCCTCTCCCAACAGCTACAAGAGTAGCTAAATTAAAAACTTCAGCACGTTATTATACATTATAAACCCAGATGCCGAAGCTTTTTAATAACATTGATAGTTAGACTATCTAGAAAGTGTATTGACTGTAAAATATGGAATCTGTGCTTTCTCTCTATCGCCAAGCTGCCGCTTCTTTTCCCGATAAAACCGCCATTGTATTTAGAGATCAAACCCTTACCTACGCTCAAATTGAAAATTTGAGCGAAAGAATAGCCGACTATTTGTACAACTTCGGAATTAAGCGGGGGAAACGCGCTGCCATTCTCCTAGATCAGTCTGTATACGCTCCAGCGTTGATATTAGCCGTCTTCAAAGCCGGAGCCTCCTACCTCCCTCTGGATGCTAACTATCCCGTTGAGAGATTAAAATTCATGATACATGATGCTCAGGCAGACTTTCTTATCTGCGATAAAGCGCTCTTAAATGATTCTCTTAACTGCCAATGTCCTGTTCTTGGTCTGGATGAATTAGAGCATCTGCCCAATCCCTCAATATCTTCTTTGGAGTTGGAACCGATACAGGATGAAGATACGGCAGCCGTCCTCTATACATCTGGCTCTACCGGTCTTCCTAAAGGCATAAAAATTCCTTGGCGAGCTCTAAATAATTATATAAATACTTATAAAGAACTGCTGGAACTTACCCCACAAAGTCGAGTCACGGCTTATGCCAGTTTTAGCTTCGACGCCAATATTCTGGAAACATATCCTCCTATATGCACCGGTTCGTCTCTTTACATAATACCCAAAGAAATTCGTCTCAACTTTCATAAGCTCAGTGCCTTTTTAGAACAAAACGCCATATCTCACACTTTTATGACCACTCAGGCAGCTTTCCAATTTTTAAGCCGCTTCGACAGCCAGCACCTGCACTATCTTATTACCGGAGGAGAAAAACTGCCCTCCTTCGTGCCCGCCCGCCATTATACAGTAGTAAACCTCTATGGCCCTACCGAAACCCTCTGCAGCGTCAGCGCCTTCAAAGTTGATAAGTACTACGACAATATACCAGTAGGTTTTCCTCACCGCGGCACCCGTTTCTACATTTTAGATGAAAACAAACGCGCTCTGCCTGCCGGAGAGTGGGGAGAACTTTACATAGCTTCGCCGCAAATTATGCTGGGTTATATAAAAAGGCCCCAAGAAGAGCAAAAAGCTTTACTTCCCAATCCTTTTTATAAGCCGAATCAAGATGACACCTACTACAAGTACTTATACCGCAGCGGCGACAAAGCTATGCTAGACGAGCACGGATGCTGCCTTATAGGCGGGCGCATTGATAGACAGGTCAAAGTCCGCGGTTTCCGAGTAGAGCTGTCGGAAATAGAGGATTGCTTAAGTAAATATGAGGGCATAAACAACGTAGCCGTCAAAGCTTGGCCCTCCACTGTACAAGGAGCTGTTTTAACTGCTTACTACTCTTCAGATGAACCATTAGATGAGCAAAATATAATTAATTATGTAGCGGCTCAAAAACCTTACTACATGGTGCCTCAACTGATTCGCTTAGAGCATCTACCTTTAAGCGTAAACAATAAAATAGACTATCAGGCTCTTCCTAAGCCTAACTTCTCTGCAAATAGTCCATCTACAGGCAACAATCTTTCTGAGAATCAACAAAAAGCTCTGGAAGCAGCTGCAACTGCAGATAACGAGGGGGCCTCTCCCACAGAACTGAAATTGTTGGAAATATTACAACGCATTCTTAAACGTCCCGTTATTTCGCGCCGAGCCAATTTCTGGAATTTAGGCTTGAACTCTCTAGGCATAATTAATTTACTTTCTGATATTTACGAACAAATGAATATCAGCTTAGATACAGCTGATATTTACAAATGTACCAATACTGTCGAGTTAGCCTCTATAGCTGCAGCTTCCTCCGCCGACACGAAGTCTGCAGTTATAGACTCCGTTACCTATCCACTGAGTTCAGTACAGCAAGGTGTCTATTTAGATTCGATCCGCTTTCCCAATTCATGTATTTACAATAATCCTATTCTTATAGAGTTTTCCAAAGAGACAGTAGATTTTGAACGTCTGCAGCAATCTCTTAAAAATGTTATTCATAATTATCCAATTTTGAAAACTTATTTGCGGGAAACAGTTAACACTGATGGCGATCCGGAACCTCTTATCTTTACCGATGAGCCTGAGCCTTTCACCCTTAAAGTTAAAGAAATAGCAGATTGCCCTCCCGTAGCGGACACAGATTACCAAATTAAACCTTTCCGTTTCCTGCGCAGCAGCGAGCCTTTCACTCCTGATGCCTATTTAAGCCGCTTTGCCTTGTGGCACAATAAAAAGTCCATATATCTATTTATCGATGTCAACCATATCATTATGGACGGTCAAAGTCTGCGACTGATTCTTGGCAGTTTGCACAAAGCTTATCAGGGAATAACACTTATCCCTGACCATTACCAGGCCTTAAAGTATGCAGTAAGAGAACGCAAAGCAGCAGCTTTACAATTAGAATCGCAGAAAACGGCTCTGAACTATTATCAAAAGCTGCTCAACGATCAGGACAATGATATGACCATGCCTGGAGCAGACACTTCGACATCTTCGCGCAGTCAGGGCGCTAGCCTAAATATTCATACAGATATCATAAATATTAACAGACTTGAAGGCTACTGCCAAAAAATGGGACTGACTCCTAATGCAGTGCTCTGCTCTGTTTTCGGTTATGTATTGGCCAATTTCAGCGGCAGAGAGTATGTAGTTTTTAATTCCATTTACAACGTTCGCCCCAACGTAAGTCTCAACTCGGCAGTGGGTATGTTTACTCGTACCTATCCTATCAAAATAAGTTTAAATGCCGACTTGAATACCCTCGATTTCTTCAGAGAAACGCAACAGCAGATTACTGCTAATTTGCGTTACATAGATTGCCCCTACGAAGAACTCGTCTCTGCATTTAAACTTAAAAATCTGCCCTCTTTAATATACCAAGGCGACGCCTTTGACAGTTTTGACTTTAACCAGCACCAGTTAGAATATAAGCAATTAGATCATGAAGAAAACGGCGCTTTAAGTTGTGAAGTATACACAAACAAACAAGGCCTGCGCCTGCGCATTGCCTGGCAAGAACCTCTTTACAACCGGAATATGGCTGAAAACTTAGCCGAAACCTATTTAACAGCCTTAAAAAACTTCTTTACTGCAGAAAAAATCAGTCAGGTTGAAATGCTCTCCGAAAAAGCTCGGGCCTTTCTTACCTCAGTAAACTCTACGGCAGAAAGTTTCCTTCCATGTCCGACAGTGGAACGTTTTGAAAAAGCCGCTGCCGACCACAGCCAAGAGACGGCAGTGATCAGCAGCAGTTTCTCTTTAACTTACAGTGAGCTAAACAGCCGCTCTAACTCTTTGGCTCGCCTTCTACTGCAGCAGGCTGGAGGCAGTCTGCGAAACGTACCGGTAGCTGTCATGACAGAGCGTTCCGCTAATGCCTATATAGGGCGCTTGGCTGTTATGAAAGCGGGAGGAGCTTTTACCTGTTTGGAATCTTCCTGGCCCGACGATCGTTTACTTTCCATACTTAAAGAGTGCGGCGCCTCTATAGTCGTTACAACTAGCCGAATAAAAGAGGCCCACGCCGATTTATGGAAAGCTTTGCCCCAATGCAGCGCCGTTGAATTAGATAGATTTGACTATCACAGCCAAACCGATACAAATTTGACGGAAGTAGAACATCGCCCTAACGATCTGGCCTATATAATTTACACTTCCGGCTCTACTGGACGGCCTAAAGGAGTAATGATCGAAGATCATAGCTTTTCTCATTTGGCAGCTCCCCTACAAAATAGCGTTCAGCATGAAGCCATATTGAACGGTTGTCGTGTATGTACAGCTTGGTGCGCTCTAACTTTCGATGTTTCCGTGATGGAGTTTATTGTTCCCCTATGCTCCGGACGCTGTGTGCTCTTAGCTTCAGAGGAAGAAATTCATTCTCCAGATCTTTTGGGTAAAACTATGCTTAAGCATAAAGCAGATTCGTTAGTTTGCGTTCCTTCCTACTTAATTAACAGTTTAGAATCTAATTTTTTATGTCAAGCTATATCCGGCCTTAAGTCGGTAATGTTGGGCGGAGAAAATTTCTCTTCTTATTTGTACAAAAAGTTAAAAGAGATTAATCCGCAACTAAACATTTATAACTGCTACGGACCTTCAGAAACTACCGTCTCCTGCAGCGCCAAACTTATTACCCAAGAGAACGATACTAGCATTGGCCGTCCGATGTCTAATATGCAATTCTACATATTAAATCGTTTTGGCAAAATTATGCCCTTAGGAGCCTTAGGAGAGCTGGTTATTTCCGGAGAAGGTGTGGGCCGCGGTTATGCTGCCAACCCCAACCTTACTAAAAAATCTTTCATAGAGTTGGAAGGAAAGCGGGCTTACAGAAGCGGAGATGCCGCTTGGTGGGACGACCAGGGCTACATGCATATTTTCGGACGTCTGGACAATCAAGTTAAATTTAACGGATTGCGCATTGAGCTAGATGAAATTACCAATCTGATACTCAACTACCCCGGCGTTACTTCAGCTTCATCGGCGCTAAAAAAGTTAGGTCAACAAACCGTACTCTGCGCTTACTTTACTGCCGATCAAGCAATCAAAACGGACAACTTAAAAACGTACCTGCGCCGATTCCTGCCTCCTTATATGGTTCCCGGCGCCTACATGCAGTTGCCAAAGCTGCCGTTGAGCCGCAACGGCAAAACAGATATAAAATTACTGCCAGATCCTCAGATCAGCTACAATGAAGAGTACACTGCTCCACGCAACCAAACAGAAAAGCAATTCTGTACCATATTTAAAGAAGTGCTTCGCCTAGAAAGAAATATCAGCATAAATGACAGCTTCTTCGATCTGGGAGGCGACTCATTGAAGGCTACTAAAGTTGTGCTGGCTGCTGAAAAGTGCGGTATAGCCATTACTTACGGCGATGTATTTGAACACCTAACACCACTGGGGCTAGCGGAAGCAGCCCAAAAAAATCAGCAAAGCAGCACTAAGGCCATAGAGACTCCCGACGACATAATAAACTACGATTATACTGAAATTAATAAGCTGTTATCCAAAAATAGCTTAGACAACTGGGATCCGAAACACCGCCAAAATCCTGGTAACATTATCCTTACCGGAGCGACCGGATTTTTAGGCATACACATTTTGCGCACCTTTTTAGAAAATTACAGCGGACACTGCTACTGCATCATGCGTCGAGGCAAACAAAAGAATTTAAAGCTTCGTCTGCAGGGACTGCTGGTCTACTACTTTAGTTCAGATTTTGAAGAGTACTTTTTAAATGAGCGCATCACGCTTATTGAAGGCGACATTACTGAAAAGCAGACTTTTGAACGACTCAACAATCTGCCTGTAGATACACTATTTAACTGCTCAGCCAGTGTACGCCACTTTGACGCCGATGACTTGCTCAATAAGGTAAACGTAATTGGCACCCAAAATATTGCCGATTATTGTCTAGCCAATCATATTCGTTTGATCCATATATCTACATCCAGCGTTGCAGGCATATCTCTAGACGGCACGCCTAATCCGTTTGAACCCATGACCGAACATATGCTCTATTTCGGCCAGCAAATGGACAACAAATATATGCTCAGTAAATTCAGAGGTGAGCGCATAGTTTTTGAGCATATGCTTAAGGGGTTAGAAGGTAAAGTTATGCGCGCCGGTAACTTAATGGCTCGCAACCAGGATGGAGAATTCCAAATAAATGTGACGGCTAACAGCTTTGCCAATAAATTGAGAGCTTACCACACTATCGGATGTGTGAGTTACGAAGATTCAGGTACTGGCGTTGAGCTATCCCCCATCGACTTTACTGCTGAAGCCATACTGCTTCTGGCCCAAACGCCGAGCTGTTGCTGCCTGTTCCATCCTTTCAGCAACAGAACCATTTACATGTACGATTTAATAAAAATGATGCGCCGCCAAGGATTGATTATAAATCAATGCTTGCAAGAGCAATTTATTGAAGCTTTCCGCGAAGCTGTTAGTCGACGCGATAACACCGACAGCCTATCCAGCTTGATCGCTTACCGCAGCATAGCTAAAGGACATACTCTCAGCGAGCTTAAAGCCGACAATACATATACTATGCAAGCTCTCTATAGGCTGCAATTCAACTGGCCTTTAATAGGTGAAGCGTATTTAGGTAAGTTCATCAATTTCTTAGACAGCTTAGGCTTCTTTGATGATTTCTTCCACGGTTAAACGCATCTATTAATTGCTAAAATGACACAACGATTTATGATACAATGCGAGCAAAGGCGATAAATTTGCGAGAAGAGAGGACATAATCGACACATGACTTATAACCCAGCGTTAGCAGATGAAAGATTGGCAGCTTTGCGCCAAGAATTTATCCCCGAATCTCAGCAACCGCTCACTATGGAAGGGGTATTAGAGAAAACGGGCAAACTGGCAGGAGTTACTATCCTGGCTGGTATTATATCATCCATTTTCTTTGGGATTTGTGGCTTTGTAGAAATAGTTTTACCCATCACACTCATAATTGCCCTAGTAACTATAGTACTGGCCTGGATGATCTGTGCCGATCCCGTTCGCGCTAAAAGCTTAGCCTATGCATTCGCCGTTTTAGAAGGCATAAGTTTAGGTATACTCACCCAATTGTTTGAGTTTTTATACCCCGGTATAGGCGTACAGGCTTTAATTTTAACTTTTGTCATAACCCTTGGCAGCATTACTCTGTATCGCACCAACCTTATTCAAGATAAAATTATCAGTTTGAAATTTTGTAGAGTAGGACTGCTTGCCCTGTTTTTCAGCTACATGTTCAGCTTCGTAGCCGGAATGCTTGGTTGGGAATGCGCCAGTTTTTTAAATGACAATCCTTTAATAGACATTGGAATACGAGTAGCAGCCGTAATCTTCTTCTCGTACGTATTGCTTGGCAACCTCAAGGTCATTCGTGGAGAAATAAGAAAAGGGACAAGCAAAGAGCATGAATACTATTTTGCTTTTTCTATTTTACTTACCATGATAAACATTTACTTAGAACTTTTGCGTTTACTGGCTAAAACCAGAAGACGCTAATTAAAGAATCTTTTAGCACACAAAATAAAACGGGCGCCATCTAACTCCAAAAACATTCGCATTGATGGCGCCTGTTTATTATATTTCCAACTTATTTTACCGAAGCAGCTGTTTAGCTCCGAAAGTGTAGGGAGAATTGTCTTCTTGAATTACTCGGTTCAAAAGGCGTCGTCCCCTGGCCTTTTTATCGGGGCTATCTTGTTTAAGCAACAAGCTTCCCAAACGATAAGCGGCACGACTGTTGTAACCTATTAATAAGGAACGTTCATAACAGGCAGCCGCCTGAATATTGTTGGCTTCAGTCCCCTTACCGTACAAATACCGATCACCTAAATCGGCAAAACGACGCATTATATCTGGATCGGAATAATCCAAAGGATAGACATTATTTAAGGGAGTAGCCAAATAAGCAAAGGCTTGCTCCTGATCCTTGTCTACAGTCCATCGCCCTCCGGCAATTTCACCGGTATTATAAATATCACTCAATTCCAAACAGGCAGCTCCGTCACCCAAAGCAGCCGATTTCTGCAGCAAGGACAGGTAATTTTCCACCGAGGCTTCATTCTCCGCCAAATTTTCAGGATTGGCTAAAACTAAATAGTGAGCTTGTAGACGGTAAGCAGGCCGATAATGCAAGTTTTTAAGTTTGAGTAAGAGTTTAGACCAAAATTGTTGGTCAATTTTCTGAGGGTTACTTTCGGCATATTGGGCTAAAGCTAAAATCGACTGAGAGTCGCCTTCAACCGCTAAATAACGAAAAATAGTAAAAGCCTGTTCGTAATCTTTCTTATTGTTCAACATTTGAGCCAAAGTAACTTTAGCTGGCAAATAATTTAAGTTGATAGCTTCGGAAGCAAAATTATAGGCATGGAAGCGATCATCTTGGCTTTTAGTAATATTGACATATTTTTCATAAAATGCTTCAGCTAAACTGAAATACTGTGCAGCACTTATAGAATAGGTCAAAGAATGCGGATTGAATCCGTTTTGCAGCTTCTTAATACACCTATCAATATATTCCGGACAGTTTTTTAAATCTAGCCGCATTTCCGGAGCAAAGAAAGGACTGTCTGAATCGAGCCACATTTGCAAAGCCTTAGCAGAAAATTCTTTACTGCGCTTACTATTAGCGTAAGGAGAACGCTGATTCGTCTCCAAACGGGCTAAGCCGTGCCAGCCTAAATAACATCCTGAAACGGCTGCTTTGTTATAGTAATCTCGGGCCATAGCCAAGTTGGGCAATACGCCAATACCGTAATCGTAGCAAACCCCTAAACCGTATAAAGAATAGGTGTCATGGTGAGCGGCTCCTTGTTTATACAATTCAAAGGCCTTTTCTCCATCGAAAGGCGTCCCCCAACCATGAATGTACAAATTCGCTAACCGTCCGTATGCAGGATAATAATCGGCTTTAATAGCCTTTTCTAACAGCTTAACCGCTTCTTTGTAGTTAGTATAAACTTTATCGCCATAAATATAAGACATAGCCAGGTTGTAGACAGCTTCTACGTCGCCTTCTCTGGCCATATGTACTAACTTGCTTTCTACTCTGCTGTCGGGAATTTGAGCCTGTACTGGCATACAACTCAAAACTCCCCAACTGCTTAAAGAAAGACCTAAAACTAAAGCAGCCAACCTGCTGCCAAATTTTTGATGCATAACTGATTCCTCGTTACAAGATAATAACTGCAGCGGAGTTTTCTCCCTAAACACATAAAAGCGGCCGAGAGCTGCCTAAAACTCTCCGCCGCTTTTTTTTACAGAGCTAAACAGTTAAAGCCTTCTTAACCAACTACAAAGTTGATAAGTTTATTGGGCACATAAATTACTTTGCGTATAGTTTTACCGGCTAAACTGGCAGCCGCCTTGGAACCGTTTTGGGCCCGCTCTTCCAATTCTTCTCTAGACAGATCTTTGGAAACACGAATCATATCGCGCATCTTGCCGTTGACTTGAACCACTAAATTAAAGTCATTTTCTACCAAGTGATCATCGCAGTGCTCCGGCCAAGCGGGACGACTCTCGAAAATACCCTTTTCGTGGCCTAAGAAGGACCAAAGCTCTTCAGCAGCATGAGGGGCCATGGGAGACATTACGATCACATATTGTTCCAAAGTTTCCTGAGCAATCGGTCCCTTAGCTCCGCGGGCAATTAAGAAATTGCTCCACTCCATCATGGCAGCAACAACGGTATTGAGATGGAGACGAGAGAGATCTTCGTTGATCTTTTTGATAAACTTATGGGAAGTTCTCAATATTTCCGGATTCGTTTCCTTACCAGGGGTAATCTGACACTCAGTAATCAGGGTCCAGATACGGCGAATCCAACGGTAAACTCCTTCAATACCCGAGTCGTTCCACTCGGCATCGAGTTCAGGCGGACCGATAAAGAGCAAATAAGCTCGCAGAGCATCGGTGCCGTACTTACTGACTAAGTCGTCAGGGTTGACCACATTGCCCTTCGATTTGCTCATTTTTTCTAAGCGCCCGGAACTGCCCACCCTAGTAATCATACCTTGATTGAACAAACGGGTGAAAGGCTCCTTAAACCCGACTAAACCTAAATCGTAGAAGATTTTGGTATAGAAACGACTGTAAAGCAGATGCAGCACAGCATGTTCAATACCGCCTACATACAGATCGACAGGATTCCAGAAGTCTACATCTTCACGGCGCCAAGCGGCCTCATTACAATCGTAAGAAGGATAGCGCAGGAAGTACCAAGAGGAGCAAATCCATTGAGAAATAGTGTCTGTATCACGGCGAGCCGGACCGCCGCACTTAGGACAAGACGTATGAACAAATTCAGGCAGAGAAGCCAAGGGAGAAGCGCCGGTACCTGAAGGTTCGTAACTTTCTACATGGGGAAGCAACACAGGTAACTGATCTTCAGGAACGGGGACGATACCGCACTTGTCGCAATAGATCATAGGAATGGGAGCCCCCCAATAGCGCTGACGGGAGACCAGCCAGTCACGCAGACGGTAATTGACAACTGCCTTGCCTAAATTCATTTTCTCAAATTTAGCCACTACAGCTTTTCGCCCTACTTCAGAGGTTAAACCGGAAAATTCTTCGGAATTAATCATAATGCCCAGTTCACAATAGGGCTGTTCATAAGGAAGACTGCCGAATTTTTCTTTCCAAGCAGCACTTACGGCAGCAGCATCACTAAAATTAATACCTTCAGCCTTTAAGGACTCGGCCTGATCTGCAGTCATAACCACTTGTTTAATTGGCAAATTAAAGGCTTTGGCAAATTCCCAGTCACGATCGTCGTGAGCAGGCACGGCCATAATAGCACCGGTACCGTACCCCATTAAAACATAATCGGCAATCCAGATAGGAATTTTATCTCCGTTTACGGGATTGACCGCATAAGCTCCGGTAAATTCACCGGTCTTTTCCTTCTGTTCCTGACGCTCAACCTCAGTGCGCGAACAAGTACGGGTAATGTAGGCCTCTACTTTTTCTAACCGATCGGGAGTGGTAATGTGTCGCACTAACTCATGCTCAGGAGCCAAAACCATATAGGAAGCGCCATAGATCGTATCCGGACGAGTGGTGAAAATAGTCAACTGCTCGCCTTCATGACCATCGATGGCAAAGCGAACTTCCGCTCCTTCACTGCGGCCGATCCAATCAATTTGCATTTTCTTGACTTTCTCCGGCCAGTCAAGATCTTTGAGATCGTCTATCAGGCGCTGAGCATACTTACTTATAGCAAAGAACCACTGGGGCAGTCCCTTTTTAGTAACCAGCGTACCACAACGCTCACAGCGTCCCTCTTTTACTTCCTCATCGGCCAGACCGGTAGCACAGGAAGGACACCAGTTGATAGGAGCTTCTTTTTTATAAGCTAAACCGGCCTCATAAGCTTTAAGGAAAGTCCACTGAGTCCATTTATAGTACTCAGGCAGAGAGGAGTTAACTTCGCGATCCCAATCGTACATAGAGCCCATATCTTTGAGCTGACGGCGCATGTTAGTAGTGGCAGCCATAGTTTGAGCTACAGGATGAATTTTGCGCTTAATAGCCGCATTTTCAGCAGGCAAACCGAAAGCATCCCAGCCCATGGGGTGAAGAACTTGGCGTCCATGCAGAGTCATATAGCGGCTCATTACGTCGGAGAGAACGTAACCACGCCAATGGCCGACATGGAGTCCTTCACCTGAAGGATAGGGGAACATATCGAGGCAGTAATACTTAGGGCGGCTGTCGCTCTTAACGGCGTGATGCAGCTTTTTAGCTTCCCAAATATCGCGCCATTTCTGTTCAAAACTAGCCGGATCGTATTGCATGGAAAATACTCCTTAAAACAAAGAAAAAAATTTTTGAGGCGCTGCCGCCCTCTGCAAATCGGCCTGTGCTTTTCGCTTCGGCCATGGGTCATCCTTTTTTACTCAACCGAACAATACAGAGAAAAAAACTAATAAACCCAAACAATACCGCGCGGTCCTTGACCGATAGCCAGTCGGCCCAACTGACGACCGCTCTTCATATCAATAACTGACAGATCGTTGGTGTTGAAATTAGCTATATAGCACATAGAACCGTCCGGTGCAAAACACAAATCGCGGGGACCCACGCCTACTGCAGTGCGAAAACGTAAAGACGGACGATCTAAGGGAAATATAGAGACATCGTTGGAAATAGAGTTAATTACTACTACCTGATCTTCATAAGAGACACCGACTATACTGGCTCCTGAGCCTACCGGAACTTTACTGAGCAAACGCATATCGGTAGTTTTATAAATACCAACTTTACTTTCTGCAGGCAGTGCCACAATTAAACGTCCGTTATCCTTAGATAAATCGAGACCGCCGGCAGTAGGCCCTACGCCTACCTGTTTAAAAATAGACCAGTTAAAAAGATCTACAACCGTAATTATTCCTGTAGTTTCATGCGAAATAAACATTTTGGCGCCATTTTTGGAAATGCGCATTAAACTGGGAGCCAAAGCATTGAGAGAAAGTGTCCGCACAACCTGGAAAGAAGGCACGTGAAGCTCTACCAAAGAGCAAGTTGAAGCTTCAAGTACATACAATCTAGCTCCGTCGGCAGAAAAACAGACATCAACGGGAGATTTTATATTTTCGTCGGTGTAAGTGTTGCCAAAACGCATATTACCGCTCTCGATAACAGATATACAGCTGTTTTTAGGTTGAGCTACAGCTATATAACGATTATCCGGTGAAACAGACATGCGCTCCGGGTTATTGCCTATAGAAAAAGTGCCTTTGACACGCACCGTTCTGGCATCAACTACACACATTGAATCGCCCAAAAAGCACGATATAAGCAGACGCGGTGCAGTCAATCCCTGAGCTTGTAAGGGCGCGGGCAGCGCACATATCAGCGCTGCCAAAGAGGTCAGCAGCAAGAAAAACAATATTTTTATTTTATTCATTTATTAAACACCTCTGAGCAAAAAAATTATTCTGCTTTGAAAATGTATACGCTATATTACCGCTTTCCCACCTCAGAGACTACCTTTGGAAAGCAAAGGAGGTACAAACAGCCTGAAGAAAAATCGGAAGTATGTTTAAAAAGTTTATTTTTTACGCCCTTTCTCTGACTATCCTTTTAAGCCCAGCCGCTTTCGCTCAGCTACCTCCAACGCCCCAAACTTATTCTGCCCCCGCCTCAATATACGTACCTGTAGAAAACAACAGCTCCCCCACTTCTATGCCGAATCACCCCTTAAAAGCATCCGGCTTTTCCAAAAATAAGCCAAACGGCATCAACGACAGCGAAAATTGGGAAGCTCTTTATATACCTTTAGATGATCGCCCCTGCAACTGGCTTTTTCCCAAGCAGATTGCTCGTATTGGCGGCGGCCGCCTGATTACGCCAGAGCGGTGTTTACTGGGCAAAGCTTACCAACCAGGCA
Organism: Candidatus Bruticola sp.; assembly: GCA_051874695.1. Taxonomy (GTDB): domain Bacteria; phylum Vulcanimicrobiota; class Xenobia; order Xenobiales; family Xenobiaceae; genus Bruticola. Next base: position 18,931 of record JBJEGC010000033.1, read on the forward strand.
GTCCACAGCAGCTAAAAGAATGGCTATACCGCCAACCGATCTATTCCAATGCCATTATTTCAGCCGATATGCTGGCTTACGGAGGTTTAATTGCCTCACGCACTGCGAAACTAAGCGTTGCCGAGGCTCTGGCTAATTTAAATATTTTGCCTGAATTAGCCCAAAAGGGGCAAAAATTAGAGGTGCTAGCCATCGTACCTCGTCTGTCACTGCGCACCTCTGACGAACAATCCCCCTACGAAGCCGGGCTACGCAACTGGGCAGCTCAAGGACAGACAAAGCCGCCGGCCAATGTTCCTGAAAAATACTTCCAAGAGTATATGCAAGTCAGAAACCGCAACTTAGAAGTAATTTACAACTTACTGATATTTACACATCAGGGCATTATCGATCATTTGGTTATAGGTCAAGATGATTCCAGCCGAACGGGTATTCATATCGGCGAAATAGCTCAACTGCAAGCTAAAGCGCAAGAGTTGGGCATTACCGACAAAGTAGATATTCTATGCGGAGCCGATGAATTAGCTTCCAATATGACAGCCGGTTGGTTGGCCCGTGAGTCCGGATACGTTCCCCATTTAGAGCTTGACTACTCCGATCCGGAATATAAAGATAAAGTACCTCCTATGGAATCTTTTACCTTGGCAGAAACGGCCCGTTTACATATAAAATTGAGCCGTGCTGCAGAAACAATAGGTACGGGCACCGTAATTTTCATTGAAACTCCAAGCGATAAGCCCTTTGCCCAACCTAACTTAGAAGGTAATGAAGAAACAAAAACTCAAGCTGAACATCTGCTAAATCGCATCAACCAGAAATTTGATGGACAAAGAAAGCGTCCATACGGTTTGGCGGATCTTCATTTGGTTAACCGAGCTGAGCCGATTTTTGCGCAAACTTTAATAGATAACGTTCCTATTTGGGAACTGGCCTGTTATTCGGCTTGGAATACTCCTTCTAACTCGCTGGGAACGGCTATTGCTCAAGCCTGCGCTCAACAGATTGCGATAGTTAAAGGCAAAAATTGGAGCCTCAGCCGCAAATTGGAAAGCGAAAAGACTCACCAAGCTTTTACCGTAGCCCGACTGGTCGACGATTACGCTTATCAGGCAGTAATACGCCAAAATTTAACGCAAGAATACAAAAACATCGACATCAGAGCTAATCCTATGCTCAATTTAGCCGGACCGGCCGGCCTAGCAGCCCGCAATGCTGCCATTCCTTGGGCTCAGCAGCTTTGGGATGAGAAACTACTAGGGCAAAGTTATTACTCTCCTATTGTGAGGAGCAAAGTAGTTTTTCGCAGCATGTTTCTCGAAGTAACTCTACCTTGGCCGCGCCTCTTTGAAATTGAGGAGCGTCTCAATATAACTCTGGATACCAGAGAAGTTGTACACTAAACGATTAGATAGGGGTAACAATAAAAAAATGACAGTTTTACTTTTAACTGGAGCTGTTCTGGGCACGGTCGGACAAATAGCCGACCCAGATAGCAGCCGCAGCTTAGAGTTTGGAAAAACTATGATGGCCAAATTTCTCCATAATTTAGAGAATAAAACTTCAGAGATAGACACCGTAATTTGTTACACTGAAGGAGTCTTTAATGCTCTGCGAGGCAGCGAAACATCTTTATCTCTGTCTTTCATGCAAGATCGAGGCTGCCAAATTCTACTCTGTTCCACCTGTCTCGATCATTATTCTTTGACCCCAGAGCAAATGATCGGAACCGTTTCTGATATGGCCACTATCTCGTCAATTTTAGTTAAAGCTGACAAAGTAATCCGTCCATAATTCAAACCGACTACATCGGGCGCCATCAAAAAAACGGCCGAACGAAAAATACTGTTACCTGCAGTATTCGTTCGGCTACTTTTTTTTAAACACTAAATAGGAATGTCATCTAAGTTAAGATCTTCCTCTTTCAAGTCAGAGGAAGCGACAGCAGAACTGGCCGGTTTATTAGGCAAAGGCATAGTAAAACTGCCTCCGGGGCCGAACGAAACACTCTGTCCTCCGGAAGAACCGCCCCTGGAATCGGCAGAAGCTGGATCGTTAGTGTTATAAAAGCCGCCGTACTGTTTCATAAATTTTAATTTCAGAGTGCCTGTCGGCCCGTTGCGATGCTTAGCTACAATAACCTCAGCAATATTTAATTCTGTACTCTGCTTATTGTAATATTCATCACGGTAGAGAAAAGCCACCAGATCGGCATCTTGTTCGATAGCTCCCGACTCGCGCAGATCAGAGAGCAAAGGGCGCTTATCTTGTCGACTCTCCACATTGCGGCTCAGCTGAGAAAGAGCAATAATCGGCACGTTTAGTTCCTTAGAAAGTCCTTTGAGTTGACGGGAAATTTCTGAAATTTCAAATATCCGTTCGGAACTGACTCGATTGGCCCCACTACCCCTGATCAATTGTAAATAATCTATAATTACTAAATCGAGTCCGCTGCGCTTTTTCAGGCGACGCAATTTGGCCTTCATATCCAAAATAGTGACACTTCCGCTGTCATCGATAAAAATAGGCGCCTTGCTAAGTTTGTTGACAGCTTCGGCCATAGATGACCAGTCCTTTTGTTTGAGTTTGCCGCTGCGCAGACTTTGCCCGTTTACCTTGGCAATAGAACACATCATGCGCATGCAAAGATCTTCCCGAGGCATTTCTAAAGAAAATATGGCTACTTTGCCGGGCTTTTCAGCTAAAGCTACATTGACAGCTATAGAAAGGGCAAAAGCAGTTTTTCCCATACTGGGGCGAGCTCCCACCACAATTAAATTAGCTGGATGCAAACCATTAGTAAGTTCATCAAGTTCAGTAAATCCGGAAGACAGTCCGGAGACGCTACCTCCAGCTAAAAACCTTTCGTAAGCCTCATCGAAAGTTTGGCTGATCGAATCGGCAATAGGCTCCAACTCGCCGCGAAAGTAGGCATTATCAACTCCAAAAACGACTTCTTCAGCCTGATCGACACGCTGAGGCACTTCTATTTCTTTATTGACGGCCAAGCGGCTAATAGTTTCCCCAGCCCGCAAAAGACGTCTGGCCACTGCATTGTCAGCCACAATCTTGGCGTAAGCAGTTACATGGGCTGAACTGCGCACAGTTTCTACCAAATCGTTCAGACGAGCTACTCCGCCGCAGTGTTCCAACTTACCGTGATCACGCAGATAATTACTTACGGTAATCAAATCGATAACCCCAGTATTTTCGGCCAAATAGGCCATAGCTGCATAAATTTCCTGATAAGCTCTCTGGTAAAAATCTTCCGGACCGGCCAATAATTCTGAAACTTTGTCAAAAGCTTCCGGATCGATTAAACAGCTGCCCAAACAGGCTCTTTCTGCTTCATCATTTTGAGGAGGCAAAAGAAGCTGGTTTTCAACCGAAGTTAAGCCCATGAAAAATCCCCTTTTCTAAAAAAACGCCCGCCCCAAGATAGATGAAGCGGGCCTAATAGTAACGGCCATAACCTCTAAGTAAATTAAGCCTTTTCTACTGTAACCTTCAGATTGGCTTTTACTTTAGAGTGAAGCTTTATAACTACAATCGAATCGCCAATCTTGCGGATGGGGTCATCAAGTTTAATGTTTTTCTTATCAATTGTTTCATTAAACTGCACAGCCACTGCCTCGGCAATATCTTGGGCAGTTATGGAACCGAACAGTTTATCTTGAGAACCGCAGTTAGCCTTAATAACCAAGGGCTTGCTCTGAAGGCGTTCTGCCTGAGCTTTGGCGGCCTCTTCTTCTCTTTTAGCCTGAGCTTCGTGATCTTTTTTTTCTTTTTCAGCAGCGCGCAGACGTCCCTCAGATGCAATTTCTGCAAAACCGCGAGCAACTAAAAAATTACGGCCATAACCGTCGGCCACATTGTGCAGTTCTCCTTTTTTGCCAACTTTGGGTACATCTTTAAGTAATATAACCTGCATTGCTATACCTCCATAGTTAATAAAAAAGCGGCCTCCCGCCTTATCGAAAACGATAACAAGGGGAGGCCGCTTTCAAGGAGCAATTATATCGACTATACGGTGTAAGGCAACAAAGCGATATAACGGGCTCTCTTTACAGCGGAAGTGACCATGCGCTGATGGCGGGCACAAGTTCCGGAAATACGGCGGGGCAGAATTTTGCCGCGCTCGCTGGTGTACTTGCGCAAAGTAGCAACTTCCTTGTAATCGATCTCTTCAATCTTGTTAGCGCAGAAATGACAAACCTTCCTGCGAGGCCTGCGGCCTCGGCGCTCTCCACGAGCCATAATGAACCTCCGAACTTAAACAAAACCCCACAAAGGGCAAGAATTATTTCAGCATTGACTAAAAAGGAACATCCATATCGCTCTCGCCACCGAAATCGTCATCAAGACCGTCACTTAAAGGATCGGGGGCAGCGGGAGACGAGTAAGATCCGGAACTACCGACAGCAGCTGGCTGCACGTCGGACTTACTTCCTAAAGCCTGCACATCATCGGCTACTACTTCAACGAAAGTGCGGTAAGAACCATTCTCTTCCTTAGTATTTATCTGCAATCTGCCTTCCACAGCTACCTGACGCCCTTTGCGCAGGTAATTAGCGCAGAAATTAGCCACCGACTCCCAAGTAGTAATGGGAATAAAATCGGCATTCTTTTCGGAATTTCTGCTGCGGCGATCGACAGCGAGGGTAAAACGGGCAGTCTGCTTCCCGGAAGGAGTCGTTCTAACTTCCGGATCGCGCACCAGACGACCAATAAGGATAACTCTATTGAGTACTGACATCTATACTACCCTCCACAATAAATACTTTACTTAGTAGTGAACTCGACTTCTGGCAAGTTCCTTCTTCAGGTCAAAAATTATTAGCGGGCATTTACTACCATGCAGCGCAAAACTTCATCGCTGTTCTTCATAACGCGGCGAAGTTCATTGGCGACAGCACTCTCGGCGTCGAAGCGCATAGTTACATAGTAGCCTTCGGCTTTTCCATTGACTTCGTAAGCAAAGCGGCGCTTGCCCCAGTTGTTAACGTTGACGACCTGGCCGCCCTCGTTGATTACCTGGTTCTGATACTGTTCGGCCTTAGCGGCGACAGTTTCCTCACTAAAATCGGGAGTGAGGATGTAAGTAATTTCATATTTGCGCACAGCGCAAACCTCCTTCCTTCGGCCTTTCAGGCCCGTATCATGAACAAAAAAGACGGCACACCACGCGGTATTTACAGCCGCTCAGCGACTTCGGATAAGCTGTTTCCGACATTCCGAAGCTAGTTCGTATACGGGCAGGAAGAGCTTCCAACCGCCTAAAAGAGGCCGGAAGCAACGCTCTTATAGAGCTGCACGGCGGACATTATACCAAAAAAACTTACTTAAGGCAATGCTCTATAAGGAAATAGTGGGGATCATAACGCGTATCCACTGGAGCAACCACGCCCAAAAACCGATACATACAGCGGTCCACAAGGTGTTTTTAACTATCCAGGTTAAATGGATCGACAGCTCAGTTTTTTCCTCTGAAGTGCGCCTTTTTTCCTTCTCCGTTTGCTCACGATACTCCGCGTAATATGAAGAGGGACATACATAAGTGCTAAACAGTGTCAAAACTAAGGCAGAGCAACCAACCCATACGGCAGCTCTTTCCGGAACGAACTCCTCACCGGAAAGGGCAATTAAAGCGGATACAATAAAAACCAAAATCTGAGCAGCCGTTTTTGATAAAAAGACATCGAAATGCGGCCCCAAAATAATGCAGTTCATAATCCTGGAAATAGCTTCAGGCAAGACCGGCTCACTGTGCTCATCCCAGGCCAGAGGCCGCTGCTCTTCTCCAACGAACTTAAGAAAACACAGGGGCGGCCGCTCATTACTTTCATTGGGACGGCCTGAACTCTGTTTAAAGAATTCATAATCGGAACTTAATAAATTGATAATGCATCGACGCAGCATCCACAGCTCAACATTGGCCAATAGGAGTGAGCACAGAAACAGAAATACGCCTCCTATTAAAATTTTGGAAGGCTGAAACAACAGAGCAGCTACCAAGAAAAACAGCAAAAAGACGCCTATAAGAGGCAAATCTTTAGGATCTTCATAAGCAGCTTTCACATGATTAACAAAAATAGTGACAGCCATAATGGCAAAAGCGGCCGCAAAAAGTAGACAAACAGAATTATTTTTCAAAAAGTTGTGGGCGAACTCATAAGCTCCACAGCTGCCTATAACTAAAGACATAATCAGTAAGCCTATGCGAAAGGGAGCACAGGGAGCCAATTTCTGTTTAACTTCAGGATACGATCGGCCGAATATTTCCACCTGAATTTCAGGATTGGCCTCAAACATTTCATGAAACCAACGCAAATCGGCCCGAACTTCAATCAGTCCTGCTTTGCAATTTTTAAGAATACGCGGCCAAAGCTTTTTAGAATAGCTCTGCCACACTCGCTCTCTTCCCTTAAAACCGCTTCTTGCCATTAAAAAACTCCAATACCACCAATAAAACGGACCAACATCCGCTAACCAATGACCCGCAGATAGGTGGTACTGCCGCTATCTTTCGCCAGAACTCTACCGATGACAGCTGGAGCGCTGAAGAATTCCGGCAGACGCTTAAGAAGTTCGTCAACTTTTTCTTCAGGGACAACAATTAAAAGACCACCGGAAGTCTGGGCGTCGGCCATTAAACCGAGAATTGGCTCGGCGACAGATCCCACTACTTCCACATATGGTTTGACATAGCTGAGATTGGCCACAGATCCTCCCGGAATATTTCCCCTTAGATAGGCTCCTTGAGCTCCGGGCAGCCACGGTATAGCATCAGCTTGTAACTCAAAGACAGTATTTGAACTTCTAGCCATTTCTAAACTATGGCCTAATAAACCGTAACCTGTCACATCGGTACCGGCCTTGGCCCCCACAGCTACCATAGCTTCGGAAGCATTCTTGTTCAGCATTTCCATAGACTGCATGACCCATTCTAATTCGTCGGGAGAAATATCGCGGAATTTGTGGGCGGTGTTCAATACCCCAGTACCTAAAGGTTTAGTGAGAACTAAAACGTCGCCGGGACGAGCTCCGTCTTTGCGCACCATTTTATCGGGATCGATTAAGCCTGTAACAGCCAAGCCGAACTTGGGCTCGGGATCTTCAACAGTATGTCCCCCAGCCATAACGGCTCCGGCTTCGAGCACTTTTTCCAAACCGCCCTTAAGAATGAGACTGAGAATTTCTACTCCCATGGTCTTCATGGGGAAACAAGTTACATTCATGGCAGTAAACGGGACACCGCCCATAGCGTAAACGTCGGAGAGAGCGTTTGCTGCGGCGATACGTCCGAAGCGCAAAGGATCATCTACTACAGGAGTAAAGAAATCGATAGTTTGCACCAAGGCCTGATTCTCATTTATTTTAACAACTACAGCATCATCTCCGCTGCTCTGACCCGCTAAAGCTCGGCTATCGAGAGGATAATTGACTATTTTAAGCAGATCTTCTAAATCTTGCGCCTTAATTTTGGCTGCACAACCGGCACAAGAACACATTTGAGTCAGTTTAAGATTCTGATTATCACTGTTGTTGATCATATTTTGCAATCTCCATTCTATCTCCATTCTGCTTATATACACTTGAAATTACGAACTACTCGATATATTTTCGTTCCGCTATCGAAAATTCTTTGCCAACAAGAAGCAAGTTAACCTTTTATTTACACAAAAAAAGACAATTAAAACTCATAAGTCCAACGAACATAAAGCCCCCTACTGCCGATTTTGGCTCCTTCTGTAGGAGTCTTCCATTCGTAATTGAGCATGATACGCCGATCTTTACTGCGATCGAAATAATAGTTAGCACCGACAACATATCGAAGGGCTGAATTGAGTTCGTCGTCATAAAAACCGTTGCACCGATCTAAATCGGGATCAAACCAATCAACAAAACCGATCAGATCCCAATTTTTATCTACAGTATAAGCTGTACCCGCATAAGCTCCGAAAGAGCGGCTGGGCAGATCTTGAATACCGTTATAACCATGACTATAAATTATTTCGGAATCGATACGCAAATTATCCGTTTTGAGCTGATAGTCTAAACCAAAACGCTGCACCGGCAAAGAATGGCCCTCTTTCACACTGTGACGTCCCACCAGAAACGAGGTGCCCAAATAGGCATGATCGGAAAGACGCATGCGACCGCGCACAGCTAAGTTGTTGTCGGCACTGGTCCAACGATGATCGTTATGATCATTCATAAGACCAAGCATAAGCTGATCGCCTTTTTTATTTTCAAATTCAAAGCTGGCTCCCCAAGCTCGTCCCAAATACATGGCTTCGCTAACAGCACTAGGATTACAAGTTATTACTTTACTGCTAGACTGAGAACGCTCTATGCCGAAACGAGTTTTAAAGCGACCCAAAACCAATTTTTGCTTAAATCTGAGAGGTATGTGAGTATAGCAATCCTGCAGTTCAATTTTATTTTTATCAAAACGATAGCGGTACTTAGTATAGAAAAGAAAATCACCGTTGGTATATTTGGCATTCAACTCCAATTTGGGCATGAGCTTGTCCGTTTCATACATAAGCATGTCGGAACCGCGCTCGTTTTCTACTATACTCGGATGTTTATCATTGGAGTATTCCAGTTCAGCCTTACCGCCGAACTTCCATTTGCCGCTAACCGAAGATTCAGCAGTTTTCTCTTTCTTTTCAAAGACTGGTCCAGGCTTTAACGGCTCCAGCTCCAATTTGGTGTTACTTGAAGAGGCAGCCCCACCTGATTCATACCCTTCTTCACCACCATGCTCGACAGAAAGCCTATCTTTAGTTTCAACTAACTGATTAGAGAACGACACTTCTTCGGAATTGGGAGGATAACCGGCGGCTCCGGCCGGTTCAGACATAAGTGCTGTACTTATAGACAGTAGAAGTATAATTGTCATTAAACGAACAGCCATAACCAACCTATTTTATAGCAGAAAAAGACATGACCTGCATACTTAATCAAAATGAATCGGTATATTAGAGCACTATTGAACATTTTTAGCAAGGTAGGCAGAATAAAAAGATCGAACTTAGGCCGACTATGACAAATACTTTTCCAGTAACCGAACTGCGCTGTTCTGTTTGTCAGCGCAGCTATAGTCCTGATACTTTCCGTTATACTTGCGAAGACTGCGGCAATGACGGAATTTTAGAAGTGTTGTACAATTACGAGCAAGCTTCTAAGCTTCTGACCCCCGAACAACTTAGCCAAAGCCAAGCTCCCGGTTTAGCCAGATGGGCCCCCATTCTGCCTTTGCGCAGCGCTGACAGCCTGCCTCCTCTCCGCGTAGGCCAAACTCCGTTCTACAGCGCAAAGCGCCTGGGACAAGCTATTGGTTTCAACAATCTTTACCTTAAAGATGATGGACAGAATCCTACAGGCTCTCTCAAAGATCGTGCCAGCGCCGTTTGCGCCGCTTCCGCTCAAGAGATGGGATTAAATTTGATTACAGCTGCCTCCACGGGCAATGCCGCTTCCTCTCTTTCCGGCATGTGCGCTTCTTTAGGCTTGAAAACTATCATTTTCGTTCCCAAAAGAGCCCCTAAAGCCAAAGTAGCCCAACTGCTCATGTTTGGAGCCACTGTCCTATCCGTGCGCGGCACCTACGACGACGCTTTCGAACTGTCTTTACAAGCCACCAAAGATTTCGGGTGGTACAACCGCAATACCGGCTTTAATCCCTACCTCTTAGAAGGCAAAAAGACAGCAGCTTTGGAAATTTGGGAGAATTGCGGCTATAAGGCTCCCGATTACGTAGCTGTGTCAGTGGGAGACGGCTGCATTATCGGAGGTTTAGGCAAAGGCTTCCTCGATCTTAAGCGCATGGGCTTAATAGATAAACTGCCCAAACTTATCGGCGTCCAGGCCCGCGGTTCTTCAGTGCTAGCCAAAGCTTTTGCTAACGGCGGAAAAGTTGAAGCCGAACCCGACGCCGACACCTATGCCGATTCCATAAGCGTAGGTATGCCCAGAGCAGCTTCTTTAGCTCTGCGCGGTGTTCGCGAATCCGGAGGACAATTCATAGTTGTTGAAGACGACGAAATAAAGAACGGGCAGGCTCTGCTGGCAGCTAACGCGGGCGTCTTTGCCGAACCGGCTGGAGCTACTCCTATAGCCGGACTTATTAAGGCTCGAAAAGATAATTTAATTCCCGCAGAGGCCAAAGTTGTAGCTTTGATTACAGGCAACGGACTAAAAGACGTCGACGGAGCCATGAAGGCCCTGCGCACTTCCGCTATCTCTATCGATCGCAATCCTGCCGAACTAAAAGATACTCTTAAGCAGCTGCTTAATATCAAATAACTTTATTTGCTCCGGCTGAAATCAGTAAATAAAGTATCGGCTGTAAACCGGCCCGGCCCTGTTATCAAAACAAAGGCCGGGCTTTACTTTATAAATTCGAAAAAAATTCTCAACTTATTTCACACATACCTAACGACTTAATAGTACAACAAACTTGTAACGGGCTTGCTGTTTTTGCGAACTAATGGAGCTAAGGATGAGCAGGATTAAGAATAGATATGCAGAACAGACAGCAGATGTATGGTTAAATGGGGCGCTTTCCCCGAGTACTCCCGCTTTTTGGGCGCAGGCAGTATCTAAAGCAGGCCCGCAGCGTGTGGGCTAAAGTTCGCAAATATGCTATAATTCCTCAATTTCATTGTGGGGAGCATGCAAGAGGTAGACTAAAAGTGTCAGCACAAAACAATCTGAACCTGAACCGCGTCGCCGATCAGATCAATGTCATTTTAACGCAAATATTCCGCGATTACGTAGCCCAGGGCAGCCCTACCAAATTAGGCGGCCTCAGATTCTTAGACGTAGAAAGTTCTAAAACTTTCGCTTTTGAGAAAACAGAAGTTTCCGAAGATGGAAAAGGCAATATACTCCTCTTCTCCGCCCCTTATGCCAGTATCGATCAAGATAAAGAGCCTACTGAAGTTACCGACAAGAAGGTTGTCGAGGCCGATGTAGTAGAGCGCGTTAAAAAAGAAGTGATGCAAATTTTGAGAGCAGGCGCTTACGGCAACGACATCAGCTGTCTAATTGTCCGCCCCTCCAAAGATGCAGGCAAAAGCGATCGTTTCTTCATTGAAGTCGGCTACTTTGTCCCTACTGTAGAATGGCTTTCCGACGAAAATATTATAGCTTACGCTTCTGCTCATAATCTCAGCAATATGCGATCTGCTCTGGTGCGTATTTTAGAAGAGAAAATTTTACCGATGGCTAGAGCGATTATGGAATTCCTGATCCACAATTTAAGATCGATGAAAGCTGAAGCTTAATTCTTTTCTTAAGAAGAACAAACAGCGACTATAAACGTCTGGGTGAAAAAAAATGAGGTTCTGTCTCCGCTGCGGTTTTCGCGAAGGCAGCCTCATTTTTTATTTATATAGCTTAGTTACATGTTTTAAGGCGCAGAAGCAGACACTGAGTCCTGATTTGCAGGAGCAGCAGAATTGTGCAGACGGACAATAACTAAGTTTTTGCTGTTAAACCACACCGAAGCAGCCCGCTTAATATCTTGCAGGCTAACTTTACTACAGCCCGCTAAATACTCTTCTGGCGATAGGCCGCTACTTCCCTGCAGGCGCAGCCATTCGGCCTTGCCAGCCGGACTGCTCCAAGAAACTTGCAGCCGTCCTTTACAGGCAGATACAGCGCGGTTCAATTCTGCTTGGGAAGTATTGTTACTCAAACGCTGCAGTTCCTGACGCAGAATAGCTAAAGCCCGATCTTGTTTGCCTTCTTTAACCTGCAAGACGGCCATCCAAGAGGGGAAACCGCCAAGAGCTGACATATCATGAGCTGAAGCACGACCACCTAATTTTTCTAAATGAACAATGCGCAGAGGCAAGCGGGAACTACTGCTACCTCCCAAAATTTGTAAAGCTGTCAAATAGGCGAAATAATCTTTATGTCCCGGAGGCGGTGCCGCCTGACCGGCCAAAATAAGCGGCGACGGAGAATGGCCTTCTACCGTAAAGGTGCGTCCGACTGCTTTAAATGGCAGCCTCCGCTCGGTTTCAGCAGTCGGAGCTGAAATAGCGGTACTAAACTCCGCTTGGCAAATCCGCTTAACTTCTTCCAACTCGATGCGACCGGAAAAATTTAAAGATAGGGAGGAAGAACGTATAAGCTCGACTGCTTTCTCCCGAAGTTCCGCAGCAGAAATTTCTTGTTGGTTAAGTTCTTGGTTTGCTGCAGCTGTTTTGTATAGAGATTGGAGAATTGTTTCCAAAGATTCCGACCAGCTACTTTTTACGATCGCAGCCGGTTCACCGTTGTACTTTTGTAGAACTTTCTCAACTTCGATATCAGAAAATTGGGGATTTTGTAGAGCTGTTCCCAACAACTGCAGCAGTCTGGGCAGCTGCTCATGGCGGCACCATCCACTGATTAGGACACCTGTGCGCTGGGAAGTAAAGCTCAAAGTTAAACCTTCACGCTCCACAACTTCCGGCAAAGAAGCATATTCCCCACTTTGCAATATTGTATTTCGTCCCAACAGCTCAGCAGCAGCTGAAGTTAATTTCTCTTGATTGGGAGACAAAGCACCGTAAGCTAAAAAAGCCCGCATAGACACGATTGGCAGCGATTCATCAACCCAAATTTGTACTTTTAGACCATTGTCCAAATGAAAACGAGTAACAGTACTAGCTTGTCGGGCATCTGCACCTTGAGCCTTTGATACCGCCGCAGAAGCAGCTTTTTCGTCATCAATTTTATGATCGGCAAAGACTCGACGTGGGCCGGGAGCAGCGGAGAAAGAGCGCCAAAAAGCAGCCGGTTCGGAAACATAAGTTTGAGGATGACTGCGCGCTAAGCGACTCCAAAGAGCAAGTATACTGTCAGTACTGACTGCATCAATGGCTTCAGGCACTGAAACAAGCTGAGCTCCCGGCTGTTCTGAAGTAATATCTTCAAAAAGAGATAAGCGATCTTGATAGTTTTGCCACAATTTATAGAAATGGGCTAAAGCCCGCCCTTTAGCAGCTTCCAGATGTTCCGAAACAAACTCTTGGCTGTCGGGCGCATCTAATGCTTCTTCTAATAAAGCGGCCGCCTCTTTAGGATCGACGTCGGCAGTGCAATGAGCTCCAATCACGTACATAGAATCGCCAAAATCAGCGTCATAATTGATTTTTACTTTAGAAGCTAAACCGTGCTCCTTTATTACTTTCTGCAAATAAGCTTCGGAACTATCAGCCCACAAGACATTGAGAACCAGCCAGCCCGCATAATCGGCGGCACTGAGCTTAGGAGCCGGCCATGCAAACACTATCATTCCCTGACCGCTTTGGGCTACACACAGATCCGCCTCTTTACGAGATAACAAATTTTGTGAAGAAGCCGGCTGGACAGATTCCGCCGCCTTTTCCTCCTTTTTATTTTGGGCAAGAGCGGCGGCCTGTTTTTCCCAGTTTTGCCTGTTTTTGAGCAAATTTTTACCAAAATGACGTTCCAACCTGGTTTCAGCCAAACTGAAAGGTTCAGAAGTTATTAAAGATACGCAAGCACGACTCGGCAAAAAATTATCTCGATAAAAATCCGTCAGCTCTTGAGCGGTAATTCTGGCAATATCTGAGGCAGCTCCGTCGGGAATAAGCTCGCCATTGTGCAAATTAGGATAAAGACTACTTAGCAGATGCTGACGCACAAAGCGCCACGGATTGGAACGCAATCCGGCAGTTTCTCTAAGGAGCAGCCTTCTCTCCAGCTCTAATTCTCCTGGAGTAAAAACTAAACCGCTGAGACGGTCAGCTTCAATTTGCAAAGCCAGTTCGGCCGAGCCTACTGGAACGACCTCCCAAAAATTCAAACTGCGCTCTGTAGTATTAGCTCCTCGATCGGCCCCTACATTGTCCAGAGATACAGAAAGCTTGCCTCCGGAAAAACGGACTGTTCTGCGAAACAGCAAATGTTCTAAAAAATGGGCCCTTCCCCATGATCCTGACGTATCTAATTGAGATCCGGCCTTAACAGAAAGGCTTACTCCCACCGCTTCCGCCTTGGGAACATGTTGAATCAATGCTTTAACTCCGGAACTGAGCATAAGCGTTCGCACTGTACCGCCCGGAATATTACTTTGCTCAGACAAGCGTTTAGGGAAATCATCAGCTTGGGCAGAAGAAGCGGCCATAAAATATACAAATGCAACCGACAGGCCAATACACAACCAACTCGGCAGTGCTTTCAAGTTTCTCCGCCGGATTGCGGCACACAATTCAAATTTACAATTAGATAAAAAGTTCAACGGGAGCATCCTTTAACCGAAGGCAGTATGTGTTTTACCTGCTTTTGCCATTCTCGGTGCAGACTCATCTTTCCCTAAGAAGAAACTAAACTGTAAAAAAAATCTTAAAAGTTTCAGGGAATAGAATAGAGGCGCGCCGAAAGGTCAGCGATAGTTGTATTCACAAATTCAGAGGAATTCAAGAGGAAAGTATTATGAAACGCTCCTTCAAATTATACTTAACGCTTTTTGCTATTGTATTGGCCGCTTTACTGGCCACAGCTCCTCAAGCGCAAGCCCAGCTTATTTTAGCTTCGGGCACTTACCGCATTACCGAATTAGATCAGGGAAAAGAGCGCATTGGCATTGCTCAACTGGACGCCAATCCTACTGTAACTCAAAACTGGGTGTATCTCCGTTTAAAAACAAAAGTCACCAAACGCTTCTCCCAAAACGGTTGGCTGCGCGATGAAAATATACCTGTCAGTGAAATTTTCAGCGTTATTGAAAAAGGTGATATTATAAAAGTTGAAGGCGGACGTGACTGGAACGGTTCTATAACGGCTAAAGATATTCTCATTATGCCCGATAACGTAATGGAATAATTTTCGGAATTAAAATTTGGGAGCGAAGTTAATCGACAATTTACGGGAGAGTTTATGACCGATTCAAAAATATTAGAGCGTTTGCATCACTATACAGAAACTTACAAACGCAAAACGGGAACCCAGTTCAGCACTGTCCCGGGAGTGACGGAGGCTGTTATAAACGGACTGGCTAAAAATATGGAAGAGTTAGGCCGCCCTCTCTGTCCTTGCAATTTTTACGCCGATAAAGAAGCTGAGCTCAAGCACAGACGCTGGCTCTGCCCCTGCGACGAAATGCAAATTTATAAATATTGCCACTGCCTCCTCTACGTCACTCCCAATAATCTGCCTATTACCGAATATCTTCCTGAAAGCCACGAAGGAAGAGCCATGTACGGCCTCAACCCCGATCCTCACCCCGAAATAAAACCAAATCCCTGTAACCGTTCTGCCGCCTCCATTGAGGAGTGGCACAAACAATAAACGGCTAAGTTTAAAACGAAGGAGTGGGTGTGAATCAATCCGTCCCCATAGATATAACCGGTCTGGAAAAAAGCGGTGCCGGTAAGAAAGTTCTGGTAGTTACAACCATCGACTTAACAGCCCAGTGTTTCCTGCGGCGCAAGTTTGAAGCCATGTTAGCTTGCGGTTACGAAGTAACTTTGGCTTGCACAGTGCAGAAATTCCGCCAGTCTCTGGAGAGTTTGGGAATAAAAGTTGTCGACATTCCCATCAGCAGGCGCATCTCTCCCGTCCAGGACCTACTCTCTCTGATTAACCTTATTAAGTTCATCCGGGAGTATAAACCCGACATTATCCATACCCATACCTCTAAAGCCGGCTTTATCGGTCGCCTGGCGGGCTTCCTTTGCGGTGTGCCTCTGCGCCTGCATACCATTCATGAACTGCCGGAAAATGCAGCCACTAAACCTTACACAAAACTGCTGTACCGCCTACTGGAAAAAGTAGCGGCAAAATTTGCCTGCTTCCATTTTACGGTTTCTACTCCAAACTTCAGGCAAATTGTTGCTGCAGGGATTGTTCCAGCTGACAAGCTGGCTATAGTGCGCGAGGGCTGTCTCGATCCGGATCGCTATCAGCCTTGCGGAAGTCCGGCTGAACTGCGCCAAAAACTGCAGCTGCCCGCTGATTCTTTCATTATCGGCTCGGTAGGCCGTCTTGAAGAAGCTAAAGGGCACGACATTTTAATAAAAGCTTTCTCACTGTTCCTGCAGAAACTGCCCCCGCAAGAAGCGGCTAAAGTTTACTTAGTTATAGTGGGCCAGGGGCTATTGCGACAGAAATTAGAGCAATTGATCAATAAGCTCAATATAGAAAAGCAAGTAATTTTGGTGGGTTGGGCCGAGAATTTGCTGGAGTACTTGGGCAATTTCGATATTTATGCTTTAAATTCAAACTACGAAGGCTTAGGTATAGCCAATCTGGAGGCTATGATCATGCGCCGTCCTGTAGTCTGCACTGCAGTCGGAGGAGTAGTCGACGTAGTGGATCACCAAAAAAACGGCCTGCTGGTGCCTCCTAAAAATCCGGAGGCCACCGCCCAGGCCTTATTCGAATTGTACAGCCAACCGGAATACGCTGCCGAACTGGCCCGGCAAGGCTACGCTAAAGCTCTATCCGAGTTTCAAGAAGCTCCCCAAGCCCGCAAACTCATGGAGTACTATGCCCGTTTGCTGCCTACGTATCGTAAGTAGCTGCACCCATACTAAAAACAGTCACACTTTACAGCATATCTTTTATCCGAGCCAGTTCATCGCGGACCTCTGCTGCCGTCTGCGGACGTTCATCCACTTTGGATGCTTGCAAACGGCGGCACAAATCATCTAAAGGCAGAGGCACAGCCGAATTTACTTTAATCAAACTGTCAGGCTCTCGGAAAAACAGCTCATAAAATATGGAGTGAAAACTGTCGCCCTCTATGGCCTTCTTGCCAGAAATCATTTCGTAAAGCATTAGCCCCAAGGGGAAAAGATCGGTTGCTTCTCCTACCGGCCCCATCCGCCCGTCGATTTGTTCGGGAGCCATATAGCGCGGAGTTCCTAAAATGGTGCCGGCTTTAGTTAAATTACTCTCTTTATTGAGCAATTTAGCTGTACCAAAGTCCATCAAATGGACACAACCGCAGTCGTCGACAATTAAATTTTGTGGTTTTAAATCGCGGTGAATAATGCCTTTTTCATGTACAGCTGTCAGAATGTCGGCAATTTGCCAAGCGTAATCGACGGCTTCTGCGACGGCCAACGGTTCGACTCCCACAAACGAAGACATATTTGTACCCTTTAAGTACTCCATAGCCAAGTAGCTACAAGGTTTATGAGCGATCTCAAATATGCCGACCACCCCGGGATGATCGATGCTGGCCACAGTTTTAGCTTCGCGGACGAAACGTCCTAAGGCTTCCTCATCTGCACAAAATTCAGGCTTCAGGACTTTTACCGCCACCTGACGCGTAAGACGAGTATCTTCAGCCAAGAAGACCGTTGAAGTTGCTCCTCTGCCGATTTCACTTTTGAGCAAATAAGAGCCCAATTTTGATCCCGCAGAAGGAACGTAAACACAATCTTCCTGACTGGGTTGGCGTTTAGCCAAACGACTCTGAATTCGGGCTTTGAGCACATCAATATTGACAGGTTTAGTAACGTAATCACTGGCCCCCATATTGAGAGCCTTTACAATACTCTCACTGTCGCCAATAGCAGTCAGCATAATAACGGGCAAGCTATTGTCGGAGTACTTGGTGCGCAGCTTTTCCAAAGTTTGGAAGCCGTCCATTTCCGGCATCATGATATCGAGAAGCACTATATCGATGCGCCCCAAAGTATCAACTAGAGCTATGGCTTCACGTCCGCCGGGAGCAGTAAAAGTTTCGTAGCCCTCGCGCCGCAGACGGCGGGAGAGCATGTCGCGGTTAAATTCTTCATCGTCAACAACTAATATAACTTCATTAGCCATAATCGATTGTCTTCTATAATAGCGTTGATATACCTATTTTCCGTGGGTTAGAGTTTTTTCCAATTAAGCTAGGATTTAAAGATATGTTCTGAAATAAAGATATATGTTTAACGATATTTCTCTGCGTACCCGCCTGATGCTCATGACTTTGGCAGCTATATTTTTGCCTTTGACAGTATCAGGCACATATTTTTGCAATCGAGAAGTAACTAGCATCTACGATTCTCAAGCAGACTATTTGCTTTCTTCTTCCAAACATATATGCCAGGATATTGATTTCTGGGTTACCCGCCAAAAAGGCGCTATACGGGCTATTTCTGAGACAAAAATAATCAGAGATTTTGTCGCTGAATACAATAAGATAAAAGACGATCCCCAAAAGGTAGACAAGCTTCGCAAGCAATTCAGCGAAAAAGCTGAAATAATGAACAAATCGATGCCACAAGTATCTGAGCTCTGCTTGTCATCTTTGGGCGACAATATAAGTTACACCGAAGACAACCTGCAATATTCTGATTTAAAAAGCAAACCTGAAGGGCGCCATCTGCAATCTTTTTACATCGGAGGAAATATTTATTTCAGTACAAACAGCAAACATATCGGTTTGCCCTGGCTGCCCGCAGCAATGCTCAAAAACAGCCAGGATGTGCTGACAAAACTAAATAAAGGTGAAGTTGTTCTTTCTCAACGCTCTATAATTAACACTGAGTCGTCGGGGCACAACTCTGTTCACAACGGAATATTAGACGACCGCTGCTCCGCCAGTTACCTTTCCATCTTAGTTTATAAAGAGCCTAATAACGGTTACTACGTTGAAAGTCTTAATCAAAGCAACAAGCGCGTTCCGACGGCTATTCTCACTTTCCGCCTCAACCCCATCAATATACGTTCACTTTCATCACACGGAAATTTTTACGTAGTCGACGATCACGGCCAGATTATCTCCATGCCTTTCAATGTCACTAAAAAGGCTATGCAGCTTCTTTCTCCTAGCGAAGTCAATTTGGCAAATGACGAATCTCCGGCCGAACTAAAAACTTTCTACTTAAAAACTTTAGACGGCAATCCTTCGCCGCCTTTAATTGAGTATCTGACTTACCGCGATACATACAACAAACTTCATCCGCACTACCCTTCCAGCTACTTATTGGAACACGCCATAGACGACACCTATAACGACATTTTTGGCAATAGAGTTATCGGCGCCTGGAGCGCCTGTAGCCAAATAAACTGGTTCGTTCTTTCGGAATTTACCGAAGCGGAACTCTTTTACTCTCTGCGCCGCTCCGTCCTTATTTCAGCCATAATTACAGTATCTATAGGAGCTGTTTTTATGATACTGGCTTTCTTTACAGCCAATAGTTTGGTTAAGCCCATAATCAAACTCAGTCAAGCCGCCAGTAAAATTGCCGGCGGTGATCATACAACCAGATGTCATATCACCAGACGAGACGAAATAGGGCGCTTGGCCTCAGCCTTCGATGCCATGGCCAGTCGCATTGAAAAAACTATGACAGCTTTGAAGACAGCTCGCGACCAGGCTATGGAAGCAAGCCGCATTAAAAGCAGCTTCTTGGCTAATATGAGCCACGAGCTGCGCACCCCTCTGAACGCCATAATCGGTTACAGCGAAATGCTTATCGACGATGCTACCGATCGCCAAGACACTCAAGCAGTAAAAGATCTGCAAAATATTCACATTGCCGGACTTAATTTGCTTTCCAATATAAACGACATTCTGAATATTTCCCGTTTAGAATCGGGTAAAGTGGGTTTATTTATTGAAAAATTTCCTTTAAGCGAACTTATTGCAGAGGTCAACGCCTCGACCAGTTCTCTTTATCAAGTGAACAACAATAAGTTTGAATTAGATTGTCCTAACCAATCCATTATGCTCCATACCGATCACGCTAAGTTGCGCCAAATTTTGATTAACTTACTGGGCAATGCCGTCAAGTTTACTAAAAACGGCGTTATCAAACTTTCTGTTGAACTTTGGAGCGGACAACAGGCCCAAAACGAATTTTATAAAGTGCCCTACCTTGACAGTCCCGGTTATACCGTTGTCGAAGCTTCATTCAAAGATGGTAGTCTGGCCGTTATTTTCAGCGTCCAAGATACCGGTATTGGTATGACAGAGGAAAAATTCTCAAAAGTTTTTGAAGAATTCACCCAAGCAGATGACTCTATATCTCGCAGTTACGGAGGCACCGGGTTGGGCTTGGCTTTAGTGCGCCACTATTCTCATATGCTTAAAGCCCGCTTAGAACTCATATCCAAAGACAAAGTCGGCTCTGCTTTCACACTAAAAATTCCTTTAGCGTGGGAAGAAAAAGAAGAAAAACGCGTCACACCAGAACAGAATAAGGCCTAAGCCAACGATCTGATCTTGAACCGAAAAAGCCCGAGCAAGTAAAATTGCCCGGGCTTTTCTGGTTTTAGCTCCATAGGTCTGAATTTTTTCAGCTGCACCTATTAAATTTTATTAAGTTGTTCACTTGTAAAGTGGGGTACCAACTCGGCAAGCAAACGGAGTGCAGCTTCATCGTCAGCTTCATTAGCAGCCCGGCGCAATTCGGCCAGCTTTTCACCCGGCCAATCGGCTGGAGGTGCTTCGGTAGTTACTTTAGTTATCTTAGCTCGTTTAGTAGGTTCAGTATCTTCACCGCTGTTAGTCAACTCCTCGTAAAGCTTCTCTCCGGGGCGCAGGCCAACTATTTTAATAGGAATATCTGTATCCGGTTCAAAACCAGAAAGACGGATTAAGTTTCTGGCTAAATCAATAATTTTCACCGGCTTGCCCATATCGAGAACATAAATTTCGCCTCCCTGAGCCAAGGCTCCGGCCTGTAAAACTAAACCTACCGCCTCCGGAATAGTCATAAAGAAGCGAGTCATATTTTCATCGGTAACGGTAACCGGGCCGCCTTTGGCAATCTGCTTTTTAAAAGTTGGAATAACACTTCCTCGCGATCCTAAAACATTGCCGAAACGTACAGCCGCGAAACCAGGGATGCGTCTGGAAGCCAAGATCAACTCAGCCAAACGTTTAGTAGCTCCCATTACAGAAGTGGGATTAACTGCCTTATCGGTGGAAATAGAAATCAGTTTTTTTACGCCATATTTCTGGGCTAATTCGAGCAGAAGCATGGTGCCAAAAACATTGTTAGCTACGGCTTCAGCTGGACTGAGCTCCATTAAGGGAACGTGTTTATGGGCAGCAGTATGGAAAACGACCTGAGGCTGAAAACGCTCAAAAAGTTTGCTCATTCTGGCTCTATCGCGCAAGTTGCCTATAAACTGCACAACCGGCGCGTTGCGCAGCTCAATACCTATTTCATGGATGCTGTTTTCACCGCGCCCCATCATAATTACTTGAGCAGCTCCCAATTTGACAGCCTGGCGACAAATTTCTGAGCCGATGGAGCCCCCGGCCCCTGTCACTAAAATACGCTGACCTTTGATATAATTGCTCACTTCAGCCAAATCGCCCTCTATAGGATCGCGATCGAGTAAATCTTCGATCTGTACTTCGCGCAAACTGTTAACTTTCACATTGCCTTCTAACAGATCGGTCACACTGGGTACAACACGCATTCTGACCTGAGGTATTTTAGAACAGGCCTGCACCACCGATCGCACCAAAGAGGGCGACTGACCAGACATAATAACAAAACTTATATCAAATTGCTTGACTAGATCGACTAGATTATCGACAGTACCTAAAACGGGTATACCGTGAATGCGCAATCGAGACTTAGACGGATCATTGTCGAGCAAACCGACACAACTGAATCCGGAATTTTCTCTCTCCAGTTCTCTAATAAGAACTTCACCGCCATCATCGGCTCCTACAACGAAAGCGCGGCGTCGCTCAGAACTTCCTAACCCTTTTTTAACGCTAATTAAACGTAAAAGAAAGCGCATTCCTCCGCAACCGGACAACCAAAGCAGAGCGGCAATAGCCGTACTAGTGCGGGGAAATACGGTTCCTCCAGCCAACAGAACACAAACTTCCCACACCGAAGCCGTTAACAATACCGCATAAAACGTAGAAAGAAGCTCATGTACACCGGCATAACGCCATACTTTGTCGTAGAGGCCGAAAAAAGAGAAACTAACTACAGCCAGCATAGAGACCCCCACATAAAGGGAGATATTGCTAAGCTGCATAAAACGCTCCATAACGATCAGGTCAAAATCGAGACGCAGCCCCAAAGCCACAATAAGCCCTAAAAAGACCAGTACAATATCTAGAAGCGCTAAAGTTAGTTTATGGCGAAAAGTCAAAAACTCAGACCTCCTTAAGACAGCTGAGCGCGGCAATCGTAAAGCTCGTGGATAACCTGACAAATTTCAGAAATACGCTGCATATCCATGTGAGAAGATGTAGGCAAACAAATAATACTGCTGCTGACCCGCTCGGTAATGGGCAACTGCAATTTACCATCGGCATAGCAAGCCAATTTGTGACCCGCAGGGCTAAAATAGGCTCGGTTAGGTATGCCTTCCATAGTCAGCGCTTTACTCAGAGTATCTCGGCTGATACCAAACTCGGGGCCGACTATAACGGCGAAATCTTTGTAAGAAGATCGGGAGTGAGCGCGAATAGTTTGGAAAGAAAGGCCGGGCAGGTCTTGCAGTCCATGCTTGTAGGCTTGGGCCACCTTGTTGCGGTGCAAAGCATAGCTTTCCAAGTAATCGGCCCCTTTGGTGGCGATAATAGCGTTAGCTTCACTCATGCGGGCATTTAAACCGATATGAGGACATTCGTAACTGCCCGGATTGCCGTAATCTCTTCCGGCAATAATATGGTTGGCAATTTTTTCACTGTTGGTAGTAACTAAACCACCCTCTCCTCCGGTAAGTAGCTTAGTAGGAGAGAGGGAAAATGATTCAAAACTGCCCCTGCCACCCAACGGATGTCCTTCATATATGGTGCCTAAGCCGTGAGCAGAATCGTAGAATACCGGCAGACTGTATTCTTCCCCTAAACGTTCTATAGCAGCAAAATCGAGAGGATTGCCAAAGACACTGACTGCAGCCAAAGCAGCAGTGCGAGGCGTAATGGCGCGACGCATTTGCTCAACATCGACGGTAAATGTATCGGGTTCGCAATCTACAAAAACAGGTTTAAAACCGTTCCACCAAATAGCGTGGAAAGTAGCCATAAAAGAAAAGGAGGGTACAATAATTTCACCCTTGTCTTTATCAAGCTGCAACGCCTGCAAACCTAAAATAAGACCGCTAGTGCAGGAAGAAACACCTATAGCATATTTTACACCTAGCAAATCGGCCATCTTCTGCTCAAACAAGCGCAGATAAGGGCCCTTAGTAAGCCAGCCACTGCGATACATTTTCTCTAAGGAAGGAGCGACCTCTTCCCAAGCAGGCGTAGTAGGCTGAGTAAAGGGAATGGCGGGATCAAAAAATGGTGAGCCGCCCAAAATTGCTGGTGTGCGCTTTTCCATAACCTTACCTCGTTATCTTCATTTTGTTGTTTATATACTGATAAAACATAATGAAAGCAAACTCTACCTAGTCCTTGTTATTGGCCTCTGAAGCAGCAGCCGACGCGGCAATTTGCTCAGCTTTGGGCAACCAACCGTAACCGTAAATTTCATCGCCGTGACAAAGTACACCGACAGTGCGCAACATAATTTGGCAATCCAGCCCAAACGAATAATTGTCGATGTAATATATGTCTAATTCGATGCGCTCGGGCCAAGTAATACTGTTGCGTCCGCTAACTTGAGCCAGCCCCGTTAAGCCCGGCAAAACTTCTAAACGACGGCGCTGATGGGGGCTGTAAGTCTCTACTTGATAAGCCAAAGTCGGACGCGGCCCCACTAAGCTCATTTCCCCACGCAGTACATTAAAAAGCTGAGGCAGCTCGTCTAGCGACCAACGGCGTAAAAAAGCTCCTGTTTTGGTTATTCTAGAATCATTCTGCGATATTTCATAGCCGCTCCCCAACCGCTCTGCATTGCGAATCATGGTGCGAAACTTAAAAAAAGGAAACTTGCGGCCGCGTTTGCCCACACGCTCCTGCACATAAAAGATAGGCCAGCCGTCATCGATAAGTACAGCGGCGGCGCAAGCCAATAAAATAGGACTCAATACAACCAAGGCTGCCAGCGAAGCAAAAATATCAAAGGCCCGTTTGAGCAAACCGTTCGGATTATTCCACATGAAAAACATCTCTTATCTATTCGAATTATGCAGTTTTTTCCAGCCCACATAAGCTATCCTTTTAACAGTATAATACAAAAAGGCAACAGCGGACCAACTTAAAATTTAACAAGCACACTTTCAGACTGAGCCGTGGAAGCAGCCCCCAAACGGATAACACACAATAGTTAAAAACCAGCTTATCCGCAGAAAAACGCCCTATTCTCCATTATATCCTCTTTTTCTTGCCATACTCTTAAACCTATGGTGACCTTCAACCATCGACAAATTAAAACAATCTCGACTATTGGCAAGGAGAAAATTAAATCGATTAAAGCGACGACTATCAACCTCAGTATATTACATCAAAAAAAATATTTTTTTTTGCCAAACACCTCTTGCCTTTTTTATAAGTTATTAGTATAATCACTGCGTTCCACGGAGCGATGGCCGAGAGGTTAAAGGCGCACGCCTGCTAAGCGTGAGGGTCCAAAAGGCCCACCTGGGTTCGAATCCCAGTCACTCCGCCACTGTAGAATAGCAATCCCCTATGTTAAGCGGGTTTCGGGTTTGACACCCGGAGCTCGTTTTTTTTTGCCTTCCAGGCTGTTGCAGCCTTTCAGCAAAGACAAACTTGCAGCTTTGTAAAAAACCAGGTAAGTAATGCCACTTATCTGTCGAAGTGAAGCTGAGGGCTCAGTGGAGCTACCCCTTTCGGCGAAGTAGCTCAAATCGATTTTACAGTGAAGTTTGGCTGTTAAAAAAAGCTCAAACAGGAGGATATTAATGACGGAAATTACCACCTACTTGAAAGAGAATGCTGCCAAATTTGAGGAAGATCTCAAATCTATTTTGCGCATTCCCAGCGTCAGCACCGATGAGAACCATAAGCAGGACATGATAGCCTGCGCTCAAGAAGTGGTGCGCCAGCTCAATGAAGCAGGTATAAACAAGGCTGAAATTATGCCTACTCCTGGTCATCCTATAGTTTATGCCGAATCAGAGCAAAAAGCTGATCGTCCTACTATTTTGGTTTACGGCCACTA
Source organism: Candidatus Bruticola sp. (assembly GCA_051874695.1). Classification (GTDB taxonomy): domain Bacteria; phylum Vulcanimicrobiota; class Xenobia; order Xenobiales; family Xenobiaceae; genus Bruticola. Next base: position 43,953 of record JBJEGC010000033.1, read on the forward strand.
TGATGTACAGCCCGAAGATCCCATTGAAGAATGGGAGACCCCTCCTTTTGAGCCTTCCATTCGCGACGGCAAAATTTATGCCCGAGGCACGTCCGATGACAAAGGACAATTTTTGGTACATATTAAAGCTGCCAAAACTCTCAATGACCTTAAAGCCCTGCCTGTCAACTTAAAATTCTGCATTGAAGGTGAAGAGGAATGCGGCAGTCCCAACCTCGACAACTGGATTGTTGACCATGCCGATTTGCTCAAGGCTGACGTTTTAGTTATTTCCGACACCACCATGTACGCTCCCGGACGTCCTTCTCTGCTTTACGGTCTGCGAGGCCTCACCTATCTCGAAGTAGAAATTAAGGGCGGCGACGGCGATATGCATTCCGGTATGTTCGGAGGAGCAGTACCTAATCCCATCAATGAGCTCTGCCGTATTATTGCCGCTCTCAAAGATGACAAGTACCGCATTACTATCCCTCACTTCTACGACAAAGTGCGCCCTCTCTCTGAAGAAGAGCGCAAAGAGTGGGAGGGCCTCGATTTCAACGAAGAAGAGTATCGGCAGATGGTCGGTTCTCCGGAGCTTTGCGGTGAAGAAGGCTACAGCTGCATTGAGCGCAGATGGGCTCGACCTACCCTCGATGTAAACGGCATCTGGGGTGGTTTTACTGGCGAAGGTGCGAAGACGGTTATTCCCTCCAAGGCTTATGCTAAAATTTCCTGCCGCTTAGTACCCGATCAAGACGACAAAGAAATTGCTCAACTCTTAGAAGCTGAAATCAGACGTTTAGCTTCTCCGGCTGTTACTGTAAGTGTAAAGTTCGATCACGGCGGGCCCGCCTGGATGACTTCTCCCGATGATCCCGTTTTGCGCGCGGCCAACATTGCAGCCCAAAAAGCTTGGAACGCCACTCCCGTAAAAGTGCGCGAGGGCGGCTCCATTCCTATCGTTTCTACTTTTACTAAAGTGCTCGATATTCCGGCTGTCCTCTTGGGCGTAGGTCTGGAAGACGAACAAATTCACGCTCCCAATGAGCATCTTTCCTTAGAAAACTTCCACGCCGGCATAGCTGCTTCTGTTTACCTTATGCAAGAGATTGCGGCTCTGCCAGAAATGAAAAAATAATCATAATCGGTTCTAAAAATTAATAGTGCCCGAATACTTCACTAGCAGAGAAACTGCCGGTGCAGCCTTCGGGCTTTTTTATAGCTGATCCTAACTCAAAAAACGATTACATAAACTAAGTAGTATTATATACAGACAACCTGCCATAACAGGCCGTAGCTCAAATTAAAGAAGCGAACTTTATACCTAGTTTTTGGCAAAAGTCTTCTGCCTCCGCTCCGGGATCTTGAATTTTAAATTCATCTAAACTGTCCATCCGCACAGGTAGAGGGGCATCTTGACAGATAGAAGCTAAAACTTTATTTATTTTCAAACGTTCCTGCGCTTCTTTTATAGCCGAAGCAAAGCGTCCGCAGAGTTCGGCTTGCTTTATTACGTTTTCTAGACTGCCGAATTTGTTTATGAGTTTGGCACCGGTTTTCTCACCTATGCCTTTTACACCAATAATATTATCAGACGCATCGCCCATCAAAGCCAGCCAATCAACTATCAGTTCTGCCGGCACGCCGCAGTAATTGTCCGGGCAGTTATTTTTATCAACATAATGTTCACTGCTCTTTCCTTCTGCAGGGAGCATTACAGCAATATCTCCCTCCAAGGCGAGCAACTGGGCAAAATCTTTGTCTTTAGAAAGAATGCGCACTTTCCAGCCCCTCTTTAAGGCTGCCGCCGACAAAGTACCGATTACATCATCAGCCTCATACCCATCAGCATAGAGCACTTTATAACCCAAATGACGGCACACATCAATGGAAAGGGGAATTTGTACCTTTAAATCCGGATCGAGCGGCGGCCTATTCGCCTTATACAAAGGAGAAATTTCTCGGCGAAAAACTGGCACAGAGCTTTCAAAAGTGCAAATACAATATTCCATACCTAATTTTGTACGCCAACTGCGCAGAGTTTTAGCCAGCCCGTAAACGGCTGAGGTCGGTACGCCCTGAGGACTTCTTAAACCTCGGGCTCCGCCCAAAGCGTAAAAGTTTTTAAATATCTGATACATAGTATCCACTATAAACAGAGTGTCGGACATACTTGTTTTTGTAACTCCTTTTTGTTGTACAGCGCATACAGTTGAAAAGGCTACCCTCCTCAACTGCAATCAATTGGCTCTAAGTGCTTCCTACAGCCTTCCGCATTTACCTTTTAAGCCCCAAACTAACCTCTTAATCAATATTTGTAAGCTGAGATGGCGCACAGCTTAAGAGCGTATAAAAGGCCTTAAAACTAAAGCGACGGCGCTAATTAGAGAGCGACCGCCGCTTTTATAAAGTATTTAAACAGGAAAACAGATAGAACCCTGCCTAAAAACTACATTCTACTTGTTAGACGCGTTTTTGGCAGATTTAGCCTGGGGCCAGCCGAAAGATTGGAGAACCAAAACTTGATAGCCGTTATCAAACTTATAGTCGCGATTAATAGACTCCAAGGTTGAAGGATCGCCAACTACAACGTTGCCTAATCCGCAGGAAGCGCAGTAAAGACCGGCATTCTGATACAACGAACCGGCATGCATGTAGGAGAAATGGCCTTCAGGAGCGGCTGGAGCGGCGTAATAAAAAGAGAAAGGAGCGTTTTTGAATTGGCCGCGGCGGGCATCACCGCTCTTAAACAAAACAAGTTTATTGGCCACGGCATCGTAACGCCACAGTCCATCAGCCTTAGCTACGTAAATATCGATATTCCTACTGTCTCTGGCAGTAGGAGCAGTGCGTCTGCCATTGCTCCTAGTTACACCCCAAGAAGCCCAAAGCAAATTACTGAGAATCTGATCGGGAACTTCTTTGTTGATGTCAAATTTGCGCTCGGTGCGACGCTCTTTTAGAACATCCATAATGGGACGGCCTCCGCTCTGTTCAGGAGCAGGAAGATCGATGGAAGTTGCCTGCTCAGCGGCACAACCAATTTGCATCAACGCCATTAAGCCAAAAGTAAAAAGAAAAGTTTTGAGTTTACCCATTTAAACTACTATCCTCAACTTTCAATTTCGCATTACTGCGCCCTAAGTCTACTACTTCTTGTTCGTTTCTGTAATGAAATGCATCAATATTATTTATTTCAGGACTGAGCAAGCGGATGACTTTGCAGGCAATAAGACCGAAAACCACCCCCGCCAGAACTCGCCAGCCGACAATAAAAGCCACAATTGCAGCCAAGGGCTGACCTACCGTGAGCGAGCTTTGAGATAAACGCTGCAAGGCCTGCTCCAAATCGATACCTAAAAATAAAAAAGCGTTGGCAAATCCACACAAACAGGCGGTCAGACCTGCGGCGATACATGAGGCTATAATACTGCCTCTATTGAACTTAAAAACTGAAAAAATAATATCGACAACTAAAGCTTCAAGAACGATGCAGTAAAGTGCAAAAAATTTGAATCCGCCCGTAATTAAAAAATTGACCGCTGCCGTACCCAAACCGCACAAAGTAATAATACCGAAACGCGGTATGCGACTAAAGAGGACCGTGTAGACCATAACGTTGAGGCCTACAAGTACAGACCCTTTCATAGAGAAATTGATGATATGAAGCAATGTACCTATTACCAATTCTGAAACAGAATTACAACAGGTCAGCATGGCTGTAAAGGTCAATTCCCTAACAGTTAAGTTCCTCATTTTCGTTCAATGCAGCGGAACTTAGCCTCTGTTCTTGCTTTATTTGCTCCGCTGTCCGTAAAAAATCTTGCCATGGCCCTTCAGCCGCCTTATTGAGATTTTCTAATATGACATCGTAGTGCTTCAGCAATATTCGAGCCCCGTCGGTAAGCTCAGCCCCACCATGCTCATAACCACCTATGTATCGATTCATAAGTCTGATTCCCAACTCTTTTTCCAAAGAGGTAAGAATACGATGAGCCTTAGCATAAGACATATTTAAATTGATAGCCGCTTTGCGTATGGATCCGTACTTTTCCACTCCCCGCAGCAAAGCATAAGGACCCGGCCCCATAAAACGACGACCACCGTCACCGCAAATACGCAACAAAATTTGTATATGCATCAAACAACACCTCAAACGGCAGCTGCCCGATAGACAGAGTGCCGTTATTTTTCTGGAAATATATCTGATTTTCCTGTAATTCGTTGATTTTGAAGCGATTCGAACTCAATATAAAAACTCAATTGCGCACCATAATGCTGGGTTTGGCAATTACTTCCCTAACTGACTTTATTTGACTCTCGGGAACATTAAGCAAAACAATTACGCTGCGATCTTGAGCATGAATTTCTGCTTTTGAGCCAAGTATATTCTTAACGGCTTCAGCAAACTCTTTAGCATCGCCTTCACTATCCCAGATAGAGGCCCAAACCACAAAGCTGCCTGTACTGCCGTCCAGTCCTGACTTAGACTCACCTATCGCCTTATTCCCTGATTCGGGTTCTGCCGCTGAACTCACTTGCCCGTTCGCACCTTCAGCTCCGCCTGCAGAATTGTGGACAGAATTAAACTTGTTAGATTTAAATTGACCGAGTTCATTTAAGCTATAACTTTGATAATCCTGACTATAGACACGCCACGTATCTCCTCCCCAGCCTCGGGCTGCTGCAGCAGCCTTGGCTCTGCTAAATTTTTCTATCCAAGTTCGAACAACGTATTCACCGGCAGTATCGTCACCTAAGCTAACATAGTCGCCAAAACTGCTAGGTAAAGCACTTAAATCGATATTTTTAGGAGGATCAACTTTTTTTATATGCTTAAAGGGGTGAAGGATATGCTCGGTTGAGGCCGGAGGATTGGCAAAAGCACCGTTAATACCGGCAATTCCCTGCTGTTCCTCTAACACCTGACAAAAATCGAGACCGTTAAAATAAGGCATAAGCGTTACCGCTCTGACTATAAGCGGCGCCTTTTCTAGTTGGGGAAACTGATTCAAACCCTTTTCGACCAATTGGGGAGAGCTAACAATATATTTAGAAATAGTATCGCCATTAAGTCCCATAGAAGAAGCTAAATAAGAAAACATAGTTCTGGTAGCATCTCCTTCGGCAACGGCAGTCAGAGCTAATTCTTTATCGAGGCACCCTTCCGTTGAGGCTAGCTTTCCTCCTAAGTCGAAATTTTGATCCTGCAGAGCATGACAGAGCTCATGAACTAAAAGCAAATCACTTAAATCAATATTAAAATGGTTAAGCAACTTGCTGATAATGGCATCAAGTTTAGGCTCTTCCAAAATATCGGTCACAACTAAAAGAATTTTATTAACGGTATCGTACAGGCCACGGACCTGCTCGGAATAGAGCAGATCAGCATAATTTTTAAAATTTTGTCCCTGTTCTAACAAACCAAGATGATGAAAAAACAGATTGCGACGTCCGTCAATATGCGGCTTAGCCTCTTGACGATTCGCTTCCAGCAAATAGTTGCTGGCCTCATTTTGAGTACAAAAATGACATTTGACTGATTCTTTAAAATGCAGTCCTCTCACTCTTTCTGTTTCAGTCACTAAATGGCGAATCTGCCTTCCCAACGACGCAGATTCGTTGACAGCCTGATGCTGCGGCTGACCTGACTCAGAATAGTGCGCAGACTTACCGGTCGCACCACCGTAGCCTTTTGTCGCAGCGGGATCTTGCGGCAAGGCCCAAGCCGATGAGCAACAAGCTGCTCCCAAAGTAAAAACAAAAACCGCCTTGAAGAAATTTTTTTTCTGTCGGCGCCAAAAATTGCAAGTTGTAAACATTGGCATTTTTCCTTGTTGCTAAAAAACATTTACATAAAGCATGAAGCTGTGCCGCTCTTCATAGACAAAAGCGGCACAGCTTCATGTTATGTTCATAAGCTGAATCTGCTCCTGCCACGGAAAGGCAGACGGTCAGGGCCAAAGCAGAACTATCTTATTTTATTGAAATCGAAGATAACTTTAACTGGACGGTGATCGCTGGCTTTCTCTATATCGGGTATATCAGCGCAAACCATAGCACTATTGGGCACTACAGCCGGTCTGAGCTTTTCATTGACAATAATGTAGTCAAGAGCCGATTGATAACGCGTATTAAAGAAGCTGCGCCTCTCCGCCTCAGGCAAGTGGCCTAAGACGTCGGTTAAAAAAGTGCAGCTGAGCAACGGACGAAGTGTCTTGGCTTCGGGCGTATCATTCAAATCTCCACATATGGCTGTAGGATAAGAACTAAGCGAATGGGCTATTTCTTTAACTCGTGTAGATTGGGCAATGCGCTTGGCATCTGTAGCTGCTCCTCCGCGCTTGCTCTTGAAATGATTGACCAAAAGCGTAAAATTGCTGCTGTGTTTGAAGTGTACTTCCAAACAGTCTCGAGAAAATACTGCAGAACGCTTGCCTTCAGGCTGAATGAAACTGTCCTGGGTATGAGTAACATAGTTGCGCACCGGTACTTTTGAGAGCACACCGACATTTATACCGCGAACCTTATCATTGCCAGGAATTAACACGTAGTACGGATAACCGCTGCGCCGCCCTAAATCGGAGATAACCTGAGCATTCTCAACTTCTTCCACTCCCACAATGTCGGCGCCAACTTGCTGAAGTACCGAACTTACCCTAGTTAATTTATCGGCATATTCCGATTCGCTAAGTACATCGTCATTGTAATCGTCATCAACTGTATCGAAAAAGTTCTCCAGATTCCAAGTAGCCAAAGTCAATACCTGTTTTTCTCCAGCTTCAGGCTCGGTATCACTGACCGACACCGTCTCAGAGCTTACGCTACTCTGCTGAAAATTATTTTTCTCTGTATGACCGCTGTGACTGCAGGCCGTCCCGCTAGCCAAGCAATAGCCCGCCCCCATGACGAGAGCCAGCGAAACAACGAAACTTTTAAAATTAAATTTGGAAAGAAACATAATTTGCGCTCCAATCTCGGCAAAAACAACTTAGGCGGCTCAGTGATGTCTGCGCCGCCCTATGTAAAAACCAAAAAATAGCTAGCTATCCGGCTTATTCGGGTACAACCTCACAGCCAAAGAGTTGATAAGCTCTGGCATAGCGGCGACTGTACACCAAATCGGTCATTTCAATAATTCCCAACTTGCTGCGCAGAAGATGACGTTCTTTGGAAACCCCGCGGCTCTCAAAAACGCCGAGCTTTTGACAGGTATCAAAAATTTCGTCAGCTTCTTCCTGACTTTCACAAGGATAAGTGTGTTCGCTAGAACTGGCTCCCCAGTTTTCCTTTTTAATAACCGACATAATAGCTTTTTCGTCGGCAGGAGCTACATAAGCAGAAGCAACTTCTTTATACACCTTCTCCCATTGAGCAATCATGACAGCGATATCTTCGCTGATGTCGCGATTATGATCGGACTGATAGCAGGAATGGAAACAAGATTCAAAGACCAATTGATTGTCTTTAATTTCACCCAAAATGAATAACTCGCAAATGCGGGGAGAGGAAATAAGCCACTGCCACTGCATTTCTCTGTTAAAGTCTTCTTTTAGTTCGTCGTCTTTATGAGAAATGAGCACCTGAATTTGGAACCGAGAGCCGTTGAGCTCTTTGGCTTTATTCTCTAAGCCACCGACCATTTCATCGAATACGGGCAGACTTTCAATTTTGTAAAAAGGAGCTTTAAAAACAACGCTGCCTTCGGCTTCGTTGACAACGGGATTCTTACCCTTGAAAGCCTTGCGCAACACAGGAACTTTAGAAGAGTTGCCTGATTGCACAGCCAGTTCGTAGCTCCAAAAAGAAGCATCGGCTTTTACCCAGTCGATATCGTGTTCCAGGCGATAAGCCACAACGTAATATCTAAAAAATTTGGCTAAAATTTCTCGGTTGATCATAAAAGTATTTTTGCACTTAAGCAGGGATGATTCCTGCTCTTAACCTAGGCGGACTTTTCTGTCCAGCAAAACTAAAACTGCAGAATAGGCTAAGCCCGCCAATAGGCAAATATTTGACAGTAGGCCTAAACTCAAGTAAATTATACAAACTAAGAATGAAAGAGCCGTGGCTTCATCTGAGGAACGGAGAAATCGCCAAGCTGTTTTCAGGTAAATATCACAGCTGAGCACGGCTGTTAAAACAACAATTTCCACCGCGTTTCGTCTATAGCGGATAAAAGGATATAAAATATATTAATATGGCAAATTCCTGCATAAAAGTTACAGGCAGCTGGGCCCCCCAAACGGCTGCCAAGCACTCAGACCCGGTTGCTGTGCTGCGCAATTTGAAGACCCCCGTTTTCGCAGTTGCCTCTCCCTCTGTATGGAAAGATCAAGAGCTGCCTTTTACCCTTTTCGGAGACGGGATCTGTCAGTTTCCGGCTTCGACAACAGCAGGAAGCCTGCCTCTGCTGGCATTAGCTCCCGCTCTGCCGCCTCATGAACTCGGTCAAGAATCGTTCCGCCGCACTTATGCTCTGCGTTATGCTTGCTTAAGCGGTTCCATGGCCAACGCCATAGCTTCGGAGAATTTAGTCGAAGCTATGGCCAGAGCAGGTATGATGGGCTTTTTCGGATCTGCCGGGCTGAGCTTAGAAGAGGCAGAAGCTCATATTCATTCTCTCAAGCAAAAATTGGGCCACCTGCCGCACGGTTTCAATTTAATTCATAGCCCTTCCGATCAACAGCTGGAGCAAAAAACAGCTCAGCTTTTTATAGACAAAGGAGTCGACTGCATTGAAGCGTCCGCCTTTTTAGGATTAACCCCGGCTCTGCTTCATTACCGCTACAGCGGATTAAGACGTTTGCCCGACGGCACGGTCTTTACTCCTCACCACATTTTTGCCAAAGTATCAAGGCTGGAAGTGGCAGCCAAGCTGCTGTCTCCTCCTCCCCCGGAGATGATTTCCGCCTTAGCCGAGCAAGGATTACTCACGCGGGAAGAAGCCGAAATGGCTCACCTGCTGCCTCCGGCTTCCGCCATAACTGCCGAAGCCGACAGCGGAGGGCATACGGACAACCGCCCGGCGTTCGGGTTGCTGCCGTCCATGCTCGACCTGCGCGATAGAATGCAGGAAAAATGGGGATGGCAGGTGCCAGTTGGCGCCGCCGGAGGCATTGCTACTCCTCAGGCAGCCGCGGCCGCCTTTGCTATGGGCGCCGCTTACGTAATGACCGGATCGATAAATCAGGCCTGCCAGGAGTCGGGTTCTAGCCCGGTAGTGCGGGAAATGCTATCAAAAGCCTCTCCAGCCGATATTGCCATGGCTCCGGCTGCCGACATGTTCGAAATGGGCGTAAACGTACAAGTACTCAAATGGGGAACTATGTTCCCTGTCAGGGCCAAACGTCTTTACGAAGTTTATCGCGCCTATAATTCGTTTAGCGAAGTACCGGCTTCAGTTAGAGACCAGATAGAAAAAACTATGCTGCGATCCGATTTTGACCAGGCTTGGCAAAGTACAAAATCTTTCTTTGCCAAGCGCGATCCTCGTCAAATTACCAAAGCAGAACTCGATCCTAAGCATAAGATGGCTTTAGTATTCCGTTCCTACTTAGGACAGGCTTCTCGCTGGGCCAACGCCGGTCTTCCTGATCGCCGAGCCGACTACCAAATTTGGTGTGGTCCTGCCATGGGCAGCTTTAACGAGTGGTGCAAAGGAACATTCATGGAGAACGTAAAAGAGCGCCACGCAGATTTGGCAGCACTCAATATTATGGTTGGAGCCTGCATCCTGACCAGAGCTTCGCTTCTTTGCAATCAGGGTATTGAACTTCCAGCTCAGTGGAAGCGCTTCCAACCTCTTCCCTTCCAAGAATTAGCCTCGCTGTTACAGGAGTCGTTATAGTGTCTTCTAATCACAAAAATAATCACAATCTGCCCATTGCCATTATTGGTATGGGTTGTCTTTTTCCTAAAGCCGACAGCCGCCAAAGCTTTTGGCGTATTCTGCGTACCGGAACCGACTGTATCGGCCCGGTTCCCAGCACTCATTGGTCGGTAAACGATTTGTACGACGGTGATCACAGCAGTCCGGATCGCTGTTATGCCAAAGTTGGCGGATTCTTGGAGCCTTACCCCTTCGATCCTACAGAATTCAATATTCCGCCCAATGTTTTAGAAGCCACCGATACCTCTCAACTCCTTGGTTTAGCAGGCGCTAAAGCTGCTCTGGAGGATGCCGGTTACGGTCAAGGCGGCAAAGAAATCCCCAAAGATACCACCAGCGTCATTTTAGGTGTCACAGGAGCCCTGGAGATGGTTATTCCTCTGGGGGCCCGTTTAGGGCATCCACGTTGGCGCAAAGCTTTGGCAGAAGCCGGAGTAGACAAAGCCACAGCCGAAAAAGTGGTCGCTGGCATTGCCGATTCTTATGTGTCATGGCAAGAGAATTCGTTCCCGGGCTTACTGGGAAATGTAGTAGCCGGACGTATTGCCAATCGCCTCGACCTGCACGGAGCCAACTGCGCTGTCGATGCAGCTTGCGCTAGTTCTCTGGCGGCCGTTCATCTGGCTATTTCCGAGCTCCGCTCCGGAAGTGCCGACATGGTGCTGACCGGCGGTACCGACACTTTTAATGACATATTTATGTTCACTTGCTTCAGCAAGACTCCGGCCCTCTCCGATTCCGGTCATATTGCTCCTTTCTCCGAAGATTCCGATGGCACTCTTTTAGGAGAAGGCATAGGCGTATTGGTACTCAAGCGTTTGTCCGACGCCGAGCGCGACGGTGACAGAATTTATGCGGTCATAAAAGGTCTGGGAGCTTCTTCAGACGGAAATTCTGGAGCTATTTATGCTCCCAGTGCTCCCGGTCAAAGTTTGGCTTTAGAGCGGGCCTATAAAGAAGCGGGCATCGATCCCGCTGATATAGGCGTAATTGAGGCGCACGGCACTGGAACAAAAGTGGGCGATGTCGTCGAATTTGACGCTTTAAAAAATGTGTTTAAAAACACTGATAAAAAGAACAGCTGTGCCTTAGGCACGGTGAAATCGCAAATTGGCCATACTAAGGCTTCGGCCGGAGCTGCCAGCCTCTGCAAGGCCAGTCTATCCCTTTTCCACAAGGTTATCCTGCCTACTCTGAATGTCAGCCGTCCCAATCCCAAATTGGGTTTGGAAGATACTCCGTTCTATATCAGCACTCAAACTAAGCCCTGGGTTGTCAAAAAAGGTGAAACCAGACGCAGCGGTGTGTCTTCTTTCGGCTTCGGCGGGAGCAACTTCCACGTTGTCTTAGAAGAATACGATCGCCAGCGTACCGTTCCGGCCTGGGATGGCTCCGTACAAATTTGGGCCTTCAGTTCTGCAGAACGAGCTTCTTTAATTGCCGATATCCGCAGTGCTGCCGACTGCAAAGCTTACGAAAGTGCTTACAAGGCCTGCCTGTCACGCCGCAATTTCCAAGCCGATGCGACCGTGCGCTCCCTTTTGGTGTGCGGCCCCAACGATTACGCTTCCAAATTGAACGAGTTGGCCGATGCTCTGGAGCAAAATAAAGACGCTTCCGGTTCACTGCCGGTGGGTTCCTTCTACGGCGATGCCTCCTCCGAAAAAGGCAAAATTGCTTTCCTGTTCCCAGGTCAAGGCAGCCAATATGTCGGTATGGATCGCGAGTTTTTCAGCATCTTCCCCGAAGCTTTGACCACTTTAGAGACGGCTCACAACACTTTAGAAGCAAGTCAAGATCCGGCTCGGCTCATTTTCCCCATCAAAACCTTTGCTGAAGGAGAGGAAAATGCCCAAACCAAAGCCATTACCGATACCCGCGCCGCTCAGCCGTGCTTGGGTGCTGCCGAATCTGCTGCTGCCTCCATTTTGCGCAGCTTTGGCGTAATCCCTCAAGCCATGGCCGGTCACTCTTACGGCGAACTGGTGGCTCTCCAACAGGCCGACGTATATACTCAGGCCGATCTCTTCTCTCTCTCGGCTCTGCGCGGTTCCCTCATGGCCAAAGGAGATGGCGGTCGCGGCGCTATGTCAGCCGTTTCGGCTCCTCTGTCAACAATTGAGGAGATTGTCAAAGAAGTCGGCGGCGATTTGGTACTGGCTAACCGCAATCATCCTTCTCAGGGTGTTATTTCAGGTTCCAAAGAAACTGTCGGCCAAGCCGAAGAAATTTGTAAGTCCCGCCGTATTACGGCTAAACGCCTTCAAGTTTCGGCCGCTTTCCATAGCTCTCTTATGGCTACCGCTAAAGAACCTTTCTGTGAGGCTTTAGCAAAAATCAAACTGCAAGCTCCCAATATTCCGGTCTACGCCGATGTAACTGGTCAAGTTTATACAAACGATATTGAGCAACTCCGCCGCACTCTGGGAGAGCAGTTGGTCAGCTCTGTACGCTTTATTGACATTATCGACAATATGTACGCCGACGGCTTCCGCACCTTTATTGAAGTCGGCCCCAAGACGGTTTTAACAGGTTTGGTGAAAAAGATCTTGGGAACAAAACCTCACCATATGATCGCTACCGACGGACGACGCGGCGGCGGAGAACTGCTCTGCTTAGCTCAAGCCTTAGCGCAACTGGCAGCTTTAGGCTATCCGGTCAATCTAGCCAAGTGGGAAGAAAATATTAATGAGCCGCGCCGCAAGCGCATGATTGTGCCTATATGCGGGGCTAATTATCGCACTCCGGGCAAACACGCTCCGGCTCCCACTTGTGATCCTATAAAACCGGTCGACGGCTATCAGCCTCTCAAATTTGTTAGCGACAATCCGATAGTGAATCCGTCGGCTCCCGTTGAATTAGGGGAAGTGGCTTTTGAGGCGGCTCCAACTGCAGAAAAACATGAAAGCGTTAGCGTTAACGAAGAAAGGCACCGCAGCCTTCCGGAAGTTCCATTCTTAACTTCAACTGCGACGCAACCTGTTTCTTATGGTGTGCCCACAGCCACTGAAGCAGAGCAGAAAATTCAGACTCAAGCTAAGCCGATCTTTGCCGCTGCTCCCTCAGCTCAGCCGACAACCTCGACCTTCTCCTCCGCTCCAGAAGCGGCTGCTGCCCCAATTGTGAGCGTAAATTCCGCCTCTTTGCCCAGCCCAATCAGTGGCACAGCAGCCACACAAGCGGACTATTCTATGCTTGGTCAGGCCTTCCGAACCATCCAAATAGGCCTGGAAGCCATGCAAACTCTACAGCAGCAAACAGCTAATGCTCATCTGCGTTTCCTGGACAGCCAAGTGCAGATTCAGCAGACTTTGCAAAGTATTATTGCCTCTCAGCAAAACCTGGCTCAGCTGAGCTTAGGGGCAGAGCCTTTACCTACGCCTAACTTGGCTACGAATGGCCACAGTCATATGGCTTTGGCCGATACTGCCAACTTAGCTTCTGTCCAGCCTACGGTTACTCCGGCGGTCGCACATCAACCTCATTTCCAAGTGCCCGCTGAAGTGCCCGCTCCGGTCTCAGTTCCTTTAGCTTCAGCGATGGCTACCTTTTCGGCCTCAGAGCCTTTAGCTAGACCGATTTCGGAAGCCCAAACAAAAGTTCACGCTTCTCCTGCGGCTGAGATAAAACTAAACATGCCTGCCGCTCCGGCCGCTGAACAGACGAGCAGTTTGACAGCAGCCATTCTCGGTACGGTAGCCGAAATGACAGGTTATCCGGCCGATATGCTAAATTTAGACATGAATTTAGAGACCGATTTAGGCATCGACTCTATAAAACGTGTTGAAATTATAGCGGCCGTACAGAAGAAATTCCCTCAGGCAAAAGTTATTTCCCCCGATGAAATCGGCTCTCTGCAGACTCTGCGTCAGGTTGCCGATAAACTGAACGCCTCAGGCACGGAAACTGCAGTTTTGAGTGGGGTTCAGGAAAACGTTTCTGAAACCAGTCTCCCTCTGGCCGCTCCGATTCCCACAGAGATTACTGTGCAAACTCCGGAGAGTCTGCTTCTTGGCGTAGTATCTGAAACCACCGGTTATCCAATCGAAACTCTCAGTCTTGACATGGACTTAGAAAACGATTTAGGCGTAGATTCCATTAAGCGCGTCGAAATTTTAGCCGCTATTCAGAAGAAACTTCCCGATGCAGCCGTAATCAGTCCAGATGAAATAGGCTCTCTCCATACTCTGCGTCAAATTTTGGATAAACTGACGACCAATAAAACGGCAGTTGCCCAAACCACGGACGCTGTAGAAACGGGCTTGTCTACTAAATCTGTTTCTGCAGAGGAAATCGTAGTCAAAATTGTGGCCGATATGACTGGATATCCGGTCGAGACGCTCAGTTTAGATATGGATCTGGAGAGCGACTTAGGCATCGATTCCATTAAAAGAGTAGAAATTTTAGCTGCTGTCCAGAAGTCTCTGCCCTCTGCTAACTCTATTGGTCCCGATGAAATAGGCTCTATGCACACCCTGCGAGATATTATCGGCCGATTAGGCGTTAGTCTGCCGTCTACTCCCGAAGACGTAACCTCCAAAGCCAATGCGACTTCGACAGTCGGTAATGAAGAGGCCATACTTAAAATTGTGGCCGATATGACCGGCTATCCGTTGGAAACTTTAAGTTTAGACATGGACTTAGAGAACGATTTGGGTATAGACTCCATTAAGAGGGTAGAAATTTTAGCCGCTGTCCAGAAAGTTATACCGGCAGCGTCAACTATAGGCCCCGACGAAATAGGCTCCCTGCATACGGTACGCGACATTCTGAATCGCCTGAGCGAAAATAATCATCCAACTCCTCCGGAAAACGGCCCCCAGCCGTCTGCCGACGGGAAAGAAAAAAAAAATAATGACAAAGGGTTAGTTTCTGCCGAAGGGACGGGCTCCACTGTTCAATCAGATTCAGAGCCCGGTTCCGGCACGACTCTTGTCGGCGAAACAAGTCATAATACCGTTGAGGCAGAGGCTTCCAAGGTAACAGCGCCCCCAAAGAGCGCTAATATCCCTGCCGCTGCAGAAAAAACTAACAGGGACTCATTAAATTCAGCAGCGGCAGAAGCTGCTTCTGAAACTTTAGCGGCTGCTTTAGCGCCCAACGGACAAATGCTGAGACGGCGCAAACTTTACTACGAAGAAGCTCCGGCTCCAAACAAAACCGTTGACATCGATGCCCAAGGGTTATATGTCATTACGGATGACGGTTACATTGCTCCGGCTCTGTGTTCCGCTATGGAGCAACTCGGTTTACAGGCCTGCGTTATAAGCCAAGAACAGCCGCTGAACGATCAGCATTTGAGTATGGCCAGTCGCTTTGCGGGTTTGATAGTCATCATGCCTAGCTTCCCCCTCTACGAAACCGGCGACTTATTCTTCAAACGCAATACTGCCGAGGAGGCTCTCAAAGACTGCTTCAACCTCGTACGTCAGCAATGCAAAATTTGGAAGCAAATAAATCAGGCTCCCAGTTTATTCCTGACCGTTACTCGCATGGACGGCCATTTCGGAACTTTCGACGAAGCTAGCAATCCCATTGAAGCCGGCTTACATGGTTTAGCTAAAGTGGTCGCCCAGGAGTATCCGAACCTGCGTAGTCGTTCTTTTGACTTCTGTGTTGACACCGATCCCGATCGCATTGCAGCGGAACTTATTGCAGAGTTGCTTATTGACGGCAGCAATGAAGTAGGCATAGATCGCCACAGTGTGCGCCGCATTCCGGTATTGCGTGAGGAAAAGCTCAACTTCAGTCCTGAGAATCTGCCCACCCCCGGTTCTACAATTATTGTTACAGGTGGAGCCAGAGGCGTGACTGCCGAGTGCGCTAAACTTTTAGCTAAGCACGGTCAGTTTAATTTTGTTCTCATGGGACGATCCCCTATTCCCGTACCGGAATGGACTCAAACAAAATCAGCTCAGACAGCCCGCGATTTGAAGGCTTTACTTTACCAGCAAGCCAAACAGAGTGATAAAAGCCTCTCTCCCAAGCTCTTAGAGAGTGAATGTCGCCGCATTTTAATTAACCGGGAAATTACTAAAAATATTGGCGATATTCGGGCTTGCGGCTCGCAGGCAGAGTATATTTCTCTCGATGTGCGCGATGACAGCTTAATTGCCCAAATAGTAGCCGATATTCGCAAGCGCTTCGGCCCCATTGCAGGTTTTATACACGGTGCCGGAGTTTTGGCCGATCGGTATATATGTGACAAAACTGATGACCAGTTTGATATGGTCTTTGACACTAAAGTACACGGCCTTTACAACTTTATGCAGGCCTTGCAAGATGAACCTCTACAGTTTGTAGTTACGTTCTCTTCTGTCTCGGCTCGATTCGGCCGTCCTGGTCAAGCCGACTATGCTATGGCTAACGAAGTAATGAACAAATTTACTTATGCTGCCAGTGCTCTCTATCCTAAGACCAGTTTTAAAGCCATGGGATGGGGGCCGTGGGAAGGCGGCATGGTAGACGAAAGTCTTAAACGCAAATTTGAACAGTTAGGTGTTGAAGTTATAGAGAGAGGACGTGGAGCCAGAGCCCTAACGGCAGAAATTTTGTTTGGTCGCGATCAAGCCTGTGAACTGATTATGGGAGACGGCTTTAACGTGCCTTGCGAAACTGATTTAAATGAAAACGGAGAGGCGCAGCCCCCTGAGGAAGTGAGTCGTTTGGCGAAATCGCTGGGACTTGACAGCAACGAGGAAGAGAAGGGAAACGATTCGCAGCGCCCTTTTGCGCTGACGGGCTCCCAGCCCGTCCGGCCTCTAAATCGCGCGTCTTCGGACGAAACCGCCGCACCATCTGCTGATTGGTCTGACATTAACCACAGTAATCCTTATAGTCGCACGCTCAACTCCGAATATTATCCCCTTTTAGAGGATCATATTTTGGGCGGCCACTCTGTCATGCCGGCAGCTTTAATGGTGGAGCTGGCGGCTCAGGCCTGTCACAAGTACTTCCCTCAATACCGCTTTCTGGGATGTGATAACCTCAGAGTGCTGCGTCCTGTTACTTTGCCATTAGGCCGAGAGCAGGGACAGCCAGACAGGAATATCGCCGATTCAGAAATAGGCGTAGTTATTAACCGAACGGAGCAAACGGGGGAAGAAAAGCGCGTTTTCTTCGCTATAGAGCATCGCCGGTCCGACTCAGTGCCTCGCAAATGTGCCGAAGGTACGGCTGTGCTAACTCTGCAGCCGAGCGATCGCCCGTTGCAGGGCCGTTGTCTGCAGCACCTGGAAGAGAATGGCTATCCTTGCACCATTGCAGAAGCTTACGATAAGTATCTTTTCCATGGACCTAAACTGCGAGGCATCAGCAGGGTCAAAGCTTGCGGACAGCACGGCTTAGCTGCCGATGTGGCTGACAGCGGGTATACTTTAATGAGCTCTCCTCAAGAGACTCCTATTACCCATCCTCTATACCTAGACTGTGCTTTGCAGAGCGGTCTATTATGGAGCGGTGCTCAGTGTGGTCTCTGTTCTCTACCCATGTTCGGCGGCAGCTATCGTCAATATGTAGATCGGTTCCCTGACCAGGCTCAAATTCTTCTCTATCCCAAAGAAGTAGATGCCAACCAAATGCACGGCGATGTCTTTTTAACAGATGGGCAGGGAGACATATTGGCCGAATGGCGCGATGTCCACTGGATTATGAGTCCTTCCCTAGCTGAATCTTTCCGCAGCAACAGCTTTTAGTACATAGTTTTAAGCTTACATAATACGGGTTTATCAAACATGGCAAAACGTAATACAGATATAGCCGTTGTCGGCATCGGTCTAAACTTTCCCGGAGCACACAATACTGAAGAGTATTGGCAACGCCTTCAAGAGGCTCAAGATCTTTCGGAACATCCGAGCGCAGATCGTTGGCCTATTGATGACGCCAAACATTTGAGCCCTCTCCCTCAAGCGGATGGTCTGCGCTGTACACGCGGCTATTATCTACACGATCTTCCTTCTCCTGAAGATGAAGGTCTGCCCTGTGGAACGGACCCAGTATTTGTTTTAAGCTTAAATACAGCCCGACAGGCTCTGCAAAGTGCAGCTGTCAACAAGGCACGAACCGGCATAATCATGGCAGCTATCGCACTGCCGACTGATACAACTTCCGATTTGAGCGAAAAAATTTTAGGGGCCGACTTCTCCGAGCGTTTGTATAGCAAGCTGGCGTCAGTTCAACCTGATATAGCTGAATTTTCAGCCAAACCGGACAGTCACAGCAGCGAAAATTCCTCAGAAGTTAGAGCCATCAATAATTCGCCCGTAGGTTTACCGGCTCAGCTTGTTGCTGAGCGCTTAGGTTTAGGCCTGGGAGGCAGTACTCTCGATGCAGCTTGCGCCAGTTCTTTAGTAGCTGTTGAGTTGGCTTGCGAAGAACTGCGCAATGGCAAAGCAGAGGCCATGATAGCCGGAGGTGTGTCTCGTCCCAATTGTCTATACACGCAGATGGGTTTTTCTGCCTTGCGGGCTCTCTCCCCCAGCGGAGTCTGCTCTCCTTTCGACCTAAAGGCCGACGGCCTGATGGTCGGCGAAGGCTGCGGCCTGGTAGTATTGAAACGCCTCTCCGACGCCGAAGCTCAAGGGGATAAAATTTATGCTGTTATTAAAGGTACCGGACTTTCCAACGATATTGAAGGCAGTTTAGTTGCTCCCTCCAGCGAAGGGCAATTGCGCAGCTTGCGTCAAGCATATGAAATATGCCATCTTAATCCTTGGGACATCGACCTAATAGAGTGTCACGGTACAGGCACTCCCGTAGGCGACAAGGTGGAGTTCGACAGCTTGCAGACTCTTTGGAAAAATGCTCCTCAAGGTTCAGTCTGCCAACTTCGCTCTGTCAAATCGATGATTGGGCACCTGCTTACTGCAGCCGGGGCAGCCGGCCTTATCAGAGTGCTGCTTAATATGCAGCACGAAGTTATTACTCCTCAGGTTAATTTCAACCGTTCCGGACTGCCTTTGGCAGAAAGCTGCTTCCGAGTAGGAAATAAGGAACTGCCTTGGAAGAAAACGGCCGATCGCCCGCGCAGGGCTGCTGTCAGCGGCTTTGGTTTTGGTGGCATTAACGCCCACGTAATTTTAGAGGAATATACAACTTCTTCCGATAAAACATCCGCTCAAACTGCAACCTCCAGCCCCGATGTAAAGCTGGAATCGGATGAGACCGCCCCGACAGACCCGGTGGCCGTTATCGGTATAGCCTGCCATTTCGGATCTCTAGACAGCACGGAAAAATTTCAAGAGGCAATCTTCGGCGGACTTTCTGCCTTAGAAGAGCTGCCTGAAAACCGCTGGCAGGGCATAGATACTCCAACTGAAACTAAGCAGGCCTATATCAAAGAAGTGTCTGTAACCCCTGGTCAGTTCCGTGTGCCTCCGGCTGATATCCCGAACATTTTACCTCAACAAACTTTGCTTTTAAGTACGGCTGCTCAAGCTATGCTCGACGCCAAGCAACCTCTTCGCCAACGCCGCAACGGAGCAGCAGCCTTTGTAGGTATTGCCCTCGATCTAAATTCGACTAACTTTAATTTACGCTGGCATTTAGAGAAGAAGGCTCATGAGCTTTCACAACTACTTAATTTAAACAGCAACCAAGAAGAAGCTTGGCTAAAAAAGCTGCAAAATGAAATTTCAGCTCCTCTTGACGCCACACGTACTATGGGAGCGCTGGGCAGTATTGCCGCTAGCCGAGCTGCCCGAGAATTCCAATTCGGAGGTTGCTCTTTTACAGTTTCATCTCAAGAAGCTTCCGGTCTGACAGCTCTGAAGTTGGGGAGCCAAGCTTTACAAAGTAGAAAGCTCAATTTAGCTTTAGTAGGCGCTATCGATCTGCAAGGAGACGTGCGGACAGCTCATTCCCATTTTGCTAACCAGCTTAATGAATACGGCGAGGGCTGCTGCTGCTTAGTGTTAAAACGCCTGAGCGACGCCCGCCGCGACGGTGATCATGTTTATTGTGTGGTGAAAGGATTTGGCCAAGCTTCAGGATCGATCGACGAGCCTGGTCAACCTTCCTTCGTCCAGTCAGCTTTAGAACAAGCTTGTTCTCAAGCAGATGTACAACCAGAGAAACTGAGTTATCTAGAATTTAGCAACGGATCCCTTTTAACAGATTCCTGCTACAACGAAAACTTGCAACAAATAAAACACGTTGCAGACAAAGGCGATATACCTCTGTCGATAGGTTCTGTAAGCTCTATTATCGGACATTGCGGCGCGGCTTCAGCTTTAGCTTCGGCAGCCAAAACAGCCTTCAGCCTTAGCAGACACATTCTGCCGGCACTCCCCCGCTTTATTAAGCCTCTGAACGGACAAGATTGGGAAGACTCGCGCTTCTGTGTTCATACTCAACCTTCGTTCTGGTTCCGACGACGAGCCGACGGTCCCCGCCGTGCTGCCGTGCTATGTACTTCCTATCCTCAGCAGGCTTCCGCTCTTATTTTGGAAGAAGCTCCCGAAATTGAAACTGCCTTAAAAAAACAGCCTGCTACAATACAATCCCGTAGGCAAGTTGTAGAAAAAGCCAAATCCGTAATATTTGCTTCCTATGCGGAGTCTGCTGAGGAGCTTAAACAACAATTGCAGCAGCTGCAGGATGAAGCTGCCAATTTGTGGTCCCAGGATAACCAGGAAGCTGATAGCTTGATGAAATTGGGAGCTTCTTGGCACAAACGCCAAAACCAACAGAGCAAGCTGGCCATGGCTTTTGTTACAGATTTAACTACAGAGGAGCCATGGAGCGAATTTCATATACGTTTAAAACTCGCTATAAAACATTTAGAAAATTACGCAGATAAACCCCTGGCCAATCATTCCATTTTCTACAGTCCGGAACCCTTAGCCCAACAAGGACGTACAGCCTTCGTGTACCCCGGATCGGGAGCCAATTTCTTAGGTTTAGGCAGAGAACTGGCCCTGCATTTCCCTGAACTGATGGAACGCTTCGATCGGGAAAATCTTTATATGGCCGACGAATTTATGGCCCGTTGGAATCAGCCTTATCGCCTAGATTGGTCTGATGGCTGGCAGCACGATGCCATCAAGAAGCTGACCTCTGATACCCACAAAATGATGTTCAGTCAGGTTAGTTTTGCCATGCTGGCTACCGATGCGGTACGCAGTCTGGGCATAGAGCCTCAAGCGGCTATCGGCTATAGCTTGGGAGAATCGGCGGCTCTCTTTGCTCTCAGAGCTTGGCCCGAAAGAGATCTTATGTACAAACGTATGGAAGGCTCTAACTTGTTCCGAGAGCAGCTTTCTGGCAAATGCTTGGCGGCCAGAAGAGCGTGGAATATTTCTTCCTCCTCCCAGTTTGAATGGATGGCAGGTTTAATAAGAGTTCCGGCCCCTAAAGTAAAAGAGGCTATGGCTTCTATTCCCAAGGTGCGCTTGCTTATCGTAAATACCGACAACGAATGTGTGGTAGGAGGCACCCGTGAAGCCATAAATAAGCTTTGTGCTAAATTAAACACTAAAGCTATTTTAGTTAGCGGTGTGGACACAGTTCACTGCGACTGTCTCGATCCTGTAGCTCAGCAATACTGGGACATGCACCACTTACCTTGCGATCCGCCTGCAGGCATCGATTTCTACAGCGGTTACTATCATTGCTCTTACAACTTAACTTCAGAAAAAATAGCTGATTCCATTGTCGCTCATGGGCGTTTCGGCTTCGATTACACTAAAACTATCCGTCAGGCTTGGCAGGATGGAGTGCGTATCTTCCTGGAGATGGGGCCTGGGGCTTCATGTACCCGCATGATTAACAATATTTTGGCAGATAAGCCCCATTTTGCTATAAGTTTAAGCAACAGAGGCAAGTCGGAATTAACTTCTTTAGAATGCCTGTTAGCCGGAGCGATCAGCCAAGGGCTGCGTCCCGATCTGAGCAGTCTTTTCTCGGAAAGCGAAGTCAAACCCGAAGCTACAAGCCAACGTTTATTAAAAGTTGCTTTAGGACGTCAGCCTTTCGATCCTCCTCTGAATGATGTAGCCTATTCTCAAGCTAACACAACTGAAAAAGTAGCTCTTCCCCTTCAAGATAAGGCTCCTCGCGCCGCAGCATCAATTACACAAGCAAAAGAGGAGCAACCGGCTTCCCGTATAGACAAAGCGTTATTTAATGATACTTATTTGCCTAATGAACCGCAAATTTCAGCAGTTTCTCCAGCAGTTCAAGAACTTACGACGGCAGCCGAACATTTGCAAAACGGTGATAAAACAGCCATGAGCAGTTTACAGAATAAGTCAAGCGATCAGCTCAGTTCTGATCTTGCAGGTTTACCTGCAGCCCATTTGCAGAGCTCTTGCTACGGTAGTGGGGTAAATTCCCCTACACTTCAAAACGGCAGCTCGCTTGACAGTCCTATGGAACATATAGAAAAACTTTTGCTAACTTCTGCCGAACTCTCCCAGCAAAGTCATGTAAAATGGCTTAACTTTGTAAAAGAAAGCTCCCAAGCCATTGCAGATTTGCTGCAGCGTCAAAGTATTTTAACCCAAAATTTAGCTAATCAAGGCTTAGTCTCTCGGTCCTGTCAGTCAGCGGTTCCGGCTGCCAACGTTTTTAGTAGCCCCTATCAAGACAAAGAGAACACAGCACCGAATGAAACGTTGCTTGACAATCTCAAAATTACAGCAAACAATTCGGTCGACAGGCAGACTTCAGTTACCGAACCTAAAAATTCGTCCCCTCGAGCGGCCTATGTCCCTACAGCTACTTATAAAACCAAACTGCACGGCATAGAGTTTACTGCTTCTGACGGATATATTTGCGGCAACAAACCTTCACTAGCTCCTCCTAATCAACATGTCTTTATGGATAGGAAGGCTTGTCTGGAGTTTGCTGTAGGTAAAATTGGCCATGTATTAGGCGAGCAGTTTGCTCCTATTGATAATTATTCTACGCGTGTCCGTTTGCCAGGTGAACCGCTTATGTTGGTAGACCGCATAATATCCGTGGAAGGTGAACCGCTTTCCTTAGGTTCCGGGCGAGTTATAACCGAACACGACGTGGTTCCCGGCATGTGGTACCTGGACGGCGGCCGGGCGCCGGTCTTTATTTCAGTAGAAGCGGGACAAGCCGACCTGTTCCTTTGCAGCTGGCTGGGTATCGATTTTAAAGCTAAAGGGAAGCGTGTCTACCGCCTTTTAGATGCCAATGTCACTTTCCATCGTGGACTACCTCAACCGGGAGAGACTGTTCATTACGATATTCGCATCAAACGTTTCATCAACCAAGGTGATACATGGCTCTTTTTCTTCGAATACGAAGCAACTATAAGCGGACAAACTTTCCTCACTATGCGCAATGGTTGCGCCGGTTTCTTCACCCATCAAGAAATCCGCAACAACGGTGGTTTAGTACTGACTGAAGATAACCTTCGTCCCAAACAAGGACGGAAGGATCCCAATATGAAAGATTTAGTACCTCTAAGTCCCAGCAGCTACAACTTTGAGCAAGTTGAAGCTCTGCGCCATGGCGATTTAGAGGCCTGTTTCGGATCCGATTTTTCCGGTCTGCCGCTGCAGCATCCCATCAGTCTTCCTTCAGGTCTGCTGCGCCTAATTCACCGCATTCCTGAGTGCGATCCCCACGGAGGACGTTGGGGACTAGGCAAGGTTGTAGCCGAAGCAGACGTTCATCCTGAAGACTGGTACCTTACTTGTCATTTTGTCGACGACATGGTCATGCCCGGCACCTTAATGTACGAGTGCTGTGCCCACGCTTTGCGCTTCTTACTAGCTCGCTTGGGCTGGGTCGGCGAAAAAGACCAAATAGCTTATGAACCGGTTCTGGGCGTGAAAGCCGTTCTTAAGTGCCGCGGTCCGGTACTACAAACGACAAAAACGGTGCGCTACCAAGTAGAGATAAAAGAAATTGGCTACAATCCTCAGCCTTACGTTATTGCAGACGCAATTATGTATGCAGATAATAAAAGAGTTGTGGGCTTTGAAAATGTCTCTATGCAGTTGACTGGAACTACTGGAGCCAAATTGGAAGAACTGTGGAAGAGCAGATGTCCGAAAAAAACTCACAAAGGAGATCCTATAAAAAAGGCTATATTCAATGAGGAGCAGTTTATGCAATTTGCCGTAGGCAAGCCTTCTTTAGCCTTTGGACCTGAGTTTACCGAGTTTGATACTCGGTTTATAGCTCGACTGCCCGGACCTCCCTACCAGTTCGTCAGTCGCGTTGTCAGTGCAGATCATCCTTTCCTTAAAACTGTGCCCGGAGGATGGGTAGAAGCTCAATACGATATACCTGAAAAAGCCTGGTATTTCAAAGCAGGACATACAGGACGCATGCCCTTCTGTATTCTTAACGAAATAGCTTTGCAAGTTTGCGGTTGGGTTTCCAGTTATGCCGGTTCTTCTAAACACAGCAGAGAAAATCTGCATTACCGCAACTTGGGCGGCACTTCCATTCTGCATGAAGAACTCCACCCTAAGTCTGGTACGGTAACCATCAGAGTACGCCTAACTAAATCTTCAGAAGCCGGCGGTCTCATCATTCAAGACTTCGATATGAATATGAGCCAACAAGGACATCTCATTTACGAAGGTAAAACGACTTTTGGTTTCTTTACAGAAAAGGCTCTGGCCGATCAAGTCGGAGTACGCGGAGCAGCAAAACATTTGTGGTATCCAGCCCAAGAGGTACCGTTTGAGAAACTGCCGGTACTGTCTCCGTTGACCCCAAACGATATTCAAGATAACAGGCCTGCTCCATTAGCCTTACCGGGCAAAGCTTTGCTCATGCTCGATGAATATGCTTGGTATCCCCAGGGAGGCAAAGCAGGTTTGGGAGCCGCTATAGGCAAAAAGTTTATCGATCCGCAAGAATGGTTCTTTAAAGCTCACTTTTTCCAAGATCCGGTTATGCCCGGCTCGTTAGGATTAGAGGCTTTTATTCAGCTTCTTAAAGCCGTTGCTTTAAAAATATGGCCTAACTTACAAAACAGCCACACTTTCTCGTCCATTGTGCTAAACAGTCCGCATCGCTGGCTCTATCGAGGTCAGGTAGTTCAAGCTAACAAAGAAACTACAGTTAGAGCGGAAATTACGGAAATAGGCCAAGGAGCCAATCCTTATATTAAAGCTGACGGCGTTTTAGAGACAGATGGTAAAATAATTTATGAACTGAAAGACTTCGGTATTTCACTGTTAACCGTCTAAAAACGCTCTATTCCCCTGCAGAATTGCAATTCTGCAGGGGAATTTTCTTTCACAAACCATAAGCTGAACAGCAGAAGGTTGCTCATTTCTCAGTTATATAAATAAAATGAACATTTAGAGCAAAATTATTCTCAATTTTGCCCTAAATGTTCACAATTATCCTCATCTACACGCCTCCAATCTATGGTATTATGAGGCGAGATCTTTTAAAGTGGAGGTTCTGGTATGTTCACTCCTGGTGTTCCCTTCGGAGGACCTGGTCCTTTCGGAGGCCCCATGGGGCCGGGTTCCATATTCGGTCCTGCTATGAGCCCCATGACAGCCATGGCTATGTCCAGCCTAACTGGTGCTGTCATTGGTGTGCCCATCATGGCTGCCGCTCTTGATAACAGCATTCCCCTCGACGGAGCAGCTAATCCCGCAGCTATGCCCAATTTTGGTATGGGAGGTTACGCCGGTTCCGTCATAGGTCAAGGTATCGGTGGTTTACTAGGTATCAATCTGGGTATGAAGTTGGGCGGCCCCTTAGGTATGATGGGCGGTAGTGTGCTCGGCTCAATCTTAGGCGGCGGTATAGGCGCCAAAATTGGCAACGATATTCAAAATAAGCAAATGGCTAAGCAGGCAGCTCAGTCTGGTCAGCCAGCTCAGCCTACTAACTTCAATACGGTTGGAGCTAACAGTGTTTTTAATTCTAATGTCGGTAAAGCTGCTGTTACAGGTGCAGCCGTAGGTTTAGGAGCTGCAGCTGTATCGAGTGCGGCCTCCAAGACAGCGGAAGAAACTGTCAGAGCCAGCCTTTACACTCCCTTCCCGACTCCCCCGCCGCCTCCACACGGTCATCGTCCCGGTGGCCTGTTCCGCACTCCTCCGCCACCGCCGCCCGGCAGCTTGTTCCCGCCTCCAGGTCCAGATCACCACCATCACGGACCATGGGGTCCTGGCCCAGGACCTGGCGGACCTCACCACCACCGCGACCCATGGGGCCCTGGCCCAGGGCCCGGCGGACCTCATCATCACGGTCCCGACGGACCAGGTGGTCCTCCCAGATGGTAAGCTTTCGTACTGCGGCTTAACAAGCTAAAATCATAAAAAAGCGCTCTATTGTGTGTTACACCAGTAGGCGCTTTTTTTGGTTCTGCAGTATTTCTTTCGTAGTTACTTCGCCGTAAGTGAAACGGTTAAGATCCCGACAATTACTAAAACTACTCCTATATATCCCCGACCGGATATAACGCATAAAATGGTTTGCGAGAATCTTAAGATGGTTTGCGAGAATTTTTAG